>CAWDYX010000011.1:0-444069 GCA_963806575.1 uncultured Chloroflexia bacterium | reverse complement strand
TGCAGTTCATAACCGCTCAGTAGGAGTGTCATTCGCCGTTGGTGGCCAAATTCTATTTCAATCACAAAAAACCACCGACCGGGAGCAGGCGCTCTGGGTGGTGGTTTCCTTACACCTGGCAGCTTGGACAGAAATAACACGCCCCGCCTAGATACTGCATTTTCTCGACCGTCCGGCCGCATTCGGGACAGGGCTTGCCGGCTGCTGCACTATCCATAAGACGGACATAGCCACCCCGCCTTCCGAACAGATCCGTCTCATCATATCGCCCGCCCCTGTCGATAATTTCACGAACAGTATCTGTGATGGCCATATACAGGTCTCGGCGCTGGCCGGGATTCAGGTCGGTCAGGGAGCGGCGCGGGTGCAGGCGGGCGTGGAACATAATGTCCTGGGCAATGGCATTCCCAAGGCCGGGAATGAGCTGGTCCTGCGTCAGCAGGCTTTTGACACTGCGCTTTTCACCCAGCAAGAGGGTCTCGATCAGGGAGGAGAAATAGTCGAAGGTGAATTCCGGATCGATGGGCGTCGTGCGCATATCTTTTACATACTTGCGTTCCTTTTCCTGGCCTGATTCATACAACTCCATCGCCCCCCACATTTGGGTCATCGTGGTTAAGGCCGAACCATCTTCAAAGCCCAGGTAGAGGTGATACTTTTCAGGAAGTTTCATCCCCGCGGAATGGTACAAAATCTTTCCTCCACATTCACCGAGCACCAGGGTATATCCCTTTTCCAGAGGAGTAAACAACCACCGGCCTTTAACATAAGCCTCCCCGATGGTTTTTCTCTCGGTCAAACGGGTGAATTCTTCCGGTTTCCGGTTGTACCAGACGAATTTATGCGGTGAATTTCCTAGGGAGCCTTTCCGGATGATTTTCCCCTGTATCGTTTCGTTAATTTGTCCGGCGAGAGTGATCAATTCAGGCAACTCGAACATTTCCGGCCCTCCTGGAAAGATGGGACTGACAGAAGTGATTATAGAACAAATTTTCTAGTTTGTCAAGCTAATTGAGCTGATTTTGGCTTGCCGCCCAAGATTTTGAATGCGACCGCTCCTATGGCAAGCGGGAACCAAAAAGTGATGAAACGGTAGGTCAGGGTGATCAGCGCCGCAGCCGCCCATTCGACCCGCAAAGTGTTCAGTGCGATCGTCATGACGCCTTCAACCACTCCCAGCCCGGAGGGGGTTGGCGAAACGATCAGAAAAAGATAAGCAATGGCGAACCCTCCCACCAGCGTACCGACCGAAAAAGGAGTTCCCCAGGCCAGGAAGGTGAATACCAGCACGCAGATCAACAGGACAAAGTTATTACAAGCATACAGGAATGGCACTAGCAGTTCCTTGCGTTTGCCGCCCAGCATGGAAATCCCTTCAGCGGCTTCATTGGCAAAGTAATGCGCCCTTTCTTCCTGTAAATAATCCCGGTGGATGAAAGGCCGCAAAATACGATTGATCAACCGTGAGAGCCAGGCCAGAGCATTTCCCAGCCTTTCGGCTGATCTGTAGCCGAGATAAAGGAGAAAGGCCACACCGGCTGCAATTACCAGCAGGATGGCGGCGGCTGTCAATTCCCCTGCGTTTAAATTATTGCGGCGGATCAATACAATGAAACCAAGTGCAAGGACACAAAAAAAGGCCAGGTAATCGAAGAGGATGTAGAGCACTCCTGCCACTGTCACCCTTCCGGTCGGATGGTTTTGGTGCGCGGCATCATCCATGAAGACTGCCATACCCCCGATCCCCACACTCGGTGCGATCACATTCACGAAATTTGCAGCCGTGGCCACCAGGACCAGGTGCAGGGTTTTTTCCCTTATCCCCACAAGACGAAATATTGAACCGTAATCGGTTGCGGAATTGAACAACCAGATCAGCTCGATAATCATGGCAGCTACCAGGAAGCGATAGTCGCTGCGATGCAGGACTGCCAGGATATTTTTTAGTTCGGAAAAACGGAGAATGACGAAAACAATCGCCAGTAATAAAACCAGCGAAATGATGATTTTTCTCATGCCGGAATTATACTGGATATTCCTCAATCAACCCCTCCCGCTCATCATTGGTCTGCGGGAGGGGTTGGATGTGTTCAAAACCAGGCCAGATTACCTGCGCCGGCGTCCCAGACCGCCAACCAGCATAACATAATAGAGTAATTGCAGTACCGCGGTTACCAGCGCGGCGACATAGGTCAGGGCTGCCGCGTTCAGCACATTGCTGACGCCACGCTGCTCATCCGGTCCGGAAATAATGCCGGACTCGGACAACAAGACACGCGCGCGGGCGGAAGCATTCAATTCCACCGGCAATGTTGCCAGTGCGAAGACTGCTCCTCCCGCAAAGATTGCCACACCCAACCAGGCGATATTTACTCCCAGTGCCATGCCGGCATAGCTAAGGATCAGGCCGAGGATGATCAGGATCCAGCCCAGGTATGAACCAATGTTGACCATCGGTACCAACGCGGCCCGGAAACGCAGTGGGAAATAACCTTGCGCATCCTGCTGCGCATGGCCGAGTTCATGGGCAGCCACTGCCACCGACGCAACTGAAGCCGTTCCAGCAACGTCTTGAGATAGATGCAGGACCTTGGTACGCGGGTCATAATTATCGGTCAAATTTCCGGCCACTCCCTGGATTTGGATCCCATACAGGCCGGCACGGGCGATCAACCGCTGGGCGGCTTCATAGCCGGTTAACCGGCTGCTGGCCGGGATCCTGCTCCATTTCCGGTAGGCTGACTTCACGTAAATGGACGTGATGAGCATCAGCAAGAAAGTTGGAGCAGCCACACACAAAAGATAAGTTGGGTCAAAGAACATGCTTCACCTCTTTTTCCCGGGTCTTTCCGTCACAGGCGGCCGAAGAAAAAAAAGACCCATCTATTATACGTTGTCAAGGATTCGTGAGTTGCTTCACAGCCGCATCCAGTTGCGGGTCGAGATTGGCTTTAATATCGTCCACGCTCATTTTTACCATAAAGTCAGGTGTCAGACCCTTCTTGTCGATGGTATGCCCATTCGGGGTCAGCCATCTGGCAACGGTAACACGGACTGCGCCCTGTTTATCAGCCAACGGCACCCAGTCCTGAACGGTACCTTTCCCGTAGGTGGTCTCGCCAAGCAGCTTGGCGCGACCCGTATCCTGCAATGCGCCAGCCACGATTTCAGAAGCTGAAGCCGAATATGCGTTTACCAGTACGATCATCGGGAGATTGCTGTTGGTTGCCAGCCCCCCTGCAATGGCTTCGTGGGGCGTCACGGTGCCATTCCCGGCTTTTTCTGAGACGATCACGCCGCTGGGGATGAATTCGGAGGCTACGGAGATGCCCGTCGCCAGGTAGCCCCCACCGTTATTGCGCAGGTCAAGGATCAGACCCTTCGGGTTTTGAGCCATCAAGGAAGCCAATTGTGTATGCAAGTCTTTGGCGGTGGTGTCACCGAAGGTGAAAATCTGGATGTAGGCAATATTGTTGGCCAGCATCTTGCTGGTAACACTTGGGACGACAATGATTGCGCGTGTGATTTGGAAATCAATTGGTGCGGTCTGACCCGGGCGCTGGACGGTCAGTTTGACGGTCGTACCTTCGGGCCCGAGCACCATCTGATGGACTGCTTCAGGCACCAAACTGGTGACATCCTTGCCGTCCACTGCGATGATCTGGTCACCTGGCTGCAGGCCGGCTTTTTCTGCCGGGGAATCGGGGAATGGCCGGGTGATGGTCAACAATTGTCCGCTCGTGTCGACAAGCGCGCCAATTCCGGCATAACTGCCAGCCAGCTCAGAGGTTGCATACTTATATTCCTCGGGGCTCATATACGTGGAATGGGGATCACCCAGCGATTGCATCATCCCGCTGATCGCCCCCTGCATCAGCTTGATATCATTCACCGGCTGGTCCACGTATTCCGCGTGAACGATATCCCATGCGTTCCAGAATGGAACGAACAATTTATAAGTATTGTAGGGTAAGAAATGTCCGGCCGCGAATCCACTGCCGAACGAACCGACTACCAATACGATCGCCACAAAGATGATCAGGACTACACGTGAAGCATTGTTCTTCATAACAGCCTCCTAACAGGCAGTGTCAGATATTAACACCTCCGCATTAACACAACATGAAATTGTAGCAGGACCACGTAAGATATATATTAATTATTTCCCTCAAACATCCCCGGCAAATCGGTGAGATGCAATAGCGCCGCGTCTGCGTCGTCACCGGGAGGAGCCTCGCCCACCAGAACAGCGTACATGCCCAGGCGCCGTGCAGTCCGCGTGACACGCCTCTGGTCATCCAGCAAAACACAGGCGTGCGGGTCCGGGCTGCCGGCGAACTTCAGCGCCAATTCAAATGCCTCCGGCATGGGCTTGCAAAAGGGGGCGATAACATGCACGTCAATGATCCCGTCGAATAATCCCTGCAGTCCCACTGCCTCGAGCACGCGCCTGGTGTGGCTTGTATCGGCATTGGTGAAGATGAATTTCCGGACAGTCATCCCCTGGATGGCCTTGCGCAGATCCGGGTTCGCGTGAAGGTACCGGCTGATGGGAACGTCGTGGACAAAGGCAAGGTAATCGTCCATGTCCACGTTGTGGTTGGCTTGCAGGCCGCGCAGCGTCGTGCCGTATTCCCGGAAATATCTCTCCCGGATGGAAACCACCTGTTCAGGTTGGAATTCCATGCGTTCGATCAGGTACCGGTTAATTCGCCCGGCAATTGCCTCCCAAACCCCGCTGTTATGAGGATAGAGGGTCTCGTCGAGATCAAAGAAGAAGGTGGAAAAATGCATGGGCTAATTATAAGCGGTATATAATACAGACATGCCCATCCGAATCCTGCCCCCTGAAGTTGCCTCGCAGATCGCCGCCGGCGAAGTGGTTGAACGTCCCGCCTCGGTGGCAAAGGAACTGGTGGAAAATGCCCTGGACGCCGGTGCAAAATCCGTATCCGTCGAAATCGCCGCGGCCGGCCGGACGCTGGTACAGGTGGCCGATGATGGGGCCGGCATCCCTGCGGACGAGTTGACCATGGCCGTCGAGCGCCATGCCACCTCCAAACTGGCCTGCGCGGATGACCTGTTTCGTATTGCCACGCTGGGCTTCCGCGGCGAGGCGCTGGCCTCGATCGGCTCCGTCTCCCGGATGACGATTACCTCGCGCACGGCGGATTTGCCTGCCGGCGCGCGCCTGCAGGTGGAAGGTGGCAGCATCGGCAAACTGGAGATGATCGGTGCGCCGGTTGGGACGGTGGTCCGCGTGGAAAATCTGTTCTACAACGTCCCGGCCCGCCTGAAGTTCCTCAAGCAGGACGTCACCGAGCGCCGGGCGATTGACGCACTCCTGACACGCTATGCCCTGGCGTACCCGGACGTGCGCTTTAGACTTTCCGAGGGGGATACGCCTTCTCTGCACACCGCCGGGGATGGCAACCGGCGGGCCATCCTGGCGGCGTTATATGGAGTGGAGGTGGCCCGCCAGATGCTGGATGTGGTAGCGGAAGAAGAAGGCTTTAAATTGACCGGCTTCATCAGCCCCACCGCACTGACGCGTTCCAACCGCAGGGAGATCACCTTCTTTATCAACGGGCGCTGGGTGCAGGATACCCCGCTGACTTCGGCGCTGCTCCAGGCCTATCACACGTTGTTGATGGTCGGGCGTTACCCGCTGGCGGCCCTCTTCATCCAAGTGCCGCCAGAGGAAGTGGATGTGAATGTCCATCCGGCCAAGGCAGAAGTGCGCTTCCGCAGCCCGGATAAGGCCTTCAGCTTCGTTCAACGCGCCGCCCGGCGGGCATTGCTGGCATATGCCCCGGTTCCCCAGCTGTCGACCTCTTCGTTATGGGGCGCGCCGGCACGCAGCGTGGATCCCGCCTGGAGTCTCGGGCACGCTGAGCCTTCCGACCTGGGCAATCCGCAAGCCGTCACCAGTGGCCTGGGGGTGGAAGACAATCCACCATCGGTAACCAGCCTCTCCCAATCTGTCATCTCAATGGTTCCCCTTTTGCGCCTCATCGGCCAAATCGGTGCCACTTACCTGGTCGCCGAAGGACCGGATGGACTGTACCTGATCGACCAGCATGCCGCCCACGAACGGGTTTTGTTTGAAAAACTCATGGCCCAGCACGCGCAGAAGAACATCCCTTCGCAAACCCTGCTTGCCCCGGTGGTGGTGGACCTGCCGCGTTCATCGGCTGAGACCCTGATTGCCCAGCTGCCTGTCCTTCAGCACTTTGGTTTCGATGTTGAACCCTTCGGCATGAATGCTTTTCAGGTGCGCGCCATGCCGATCCTGTTCGACAAAAGCGATCCGGCCGCGGCACTGCGCGCCCTGGTGGAGGATTTCGAAGAAGACGAAACCCCGCTGCAGAATGAGATTGAAGCCAGAATTGCCGGGCGGGTCTGCAAGCGGCTGGCGGTCAAGGCCGGGCAGGTGCTTTCACCCGATGAACAGCGCGCGCTGCTGGCAGACCTGGAAACCTGCGCCTCGCCGCGCACCTGTCCGCATGGGAGGCCCACGATGATACACTTATCGGTGGACATGCTGGAAAAACAGTTCGGGCGCAAGGGCGCGAGGTGATATTATCCATGCGATCGCTCTGGCTCGAAGACCAATCCCTTTCCCTGCGCGAGGTTCCCAAACCAGGCAAACCCGGTGAAGCGCTGATCAAAGTCCGCCTCTCCGGTATCTGTGGTACCGACCTGGAGATGGTGCGCGGCTATTATCCCTTCACTGGCGTACTCGGCCACGAATTCGTTGGTGAAGTAATGGAAAGCCCGGAACAGGAATGGATTGGCAAGCGCGTTGTTGGGGAGATCAATGCTGTTTGTGGTGAGTGCAGTCAGTGCCGGAATGGTCGACCCACGCATTGCGAGAACCGCAGCGTTTTGGGTATTTTAAACCGGGATGGAGTCCATGCCGAATATTTCACGCTGCCGGTGGCAAATCTGCACACTGTCCCCGATTCCGTCCCGGATGAAGCCGCGGTCTTCACCGAGCCGCTGGCAGCCGCGCTGGAGATCCAGGAACAGGTGCACATCCAGCCCACGGACCGGATCCTGTTGATCGGCGCCGGGCGGTTGGGACAGCTGATCGCCCAGACGTTGGTGTTGACCGGATGCGAGTTGTGCGTGCTGGCGCGCCACCCGGGTCAGAAAGCCCTGTTGGAAAGCCGCCACATACGGCTTATTTCCGGGCAGGAAATCCAGCCGCGCGCCTGGGATGTGGTGGTCGAAGCCACCGGGTCTCCATCCGGCTTTGACCTGGCGCGCCTGGCAATCCGCCCGCGTGGAACGTTGGTGCTGAAATCCACCTACCGTGGGGAAATGACGGTCAACTGGTCGCCGTTCGTGGTGGATGAAATCACCATCGTCGGCTCTCGTTGCGGTCCGTTTGCCCCCGCCCTGCGCCTTTTGGAACACCGGGAGGTGGACCCGACCATTTTGATTGCAGACCGCTATCCGCTGGCAAATGCCTTGGAGGCCATGGCAGCCGCACAGGAGCCGGGAAAGTTGAAAGTGCTCCTGGAACCATAACGGGAGCTCGAACCAGGCGTGAGGCTCGGGAAAAAGCGGACGGGCAGCCGATTGGCTGCCCGTCATTTTTTCTGTTGTGGGATGTGAATAGTGAAAGTTGCTCCCTTGCCGTATTTTGATTTGACCTCAATCGTGCCGCCATGTCCCGATACGATCTGTTTGCAAATGGAAAGCCCCAGACCCGTACCGGCCACCTTGCCTTCGGTAGCCTTCACCCGATAGAACTTTTGGAAGAGGTGCGGAAGCGCTTTGACTGGAATGCCTGAGCCGGTATCGCGAACGGAGAGCAGCCATTCATTTCCTTCCAATCTGGCGCTGATTGTCACCAAACCGTTCGGGCAGTTGTATTTGATTGCGTTGCTCAATAGGTTGAGCACCACCTGTTTTATCTTCTCACGGTCGGCCTCAACTTCGGGAAAATCCGCTGGGATTTCGAGTTCCAGGGCGATTTCGCACTCGTCTGCCATGCCTTGCATGGTTTCAATACACTCTTTCAGCATGAGGACCAGGTCGAAGCAGGTGAATTTAAACTGGACACGCCCGGATTCCAGCCGTGCCAGGTCGAGGAAGGCGGATGCCATTGTGTTCAGACGCAGGGTCTCATTGTGGATGTTATTGATGATCGACTGGCGCTGTTCCTGTGCCATTTCCGGGCGGAGCAGCAAGTAGGTCGCTGTACCAATCGACGCCAGAGGAGTGCGCAATTCATGAACGAATTCGGCCACCAGATCGGATTGTTGGAACAGGCGGGTATTCTCAATCGCGACTGCCGCCTGGGCGCCCAATACCTGCAGGAAATCTTCGTCATCATTCGTGAATTCCCCGGCCTGTTTGTTGATCACTTCCAGGACACCCACAACCTTATCCTTGGTGATGAGAGGAACACCCAACAGGGATCTGGTGGTGACGTGTGTCTGTTTTTCGATGCTCGCAAAATGGCGTGGATCGTCCTTGACATCCGGGATGCGCGCCGGGTGGCAGTTGGTTACGATCCAACCGGCAATACTTCCCTCCAGTGGGACCACCAGACCGCGCATGGTCGGCTGGTCGAGATTCGTCGCGACCTGGAAATAAAGTTGACGCGCGCTTTCATCGTAAAGCAGTATCGAGGCAGCCTCCGCCTCGGTTAAATCGGCGGATGCAGAAACAATGCGGTTGAGCAGGATGTCCAGGTCGAGGGTCGAAGCCAGATCGTGCGCGATATCGATCAGGCGCCGGTAACTTTCAAGCCGCTTTTCGGTGCCATTCATGACTTTTTTTCAAAGTTAAGCACGGCCGAAGCCAGTTTGGCGAATTGTTGTGCAGTCAGGCTGTCGGGACTGGAGGCGATGACGGTTGTCTTCACACGATTGGCCTGGAAGATGAGCTCGGGTGCGGGGGTTATGAAGACCACGGGGCTCTGGCCAAGCTGGCTTTCTATCTGTGAAAGAATCAGTTGTGTGTCCGAGCGGACACGGTTGACCACCACAACCATGATCATTGTTTTGGGAACACCCAGATTGACCAGATCGTCAATGAGCTTTTTGGAATGGGCCACAGCATTCGGCACCGGTTCCGCCAATACAATCAGGAGATTGCAGGAAGTGATCAGTTTCTGGGCCAGGGGTGTCAGACCGGCTCCCAGGTCGAGCACGAGATAAGGGGCCAGGTAACTTAACCGGTTGACCAGTGTCTCCATGGGTGTTATTGCATTTGCCAGGGTGGTATCTTTCGGTTGGACTGAGCCGAACAGCAGACGCAAGCCGGTTTCGTGGCTAAAGAGTCCTTCTTTCACTTTCTGGCGGGTCATGTCCGCCGTATTTCCAGACAGGAGTTGAACCATTGCCTTGGGTTCGGGCTCGCCCAGATCCGGCCCGAGGGAGCCCATCCCTGGGCGCAGTTCTCCCACGATGACATCGGTCTTGGTGGCCAGGAGCAGGGCGCCTCCCAGATTGACGGCCACGGTTGAGACTCCCTGCCCGCCGCGCGGGCTCAGGATTCCAATGGTAAACGCACGTTTCTCCATTGTTAATTCTGAAGTTGACACTTTCCCCTTTGAAGTACGGGCCAGGAGGGCTTTTACGTGGGCGGTCAGTTCGGAGGGATGGGTTGGTTTGGTCAGGTAATCGTCCGCGCCGGCCTCGAATCCGGCCGACTTGATCGTCCAACTGAGTTTTGGCAGAGAACATCAGGATGGGAGTATTGGCAGTGAGCGGGTTGGAGCGCAAGCGCTTGGCCACCTCATATCCATCCATACCCGACATCATGACATCCAACAAGATCAGGTCGGGATTTTCGGTTTCCGCTCGTTCCAAACCCTGGAGGCCATTATTGGCTGCGACGATCCTGTAGGCCTGTTTCTGGAGCATCAATCCGACCAGTTTCAAGGTATCCATGTCATCATCAATGATGAGAATTTTTTCAGCCATATCCAGGCTCTCCAAAGCTTATATAAAGTCTAGCATAAAGCGGCTGGAGAGGCAAGACAGCAATCTGGCGTCTCATATTTATCTGATCAAGACCGTCCCGAAGGTTCATTCTTTTGGTTTTTTCTTCTCCCGGGCCTTCGGGACGGTTCCCGTGCGCCTCCATGACTTCTCCCAAGTGCGTTCACACTCACTTCACAATTGTGCCCTATACTCCTGTTTAGATTTCAAGAGAAATCAGAATTGTTGAATCTCAATAATGGGATACCCATCCCTTTATTGTTGAGATGAAACCAAAAATTGAAAAGGAGAAAAGAAAATGAGAATATTATGGAGAGTCTTGGTTGCGCTGGTGTTGGTCGCTGCCATTATAGGCATCGGCGTGTACGCCTACAACGTCGGCATGGCGCAGGGGCTTGCGCAGAAGGTCCAGGTCCCGGCGGGCGAGTCCGTCAGGATGCCTTATGTGCAATACGGGCCGCCCTTCTTTGGGTTTGGATTTGGCCTGCTTGGCTGCCTGGTACCGCTGTTCCTGTTGTGCCTGGTCTTTGCCAGCATGCGGGCACTCTTTTGGCATGGACCGATGGGCTGGCGTCACATGCACCGCAGGCACTGGGATTGGCAAGACGAGAAAGACAAGGGTGTCCCACCGTTCTTCGCCGAATGGCACCGCCGGGCGCATGGGGAACCGGAAGAAACAAAGAAAGAATGAGAACCCCTTGGGCAAACCCGAGCCTCACTTCGAGACTCGGGCTTGCCCGCGAATACACCAGAGAAGAAAGGATTGTTTTCCGATGACTAAACCCAGGGTTCTACCGCCGACATATTTTTATCTTTCCCTGATCGCGATGATCGCGTTGCATTTTTTGTTTCCCATCTTGAAAATCATTCCTTCCCCCTGGAACGCGATTGGGGTAATATTCCTGTTGGCTGGAATTATCCTGTCATTGATGGGAGATGGTATCTTCCGTAAAGTCGGGACGACCATCAAACCTTATGAAGAGTTGACGGCTCTGGTCACGGAGAGCATCTTTCGCCTCAGTCGTAACCCGATGTATCTTGGGTATGTGCTTCTGCTGGCGGGCGCCGCTGTTCTGATGGGCAGCCTGACGCCTTTTTTGGTGATCCCGCTTTTCATAGTCCTGATTGAGAAACTTTTCATCGCAACCGAAGAAAAAATGCTCACTGCAAAATTCGGGCAGACATACCTTGATTATCAAGGACGTGTCAGGCGTTGGATATAAATAACGCGGCCGGATTTTATTACTAATATTGAGATATGAAGACTATCCTCGTCGTCGACGATGAACCCAAAATCGTTCAACTGGTGCGCGATTACCTGGAGCGTGCCGGCTTTCGTGTGTTGACCGCGCCCAATGGAAAGTCTGCCCTGCGGCTGGCCCATTCCGAAAGACCGGATCTGATCATTCTTGACCTGGGCCTGCCGGAGATGGACGGATTGGATGTCACCCGCCTCCTGCGCAAGGATTCGAACGTGCCCATCCTTATGCTGACGGCTCGTTCCGAAGAAACGGATAAATTGATCGGCCTCGAATTGGGCGCGGACGATTACATCACCAAACCGTTCAGCCCCAGGGAACTGGTGGCACGCGTCCGGGTGTTGTTCCGGCGCATGGAAATGTACAATGATGCCACCACGGAAATGATCCGGGTTGCGGATCTGACCCTGGATGTGCCGCGTATGCGAGTGACCGCCGAGGGCCGGGAAGTGGAGGAGCTGACTCCGACCGAATTCGAACTGCTGGTTGCCATGGCCCGGCATCCCGGACGTGTTCTTACCCGTTCCCAATTGCTCGACGTGGTCCATGGCGTCGCCTTTGAATTGTACGAGCGCGCCATTGATGCTCATATCAAGAATATCCGCCGCAAGATCGAACCGGAACCGAGAGAGCCGCGCTATATCCAGACGGTCTATGGCGTGGGGTATCGCTTTGCTGATCAATGATGGATAATAGCGAAGATCCCTTCTCGATCCATATCCATTTTCCCCGCAGGAAACCCCATTGGTGGCCTGAAAATGAACCCTGGCCGCCGGCACGGCCGCACTGGCGCAGGAGCCACGGCCGTTTTTCCAGGCGGATGGGCTGTCTGCTGGCGCTGCTTAACCTTCTGATCTTTTTCGTCCTGGTGGTCGTCCTGGGGCTGGTGGCAAATGGTCTGGGACTTATCCATGTCCCCGGTCCGCTCCGCTGGGTCATTCCGGCTGGGTTCGTTCTTTTTCTTGCCGCAGTCCTTTCGCTGGTATGGACTGGGCGTGTCCTGCGGCGCATGTCGGCCCCGCTTGGCGACCTGGTGGATGCCGCCGGCCGTGTCGCCAATGGGGATTATTCCCTGCGGATCGAGGAGCAGGGCTCGCGGGAGATGCGTTCCCTGGTGCGTGCTTTCAATGGAATGGCGGCGCGCCTGCAATTAACCGAAGAACAACGCCGCGACCTGATGGCCGATATCACCCACGAACTGCGCACGCCGTTGACGGTCATCCAGGGGAATCTGGAAGGTATTTTGGATGGCGTGTATTCCCCCGACGAGGCCCACCTGAAATCCATTCTCGAAGAGGCACGCATCCTTTCGCGCCTGGTCGACGATTTGCGTACACTGGCGCTGGCTGAATCCGGTGCCCTGCAACTCAAAAAGGAACCAACCGATCTGGTCGTCTTGATTGGAGAGACCGTCTCCGCTTTTCGGACCCAGGCGGATGCTGCCGGCGTAAAGCTCGAGATCCAGGCGGAAGCGGGTGAGCAGCTGCTCGATCTCGACCCCGAGCGCATCCGGCAGGTGATATCCAACCTGATTGCCAACGCCCTGCGCTATACCCCGCGCGCTGGATCGATCCACGTGGCCTGCAAAATTGTCAAATCAGAGCAAGGCAAGCTTGCTGAGGTCACTGTTGAAGATAGCGGGGTGGGGATTGCACCGGACGTTTTGCCCAATATCTTCAACCGCTTTTACAAGTCACGCGACTCAAGCGGCACAGGTCTGGGGTTGCCGATCGCCAGGCATCTTGTGGAGGCACATGGCGGGACGATTACCGCTGAGAGCCAGCCGGGCCGCGGCACGACCATCCGCATCGTCCTGCCAATCCAGGAATAGGTCCCACCCGCGCTTTAGAAATGCTCTGGGGAAAATAGAAACACACGGGCAGTCTTCCAACCCGTGTGTGTTTTGTAGATGAATGTTTTTAATGGTGCTCGGCTGCTTCGGCTGCTTCCGCTTCGGCCTTGGTCTTGTGGATCGTTCCATCCGGATGGTTGGGGGGTGAATACAGAGTATACAGCTTCAGTTGGCTGGTCTTGGAGATATTAATGACGTTGTGGTAAGTGCCTGCGGGAACGACAACCGCATCCCCTTCACCGACGATGTGTTCCTCCGAACCATTCAAGACGAATTTGGCTTCCCCTTCTTCGATCCGGAAGAACTGGTCCACATTGCTATGCACCTCATTGCCGATTTCCTCGCCTTTCTGCAGGCACATCACCACGAGCTGGGTATGTTTGCCGGTGAATAGCACCTGGCGGAAATACTGGTTCCTTTCAGTCAATTTTTCGATCGGTCCAACATAACCGGTCATATTCATTACTCCTTTCCTGTTTGGTAAAATTGCGAGATGAATAAGAATTGTTCCAGTGAGTAAATTGTAGCATAAATGAGCTGTTCATTGCTCAATCACATACATCTCAAAAAAGAATGAGTGCTTATTCTTGCAAAGGCGAACCGTGAACCTGGTTTTCACCCACGGTCGGCGCGCCAGGCGGTTGCGGATACCGTTGGATGGTTCCAGCCCGGGCAGGCTCCCGGCTTACCCGTCTCTGTAACGAAGCCCCAGGCGGCCTTCTAACCGCCGTTTGTTTATCGCGGTTTTATGTTACTCTTTGATTGCCTCTGACCCTCTTTGTCCGCAGGATAGGGTGAAGGGGCTTTCTCAAGGTCAAAAACATACTTCTCTGGGGATCCCAAGCCTTCACACTAGATCAAGATGAGCGAAAAAAGCTGCGGAGCAGCTTTTTTCGCACATCTCTCCCTTCCCCGATACGGGGAGGGACGGGGGTGGGGTTTAAATCTTATATCTTTAGAAACCCTGAGAGGGGCGTCCAAGCTGCTGCAGGTGATCGTGGAGGGTATAATCGCACCGGAGGAAAACCTATGCCATCTGCCATTGATCCTCAAACCCTGTATGTAGATGATATCCCCGCCATCTGGTCGCCCGTACAGTGGGAATTGGACGAAGAAGAACGCATAAAAGCGGTGGAAGAACAGGCTACCGCCAGCCTGTTGTGGACGATGGACGCGCCGGAAGCCATCCTGCGCCTGCTGTTGGATGAGACCGGCATCCAGCGCCTGTATGACCCTCCAAAAGATTACAATCCGCAGGAACAGGGCGATTGGGATAAGGATCTGATCACCTTTGGCCCGGAACGCCCCATGAAGCTCGAATCCGTTGAACGGACCCCAACCCGCCTGGAACTGGTCTACGATTTCGGGAATTTGGGCCATTGGGAGTTCGTCATCGAATCAGAACGGGTGAGCATCGAACGGATTTAGATAAACCGAGTTATGGTTTATATTTTTATATTATTGGCTGCGCTAATGCCGCATGCATATGCGCGCAATCTCATGTTTTTATCTATAACTATGCTGGACATTAACGAGAGGCTTTACAGCAGTCTAATGTCAGATGTCATCCATCTTTGCAACAAAGCACTCGCACCTCATTATATTATTCTCTGATTGGAAGCTTTGTTTCACCATTCAAAAATAATGGGATCCTGTCTAAAGGCGCTTCGACAGAAAGCCATTGTCCCCCTTCGAAAACCTGATCTGTCCAGGCATCTTTCCAAGTGCTATTGGCGGGCAAATATACTTCTCTCATACTGATATCGGCATCTAAAACAGGCGCTACCAACAAATCCGCTCCAAACATATATTCATCATCAATCTGATAACAAACAGGATCGGATGGAAAATCAACAAAAAGAGGATGCATTGGCGAAATCCCCGTTTTGGATGTCTTCGCCATCTGCTCCATAATATAAGGCCGCAATCGTTCACGGAGAGCCATATATTTTTGGATGATTTCGTAAGCAAGAGCACCAAAAGACCAAACCTCGTTCGGTGCACCATTAAAATCATCTTTATTGGGCATTCGGTGGCCATGTAAACGAAAAATAGGGCAGAAAGCTCCAAATTGGAACCAGCGAATTATTAACTGCTGGAAATATGGCGATGTAGGATCTCCTCCACGGAAACCACCAATGTCGGCAGTCCACCAGGGAATCCCGCTTATGCCTATATTCAAACCTGCTTTAATCTGGGCTCGCAAGGTTGAAAAAGTCGACATTACATCTCCGGACCAGACTGCTGCACCATAACGCTGGCTGCCCGCCCATGCCGAACGGCATAAAAACAAAGGCGTCTTTTCGCCTTCTGCCAACATACCTTCATAAAATCCCCGGACATGATCGAGTGGATAACTGTTAGCTACGGCCTCCCCATCTCCAGCATAAAAACGCAGATTTTCTGGCATAAAAGGAAGCATTTCTGGTTCGCAGGCATCCAACCAGAATATCTTTATTCCATATTGGTAATATCCTTTTTTCACCTTTTCCCAGATAAATTTCCTTGCACCTGGGTGTGTGGCGTCGTAATAATGAAGATAAATCCCATCTTCAGCATGATTATCCACAAAATACATTTGAGCAGCAGAACCCAATTTGTTTCGAATAATAAATTTCCTATTCCACATCTCTGGATAGTTTTTGGATAAGCGGCTGACTGTAGGCCAGATAGACACCATCACCTTAATTCCAAGATTTTCTAATCTTTCAACCATCCCCGCAGGGTCAGGCCAGTATTGCGGATCAAATTGCCATTCTCCATGTCGTGTCCAATGGAAAAAGTCTATAACGATCACGGATAAGGGTAAATTACGCCTGTGATATTGCCTGGCAACAGACTCCAATTCTTTCTGGCTTGCATAACGCAATTTACTTTGCCAAAATCCAGACGCCCATTCAGGGAACGCGGGAGCATGTCCGGTGACATCAGCATAATTGGATAAGATCTCTGCAGGATCTTTACCTGTAGTAATCCAGTAATCGATTTGAGGCGTGGCTTCGGCAACCCACCGGGTTGCATTCGAGCCAAGCTCTACCCGCCCGACAGCAGGGTTATTCCAAAGAAATCCATAGCCTCTGCTTGAGAGTAAAAAAGGAATGCTGACTTCGGTATTACGCTGGATAAGCTCAATCACGCATCCCTTTTGATCCAATCGACCATGTTGATGTTGTCCCAGTCCATAGATATGTTCATCATCATAGGCTTCAAAACAACAATCGATATGGAATAAATCCCCTTTGAGGTCCCTGTAGGCTCTGGCTGGGATCGATATCAAATGAATTGGTTTTTCTTTTAGTAATTCTCTTCCGTCATTAACATTGATAAATGATAATTCGCCTTTGGAACTAATATTGACTTTTATCGCCCCATTCTGAATACTTGCCCCATTTACGTGAAATTCTATATCAGCCTGATAATCACCCTTGTTGATTAGAGCATTTACCCACTCTTCTTTGATTTCCCTGGCCTGTGTGCACCGAACACGGATGCCATTCCGGCCCCAGGGTTCCAATATAATAGTTTCATTATTCAGGGAACTATATAAACTGTTATTCTTATTTAAGAATTTAGACATATTGAAGGCCTTCACCTCTTCATTATCGATTTATTCGGAATCCAAATTCGCATTCCACCGATTATCCGATTGCCCCATGCGTAGTAAGGGATGGCAACCAGACGGGTTGGGTGGGGAATTGCCACAACTGGTAATGTAGCGGATTGGTAAAGATGTCCACGCCACGATTCAAAATCAATGAATTGGCCGCTCACTTCAACAACCATTATCCCATCCAGCAGATCACCATCCCACCTGGTCAATAGAGGCAGATCTTTGTCGATCTCAACATCCAGTAGCCGGCCCTTGATTTCTTGATCCTTGTCCTCCAGGCAATAAACGATCGGGCCGCGTTGGATAGCCAGACAATCGCGTGTAGCGTCGATGCGTGGATTGGAGGCCACGAGTATCACTTCCATCCTTAGTTCGAGTTCAATGATATCTTCCGCCTGCCATGTCCGTTCCAGGACAAGATATCCTTTCTCAAGCCTGAGCTCATTTATTACTTCCCCATTGATGGATATTATTGGATCGTGGCTCCATTCAGGTATCCGAAGGGATAATACCCATGGGGAGTTTCCAGATTCCACAATCCGCAGCTTGATATTTCCTTGCCAGGGGTATTCGGTCATCATGTTCAATTTGATCTGCTGTTCTGCGGTCAGATCATATCGAATATCCATAGGTGCAAAATGATGGATTTGAATGCCTCTTGTATCGTGCGTGGCCAGATAATGAGCAAATGAGGAAAAGAGCCGCATCACATTAGGCGGGCAGCAGGCACAATCATGCCATTCAGGACGTTGATCAGGAATAAAAACCTCGCCGGATGGCAGATCCGTGGAAAATCGTAAATATCTGGCTTCGCGCAGCATTAAGGGATTAATGTAAAAGTAATGCCGTCCATCCAGAGCAGGACTTGCCAGGATATTGTTGTAAAGCGCACGTTCCATCTGGTCTGCATAGCGTCCTTCCCCGGAGGCAAGCAGCATTCTCCAATTCCACATCAGGCTAGCTATGGCTGCACAAGTTTCACAATAACACTGATCTGTGGGCAGTTCATAAAATCGCCAAAAGCTTCACCATCAAAACGGGACCCTAACCCCCCTGTAATATATAGTTTTGTTTCAGTAATATCTTTCGAAAGGCGTGACATGGCATCTTTTAAGGCTTGTTCCCCAGTTTCCAGATATAGATCTATTATTCCCGAAGCCAAGTACAATTGTCGAACTGCATGGCCAGCAGCCTCAACAACCTGGCGCACTGCTATATGATCTTGGTGGTATTCCGGGCCATACGATCGATGGCCTTTCATCATCTTCTGACCACGCTGGTCAATAAAAAATTTCGCCAAATCCAAATATCGTGACTCGTTCGTTATCCGGTACAACTCAACCAGCGCCATCTCGATCTCCGGATGGCCGCAAGCCCCATGTCTTTTATCCGGTCCAAAAACAGAATAAATATGGTCAGCAAAACGACAGGCAATATTTAATAAACGCTGATCACCTATTGCACGTTGAAAAGCAACTGCTGCCTGAAACAGATGTCCAGCGCAATAAAGCTCATGCCCATTATCCAGGTCTTTCCAGGGTTCAGGAGATTCTCTTGTCTGAACATAACTATTTATATAGCCATTGGGACGCTGTGCGGCTGCTATCAGTGAAATGGCCTGCTCTGTCATTGAAGATAATTCCTTGTCCGGTTCCTTTCCTATCTCCCATGCCACAGCTTCCAACCATTTATAAATATCTGAATCTTGAAAAACATATCCACGGTAATTACCTTTGATTGAACCTGCAGCAATACGCAAGTTGTCAAAGTTGCCAGCCTTAATAAGCATTTCAAAACCAAAATACAGGCTGATTTTTCTATTAACCGTTTGTTTTTTAGTCCAGAAACCCTCATTTAGGGAAACGTTCTTTAATTCCATGGTTTTCCACCATGCGAAAGGGCTTTGCGATGTATCCACAGGACCAAATCCTGGATTCTTAACATGAGTAAGCATAAACGATTGATTCCTATTGATTCTTTCCTCTCCATCTCCGGATTAAAGGCTCTGGAGGATTGGTGTGACTGACATAGTGTTCAGGCGGAATTATAATCTGCTTGGCCCCACAGGATTCGCGGATTATTAATGTGCCCTGGATTCGAATGGGGTCTTGTATTTCAATTTGGTTTTCAAGACGGTCTACCATCAACTGAGCTGCCAACTTCCCCATCTCAAAGCTTGGAGGGCAGACAGTCGTAATCGTTGGTTTGGAAAAACTGGCAATATCGCGGTCATCATACCCAACTATGGCAATATCTTTAGGCACGTTTAAACCTGCATCTTGAATGGCATAGATGGCCCCTAGTGCCATCAAATCGTTCGCGGCAAAGATCGCCGTTGGCCTATTTGGCATGCCCAAGTATTTTTTTATGGCAGGATAGCTGCTTTGAACTTCCCAGGTACCTTCCTCGACCAGGGACGGATCAAAGGGAATCCCAAATTGGGCCAGGACATCTTGATACCCCGCCAGGCGCTCTATGGATGAGTTCCAATCATGCGGCCCATTAATTAAGGCAATCCGTTGATGTCCTAGCTTGACCAAATGTTCAACTGCCAGGCGAGCGCCATTACGATCGTCTAAAACCACCGAGTTGGCGTAGGACCCATTAAAGAGCCGGTAAACAAAAACATAAGGTTTATCGGCCAGATCAAGAGTTTTGTTGGATTCGTCTCTCCACGGTTCCACGAAAATGATCCCATCAATGGACCGGCTGATAAGTTGGTGAACTGCTTCGCTTTCCAGTTCTGGATCCCAATCCGTGCTGATAATGACACTGAAATAATTGTGCTGCCTGAGATATTCCTGAATACCGCGAATCAGGATCGGGGTAAAAGGACTTGCTATGTTGTAAACAACAAGACCTATGGTGAAGGTCCTATCCGTTTTGAGGCCGCGTGCAGTCATATTTGGGCGATAACCGAGTTGGTTTGCCAGGGTTAAAATACGTTCCTTGGTGACCTGATTGACTCTATGGTCACTGTTCGTAAGTGCCCTTGAAACGGTTGAAACGGAACAACCCGCAGCTTTGGCTAACTCATGTAGTGTGACTAGCATAATATTTATCCTGCATCCAAGAATGGTTATATGACTTATTTACCGCAGCGATGCTTAATCTTCTAATAAGCTGGTCAAACAAGTATAATGTCTATGAGAGTCGTTCATCGAAGTGCGGTCATATTGTGTGGCAAACACCGATTGTGCTTCTGGGACGGCTCTTTTTTTCAATTGGATTTCCTTTGCTTCCCTTCCCCCGGACGCCCGGCCAGGAGAAGGGAAATCAAGAGGGGGCCTAACTAGTAACAGGTTTCAAAGCTTCGCAGTCTGTTTCTCTAATCGCAGCTATGTTTTTTGAGAGGTGGATGGAGATTTTCCATCCACCTCCTTGTCCTTATGTGCTATGGAAGCATGTCGTTTTTCCAGAAGTGGTTCTTTGAAGCATGTTCAGATTGTGCGGCAAGCACCGATTGTGCTTCTGAGGCGGGTCTCTTCCGATGAACGTTTCCGACTGCTCTATTTGGGAAGGAGCGGGTCTATCGCGGCCGCGGCGGCTTTCATAGCATCTGCCGGAGACTTCTGACCGGTCATTCCTTCTTGCATGGCTTCCTGAATGAAAGCTGAAACGTCAGACCAATTGGGTAATGGTCCACGTGCCTCAGCAGATTCCATTTGCTTCAGGAATACTAGCATGGTGGGATCATTTGCCGACTTGGCAGCGACCTGGGCAAGTACGTCTTTCCGGCTGGGGATATAACCCATGCAGTCGGTCAGCTTGGTACCGTAAGAAGGATCAGTGACGAACTTCAGGAAAGCCCACGCGCCATCTTTCTGCTTGCTGGCTGCGAACATGGCCCAGTTTTCACCACCCAGCGAAGAGGCGGCCTGCTTGGTATAAGGGAGAAGGGCAACCTCCCACTTCAAGTTCGGGGCATCCTTCGGAATGGAATTAACATTCCAAGTACCACTGATCATCATGGCTGCTTTTCCGGTGGTAAATTGGGTATAGATTTCGGCAAAACCGTCCGTGATGGCTGTCTTGGGAGCATAACCCTTGTCGATTAAATCCTTCCAGAAAGCGAGGGCAGCAATGGATTCGGGTGAATCGAGGGTCGCAAGAGTGCCGCCATTCTGGAGTACCCACGGCAGGAATAAGAAATGTGCCGGTCTCATCTTTCTTGCCGAGCAAGGCAGTGCCGTATATACCCTTGGCTTGGTCGGTCATTTTTGCAGCCCAGGTTTCAAAATCGTCCCATGTCTTGGGGGGATTCTTGATATCCAGGCCGGCGGCCGTGGCCATGTCTGTATTGATCCATAGAACTACAGTATTGCTGCCCAGAGGGATGCCAAAATTTTTCCCTTGCCATAATGTGGAGTTCCAGGGGCCGGGGAGGAATTGGTTACCTTGACCCCAGGCTTTGACATAGTCGGTGAGATCAGCCAGTGCGCCCGCTGCTGCATATTTCGCATTATCGGGGTTGTCGACGATCATCAAATCCGGTGTAACTCCACCAGCGATCGCAGTGGTAACCTGCTGGTTGAAGTCTGTGAAAGCAAGGTTCCGGATTTTCAGAACGTACTTTGCCTGCGCCGCATTGAAGTCCTCGCCGGCAGTTTTTACACAAGCTGCAGCTGGTCCAGTGTCACCATAATAGGTCCACATGTTGACTTCGGCGGCAGCCGGAGGAGCGGCGGTGGGTGGAACGTGTGGCTGGAGCAGCAATGACCGGAGCAGCAGTAGCCGGAGCGGCTGTGGCTGGTGCAGCTGGAGTAGCCAGTAGGTGCTGCACAACCTGTCGCGATGAGTACGAGCACCAATGCTGCCAGGATCAGGTTTTTCGGATTGAATTGCTTGAACATGTTCTTTTCTCCTTTCAGTAGATTATGGTTGGAATGATCAAGAACAGCGAAAAACACACTATCAAGCATCACCTCCTTTTCAAAGATAAGTCTTCATTTCACAGACCCAGTTGTCAGACCACTGACAAACTGGCGCTGCAAAAACATGAATGCAACTACTGCTGGAATTGCCACAAGGGTTGAAAATGCCATCATGGTATCGAAATTGGATTTGTACATGCCTATAAATTGGAAAATGCCTAATGAAACTGGCTGCATCTCGGTTTTTGGCAGGAAAGATAAGGCGAAGACGAATTCGCCCCAGGCTGTCAGGAAAGAGAAGACACCAACGGCAACCAAACCTGCTCTTACCAGGGGAAGGATGATATACCACAACACTTGGATCCGCGAACCGCCATCGATCCAGGCTGCTTCTTCAAGCGCGTCTGGAATTTGCAAAAAGCTGGTTCGCAGGATGATGATTGCAAATGGTAAGGCAAGGGCCGTGTCCGCCAGAATCACACTAAGATATGTACTGTATAGACCCAACCTTTTAAACAACACGAACAGCGGAATGACAAGCAGAACGCTGGGCAGCATTTGTGCGACCAGCAGGAAGAGCAGGTAAGCGCTGCGCCCGCGAAATTTGAAACGGGAGAGTGCATAGGCAGACGGGATAGCGAAGATGAACACCAGGAGGGTGGTCCATGAGGCGATGAGTAATGAGTTTTTAAAATAAACCACGGTGTTGATATAAAGGTCTGGTCGGTTGGTATGCAAGCCCAGAATGGAGCGATAACTATCTACTTGCGGGGAGGATGGAAATAGCACTGGTGGCTTTTGGAAAATTTGCTCAACGGGTTTTAGCGATGTCGAAACCATCCAAAACAACGGAATGATATAAATCACGCATGCGAAAAACCCTAAGGCAAATCTTGCATAGGTTTCTATCTGTTTTCGGCTCATAATTTCTCCTCACCAAATGTGAATCTAAGATACAGTACCGCAGCGATGAGAAGTATTGCAAGAATGATTACTGATACAGCCGCGCTCTGTCCAAAGTTGAAATGGATAAAAGAAAGTCGGTAGGCAAGAGTAGGTAAGACCTCGGTCGCGGTTCCTGGGCCTCCTTTGGTCATGATCCAGATAAGGTCAAATATGCGCAATGTGTAAATAAACCCTAACATCAAAACTGCCATGATTGTTGATTTGAGTAAGGGAAGCGTAATGTAAAAAATCTTCTGCCATCCGTTCGCCCCGTCCACCGTTGCTGCTTCATATACATCTTCTGGAAGTCCTGCAATACCTGCACTAAGCAGGATTACGTTGAAGGGGATTCCAAGCCAGATATTTGCAATTATGACAGCCACCATGGCTGTATTGGTTTGGAAGAACCAGGCGATGGGTTGACTTACGATCCGCATTGAGGTCAATAGGAAATTTACCAAACCATAATCCAGATTGAACAACCACAAGAATACTGTTCCGGTGACAACAGATGGGACTTGCCAGCCCGAAAGCAAGACGCCTCTCATCACATTGTTCAAGGGAAAAGATTTATTGAGCAGGATCGATAATCCCAGCCCGATCGTAAATTGAAAAAGAATGGAGAAAAAGGTAAAAACCAATGAATGTATTAGAGCGCTTTTGAGCTGGGGGTTCCCCAATATGGCAATATAATTTTGAAACCCTGTAAATTGCGCTTTCCCAGAGACCAGAGTTTCAAGAGTGTACTTTTGAAAAGAGATCATGATACTGTATAAAATTGGAAAGCCCAGGATCGCACCTAGGAACAATAGTGACGGGAGAATAAAGAGATAGGGGGTCAATTTATCGCTGGAAAGGATTTTTTTGGGTTTTTGAAGTGATCTTTCGGCTGAAAGAGAACTCATATGATCCTCTTTTGGATAAGAAGTATCACGAGACTACGTATCTATCGGAAAATTGGGAGAGGTTCTAATGGCTGGATGTTGTTATGAAAAATGGGGATGTGGATTGTTTTGTATTCGAAAATGATTCGAAATT
Source organism: uncultured Chloroflexia bacterium (assembly GCA_963806575.1). Taxonomy (GTDB): domain Bacteria; phylum Chloroflexota; class Anaerolineae; order Anaerolineales; family Villigracilaceae; genus UBA877. The sequence goes on along the minus strand of CAWDYX010000011.1, from coordinate 420,529 downwards.
TCGCCTCCAACGATCATCTTTTTCAGAACAACCGTTTACCTTGGCAATCCATTTAATTGTCTGGTGCTGATAGGATATGGAATGGCAAACGTTCGCCATATGGGGCAGTATAAAGGCAAACGTTTGCCTTGTCAATATCTACTTATCTATTTTAAGGATTTTCCCTCAAAATTCATAATAAATTTTCCACTATTTTTAGTAGCTGCCCACCTTTCGCCTCCTTCCGTTCCTCCTCCCTTGGATCAGGCCAACACTGAGCAGCTAAGGCAGCCTTCGCGCCAACGTCCCCGAAAGGGGAGTATCCCCATGAGAAAAGCTACCGTCTGGTTCCTGTAATTTGGTTTTGTGGAGCGTGTTGAATTTCCCTCTTCCAAAAATAAGAATATTTGTGCTAATATTCGGCATCGCTGGTTCTTCTGGCTTTGCCTTCCAACTCGAGCAGCACCTGCCATGCTTAATTACTTGCCCTCTTCCGGAGTCTTCCATGTCCCATGTTATTCGTCACTCGTCCCCTCTCCCTTGTCCTCCATACTCTTTTTCAAACGATTTATTCCTTTTTTTTTGTTTCTGAGGATCAAATACCCCAATTTTTTCTCGAGAATCCTCATGTTTCCTCATTTGTTCCTCAAGAATAAATACCCAATTAAAAATTCTCAATCCTCCTGTTCGTTTTTTTTTCGATACGAGGATCGAATGCTGTAGTGAGCAGTAATGTGCGAGTGTTGTATACTCGAAGAAAAATCCCACTGGAGCATATCCTATGAATGATGGAAATATTTTCGCAAATCTTTATCCAAAGCCAGGCGCCATCCCGGTGGAATATTCCCTGTCCGAGCCGGTCAATCAAACCGAATACTTGATCGATGGGGAATTGCGGCAATGGGATGGGCCGATGCATGAGGTTACTTCCCCGGTCTGCGTGGAGACCGAAGCCGGTTGTCGCCGGGTGGTGATAGGCTGCCATCCCAGGCTGACCGGGAAGGAATCGCTGGAAGCACTGGCAGCCGCCTCCAAAGCCTATGACCACGGGCGTGGCGAATGGCCCACCCGCTCGGTCCAGCAGCGCATTGAAGCCCTGGCGGATTTCGCCTACCGCATGGAACAGAAGAAAAGCGAGATGGTCAGGCTGTTGATGTGGGAGATCGGGAAGTCTTACCAGGACTCCGAAAAGGAATTCGATCGCACGATCGCCTACATCGAGGATACGCTCGAAGCCATGAAGGACCTGGACCGGGTGTCATCACGTTTCGTCATCCAGGGCGACATCATCGGGCAGATCCGGCGGGCGCCTCTCGGTGTGGTGCTCAGCATGGGACCTTTCAACTATCCGCTCAACGAGACCTTCACCACCCTCATCCCGGCCCTGTTGATGGGGAATACGCTCATTTTCAAGCCGCCCAAGTTCGGTGTGCTGCTGTTCCGCCCCCTGCTGGAAACCTTCCGGGAGGCATTTCCGCCCGGGGTTGTCAATACCATTTACGGGAGCGGATCAGAGATCATCGGTCCCTTGATGGCTTCCGGGGGAGTGGACGCGCTGGCCTTCATCGGCACCAGCCGGGTGGCTGACACCATCAAGCAGCAGTATCCCAAACCCCACCGGCTCCGCACCGTGCTTGGATTGGACGCAAAAAACCCGGCCATCCTCCTGCCGGATGCAGACCTCGAGCTGGCCGTGCGGGAATGCATCCTTGGCAGCCTGACCTTCAACGGGCAGCGCTGTACGGCTCTGAAGATCCTGTTCGTCCATTCCAGCATCTGTGACCAATTTCTGCGGCGTTTTTCGGAAGCCGTCAGCCAATTGAAGATCGGAATGCCCTGGGAGCCCGGAGTCAACCTGACACCTCTTCCGGAAGTGGACAAACCAAAATATTTGAGCAGCCTGTTGCAGGATGCGCTCGGGCAAGGTGCCCGGATTGTCAATCCGAACGGGGGCGCCACGGCAGAGACCTTCTTCTACCCGGCGGTGGTCTATCCGGTGAAAGCCGGCATGCGGTTATATACCGAGGAGCAGTTTGGCCCAATTGTCCCGGTGGTCCCGTTCGACGACATCCAGGAACCCATGCGCTATATCATCGAGTCGAATTACGGCCAGCAGGTCAGCCTGTTTGGGAAGGATCCCGATATACTGGCAGCCCTGATCGACCCGCTGGTGAACCAGGTCTGCCGGGTAAACCTCAACAGCCAGTGCCAGCGCAGTCCGGATACCTTCCCGTTCACCGGCCGCAAGGACTCGGCCGAGGGCACCCTGTCGGTCTCGGATGCGCTGCGGGTCTTTTCCATCCGTACGCTCGTGGCGGCCAGGGCGGATCCGCTCAACAAGGCCATCATCACCGAAATCACCCGCAAGAACAAATCCAATTTCCTCACCACCAATTTCATCTTATGAGGGGTAGCGAAGCTCCAGCCATGTCACGCTATGTCGCCTTGCTCCGGGCAATCAACGTTGGCGGTCACACGGTCAAAATGGCAACCTTGGGCCAACTCTTTGAGTCATTTGGTTTTTCTGAAGTGGAGACATTCCTCGCCAGCGGCAACGTGCTATTCCAAACCACAGCCCAAGACGCCGCAACCCTCGAGTCGAATATCACCTCCGGGCTGAGAGACGCGCTGGGCTTTGAAGTTACAACATTTATTCGTAAACCTGCGGAAATGGCGAAAATTGCGGCTTACCAGGCATTTCCACGATCGGAGGTGGATTCGGCCACGGCATTCAATATTGCCTTTCTCTCCGGCCCGCTCGACGAGGCGGCAAAACAAAAGCTGATGGCGTTGAGGACGGAGATAGACAACCTTGCCAGCCATGAGCGCGAGGTGTACTGGCTGTGTCGCAGGAAACAAAGCGAATCAACATTTTCCAATGCTGTGCTTGAAAAGGCCCTTGGCGTGAAATCAACCCTGCGCGGCGTGAATACTGTGAAGAAACTGGCTGCCAAGTTGCTTCAATAGCCAACGGGCAAACGTAAACCAGCAGCCAACATGCATATGGCTTGAACCTTCAAGCCCCAAGAAACTGCGTCACTTTGGCGGCAGCAAAGTGTTCCAAACTGCCTCTGCCTTTATAGACCTTCCACGCCCGATAATACACCTTCGAATTTGCTCAACGCCTCGTCGATGACCAGGTCCGTATCGGCCATTGACGTGTACATGCGCGAGCCGGCCAGCGTGATGAGACCATTCGCCATGTAAGCCGCGCCCATCTCTTCCATCATGTTCCTGCGCGGTTTGAGCTCCCTGGCCAGCCTGAGCGGGTTGTGCAGGTCGAGCAGCATCACACCGGATGTCTCGAGATGGACGATGGACCCCTGGTTGAAAGCCACGAATGGCAGTCCGTGCTTATCGATGATGGCCTGCAGTCCGACCGTCAGGCGGTCACCGGCTTTCCCGGCCAGGACCGGGGCGTTGGTGCGTTCCATCTCAAGAAGGGCGTAATACCCGGCCACGCACGAGAGCGGATTGGCTGAGAGCGTTCCGCCGATGTAGGCCCGTTCGCCAGAGCCGCCGATGCCGGCCGCAAAGCTCATGATCACCTCCGCCCGTCCGCCCACGCCGCCGGCCATCGGGTAACCGCCCGTGATGCATTTGCCGAAGACGGTCAGGTCGGGCTTGACCCCGAAGTAGCCCTGCGCCCCGCCCATGCCGAGCCGGAAGCCGGTCACAACTTCGTCGAAGATCAGCAGCGCCCCGAACTCGTCGCACAGCTCGCGGACCTGGCGGTTGAAGTCGAACGGAACCGGGCGGGTGCCGCTTTCCGGTCCGACCGGCTCGACGATGACCGCGGCCGTCCCTCCCAGCAGCCGGTTGAAGATCAACCTTGCCCGCAAGGCCCCCAGGGAATTTGGGAAAAACTCCTGCGTGTTGGCGGTTGCGCCGATGGGGATCCCCTTGGCCTCCATCCGCCCCGTCCCCGGTACGTGCAGGCCGTAGACCATCGAGTCGCTCCAGCCATGGTAAGCCCCGCCCACTTTGATGATCTTCCTTTTCTTCGTGAACGCCCGGGCGCCCCGGATGGCAGCCATGACGCTCTCTGTCCCGGAGCCGAGCATGCGGAACATCTCGACCGACGGCATGAACCGATTGATCAATTGCGCCAGTTTGAGCTCGTATTCGTGGAACAGACCCGTCACCGGTCCGCAGGTCTGCAGCATCTCGATGACCCGGTCGCGCACAGGAGCGTAGTTGCTGCCCAGCACGGTCGGGCCGCCAGCCTGCAGGAAGTCGATGTAGCGGTTCCCGTCCACATCCCACAGGTAGGCGCCGTCGGCCTTTTCGATGGCAATCGGGAACGGGTAGTTGAAGGCCAGGTTGTGCTGTACCCCGCCGGGGATGAACTTCTGGGCTTCATTGTTCAACGCTTTCGAGCGGGCGCATTGGGTCTCGAAATAGTTCAGATATGCCTGCATATTCTCGCGCCGGATGGGACGGATCGGCTGGTTGAGCAGGTTCTTCAGCCGGGCGTAAACTTTAACGGTATCAGGATATTCAGAAATGGCATACTGTTGGTCGGTCATTGGATCACCCTTTTTAAGCCGGATCGGCTTCCCAAAATAGCACCCAACGGAAGGTTCGGCAGTTGTCAGGCTGCGATTGCACATGCTCTTTCTTTGCAGATTCTGGCATCGTCGCGATCAACCGTAAAGATGTTTAGCTGTTCAAACTTCTATAGCTTCCTTTGTTCTGATGATAAAACTTGACGAATTCGGCGAACAACTTATCGTATAGTCCCCGGTTCTCCGGATTCGGCGAATAGGTTGCCTTGAACCCGACCTTTTGCGGGATATCTTCGAATGCCAGATGTCCCAGCCCGACGGCGGCGATGAACGCCGCCCCGCGTGCATTGGCCTGGATGGGATCACGCACCTGGCGGATATTCAAATTCATCACATCTGCCAGGATCTGGCTCCAGACGTCCGATCTTGCTCCACCGCCGACAAAATTTAATTGCGTCAATTTGCGTCCCATGAATTTCTCGGCCGGTGCGATTAACCAGCGTGCGTTGAGTGCCACGCCTTCCAGAAAGGCACGGATGATATCCTCGCGCGTGTTTTCCAACGAGATATTGAACAGAGCGGCGCGCGCATTCCGGTCGTCAATGGGAGCACGCTCGCCATAAATCCACGGCATGTACATCAGTCCATGGCTTCCTGGTGGGACCTTTGCTGCAATCCGGTCGAAGATTTGGAAAACATCCGGAGAATGATTTTCGTTCTTCAGCTCGTCCTTATGAAACAGGATCTTGTCGCGCAAGTAGTTCAAATTGCCGCCGGCAGTCGTCTGCAAGACGATCATCAGATATTTACCAGGAATGGCACAGGGTACCGAGGCCATCCAGGAAGAGAGATCCGTCTTTTTATAGGGCACATGGGCGGCGACCCAGTTGGATGTACCGATGTATAAATGCGCATCGAAATCGTTCACCGCTCCGGACCCGATGGCTGCTGCGCTGACATCGATCGCCCCGGCGACAACCTTGACCCCGTCATTCAATCCCAACGCCCGGGCCACATCCTGTTTCAAATCCCCGATCACCGTGGTGCATTGGACAAGCTCCGGAAACTTATCCGGGGCGATACCGCAGGCCTTGAGTAATCCATCATTGTAGGTGATATTCTGCGAGTCCCGGTTGTCGGTTACCCAGGAGGTCAGGATTGAATTGGAAGTGGCAACAAACTCCCCGGTCAGGCGCAGGTTCATGTAATCCAGTGCCGTCAGGAACTTGTATGTTTTTTGATAAATTTCAGGATATTCGTAGCGGACGAAGAGCATGTGCGCAGCCGGGTCGGTGCCGGTATGCGTGGGCACGCCGCCGGTCAGGTTAAGCCAACGCGGCAGTTTGAACACATTGTAGCCAGCCACCTTGATCAAGCCGCCGATGATTTTGGGAAGATGTTTGGCGCCGCGCATATCCAGCCACGAGATCACGTTCATCAGAGCCTTGCCTTCGGCATCCACGGGGACGGTACACTCCCCCTGGGTTGAACAACACACTGCGACAATGCTCTCGACTGGCACCAGTTCTTTCTGGATGAGTTGTTTGGCTGTTGCGATGAAAGCCTCCCACCAGTCGAATGGCTTCTGTTCCGCACCGCCGTCAGGCAGAACATAAAGGGGTATTTCCTGAACTTCCCAACCGACCACCTTGCCGGATATGGAGATCAAGGCTGTTTTCAGGGACGATGTGCCCAAGTCAACAGCCAGGATATAGGGTTCTTTTTCCAAGATTACCTCCTTACGCGTTGGGTCCTTTTGCCAGGAGACCGACCAGCTTGTCCGGTTGATGGGAAAATTCCATGATCGGGACTTCGCCGCGCACCATGGCCAGAAGAGTTTCGGTCAGAAACCGATTGACAGGTGTTGGAACGCCAACCTTCTCCCCATAGCGCACTACAGCCCCCTGCAACCACTCGATTTCGCTCTTCCGGCGCCCGGCGTGCAGGTCGATATGGAAGGATGGCATCTTCCCGCCCCTGCCTCCACCGACGACTTTAGCCAACACCACACGGGACAGAAAAGGTGGGAGGCGCAAAGCCAGCACCAGGGCTCGCACGGGCAATTTTGGCAAGTCCACCGGATGGATCCCCTGGGCCGCCATGACCGCCAGCGCCTCATGGGACATGCGCATCTCCAAATCGTACAATCCCGGATGAGCGAATACCTCCGCCGGACTTATATTTACAATGGCTGCCGTGGCGGTCCCTGGCAGGTTGGCCAAGACCTTGGACCACTTCATGTCTGCCGCACGTGGGTAGAGATGGGCGTTCAACGAGGCCGCATTCAATACAACCCACAACCGCTCTGAGAGGGGGTGCCCGGTTGCGATCCCGATCCCACGCGCCTTTTCCAGAACGATATCACCGGCAGCACGGCGGGCAACCGAACAAGTCACGGTGCCCGCAATGACACGGTCGGAGCCGAGCACCGCCGCGATCGCGGGTTCGTTGTCGACGCCATTTTGCAAGCAAAGGACAGGCGGCATTCTGTCAGCGAAAGGTTTGATCTCCTCCAGGGCAGCCACGGTGTCGAAGGATTTCATGGCAAAGATGGCAACATCAAATGGCCCGCGCTGCATCGCCTCCCCCGGTGAAGGAACGCACTCAAAAGAGGTTGGAGGGACGATTAAAGGCTCTGCCGCCCTTCTGTGTTTATCGATGGATACATCCAGCCGCAGCCCGTGTTCACGCAGTTCGGTCGCGATGGAGGGTTGCTCAATAAAGACCACCTGGTGACCTGCCAGTGCCAGCGATCCGCCAACGTAGGTACCGATTGCGCCGGCCCCGAAAGTCAGCACTGAGATCGGTTTCAGGTCATTCATCCAAATACCTCCGATGCATCCATCCGTTCAGACCGATCAGTCTCGAACGATTTTCTTCAAGATCCTAGGCCATTTAGAAATGGGGAGTGGACCACAAATATATTATATGAATAAAAGAAAACTGTTGACAGGGTATGACTTCTCATTATTCTAGGATAACACATACCGAGAATAATCGTTGCGAACCCCAAGCTGGTGATACGTTCGTTCAGCATAAGCGTCACCTTTCTTCAGTTTAAAAAAAGTTGCCCAGATGCTCGGCGAGGCGTCCGGCGTATGTGAGCAGGACCGACCGAATCGATCCGGTCAGTCGAACAGTCTGCTGAGTAAGGAGAAAATCAAGTTAAGAACGACATCCCTTGCCAAAGCAAGGGATGTCTGTCCGTTTTGATCAAGTTTTTTTGGTAATGGTAGTAATTAATTCGAATTTGCGCGACCCAGGGTAACCTGCACCTGGATGGTTTTGCCGTTGCGGATGTACTCCACGGTCACCTGGTCGCCGGGCTTGAAGGTGAATAATGTATTGATGTAGGAATGTGTGGCGTCCAGAGAGACGCCCCCGAGGCTAGTAATGATATCGCCCTGCTGCAGACCAGCCCGGCTGGCCGGACTGCTGGCGGCTACATCGGTGACATATACTCCCCATTGCGCTGGCAGGCGGTAGGCCGTGGCGATGTCGGGGGTGATGGGTTGGAAACTGATCCCCAAATAGGGATGTATGATCGAACCGTTCTGAATGAGCTGTTCGGCGACCGCTTTGGCGGTATTGATCGGGATGGCGAAGCCCAGACCTTCCGCCACCGTTCCGCTGCCGCTGTTGCGCACGATGAGGGTATTGATGGCGACCACTTCGCCGGCCAGATTGACCAGCGGTCCGCCTGAGTTGCCCTGGTTAATGGCCGCATCGGTCTGGATGAGGTTATCGATCGAATAGCCCTGACCGGTATCAATAGACCGGCCCGTGGCACTGACGACACCCGCCGTCACGGTGTTCTTGAAATCGCCCAGCGGCGAGCCGATTGCAATGACCGACTCACCCGGATTGAGCACATCCGAATTGCCCAGCGTCGCCACTGCCGGGACTGTTCCGGTGGTTTTCAAGACGGCAATATCGGAAAACTGATCGGTCCCAACAATTTTGGCTTTTTCCTGGCTACCGTCCGCCAAGATGATGGTCAGGTCTCCTTGTGTACCTTCCACTACATGGTTGTTGGTCAGGATGTAGCCCTGGTCGGAAATGAACACACCGCTACCGCTGACGGTTCCGCTGCCGCTCATCCCCATTGGGCTAAATTGGCTGGGAACGTTGCCAACCACGGTCACGACCGAAGGGCCAACCTTCTGAACCGCCTGGGTGATGGTCGTTTCGATCTTGGTGCTATCAACAATTAATGTGGCCGGCTGGCTCTGGCTGCTGCTGTTGGTCGTCTTCGATTCGATCACCGGGGAAGTGGCTGCCAAACGGGCCGGCTGGACACGGTTCATAACCTGGTAGACCACCGCGCCCTCCCGCGGCCGCGCCGGAGAGCGCCGCAACGCCAGCAAGTAGAATCACCAGCGCCAGATACAGGATTCGATTTTTTGTCATACGGACCTCCTAGAAATTAACCGGTCAGGAAACCCTGACTTCTGGCTCCCATTCTAGAACTGCAAGATGAAATTGCGATGAACCGAAGATTAAATTTGCCAAAGAAAATCTCATTTCGATAATCCGTTAAAAAAAGTTTGGGTAAGGGCTTCGCGCCGAACAAGCCTGTTTCGATTTTTCACTACCCAGGTAGTCATGGAGGCTGGTCAAAGTGCCTTGAAGCTTGCTTCGAAGGTAGTCCCGCTTCCGATCTGGCTCTCGACCCTGATCTCGCCGCCATGCGAATGGACGATCCACTGGACAATCGATAGTCCCAGACCGCTGCCGCTGGGAGATTGCGGTTCGGCTGGCTCGACCCCTGCACGTGTGCGGGCCTTGTCGATCCGGTAAAAGCGGTCGAACAAGTGAGGCAGGTGTTCAGGAGCGATCCCCGGACCGTTATCCGAAATCCGCACCCAAGCGGTTCCCACGGTCTTTCCCGTTTCGATGGAGACTTTTTTATACTCCCCGGCAGCGTACTTGATGCCGTTGTCAACCAGGTTGCTGACCATCTGGATCAAGTGCTGCCGGTCTCCCATGATACGTGCCTCAGGCAGGTCCCCGGCAACCAGCCGGACGCCATTACGAGCTGCCAGCGGGGCGAGCCGTTCAATGGTCTCAAGCGCCACGTCGCTTAAATCCACTGGCAGACTCTGCATGACGGCCTGACCGGCGTCCATGCGGGCCAGGGTCAGCAGGTCGTTGACCAGGGCGGTCATGAAGTCGTTCTCACTGTGGATGATGGCCAGGGCATCCCGGTATTCTTCCGCCTTGCGTGGGGAGGCCAGGGTGCGGCTGGTTTCCAGGTTGACGATGGTCAGGGGAGTGCGCAATTCATGGCTGGCGTCCGCGACGAACTGGCGCTGGCGTTCGAAGGCAGCCTGCAAACGACCGAGCATGCCGTCGAACGTATCGGCCAGCTCTCCCAGTTCATCCCTGCTCTTCATGTTCAGGCGGCGGCTCAGATCGGTTTCGCCGATCGTGCGGGCGGCCTGGGTGATGGTGTGGACAGGCCGCATCGCCCGGTCAGCCAGCCAGTAGCCACCGAGCAGGGCAATAATCAGGGTTAGCAGGCTACCGGCTACCAGGGTAATCAACAGGCGGGATCCGAGGTCGTACGGATCGGCTGGGCTACCCAGAACGACCAGACCGCTCTGCCCGAGACCATTCTGTATGGGGACAGTAACGAACATGTAATTAAGACGGGGTGCGCCGGCTCTTTCCGTCCAGGAAGCCACACTATCGTGTGAACCGCGGTTCTCGAACTCCTGACGGGCATGGGCTGCCAGGTTGAGGGTGTCCTGAGTGGGCAGGGGACCGTGGCTGGCTAGTACCTGGCCTTTTGGATTTGTAAAAAGGAGCACGTCCGTATCCTGCAAAACTCCCGGAGGAACCAGGATCCCATCCGAAGTGACGGTTAATGTCACGCCGAGGGCGGCCATTTTGCGTTCCAGGCGGAATTCCGATTCGCCAAGGATGTCGCGGGCCTGATTTATGTAGATAAAGGCACTGAATGCAAACAAAACCAGCGCCAAGATGGCGGTGAACCACAGGACCAGCCGGAAACGGATACTATGAAGGATCGAGGAAATCCGATTACGGACCGTTGAAAGTCTTGGCGCGCTCATCGATCCTCTGGTACATGGATGCGGTAACCGGCGCCGCGGACGGTTTCGATCAGCTTAAACAGACATGGATCATCGATCTTGCGTCGCAGCCGGCGGATATATACATCCACCACGTTGGAAGCAACGACGTGGTCGTAATTCCACAAATGCTCTTCCGCCATCTCGCGCGTAATCAGGCGGTTGGGATGCCGCATCAGGTATTCAAGGATGGAGAACTCCTTCGCAGTCAATTCAATCGGCTGACCGCCGCGTTGGACCGTGTGGGAGGCTGGATCCAGCTCCAGGTCGGCGATTCGCAGGACGCCGGATTTGCTGGAGGATTCCCGCCGCAGCAGGGCGCGGATGCGGGCGCGCAGCTCATCCACTTCGAAAGGTTTGACCAGGTAATCATCCGCGCCGCTGTCAAGACCGACGACACGGTCCTCCAGTGCATCGCGGGCAGTCAGCATCAGGATCGGGGTGGTGATGTGGCGGTTGCGCAATTCGCGGCAGACTTCCAAACCGTTCTTCCCAGGCAACATGATATCCAGAATGATCACATCGTAACCGGAAATCATGCCGGCTTCCTCCCCATCGATGCCGTCATACGCGGTATCCACGGCATAGCCGTCATCCTGAAGGATCATCCTCAGGGAGTCGCTTAAGCGACGATTATCTTCCACCAGCAAAATGCGCACATCCGCACTCCAGTTTTATGAATTGTACCTTTCGATCGTGTAGATTGTAGCACGCAAACATTACCGTCAGATGAAAAATCCAACTAGAGGAATATATTCGGATAATTCATCTTATATTCATCTTGAATATATATACTCCAGCAAGCTTACTGGTTAGTGAGAATCCCTGTGATCGAGGAAAAGACCTCCACATCAGCCCGGAAACTCTTCAGGAACCAATTAAGGAGAGAATACCATGCGTAAACAAGTTGTTGCCTTCCTATCGGCATTTATTATCACGGCGGTTGTGGCCCTGTCCATGCTGGCGGTCGGCGTGAATGCGGCAAGTAACCCCAACGGCATGACGGCCTCGAATTCTCCAACCGCTGCAGCTGCAAGTGCTTCCACCGGTGCAGACTCGGCACAAGCACAGATCGCACAACTGCAGGCCCAACTGGCCCAGTATCAGGCCCGTGATCAGCAATACCAGGCTGCCCTCAGCAGCGATAACCAGCAATTGAGCCAGGCTGCCCAGGAAATGCAAATGGTGCAGCAATTGCTGGTCTATTTACAAAATCGCGGACTTATCCAAATAAACAATCAAGGCCAGATCATGGTCAACGGTAATTAAGGAGACCGCCATGAAATTATTCCGAAAATTACTGCGCTTTTGGATCGCCATCGCCAGCTTGCTGAGTTTCCTGGGCGGGTGGGTCATCCTGGCGCACTCCCCCAAGCCGGTCCAGACACAGGCGGAAACAGTTCAATCGCCAGCCCTTCCGGCACTGCCTCCCATCCAGGCTTACGGCAGCAACGTCAATAATAACGGCCTGAGCTTTTTCTCGAATAACGCCCCGACCAATTCCCAGCCCATTACTGGTATGCCGAGATTGAGGACACGTGGTTCCTGAGATGGAAACGATTCGTCTGCGTGCCATGAACACCGACATTCTGCTGGCTGCCGAAGGGCGGGCTGACGAACTGGCAGCCGGGTTTGAACAGGCGTGCCAGTTCATCTTGGCAGGGGAGAGGCGTTTCAGCCGCTTTTCAGAAGAAAGTGAACTGACTGCACTCAACCAGTCGGCAGGGAAGTGGTTTCAGGCTTCCCCGGACCTGTTCTCGGTCATTGCCCTGGCCCGGCGCTTTTTCCACCTGACACGCGGCCTTTTCGACCCATCCATTCTTGCGGATCTGAAGCGGGTCGGTTACGACCGCAGCATGGAGGTGTTGCGCGAACAGGGCCCGGCGCCTTTGTTTGAAACCCTGTTGACCAGTGAACGTCCGTCATTCAGCGAGATGGACCTGGATGAATCAGAGCAGACGATCCGGCTGCCGTCCGGAATGGCGCTCGACCTGGGTGGGATCGCCAAAGGCTGGATCGTTGAACAGGCTTCCATCATCCTCTCCAAGGCGGCAACGGCTTGTGTTGTAGATGCCGGGGGGGACATGTTCCTGGTGGGATACCCGGACGGTCTGGAACGGTGGCCGGTGGAATTGGAAGATCCACTCCAGCCGGGGACCGCCCTGACCTCGCTGCAACTCAACCCGGGTGCCATAGCAACTTCCACGGTGACAAAACGGGCCTGGAAACAGGCCGGCAGGAACCGCCACCACATCATCGATCCCCGCACAGGCGAACCGGCGGTCTCCGAATGGATCAGCGTGACGGTGATTGCACCGCATGCCTGTGATGCGGAAGTCTACGCAAAGGCCCTGCTCATTGGCGGGTCGCACGAGGCGGAAGAATTAGTCCGCAACAGCGGAATACCATTAACCTACCTGGCAGTTGACCAGGAGAGGAAAATCTGGGGAAGCCAGAAAACTTTGGAGCAATCATATGTCAACGCAGCCACCTGACAATCAAAGCCGGACCTATTCGACCTGGCAGATTCTGGTCAGCATCCTGGCCACTTTTATCGTAATCGGACTTGTCCTGAGTGCGGCTGTAGCCGCCATGACTCCTGCCGGGCAAAACCTAGGAAATTATTTGCGGTCTCTCTTCGCGGCGGACAGCGTCCAGATCTGGTGGTACGTGACACGCGCCTCCGGTATCATCGCCTACCTGCTCCTGTGGTTTTCCACCGTGCTGGGGTTGGCCGTGACCAGTAAATACCTGGACGGCATGCTGGACCGGTTGTTCACCTACGACTTCCACGAATTCATTTCCCTGCTTAGCGTGGCTTTCACACTGGTGCACGTGCTTGTTCTGACCTTTGACCGTTACATGCCTTATTCGCTCGCCCAGATCCTGGTGCCATTCATCTCCCCTTATCGCCCGTTCTGGGTAGGGGTTGGCGTGATCGCCTTTTACATCATATTGCTGGTCACAGTCACCTTTTACTTACGCAACCGGATCGGGACGCGCTCCTTCCGGACCATCCACATTCTCAGCCTGCTCGGTTATATCGGTGTAACGCTGCATGGTTATTACGCCGGTACCGATACCGCCCTGCCATCCATGAAAATCCTTTACGAGGTATCCGGCCTGGTGGTGCTGTTCCTGACGGTCTACTGGCTGGTGTTGTTGGGCCTCCGAAATGCGGAGAAGCGCCGGCAGGCAGTAGAAGCCAGCTCCAGCGTCGTGCATAAACACCACGCACCGGTGCGGTAGACCAAAAAAAGCCCAGACAGAATTTCCTGTCCCGGCGTTTTGCATTTTGGGTTCAGTCCGTTTTTCCTTCTTCATCCTCCGGGGCGGTTTCCCTGGGTGCACCGCCCAGTCTGGGTTCCTCCGTCTGGCTTTCCATGTATTGCTGGAGCAGGGATGGTGCTTCGGGATGGTCTCCGTGCAAGGCATGGTCGTAATCACCAGCCAGGGCAGGCGGCTCATAACGCAGTGGCCTCCGGACGCCCAACACTTCGAAAAAGCGTGCAACCCACACAATAATATTATAACGATACTCCTGCATTTTCAACGACTGCCATTCCACAATCGAGGCCATGGCGCCCTGGACACGCGCCTTATCGCGCACGATCCGATAGATCTGTTTCGGTTCGCGGTATCCGATCGGGGAGATCAACAACAGGTTGGCAGCCAGAATCAGGATACTGAAGGAGATCAATACCACCCAGCCACCTTCTGTCCACTTCCCGGCAATCTGGCCGACAAAAACAATGCCGGAGAGCGCTCCAGCGAACCCGGCTCCGAAGGCTCCCCAGGAACGTTTTCTACCTTTCGGATAGGTCTTCAGAATGTGCTGGCGGATAGCAAATCCCATCACCATAATCGGCATAAATACGCCAATTCCGTAATACGGTATTGCTGCGCCGGTATTTCCGCGTACCACCAATTGGATCACGACTGCGACAATGAATCCTGCGGTTACTGAACGCGTGAAAGTGCCTTTGGGGTTACGATACACCACCACTTCCGGGATCTCCCCGATTGCTACATCCCGCCAGGCAGTGGCCTGCAGATCCTGGAAGGCTGTCATGGAGGCGGCGGCCAACATGGCGACGGCCAAGATTTGGTAGGTCCAATACAGGATATTGCCTCCCGGCAACTGGTTGAATCCTAGGAAGGATAGGTTGCCAACCAGCGACCGTCCGGCAATACCATCGAATGCATTAAAGTGGATTGCAAAATAGGCCAGGAATGCCGTGGTGAAGCCGCCGTAAAACAGGAAGGAGGTCTGCACTATGCGGCCGATGCCCGATTTACCGCTGTAGAACTCCCATAGTCCTTTCAGGGCCGGCAGTCTTTTCTTGCCCCATTTCACGATCTTGACATCTTCATTGATGACAAACTGGATGCCGTTCGACATGGCTTCCAAACCGCTCAGGGCAACCAGTCCCTTCATCGAGGCGGTCAGCATATGGTAGGCAGCCATCCATAGGGATGGAGTTGGCTTTGCCTGCGTATATGGAAGGGCTGCTGTGCCATTCCCTTTTGCAATGAACAGACCAATCACCATGACAATGGTGAGCATCAGGAATATCCCCAGCATGGTGAAGGTCACACGCGCCGATTCCCCGCGCCCGCGAATGGTCAGCCACCAGGTTATTGCTGCCAGACCCGCCCCGATCAGAAAGCGGTAAACCCAGAGCGTGCCGTAGGAATTGGTCAGGGACAACACCTGGTCCACCCCGGAAAGCGTGGAGACCACGATGGTAAAGATATAGTCCTGGATCAAAACCACTGCCACCACCAGGCTCAATCCCGGGGCCAGGTAGCGCATCGAAGCGGTGTACGAACCTCCACCTTCATTGAATACCCCCAGGGAATACATATAAAGGAAGCCGAACACTGCGTTGGCGACTGCGATAATGGTCACGGCAATGAACGCATATCTCTGCAGGTTATAAGGATGCAGTGCGGTCATCATTTCGCCGGTGGCATAAAAATAAGAAGTGAAATAATCTACACCAAATAAAGCCAGGGCGGCCAGCAGGCCAATCTGCCCGGCGCCATGGATCAACACATGTTCCTTCTTTTCCACCGGAGCGGCCTTGAAGGCCAGAAAGATGATCACGATGAGCAGTGCAATGGAGAAAAGCATATTATTTTCCGTTCATCTCTTTTTCTTTTGAAACTTGTGCTGATGGAACAATTCCTCCACCGCTCTCTGATTTTCAGACAAGAAAGTGATTATCCTGCCTTTCCATGAGAACGTCAAGGATGTGTCAAGATTGGATGTAAATGCGTCAAGATTTTGTCAAGTACATCGAGGGAGGAAATAAACGGAGGAGAGCATATGCCAAAACAAAAAGAGCAAAAATACCCATAGAATCTGTTGGTTAAAACAAACCGAGTTGCCCGGTTAAGCAACTCGGCTAGGATGCGGTTTGAGAGGATCAGTCTGGTTTACCTTCAACGTTCCCAGACGCAGTCTGTTTTGGGGCGCCGCCCAATTTAGGCTCCGATGGATGGTTATCGAGGTATTGCTGTAGCAGGGATGGCGCTCCGGGATGGTCAACATGCAGGGCGTGGTCGTAATCCCCGGCCGGGGTGGGCGCTTCATAACGGACCGGGCGGCGGATTCCGAAAAGCTCAAAGAAGCGGGCGACCCAGACGATGATATTGTATCGATATTCCTGCATCCGCAGGGATTGCCATTCCACGATAGAGGCCATGGCTCCCTGTACGCGTGCCTTTTCTCGCACGATCCGGTAGATCTGCTTCGGTTCGCGAAAGCCGATCGGTGAGATGAGTAGCAGGTTGGCTGTCAGCGCCAGGGCACTGAAGGAGATCAATACCACCCAGCCGCCTTCGGTCCATTTGCCGGCTATCTGCCCGATGAACACCAGGCCGGAAAGGATGGCCGCGAACCCAGCACCGAAGGCACCCCAGGAACGTTTGGCACCTTTCGGGAAAGTCTTTAATATATGCCGGCGGATGGCAAACCCCATCATCATGATCGGCATGAACACGCCGATCCCGTAATAGGGTATGCCGAGAGCCGTTTTTCCCTTGATGACGAAAGTGATGATGATGACGACGATATATGCGATCGTCACCGAACGGGTGAAGGTGCCGCGCTTATCCCGATATACAATGATCTCCGGAATCTCGCCAATGGCCACATCCCGCCATTCGGTGGCCTGCAAGTCCTGGAAGGCCGTCATGGATGCGGCGGCCAGCAGTCCGACTGCCAGGATCTGATAGGCCCAGTAAAGGATGATGCCACCTGGGATCTGGCTAAAGCCGATAAAGGACAGGTTGGCAACCAAGGAGCGTCCGGCAGTGCCGTCAAAAGCATTGAAATGCACGGCGAAGTAAGCCAGGAAGGCGGTCGTGAGTCCACCATAGAACAGGAAGGAGGTCTGGACCATCCGACCGATCCCGGATTTACCGCTGTAGAAACCCCACAGACCCTTCAATTGCGGCAGTTTTTTCTTGCCCCATTTCACCAAGGCGAAATCTTCGTTGACAACGAATTGGATGCCATTCGACATGGCCTCAAGACCGCTCAGGGCCACCAGACCTTTCATGGAGGCAGTCAGCATATGGTACATGGCCTGCCAGAGCGAGGGGGTGGTTTTGGCCGGCACGTAGGGAAGAGCAGCCACATGGTTGCCCCTGGCTACGAACAAGCCGATTGTCATGGCAATGGTCAAAAGGATGAAAATCCCCAGCATGGTGAATACCACCCGGGAGGACTCACCTCGGCCGCGGATGGTCAGGAACCAGGTCACGGTCACGAGCGCCACTCCCAAACCGACGCGGGTGATCCAAACTGTGCCGTAGGAATTGGTCAACGAAAGTAACTGGTCAACGCCTGAAAGACTGGAGACGACGATTGTGAAGATGTAGTCCTGGAGAAGGACTACCGCCACCACCAGGCTCAATCCGGGGGCGAGGTAGCGCATCGAGGCGGTATAGGAACCTCCACCTTCATTAAAGACACCCAATGAGTACATGTACAGGAAGCCGAATACGGCGTTGGCGATGGCAATGATCACCACAGCAATGACGCCATATCTCTGCAGGTTATAGGGATGCAAAGCGCTCATCATTTCGCCGGTGGCATAGAAATAGGATGTGAAATAATCCACACCAAACAAAGCCATGGCCGCCAGCAGGCCAATCTGCCCGGCGCCGTGGACAGCTGCGTGCTCTTTCTTTTCGATGGGAGCAGCTTTGAATGCCAGGAAGATAATCACAATAAGTAGAGCAATAGAGAAGAACATGATACCCTTTTCTGTAATGTTGTCAGCGTTTTCTTTTCCGGATCAACGTCTGACAGCCTCGACTGTCTTGAGACGGTAACCAACGCCCGGTTCGGTCATGACAAAGCGCGGCCTGGACGGATCCGTTTCAATCTTCCGGCGCAGATTGCTGATGTTGACCCGCAGGAGATGGGAATCGGCCTCATAATTATTGCCCCAGACCAGATGGATGAGCTGCTGGTGGGTGAGGACTTTCCCGGCATTCTGGATCAACACGCGCAGGATGTCGTATTCCGTGGGTGTCAGGTTGGTGATCCGGCCTTCGACGATTACCTCCCGTCGGGTCAGATCCACGAGTAACTGATCGGCCTGATAAACAGGCTCGCTCTCGGGAGCGGCGGCACGGCGGAGTGCCACCCGCAGGCGGGCCATCAATTCTCCCACCCCGAAGGGCTTGGTGAGATA
Source organism: uncultured Chloroflexia bacterium (assembly GCA_963806575.1). GTDB lineage: Bacteria > Chloroflexota > Anaerolineae > Anaerolineales > Villigracilaceae > UBA877. Next base: position 402,235 of record CAWDYX010000011.1, on the reverse strand, counting down.
GTCATCGGCGCCGGCATCCAGGGCGGTGATTTTGTCATCTTCATGATCGCGGACCGAGATCACAATGATCGGGATCTGGGTCCACTCACGCAGGCGCCGGGTCAGGTCCACCCCGTCCATATCGGGCAGTCCAAGATCCAGCAGGATCGCATCAGGACGACCGGACACGGTTAGGGCCAAGGCTTCTGCCCCTGTAGCCGCTTCCAGGACAGTATATGCTCCACTCAGGGAAGCATTCAGGAATTTCCGGATGGGACGTTCATCGTCCACCACCAGGAGACGCAGTTTATTTTCATCCATCAAATTCAACTCATTTGTTGATCACGAAACATTCGATGATAAAGAAGGCTTGAATCCACAACAGCACGATCAGTATCGCAAGTTGCTGCCCAAACCGTTGCAAGGGTAGGAATACAGACCCGGCTGCGGCTGCAATTGGCAGAGCTTGAATGACGACTTTTATACTTATCGACCGCTTTTTCTTTTCCTTCATATAAATGTCTCCCATCCCGAATGAATTTAATTCGATCCGGGTGGAATTTTCAGACAAACACGTCAAGCCCATAACAATAGATTGTCCAAATGTGTCAAGACCGTGTCAAGACAACGGACTGGATTGTATATAGAGAATCATCAAGCCGATGACAAGAATGGCAGGAATTGCATCAAGAAAGTGTCAAGAAGATGGGCATCCAGGCAATACCTCCCCCGTGAAAGAAGAGAAGGCTGCGAGAGGAACGCAGCCTTCCAAATTATTTCCAATAACTGATGTGGGAAAGCCTCCCACCAGCCTTTCTCGAACGCTTCCGAGATTGATTCAGACGATCTTCAACCTGTAACCAACCCCCGGTTCAGTAACGATATAGATGGGCCGCGCCGGATCCGCCTCGATCTTCCGGCGCAGGTTGCTGATATTCACCTGGAGCATGTGGGTTTCGCTTTCATAGGCGGTCCCCCAGACCGCCCTCAGCAATTGGTCGTGTGTCAATACCTTCCCGGCGTGCTTGATCAGGATTCGCAGCAGATCGTATTCAGTCGGCGTCAGTGAGATGGCTTGTTCATTCCTCCGTACTTCGCGCTGGTTCAGGTCCACAACCAGATCGCCAGTGGTGAAGACCGGCTCATTATCTGTCAGGGCGGAACGGCGGAGAGCCACCCGCAGGCGAGCCATCAGCTCCCCGACGCCGAAGGGCTTGGTCAGGTAATCATCCGCACCTGCGTCCAGGGCGGCGATCTTATCTTTCTCCTGTTCACGCACTGAGACGATGATGATGGGAATTTGCGTCCATTCGCGCAGGCGACGCGTGACCTCCACCCCGTCCATGTCGGGCAGCCCCAGATCCAGGATGATAATATCGGGATGTTCGCTGGCAGCCGCGCTGAGGGCTTCCTCCCCCGTGGTAGCTTCCAGGATGAAGAACTGGCTGCCAAGGGAAGCCTTCAGAAAACGGCGGATCGACCGCTCGTCATCCACCACCAATACGCGTAAATCGGTATCAGCCATTTCGGTCACTGCAAAGGGAGTGATATGGTGATAATTGTACCCCCGCCTTCCCGGTTCTCGGCGCCAATAAACCCACCCTGCGCCTGGACGATGCCTTTGCTGATGGACAACCCCAGACCGGTACCGCTGACGTTATCAGGTCGTTGGACGCGGTAGAATTTGTCAAAGATGCGGGTCAAATCCTCCGGTGGGATGCCCGTTCCCCGGTCGGCCACCTCGATTTCCAAGAAGGCACCGGCGGTGTGGGCGGTGATCTCGATGGGGGTATCCGATCGGGGAATACTTCATGGCATTATCAATTACATTTACCAGGACGCGTTCGATCAGGACAAAATCAAGCTGGACCAAGGGTATATCTTCCGGGATCTCGACCTTGATGGTACGGTTACCAAGACGTTGCCCCAATTCTTCCAGCGCCGAACCAACTACATCCTGGATATCACAGGTTTCCTTCTTAAATCGCATCGCCCCCGATTCCAAGCGGGTCATATCCAGTAAATTGCCAACCAACCGGTTGAGTCGGTCGGCTTCCTCACTGGCAGTCTCGATCAGGCTGCGCCGGGCGGATTCATCCAGGTGGATTTGGTCGTTTGCCAAGCTGCTCAGCGCGCCGGTGATGGAGACCAGGGGTGTGCGCAGGTCATGCGAGATGGAGTTGAGCAGGGCGGTCTGCAGTTTATCAGTCACTTCCAGTAGCTCGGCCTGGCGGGCCTGTTCGGCCAGGCTAGCGCGCTCGATGGCGAGGCCGATCTGGTTGGCGAACGCATCCAGGGTACGTAAGTGTTCACGCGTCAAGTGACGGGCCGGATCGACCGGTTTGACGCCCAAAACACCCACCACGCCACGGGTGGTCTTGAGCGGCTGGTAGCGCATGGCGGCTTCAGGCAGGGTTTCGGTGGCGTGCCCCGCCACCTGGCCATGTTCGAGTGTCCAATCTGCCACAGCCAGGTCGTTGTCCGATATGCTCAGCCCGGGAGAGGTCGCATATACTTTGGCACGATTTCCATCTGGAAGGAAGATAGCCACCTGGCGGCCGAGTGTCTGGCCGACATGAGCAATGGCGGCCTGGGCGACGGCTTCCAGGTTGGCAGCAACCGTCAGGTCACGGCCGAGTTCGTACAGCTCAACCGTTTCGGCTTCCCGCCGCTGGACCGCTTCGGCCTGGCCGCGCACCGTGGCGGTCAACTGGCTGATCACGATCCCGACGGCCAGCAGGCCAAGGAATGTGAGCAGGTATTCAGTGTCAGTAACAGCCAGGGTTAGGTGAGGGGGCACGAAGAAATAATCAAAGGCCGCCACCCCCAGGATGGAAGTCAGGATGGCCGGCCCGCGGCCCAAGTACACGGCAGCCATCACGACTGCTAGGAGATAGATCACCACCAGGTTGGTGGGATGGATGTATGGGGCCACCAGGGCGCTCAATCCGGTGGCACCTGCCACCAATAGCAGTCCCAGCAGATAGCGCCCCAGGGGACGGTGGGGGCGCCAGCCTTCCACGATCTGGCGGGCCTGCGGTTCGGCCTCGCTGCTGATGACGTAGACATCGATATTCCCGCTCATGCGGATCAGGCGGTCGACCATTGAGCCGCGCAGGAACTCAATCCAGCGCGCCTGCCTTGGTTTCCCGGCGATGATCTTGGTGATGTTGTGGCGGTGGGCGTACTCCAACACTGCTTCAGTGACGGATTGCCCGGGCCGGCTGACGGCGCGGGCACCCAGCTCCTCGGCCAGCCGCAGTGAACCGGCCACCTGGTCGCGTTGTTCCTGAGAGAGCCGACCTTCATCCGGTGTCTCCACGTAAATGGCAAACCATTCGGCATTGAGCTCGTCTGCCAGGCGGCGGGCGGTGCGGATCAGGCGTTCCCCCAGCGCACTTGGACTAATGCAGACCAGCAGGCGCTCACTGGCCGGCCACGGTCCCGGGATGGCACTCGTCCGCATGTAAGCGCGCATCTGAACATCCACCCGCTCGGCGGCGCGGCGCATGGCCAGTTCGCGCAGGGCGGTCAAGTTGCCTTTGCGGAAGAATTTCTCAATGGCGCGCTGGGCCTGGTCAGGGATGTAGACTTTTCCGGCTTGCAGGCGCTTGATCAGCTCGTCCGGGGGCAGGTCGACCAGCTCAATATCGTTGACATCGTCAATGACCCTATCGGGGATGGTTTCACGCACCTTCATCCCGGTGATCTGGGCGACCACGTCGTTCAAGCTTTCGATGTGCTGGATGTTGAGGGTGGTGTAAACATCGATGCCGGATTCGAGCAGTTCGGCCACGTCCTGGTAGCGTTTGGCGTGCCGTGAGCCGGGTGCGTTGGTGTGGGCCAGCTCGTCCACCAGCGCCAGCCCGGGGTGGCGCTTCAGAATCGCGTCGATGTCCATTTCGGTCAATTCGACGTTGCGGTAGGCAAGGCGGGCACGCGGGATGACCTCCAGCCCGCTGACGAGCGCCTCGGTCTCGAGGCGCTGGTGGGTTTCGACGTAGCCAACCACCACATCCACCCCCTCGTTTCTGCGCTGGTGAGCAGCTTCCAACATGGCATAGGTCTTCCCGACCCCGGCGGCGTAGCCCAGGAAAACTTTCAATTGGCCACGTTTGCTCTGCTGCTCTTCAGCCTGGATACTGAGCCAGAAGCGCATCGGGATCAGGGCGGGAAGGTTCGTTTGCCATGCTTCAACTATACTACTTTTTTATTCCATCCAGTGCCAGATTGAGCTCGAGGAAGTTTACACGCGGTTCGCCCAGGAAGCCCAACTGACGGCCCCGGGTGTATTTGTCCACCAGGGTGCGCACGGCCAATTCGCTCAAGCCACGCGCCCTGGCCACGCGCGGGAGCTGGTAAAGAGCCGCAGCGATACTGATATCCGGATCGAGGCCGGAGCCGGAGGAGGTGACCAGGTCCACCGGGATGGGCAAGGTGTTGGACGGATCGGCGGTCTTCAATGCAGCGATGCGGCCCTTGACTTCGTCAAACAGAGCAGGGTTGGTCGGTCCGTAATTGGAACCTGAAGAAGCTGCGGCGTTGTAAGGATACAGTCCGGTGGCTGAAAGGCGTCCCCAGAAATATTTCGGGTCGTCGAATGGCTGGCCGATCAGGCTCGAGCCGGCAACCTTGCCATTTTGGACGATCAGGCTGCCATTGGCCTGGCGCGGGAAAACAAGCTGGGCGATCCCGGTTACCACCAGTGGGTAGACCAGGCCGGTCAGGACTGTAAAAATAAGCAAGGCCATCAAGGCCGGACGAATTTGAGCGCGCATTTTTTCCTTCTACTTTTGGGCAGGCGTCTTGGACAGCGTGCCATTGATTTGTTTTTCGATCCCAGCCTGGTAGGTGCGTTCAAAGGCACGGGCGGTCTGCAGGGAAAAATTCTGCAACAACCGGCTTTCCTCGGACGGCAATTCCGAGTACAGGCCACTCCAGATCTGGATCTCCCCAACCAGGCCCCAGGAATTGACGATCGGCAGCAGGCGGTCGGGATGGACTTTCATTGTTACATCATCCGGCTGGCTGATAACCAGAGCGGGTGACTGCTGGTCCGGATGAAATGTTACATTGACCAGCATGGCCTGAAATAACTGCTGGATCTCCCTGGCAACCGCATACGCGACGGCTTCCGGCGTGCGCTGGCCGCAGATGGCGGCACTCATTTCATACATGAATACCGCCTCACGGGCTTTGGACAGGCTGGCCTGGATGCGTTCAACCACCCAAATGGCAACGCCCAGGAAGATAGCCAGGATCAGCCAGTCTTCCAGGCGATCCACCACGAAAGTATAAAAAGGCGTGGTAAAAAGGAAATCAAATGCCAGTGCGGCAGTCAGGGCGGCGCTGATGCCGGGCAGTTGACCCCAGCGGTTGGCGCTCCACGTCACCGGCACCAGATAGACCAGGGCGATCACAGCTTCGCCCAGTGTGGCACGCCCGATCAGCACTAATGGAATGGTGGTGGCAGCGACCATGATAACGGCCAGCAGGCTGTTCCGGAGATAGCGGAGAGTGAGGGAAAAACGGGTCTGTTTCATAGAAGATCTCCTAATTCGATTTGCGTCGTTGCGAGCGAGCGTTCCTGGCGAGTGAAGCAATCCCTCCCAAAATGGGAGATTGCTTCTTCGGGCTTTGCCCTCCTCGCAACGAAACTAAATAATTACACCAGGTGCAAGGCCACCAGGAGCAGGTCGATCAGCTTGATGCCGATGAACGGGGCGATCAGGCCGCCAACGCCGTAGATGAACAGGTTGTCACGCAGCAGGCGGGCGGCACCGACGGCCCGGTAGGGTACGCCCCTGAGTGCCAGCGGGATCAGGGCGATGATGATCAGGGCATTGAAGATGACTGCCGAGAGGATGGCGCTCTGCGGGGTCGCCAGGTGCATGATATTCAACACACCCAGGACCGGATAGGTGGAGGCAAAAGCGGCCGGGATGATGGCGAAATATTTGGAGACATCATTGGCGATGCTGAAGGTGGTCAGGGCGCCGCGTGTCATCAGGAGTTGCTTGCCGATCTCGACGATCTCAATCAGCTTGGTGGGGTTGCTGTCCAGGTCGACCATGTTGGCTGCCTCGCGGGCTGGCTGGGTGCCGGTGTTCATGGCCACGGCCACATCGGCCTGGGCCAGGGCGGGGGCGTCGTTGGTGCCATCGCCGGTCATGGCGACCAGCCGGCCGCCTGCCTGGGAATTACGGATCAACTTGAGCTTGGCCTCAGGCGTGGCCTGGGCCAGGAAGTCGTCCACCCCGGCCTCGGCGGCGATGGCGGCGGCGGTGAGCGGGTTGTCTCCGGTGATCATGACGGTCTTGATGCCCATCTTGCGTAGTTGGGCGAAGCGCTCTTTGATCCCGCCCTTGACGATATCCTTCAGATGGATCACACCCAGGGCCTGGCTATTGCGGGAGACCACCAGAGGCGTCCCGCCGCCGCGGGCGATGCGTTCGACGGTTGTTTTCAGATCCTCCGGAACGGGCTGACCATTTTCCTGGAGCAGGTTGTACATTGAATCGGGCGCACCTTTGCGAATGTTCGTACCGTCAAAATCCACACCCGACATGCGGGTCTGGGCGGAGAAGGGGATGAAATGCATCCCGAGCGGGGCTTCTTCACTGGAGCCCATGGTCCGGCCGCGCAGACCATACTTCTCCTTGGCGAGCACGACGATGGAGCGGCCTTCGGGGGTCTCATCGGCCAGGGAAGCCAGTTGGGCGGCTTCGGCCAACGACTGGGCAGTAACGCCTTTGACGGGAATAAGCTCCACCGCCTGGCGGTTGCCCAGGGTGATCGTGCCGGTCTTGTCGAGCAGCAGCACGTCCACGTCCCCGGCGGCTTCGACCGCCCGGCCCGACATGGCGATGACGTTGCGCTGAATCATGCGGTCCATGCCGGCGATGCCGATGGCGGAGAGCAGCCCGCCGATGGTGGTGGGGATCAGGCAGACCAGCAGGGCCACCAGCACCGTGATGGTGATGGGGATGCCGTGGCCGGCGGTCTGGACGCTGTAGAGCGAGTAAGGCAGCAGGGTGGCGCAAACGATCAGGAAGATAAGCGTAAAACCAGCCAGCAGGATGTCGAGGGCGATCTCGTTGGGGGTTTTCTGGCGCTTGGCGCCTTCCACCAGGCTGATCATGCGGTCGAGGAACCCTTCACCGGGGTCGGCAGTCACGCGCACGACCAACCAGTCGGAGAGCAGGCGCGTCCCGCCGGTGACGGCGCTGCGGTCCCCACCCGATTCGCGGATCACGGGGGCGCTTTCACCGGTGACGGCGCTCTCGTCGACCGAGGCGATGCCTTCGACGATCTCGCCGTCCACGGGCAGGATATCGCCGGCTTCCACTAGGAAGAGGTCATTCTTATGTAAAGCCGTTGAAGCGACCAGCTCGTATTTGGCCTGGCGGTCCGGGCGGGGCAGTTTCTTGGCCTGGGTGGTCTGGCGGGTCTTGCGCAGCGCTTCGGCCTGGGCCTTGCCGCGCCCTTCGGCCACGGCCTCGGAGAAATTGGCGAACAGGACGGTAAACCACAACCAGAGGGCCACTGCGCCGATAAAAATGGCCGGGGCCTCGCCCTTGCCGAACAAAGCCTGGATCCACAAGGCGGTGGTGAGCAGGCTGCCCACCTCCACCACGAACATGACCGGGTTACGCACCATCCGACGCGGGTTGAGCTTTACGAAAGAATCCAGGATGGCACGCTGATAAAGTTCACGCCGAAACGTACTATGTTTTTTAAGTTGAGTGGTCATAGCTTAACTACCTTAACTCATTGAAGTCAGATGTGCGACGCATTTACCAAGTGCGTCGCACCTGTTTAAGATGCTAATGAAAAATCATTAAATGTTCGACAATTGGTCCGAGCGCCAGGGCGGGCAGGAAGCCCAGTGCCCCGACGATGATGACGACCGCAACCAGCCAGAAGATAAAGAGGGGTGTATGCGTGGCGAGCGTACCGGCTCCAGCCACCGGAACCTTCTTCTTGAGCGCCAGCGAACCACCGATGGCCAGGGCCGGGATGGCCAGCCAGTAGCGGGCGAAGAACATGATGATGCCAAGGGCGGTGTTGTAAAAGGGGGTGTTCGCGCCCAGGCCGGCAAAGGCGCTGCCGTTGTTGCCGGTGGCAGAGGAGAAGGCGTACAGGACCTCACTGAAGCCATGCGGGCCAGGGTTCCAGACTGTAGCTCTCCCTGCTGCCGACATTACGCCGATGGCCGTACCGACCAGGGCGGTAAAGACCGGAATCAGCAGAATCAGCGAGGCCATCTTCATTTCATACGATTCGATCTTCTTGCCCAGGTATTCGGGCGTACGCCCGACCATCAGCCCGGCCACGAAGACCGCCACGATGACGAAGGCCAGCATGCCATACAGCCCGGAGCCGACCCCGCCATAGATGACTTCGCCCAGGTGGATTAACCACATGGGAATCATCCCGCCCAGTGGCATGTTCGAGTCGTGCATGGAATCCACCGAACCGTTGGAAGCGGCGGTTGTGGCGGTAGCCCACAGGGCCGAATTGGCCACGCCGAAGCGGACGTCCTTGCCTTCCATGTTTCCGCCGGGGTTGATAGCGGATTGTTTGATATCCACACCCAGTGAGGCAACGCTTGGATTGCCGGTCTGTTCGGCCCAAACTGTCACCGATAGCAACACCACGAAAATGATGGTCATGGCCGCCAGGATTGCCCAGCCCTGGCGGGTGTCGCCGACCATCTTCCCGAAGGTGTAGCACAACGCCGCCGGGATCATAAGGATGGATAACATCTCCAGGAAATTGGAAAATGGCGTCGGGTTCTCGAATGGATGGGCGGAGTTGGCGTTGAAGAAACCGCCGCCGTTGGTGCCCAACTGCTTGATGGCGATCTGCGATGCCGCCGGCCCGACCGCCAGTATCTGTTGGGTGAGTGGGATGATCTCCATCACCGGGTTTCCGGAAGCATCCTTGACAGGCTTGCCGTTGGCATCCAATTGCGCTTGCTGGTAACTCGTGGCTTGCAGCAAGTTGGCCGATTTATATCGGCTGAAGGTCTGCACCACGCCCTGCGAGACAAGCGCCAGCGACAGGACGAATGCGAGGGGTAGGAGGATATACAACACAGTCCGAGTGAGATCCACCCAGAAGTTACCGATGGTCTTGGCCGTGTGGCGGGTGATCCCACGAATCATGGCAATGACAATCGCCATGCCAGTGGCGGCCGAGACGAAGTTCTGCACGGTCATGCCGAGCATCTGGGTCAGGTAGCTCATGGTGGTCTCACCGCCGTAGCCCTGCCAGTTGGTGTTGGTGGCAAAGCTGACGGCGGTGTTCCAGGACGAGTCCGGGGAGACGGCCCCAAAGCCCTGCGGGTTGAGCGGCAAGAAGCCCTGCAGACGCTGCAAGGCATATACGACCAGCAGCCCCAGGCCGTTGAAGAGCATCATGGCGATGGCGTAGACTTTCCAGTTCATTTCCTCATCGGGATGCACGCCGCTCAGGCGATAGATCAATTTCTCGACCGGCCGCAGGAGCCGGGTCGAGGAAGGTCCGTTCGCCCTGGTAAACCCTGGCCATATACAGGCCAAGCGGCTTGGCCAGGGCGATCAGAACGACCATGTAAAAAATAAGTTGAAGCCAACTGAAGATGTTCATTCGAACCACTCCGGTTTCAGCAGGGCGATCACAAGGTAAATGAAAAGGGCCAGCGTGATCAGGCCGGTGATGATATACAGGGCGTTCATTTCTTATTCTCCATCAACCGGTCGCAAACGACGATAAAGCCCCAGGATGAGGCCAGAAAAAGGATGGTCAAAACGATATATACGAGGTCAGTCATAGTAATCCTCCGGGATCAATCCCATTTTCAAACGCAATAAATATACACATTTCCCTATCAAATTCCACACAAAAAAACGACCTAAATTATCAAGAAACAATCAAAAAAGCAGACTTCCGAAGTTGTTACAATTTCGGAAGTCTCATGCCGGGATGAGCTTGCATTGTGATTGCGACAGGTGCTGATTATAGATCACCCCTACTCGCATTTTTTCTCCAGACCCTCGGTTTGGTCCACCGGCAGGACGACCAGGAGGCCCGTTTTCGGCTGGTCCAGATCGCCGACCACCGAGCGGGTGGCGGCAATAACTTGCTTCACCGTTTCATCGTCTTTGAGGATGGTGAAGAGTGTCCGGCTCAATTCTGCGTCGCTGGCGAAGAAATCGCTCAGGGAAGGCATCAGGGGCAGGTCGTCGCGCAGGGCGGCAGACTGGTGAAGGCGGCCCATCCCGGTGCTGTAAAGAACCGTCGCGCCGGTCGCACCGGCGTCTTTCCAGGCATTGAGGAGATCCTGTATTTTGGCAGGATCGTTCAGGACGAAAAGTATTAGTTTCATTTCTGATTCTCCTCTATCGTTTCAACCGGGTTTTCGATCGGAATCATCGGCTTCGGTCTAAATCGTGCAAAGGCAAAACGCAGCATGGGCGGTGTGAGCAGGGTGCTGAGTAAGACCGCCGCCACAATGGCCGAGAAAGCCGCACCATTCAAGAGTCCCACTTTACTGCCCGCCGCAGCCACGATAAGCGTCACCTCACCGCGTGCCACCATCCCGGCACCCAACTGGAAGGCTTCGTGATCGGGAAAACCGCCCAGTCGGGCACCCGCGGCTGCACCGAAGAGCTTGCCTGCAATGGCTGCCAGTGTAACCGCCATGATCAACCAGAGCGCATTCTCTTGCAGGTTGTGCAGGTTGATTGACAGGCCAATATTGATGAAGAAAATCGGGACGAACAACCCGTATGCCAGGGAGGGCATGCTCTGTTCTATCTGGCTTTTTTCGGGCGTGCGGGCGAACATCAGTCCGGCCAGGAAAGCACCGATCATAGCAGCCATTTGCCCAACCAGTTCGGCGGCCAGTCCATAGGCTAGCAGGATAACGATGGCGAAGGCCAGCACACCCTGGCTGATGGACAGGCGGCCGACACAGCGCACCAGAGGCGGCAGAACCCACAGGCCGAAAGCCGTAGCGCCAGCCAGGAACAAGGCCATGCGTCCCGTCAACCAGACCAGGCTCCAGAATCCGCCGGAGCCGTTGGTGACCGCCAGGAAGATCGAGAATGCCAGGATGGAGAGGACGTCGTCGACAACCGCAGCGCCCAGCAGGCTCAGCCCCACGCGTGAGCGCAGAATGCCCATTTCCATCAATGTGCGGGCGGAAATACTGACGCTGGTGGCGCCCAGCGCCACACCCAGCAATACGGACGAGCTGGCTTTTAATCCAAACAACCGGCCGGCAGCCCAGCCCAGCCCGATGGACAGCAGCAGCCCGCCTAGGCTGGCCAGCAAGGAGACCTTGCGGTGGCCGGCCAACTCGCCCAGGTGCAGTTCGAGGCCGGCGATGAACATCAGCAACAACACGCCCAGTTCGCTGAGGTCGGAGATGATGGTTCCCAAGGAACTGCTGTTTATAAAGGGCAGGCCGAGGATGTTGATCAATGAGGGGCCAAGCAGCACGCCGATGAGGAGCTCACCCAGCACCGAAGGCTGGCCCAGGCGCGTGCTGATGTAACCGGCCGCTTTGGCGGCCAGCAGGATGACGACCAATTCGAAGGCAAGCTGAAGGAATGGGGACATGTTCAGAGAGATTTTATCACCAGGCAATAAAAAAGGATTGATGACACCTGTCGTCAAGCCTTTTCAATCGGGCAGCTTATTCGACCTTGCCTTCTTCATTCCCTGGAGCGGTCTGTCTGGGCGGGCCACCCAGCCTGGGAGCAGGTGGGCGATTGTCGAGATATTGCTCGAGCAAGGATGGCGCGCCCGGCTGGTCAACATGCAAGGCGTGATTGTAGTCTCCGGCAGGCACAGGCGGGTCATAGCGGAGCGGGCGATTAATGCCAAATAGCCGCCAGAAGCGGGTGATCCACACCAGAAGGCTGTAACGATATTCCTGCATCCGCAGGGACTGCCACTCGACAATGGAGGCCATGGCGCCCTGCACGCGCGCCTTATCCCGAACGATGCGGTGGATTTGCTTGGGGTCACGATAGCCGACCGGAGAAAGGATGACCAGGTGGGCGGAGGTGAACAAGGTCGTAAAGGTTATCAAGCGAATCCAGCCGCCCTCCTCCCACTTGCCGATCAACTGGCCGACGAAGACTGTTCCAGACAGGAGTGCGGCAAACAAGGCGATCGCGGCTCCCCAGGCGCGCATCTTGCCGGTATAGTTCTGGAGCAAATGCTGGCGGATCGCCAGCCCCATGATCATGATCGGCAAGAAAACGCCGATGCCATAAAAAGGCGCCGCCAGATCCGTGCGGCCGTGCACCAGCAGCATGATCAACACTGCAATACCAAAGGTGATGGTCACCGAACGGGTAAAGGTGCCGCGTTTGTCGCGGTAGATGATGACTTCCGGGATCTCGCCGATGGCCACATCCCGCCACTCGGTGGCCTGGGCATCCTGGAAGGCGGTCATCGAGGCGGCCGCCAGCAAGGCCACCGCCAGGATCTGGTAGGTCCAGTACAGGATAATTCCTCCGGGAAGCTGATCAAATCCGATGAAAGCCAGGTTACCGACCAGGGTGCGGCCGAGCGTACCATCGAAGGCGTCGAAGCGGATTGCGAAGAAGGTCAACATCAGGGTGGTGATACCGCCGTAGAACAGGAAAGAGGTCTGCACAAAACGGCCTATGCCTTCTTTGCCACTGTAAAAGTCCCAGAGTTTATTGAAGCGCGGCAGGCGTTTCTTGCCCCATTTTACAAATTTGACATCCTCATTGATGACAAACTGGATGCCGTTCGACATGGCCTCCAGGCCGGTCAACGCCACCATGCCTTTCATGGAGGCAGTGACCAATGCCAAGATGGCCTGGCCAAGCGAGGCATGCAGCGGGGCGGTAGTCGCCACGATGGCAGGCACACCTTTTGCATCGGCAATAAAAAGGCCGATGACCATTGTGACTGTCAACGCGATAAAAATGCCTAGCATGGTAAATACCGTCCGGGCGGATTCGCCGCGGCCGCGGATGGTCAGGAACCAGGTGATGGCCGCCAGGGCTGCCCCAATGGCAAAATGCCAGGCCCAATGGGTGTCATAAGCGTTGAGGATCGAGAGCAACTGATCACCGCCCGAGAGCGCCGAGACAACGATGGTGAGCACGTAATCTTCGATGAGGGTGACCGCCACGATCAGACTGAGGGTGGGCTTCAGATAGCGCATGGAAGCCGTATACGACCCACCACCTTCGTTGAAAATGCCCAGGGAATACATATACAAACCGCCAAATACGAAATTCGCCAGGGCAATCACCCCCACAGCAATATAGCCATAATGCTGCAATCCGTATGGATGCAGGGCGCTCATCAATTCGCCGGTTGCATAAAAATAGGAAGTGAAATAATCCACGCCGAACAGGGCGACCGCAGCCAGCAATCCAATTTGACCTGCGCCATGGATGGCAGCGTGTTCCTTGTTCTCGACCGGAGCCAGGCGAAAAGCGAAAAAAACGATCACGATCAGCAATGCGATGGAAAAAAGCATGAATGTCCTTGTGAGTGAAGAATTTTAATAACCGGAATAAGTTTGTAGTAACGACTTAATCTTTACTACAGCCGGGTGTAATTTCAGGTGGTTTTAAGCCGGTAGCCCACACCGGGTTCCGTCACGATGAAACGCGGGCGGGAGGGATCAGCTTCTAGTTTGCGGCGCAGGTTGCTGACGTTGACCCGCAAGAGGTGGGAATCTTCCTCATCGTCCTGTGCGTCAGCACCCCAGATCGAATGGATCAACTGTTGGTGAGTGAGGACTTTCCCGGCATGTTGAACCAGGACGCGCAGGATATCGTATTCGGTGGGAGTGAGAGTCACGGGCCGGCCGTAGGACTCGACATTCCGCCGGGCCAGGTCCACCAGCAGGTCATCCTTTTGGAAGACCGGTTCAGACTCAGGATGGGCATATCGTCGCAGGGCGGCCCGCACCCGGGCAGTCAATTCACCCACACCGAAAGGTTTGGTCAGGTAGTCGTCCGCTCCTGCATCCAGGGCGGCGATCTTGTGCTCTTCCTGGTCGCGCACTGAAACAACGATGATGGGGATATTCGTCCATTCACGCAGGCGTTGGGTGACCTCCACCCCGTCCATATCGGGCAGGCCCAGGTCCAGGATGACCACATCCGGGCGGCCGGCCAGGACAGACGCTATCGCTTCTGCACCCGTGGCTGCCTCAAGGACTGTGTATTGTCCACTCAGGGAAGCATTCAGAAAACGCCGGATTGGCCGTTCGTCATCTACCACCAAAATGCGGATCATTTTTCCAGCCATAACGGTTCCTATGGGAAATTCAAACTGTGCGTCGTACCAAGGCAAATGTCAAGCCTACGACAATAATGATATGAAAACGTTCAAGAAAATGTCAGGCTGGATTGTACAGATGGATGCATCAAGCATTTGTCAATAACAATCAGAAAATATTCAAGATAGTGTCAAGATGGTGTGTTTTGTTTCCCATAAATTCGATCCCCTATTTACAAATCATCTGCCCGTTCCTTTTGGGAGCGGGCAGATTGAGGACTAATTACGAGTATAGAAACGATTTATATCGCCTGGCCCTTGAACTGGCTCAGGTACAGGTGGTGGTAGAAACCTTTTTTATCCAACAATTCCTGGTGGGTGCCCTGCTCGACGATCTCGCCGTTATTGATCACCAGGACGTGGTTGGCATCCCGGATGGTGCTCAGGCGGTGGGCGATGACGAAGCTGGTGCGTCCGGCCATCAGGCGCAGCAAGGCCTTCTGGATGCGGGCCTCGGTGCGCGTGTCCACGCTGCTGGTGGCTTCGTCGAGGATCAAGATTGCCGGGTCGGCCAGGATGGCGCGGGAGATGGAGAGCAGCTGGCGCTGTCCCTGACTGAGGTTGCTGGCGCGTTCCGAGAGCAGGGTATCATAGCCGTCTCGGCAGTTGGCGGATGAAATGGTCAGCGTCCGCCATTCTAGCTGCTTCGATCACTTCCTCATCGGTGGCATCCAGCCGCCCGAAGCGGATGTTTTCCATGACCGTGTCGGAGAACAGGAAGGTATCCTGCAGGACCAAGCCAAGTTGATGGCGCAGGTTGGCCTTGCGGATATCGCGGATATCCCGGTCGTCAATGCTGATCCTGCCACCGGTGATCTCGTAGAACCGCATTAAAAGGTTGATGATAGTGGTCTTGCCGGCGCCGGTTGGGCCGACCAGCGCGAAGATCTCCCCGGGCCTGGCTTCGAGAGTCATGTCCTTAAGGACCGGGATACCTGGCCGGTAGGCGAAATCAACATTATCGAACCGGACGTCGCCATGGATCGAGTCCATTGCGACCGCCTGGGGACCGTCATCCACTTCGACGGGTGTATCGATCACCTCGAAGACTCGTTCGGCCCCCGCCAGAGGCAGCCTGGATGGAGTTGTACAGGTTGGCCAGCTGACGCAGCGGGTTGGTGAAGTTCTGCCCGTAGCTGATGAAGGTGGCGATGACTCCCACAGTGACCAGGTTGCGCAGGGCCAACCAGCCGCCCAGCCCAGCCAGGACGATGACAAAGAAGTTGCCCAGCACGGTGGTAAGCGGCATGAGCAGCAGGGCATAGCTGTTGGCGTAGACACCGGCCTTGAAGACCGCCTGGTTGCGCTCACGGAAGTTCGCCACGACCGAGTCATTCCGGCGGAAGGCCTTGATGACCTTTTGGCCGCTGATGGATTCCTCCATGACAGCGTTGATTTCGCCCAGGTGCTTCTGCAACTCGCGAAAGCCCTTGCGGGTGTAGCGGGCGACGAACTGCGTAAACCAGAACATGATCGGGACGACCAGCAGTGAGGCCAGCGCCAGCCAGTGATCCAGGATGAACATGGCAACCAGGATCCCGACCATGGTAAGGACACTGGCGATCAAGGAGGTGACGTTCTGCGAAACAGCCTGGTTGACGGCATCGATGTCGTTGGTCAGGCGGCTCATCAGCTCGCCGGCGGGGTTGCGGTCGAAAAAGGCGATTGGCAACGCCTGCAGGTGGGTGAACAATTCCTTGCGCATCTGTTTGAGGGCGCGCTGCGAGATATCCGACATGAACCAGTTGGCGATGGTCTGGAACAGGTTGTTCAACAGGTAGACTGCCAGCATCAACAGGGCAATGGTGGCCAGCCCAGCAACCTGCTTGTTTGATATGAAGCGGTCGATGGCCACGCCCATCAGATAAGGACCGACCAATCCCAGCAAGGTATAGATCAGGACGAATACGAAAACCAGCGCCATGCCAGCCTTGAAGGGAGCCAGATAACGCAGCAGGCCTTTCAAAGCCCGTTTCGGATCCTTGGCCTTGTCGATCTTGCCGGGGTCGGCTGGCCGGCGCTGCATCATCGAACGGACGCTGCTGGTTTGGGGGGCGGTTTGGAAGCTCATTTCGCCACGCTCCGTTCCTGGATAACGAGCGGCGCTTGTTCCGGGTGAAAGCCGTTCCCGAGCTGAGATTCGTAGATTTCCTGGTAGATTGGGCTGGTTTGCATCAGTTCTTTATGCGTGCCCTGGGCGGCGATCCGGCCTTTTTCGATGACGATGATCTTATCGGCGTTCAGGACGGTGCTGATACGCTGTGCCACGACAAAACTGGTATGCTGGTGCATCTGCTGGTCGAGGGACTGCTGGATCCTGGTCTCGGTTTCCACATCTACCGAGCTGGTACTGTCATCCAGGATCAGGATCTTGGGATCCATCAACAGCGCCCGGGCAATGGCAATGCGTTGTTTCTGGCCGCCTGAAAAGTTGGCCCCGCGCGCTTCGACGTGACTGTCATAACCCTTCGGCATCTCCAAAATAAAGTCGTGCGCTTGGGCGGCTTTGGCAGCCGCAACAACCTGCTCATCAGTGGCATCCGGGCGGCCGTAACGGATATTCTCTCGCACCGTGCCCGAGAATAGGATGGTTTCCTGGGGTACGATGCCAACTTGCGCGAGCAGGCTGTCCTCTTCAATCTGCCGGACATCCACCCCGTCGATCAGCACCCGGCCGGAAGATGCATCGTAAAAACGCGGTACCAAGTCGATCAGGGTGGACTTGCCGGCGCCGGTGGCGCCGAGGATGGCGACCGTTTGACCAGGTTCGGCCACCAGGTCAAGGCCTTTCAGAACGGCTTCATCCCCGGTCCCGTTGTAATGGAAATCGACATTCTCGAAGACAACCTTCCCACGGGTTGTCTGGGGCAGCTTAACCGCCTCAGGTGCGTCCTGGATTTCAGGCACGGTGTCCAAAATCTCGAGCACACGCCTGCCCGAAGCCAGCCCGTTTGCCCAGGTTTGGGAGAGCATCGTCATCATGGTGAGAGGCGTCATGGTGGTGAGCAAGTAGTTGGTGAAAGCGACAATCTGGCCAATAGACAAGTTGCCGTGAATCGATTGCAGACCGCCGGCCCAGATGACGATGACCATGCCGATATTGACGAAGACCGTCAGGACAGGCGACATGCTGGACATGAAACGCATCACCCTGACCGAATGGTCGGTGTAGGATTCATTGGCCACTTCAAAGCGCTCCCCCTCAAAATCGGCCCGCACAAAGGCCTTGACCAGGCGTACTCCCGCGATGTTCTCCTGCAGGACGGTGTTCAGCCGGTCGAGCTTTTGCTGGACGGAGCGGAAGAGCGGCTCCATCTTGACAATGAAGAATACGATGACCGCCGAGGTCACCACCAGCAACGGCAGCATGGTCAAGGCCAGGCTCGGGCTGGTGTTGAACATCAGGATCAGGCTGCCGACGATCAGGAGCGGGGAGCGCGTCCCGATACGCAGGGAAACCTGCACAAGGCGCTGGACGGCGCTCGAGTCGCTGGTCAGGCGGACCATCAACTGCCCGGTCTGCTGGCGGTCCAGGTTCCCATAGGAGTATTTCTGGATCTTCAGGAACAAGGCCTCCCGCAGATCGCGGGCAACGCTTTCGCCAACCTGCACGGATAAGATGCTGTTGCCGACGGCAATGACCGTGCTCAGGATGGAAATCCCGATCATGATGGCGGCGGTCTGTAAAACAACCGACTGGTTGTGCTGGTTGATGCCCAGGTCGATGATCCGTTGGATCAGGCGCGGGATGGACAGGTCCATGAAGACCAGAGAGGTCAGCAGGATCAGTGCCAGGGTTGCGCGCTTCCAATAAGGTTTGACGAAGGGGAGGATCCTTTTAATGACGTTTAGCATGTTCAAAAAGCCTGTAAGGGTTATCCAACCGGCTCATCAAAGGTTTTTGCGAGGATTTCCATGGCAGAGGTGAGAGTTTCCAGATCCTGTACCGATAAGGAGGTCATCTGGCTCTTCATCCAGGCCCGGTTCCTTTCCGAGATGGTATCCAGAAGCCGGTCGCCAGCCCGGGTCAATTCCAGTGGAATGGTCCTGCGGTCGCGGGCGTTCTGCCGTCTGCAGATCAGTCCGCGCTCCACCAGCAGATCGACTGCCTGGCTGATCGCAGAGCGGCTGATCTGTTTTGCTTCTGCCAGCTCACTGACCGACGTCAGACCCTTACGGATGTGTCGCAGGATGTGGAACTGTTCGACGCTGATATCATAATTTTCAACCGCAATGGAGCGGACGTTCCCTTTGATCCGGTTCCAGACCGGCGGGATGGTGCCCCAGAACGCCTCGATGGCGATGGGGATCAATTGTTCAGTGGACCTGTCGGGTGCCTGCATAGCTGCCTCAGTTTTTAGTTTAATGATTAAATAGTTTAGTTACTTAACCAGTATAATTCCTGGGAATAATTTTGTCAACTCCACATTCCATAAGAGAAGGGCGTTTTTTCCAAGAGCCAGTTCTTGTAAATATCGATTGATGTTAGGACAGCCTGCAGGTTTTACCGCACAACCGGCTTGATTTACAGGACCTGTGGTACGAGCGTTGTGATTTTTACGGAAGGCGTTGGGTAAGGTGAGTTATTTTTCCGGAATTGGCAAATGGACCACGATCGTCGTCCCCTCACCCGGTTTGCTCTCAGCCCAGATCCGGCCGCTATGCTTCTCAACAATCGACTTGGCAATCGCAAGCCCCAGTCCTGAACCGCCTTCATTGCGCTGGCGGGAAGGATCCGACCGGTAGAACCTGTCAAATACACGCTCCAGCTCGTCTTCCGCAATCCCCGCACCACTGTCCTGAACCCTGAACTCCAAATCATTGCCGACAACACCGGCACGAAGGCTCACAGACCCGCCGTCCGGTGTGTACAGGAGGGCGTTGTCCACCAGATTGCTCAAAACTTGCACCATCCGGCCCGGGTCTGCGGAAATCTCGGGTAGATCAGGTTCCACCTGCAGACTGATGGCAATATTCTTCTGCGCGGCCCTCTGCTTATGGATAGCCTGCACCTTATCCAGCAGCTTTGCCGGGGAAAGCTGTTGGAATTCAATCGGTAGCTCGCCTGCATCCGCCCTGGAAAGGGTGCGCAGGTCTTCAATCAAACTATCAAGCCGCTCGGCCTCGTCGCGGATGATCTCGAAGGTTTCGAGGGAAGGAGCCATGACGCCATCATGGACCGCTTCGGCATGTCCCAGGATCACGCTGACGGGTGTGCGCAATTCGTGGGCGATATCGGCGGTCATCTGCCGCCGTAAACCGGTCGAGCGTGCCAATTCAGTATTCATACGGTTGAACGAAGCTGCAAGTTCCCCCAGTTCATCGCGTGAGCGGACGGGGACTGCATGCTCCAACTGGCCGGCTGAAACTGCACGCGTGGCTGCCGTTAATTCGCGGATCGGACGCGTAAGTGTGCGTGAAAGCAGGAAAGCCAGCAGGAGTCCCACGGCAATAACCCCAATAGCGCTGAGCGTGTAAATCTGCTTGACGCGATCGAGGAAGGCCGTCTCAGCCGGATTCACACGGATGGTGGGCTGCCTGGTCACCATGGTACCAACGATCTTTCCATTGACTTTGATGGGGTTGCCACTGTGAATGACCGATTGCGGTAGCAGGTCGCCAATCTGGTCACCAGAACCGGCAAGCACAACATGACTGCTGGCATCTGCCAGGCTGAAAAACCGCGTATTTCCTGTGGCAAAACGCGTGGTCGCGGATTGTTCCGGGATCAAGGTGGCATTTTCAACACCTGCCCACGTTCCGTTTTTTCCGTAATAGTCTGTCAAGACAGTGAGAATGTTATTCCGGTTTTGATCAAACAGGTAGCTTCTGAATTCTCTCTCTGTCAACCAACGCGGCAGATAGCACGATCAGCACAACACTAAGCATGCTGATGACCAAAAAAGCGAGTAACAACTTGACCGTGATCGAGCGCATGGATTTATTGCCTGACGAAACGATATCCCACGCCATAAACTGTTTCCACGTAGCGCGGCGAACCGGGGATCGGTTCAATCTTGGCGCGCAAATTTTTTACATGCAGATCAATGGCACGTTCGTAGCCTTCATAGCGTACACCCTGGAGAATATCGAGTAGATCAAGGCGGGAATATACATGCCCCGGAGCCGACATCAAGGCGGCCAGCAAATCGAATTCGGAAGGCGTCAGATCAACATAGCGGTCTGCCACCTGGACCGCGTGTGCGCTGCGGTCCAAAACGATATCGGCCGCATGCAAGACCTTCCCGGCTGGTTCTTTTTCACCGCTGCGGCGCAGCACCGCTTTCACACGCGCCATCAATTCACGCGGGCGAAATGGTTTGGTCATGTAGTCATCAGCACCTGACTCAAGGCCAACCACTTTTTCGTCACTATCCACACGGGCAGTTAACAGGATGATGGGGGTATCGTGTTCCTTTCGATAGATGCGCATGAATTCATACCCGTCCATTTCAGGCATCATGATGTCGAGGATGATCAGATCCGGTTCCTGGCGCTGGGCAACAGACAACGCCTCCCGTCCATTTGCCGCGGTCACAACCCGGAATCCGCTTTGGGTCAGGTACGTTTCGACCAGGGAAACCAGTCGAGCCTCATCATCCACAACCAGGATCATCTTTGCAGCAGTCATTCTTGCTCTTTTCTGTAAAGCTGCTCATTTCAGTATATCAAATCTTCCGGTTTTTTTCAGCGCATTTGTTAAGACACGGATGTCATGCGGTAATTTAGGTTGAAAAAGAATAGGCAATCCCATTTGTGGGGAGCAGCAAGGTACAAATGGGATTGCCCGGCCAAGTAAAGACCTATACCCCGGCGGTCTTCTGCAAGTAAGAGACCAGGGCGTTCATCAGGGGAGTGGGAATGCGATTGGCGAACTGTGTCCGCAGGGCCAGGGCGGTGGCATTCGGGGTTGCCCTGGCTGCACCGCCGGCACCACCGGCTCCGCCGCCTGCAAAACCACCGCCACCACCGGCAAATCCACCACCGCCGCCACCACCGGGGAAGAATCCGCCGCCACCGCCGCCACCGGCGCGTGGAGTACCGCTAGCACCGGGAGTGCCATTGGCTCCGTAACCATTGCTCAAGCCCAGAGTAGACATGGTTGCCGTCAGGTCCTGGCGGGTCAGCTTCATAGCGGTAATGGCCTGGACCTGCTGCGGGGTCATGGTTGATTGGATCTGGCTGACGACCGAGTCGATCTCGGCCTGTGCGGCCGTGTTACTGGAGGTCAATTGGGCATACGCCTGCCAGAGCGGAACAAGGGTGCCGGCCTGGGTTGGGGTGATGGCGTTGGCCGTCCCTTCCAGCTTGAACGTGCCGACCACCAGGCTTTCGGCCAGGGGCAGCGGCTGGGTGCCGAAGTTGCGGGCTCCCGGAGTGCCGTTGGCAGCCACTCTATTGTTGGAACTGCCAGTTTGTGAAGTGGATGTGTTTGATTTTGCGCCACAGGCGACCAGGACAATGACCAGGATCACGATTACTGCGGTCAGGGGGAAAAGAAACTTCTTGGTTTTCATAGGAATTATCCTTCTTTCTAACAATCAAATTGGTAATGTTATTCGTGCCGTAAGGCATCGATTGGATCGAGCTGGGCGGCCTGGTTGGCGGGATAGAAGCCGAAGAAAGCGCCTACAGCGGCAGCTGAGAAAAAGGCCAGGAGGATCGAGCTGGGCAGAATGACCGTTTTCATGGTCCCCAGTGCACCGAAGAGGTAGGAGCCGCCGACCCCAACCAGGATACCGATCAGCCCGCCGATCACGCTCAGGAGCAGGGCTTCCGAGAGGAACTGCCAGCGGATGTCATTGGGGGTGGCACCCACGGATTGGCGCAGGCCGATCTCGCGCGTCCGTTCGGTCACGCTGACCAGCATGATGTTCATGATGCCGATCCCACCAACAATCAGGGAGATCCCAGCCACCCAGGCCAGCAGATTGCGGAAGGCCGCGGTGGTCGATTCCTGGGTGTTAATGATATTCTGCTGGGTGGTGATGGTGAAATCAGGCGCGGTTGCAGAAACCTTGTGGCGTTGTTCCAGTAGGAGAGAAATCTGGTCGATCGTGTCATTCATCTTCTTCGGATCCGCCACAGTGACATAAATGGTACGGACACGCTCGCCAAGGAAGCGGGCGAAGCTGGGAGGGCGTGTAATACTGCAGGACGGTCGAAAGCGGCAGGTACAGGCGCGCATCGTAATCCACGTCACCCACCATGCCTTTCGGCGCCATCACTCCGATGACATCCAGGTAGAAATTCCCCACCTGGACGGTCTGCCCGATCGGATCGGCAGTACCGAACAGTTGCTGCGACAGGCCGGAGCCCAGCACGGCTACCTTGGTCTTGTGGTCCTGGTCCGTCTGGGTGAAATAGCTGCCGACGGAAACTTTCATGTCGCGCACTTTCGGGAAATCGGGCAGGGAGCCCAGGATGTTGATGCTGCTGAGGGAAACGGCGCCGGCTTTGACGGTTTCGGTGGCTCCCTGCTCCACGCTGACGCCGGCTACATTTGGTACGTTCTGCTGGATGGCCGCGGCATCAGTAAAGACCAGTCCGGAGCCGGTCTCGGGTCCGCCCTGCGGACCGTTGCGGGTAAAACTGGGGGAGATAAAGATCAGGTTGGAGCCCAGACTGGTGATCTGGCTGGCGATAGCGGAAGCAGTGCCGTTGCTGACGGCGATCATGATGATGACCGCCGCCACGCCGATGATGATGCCCAGCATGGTCAGCAGCGAGCGAACCTTGTTCTTGCCGATCGCTTCCCAAGAGATGCGTAATACTTCGCCTATGTTCATGCTGCCACACTTTCCAGGTGGTGGTTCTTTCCATTATGAACCACGGTATCGATATGCCCGTCTTTCAAATGGACGACGCGCTCCGTATATTGGGAAACCACCGGGTCGTGCGTTACAATGACGATGGTGGCTCCTTGATTGTGGAGTTTTAATAGTAGCTTCATGATCTCTTCCCCGGAATGGCTGTCCAGGTTGCCGGTCGGTTCATCGGCAATGATCATGACGGGGTCAGTGATGAGGGCACGCGCGATGGCCACGCGTTGCTGCTGTCCGCCCGATAGTTCCTGCGGCTGGTGGTCCATGCGATCACCCAGTCCGACCTGCTCAAGCATTTCCTTTCCCAAGTTCTCCCATTTATCGCGCGGATGTTTGTGGGTGCGGTCATAGACGAGCGGCAGGATCACGTTGCGCAGGGCGGTGGTGCGTGGCAGCAGGTTGTAGGATTGGAAGACATAGCCGATCTTGGTGTTGCGGATGGCGGACAGCTGGACTTTATCAAGGTTGCTGACATCCTCCCCGTCCAGGATGTACTGGCCGGAGGTGGGCGTGGAGAGACAGCCCAGGATGTTCATCAGGGTGCTTTTGCCGGAGCCGGAGGGTCCCATGATGGAGACCAGCTCGCCGGATTGGACTTCCAGACTGACGTGGTCCAGCGCAACTACACTAGCCTCCCCCATGCCATAGGTTTTGGTCAAATCTGCGGTTTCGATGACAGTACGAGAGGTGTTCATGGGGTCGTCACCTGACTGCCGCCAGTGGTGGCCTGGATGCCGGTGCTGACCACTTCCCCAGACCTGAGACCGGTCTTGATCTCGGCAAAGGTCCCGTCTTGCAGACCAACAGTCACTATTCTTAGGGTTGGTTTTCCTCCAACAACGACGAAGACCGCATAATTGCCCGGGGAGAGCTCGTGCAGCGCCGGTACTGGCACCAAGACGACGTTATTGGCCTGGGCAGCGATGATATCCACTGAAGCACTCACACCAAGGGGCAGCGTGAGAGGGCTCGCAGAGGCTTGCTTTTGATCCAGCAGGACCTGTCCTTCCACTACGGAGTTGCCCTGGATGGTGACCAATTGCGGGGAGATCAGGGTCACTTTACCCGTAAAGGTCTGGTTCGGCAGGGCATCGAAGACGACGTTGGCAGTGTAGCCGACCTTGATGTTACTAAAGTCAAGGGAATCCATATAGATATTCAATTCGGCCTGGCTCAGGTCGGCGATGGTCATGATGGCCGCCGAGCCGGACGAGCCGACCGAATCACCGACAACGTTGTTGAGGGCTATCACGGTCCCCGAAATGGGTGCGTACAATTTCGTGTTGTCCAGGTTCTCCTGTGCGGTCTGGACGGCCAGCTTGGCCGCATTAAGCGCGTTCAGGCCGGTCCCGGTGGCATTGGCTGGGACGGTGCCACCGGTCAAGGCCGCCACGAGATTTTGCGCCTCGACCACCTGTGCCTGGTCGAGTGCCAGAGTCGCCTTCGCCGCATCAACCTGCCGCGGCGTGGGCGCCTGCGAATAGAGGCTGAAATAATACTGGGCGGTGTTGTAGGCTTTCTGGGCATTATAGAGGGACTGGTAGAGCGTTGCTTCATCTGCATTGTTTATGTATTGCCCGATATTCGCATTGTCATAGTTCGTCTGCGCCTTATCCAGGTTGGCCTTGGCAATGACATAAGCGGAATAGTAATCCTGGATCAGTCCTTGGTTTTGCCAATACTGCAGGTTGTTTACGGCAGCCTGGGCGTTGATTACATTCCCCTCGGCTGTGGTGACCGCCAGTTGGGCAGTCGCGATGGCGGAGGGGGAGGTCAGCTGGTTCAGGGTTTGCTGGGCCTGGGCCAGTTGGAGTTGCTGGTTGGTGCTGTCAAGTGTCGCCACAAGGTCGTCGGCCTTGACCTGATCGCCCAGCTTGACATTCAGGGTGGTCAGGGTTCCGCTGGTCTTGAAGCCGAGATTGACCTCATTGGCGGCAATCAGGGTGCCGGTCCCGCTGGCACGCAGGATGATATTACCCTGGCGTGCGGTCGCGGTCTGCAGTGTGGGCTGCGCGGCTGCGGCCGTCTTGGCCTGTTGCCTGGTGACGTAGTAATACGCACCGGCAGCGATAGCAACAACCAGTAACGCCAACCCAATCCAAAGCCCTCGCCTGGGCCGCTTTGCGTTGGTTGAGACTTTATTTTCTGACTTTTCGGAAACATTCGTTGGCATGGTATCACCTCACACAGAATAATAGATTTCAATACAGGCTGAAGTATAGTTATGGGCTGTAAACGGGCGGTTAGAAAATTGTGTAGATAATATGTAAGTCTTCTTTCTATAAATGAGAGTAGTTATCGCTTGAGAATTATGGGATAAGAGACATATTGGCTTTGTCTTAATACAGGAAAATAATCGGAGTTTGATAGCCAATCGATAGGCAAGGAATCCATGCAGGTGAGATAATCATTCCGAACGAAATTCAAGCAGAACAGGAGATTTTATGTCTGAAATAATCGAAAAAACCTTCATAGTTAATTCTCCGTCACGTCTGGACCTCACCAATATACGCGGCTGTGTGGAAATCCGTCCTGGTGAGGAGGGTGTCATCCGCGTGACTGCAACGAAAGATGGCAATTCCGGCGATGCCAAACGTACGGAGATCGAACTTCTCCAGGAACCGGACGGGACTGTCAAGGTGGCAACACGTTTCCCTGAAGGTGCCTGGAGCTGGATGTTCGGTTCTTTCCCGTGCCAAGTCGATTACGTGGTACAGGCGCCGAAAAAATGCAGCCTTAAAATCAATTGTGTGAGCAGTGAGATGCTCGTTGAGGGATTTGAAGGTGAATTCTCATTCCGATCCGTGAGCGGCATGATGACAATGCATGATCTCACCGGCCCTGTGAAGGTCAATACCGTCAGTGGTGAAGTAGAACTGGCAGAACTATCCGGCGAGCTGCAGCTGAACACTGTCAGCGGCAAGGTTTCAGGCAAGCATATCCAAGGACCGGTACACCTGGATACGGTTTCCGGGAAGGTTTCATTGGAAGAATCGAGCCTGACCGCGGTCGTAGCCAGCACGGTCAGCGGCGAGATGGTTTACCAGACTGCTTTTGGAGAAGGACCATACCGCTTCAACTCAGTCTCCGGAGATGTGGGGCTTTTGGTACCATCCGAAACACACTGTTCCGCCGAAATTCGCGCCATAAGCGGAAAGCTCTCCACGAAATTACCGGCAACTACCATATCGCAACATAATAGGAATCAGGCCGTTGAGATCCAGGGTGGGGGTGTCAAGGTAACCATGCAGAGTGTCTCTGGAAATTTATCTCTCGCTCCCAATCTGGTTTGATCCCCGAGATGAACGTGGCAGGGAAGGCTTGAATGCATGAAACAGCAGTACCTCCCGTTGGTTCGAAACCAACGGGAGGTACTTTATGGCATGATCTTCTGTTTCTTTAGGAGCAGCGGACCGACCTGGTCAATAATCCACCCAAACGCGAGTTCCAACCAGGGGACCAGGCGTAAATAATCCGGGATATAGATAAGGCGGCGTGGGCGCCGGATCAGGGCCCAGATGCGCTCCGCCACCAGTTCGGCTGATACTCCCATCTTTTCAGTTGGGAGGTGCAATCCATTTTCGTGCAGGAGGACAGCCTGGCCGAATTCCGTCTTGACCGGACCGGCCCGCACCACACTGACGTGGACGCGCGTCCTGGCCAGTTCGCGATGGAGAGCGGTCGTAAAGTTATCCAGGAAGGACTTGGTCGCTCCATACAGTGCTACGCCCTGGCTGGGGAGGCTGCCCGAGATGGAACCGATGTTGATGATATGCCCGGTGTTACGCTGCCGCATGTTCACCAAGAAATTAAGGCTCAACTGCACAACGGCTTCCACATTGACCTGTAACATTTCAAGGGCAGTTTTCCACGACATCTCATCGCCATAGCCATACCAACCCAGCCCGGCGTTGTTGACCAGTACATCGGCTGTACCGGCTTCTTCACAAAGATGCAGCCGGTCGGACTCGCGCCTCAGGTCGGCGGCGAGGATTCGGGCAGATCCGCCATTCTGATGGATCTCGCCGGCCAGTCTCTCCAGGCGCTCACGGCGGCGTGCGACCAGTACCACCCGCATTCCCTGCGCGGCCAGCCTGCGGGCAATCGCTTCCCCGATCCCCGAAGAGGCCCCGGTGATGACAGCCAGTTTATCTTTCCAATAATCGATCATGATATAGCACACTTTATTCGGCGGTTCTCCAGGAACCAGCGCACCGTATCAGCAATCAACTCATATACGGGGCGCGGCTTGTACCCCAATTCTGCCATGGCCTTTTTACAACTGATATTTGAATTGCTTTGCAGCACTTCCAGCGAATAGGGCGTGAAACGCGGCTTGGCTTTTGTCCTCTGGTAATACCAGGGCGTGTATCTGGCTGCAAATTCGGCCAGCGAGAACGGGATCTTTATGCTGGCAAAGGCTTTACCGGTCACTTCACGCACGGTGGCCAGCATGTAACGCACCGAAAGTTTCTGCCCGCTCAGGATGTAACTCTCACCCCGGCGGCCGCGTTCCCTGGCGGCAATAATGCCATCTGCCACATCGCGCACATCCACGAAATCGTAGGCACCTTCGACGAAGAACATCGGTCGTGCTTCAGAGGCGCTGCGGATGACCTCACCCATCTCCGAGCCGCGGAAATCATAGGGCCCGATGACACCCGTCGGGCAGACGATGACCGCATCCAGACCATCAGCGGCGGCTTTCTGGACTTCGAGGCTGGCGGCGGCTTTCGAACGGTCATACTCGCCGTAAGGGTTGTTCTGGTCGAAGCCGAGCGATTCGTCCACTGTCACACCTTGCGGGGCACGTGCGATGGCATGGATGGAGCTGGTGTAGATCAGACGCCGGATGCGGGCACGGTGGGCTGCTGCGAGCACATTGCGCGTCCCTTCCACGTTAACCCGCCAGACAAACGGGTTTCGTCCCGGCATGATGGAAATGATACCTGCCAGATGATAGACAGTGTCCACGTCGTGCATGGCAGGTTCGAGCGAGGCCGGGTCGAGTACGTCGCCCACCACCTGATCCACAGGCAGACCTTTGAGGGGAGCGGCATCTTCGCCGCCCCAGATAAGGGCACGGACTCTTTCACCCTGATCCAGCAGTTTACGGACAAGCACGTTACCAATATGTCCAGTTGCACCGGTAACTAGAATCATTCTGATCTCCTTCTTTACTTTGCCAATCCACTCAACAAAATTCGCATGCTCTCACGGGCCTTCTTTTCCCAATCAGCACCATGCGGATCGAGCACGCCTTGCAGTACCAACCCCACTGCCAGAGAGACGATCACCTGGGCTGCCACTTGCGGGTCGGCAGGCTTGAGAGAGCCTTCAGCAATGCCATCTTCAACCAGCCTGGCAAAATGTTCCTGGTAATGCCGATATGGGGCAATCATCGCCTTCCAGACCGTCTCGTCGTGGCTGGCCTGCAGCCAGAATTCCAGGAACATTGGCAGACGGTCCTCGGCAGCCGCGAAAACTCCCGGCAGGAGGTTCGTCATTTGGATCAACGTCCCCGGTACGGTTTCCGCACGTACCATTTCCATACCCAAGTCTATTGTTGTCAGCCAACCCTGCATCAAGGCCAGGAAGACGGCTTGCTTGGTTGGAAAGTGGTGATAGAACGCACCTTTGCTGACACCGGCCTCCGCGCAAATGTCATCCACGCTGGCAGCGTCGTATCCGGCGATGGCAAATTTCCTGACAGCCGCATCCAGGAGGCGACCACGTGTTTCTTCAGCGCGTTTTTGAGGCATGAGATACTCCTTGATCATAAACATACCGACTGGTCGGTATGTTTATGATAATTCGTGACCACTTGTATGTCAAGACAAGAAGAATTAGAGATTGCTTACAGTTTTTTCATAATCCCGCCTAACCCGAATCTCAATCAGATTCCATATATTTCTAAACATAATCTGAACATCCATTTGGTACCCTAGGGACGAAATTAAATCTTCAAAGAGGTGAAAAAATGAGCTCTAACACAAATACGCAAGAAAATTCACGAACCAAACAAACCCTTTTCTCCCGCCGGCCAAAATGGTTGCGCTGGACAGCTCTCGTTGTTGTGGTTGCCTTGCTCGGCGGTGGTGCCTATTATTACATAAAAGTGCGCCAAACCGCGGCTGCCGCAGCCTCAACGTCGTCCGTTCAAACGGCGACGGCGCGCACAGGCAACCTGATCCTGGAAGCCAGCGGAACGGGTTACCTTGTGGCCGCCTCCGAATCAAGCATCGCTTTCGAGATCGACGGGAAACTGGCAGAACTTGACGTCAAGTTAGGCGACAAGGTGGAAAAAGGTCAATTGGTGGCCAAGCTGGATGATGCCTCCCTGCAATATAAGCTTGAAGAGGCCCAATTGGCTCTGCTTGAGTTGACTTCCCCGGAAGCGATTGCGAATGCCGAACTGGCTGTCACCACGGCACAGGCGGATGTGATCAATGCCCAAACCGCGTTGAATAATGAGCAGTATCTGGAAGAATGATGCCCTGATTCAGAATGAGTATGCCGCTTATGTGATTGCCAAGTCTAATTTGGATAGGGCGCAGAAGGCCTATAATGATATGGAAGTAGGGGAATATATTAACAATGCCAACGAGGCACAAGCCTACCAGGCTCTATATAATGCCCAGCAAGCCTACAACACTGCCCAGTATTATTTCAGTCTCTATTCACAGAAACCAACCCAACGTCAAATGGATGCAGCACAGGCGACTTGGACCTTGCCAAAGCCAAGCTGACCAACGCCAAAAACTATCTGGCGGCATTGACGGGTGGGACCATCCCCAGCGATGCCACCGGTTCGGATCTGGCGGCCTTAAGGCAAGCGCAGCTGGATGTAAAAACTGCTCAGACCAACCTGGACTCTGCGACACTATATGCGCCCATGGCCGGGTACTGTGATGACCCTGGACGTCTCGGTCGGCGAAACCATCTCAGGAAACACAACGATCATGACGATCGACGACCTGAGCAAAGCCACGATCCAATTCTATCTGGATGCGAGTGACTGGACCAATGCAAAGGTCGGATACCAAGCCTCGGTTTCTTTTGATGCCCTAACGGGGCAGTCCTTCAGCGGCAAAGTGACAGAAATAATGCCGGGTCTCGTCACGACACAAGGCTCGTCCATGGTCGAGGGAATGGCAATACTTGATAAATCGGTGGATGAAATCGGACTCCCCGTTGGAGTGGAAGCCGCCATTGATGTCATCTCCGGTCAGGCCACCAACGCCGTCCTGGTGCCAGTGGAGGCGCTTCATAAACTTTCAGATAATTCGTATACGGTTTTCGTCATGGAGAATGGGAAGCCGGTCCTGCGCACCGTGGTAGTCGGCCTGCAAGATGACACATACGCCGAGATTAAATCTGGCCTGAAGGCGGGGGAAGTGGTTACGACCGGCGTAGTGGAGACGAAATAATGAGCGCCACGCGTACGATTATTGAAACCGCTGATCTTACCAAGATCTTCGGCATGGGCGATGCCAGTGTAGTAGCGCTGGACCATGTCAGTCTGGAAGTCCAATCCGGCGAGCTGGTCTCCATCATGGGACCTTCCGGCTCCGGCAAGAGCACCCTGATGAACATCCTGGGTTGTCTCTCCACGCCAACTTCCGGTCAGTATATCCTGGATGGTGAGGACGTCAGCAACCTTGACAAAGTCAAGCTGGCCGCCATCCGCAACACCAAGATCGGCTATGTCTTCCAATCCTACAACCTGCTGCCACGCACCACCGCCCTGCGCAATGTGATCCTCCCGCTCGTCTATGACCGGACTCACAAGCATCCGCGCGATAAATGGGAGAACTTGGGAAAGGAAATGCTTGAGCAGGTCGGACTGGGTGATCGCATGGATCACCAGCCGCAGGAGCTATCGGGCGGCCAGCAGCAACGTGTGGCCATTGCACGTGCCCTCATTACCGATCCCGTCATGATTATTGCCGATGAGCCCACCGGCAACCTGGACAGCCATTCCGGGGAAGAGATCATGAAGCTGCTCTACAAGCTGCACCAGCAGGGAGCGACCATCGTGATTGTCACGCACGACCCGGTGGTTTCCCAATATACGGAGCGTATCGTCCATTTGAAAGACGGGCATATCGATACCGTGGTTCATAATGGAAAGAACCACCACCTGGAAAGTGTGGCAGCATGAACATAGGCGAAGTATTGCGTATTTCATGGGAAGCGATCGGCAAGAACAAGATCCGCTCGTTATTGACCATGCTGGGGATCATCATCGGTGTGGCCGCGGTCATCGTCATGATCGCCATCAGTGCTGGAACCGAAGCCACCATCAGCGACCAGATCACCAGCCTGGGCACAAACCTGATCTTCGTTTCAACCTCCTTCACCCGCATGGGCCCGGGCATGAGCAGCGGCACTTCACTGGTTTACGATGATGCCACCGCCATTGCGGATTCGATTTCCGGGGTGACAGGCGTCGTCGTCGAGCAGGATGCTTCGGAAACGGTCAAGGTTGGGGATGTGTCGTTGAGCAGTACCTCTATTACAGGTGCTTCGCCTGATTTCCTGACGGTGCGGGCGATAAAAGTAGCCAGTGGACGCTTTTTCACCGAAGAGGATGTTACCAAAAAGAAAAAGGTGGTTGTATTGGGATCCAAACTGGCGGAAGAGCTTTTCGGAACCACAGATCCGATTGGTCAGAGCATCCTGGTCAGCAATACCAGGTTGACCGTGATCGGCGTGCTGGCAGAAAAAGGTACTGTGGGCGAGGTGGATTACGATACGCGTGCCTATATCCCAATCTCGGTGATGCTGCAGAAATTCGCCATAACCCCATTTTCAAGGATCATGGGAGATACGATCCGGATGATCTACGTGCAAATTGATCCGGATGCCAATATGGATAACGTGATCCTGCAGATCAAGATCCTGCTCGCCAAGCGCCACAACGTTACACTGGCTTCGGACTCTTTTACGATCACTACGCAACAGGATATCATCGCCACGCAGGAATCTACCACGGCGGCCTTTCGGAGCTTGCTGGCCTGGGTGGCAGGCGTAAGCTTGATCGTCGGCGGTATCGGGATCATGAACATCATGCTGGTCAGCGTGACCGAACGGACCCGGGAGATCGGCCTCCGTCAATCGGTGGGAGCAACGCCGAACGATATCCGTGGGCAGTTCCTGACCGAGGCATTGTTGATGAGCCTGGTGGGAGGGCTGATCGGCGCGGTAGCCGGGGTCGGCGGAGCCTATATCTTTGGCAGCCTCAGCAGCATGCGTACCGTCATTGTACCCAGCTCGATCCTGCTGGCTTTCGGATCGGCAGCCGCAGTAGGCGTTTTCTTCGGCTTCTACCCGGCCAACCAGGCCGCCCAACTCGACCCGATCGATGCATTGCGACACGAATAGGCCATGCCAAATGGATGTCAATTAATTAAGGGGCGGGGGTGTGCGGAGGCTGGATTCGCCCGCACACCCCCCATTCTCCCCTGATTGTTCTGATACCTTCAATACGCAAAACGTCCCATAGATTCGGGCAAGCCAAACCAGGCAAGCGAAAGAATCTGAGGGGCGCGGCAAAACATGAATAAAGAATAAGGAGAAATGATGAAAAAGACCATAATTGTAATGACCATCCTTGCCATCCTGTCTGTGCTGGTGGCATGCAATAAGACCAGCAGCACGACAGGAACTGCAGGAAAATCAGCCCCCCTTTCAACGGAGGCGGAGTTGCTCGTCGGAACATTCAAGCTGGAAAACACCGACCTGGCCATAACACCTGAGCAGGCCAAGCAATTGCTGCCGCTCTGGCAGACGCTGCAAGCGCTTTCGACGAGCAGCACCGCTGCAACTGAAGAGATCAACGCGGTAGTCGATCAGATTAAAAGCACCATGACCGCCTCGCAAATGGCGAAGATCACTGCCATGAAGCTGACCCAGCAGGATGTCATGTCTATCATGAGTCAAGCCGGAGTTTCTACCAACGGCGCCAGCAGCACAACAACCCCACTAGCCATGAGAAATTTCCCGGGAGGCGGTAATGCGGGCGGCGGCGGTTTCCCGGGTGGGGGTGGCGCTCCGGGCGGTGGGGGTGCTCCAGGCGGGGGTGGTGCTCCTGGTGGCGGTGGCGCTCCATCGGGCGGTGGCGGTTTCCCGGGTGGGGGGGTGGATATGGGCGGCGGGCCGGGCGGTGCGTCAACCACACCTCAATCTGGCCAGCTTAGAAGCATGGGCAACCAGGTTCCACCACCGTTGCTGAACGCATTGATCGAGCTTTTGCAGAAAAAAGCAAAATAAACCTTTCTTGACAAGAAAGTCTCATAGTAGCGACTACCACGCATAGACCGCAGGACCGTAAAGCTGCTTATGTGCCAAATGACTGAAGCCGTTGCTATGTATTTGCATTCGAAAAAATAAACTCACAGATCAAAAACCATCGCTGAAATCAAGCGATGGTTTTTAATCCTGTAAAGATGCCTCTATCCAGGTAATGCTCTCCATGAGCAAGCCCGAAGCGGAAAACCACAATCAAATTCACCCCATTTCTAAACAAAATCCAAACATCCATCTGTTATCCTAGAGAAAATCAGGGCATGCGGATTTCCTTCCCCTGGGATCGCCCAAAGCCGAAATTCAAAATAGCCCCGATTTTAAAAAGCCCTGGTAATCATAAGGAGATAAAAATGAAAAAATTCTTGTTTGTTTCC
Source organism: uncultured Chloroflexia bacterium (assembly GCA_963806575.1). Taxonomy (GTDB): domain Bacteria; phylum Chloroflexota; class Anaerolineae; order Anaerolineales; family Villigracilaceae; genus UBA877. The sequence goes on along the minus strand of CAWDYX010000011.1, from coordinate 368,418 downwards.
GTCATAGTCAGCCTTGTATTGGTATTAACCGCCTGTGGAAGCACACAAAGTTCAAACGCTGTGGCAACGGCTTCGACTGCGCTGTCAATGGAAGGACAGCTCCTGGTCGGCACCATTAAACTGGAGTCAACCACGCTGGCCGTCACATCGGACCAGGCCGATGAACTGCTGCCCCTGTGGGAGACTCTGCAATCGCTGGCATCCAGCGGTACGGCGGCTTCGGAAGAGATCAATGCGGTCGTAGATCAGATCGAAAGTACCATGAGCCCTCAACAAATATCAAGCATCACAGCCATGAATCTTACCCAACAGGACCTGGCGGCTGCCATCGTAGATACCGGCGCATCTTCGACAACGTCCAGCACGGTAAAAACAACCAATGCAAGTTCGGTACAGTCCCAGGCAGGTGCGGGGGGGCCAGGCGGCGGGAATCCTCCCTCCGATATGGGCGATGACATCTCTGCTGTAACAGGAGCACAATCTTCCGGTCAGATCCAGACTAGCACCACCTCGGCAGTTACAAGCCAGTCTGCCAGAAGCACAACCCAGGTATCCCCAGCGCTGATCAACGCACTGGTCGAATTGTTGAAGAAGAAAATTGCCTAGCTCCTGCATAAGTAATACCTGTCCCGGATCTACTGGCGGAAAGGGAATCTTCCGCCAGTTTTCTTTCAGGCATTGTTAAAAAAGGATAATCAAATTCATAAAATATCTAAACAAAACCTGACATGTTTCTGATATTCTTGGTTAGTGAAAATCCTTTCATGAGATAATAGATGTCCGCAACCAGTCTTCTTTCCAAAATCCGAACTGCCTTCCAGGATCGCCGCAAGCTGGTTATGTCCTGTCTATTGGCATTGGTGCTCCTGCTGGGCGCTTTCCTGCGTTTCTACCACCTGGGTGCCAGTGGGGTCGGCAACGCCTATTATGCCGCGACGGTTAAGAGCATGCTCACATCGTGGCACAATTTCTTCTTCGCTGCTTTCGAGCCGGGCGGTTCACTTTCCGTGGACAAACCGCCATTGGGATTTTGGGTGGAGGCGCTTTCTGCATACTTATCCGGCGTGAATGGTTTTACCCTGGCCCTCCCGAACGCGCTTGCCGGTGTGTGTTCCATTTTCTTGGTCTATAAACTTGTCCGGCGTCCTTTTGGAGCCTGGGCCGGCCTGGCAGCCGCATTGGCTTTAGCCGTCATGCCGGTGGCGATTTCCACTGAGCGCAATAACACGATTGATGGCATGCTGGTCTTCGTCCTGCTCCTGGCAGCCTGGGCTTTCCTGCAATCCGTTTATACTGGCAAACTGCGCTGGCTGTTCCTGGGGGTATCCATTGTCGGACTGGGTTTCAACATCAAAATGCTGCAGGCTTTCATGCCCCTGCCAGCTTTCTATGCTGTGTATTTCTTCGGAGCAAAGCGCAAGTGGTGGAAGAAACTGCTCGATCTGGTCGCCGCGACGGCGATCCTGCTGGTCATATCCTTTTCCTGGGCCGTCGCCGTGGACTTTGTGCCGGCGACTGATCGCCCGTATGTGGACAGCACCAGCAAGAATACCGTCATGGAACTGATCTTCGGACACAACGGCATCGAACGTCTCACCAACCTGCGCCAACGCATGGGAATGGATGGCGGGCAGGATGGCTTGTTAGGTCCGGATGGCGCATCCCCCAATTGGCCAGAAAGCAGAACTACATATGGAAGCCTGCCTCAACCTCCCGGCGGGCAGTCCATGCCGCCCACCGGCACCTCCAATGGAAGCCTGCCTGAGTTTCCTGGCGGGCAGAACACACCACCGACCGGCACATCCAATGAAAATATCTCTGAGCCTCCGAGCGGACAGGGCCTTCCGCAAGGCCCTGGTAACGGCGGCGGAGGAACCCCCGGACCTGGGAACGGTGGCGGCGGAGCCGGCGGGCCTGGCGGCAGTATGGATTTTGGCAACGCTGGAACCCTGCGTCTTTTCACCGAGCCCCTGGTCGGTGAAGCCTCCTGGCTGCTGCCGTTTGCCCTGGGCGGATTGATCGTCCTGGCGCTCGCACTGTGGAAACTTCCTTTTGACGAAAAGCATGTTTCGGTCATCCTATGGGCCGGTTGGCTGCTCCCATCGGCCATCTATTTCTCATACAGCACTGGGTTGATGCATTCCTATTACCTGATTATGTTGGGCGCACCCGTGGCAGCTTTGACGGCCATGACCGCCTGGGCAGCCTGGCAATTGATCCAGAAACATGCCCTGCTCGGATGGGGCGCACTCTTCCTGCTGACAGCCGGAACATTCGCATTCCAGGTGATCCATCTATGGGGAACGACAAGCGTTGCCCCCTGGACGATTGGGGCAGCCGGGATCCTTTTCGGGTTTGGACTGTGCTTTTTTGCCCTCTCCATAGTAAAAGCCCGCTTTGCACCGGTGGCATTATGCCTGTTGTTGGCAACTCTGCTTGTTGCGCCAATGGTCTGGTCTGCCGTGACCACCTTCAGTTATTCAAGCGGCGCATTGCCGGCTGCCGGGCCTTCGGGACAGGGCGGCCCTGGCGGATCGTTCGCCCCAGGAGGTGGGGATGGGACAAACAGGAATATTTCCCAGAACATTGGAAATAATGGGAATCAGAACTTGCTGGATTACCTGCTTGCCAACACCGAATCTGGCACATATCTGGTAGCCACGGGGGGCGCCAGTGACGCGGCAACATATATCTTGGAAACCGGCCGTCCGGTGCTGACCTTTGGTGGGTTTCTCGGCCAGTATGATGAAGTCTCGGTGGATCAACTCTCTGCCCTCGTTAAAAGCGGCCAATTGCGTTTTGTACTTGGTGGTCAGCTTGACCAGCATCAAAAAATCGCTGCATGGGTCAAGCAGAACTGCAGTGTAGTTGACACATCCAGCATTACCAACATGGGCGGGTCTGCTTCCGGCGATCCGGGCGGCCCGCAACAAAATTCGGTTCTATATGACTGCGAAAGGTAGGTCTATTTGGACAATAAAATGACCACTATCCAAGACCAAAAAGGTATAATCAACCCAGGGTCAATGAAATTGAAAGACCCTCAAGGAAAGATGAATATGCCCAAGACTATCCTGGTAGTAGACGATAAGGCCAACGTACGCACACTCGTACGCGAGTATTTGAGCGAGCAAGGCTTCCACGTGGTAACCGCCGAGAATGGACAGAATGCCCTCTATGTTGCCCGTCAGGAAAAACCCGACCTGATCCTGCTCGACATCATGATGCCGGAAATGGACGGCTTTGAATTTATCCGCGCCTACCGCAAAGAATCCGACAAGCCCATCATCCTTCTGACGGCCAAGTTGGAAGAATCCGATAAAGTCATCGGCCTGGAACTCGGTGCGGATGATTACGTCACCAAGCCCTTTGGCATGCGTGAATTGGTGGCACGCATCCATACCGTGCTGCGGCGCGCCGGGCAGATGCCCCATCCAAGCTCCAGGCTGCAGAGCGGTGAGATCATCCTGGATCGGGAAAGCCACTCGGTCACAGTGGGTGACCGGCCGGTCCATTTGACGCCTTCGGAGTTCGACCTGCTGGCGCTCCTGATGAATGCACCCGGACGGGTTTTCTCCCGGTTGGATCTGTTGGAAGACCTGCAGGGGACTTCCTTCGAGGGAATTGCCCGGACAATTGACGTGCACATCCGCAACCTGCGGACCAAGATCGAATCAGACCCTGCCAACCCGCGTTATATTGAAACGGTTTTCGGCATCGGTTATCGCTTTATCGAGAAATGAAATGGCACGTTCCATCACTGCCAAGTTAGTCCTGGCTTTTTTGGCCGTAAGCGTGACCGTTGTGGCGCTCGCCTCCGGGATTACCTACTGGCTGACCGTGCGTCAGTTCAAGCAATTGGTCTTTAACCAATCACGGGATCGCTTCGTTGCAGACGTAGGTTTGTACTACCAGGTGAATGGAACCTGGGATGGCATCCTGGATTATGTCAATCTGCGCAATGCCTTCCCACAAAAGGCGGCCCAGGTTCGGGGGAGACCAACAACCTTTTACTCCCAGCGGTGGCCAAATGTCAATAATTCTTCGATTTCCTTTCTTCTTTCAGATGCCACTGGGAAAGTCCTTGTGCCGGCCGGGCAATACCAGGTCGGGGAGGTTGTGCCAGCCGCCAAACTATCCCAGGGGACGGCGGTCGAGGTAAACGGGGAACAAGTGGGTACGGTACTGGTGCTCGGTAACCCTCCACCACTCGGCCCACTCGAAAGCCAGTACCTCAATCGCACCAACCAGGCACTGCTGTATGCCGCTCTGGGCGCTGCGCTGGTTGCCCTGGCATTGGGAATCATCCTGGCACGCACCCTCACCCATCCGCTACGCGATCTGACTACGGCCATCCATTCCATGGCGAAAGGCAATCTAAAGCAGCACGTGACCGTAAAATCAGGCGATGAATTGGGAGAACTGGCAGACGCTTTCAACCAGATGAGTTCAGACCTCGACCGTCTCAACCTGTCCCGTCGGCAGATGACTGCCGATATCGCCCACGACCTGCGCAGTCCGTTGACCGTCATCGGCGGATATGTCGAATCCATGCGTGATGGTGTGCTCAAACCAACCTCCGAACGTCTCGACACCATCCATGACGAAGTCCAACATCTCCAACGGCTGGTGGAAGATCTGCGGACGCTATCCCAGGCAGACTCCGGGGATCTGACTCTCAACCGTGAACCGGTTGCACCGCTGGCGCTGCTCGAACGGATGGCGAAATCCTACAACCATTTGGCCGCTCAAAAGAAAATATCGCTGGAGGTGCAGAGCGAACCCGGCCTGCCCGAGATCCGCCTGGACCCGGACCGGATGGCACAGGTTTTCGGGAACCTGATCAGCAATTCCATGCGTTACACTCCCGAAGGCGGAAAAATCCGCCTGACCGCCGGGCTGGAAGGAGATTTGCTGGTGTTCTGTATCGAGGACAACGGCCAGGGAATTCCCGCAGACTCACTACCGCATATTTTCGATCGATTCTATCGAGCTGATCCGGCACGCGCCCAGGGAAGTGAATCCGGGTTGGGGCTGGCTATCGCCAAGTCCATTGTGGAAGCACACGGTGGGAGCATCTCGGCGGAAAGCGAAGTGGGTAAAGGAACGAGAGTTAAATTCAGATTTCCCCTTACATAAATAAATTCAGGTAGACGAAGGTCTGCCCAAATTTATTTTCAAATCAACTGACCGGTAGCAGACCTTCAATCCGGCAGGCGGAATGTGATCTACAGATGTTTTATAATGAAAGTGGCGACTTTCATTCTCTTATCAGGATAAAGCCTATGAAACGTTCGGAAATCAATGCGATCATGCAAAAAGCAGATGATTTTATTCGAAGCCGCGGTTTTTACCTGCCCCCTTTTGCTTATTGGACCCCGGATTTCTGGATGAAGAAAGGACCGGAGGTGAGCGAGATTGTCGAGAACAAACTCGGCTGGGATATTACCGACTTCGGCCAGGGGAATTTCAACGCCATTGGCCTGTTCCTGTTCACCATTCGCAATGGTAATAGCCAGGACTGGCAGGCGTTGAAGGGTAAGTTGTATGCTGAGAAGGTCATGATTGTGGAAGACGGCCAGATCACGCCAATGCATTTTCACTGGAATAAGATGGAAGACATAATCAACCGTGGCGGTGGAAATCTGCTCATCCAGCTTTTCAATGCCACAACGGACGAGCAGCTTGACGCGAAAAATGAAGTCTCCGTCTCGGTTGATGGCCTACGTCGCACGATCGAGCCCGGTTCTACGCTCCGGCTCGCGCCCGGGGAAAGCATAACCCTCGAACCGTGCTGTTACCACAAGTTTTGGGGCCAGGGCCGAGTTTTGATCGGTGAAGTGTCGATGGTCAACGACGATCAGCATGACAATCGGTTTTATGAGCCGGTCGGCCGCTTTCCTGAAATAGACGAAGATGTGCCGCCACTCTACTTGCTGTGTAACGACTACGTTCGTTATTACAAAGGGAAATAGTAACCTTGTGGTGGACAAGATTACTTGCCTGCGCGCCAGATGGGCGACTGCCTCCGAAATTCTGAAAGGATGAATATGACCGAATTATGGAGAACGCAATATACCCGGCCAGAACTGATGGAACGTCTTGGTGACCCGCGCCAACTGGCTGATGTTCGGTCGTTCGAATATACAGATGGACCTGAGCGTGGCACACGCGCAGTCTCCTTCCGTAACGCCGCTGGATTGGCCTTTTGTGTCCTGCTCGAGCGCGGCATGGGCCTGTACGACCTGCAGTTCCGGGGTGTGCCTCTTCCCTTCCTGAGCCCGGTCGGCGCAGTCCACCCCGCCTATTCCGATCCAACGGGCACCGGCTGGTTGCGAACCTGGCCCGCAGGCTTCTTGACCCCCTGTGGGTTGACCCAGGTCGGTAGCCCCGGCCGCGATGGTGATGAGGAACTTGGATTGCATGGCCGGATAGCCAGCCTCCCGGCGGAGAATGTTTCCTCGGGAGCAGGTTGGCAGGGGGACGAATATTTGCTGTGGGTGGAAGGAGAGATGCGTGAATCGGCAGTTTTCGGGGAAAATCTGTTGTTGCGTCGGCGCATCTGGAGCAAGCTGGATGTTTCGCGTTTATGGATCGAAGATAATGTCGAGAACCAGGGCTTAAAGCCCTCGCCGCATTTGTTTCTGCAGCACTTCAACCTGGGCTTCCCTCTTTTGGGGAGCGCTGCCCGCTTGGTTCTCCCTGAGCATACCACCCTGCCGCGTGACCAAAACGCCTCAGCCGGCCTGGCGGAATGCCTGGGATTCAGTGATCCGTTCGCAGATTTTGCCGAGCAGGTTTTTTACCACGATCTGTCGGCGGATGCGGATGGGAATGTCGAGGTCAGCCTGGTTAATCCCGCTTTCAACGGCGGACAGGGGTTAGGTCTGACATTACGCTATTCAAAAAAACAGTATCCGGTTTTCGTTGAATGGAAAATGATGCAATCGGGGACTTATGTTGTGGGCTTGGAGCCATCCAATTGCCGCGTCGAGGGCCGCGCCGTCGAGCGCGCCTCCGGCAGGCTGCAATTCCTCCAACCCGGGGAAGTCAGGAGTTATGCCATCGAAGTCGAATTTTTCGAACCCGGTAAATACGCACAGTGAAGCAATAATAAGATGGGAGAACCTTCTTGATCGAAAAGCGGGCAGGGAACACATTGGGGTTCCCTCATAAAGTAAGTATATAGGTTCGGGCAGGCCATCGTCCGCACGATACTTTATCAACCGCTTGTTTATTGACCAGACGTTAACTTCCTAGGAGCAGTTGCACTCAACTTCCTGCTTTCCTTTCAAGGCAGCCTGGATCATGGTCGAGGCGCAGCCAACCCCGCTTTCCACTTGAATGGCACCGGTAATGCAATTAAGCTGGCAGGCACCGCATTCCATGCGGACAGACGTCCACACGCATGCCACAGCCGTTGCAAAGGGCCGGATCGTAGACAAGGGTATTTTCCAGGTAGGCATTCAACATTTTCGAGTTCCTTTAGCGGATGAAGATCAAAACAATCGCGAGCAGGGTACCGGTAACGAATGTTCAGACCATGACCGGGATGTAGGCGAACATTTCGCGTTTGAAACCGCTGCGGGAAGTGATTGTCGTCGAGCCGGTGAAGTTGAGAGCAATGAAGGCGGTCACGTCCGGCACGGCTAGCAGGAATTCCAGGGCCTGCCCAAGCCGGTGGTACCAGCTCCATTCCATGTGTCGAATGAAAGGCGAAAGCGCAAACGGAATCGCCGCCAGTACGCCCAGCAAGAAACCTTTCGTGCTGAAGTTATGTGTCGGGATCCAGGGCAGCAGGATCGGGAAGAGCACATTGCCGGTCAATACAGGCACGATGGCCGCCAGGCTGGATACCCACCCACCAACGAGATACAGAACGATGGCCGCCGCCAGCATGGGCAGAAAGGTCTGGATCACTTCGACCGGAATCAGGACCAGCCATTCGCTCGGCTGGCTACCGACCTGACTGAGGCCACATAGAGTGGAAGGTATCACCTCGACGCATCCACCGGGCAGGTTTCCCCATGGTCAATAAACCAATTCAGCTACAACAGCATTTTCATTTCATTGGCTTTGAGGGTTAGGGGGTCGCGAATCGGGAGTCTGGTAAAATGGGATTCAATTTTCAAAGAGAGGAAAAATGCAAAAACAGCACTTGCAGATATGCCTGGCTGCGGTCATTGGCGTGCTAGTCCTGAACGCATGTGGATCAGCACCTAAAAACTCCACACCGACCCTGACCAACCTTGAAGCGATCTCCACCTCTGCCGCGCAGACAGCCTTCGTCCAATTAACCGAGCTGGCCCTGACCATGCCACCGACAGCGATTTTCACCAACACCCCCATAACGACTCCGACCTCCACACCCACCCTTCCAACCCAAACTCCGGCACTCCCGACTGTTCCAAATTGTGCAAATTCAACATTCTTATCCGACGTTACCATCCCGGATGGGAAGAAGATGGTAGTAAACCAGGAGTTCACAAAAACCTGGCGCGTGCAAAACACTGGCAGCTGTACCTGGACGACCAGCTTCAAACTGGCATTTTCCTATGGCGAGGCGATGGGCGGGCAATCGGTGGGCCTGACTGATGCGGTCCAGGTAGGCCAACAGGTTGATCTTTCGGTCAAATTAAAGGTGCCCAACAAGACCGGTAAACTGACAGGTGTCTGGGTTCTTTTGGATGGCAGCGGCGAGCATTTTGGGGCATTATTGACCGTGGTGATCAATGTCAGCAGCCTGAGCCCGACTCCGACCGGCAATCTCACCGAGACACCCAGTCTGACCCTAACACCGGCTCCCGGAACCACTGCGACAGCAACTCCAACCGCCACCGAGCCACCGGTCGCAACGGAGACGCCTTCTCCTACGGAAACGCTGGCCGTACCCACGGAAACGCCGACGGAGGTCCCCACGTCTTGACCGAGACAAGCTGCGGTCCAATATCGTTGACTAGTTGAGTTGTGGGATAGTTGAGTAATTGTGGAAGGGGTTCGAGTGGATACAGGCAGTTCCTTCCAAATTGGCTGGGGAATTGTTCCTCAAAAGCAAAAGCAGGAATAATCCGGGGAAGGAGGCATTGAATGGGGAGTTCCCTGGAGTGGGGGGTTCCACGAAAAGTACTCAGTACTTGCAGGCAAGGTGCTCCCTCCTACACCCATAAACAGGTGCCTTGCAAAGGTCGCAGGACAAGCAGGAAGTAGACGGCTGACCAGACCCAAGGGCCGGCACGCACAGCATGGTTGGGGGTTATCACTTATGGCAGGTTTGCGTGGTGAAAAGAATATCCAAATTTAATCTCTACGCACTAGCATAAGGTTAGGTGTATACTCTCATTTCAGAAAATCCTGAATGGAGGATGCCCATATGAAACGTGCAGTCAGTATCAGCATCGGCTCGTCGAAACGCGACAAGGCGGTCACGGTGACTTTGCTGGGTGAAGAAATCAGCATTGAACGCATCGGCACCGACGGAGACATGGAAGCGGCGGCGTTAAAGTTCAAGGAGCTGGATGGCAAAGTGGACGCGTTCGGCGTGGGCGGCGCGGATCTGGGCCTGATGGTGGATGACAAATGGTACCGACTCTATTCAGTCGAGAAGATGGTGCGCTTCATCAAGGAGACGCCCGTGGTGGACGGGACCGGCCTGAAGAACAGCCTGGAAAGAAAAGCAGCGCCATTCGTGGAAGCCAAATTGGGCGACTATATACTTAAGAACGGTGGGAAGAAAGTATTCGAAATGACCGGTTCGGACCGCTGGGGTTTGACGCATGGATTTGTCCAAGCCGGGTATGAATGCACCTTCGGCGATTTCATGTTTTCGCTGGGCATCAATATTCCTTTGCACACCGAAAAGCAGCTTAAAACCCTGTCTGCGATCTTAATGCCCCTGGCTGGACGCCTGCCGTTCGAGTGGGTCTACCCGACCGGCGAAAAGCAGGAAGAACGCAAACCCAAATACCCGAAGTGGTTCAAATGGGGCACGGTCATTGCGGGCGACTGTCACTACATCAAGCGTTATATGCCGGATGACATGCACGGCAAAGTGGTGGTCACGAACACCACCACTCCCCAGGATGTGGAGCTCTTCCGAAAGTGCGGTGTGAAACACCTGGTGACAACGACGCCGGTGCTGGAGGGCCGTTCGTTTGGCACCAACATGATGGAGTTGGCTTTGATCGCGCTTTCGGGCAAGAAACGCGTCCTGACGCATGATGAATACGAGGAATTGCTGGCGAGACTCGGCTTTGAACCGTCACTGCAGGAGTTGAATTAAGGAGTCATAAAATGGATGCTGTCGTGACTGCTGGTGGAATCCCGCTCCCGGAAGAACCGCTCTATCCCGCCACACTCGGGCAAGCCAAGGCGCTCGTCGATGTGGCCGGCAAGCCGATGGTCCAATGGGTACTGGATGCCCTGAGTGAAGCCAGGACCGTCGACAACGTAGTCATCGTGGGTCTGACCGAGAAGATGGGACTGGAATGCAAGAAGAAAATGTACTTTGTCTCCAACCAGGGCAAGATGGTGCAGAACCTGCAAGCCGGTGGCAGGAAAGTGAAGGAAGTGACCCCGGAGGCCGAGCATGTGCTGTTGGTCTCATCGGATATTCCGGGCATTACCGGAGAAATGGTGGACTGGGTGGTAAATACAGACATGCAGTCCGACCTGGATGTTTACTACCATGTCATCCAGCGCGAGGTGATGGAAAAGCGGTATCCGGGGTGTAAACGAACCTGGACTCACCTCAAGGACATGGAAGTGTGCGGCGGAGACATGAACGTGGGGCGGCTCAGCTTGCTGCTGAGCGAAGATACGAACATTTGGGAAAAGATCACGGATGCCCGCAAAAGCCCTTTAAAGCAGGCTGCGCTGGTCGGTTTCGATACGGCCTTCCTGCTCCTGACCGGTCAATTGATGCTCGAGAAGGCGGAAAAGAACATCATGAAGAGACTCAATATTACCGGGAAAGCCATCGTCTGCCCGTACGCGGAGGTCGGCATGGATGTGGACAAGCTTTTCCAGCTTAAGATCATGCGCGAGGACCTGAAGAAACAACTCAAGAAGGCCGGGCGTGCCTCCAAGAAGGCCAGCTCCTCGCAAAACGAAATTCCTGCGAAGAAGACGGCTGAAAAGTGAGTTGGACTCGCCTGCTTGAACTGGACGCTCGTCTGTCCGCACAAATGCGGGTGGCCGAGCGTCCGGGTCTATTACGGATAATTGCAGCAATTTTCGCTCATTCAGGAGATAGCTGGTTCTGGTGGGCCGGGCTGGTAGTGCTATGGTGGCGCGGCAATGCGTTCTGGCGTCCGTGGGCGCTGGTGGTGCTTCTCTCCATCATCGCACTGGCGGTGACCGTACTGGCAATCAAATTCAGCATCCGCCGCCGCAGGCCGGAGGGTGAATGGGGTGCAATATACCGCAATACCGATCCGCATTCCTTTCCCTCCGGGCATGCGGCACGGGCAACCCTCATCGCGATGCTGGCAATCGGGATGGGGCCAGGGTGGCTGGCAATTATTCTGTGTGTCTGGATGCCACTGGTAAGCCTGGCACGCGTGGCGATGGGGGTGCATTACCTGTCAGACGTGGCAGCCGGAGTGGTGATGGGGGCGATCGCAGGAGGGGTTGTTTTATTGATCAGGTAGGAAATGGGATCCTTGCGAAGGTCATAACCCAGGGAACCTAATAGTTACGACGGGGTCTTTGATTCAAACGGAAACCCTGGTATATCATACCTTCGTAAGATTATTCTTGCTTGGAGGCTTTCAGGGTGGCTTTTAGATTTTGCAAGGCATCCACCGGAGTTGGATCCACCTCATATGCCATTGCCAGGTAGTAAGCCAGATAATCTCCGAAGTGCAGGGCTGTCCAGACATGCGCCAGCGGAGATTCCCCATTGGCAGCGTAGACATCCGTATTCATCCCCTCGACCATGAAACCATGGCGGGTCAGTTCGAGGCGCAGGTGGTTGCGGGGATGATCAGAGGGGGAGCGCAGGAAAAGCGTCATCGTTTGCATCAGAACGGGGGGATTCACCAAACCGGCCAGCGCGTTGTGGTCGGCTTCAGGCAGGGCCTCGAATCCTGCGCCTGCCTTGGCGATCTCATTCATCTGGGTCTTCCAGCGACGTGCCACTGGAACCAGCTTACCGGATCCATAGACATTGACCCAACGCCCGACCAATTGCCCGGCCATGCGCTTGGCCGGGTTCTGTGCCACCGGGACATTTGCTCGGAGCGTCTCCTGCTGGGAGCGCATGCCTGCCAAGGCATCGAGCAGCTCACTTTCCGGGTCGGGCACCAGGCCGAGGCGGGTAAAAGCCGCAAGCAAAAGCCCAAACGAAAAACCGACCGCAGCGCGCGGCTGGCCGGTGTGGGCGAACTTCCAGACGGGTATGTTGTGGGCATTGGCGCGCTGCTCCAATTCTCCGCCAGTGCAGACTGCCAGGAGGCGGCAGCCGGCTTTGACAGCCTCATCGAAAGCATCGAGGGTCTCTTCCGTGCAGCCGGAGTGAGATGAGGCGATGACCAGCGTGTGTGGACTGTGCGCCCAAGCGGGCAGGCCATAATCACGGTGGACGATGACGGGGAGCTTGCAGACTGGTGCGATATAGGCTGCCAGTAGGTCCGCGCCGATGGCGGAACCGCCCATGCCGCTGATAATGATGTGGGTAAGCCCTTTGGCATCCGGTAAAGGCTGCTGTTGACCAAAATCCCAGGCGGATTGGAGCTGCCTGGGGAGGTTGTCAATTTCGCCCAGCATGTTCTGCGGGTCGAGTTTGCCGAAGGATTTATAATCGTCGAGATCCATTGTCTACCTCGGTTGAAAATTGGTCACCAATTTGTAGATTTCCCGCCGATCCCAGCCGCTCTCTTCGGCCACCCGCTTCGATAACGCAGAGGGGGATTGGTCAAATTTCAGACCGAACTTGATGGCGATCATGACGTTGTCTTCCGTCCACTTTTGTTTTTCGCCCTTCGTATTTCCTGCCACCACCAGGGTAAATTCGCCGCGCGGTTCGTTATTGGTGAAATATGTGCGGGCTGCACTGATTGGGCCGCGCCAGATCTCCTCGTGGACTTTGGTCAGTTCACGGGCAATCGCAATTTGCCGGTCACCGAGGGCGGACTCAAGATCGGCCAACCCAGCCAGCAGGCGGTGCGGGGATTCGAGGAAGATCAGAGTGTAAGAAAGGTTGGCGATTTGTCGTGTGAGCGCCTTTCTTTCGGAGGATTTGCGCGGAAAATAGCCGAGATAGAGAAAAGCATCGGTGGGCAGACCGGAGGCAGCCAGGGCTGCCAATGGAGCGGACGGTCCGGGGACGGGACAGATGGCATGTCCCGCCTGCAGTGCGGCCCGCACCAGTTCGTAACCGGGATCGTTGATGGTGGGCGTACCTGCATCCGATACCAAAGCCACATCGCCGTGTGCCAGCTCGGCCAGGACTGAGTCGAGTTTAGCCAGTTTGTTATGGTCAAAATAACTGGTCAGTGCAGTGTGAATGTCAAAATGGGTAAGCAGTTTCTTCGTCTGGCGGGTATCTTCGGCGGCGATGAGGGATACTTCCTGCATCACGCGCACTGCGCGCGGACTCAGATCTTCCAGGTTGCCGATTGGCGTAGCAACCAGATAGAGGGTTCCCATGAGCCAATTATACCCGCAGGGGCAGCGTACACGCCGCTCCTACGGCATGCCTCTCCAGGGCTTTCTCAACGCCGGAAGAAAGTTTGCCGCCACATCCCATGCCCCTTCGCCACTTCGTGGTGCGGGCGGGGCACTTTTCCCCATCCCCCTGCCCCCTTCCCTTGGGAAGGGGGAAAAGAGGCGAAAAAACAGGTGCGCGGCGCGCAGAGCCCCGCACCTGTTTTTTCGCTGGATCCCTACGGAGGTATCCTTTTTCCGGGAGGTGAATATAAGAATCCTGTTTTTGCTTCATTTTGAATGACGGGAGGAGGGCAGGGAAATAATTCCTGCGGCTGGAATCAATTGTGGTTGGCGAGCAATTGCTTCAATTCCTTCAATGCCTGCTCCGGCCGGGTGAAATGGATGGCCTGCATACCAACGGCGCGGGCACCTTGCACATTTTCCGGAAAGTCATCCAGGAAGACCGCCTCAGCGGCGGCAACCCCCAACTTTTCTAGCGCAATCTGGAATATGCGGGCATCCGGTTTTGCAACACCAACCTCGGCGGAGATAATCATGGCGGTAAAGATATCCTCGATCTTTTGTCTCACGATCCAGGGCCGCAGCCCCGACCAGGCATTGGTGATGAGACCCACCTTATATTTCGGGCGTAAGGAACGCATGAAATCGAGCAGGCCCAGGTCTAGTACATCGCCGGCGAAGAATTCGTCACGGATGGACGGGATCTCCGATTCAGGCAGGTGCAGCAAGCGCAGGACAGCGGCCCAGTGTTCGTCTTCGCTGATCCGGCCAATAGTGGCCTGGGCGGCACTCTCGCCATTGAATACCAGTTTGACCAACCCCTCGTACTCCATGCCAAGGCGCTCCGCCAGGTGCTGGCGGGGTGCCTGGTACTCGGTGCGGAGAATCACGCCTCCCAAGTCGAGATAAATGGCCCGGATGGTCATTTCTTCCTGGCCCCACCGGGTTGTTTCTTAACGGTCGAGGATGGCTTTGCCCTCGGAGACGAAGCAATCTCTGCCAGGGCAGGTACTGCGGGCTTTTCGGTCACGGCCCCGGCCTGGGCGGATGCCTTCGCCATGGTCTTGATGGCTGTCTTCCAATCCGGGAAGAAGCGTTCCATGCGTACACGTTCCACGCGATTGGCACGCCGGCACTTCGGGCAGTGGGCATCGTAATAAGTCAGTTTTTGTTCTTCCATGTGCTCCAGCCCGGCCAGCATTTCATCCCGGCTGACGGAGAACATGGTCTGGCAATAGGTGCAGCGTAATTGCATAGAGATCTCCTTTTGAAGAAAGCGAATGGTTTGGCAGGCGTTGTGGGATGATTTTACTCTGATTTACCATTTTTCGTCCTTACCAAAAATTCCCATTCACTGCGCAGGATGCCCATGTGGAGCATATCCGAACGCTGGCCGTCCCGCAGAAGGAATTCACGGATGCGGCCTTCGTATTTGAATCCACATTTCTCGTAAGAACGGATCCCACGCGGGTTCTGCTCGAAGACGGTCAGCGATATCCGGTGCAGGTTTAGTTCGGTGAAACCATAACGAAGCATCAGACACATGGCGTCCGAACCGTAACCCTTGCTCCAGAATGCCGGCTCGCCGATACCGATGGACACGTAAGCATCGCGATCCGTCCAGTTGATGTCCTCGAAGGCGATAAAACCAATCAGTTCATCCTCAGCCAGCGTCCGGATGGCAAACTCCAGGATACCTGGCAGGGCGGAGTCAATTTCCTTTTCGAACCACTCCTTCATCTTCTTTGAAGACCACAAGTGGGCCGGGTCACTATCCAACAAGCGGAAGTATTCGGAGTTTTGGTTCCAGCGCGCGAAAGCCTCGGCCATGACCTGTGGATCCTCGGAGGACAGGCGGACAAGTGAGCCTTGCAACAATTCGTTGCTCATTGTTTTTTCTCCCATTTCGTACGCAGCAGGCCCATCAGGACAACATCCCAATACCTGCCGTTATGAAAAGAGGCTTCACGACGCCGGGCTTCCTCTTCGAAACCGGCTTTTTCGGCCATATGAATGAAAGGGAGGTTATCGGCATCCGGCCAGACGGATAACCGGTGCAGGTTCAGATCGTCGAAAGCAAATCGCAGGAGCAGGTTCAGGGCCTCGGAACCGTAGCCACGGCGGCGGTCAGAGGCATCACCAATCCCCAAGTTAAGAACCCCGGTCCCGTTGTGGAAATCAATCAAGAAGATCCTGGCCAGCCCCACCAGGCGTTTTTCCTGTACAGTGCGCACAGTGAAGTGGAAGAGGTTCTTCATTTCCTCCATCTGTTTCTCAACCTTCTCCAGCAGCCTGCGGACGGTTTCGACCGACAACGGGCGGGCGACCTCAACCAGAACGGAACGCCAAAGCGGGTCGTTGGTCCAGCGGGCGACGATCGGCGGGTCGTTTTCGTGGTCCAGCGGCCCCAGCCGGACGAGATGGCCTTCGTACAAGGAATTGATGGTGTCCATAATTCTCCTGATAATTTCCTCCCCGAACCAGCCTCCCACTAATGGGCGAGGAACCTTATATGACAGGGTTGATGGTATTTGGAGCGAGGATAAACCATTTGAATACCTGGAGTTTACCCAAAAAGCCACAAAGGCACAAGTTGGATCGATCTTCCTTAAAACCACGGCCGGGAGGCTGACCAAGGAATTTGAGGTACAATCCAGCCGATGGCTGAAAAACGCTTCTCACCGGATCCGTCGCGGCTCAGCATTCTGACGGCGGCTGTCTTGCTGGCCTTCGCCTTGACGCGCCTCGTCAGCGCGCCCATTTATGAGTTGAACGTCCCGCTGGCTGGTTTTTTTGTTTCTTTATCGTTCAACCTGGACACCCTGATCGTCCTGCTGGCGGCTGGCCTGACAGCCGCCGGGGTGGACTGGCTGCTACGCACCCACCCATCCTTGGGAAAAGGCGGAACCCGCGAGCACTGGCTGCTTCCCACTCTGACGGTGCTGGTGATCGGGGTAGCCCTGTATACCCTGCCGCCGACAGCAATCTGGTGGCTGGGGTTCGGGTTGGGAGCAGCCATCCTCCTAGTGGTTTTCTTCGCCGAATTTGTGGTTGTCGATCCGAACGACGCGCGTTACCCGTTCGCGACGGCAGTTTTGATCGTATTGGCATTTGTCATCTTTTTGATCCTTGCGGTAGCGCTGAAAGCCTCCAATGCGCGTCTATTCCTGGTAGCCCCGGCCCTCTTCCTGGGAGGCGGCCTGGTTGCCCTGCGAACCCTGCACCTGCATCTTAATGAACGCTGGGAGGTGACCTGGGCGATTGGCATTGCCATGGTCACTGTCCAACTGGGCGCGGCCCTGTACTATATGCCGTTGACCCCAGTCCGCTTCGGGCTGGGGTTGCTTGGCCCGGTTTACTCGCTGACCGCACTGGCTGTCAGTCTGGTCAAGGGAAATCCCGCCCGCCGGGCAATTATCGAACCGGCTGTCATGCTTTTCCTGTTATGCGGCTTGATGATCTGGTTCCACTAGCCTTTTCTGGGGGGAGAAAATTCTTTTTCCGTGGTGAGGCAGTAACTCAGGGTCGACGTGTGGGTTAAGAGAGACTTTTCCGTATTTTTTGTGTTAACATTTGTGCTAAAGATTCAGATCCGAGGAGCCTTTAATGCAATTCCTGATCTATGCCGGTATCCTGCTTGCGGGGTATATTTTCGGTTCCATCCCATTTGGCCTGATTATTGTGAAATTTATGACAGGCAAGGATATCCGGACCATCGCCAGCGGCCGAACGGGAGGGACAAATGCCATGCGCGCTGCCGGGCCCTGGGCCGGCGGTGTGACTGCGGTTCTGGATATTCTCAAGGCAGCCGCGACGGTCTGGCTGGCACGCGCAGCAACCTCGAACGTGTGGATCCATGCATTGACTCCCATTGCTGCCATCCTGGGGCATAATTATTCCATCTTCCTGATGGAGCGCGGGCAGGACGGTCGTACGCGTTTACGCGGCGGGGCGGGCGGTGCAGCCGCCGGGGGCGGCGCTTTCGGTTTGTGGCCTCCAGCAGCCTTTATCCTTATCCCGTGCGGGCTGCTGGTCTGGTATGTCAGCGGCTATGCATCAGTCACCACGCTAAGCATAGGCCTGATCACCATCGTCATTTTTGCAGTGCGGGCCGCCCTTGGCCATGGACCCTGGGAATACATTATTTACGGTGTACTGGCTGAGGTCCTGATGATTTGGGCGTTGCGCCCCAATATCAAGCGATTGAGGGAAGGCACCGAACGGCGGCATGGACTGCCGGCCTTGCTCCAGCAACGGAAGCAGATTAAAAGTACGAAAGACGAAGCGTAAAGACCACCGCCGCACTTTATGGGTGCGGCGGTTTGCATCACTTCTTTTTGGCCGCTTCAGCAGCGGCCTGTTCCTGCCGGAGGAGTGCTCGCAGGTTCCGCCGGTGGAGTTCTTCAGCCAGACCGCTCAGATTGACCCGACTCTTCCCACTTCTCTCGACATTATTTTCGTCAAGGTAATCCAGGGAAGCTTTACGCCGGGCAGCCGTCTTGGCCACCTTGTGGATGCTGGCCAGGTAATTCAGATTTTCCCTGACAGCCGCATCGATCTCGCCACGCAGGATGATGTCACCATGTCCCTGGATAATGTTCTCCAGACCCATCCGACCGATTTTTTTAATGGAAGCGGCCATTTCGTCGGCATCGCCATCCACCACGTAAGGCAGGGGCATGAAGGCATCGCCGGCGAACAGGACGCGGTCTTCTTCGATCAGTACGGCTATACCATCCGCGCTATGCCCGGGTGCCGACATGATGGTCAGATTCTTCTTGCCAACGCGCAGCGTCAGCACACCCTGGTCGAAGGTCAGGTGCGGCAGAACAATCTTTACCTGTCGGAAGGCTGGATTTTGCTTGCGGGCGTTCTCCAGCGCCGGGATGGCGCGCTCTGCCAACAACTGGCGGCAAAGGGAATGGGATATGATCGTCGCGCCGGGGAAGAAGCAGTTGCCCCAGGTATGATCAGCGTGGTAATGGGTGTTGATGACATAACGTACCTGGATGCCCACCTCGTGTTCGACAAAGTCGCGGATGGCGAGGGTTTCTTCGGGCAAGGCCAGCGTATCAATGACGATGGCCCACTGTGGTCCGGCCACCACGCCGGCTGTAACTTGCGCATAGATTTCACTTTGAAACCAGTAGACGTTCTCGGAGACACGTTCGTGATGCATACTACCCTCAGTAAATAAGATACCTTAATCTAGCACAAATGGGGGGTAAAAGTCAAGAAAATGCCGATTTTGGATTCGATCTGGCCTGTACACGGTTGTTTGACAGGCC
This sequence comes from uncultured Chloroflexia bacterium, assembly GCA_963806575.1. Classification (GTDB taxonomy): domain Bacteria; phylum Chloroflexota; class Anaerolineae; order Anaerolineales; family Villigracilaceae; genus UBA877. Next base: position 349,462 of record CAWDYX010000011.1, on the reverse strand, counting down.
TGCCTGCCCGTGATACACTCCCGTCACAGTAAACGGTAACGATCCGACTCATCCAGAGAGGTGGAGGGACCGGCCCTTTGAAGCCTCGGCAACCGCGCAAGCTGGTGCCAACTCCGGCAGACGAATGGTCTGGAAGATGAGAAGGCACACATCTCCATGTGACGCCTCTCTTATTCCAGAGAGGCGATTTTTATCGAAGGATAGATAATGTTACACAAATTCACCAACCGCAGCTATCTGGATGCCCTCGAGAAGAGGGTGCTCGTTTTCGACGGCGCGATGGGCACCAACCTTCAAAAAATGAATCTGACAGCCGAACAATTTGGGGGAGAGCAGTACAACGGCTGCAACGATTATCTGGTCATCACGTATCCTGAAGCTGTTGAAGAAATCCACCGCTCATTCCTGGAGGTGGGTGTAGATGTGATCGAGACGGACACCTTCCGCGCCAACCGTATCACGATGAAAGAATACGGATTGCAGGACCGGGTGATCGAGATCAATATGGCCGCGGCTCGATTGGCCAGGCGGCTGGCGGATGAATACTCACGCGTTCCCTCACCCCCAACCACTCCCCCGACCTCCATAGGGCGGGGGCAGGCGGGGGAGGGGAGTTTCCCCTTGCTTCAAGGCGGAGGTGAGGTGAAAGAAAGGTTCGTAGCCGGTTCCATCGGTCCCAGCGGCAAGCTGCCTTCTGCTGACGACCCGGAACTATCGAACGTCTCGTTCGACGAATTGGCGGACGTTTTTCGTGAGCAGGCGGTCGGATTGTTAAGCGGCGGAGTGGACCTACTACTGATCGAGACCTCGCAGGATATCCTCGAAGTCAAGGCTGCCATCACCGGCATTCAAAAGGCTTTTGAGCAGACCGGCATCAGCCTGCCGATCCAGGCCCAGGTCACGCTGGATACGACTGGACGCATGTTACTGGGTACTGATATCACCGCGGCGTTGAGCATCCTCGAGGGCATGCCCATCGACGTCATCGGCCTGAATTGCTCCACCGGACCGGAGCACATGCGTGAGCCCATCCGAATCCTGGGGGAGCAGTCCAGCCTGCCGGTCTCCTGCATCCCGAATGCCGGCTTGCCACTCAACGTGGACGGGCAGGCGGTCTACCCGCTCCAGCCTGAACCTTTTGCAGAAGCGCTGATTGAGTTTGTCGAGAGGAACCATATTTCGGTAGTGGGCGGATGCTGCGGGACGACCCCGGCCCATTTGAAACTGCTGGTCGAGAAATTGGGCTCCCAACCCCACCCTACGCGCCCGGTGCATTTGGAGCCGCGACTTGCCTCAGCCACCACAGCGATCGCCATGCGGCAGGACCCGCCGCCACTTTTGATCGGTGAGCGCTGCAATGCCCAGGGCAGCAAGAAGTTCAAACGCCTGCTGCTCGAGGAAGATTACGATTCGATCCTCGAAATCGCCCGCGAGCAGGTCAGCTTCGGCGCGCATGCCCTGGATATTTCCACTGCCGTTACCGAGCGACCCGATGAAGTCGATCTGATGCGCAAGGTGGTCAAGAAACTGGAGATGGGTGTCGAGGTCCCGCTGGTGATCGACACCACTGAGCTGGATGTGCTCGAAGCAGCCCTCAAGACTGCCCCCGGGCGCTGTCTGATCAATTCCACACATCTGGAAGGCGGCCGCGCCAAGGCCGATAAGATATTCACACTGGCAAATACGTATAATGCAGCCGTCATCGCGTTGACCATCGATGAGAGTGGAATGGCAAAAACCGCAACGCGCAAGCTGGAAGTGGCCAAACGCATTTACGATATTGCTGTAAACGACCACGGCCTACGCCCGGATGCGCTGGTCTTCGATGCCCTGACATTCACCCTGGCCACCGGGGACCCCGAATTTGCCAATTCCGCCATCGAGACGATCGCAGGGATCCGGTTGATCAAGCAGAACCTGCCGGATGTGCTGGCCTCGCTGGGCGTCTCGAACCTGTCCTTTGGTCTGGCACCGCAGGCGCGCCCCACGCTCAACTCAGTCATGCTCTACCATTGTGTGCAGGCCGGACTGGATATGGCCATCATCAACCCAGCCCAGGTCACGTCTTATGCAGACATTCCGTTCGAGGAGAAAGAACTCGCCGAGGACCTGATCTTCAACCGGCGCCCGGACGCATTGCAGCGCCTGATCGAACATTTCGAGAGCGTCAGCCCCGAGTCAGCAGATAGCACAATGGTCGATCCGACCGAAGGTATGACTCCCGAACAGCGCCTGCACTGGCGAATCGTTCACCGCCACAAGGAAGGGGTGGAGCAGGATATTGACGAAATCATCAATCGATCCCTCACCACCGGCACTTCCACCGACCCCCAAAAAGCGGGGGCAGGCGGGGCAGGGGGGAAAATTCGCCACGAAGTTGCCGTGCAGATCCTTAACACGGTCCTGCTGCCTGCCATGAAGGAAGTTGGAGACAAGTTCGGTGCGGGGCTGCTGATCCTGCCGTTTGTCCTCCAGTCCGCCGAAGTGATGAAAAAAGCCGTTACGCATCTCGAAAACTATCTTGAAAAGCTGGAAGGTGTAACCAAGGGAACAGTGGTCCTCGCCACCGTTTATGGTGACGTGCACGATATCGGCAAGAACCTGGTCAAGACCATCCTGGCCAATAATGGCTATACCGTCGTTGATCTCGGCAAGCAGGTACCCGCCGAGACTGTAATCTCCAAAGCCGTGGAAGTCCAAGCCACTGCCATCGGCCTCTCGGCGCTGCTCGTCAATACATCCAAACAGATGCCGCTGATCATTAACGAGTTGCAGCGGCGCGGGTTGAATTTCCCGGTGCTGGTGGGCGGCGCGGCGATCAACCGTCGTTTCGGCCGTCGGATCCTGTTTACTGAAGATGGCAGCCGATACGAACCAGGCGTGTTCTATTGCAAGGACGCTTTTGAGGGGCTGGAGACAATGGGCCAATTAATTGACCCGCATCGTAAGCCAGGCCTGATGGAACAGATCCGCAAGGAAGCCGATATGGAAATGGGGCATGCTGTAAGACCACAAGATAACGGAACAACCGGTCAGCACTCTGTCATTATTCCGCAGCCCATCGCACTGCCAGCAGGCGTAAGCTTCGGCCCCAAAGTCGTCCACTCGATGCCGCTCGAGCTCATATTCCAGCACCTGAACGTCAACGAACTCTACCGCCTCTCCTGGGGCGCTAAAAACACGCATGGTACCGAGTGGGAGAAACTCAAAAGGGAGTTCGATGCCCGCCTTGAAAAAATGAAGCACGCAGCACTGAAAGAAGGCTGGCTTGAACCGCAGGCCGTCTATGGCTTCTTCCCGTGCCAGTCCGATGGAGACTACCTCATCGTTTATTCTCCTCACCCCGATGGAGAGACGGCAGGATTGAAAGAAATTTCCCGCTTCACGTTCCCTCGCCAGCCCCACGATGACCACCTATGCCTGGCGGATTATTTCACCCCGGTCTCCTCAGGTCAAATGGATGTGGTTGCCTTCCAGGTTGTGACGGTCGGACAGTCAGCCACCGAGCGCTTCGACCAGTTCCAGGCGGAAGGCAAATACTCCGAAGGCTACTTCACACACGGCCTGGCGGTACAAACTGCGGAAGCCACAGCAGAGTATCTGCACCAACATATCCGGCGAGAGCTGGGTATCGCTGAGGGTCAGGGGAAACGATACTCATGGGGTTACCCGGCTGTCCCGGAATTGGAAGATCACCGCAAGGTCTTCGACCTGCTGCCCGCTGAAAAGGAATTGGGCATGACCCTGACGGAAGCATACCAACTGATACCGGAGCAGTCCACGGCAGCGATCATCGTCCATCACCCGCAGGCAAAATACTTTACCACGGGCGAGAGCCGTGTAGAACAATTAACCAGGTAACCTATGCTTGGATTCCTTCTATTCCGCTTGCCAATGAAATGATCCGAATCCAGGAGTTCCTATGAGTACATTCCTCTCACTGCTCCAAACCGCTCCGCTACCGCTCCTGGCAGACGGGGCCATGGGGACGTTCCTGCATGCGCGCGGCATCCCATTCGACCGGTGTTTCGATGAGTTGAACCTGAGCAACCCGGCAATAGTGGCCGGCATCCACACCGAGTACCGGGAAGCCGGGGCACAGATCCTGCTGACCAATACCTTCGGAGCCAACCGGTTCAAACTTGCTAAACACGGTCTGCAGGAAAAGCTGGAGATGATCAACCGGGCTGGCGTTGAACTGGCCCGGAAGGCAGCGGCCGAAACGGTCCTGGTGGCGGGTGATATCGGGCCTCTGGGTGTTCGCATTGCACCATTCGGCCGCGTCCAGCCCGAGGAGGCACGCGCAGCCTACTCCGGGCAGGTGGCCGCCCTGATTGAGGCGGGTGTGGACCTGATCGTGATAGAGACGATGAGCGACCTATATGAAATCCAGGCGGCCATTCAGGCGGTTCAGGAGACTTCTCCGGGTTTGCCCATTATTGCTTCGGTCACGTTCACACGCGACGACCGTACTATCCTGGGCGACTCCCCCGAAAAGGTGGCCCGCACACTTGTGAAAACTGGTGCGGATGTGATTGGTGTCAATTGCTCAGGCGGTCCGGCGCAACTGCTGCGCCTGCTGAAGGTGATGCGCGCAGCCGAACCGCAAGCAAAAATCTGGGTGAAACCCAATGCCGGCTGGCCGGAGCAGGTAGGCGGGCGCATCATGTACCCGGCCGATCCTGATTACTTTGGCGATTACGCCCTGGCTTTTTGTGAAGCCGGCGCCAGCATCATTGGCGGCTGCTGCGGGACCACCCCGCGCCATATCGCCGCAATGCGCAAGGCCTTGGATGCGAACCCCAGGGGATGCGAGATGCAAGTCCTCCAGACCTCCGAGGTCTTGGAACCCTCGGAGGTCTCAAGGCAGGTCGAGGCAGCCTCAAAACTGGAACAAAAGCTGGCCGCAGGCAGATTTGTCATTTCCGCCGAGATGGATCCGCCACGCGGGCTCTCGACCCATAAACTCATCGCTGGAGCTTCCCTGCTGCAGGAGGCCGGCGCGGACGTGATCGACGTGGCGGACAGCCCATTGGCGCACATGCGTATGTCCGCCTGGGCAGTGTGTGATGTGATCCAGCGCCAGGTGGGGGTTGAGACGACGCTGCATTTTCCCACCCGAGGGCGAAACCTGCTGCGCGTGCAGGGAGACCTGCTGGCAGCCCACGCTCTCGGCTTGCGCAATATCTTCGTCGTCATGGGCGACCCGACCTCCATCGGTGACTACCCTGAAGCGATGGATAACTATGACCTGGTACCCTCCGGCCTGATCAAACTCATCAAACAGGGTTTCAACGCCGGAGTGGATGCTTCCGGCACAAGCATTGGCCAACCGACGTCTTTCTTCGTCGGCGCAGCACTCAATCTAAATCCGCCGGAACCGGACCAGGAAGTCCGCAACGCCCACCGCAAGATCATGGCTGGTGCGGATTTCTTCCTAACACAACCAATCTTCCGCCCAGAAGAAGGCCCGGCGCTCTTTGGGAAGTATGCTGCCAAATACGGGCAATTCAACCGACCGGTACTGGTAGGCATCCTGCCACTGGTCAGCGCCCGGCATGTAAACTTCCTGCTCAACGAAGTGCCGGGGATTTCGATCCCGGAAGAGACGCACAGGCAGATGGAGAAAGCCGGGGAAGACGGGGCGAAGGTCGGCGTGGACCTGGCTGTGACGCTGATCGAAGCGGTCAAGCCATGGGCGCAGGGGATCTACCTGATGCCGCAGTTCAGCCGCTACGACCTGGCGGCGGAAATCATCGATAAGTGCAAATAGGAGGGAGCTGCGACGCTTCTTCAGGTGCATGAGCAACTCAAGTTGTTCTCTTCATCGCCATCGCGGTACAATTAGACCATGCTCCTAACAATTGACCTTGGCAACACCAACCTGACCATCGGCCTGTACGAAGGAGAAACGCTGACCCATCACTGGCGGTTGGCGACGGACCACGCACGCATGCCGGACGAATACGGCCTGCAATTACTGGGCTTGTTGACCAATGCCGGGCGGACAACAACCGACCTGATAGGTGTGTGCCTCTCCTCGGTCGTCCCACCGCTAACCGGACGTGTGACCCAGGCCTGCCACGAGTATCTCAAGCAGGAAGCCCTGGTGGTGGATACCGGTATCAAAACCGGAATTCGCATCCTCTATGAAGACCCCAAAGCGGTTGGCGCGGACCGGGTCTGCGACGCAGTGGCGGTGATGCACCTCTACGGCGGACCAGCCTGCATCATTGACTTTGGCACGGCCACCACCTTCAACGCACTTACAAAGGAGGGGGATTATCTGGGCGGAGCGATCACTGCCGGGATCAATCTGGCAGCCGAGGCACTCTTCGCACACGGAGCCAAGTTGCAGCGCATTGACCTGCAAAAACCTCCCTCTGTCATTGGGCGCAACACCACCCATGCGATGCAATCCGGACTGATCTATGGTTATGTGGCCATGGCCGAAGGCATGGTGGCCCGCTTCCGTGAAGAGCTTGGGCCGGAGATGAAGGTGATCGCCACCGGCGGGCTGGCAGGGCTGATTGCGAAGGAAACACTGATCATCCAGATCCATGCACCCTGGTTAACGCTGGACGGCCTGCGGATTATCTGGGGAATGAACCAATAGTAGATAGAACGTTCCAGCAGGGTGATGAATCGATCGATATAAACCCAGACATGGGAATCCGAACAGAGTCGGTCAGATCGATTGTGATAAGATAAAGCCATGGTGGAAAAGATTCTAGTCGTTGAAGATGAGCCCTCGCTCCAGGAGACCCTGATCTATAACCTTGAAAAGCAGGGCTATGCCGTGGAGGCGGCCGGGGATGGCCGCAGCGCGATCGAGGCCGCCCGGAAGATGATCCCGGACCTGATCATCCTCGACATCATGCTCCCCGAACTGGATGGTTTCGAAGTCTGCAAGATCCTGCGCAAAGAGATGACCGTCCCAATCCTGATGTTAACCGCCCGCGACGATGAAATCGACCGGGTGGTCGGGTTGGAAGTAGGTGCGGATGACTACCTGACCAAGCCGTTTTCCATGCGCGAGCTGATGGCCCGTGTTAAAGCCCAGTTGCGCAGGACGGGGATGTTGCGGGATGAAATGGCCAGGCTTAAAACCCCCTTGACAAACGCTCCGCAAGAAGTACTTACTTTCAACAATCTCGGGATAAATTTAACCCGCCGGGAAGTTCTATTGAATGACCAGGTGTTGGCGCTTAAGCCACAGGAATATGACCTGCTGCTGTTCTTTGCCCAACATAAAGGTCAGATGCTTTCACGCGAATTCATCCTAGAGCGCGTCTGGGGCTGGGATTACATCGGGGACAGCCGTACCGTGGATGTACACGTGCGCTGGTTGCGCCAGAAGATCGAAAAAGATGCAGGCGAACCAACCCGCATCGTAACCGTGCGCGGCGGGGGTTACCGGTTCGAAGGCTGAACCGTGTGCTCTATCACCTTCTTTGTAAACGCAAATTATGAATTGGTTCTTCCTTATCCTGGCAGCGGTGGTAGTGATAGCGGGCTTCTGGTTCGGCTGGCGCTATATCCGACTGCGCGGCCTTTTAAAGCATTATGCTGACATGTTGCACCTCGTTGCGGATGGAGAAAAATCTGTCAGCGATCTGCCGGAGGATCTGCCGTTACTGGAGGATTTTTCCAATACCGTCAAGGCTCTGGGACTAGCCCTGGGTGCACAATCTTCTTTAGTCGAGGCTGAACGCGCCCGGTTGGCGGCGGTACTGGAGCGGATGACTGATGGGGTGCTGATTGCAAATTCCAGCGGGCAAATCCAGTTTGCCAACCCGGCCGTCGAGAGACTATTCGAGACCAAGAATGCCGTGGGACACCGGGTGGTGGAGGTGCTGCGGCAACACCAACTGGTGGAGGCCTGGCAGCGCAGCCGAGAGACCGGCGAAGCGCAGGAAGAATCCGTCGAATTGCCCGCCCGTCATCGCTTCCTGCAGCTGGTCGTCCTGCCCGATCGTCAGACTGGCGGCAGCCTACTGCTTGTGCAGGATCTGACGCGTGTCCGCCGGTTGGAAACTGTCCGGCGGGACTTTATCTCGAACGTTTCACACGAACTGCGCACCCCACTGGCCTCTCTAAGGCCCTCACAGAAACCCTGCGGGATGGCGCACTGGCGGACCCCAAGGCTGCGACGCGCTTTCTTGGGCAGATCGAGACCGAGGTGGATGCCCTGACCCAGATGGCCACCGAACTGCTGGAGCTCTCGCGCATCGAATCAGGGCAGGTGCCACTGGAGCGCAAAGCCGTGCCCGCGGTGGCCCTACTTCTCTCGGCCGCCGAGCGCATGCGTGCCCAGGTGGAACGTGCCGGGCTGGTTCTGCGCATCGAATCAGCGCAGGATGTGCCTGAAGTGCTGGCCGATCCGCCACGCCTGGAGCAGGTGCTGGTAAACCTGATCCACAACGCCGTCAAGTTTACCCGTCCAGGAGGCGAGGTGGTCCTGGCGGCGCAGACCGATTCGGATTTTGTCCGCTTTAGCGTATGCGATAGCGGGGTTGGCATCCCGGCCGAGGACCTGGAACGCATATTCGAGCGCTTTTACAAAGCCGACCGGGCACGTTCCAGCGGGGGGACGGGGTTGGGGCTGTCGATATCGCGTCATCTGGTCGAGGCACACGGGGGCAGGATTTGGGTGGAGAGCACGGAAGGGCAGGGGAGCACGTTTTACTTCACCATCCCAATCAGCTGATCCGTTTGATTTGTCCGATGGATTTACCAAACCGGCCTTGCTGGTTTAATGCCATCGCTTTCTTGTTAAACAAACCATAACAAACCCATAACCTATCCTTTGCAGGCTATTAAGACCGGCATGGTATTCTTTTTTCAATGGAAAGTACCGCCGGTTTTTTATTTGGAGGATCTATGTTACCAATCACCCTATTCTGGATCTTTATCACAGCCACCTTGATTGTATTTGGAGTGGACATTGCGCTGAAACGCCGTAATGGCATGCGTTAATTGTCAATGGAAGGAAGAAAATGGAAAAACGTATATTAGTCACAAATGATGATGGCGTCATGGCATCGGGGTTGTACGCCCTTGTCAAGGAATTACGGCATATCGGCACAGTGAGCGTGCTGGCTCCTGACTGCAACTGGTCGGGCGGCGGGCATGTTAAAACCCTGGATCGCGCCTTGCGTGTGCGCGAAGTCCGCCTTTCAGATGGAAGCGTGGCTTATGCCAGTGACGGCGCGCCATCCGATTGCGTTGCCCTGGCATCGCTTGGATATTTTAAAGAGCCAATCGACCTGGTGGTTTCCGGGATCAATGTCGGAGCCAACCTGGGTCATGATGTGACCTACTCCGGCACCGTCACCGCGGCCATGGAGGCAGGGATTGCCGGCGTACCTGGCATTGCAGTTTCCCTGGAAGTCCCGGAAGGACATCTCGGAGAAATAGACTATGGTCCGGCTGCACGAGCTGCCAGACAGATCGTCCAACATGTGATAGAGAACGGCCTGCCTCCGGAGATCCTGCTCAATGTCAATGTGCCTTTTTTGGCTGAGGACCAAATCCAGGGATTCCGCCTGACCCGCCAGGGATTGCGCGTTTACCATAGCCGTCTGGATGAGCGGATAGACCCGCGCGGACGTCCCTATTACTGGATCGGCGGGGACGCTCCCTCCGGCTTGCCTGAACGGGGCACGGATATCGGGGCGTTGGCGGAAGGGTTCATCTCCATTACACCTTTGCAGTTGGATTTGACTGCCTACCATGTACTAACCGATCTCTCCACCTGGCAATGGCAGCAACAATCCAAGAAACCGCAATTTCACCTACCGGTCTTATTGGTTTCCAGATAACAATGTTAACCTGACGTTAATCGAGTGTTTTTCAATCCTTAAACAAGCCTTGATAGAATTCCACTGTCATAAAAATCTAAAGGAGAAAAGAAATGCGTAAAAATTTATATATTTCCATGTTCGTCCTGCTTGCAGCCGTCCTGGTGCTGAGCGCCTGCGGACCTGCAGCTACAGCCACACCTCAGACGGTTATCCAGGTGCAGACCCAGATCGTGTCGCAGGTAGTCACCGCCACGCCTGGTCCTGCCGGTCCTGCCACTGCCACCCCGCTCCCGGCCGGCTCCATCCAGATCACTGCGGCCGGCGCGACCTTCCCCTTGCCGCTCTATTCCCAGTGGACGTATGCTTATCAGTTTGTTGATCCGTCTGTGGCCATCAGCTACAACGGTGTCGGCTCCGGCGCCGGCAAGACCGCCATCATTGCCAATACGGTCGATTTCGCCGGCTCTGACTCGCTGCTGAGCGACCAGAACTATACCGATGGCAAGGATCTGCAGATGTACCCGATGGTTGCTGGTGCAGTTGTCCCGGTTTACAACATTGCCTTCAAGCTACCGACTGCAGCGGCTGGCCAACCGACCCCCACCCCCGTCACCCTGCCCAAGCTCGTCCTGGGCCGCCAGCTCCTGGTGGATATCTATAATGGCAAGGTCACGATGTGGAATGATCCCTCCATCGTGGCCCTCAATGCCGGTCTGAAGGATTACCTGCCGGCCGCGGCCATCACCACCGTCCACCGCTCGGATGCCTCCGGCACGACCGAAATCTTCACCCGGGCGCTCAGCTCCTTCAGCCCGGATTGGAAAGCCGGCGGCGCCCAATCCGTCCAGTGGCCCGGTAAAGGCCTGGGTGGCAAGGGTAACGCGGGTGTTGCGGCTGCCGTCATCACCACGCCCAACTCCATCGGTTATGTTGAACTGGCTTATGCCATCTCGAACAGCATGTCCTATGCTCAAATGGTGAACCAGGCCGGCAAGACCGTCTCCGCCAACGGCGACTCTGTCAAGGCTGCCATGGCCGATTTCGCCAGCACCTTCACCGATAAACTGACCAACAATATTCAGGATGGCAAGGGCGATGGCACCTGGCCGATCACCGGTTACACCTACATTATCCTTCACACCACCTCAATGAAGGACTGCGTCAAGGCCCAGAAGATCCTTGATTTCCTGAAGTGGGCCCAGACCGACCCGACTGCCCAGAAGGCTGCCACAACGCTCGGGTACTCCGTCCTGCCAGATGCCGTCCGCACGAGTGTGCTCGCCAAACTGGCCGCGGTCACCTGCAACGGTCAGCCCTTGAAATAAATAACTCGATTACATCCTGTTTGGTCCCAAGGAGGGTCCTCAACCTCTCAGAGGGCCCTCCGACCAGACAAATATTGCAGGAGAAGGGATTTCCTTCAATGTGACGGGACCTCACCTTGAAGGAAATGGCTTCCACCTGCGGGGAAGGTAGTGATCAATGCCAGAGAAGAAAACGTGTTCTCTTTGTCTGCATCGAGAACTCCTGCCGCAGCCAGATGGCTGAGGCATTTGCGCATCTATATGCGCAGGATACGATCCAGGCTTTCAGTGCCGGATCGTCGCCCATCCGGACAAATAAATTCTATGGCAATCGCTGCCATAGCGGAATTGGGTTACGACCTGGCGCAGCCATTCTTCCAAGTCGCTCAGTGAGATTCCCCAGGTCAAATACGACTATGTCATTACGATGGGTTGTGGAGACGAATGTCCTTTCATCCCTGGTGAACACCACGAAGATTGGGATCTACCCGACCCGAAAATGCTGCCGCTGGAGCAATTCCGCCAAGTGCGCGACCAAATTGGGCAACGTGTCAAGGAATTGGCCGAGCAAATCGAGGTGATTAACCATGCAAAAAAGTAATTTATCTTCCCGCCCTAAGGCCGGAAACTTGCAACAGATTTTCCAGCACGGCGACCGCCCCTGGCAGGGATTGCTCATCCTGATTCTCGGCCCTTGTGATCATCCTGATGCTTGCCATCGGCGGGATGTTATGGGTGCACTCTGCCGGCGCCAGGAATGCCTTTGGCTGGTCTTTCCTGGTACCGACCGCCAATCCCAATTGGGACCCCGTTAACAATCACTTTTCAGGCCTGGCCGTTCCTTTATGGCACACTGCTGACATCCTTGTTTGCCATCCTTCTGGCCCTGCCAATCGGAGTTGGGATCGCCATTTTCCTGGCTGAACTCTGCCCGGCCTGGCTGCGCACACCGCTGACCTGGCTGGTGGAACTACTGGCGGCCATCCCAAGTGTGGTCTATGGTCTGTGGGGTATTTTCGTCTTTTTACCCAGAGTGGTTGCGCCCATAGGGGTTTTCAGATGACTTGCTCGGGAAGATACCATTTGTTCTTGACCGCTTTTCGCTGGTCCGATCCCCGCCGTGGGGCTGCCGGCTGGCTGCCAGGCTGATCCTGACTATCATGATTTTTCCTACCATCTGCCGCAGCCGGGACGTTTTCCTGGCCATACCAGTATCGCAGAGGGAAGCTGCCATGTCGCTGGGCGCCACCGAGTGGGAAAGATCATCGCAGGTATTGATGCCATATGGCACTTCCGGCATCTGGGTGCCAGTATCCTGGGCCTTGGGCGTGCCCTGGGAGAGACCATGGCCGTCACCATGGTCATCGGTAATAATCTCGACTGACGTGTCTCCCTTCTGGATGCAGGCTACAGCATGGCCAGCATCATCGCCAACGAATTCGCAGAGGCCGTTTCAGGCCTTCACACTGCATGCACTGATTGAAATTGGTCTGATTCTGTTCATCATTACCCTGCTTTTGAATATTTTGGCTCGTTTTCTGGTCTGGCAGGTGGCCCGCCAGGCGCACAAAGATTGAGGTTCACCTATGAATACTTACCCCGATCTTCATAAGAATCCGAGCGCAAGGTTGCCAATAATCATGCTATCCTGACCAGGTTGCCACACTTCTGGTGGTTATCCCGCTCTTTTGGATAATCGGTTATGTGATCATCCGGAGGTGGTTGAAAGCCCTCACTCCTGAATTTCTTACTCATTTGCCCACCCCTGTGGGGGTGGCGGGTGGGGGGTGTTGTTGCTTTGCACGGCTCATTGATGACTGTGGGATCTGGCGGCGCGTTTTTGCCACACCGGTCGGGGTCCTGGCTGCCTTTTACGCGGCCCGCTATCCGGACACCCCTCTGGGAGTCGCTCTGCGTTTCAGCACGGATGTCCTGTCTGGAATTCCGTCGATTGTTGTCGGGCTGTTTGCCTATGCTGCATCGTGGTGCCAATGGGGCATTTTCCGGACTTCCAGGCGGGGCTGCCCTGGCGGTCATCATGCTGCCAACCATCATCCGCACGACCGAGGAAATGCTCAAACTGGTGCCCGCCACGTTACGCGAGGCCTCGCTCGGATTGGGCGCAGCGGAATGGAAAACGTCGCTGAGCGTGCTGTTCCCGGCTGCCTTCAGCGGCATCGTCACCGGCTTCCTGCTGGCCCTGGCACGTGCCGCTGGCGAGACTGCCCCCTTACTGTTGACCTCCTTTGGCAATGAGCTTTTTGATATCGGACGATTATCCGGCTGGCGCCCGGGGCCACAAATCGTTCTTCACCATCCTTTGGAGCATCGTCAACCAGCCGGTCAATTCGCTGCCGCTTTTTATAGCAATGACTGGAACATGCCGAACAGGCCTGGGCCACTGGCGCTGGTGCTGATGCTGCTTGTCTTGATTGCTCAATGTCACTGCACGCGTGTGGATCCAGAACCGTGCCCGCCGCATGAAAGGTTAATCCCATGGAGATGAAAATGGAAATCTCGAAATCAATTTTTAAACCCACTGTTAATGGGGACGGCCCTTGCAAAGTGGAAATCAAGGGTTTGGATGTGTATTATGGCAAATTCCATGCCCTGGCCGATATCAATTTGTCCATACATGAGAAAATGATCACTGCCATCATTGGCCCCTCGGGCTGCGGAAAATCCACCCTGCTGCGCTCCTTCAACCGCATGAATGACCTGACGCCCAGCTGCCGTGTCCTGGGCGAGATCGGCCTGGATGGGGGGGATATTTATGCGCCCGGCGTGGATGTAGTCGATATCCGCCGGCGGGTCGGGATGGTCTTCCAGCGCCCGAACCCATTTCCCAAGAGCATCTACGACAACGTTGCTTACGGTCCGCGCCTGTACGGCATTCACCGCAAAGCCGACCTGGATGAGATCGTAGAAAAATCCATTCAGAAGGCTGCCTTGTGGGATGAAGCCAAAGACAAGCTGCATCAATCCGGCCTGAGCCTCTCAGGTGGGCAGCAGCAGCGTCTGTGCATTGCCCGGGCACTGGCGGTCGAGCCGGAAGTCATTTTAATGGATGAACCCGCCTCGGCTCTCGACCCAATTTCCACGTTAAAAATAGAGGAACTGATGCAGGAACTCAAGCGGAACTATACCATTGTCATCGTTACACATAACATGCAGCAGGCAGCACGGGTCTCGGACTACACTGCCATGATGATGATTGACGAGCAGCGTGCCGGACGGATGATAGAATACAATCAGACCAACATCATTTTCACCCGCCCGAAGGACAAGCGCACCGAAGATTACGTCACAGGCCGGTTTGGTTAGTACAGGTGGTCGAAAATGGTTATAATTAATGGACGATCAAAGCAAGAGAGGCTCCCTATGCGAAAAACCTTCGAAATGGAAATTCAGCAATTGAAAGATGAACTGCTCTTGATGGGCAGCATGGTGGAGCAGCAGATCCTGGAGGCTGTCGAAGCCTTAAAGAAACGCGACGTCGAGACATCTCATCGCATTTTTAACGATGATTCAAAGATCAATGCCAAACGTTTTGGCATAGAGGAACAAGTCATGATCCTGATCGCCACCCAGCAGCCCATGGCGCATGACCTGCGCCTGCTGGCCTCCATCCTGGAGGTGAGTGCAGAGCTGGAACGCATGGGTGATTATGCCAAGGGGATTGCCACGATCAACATTCGCATGGGGAGTGAAGCTCCATTAAAACCATTGATTGATATCCCACGCATGGCACAGAAGGCCTCGGACATGCTTCACCGGGCTCTGACGGCTTTCATCAACGAGGATGTGGAAACCGCCCGGGCCATCCCGGATGAAGACGATGAAGTGGATGGCCTCTATACCCAGGTCTATCGTGAACTGATGACATACATCCTGGCGGACCCCAAAACCATAGACCGTGCCAATTTCTTGCTTTGGACGGCACACAACCTGGAGCGCTTCGCAGACCGAGTCACCAACATCTGCGAGCGGACGGTCTTCATCGTCACCGGCGAGAACAAGGAGATCGGCTCATCCGGGGACGGAAGTGGATAAACAAGTCCTAGCGCTCTGAGCGGCACCCTTTGAGTTGGATCCATTGAGCATTTGGTAATCCCCCACACGTTGAGCGCAGTGGGGGATTACTTATTTTCTCAGTCGGGTGTTGAAACCGCCTTTTTCTGGTTAAGTAGTTCAGACAGGGGCATTTTTATCTTTTTGGGGGCGATGATATAATTAACATCCCCTCGATACAAGAAAGGTTGTGAACCCATGGCTCCAGATATCAAGACCCCTCAGCACCCGAATCCACCCCCGTTGGTCCAGGTCACAGGAACGCACCGCGAGATGGGACGCCAGATCGGCGAAGCCTGCCGCAGACAGGTTCAGCACGGCATTGAGAACAGCCGTAAGCTGGTTTCGGATGCCTATGTCCAACTGGAACTGACCTGGGAAGGTGCGCAGATCCAGGCCCGCAAATATATACCCTTCGCCCAGGAGCGTTACCAGCAGTATGTGGACGAAATGATGGGCATTGCCGAAGGAGCCAATGTAACCTTTGAAGATGTGGCTGTGGTCAACTCCATGGAAGCGGTGACGTCGGACGCACTGCACCTGACCCGCTGCACCAGCATGGCGATCAATGACGATCGTACTGCGGATGGTCACGTACTTCTGGCGCACAACGAGGATTGGGTACCGGAAGACGAAGACGACGTTTTCATCGTCCACGCAAAGCCCAAAAACGAACCGCCCTTCCTGGCAATGACCTATGGCGGCCTTCTACCCAACATTGGCTTCAATGCCTATGGCATTGCCCAATTATGCGATTCGGTCTATCCGAACGATTCACGCATCGGAACACCACGCTTGGTGGTCAGCCGTGCCGTGCTGGCTTCAGAGACGCCGGATGAAGCCATCCGTCACATGCTCTCGGCCCAGCGGGCAGCCGGGTACAACCATTTACTGGTGCATGAGAGTGGTGAGTTATATTCAGTGGAAGTCTCAGCCCGCCATTTTGGCATCCTGTATGGCGAGGATGGGTACATAGTCCATACCAACCACTATCTCTCTCCCGTCATGCAACCGGTGGAACGTGAGCCTGAGGATTTGATCGCATCGCGCGTACGCTACTTCCGCGCCCTGCGGCTGGTCAAGCGCGAGGACCAGCACACGATCAAAACCCTGCAAACCATCCAGCGTGACCACGTCAACTTCTCGAACTCGATTTGCAACCACGCTGTGGATGTCAATGACCCGCTTGACCGCGAGAAGACCGTCAATGCCATGGTGATCGACCTGACCGCCCGGGAAATGCATATTGCCTGGGGCAATCCCTGTGAGAACCCATATCACACCTATCATTTGGACGCGTGAGATGAATGGCCTCAACCAGGTTGGAGTGAATTGGGAGCAGATGCTCCCCCCCAACTCCCCGATTTATCGCGTTGTTACCCCTGAAGTTGGTGTTGCTCATCACAAGCATGAGGCAGATTACCCATCGTACCTTATTATTACAACTTCAGATGAGGGGATGCGTAAATAACCTGTGGAGGCAAAAATGTCTGCAATACATAAAAAGCATGTCCCCTGGTATCTCTGGCCGTTTTGGGCCATCTGGAAATTGGTGATTGGCATTGTCGCCGGGACCGGGCGCCTGGTGGCTGTTATCCTCGGTCTGGTCTTGCTGATCGTCGGTGTGGTGCTGACGGTCACCGTGGTCGGGGCAATCGTCGGGATCCCCTTCATCATCTTTGGATTAATGTTGATGGTTCGTGGGTTATTCTAAAGCCGTAGTCAGTCCTGCTTCCGATTAAAGAAATCCAGCCACTCCTCCACCTCATCCGGGGCAAGAGTGGCTTCGTGTTTTGATATGGTCTTGCTCATGGCTTGAAGTCTGGCCATTTCCTGTGCGAATTCTTCAGAAGAGAGCACGCCAGTATGAGCGGAGTGTGCAGCCTGCTGGACACGTCTATCCGAACTTACCACCGTCCAATTCTTCGCGGCCTTCCCCAAGCGGGCAAGTTGGATTTCGATGGCCGCATCCGCACTTGATCCCTGATGAACGAAGTGGGCTGTCACCGCTCCCGCCCTGCGCGTGGTTGCCTGTCCTGGTGGAGCACCGTCGAAGAAGACTTCCACCTGAGCACGACGCAAACGGCAGAATTCCTGTAAGCGTGAGATGAGTTCTTCTTCATCATCCAGGGAAGCCAGCCGCAGGCCGAGTTTGGGGATCAGGTTATGGCCATCAATCAGGTATGGCATGGATCAGTGCTCGAAAAGGACAATTGGTTGGCTATTTTGCTGTTACAAAGACTACACCGACCAATCCTGACCCGGAATGGATGGAGAGTCCCGGGTTCATTTCGGCGTATATGATATCCGCCGGGCAAGCCATTGCGGCCTGGATCAGCTTCTCGAACTGCCTGGCGGCATCCAAAGCGTCGACGTGGATAATCGCCATCTGCTCAACCTTGCATCCGGCACTGGCTTCGACAGCAACTTCGACGGTCCGGGCCCACGATTTGGACTGGGTGCGGACGCGTTCGAGCAGCTGCAGCTTGCCGTCCTTGACCGTCAGGATCGGTTTGACATCCATCAGCCCGGCGAACCCGGCTGCCAGGTGACCGACGCGGCCACTCATTGCCAGATATTTCAGGGTTGCGAGAGACGCGAAGAGATGCGCCCTCTGCCCGACACTCTCGGCAGCCGCGATGGCTTCTTCTTCAGAAGCCCCCCCGGCGACAGATTCGGCTGCGGCAATCGCCATCAATCCTTGTCCCAAGCATAAGTTGCGCGTATCGATCACACGTATATCCTTCCCGGGGAACATTTCAGCGGCAGTGCGGGCGGAAACATAGGTGGCGCTGACCTCACTGCTGACGGCGAAGCATAACACCGATCTTGCCCCGGCCTCGAAGGCGGATTTAAAAGCCTCGGCGAATTGACCGGGTGAGGGAGCGGCGGTAGTGGGAAACTTTCCTTCCTTATCGATGCGGCCAAACACGGCCGGGTTGTCAATCTCATATACATCGCGAAATGAATCATCCCCAAATTGGACGATGATAGGGACTTGGACGATATTGTATTTCCCAGCCAGATCAAGGGACAGGCTGGAATCGGTATCGGTGATAATGGCAATAGGGGGCATAAAGGCTCCTTCGTGCAAAGGTTGTGAAGGTTATAACACAAGCAGGCCTTCCTGGATATGGTGGCCTGCCTTAGCTTGACATTACAGATCGATTAGTAGTAAAATGAAGTCTATACCCCCCCCAGGGGGGTGGGGTATAGAAGGCGGAACTATGAAAAACGAGGAAACCTTGAAAAGATTGAAGATCGTCGCAGGCCACATGGGTGGTGTCATCCGGATGATGGAGGAAGATGCCTATTGTATCGATGTTATCCGCCAGATCCAGGCAGTTCAGGCGGCACTCAACAAGGTCAGCGCAGCCATTTTGGAAAACCACCTGAATTCGTGCGTGACCACCGCCATCCGCGGGGAGAACCCGGCGGAACGTGAGCGTGTAATGAGAGAGATTACGGATGTTTTTGAAGCTGCAACAAAAGTATAGGTAGTGCCAGTAAGAAATTCATAAAAAGGAGAAAACCATGACCACCGTAAAATATACTGTCCCCAATATTTCATGCATGCACTGCGTACACACCATCCAGACAGAGGTGGCGGAGGTGAAAGGCGTCCAGTCTGTCAAGGCGGACCAGGCCAGCAAAATAGTCGAAATCGTCTTCGATGCCCCGGCAAATGAAGAGATGATCAAGGCATTGCTGGCGGAGATCAATTACCCCGTCACAGCCTAAATAATTCTCAGCCTCGAGGCACGGCTGCGCCGTGCCCCATTTAATTATTGGTGAATTATGCCTGAAACAAAACAGCTCATTCTGCCCATTACCGGTATGACATGTGCCAATTGCGTGGCAACCGTGGAACGCGGTCTCAAAAAGCAGGAAGGTGTACAAGCAGCGGTAGTCAACCTGTCATCCGAGCGCGCCACTGTGACCTTCGACCCGCACGCGGTGGGTTTACCGGCCCTGGTGGCGCGGGTCGAACGCGCCGGGTACGGGATCGCCACCGGCGAAGCGGACCTGGTAATAAAACGTCTGGCTGACCATAATGACGCCAGCCGTCTCGAAAAGGCGCTGGGGAAATTGGATGGCGTACTCGAAGCCTCCGTCAATCTGACCACCGAACGGGCACGCGTAAAATACGTGCCGACGGTTGTGAGTCAGTCTGAGATTCGGGCAGCAGTCTCCAGGTCTGGATTTGAAGCATTGGAATTGGGCGGCGAGGCGGAAGACGTAGAGGCAAAGGCGCGCGAGTCTGAGATTGCCAACCAGCGCCGCCTGCTGGTCATCGGCCTGGCCTTTACCCTTCCGTTGTTCCTGTTTTCGATGGCGCGTGACCTGGGCTTGTTGGGTATGTGGGCGCACGCCGCCTGGGTAAACGGGTTGATGTGGGCAGCTGCCACACCGGTTCAGTTCTATGTGGGATGGCAATATTACTTGGGAGCCTATAAAGCGCTGCGCAATCGCTCGGCCAACATGGATGTGCTGATTGCGATGGGTTCCTCAGTCGCATATTTTTACTCGATCCTCATCACTCTTGGTGTTCTTTCCGGGCACGTCTATTTTGAGACGGCGGCGGTCATCATCACGCTTATACGCCTGGGGAAGTTTCTGGAGGCACGTGCCAAGGGTAGAACCAGTGAAGCCATCAAGAAACTGATCGGCTTGCGCGCCAAAACTGCCCGTATCATCCGCGCAGGGGCGGAAGAGGAAGTGCCGGTGGACGAGGTGGGGGTGGGGGATGTGGTGCTTGTCCGGCCTGGTGAGAAGATCGCGGTGGACGGAGTGGTCGTGGAAGGGCATTCTGCGGTGGACGAATCGATGCTGACGGGCGAAAGCCTTCCGGTCGAGAAAGGACCCGGCGACCCGCTCATCGGCGCGACGCTCAACAAACTCGGCTTGCTCAAGTTCGAGGCCACCAAAGTGGGCAAAGGAGACTGCTCTGGCGCAGATCATCCGGCTGGTGGAGGAAGCCCAAGGCAGCAAAGCGCCCATCCAGAAACTGGCGGACCAGGTCTCGGAGATTTTCGTCCCGGCAGTGCTTGGAATTGCGGCAGTGACTTTCCTGGTTTGGTTTTTCGTCATCCCGGTGACTCCGGCTGTTTCGCAATTCACACGTGCCCTGATCAACATGGTCGCTGTGCTGGTGATCGCCTGCCCATGTGCCATGGGACTGGCCACACCCACTGCGGTAATGGTCGGGACGGGCAAGGGCGCGGAATTGGGGATCCTGTTCCGCACTAGTGAAGCACTGGAACGGGCCGGAAAGGTCTCGGTGGTGGTGCTGGATAAAACCGGGACAATCACAAAAGGACAACCGGCGGTGACGGACGTGGTCATCAGTCATCAGTCGCCAATCACCAGTGAAGAACTCCTGCGCCTTGCGGCGTCCGTTGAAAAAGGTTCAGAGCATCCGCTTGGCGAGGCCATCTGGGCCGAGGCCACCACGCGCGGGTTGCCGCTGTCCGAACCGACCGGCTTTAAAGCCGAAGCCGGCGCGGGTGTCGAGGCTGATGTGGATGGTCACCGCGTGGCAGTCGGTAACCTGCGTATGATGACTGCGCGTACCTATCCGTTAAATGAACTGGAAACCGAAGTCGAGCGACTCCAATCAGAAGCCAGGACCGCCATGCTGGTGGCGGTGGATGGGTCTGTGAGGGGTGTGATCGCAGTAGCGGATACGCTCAAAGATGGTTCGAAAGATGCCATTGATGAATTACATGGCATGGATCTTAAAATCGCCATGATCACCGGCGATAACCGTAAAACGGCCGAAGCGATAGCAAAACAGGTTGGTGTGGATACCGTCCTGGCTGAAGTGCTGCCGGAAGGCAAGGCGGCGGAGATTAAGAAAATACAATCGAAGGTCAATCCCCAAAGATTTGGGACAAGCGGTCAAACGCCGGACAGACGACATTCGAATTTCAACATTGTGGCGATGGTAGGCGATGGCGTAAACGATGCACCGGCCCTTGCTCAAGCAGATGTAGGCATCGCAATTGGCACCGGCACGGATGTGGCCATGGCGGCTGCCCCGGTCACGCTCATCAGCGGCGACCTGCATGGCGTGGCGCGCGCCATTTCGCTCTCGCGCAAGACACTCGGTACCATCAAACAGAACCTGTTCTGGGCGTTTTTCTACAACGTGATCCTGATCCCGGCAGCGGCAATGGGTTTTCTGAACCCAAT
Source organism: uncultured Chloroflexia bacterium (assembly GCA_963806575.1). Taxonomy (GTDB): domain Bacteria; phylum Chloroflexota; class Anaerolineae; order Anaerolineales; family Villigracilaceae; genus UBA877. The sequence goes on along the minus strand of CAWDYX010000011.1, from coordinate 328,086 downwards.
GCTGGCAGCCGGTGCGATGGCGTTCAGCAGTGTGTTCGTCGTGTCCAACAGCCTGCGGTTGCGAAAAACCAAAATCTAGCTCGTAAAGGGAAATATGAATCAGATCTTCGTTGCATTTATCACCGGCCTGACCACGGGCGGATTAAGCTGCCTGGCTGTCCAGGGCGGCCTGCTGGCCAGTTCCCTTGAAAACCAGTTGGAACAACAACTCGACCTGCAGATCGAACAGGATCTGGCGGCGCGGCGGGCTCACCGTTACGGGAAGAAGCGTGAGCGGATTCTGGCGCATCCGCGCCTGGCACTGCCCATCCTTTTATTCCTGGTCGCCAAACTCGCAGCGTATACCCTGCTCGGGTTCCTGCTTGGAGCATTGGGTTCGGTACTACAGTTAAATGCCATCACACGCGCCGTCCTGTTGATTGCCATCGGTATCTTCATGGTCGGCAACGCGTTACGGATGTTCAACGTCCACCCAATCTTCCGCTACTTTGCCTTCGAGCCGCCCAAGTTCATAACACGTTATATCCGCCGGAAGGCAAAGCATGGCGAGAGCTTCTTCGCTCCACTGTTTCTGGGCGCACTGACAGTTCTTATCCCATGCGGCGTGACGCAGGCGATGATGGCCGTGGCAGTCGGGACCGGTAACGCCCTCCAGGGTGCAACGCTGATGTTTGCGTTTATCCTTGGCACAAGTCCGGTGTTTTTCGTGGTGGCTTACCTTACCATGCAACTGGGCGCCCGGCTGGAGAAAGCTTTCATGCGTTTCGTGGCGATCGTGCTGCTGGTCCTGGGACTGGTCTCGGTCAATAGCGGCCTTAGCCTGATCGGGTCACCGCTCTCGGTACAGAATCTCAGGAGCGCGCTCTTCGCACCCCCTGATAACGTCAATCAGATATCCTCTTCACCACCAAGCAATACGTTATTATTGAGCGCCTCCAACAGCGGCTATTCTCCGCAGCGGCTCTATGCCAAAGCCGGGGAGCAGATCCTGCTCAATATTGTGACAGCTAATACCTATTCCTGTGCACGCGATTTCGTCATCCCATCCATTGACGTTGAGAAGCTGCTGCCCCAGACCGGTTCGGTGCCTGTGACCATCCCGGCTCAGACTGCTGGGACGGTGATGCGGTTTTCCTGTTCGATGGGCATGTACGCCGGCGAAATTGTATTTAGTCAGTAGGGGCAGACAACCAGGTCATCTCGAGAGGTGCTTATGGTGAAAAAAACGTTTCGTGTCGAGGGTATGCACTGTTCCAATTGCCCGATGGAGGTGGAAAGTATCGAGGATGACCTGCCGGGAATCAAACAGGTTTCGGCCAGTTATCAGAAAGGCCAGATGGTGGTGGAATTCGATGAGTCAATAGTAAGTGAAGCGCAGATTATTGCTGCGGTTGAAAAACGCGGGTATCAGGCTTTTCCAGTCTGAGCTGGCAAAATATGAAATAGCGTCCCCGTCACGGTCAGCGACGGGGACGTTTCTTTACTTTTCAGGAGACGAAATGCAGGGCGAAGAGGTGGTCGTCGTAAGCAATTGGGACCAGAATTACTGATGTAGCAACAGTGCCGCCAGCTTTCTTTTTCCAGGTTACTTTGATATTCGAAGGGATTAATTTCTCCATTGCCTGGTTGAAAGCATTTACCAGTGCTTCCTGGCTGCTTCGTTCGACGGTCTCGTCTAATGGGTCTTCAACTTTCGCCCATTCCTCAGGCGAACGATAGCCCAAAAGGGAGGCGTACTTTCCATTACATACCTTATGGATATCGTCCAAGTAAATGTAGACGGCTTGTTGAGAGGAATCCAAAATGCTCTTCATCTGCTTCGAAATCCCCGCAATAAGCTCTTCATGATGTATCTGTTCGTGTTCCATTATGACCTTCTTTCTCTAATTTATCCTAATTCTATTATAGCCAGTTTGGCAATATAATCAAGATACTGATTACTGACCTAAAAGTACCAATCCTCTGCTTTTCTTTTATCACAAGGACACGGAAGCTTGACCAGCATAGGTTTCTCGATTAGAATTCTCCCGCTTAAAACCCGTGCCCCTTTAGCTCAGCGGATTAGAGCGTTTGGTTGCGGACCAAAAGGCCGCGCGTTCGAATCGCGCAAGGGGCGCCATGGAAGCGGGAACTCCCGCTTCTTTCTTTTTCAGGAGGCCTTATGGGGAAGTGTCAAATATTGCTCACCAACGACGACGGGATCAAATCGCCAGGCCTGTGGGCCGCCGCCGAAGCGCTCTCCGACCTCGGGTTCGTCACCGTGGCCGCGCCGCAGGAGCAATCCTCCGGGATGGGCCGAAGCCTGCCCTCCAGCTCGGATGGCATCATCCGGACGCAGGTCATGAGCGTATGTGGCAAGGAATGGACCGTCCACGCGGTTGGCGGGAGTCCTGCCCAGGCCGTCCTGCATGGCATCCTGGAGATCATGCCGGAGCGTCCCGATCTGGTCGTTTCGGGTATTAATTACGGTGAAAACGTAGCCACCGGTGTCACCATTTCCGGGACGATAGGTGCAGCGCTCGAGGCAGCTTCGCAAGGCATCCCCGCCCTGGCGGTATCTCTGGAAACCGGCAAGGAGCATCACATGTCGTATTCCACGGATATCGATTTCTCAGCCGCAGCCTGGTTCGCGGACCTTTTTGCCCGCCAGATCTTGGAGAAGCACTTTCCATCCGATGTGGATGTGCTCAATGTGAACGTGCCTGCCGGGGCAACAAAGAAAACGCCCTGGAGGGTAACCCGGCTAGCCCGCCAGCGTTATTTCGAGCCGGTTCTCCGTGAGCGAAGAACCTGGGAGGATCCTGGAGTGGTTGACTATGTGGAAGGCGCAATCCTGGACGATGAATACAAAGGCAGCGATGTCCATGTTCTGCGCGTCCTGCATGAGGTCTCCGTGACGCCGCTCAGCCTTGACCTCACCAGCCGGGTGGATTTCGATGGATTGGAACGATTAATGCGTAATGGTGTTGTTAGGTGATAGTAAGCTTAAAATATTCATCACACTCTTGTAATTTTCGTATATTATCGTATACTACTTAATCGAACATCATTCTACGCATGAGGTAAAGAAAATGACCATTCCGATGCAAGATCAAGAAAAGGATAACGAAAAGCCTCCCAGTCATCTGCCGCGCCCGGCGCGTCCCTGGCGGGTGGCTGTGCTCGCAAATATCAAGGAGCACGATAAACCTCTCCCGCCGGACGTACCTCCAGACGCCGGCGCGGATTACGATTATATAGAGACCATAGATTACATCCGGGCAGCCATTGAAACTGATGGCCATAAATCCTTTTTTATTCAAGCCGATGCGAACCTGCCCAATGCACTGAACGAAGTAAACCCAGATATCTGCTTCAACATTGCCGAAGGGCTTGGGGGCGATGCCCGTGAAGCCCAAACCCCGGCCCTGCTGGAATTGCTCAAAATCCCATATACAGGCTCACGCGTCCTGACCAATGCTGTTTCGCTTGACAAGACGCTGACGAAACGCCTCTGGCGAGACCGCAATCTGCCGGTTGCTCCATTCCAGGAGTTCACATTTGGCGATGAACCCCTGCGCCCTGAAATGCGTTTCCCGCTATTTGTAAAACCGGCCCGTGAGGGCACCGGCATGGGAGTGGATGCCAAGGCCATCGTCAATAACGAATCCGAACTACGCGAGCGCGCCGATTACGTCATCCGGATGTATCATCAACCGGCACTGGTTGAGGCCTTTTTACCGGGCCGCGAGTTCACGGTCGGGATCATGGGCCGCCACGATACCATCCTTTATTCCCGCCATCCTGAATGGTACGACAAAGACGGTTTTCACCGATTGCCGGTACTCGAGCTGGATAGCTCACGCTCAGTCACGCCCGGAGTTTATGGCATCGCTGCCAAAGCCCAATCGGTCGGTTCAGATGGCGCACCTGGCTACCTTTGTCCTGCCCCGGTCGAACCTGAATTAACCAGGAAGCTTCAACACCTGGCCTATCGGGCACATGTTGTGTTGGGCGCCCTGGATATTTCCCGTACGGATATTCGTCTCGACGCCGAGGGTCAGCCGCGCTTGATAGAGATCAATACTCTGCCCGGCCTCACACCCAACTACAGTGACCTATGCATCCAGGCTGCATCTGAAGGTATTCCCTACAATGAACTGATTCTCGAAATCTTGTACCTGGGTGCCAGCCGTTGGGGGCTTCTGCCTGCCCGCGATATTTCCCCTTTCCAGAAAAAGAAAGTCGAACCCTTGAGTGGCAAGCCAAATGGCAACGGCAAACCAGCCAACGGGAAACAACTGGTTCTGGATGGGCGGTTGGTGAAACGCACCGAAGATTCTCTGGTATAATTCGCCCCGCTCAAACGGAGAGGTCGCGTAGTTGGCTTAGCGCGCACGCTTGGAAAGCGTGTAACCCACAAAGGTTCGCGGGTTCGAATCCCGCCCTCTCCGCCAGGAAACGCCTCTTTTCGAAGAGGTGTTTTTTATTAGGTTTGCGGGCCCCCTAAAGGGGATAAAATTCGAATCCCGCCCTCTCCGCTTGGAAACGCCTCTTTTCGAAGAGGTGTTTTTTATTAGGTTTGCGGGCCCCCTAAAGGGGATAAAATTCGAATCCCGCCCTCTCCGCTTGGAAACGCCTCTTTTCGAAGAGGTGTTTTTTATTAGGTTTGCGGGCCCCCTAAAGGGGATAAAATTCGAATCCCGCCCTCTCCGCCAGGAAACGCCTCTTTTCGAAGAGGTGTTTTTTGTTAGGTTTGCGGGACCCCTTAAGAGGATAAAATTCCAATTTTGTTGGCATCGGGTGAAGGCAGGATTCTGTTATACTTGGGGGGCCCATGAAACCAGTTCACATCCCGCGTTCTATTGTCATCGTCATTTTTATTCTGGTTGCCGTGACATTTCTGGCCGGAACCATGCACACCTTTGACTCTGCGCATGCGGCTTCTTCCATCATGCCAACAGCAACTGTCCGAGGCCGGATAAATAAGGGTACCAGCCTCACCCCGACCGCAATTCCAACTCCGGTTCCGACCCCGGTCCCGGTTTCCGCAGATACCACCGGAATAATCGCGATTGCAATTTTAATTGTCATCATCGTGCTGGTTGGTACAACTTTGGGTGGAAGCAGACCGCACAAAAATAAATCCCATTAAACAGTACGGAAAATGGCTGCTTTCCGGTTGGGCTGCAGAGATCCCAACCGGAAATTTTAAAAAAGGGTATCCACGGATCGGTAGGCCAAACCATGCAAGGGTTGCCAACTAGTCCATTCACCTGTATAATCCCCTTATCTTATCCGTCGGAGTTTCGCATATATGGATCAAAACGATGCCCTGCTCGGGCAGGGGGCCGTGCCCGAGAGCAATCCGTCCACCGAACACAATAACAATGTCAATATGGAAACCCTTCTCAACCAGGAAGGTCTGGCTTTAGATTTTCCCCAACCGGGGGAAATTCGTAAGGGCGTGGTCGCCAGCATCAGCCCGACACAGATCCTGGTCAGTGTTGGTGCAAAATCAGAAGGTGTGATTACCGGACGTGAGCTTGAAACCATTCCGACTGATGTACGCGCCGCTCTTCAGGTTGGCCAGGAAATTCTGGTCTATGTGCTGAATGCCGAAGACGACAATGGAAATGTGGTGCTCTCCTACACCCGTGCCCAGGAGCAAAAAGGCTGGGCTGAAGTCGAGAAAATGCTCGAAGACAGTGCCACCTACGAAGGCCGCGTGGACGGTTTCAACAAGGGCGGTATCATTGTTCCCGTATACGGACTGCGTGGTTTCATCCCGGCCTCGCAATTAAGCATTTCCCGCCGCATGGCTGTCACCGGTGACACACCTGATCAGCGTTACGCCAAAATGATTGGCGAGCCAATCAGTGTGCGGGTCATCGAGGTGGATCGCAAGCGCCGCCGACTGATTCTTTCCGAGCGGGCGGCGTCCAGTGAGACACGCCAATCCATCAAGGAACGTGTCATTGAGTCGCTGAAGGAGGGCGAAACCTATACCGGCAAAGTTACCAGTTTGGCCGATTTTGGTGCTTTTGTCAACGTCAACGGAGCCGACGGTCTGGTACATCTCTCTGAAATCTCCTGGGACCGCGTCCAACATCCCTCTGAAGTGCTCGAAGTGGGGCAGGAAGTACAGGTCAAAGTAATCAACATCGACCGCGAGAAGCGGCGGATCGGCCTTTCCATCCGTGCCCTGCAGAGCGATCCCTGGCAAAATAAAGTTGGGAAATTCAAGGTAGGTCAGCTGGTCGAGGGTGTCATCACACGTCTTACCAAGTTCGGTGCGTTCGCCCGACTGGAGGGCGATCTGGAAGGTCTCATACATATCTCGGAGATCAGTGAGAACCGCATCGAACACCCCAAGGAAGCCGGTTTGCATGAAGGTGACGTCGTTACTCTGCGGGTTATCCGAATTGATCCTGACCAACGCCGTATCGGCCTCAGCCTGCGTAAGGTGGATTCGGGCGCATACAAAGACCTCGATTTGAAACAGATCAGTCTAGAAGGCGTCAGCCTTGAAATGGCTGAAAGTGTGACTGAATTGGAAGTGACCTCTGTGCAGGAAGAGCCACTGGCGATCGAAGAACCGGCTGTCGTCGAAGAATCCCCTGTCGTCGAGGAACCTTCTGCCATCGAAGAACCACCGGCTGTTGAGGAACCTTCTGCCATCGATGAACCCCCTCCGGTCGAAGAACCCCCTGCTGAGGAAACCCCCGAATAGGCATCCCGCAACCCGGTTTCTCCTGAAGCCGGGTTTATTAACCATCCATGCAACCTCCTTTAATAGTTGACGCCCACGAAGATTTAGCCTATAACATGCTCACATTCGGACGGGATTACACCCGCTCCGTGGCTGAAACGCGCCGGCTTGAACTTGCCTCCGGCTCGAAGGTTCCCGATCATAACGATCAAACCCTGCTCGGCTGGCCCGAATACCAACGCGGAAGAGTTGCGATCGTTTTCAGTACTTTGTTCGTCACACCCGTCCGCCGCAAGACCGATAAAAGGGACAGACAAGTTTACGCAGACTATGACCAGGCTCATCGCCTTTACCGCACCCAATTGGATACTTATCACGAGCTGGCTGACCGGGTCCCGGATTTTTTTCAGTTCATCGCCACACGCGCTGACCTGGAAACTGTCCTGGCCAATTGGAATGATCCCAGCAACCAGGAACACCCTGTTGGGCTTGTCCCGTTGATGGAAGGGGCTGAAGGCGTACGCAGTCCGTTTGAACTTAATGAATGGTGGGAAGCCGGTCTGCGGATGATCGGCTTGGCCTGGGCCGGTACGCGTTTTTGTGGAGGAACGCAGGATCCGGGTCCGTTAACCGAGGATGGCCGTGCCATGCTTAAGGCAATGTCCGAAGTTGGGTTTACGCTGGACCTGAGCCATATGGATGAATTGTCAGCCAGAGAGTCCCTGGATTTTTATGAAGGCCCTGTCATTGCGAGCCATGCCAACGCTGCGGCGCTTCTACCTGGCTATGACGGCAACCGGCTGCCTCCTGATGGGGTCATCAAGGGGTTGATTGCCCGCGATGGCATCATCGGTGTTGTACCATTTTGCGCGTTCCTGGAGGCCGGCTGGAAAAAGGGGGATCCCCGTGACGGCATTACCCTCGAATCTCTGGTCGCCCACGTTGACCATATCTGCCAGATGGCCGGGGATGCCCGGCATGTGGGCCTCGGCACCGATTTCGACGGTGGTTTTGGGTTGAATTCTGTTCCTGCCGGTATCGATACGATCGCCGACCTGCAAAAACTTGGTCCCATCCTGGAAATGAAAGGGTATAAGGACGAAGAGGTCGCGGCCATTTTTGGTGCGAATTGGCTGCGTCATCTGCGGACGTATTTACCAGCATGAGCATTAGTCCAACCTCCCCCATTTCTCCTGATACATCCCCCGAAAACATCCCGTCCCGATTTCGCATTCGCGCCGGGTTGTTATTGACATTGATCGGTTTACTTGTCTTCCTGGTGGGCGTCCGCCCGGACATTTTTGGTTTGGACCGCAGTCCAGTGGTCGGCTTTGTGCAAATAGCAGTGTTCCTGGTGGGCATGGCCATCATTTGTTTGGGTGGGTATGTCAGTATGATGGCTTTCTGGAGAAATGGTGAGCGTACCATCCCGGCAGAGATCGGCACACGCCTGGTGACAACCGGTTATGTTATTGCCGTCTTCTCCGGAATGGCAGACGTATTTGGCTTTGGTACGCAACTGCGACCGCGCGTCCCATTCTTCGGTCCCTGGCAGGCGACCGGCGTGCAGATCGGTGAGGCGGTGATTGCAGTTGGTTTCCTGTTATTGATCCCCTACCGGATGCCGAAAAAGCGCTGAATAAAAAGAAAACGCCCTGAAAGGGGGCGTTTTCTTATTGTCAATAGGGTGCTACAGCTTCCCCAATCCAAGTTTGGTAAGGTAAACGACCCCCGCAGCCCGCTGGATGGACCCTTCCGCAAGCAGATATTTGGTTATCTCATCGAATAACCGGTCTTCGATCTTGAGAGCTCTCTCCACATCTTCGATCTTGACGGCCTTTTTCCGGGTGGTGGCGCCGACTTTGTCAAGGTACTTGAGATAAGATTTAATTTTTACTTCCTTGGTCTCGAAAATGTTCATGGCTGCTCCTTTCCATTAAATGATACCTCACCTCAAAGGACGATGCAACCTTGTTTTTACGGTAATCACTTGGGCTTTTTCAAGGGGTTTTCAAACAGGCACGTGAATATTTCGATAATCCAACGGAAAAGCCAAGACCTTGATTGTGCGTTGGAGATAGGAGAACAACCTGTTGGGACAGGTCATTCCCTAACTCGGGATTAATCCTCCCCTACTCACACCAATGAGTCCGTGGTATAAGCAAATTGCTCCGCTGTACAGCTCTCCATTCCGGGTGAAACGCTCCGGTCAAGAAACGGGTTAAAAAAAACCCTGTTTGTTGTCCGAGATCAAAAATTGGCTGGCGATGTTCAGGTAAATAGGCGGTGCACAGGGCAGGTAGGATCGAAACCTGAACCAATTTTGGGAGGGATACGCGTTTCTCCCAGAGATTTTCTTAAGCAGGGTATGAGGATATACCCTGCTTTTTTTCATTATGTGGAGGTACTGGTATGGTCCAGAGCTCAACCGATTATCACCGATATCACATCGAAGCTCGCAATACACCAGGCATTGCAAATTGGCCACCCCGTTTTTGTGTTGAGGTCGGAAAAATCGGGCTGGCGAATCACTTGATAAAGGAATTGATTCACGCGCGATTGAATATGGAGGTGGCCCTGAGCCGCCCTTGTATTTACGGGGTCTTCTCCGGTCCGATCGGCGGATTCGCACCCCGCCCAAAGTACTGCGTGGCATGCCTGCGATGTATGAATGAATATCCTGAGTTCGTACGGATCAGCCCCAACCCTGCACACTGGAAGCTGGGTGATTCATACTTTACCTCAGACTATGTGGATCAGCTGACCTATGAGGCCGAGACAGGCATGGTACCGGTCAAGGGTGCCGGTTATCGGGGCAAATTCGGCGGCGAGGGCTGGGATGGGATGTGGACGGACATGTCTGAGATCGTCCGGCCGACGCGGGATGGGATCCACGGGCGCGAATTTATATCCACTAGCGTAGATATTGGTACGAAACCGAATTTTTTGGTCTTTGGCGAAGCGGGCCAATTGGCGGGAGAGCCACCGCACACTTTCTCAATCCCGGTCCCTTTCATCTTCGACGCCTTGCCCGTCTCAGTGGAATCGGCTAAAGTCTGGATATCCCTCAACGAAGCCGCCCAGACAATCAAGACACTCATGGTGATCCCTCTTCAGAGCCTCTCCAGGTATGCCCTGAGTGGCAACCACCTGGTTCCCATCGTCAGTCGCGAAGAGGTGGAGAAGCGCCCTGAGCTCCCCTTCACACCCCGGATGCTTGAGTTGGACGGCTGGGACGCCCCAGCCTTTGCCCATCTTCAGATTGCGTATCCACAGACACAAATCTGTCTGCGAGTTCCCTTTGAAGCGGACCTGATGGACCTATATCGAAAGGGGGTGCGTTTATTCCACCTGGTGACCGACCTCCATGGACGGTCCAAGGACGGGCGCTTTGTCCTGGATCTGATTCGACAAGCACATCAGGTTTTTGTGCAGGCTGGGATCCGGGACGCGGTCACCCTGATCGGTTCAGGTGGGTTGATCGCCGCGGAGCACTTGCCGAAGGCCATTCTGTGTGGAGTCGACCTGATTGCCCTTGACTCCCCTCTCATGGCAGCCTGGCAGGCGAACTTTGACGGCGAGGCTCTCGACCGAATGAACAACCACTTTGTCCTCCCCAGAAAATTCACAGTCGGATGGGGAGTGCAGCGGCTTAAGAATTTGAGCGCCTCCTGGCGCGACCAACTGCTCGAAGTCTTGGGTGCGATGGGTTTGCGTGAAGTGCGCAGGCTGCGGGGCGAGATGGGTCGGGCGATGTTCATGAATGAGTTGGAAGCCGAAGCGTTCGCAGGAGTTGAAGGCTATGGGCAATAAAACCAATGAGCAGCTGATCGTCGAGAAGCACACGAAAAATATCCGTTCCGGACTACATCATTGGACTACGATTGGACCGGAAGGCATGCCTGCACTGGGGGATGCGCGATGGACTACTGACCTGATCCTTTCAACCTGGGTCATGGCCGAAACCGGGCATCCCCCTGAAAATGGCCTGGAATACCGCACCGGCAACTCACACGGCGGTTTTGACCGGTTGGATTTCAAATTTTTGCCGGAGGCATCGTGGACGCCAGCCGAGGTCCAGATCGACTTGTCCGTTCCGCTTAACCGGCGCGTGGAAGGCGAACGGATCACCATTCCCATCCCGCTTTATGGTGGCGGGATGTCATACGGGTCTGTCAGCGAACAGGTCATGCTTTCGCGGGCGAAAGCTGCCAAACAATGGGAAACATTCACTTCCACGGGAGAAGGCGGCTACCCGGAGGCGCTTGTGCGCTTCCGCGATCACATCATCACCCAGGTGGCGACCGGGATGTTCGGAGTTCGTGAGCAGACCATCCAGTATGCACGCTTGATGGAATTCAAATATGCCCAAGGGGCAAAGCCGGGCTTGGGCGGCCATCTGCTGGGCGATAAAGTCACTACTTCGGTGGCGAAAATGCGTGAGAGCGTGCCGTGGGTGAGCCTATTTTCACCATTCCCGTTCCATTCGGTATACTCGGTGGAGGACCATCGCAAACATGTGGACTGGATCAAGACGATTAATCCGCAGGTGCTGGTGTCGATCAAGGTCTCCACGCCGACCGACGTGGATATGGTAGCTGTAGGAAGCTATTATGCCGGAGCGAACATTATCCAGCTGGACGGCGCCTACGGCGGGACTGGCGCCGCACCGGAGATCTCCAAGAAGAACATTGCCATGCCCATTGAGTTCGCCATTCCAAGGGTACACAAGTATCTGAAGGACGAGAACATCCGGGGTGAGATCAACATCTTCGCCAGCGGCGGTGTGCGGACCGCCTATGACGTCGCCAAGGCGATCGCCCTCGGGGCGGATGGCTGCGTGCTCGGCACTGCTGACCTGATTGCGCTCGGCTGCACGCGCTGCTCCAACTGCGAACGCGGGCGCGGCTGCCCGTATGGCTTGACCAGCACCGACCCGCTTCTCTCCCAGTTGATCGATCCTGAATGGGGCTCAGATCGCATCGGCAACCTATATGCAGCAATCGCCCTCCAACTGCGCGATATCCTACGCCGTCTCGGCCTGCATTCGATCGGAGAGTTGTGCGGGCGTGTTGATTTGCTGAAGTACACCGGTGGACAGGAGGAAAATCTCGATGTCCCAGCATGACATTGCTCTTAAATTCATTGCCTCGCGTCGAAAGCTCAACCCTGAAGAGCTGCCACCTTCCCCGAAAGGAAAGGAAGCTGCCGAAGGCGGTTGCGGTGTCATCGGCATCGCCTGTAGCGAGCAGATCCCTGCACGGCACCTGCTTCAGTCGCTGGCGCAAATGCGCAACCGTGGCAATGGGAAGGGCGGAGGAATGGCGGCGGTCGGCTTGGTGCCAGAGGAGTTTGGCGTCAGTCAGGAGGTACTACAGAATGACACCCTGTTGGCAATTGCCTACCTAAATCCGCTCTGTCGCGACGAGCTCGAACAGAAGCGTATCTCGCCTTTCTTCGATGTAGACCAAGCACGCCTCCAACCGCATCTGGCGGATTTTCACGCGATCTCCGGCCTGGAAGTGGAACCACCGGAAGTTGTCGAATACTTCGTACGTCCCAAGGGGCAAGCGCTCTCAGCATTCGCCTCGCAGAACCACCTCGAAGACTGCGATCCCGATCGATTGGCGGATGAGTTCACATTTCAGAACTCGTACTTGCTCAACCGCGAATTCTACGCCTCAACCGGAGACAAGCGGGCTTTTGTGCTCTCGCACGGTAAAAACATGCTTGTGCTAAAAATGGTCGGATATGGTGATGATTGCATCCGTTACTACCAGGTCGAAGATCTACATGCCCATATCTGGATCGGTCATCACCGCTACCCGACCAAGGGCCGCGTTTGGCACCCGGGCGGAGCCCATCCTTTTGTCGGCCTCAACGAAGCCCTGGTTCACAACGGCGACTTCGCTAATTACGCCTCTATCTGCGAATATCTGGCTCAACGTAATATCCGACCACTCTTCCTGACCGATACCGAGGTTTCCGTCCAGGTCTTTGACCTGCTGCAGCGAACGTACGGCTATCCGCTGGAATACGTCATTGAGGCCCTGGCTCCTACAACGGAGCGTGATTTTGTCCTGTTACCGCCCGAAAAACGCCGGCTCTATGAAATGCTACAGGTGACCCACATGCACGCCTCTCCGGACGGGCCCTGGTTTTTCCTCATCGCCCAATCGGACCGTCGCGAGCACGCCTACCGGTTGATCGGCATCACGGATACCTGCATGCTCCGCCCGCAGGTTTTCGCTTTGCAGGAGAACGGGGAGATGGCGGTTGGCTTCGCTGCTTCTGAGAAACAAGCCATCGATGCCGCCCTGGAGAGCCTGGCGAGCGAGGACCCTCGTTTCTGGAGCCAAGCCGATCGCTATTGGAATGCCCGCGGCGGCAGTCACACTGACGGAGGGGCATTCCTCTTCAGCGTCCAGCCCGGGGAGAGCGGGAAGGTGAGCCTGGCATGCACGGACAAATTCGGCCGCAAAGTCAGCCTCCCGCCAGAAGTCCCATATCGAAAAGAGAAAATACCAGTTTCCGTCCGCCCGCAGCTTATCCCGCTCGTTCCCGGGGAAGAGATCTATCGCTGGGTGATCGACCGCCTTCCAGGTTGTTCGTATAAGGAAGTCCTGGGCCTGCTCAAAGGCCTGGAAGAAACAGGTAAGCAACCGGGCAGGCAGGGAGAGGTCTTACAGGCGCTGACCCTGCTCAACGACCGGCGCTATCCGCTGGGTGATAAACGTCGCAGCAGCCTGCGTGCGCTTTACGATGAGTGCTTTGGGCATGTGCTGGAGGCGATCAGGCGCGCGCCTGAGGACAAGTTTGTCTGGGTATCCTATGACAGACCACTTCCCTCCAGCGGCAAAGACCATCAGACAGCCATCCTGGATGGCCGAGGCTTTCCTCCGCAGGGCCATGACTCCCTGGCCGCCTGCCTCAGGCACCTGATCTCGGGCGGGTTTCGCAAGATAATGGTGGTTAACGCCCAAGGCCAGCGCTTCATCGGTAATGGCTTGGGCCCGGAGACGTCGGGCATCCGGATCGATGTCTACGGCTCGTCCGGCGATTACCTGGCCTCCGGGATCGACGGCCTGGAAATCTATGTGCACAACAATGGCCAAGACCAGTTGGCACAGATCATGATGTCCGGCAAGCTGGTGGTCTTCGGCGACGTGGGACAGACCTTCATGTACGGGGCGAAGGGTGGCGAGGCTTATATCTTGGGCAATACCGCTGGCCGACCACTGATCAATGCGGTCGGGCGACCACGCGTGATCATCAACGGTACCAGCCTGGATTATCTCGCAGAGTCGTTCATGGCCGGCGACGCTTTGAAAGGCGGGGGATTTGTGGTGCTGAATGGGATGTACTTGGACGACCAGGGGAAGCTCTTCGAGCTGGAAGCCCCTTATCCGGGCGGAAACTTGTTTTCGCTAGCTTCCGGCGGGGCAATCTACGTACGCGACCCGCGCCTGCAGATCGAGGATGGCCAGCTCAATGGTGGCGAGTTTACTCCCATGACTGGCGCGGATTGGAACCTGATCCTGCCTTTCCTGGAAGAAAACGATCGTCTGTTTGGGATTGGTGTAGAGAAACTGCTCGAGGTGGACGGGCAAACTCAACCCCCAGAAACTGTCTACCGCAAGATCCAACCCCTGGCGGTACGCTCCTTGCAGGCGGAAGAAGCCTGGGTCAAAAAAGAGACTTAGCGCGAGGGGCTATCCGGGAAAAAACATCGGAAAGACTTTGTCTACGTACCCCCATGGAGATTCGGATATCATCCCCTATCGGGGGCTCCAGTTTTAAGGCAAAAACATGACTTGGGAATGGGTCATGTTTGCAGTGCCCCCATGGAGATTCGGATATTATCCCCTTTCGGGGTCTCCAGTTTTAAAGCAAAAACATGACTTGGGAATGGGTCATGTTTGCAGTGCCCCCATGGAGATTCGGATATTATCCCCTTTCGGGATCTCCAGTTTTAAAGCAAAAACACGACTTGGGAATGGATCATGTTTGCAGTGCCCCCATGGAGATTCGGACTCCGTTTTCTTGAATTCGATGATGGTAGGGTTGCCATCCTGGTCCAGGCCGAGAGTGTCGATCCGCCCGCGTTGTCGGTCGCCGGTGGTAAACTCGGAGGCAATGAAACGCACTCCTAATAACATTTCCAGGTTAGCTTCAAAGAGCCTTTGCAGGTCCCGTTCTTTTGAAAAAGAACCGGGTTTAATTTGTACAACCTTACCTGACCCCATCTGATAGAGTGGCATACGATCCCTCCTCGAGCTATCTTGTAGACAAATCTATAAATACGAGGTATTTTCCGCCCTTTATTCGCTCAACGAAAAAAAGGAATAAGGTGGATTTCAATTCTTCTTTGCCATTTAATTACTATTATACAGACAGTTTAGATTGGACACAATCATTTTACGACGAAATTCCCCAAGGATAATGCCCCCTTTTCTTCTGATTTTGCGGCCTCATTGGAGTAAAAGCCGTCGTACAAAAGGATTTGTACGACAATGTTTCCATTAAACCAGGGCAAGCTCACCCTAAGTCAAGTTGAGGGACGGCTCAAGTTTGAGGAGTTGGAAAGCTTGGAAATGTCAATTTCTGGTGGCTTCGTCCAACAACGCTGCCACTAATTCGCGGCAGAAAGCAGGAATGTCGGCTACGACCCGGCCCCAAATGAGGTTTCCTTCACGGAATGCAGCCTCATCCACCCAGGTCGCGCCCGCGTTAATCAGGTCATCTTTGATACCAAGCGAGCCAGTCGCACGGCGGCCTTTGATGATGCCTGCTGATATGGCGACCAATCCGGCGTGACAGATAATGCCAATCGGTTTTTTTATCTCGTCCATTTGGCGGACGAGGTCGGTCACTATTTTATGGCGACGTAATTTATCGGGTGCCCAGCCGCCGGGGAGGACAAGCGCAAACAAATCCTTGACCTTGAGGGCTTCTATGGTCGCATCCGGAGTGATGACTAATCCATTCTTCCCGTGAACGGACTTAAGGTCGAGTCCGGCGGTTGAGACTTGCGCTCCCTCTTCCTGTAAGCGCATCAAGGGCACATAATATTCCAAATCTTCAACACCTTCAGCGACGAGTATAGCGATCTTCTTTCCCTGTAAACGCATGATATTATCCTTCCGTCATTCAAACAATTCACTCCTCAGGTCCATGAATGCCAAAGGAGATCGAGAGGCCTAGGTAGAGATTGTAACCTATGATGAAAGCTCAGGGAGGTAAAACAACGATCGGGCCGAAGGTGAAACTGTTTTCAGGTTACGAACCTTTTGACACAATGACCAGGATCAACCACACACCATATGAAACCGAAGTTATTCCCAGTATAACAAATGCCCAATTAACAATCTTCAAGATCACACGCGCGGGCTTCATATCAAGGATTATGCCGCGCAGGCCGATGAGCGAATGAATGACAACTATTGCCAGGAAACAGATCTCCATAATCGGGATGATCGGATTGCTGTAATAAGCAACCACGTCAGCATAGGTTAAAAGACCGGTCTGGCCGATGTAGTGATTGACGACGAGGTGGATCAAAAGGAGAATGATCAGCAGAGGACCGGTCAGGATCTTGACAATCCACAGCCAAACGTTCTCGCCGGAATTGAGAGTTGGAGGGGTTTGAGATGGGAAATCTTGAGTCATGGCCAGGATTCCATTATATAGTGAACATATGGATGCCGAAGATGAGAATTGCAATAATAGCAATGCCCATCAGGGCAAAGAAGAGCTGTTTCTGACGAGTCACACCCACGCCGAAGGTGGTCAGTATGATGCGGATACCATTCAGACCGTGTAAGATGACCGCGGCCACAACTAACAATTCACCAAATGTAAAGAGCGGGCTGTGCGCCAATTTCAAGAAACTATCATATCCGGAGGGGCCCTTAGCAAGCAGACCAAGGATCACCAAATGCAAATATAGATAAAATATCAATCCTAGTGCCGTGACGCGATTTAAGATAAATGCCCAACCACCGGTTTGGCGACCGGCTGGATTGAACCAGGTCCAGAATTTTGCCGGAGATGGGCCGTTATGTTGTTTCTCCATGATTGACATCACCTCTTGAGTCAGGATATGTGGAACAGACGCTTGAATTTTTCCAATATAACCTGCGTGCGCAAATTCATGATGCGGCGGGCGGGATCAACATATGATGGACAGACGGCAGTACATTCAAACGCACTGTGGCAACGCCAGACGCCGTCCTCGCAATCAACCAGCTTAAGTAGTTCGGGGTTGCGTTTCAAGCCATTTGCCTGTGCGCCTGCCAGAACCGCCGGACCGAGATATCCGGTCGTGGTGGCAACCACCGGACAGGCACTTATACACAACCCACATTCAATGCAATCTGACAGACGTATGTACTGACCTTCTTCAACGGGCCAGCCCGCGGACGGATTTTCAATCTCTGCTTCTGAGACGGGTAAAACAGAACGGGCACCAACGGCATCCATCCGGCTGTAAAGGCTGCCCATATCAACACTTAAGTCACTGATTATGGGGAAATTACGCAGAGGTTCGATTGTTAGTGAAGCACCCTCCTGGGTTATGTCACGGATGGAAGTAATGCAGGTGAGTTTTTCGACACCATTGACGCGCATCCCACATGCGCCGCAGGTGGAATGGTGGCAGGCATGGCGGAAGCACAAAGTACGATCTATAAAGGCCCAGACGCGCTCGACCGCGTCAAGTACATATTCGTCAGGATCAACTTCCATTTTAAATTCGTCATAATGCGGCGTTTCGCCTTCCTTTTGACGATAAATCTTAAGGGTGATGTTCCATTTTGTTTCGCTCATGGTGTCCCCATCAATTGGGCAGTGCGTAATATTGGCGGTAAGAGAGAAGTGGAAGCTCTTTTGTAGAGCAAGGGCTATTTACGCCGAGCTTTGCACAGACAACATCGGCCGTTTTTTCGGCCATGGCGCGCAGGGTAGTGGCTTTTCCACCGGTAATCGTGACCAGTCCATCTACACGGTCCGTCTCTTTGTGGTCATAGCATTTGAAGGTGCGGGCGGCGCTGCGGCCTTCGCCTGCTCCGATCAGTGGGCGTGAGGCCATATACTTGCCGCGCACTTTCGCTTTACGGATGCCAGGAACAAGTTCCGCCCCGCGTTCGAGCATCATCTTTACTTGATCTTCGATCACAGGGACATAATCGAGGTTATCGACTTCAAATGAAGTCGTGCCGACCACAACCATACGACGCTGCGGCAGGACGATGTCGCCATCGCCGGGTTTGTTCAGGCGGTTGATCGCCCGCTGGACAAAACGCTGATCGTATACCACCATTACACCCGGCGTGGGCTTTACTGGGACGCTGGCTCCCGCCATTTCAGCAATTTCTCCCGCCCACGCACCCGTCGCGTTGATGACAATATCGGCGCGCAACTCGACCGTTTGATTGGAGGCACGCTCGAGGGCGTTGACTCCAACGACAACGCCTTTACCGTCCATAATGAGGCTTTTAGCCTCTGTATATGTCTTGAACTTTGCGCCGTTGGCTTTGGCCGACGCTGCAAAGGAAAGCGCAAGACGCAACGGGTCAAAGGTGCCATCGGGAATCAGGAAAGCCGTCAGCAAACCCGGATTGATATTTGGCTCAAGCCGCAGAGTCTCTTGAGGTGTGAGTTCGTCAATCTGAATATGACAGGCCTCACAGCCTGCGATGAAAGCTTCACGATATTGCAGATCGCCCTCGTCAAGAGCAATGAACAGGCCGCCATTCGGCTCGATGGCTTGAGGGACAATCTTGCGCAGAATGGTACTCTCGTCAATGCACTCGATGGCTGACTCCTGATCCTTGACGGCGTAACGCCCGC
The DNA here is from genome assembly GCA_963806575.1 of uncultured Chloroflexia bacterium. Lineage (GTDB taxonomy): Bacteria > Chloroflexota > Anaerolineae > Anaerolineales > Villigracilaceae > UBA877. Next base: position 309,545 of record CAWDYX010000011.1, on the reverse strand, counting down.
CGCTGTGCAGCAGTCCATGAGTACGGCCGGAAGTACCATTGCAGATATCCCCGCGCTCTATGATGGTTACGTCGAAACCGCGCAACGCCAAGTCATGAGCGGTGGCGGTTCCTGTAAATCCGGCACCGATGATAATTGCATGTGGTTTGCTCATGGGTGATAATCCCCGCAGATTAACGCCTTAGTAAGCGATTAATGAAGATCATTCCAAAAAATAATGCCCAGATGAAAGCGCCAAACCCGACGCCCCACAGAATTCCCTCCACCCAACCTTTTATCGGGATTGCCTGAATGGCAGTTAACACCGCCATGACAATGCTGGTGATGGAAATGATGATGATGCCGCTTCGCATCGAAATCCACGGCTTTGCTTCCAAACCGGCCCACGGCATTTTTTTCAAACCGGCCGGCAATTTATTCTTTGTCTTTTCCTTTGTTTTCCTGTCTTTCGACACGGTTCACTCCATGGAGAATAGAGTCAGGAGGGGTGAAGAATTCCACCCCTCCTGACAGACACAAGTAGATTATTCCACCCAATCGAAGGTACGGGTGACCGCCTTCTTCCAGCTCTTATATTCCTTTTCGCGCAGGGCTGCATCCATCTTGGGCATCCCATTCCTTATCTTTGGCCCAATTGGCTCGCAGATCTTCCACGTTTTTCCAGAAGCCCACCGCCAGGCCAGCGGCATAGGCCGCGCCAAGCGCAGTGGTCTCAGCCACCTTGGGGCGGATGACGGGCACGCCCAGAATATCGGACTGGAACTGCATCAGCAATTCGTTGTAAACCATGCCGCCATCAACTTTCAGGGCAGTCAGGTTCACACCCGAATCTTTGTTCATGGCATCCAGCACCTCGCGGGTCTGGAAAGCGGTTGCTTCGAGGGCCGCGCGAGCGATATGACCCTTATTGACATACCGGGTCATGCCCACGATCGCGCCACGGGCACTGCTCTTCCAGTAGGGGGCAAATAGACCGGAGAAAGCCGGTACGAAGTAGATGCCGCCATTATCTTCCACGGTCTTGGCCAACGCTTCGATGTCGGCAGATTTCTGAATTAGGCCGAGGTTGTCACGCAGCCACTGGACCAGCGCGCCGGTGATGGCGATGGAGCCTTCCAGGCAATACACAGCCGGCTGATCGCCGACTTTGTACCCCAGAGTGGTCAGCAGGCCGTTCTTGGACTGCACGGGCTTGGTGCCGGTGTTGAGCAGCATGAAGCAGCCGGTGCCATAGGTGTTCTTGGCTTCGCCCGCGCTGAAGCAGGTCTGGCCGAAGAGCGCGGCTTGCTGGTCGCCCAGGTCGCCAGCCACCGGGATACCTTCAAGAGCGCCGACCGCATTGCCGTAGACAGCAGAGGATGGCTTGATGGCGGGCAGCATGGCGCGCGGGATACCCATGACCTTCAGCATATCCGGATCCCAGTCCAGCGTCTTGAGGTTCATCAGCATGGTGCGGGACGCATTGGATACGTCCGTCACATGCACGCCACCCTTGGGGCCGCCGGTCAGATTCCAGATCACCCAGGTATCGATGTTACCGAAGATCACTTCGCCTTTCTCGGCTTTGGCTCTTACGCCGGGGACGTTTTCCAGGATCCACTTCACTTTGGGGCCAGAGAAATAAGTGGCCAAAGGTAGACCCACCTGGGGGCGGAAGCGATCCTGACCGCCGTCCTTGGCAAGTTCATTGCAGATGGTGTCGGTGCGGGTGTCCTGCCAGACGATGGCATTGTAGACGGGCTTACCGGTTGCTTTCTCCCACACGACGGTGGTCTCACGCTGGTTGGTCACCCCACAGGCAGCGATGTCCTTCGGCGAGACGCCACTCTTCTTGAGCCCTCCTGCAATGACATCGGTGGCGCGGTTCCAGATCTCGATGGGATTGTGCTCCACCCAACCTGGCTTGGGGTAGATTTGTTCGTGTTCCATTTGCTCAACGCCGACCACCTTGCCTTCATGATCAAAGATCATGAAGCGAGTGCTGGTCGTGCCCTGATCAACAGCAACGGAATATTTAGCCATATTGAATCTCCTTTAATAGTTTGGTAGGATACGAGGTTATTGACTCTATTCTGGCTTAGGGTTGTGGTTGTGGCTTCGGCAGGTTCGCTGTAACCAACCAGTCATATAGGTAGACGCCAATGACGGCGCCCACGATCGGGCCGACGATCGGGATCCACCAATAGCCATTACTGAACAGGCCGGTTGTTCCTGAGACCAGGCCAAAGAGGCGTGGGCCAAGGTCACGGGCGGGGTTGATGGCATAACCACTGGGGCCGCCCAGGGATAAACCAACTGCCAACACGGTGCCGCCGACCAGGAATGGGCCGAGATTATGCATCAAGCCGGTGTTCTTGGAGTCGCCACTGGCCAGGACACCCCACAGCAGGACTGCCGTGCCGAACACTTCTGTGAGGAATGCACCCAGGAAGCCATAGGGGGTGCCGTTAGCCGATCCGGCCCCACCCCACCAGGCTTGACCAAAAACGGAACCCGGCCCGGTGCACCAGACATTGGGTAAGCCGGCCGCGCGCAATCCATCACCGTAGCACAGATAAACACCTAAAGCGCCGAGGAAAGCGCCTATCATCTGGGCGATGATATACGGCAGAACCTGGCTCCACGGGAAACCGCGCTTAAAAGCCAATGCGATCGTTACGGCTGGATTTATGTGCGCACCTGAAACGCCAGCAGAGACATACACTGCTACGATCACTGCGAAGGCCCATCCGATCGTGATGGTGTTCCAGTCATATCCCACTGAGGCCAGGCGGGGAGCCAGCCCGACGTTCGCTACTACCCCATCGCCCAACAAGATCAGGATGAAAGTCCCGAAGACCTCGCCGATTAATTCTTTAAACATATTTCATTCTCCTTTTTGAAATAGATTTGAATAGGGGTTTGAAAGCTTTATCACGAACAAGGGATTTCTCTCGACCTCTGTCAACTCCTCCTTTCTGAACATGCTAGATCTCAACCACGACAGCACAAAAAAAGCCCATAGGAAAGTCTTTTCAAGGGAAGACAAACGGGATTGAATGTTCCACCTAGAAAGCCAAACCGGGCTTCGACTCTGACCGATCCATCGAATTGAATCACGTTATGGATAACACCAATTATTATCGCACGATACGGGGGCAAATGGAATCAGGGAACTAGCCCAACCTAATTAGGAATTTTTCTCATTAGGTGGGGTAAATGGAGCAGCAACATACTCCGTTGGAGTATTATGATAAGCTTATGGAGTATTGGGGCAGTTTCTGATTACAAAATAATGAAATAAGCCTTGCAAAGATCAGCCTAAGATCACAAGACCTTCAAAACAACCTTTGCAAGGCTTTACACCAGAATCCGGGCTGGCGCGCCCAAACAACCTATAACCTTAGAATGGGCTTTTTACCTGTTTGACCGCCCTTTGCCACCCATGATAAAGTTCTTCGCGGCGTTCTTCGGAGAGCAGTGGTTCGAAATAACGGTCCCTCTTCCAGCAGGCAAGGACTTCGTCAACCGTACTCCAATAGCCCACAGCCAGCCCTGCCAGGTAAGCTGCGCCGAGAGCGGCTGTATTCGTGAATACCGGCCGTTCAACAGGAATTCCCAATATGTCCGCCTGGAATTGAAGAAGAAAGTCGCTCTTGGCTATATTGCCGTCCGCACGCAATACCCGGGGCAAGGGACCTGGTTCTCGTTTCTTAATCGCCTCGATGAAATCCCGCGTCTGGTAAGCCAGAGCTTCTAGAGCAGCTCGCACGATGTGATGCTTGGTGACCCCGCGGGTCACACCCAGGATGGCGCCACGCGGATAAGTATCAGTGCCGGTGCGAACCATATCTGATCCGGCAAACGGCGGTACAAAATAAACACCCTGTGTATCGGTTACCTGGCTGGCCAGCCCATCTGCATCACCAACCTCGTGGAGGATCCCCAATCCGTCCTGCAGCCAAAGGATAAGGTCCCCGGATACATCCGCCTTGCCCTCTAGTCCATACAAAACTGTCTCGCCAATCGTCCACAGCACGGGTGAAAAGAGACCGCCCGCCGGCGGGAGATATCGGCTGCCCGTATTGAACAGCACGAAAGAACCGGTGCTGTAAGTATTCTTTGCCATACCGGCTTCCACGCAGGCCTGGCCAAAGACCGCGATTTGCTGATCTCCACCCGCCCCTCCAATTGGCACCCTGACCCCAAAGAACGCCTGGGGATCCGTGTAAGCATAAATTTCGCTTGAGCGGCGTAAATCAGGCAGGATCTCACGCGGGATCCCCAGCTCGTTCAGCGTTTCATCATCATAGGTTAACGAATGGGCATTAAGCATGAGAGTAAGCGATGCATTGGAATGGTCGGTTACATGGGCCGCACCGCCGGAGAGTTTCCAGATCAGCCAACTATCAATCGTGCCACACAGCAGTTCGCCGCGGGCGATGCCTTTTTGGATAGCCTGATCGTTATCCATGAGCCAGCGGATCTTGGCCGCGGTCACGTCCGGTACGATGACCATACCGGTGCGCATTTCGATATTAATTTTGTCCTTGGCAATGAGCTGCTCGCAAATTTGCCGGGTACGCTGATCCTGCCACACGATTGCCCGACCCACAGGTTCGCTGGTTTTTTTGTTCCAGAACACAGTGGTGTCGCGTTGATTGGTCACACCAATACCGTCAATCTGCTCTGGCGCTATGCGGCTATTCCTTAGTGCCTCGGCGACTACTTTCAAGCTGATTCTCCATATTTCGTCTGCATCGTGTTCCACCCAGCCCATCTGTGGAAAATACTGTGTGATCTCAGCGAAGGCGGAGGCCACCACATTGGCTTTGTGATCTAGAATCACAGCCCAAGTACCGGCTGTTTTCTGGTGGATACTCAGAATGTAAGTGGTCATAAGGGGGACTCCGTTTGCAGGAAGTTTTTTCAGGGAGAGGATCTCGCGCTTAGTTGGATCGGTATGGATCGGATAACCGGTTATAGGTTTTTCGAACGACTCATTTTTTCAACCACCAAGCCGAGTTCGAGGCTGACACGCACAAGGCTGGCCAGGTTATCCACTTCAAGCTTGCGCATGGCATCGCGGCGCTGTTTCTCTACGGTTTTGATGCTGGTGTGCAAATTTTCGGCGATTTCACGCGTTGACCAGCCTTCGACGATACTCTTTACCACTTCGCGTTCTCGAGGGGAAAGGCGATCGAGTAAACTCTGGGGATTCTCAACAAAACAATTATTGGCGATCACACCAGAGATACCTGAACTTATGAACATACTCCCGTTTCTGGCGGCCCGCACCGCTGCCAGCAATTCGTCGGCGACTGATTGTTTGACAACGTATCCTATTGCCCCGCCCTGTAACGCCTGCCGGATCATGCTAGGATCGGCATGCATCGAGAGGATAACAACCTGAGGTTTGGGAATGATCTTCCTGACTTCGGCCAGCGTTTGAAATCCGTCAAATTGGGGCATCGAAATATCGAGCACCATAACATCCGGATGCAGCGATTTGGCTAAGGCAATCGCTTGTGTTCCATCGTCGGCTTCACCTACCACTTCTAAATCCGCAGTGCTTTCCAGCAGTTTCACAATCCCTTGTCGAACAAGCTGATGGTCCTCTGCGACCACAATACGTATCATAAGTGTGCCTCAGCGACTACTCAATTTACAATGTCTTGTCCGGATGGTATTTAATCCAACCTTGCAGAACTATCCAATGAACAAATACTAACCCGTAGAAGGTATAACGATAGGCAATGATCCATAAAGCCGGGTTCCTTTTCCTGGGGCAGATTTAACGTCGAAGTTACCACCCAGGGCTAGGAAGCGCTCCTGCAACCCCTGCAAGCCAATTCCATAGCTTGATCTCTGTTCGGGGTCGAATCCTTGGCCATCATCTTCCAATGAGACGTTAACTTCGCCGTCCACATATTCCAGATTGATCCAAACCGATGTGCTTTTTGCATGTTTGACCGCGTTGTTCATGCCTTCCTGGAGCAGCCGGTAAAGGGCGGTCGCCTGCGCATTGGGGATCAACGGCAGTTGATTCTGACTGCTAAAAACAACTCGCAGGCCGGTAGACAAGGCTAATGAAGAACAGAATGCTTCGAGTGTCTTAGCGAGAGAAGCGTTATTGAGTGGTGGGGGACGAAGCTCATACAATACCTGGCGAATATGGCGCATCATATCTTCGACAACGCGGATCGTATCCTTGATCTGATCCCCTATATCCTCTCGATCGGGTACCAGCTGACCGTGAATTGCTTTGAGAAGTAAAACGAGAGCTGTCATGCTCTGACCGATATCATCATGCAAATCCTGAGCAATCCGGCGGCGTTCATCTTCCTGGTTGGTGAACATTTGCAGGTTCACCAGCTTGAGCTGCTCCTCGGCGCGGATTTGTCGCGTGACATCATGAGTATAAGTGACAACTTCCTCGACCTTGCCGCTCGGCTTTTTAATCGGGCAAATCACTACCTCCACCCAATGGTCATCATAGCGATCCGTGAATTGAACGGAGAGCCCTGAGTTTGTAGCTTTATTCATCATAGTCTTGCGATGTGCAGCCTGCGAGGATGGATACAAATTCCAAATGCTGGTACCCGATAATTCATCCGCAGATTTGGCATGGTACAGGGCACCCGCTTTATTGACGTAGATGATTATTCCGTCAAGGTCAAAAAGCTCAATGGCATCAGGGCAATCTTCTAAAAGGTCCCAAAGCAGCTTCCGCTCAATCGTTCTAGTCATCGTACGTGATCCGCCGAAGCCTCATGAAATAAAGGTCACTTTTGTAAACATTCATGGAGTCGATATCGTAACAGTCTCTCCCTGTATAAGCGCATTTCACATCATGTGATGTCTGGCTTCCAAATCAAAAATAGAATAGCCAAGATGGGCCAGGCCCGAATTCGTTTGCTCCTATTGGCGATCGAGATGCTGTCCAAAATAGTCGGACGACACCATGACGGATGCGGTGGGTTTTGAGAAAGGCGAACTTCTTGTAAGACAGTGGTGTAGAAGACGCCCGAACAATTTGCATATCTGTGACAATTATTGTCCTGAAACTGTCGCTTGTCAAGTGCAAGAGGAAAGAGTGTGTGTAGCCGGAACGGTGTGCGGATTGCTCTGTTTTGCTGTGCGCTTTACACCGTTTTGCTGTGCGGATTGCGCCGTATTACGCACAGCTTGGCATCGACGGCATTTGATTTTCAGCCGTGTGCCCCATTCCCACCGCTTTTCTTTCGTGAGTTTTCGCAAGCTGGCGGCGATGGTTTGTTCAACCCATCGCTGGATGGCGGCTTACTACTGTTGTTACTGTTCTTGGCCAATCGGTCTTCCAGAAGCCTGAATGCGTATCCACCAATTGCCCATAGCTCTTATGGTAAAGTGCAATGACGGCCTCTTTCCCCTAGACGTATGCAGCTCCAATTTCCTCGTCGGTCGGCAGTCGTAGTGGTTCCACCTCTTCATTGTGTATGGCTTTTACGATTTTGACCAATGTTAAAAGTGCTAATAAATATATGCATGAGCAGTTACGATTTAAATAAACGAATTCGTGAAAAATTAGAGAACCATAAAATCTTGGGAGTAATTATCGGAGTAGATATTGCTTACTCCGATCATATTGTCGAAGATTATGGGGCATGGGATCTTTTTACTTCCCACAATTGGGAAACACTAAAAACCACTGAAGGCGTAACAATTAATGGGATTTTGTCTTTGGCAATCCTCAAAAGACATCAGATCCACAGAACCCATTAGAATCTACTAATATTGCTGAGGAATTCTCACAGTTACCAACTGCGACGAATGTTCATCTCAACAAGCCAATAAGTACAATAACAGGTGGACAAGTTCTGTCTGGAGCAAGGCCAGATGTTGCGGTAGAGTTTGAAGATGGATCTTATAATTTTGTGGAAATTGTGAGTCAATCTCAAATTCTAACCAGCCAATTGGTAAAGATGAATAATATGATAGAGTTGTTATATGCGCATGGCTTGGAACTTACCGCGGGTCATGTAATACCAAAATAACATCTACTTTTCTTTATAGAGATAGAGAATGCAAAATCATTAAGCCTGACAAATATTGTGACCAACTCCGAAATCACGTAATTAATACAGAAAAGCAACCTGATGTGGCTCGAATTTCCTTAGACGCAATAGATTGTTTCTTGAAAATAGAAAATTCGAGAATACTTTCAGATGACAATCTACTCAAAATTGTATTCGCAGCAAAAAGTCCAAAGTTGGGTCCTTATTACATTGGTACTGAATTATTGCTTACCTTACAACAAGAATATTCTGTTATCGAAAATATTTGGCGAATCTTGATGGAATTGACCGCAGCTCATGAACGATGGGTTGCAATTTCGGTAGTAAGAGACGAAAGAATTCCTTTCAATTTAGCGTTAGAGCTCGTTCGAAATGGAATACACGATAAATCTCAAAAAGTTCGTTCGTTTGCTATCGAATGTATTTATATCAGAACCTTACTCCTGTTTTATCAGAGTTGAAAAAAGTAGCTGGAGCAGAAAAGAATAAAAAAGTATTACAAACCATTGAATTAGTGATAAGTCACATGGAATAATTAAGATGGATTTACAGATAATCGACTAGGATAAGGTTCCAGACCTTATGGGCACCAATTGCTAATTATTCTACTCCTCAGTGGATTTGGTAACTATCTCTATGTCTCCCCCTATCCTGCGAATACCATCGGCGGAGAAAGCTGGCTGGCATAGTTTAGACACAGCACCTGTTTGAGACCTTCAGCGATCTCAAGGCGCTCCTGCTGGCAAAGTTCAGGCAAGGCCGCCAGCCGTTCCACCCAAACGATCACCTGAGAGCGTTCCTGCACGTTAACAACTGAATATTCTGATTTAGGTTCTTCTTTCACTGGAACAATGTTCAACCGTTGTTCCACCCGTTCCATCGCCTTGAAGTAATCCTCGGCAACGTTCTTGTCATAGGCACGCGCATAGATCATGGTGGTATTCAGCTTCTTGTGCCCCATAAAGCGCTGGATGGAGGTTATCCTGCAACCAGCATTGAGCAATTGGCTTGCGCAGGTATACCTTAATCTATGTGGATACACCCTCACACCCACCCGTTTCCCGGCGCTCTTCAAGCGGCTCAGAATAAAGGAAGCATTGAGCGGAGCATTGAGGAACAGGAAGACATGATCGCCAGACCCCTCCCCGCGTACCACCAGGTATTCCTGGAGTGCGCGAACGGTTGTATCCGTGACATAGACGGTGCGGTCTTTGCGTTCCTTGCCATCCCGAACGCTGATCTTGCAATCTCCATCTAGCTTTACCAAACTCGAAATAACCTATTTGACTCTAGATAATGATAAACCCAGCATTTTAGCGCCGGGTATCTTTCTTCGGGTGATCAGGAATTACGAAATGTAGTGCTACGAACACCCGTCTATATTGACGGGTGTTCGTATGAATGCTTCCAGCGTCGCGGGTAGTATTCCCTAATTTAAAAATAAAGCGGGTGGTTTGCGTAGTCATCAGGTCCATTCAACCATGACGGACTTACAAACACCCGTATATAATAGTGCCCCCATGGAGATTCGAACTCCAGTTTTAGCCTTGAAAGGGCCACGTCCTAACCGCTAGACAATGGGGGCTGGTTTTGTGCTCTGGGATTGGTACTTTGCCCATGGCTGGGTACTATGCCCATAAATGGGTACTTTGCCCATAGCTGGGCACTTAAGCGGACGGATTTTACCATCCCCCCCCATGCCGGTCAAGCCAATTCATGAAGATTCTTTTCTTTCAGAGATCAATCCCAGCAAATCGACCTGCCTGCGATTAAAGAGGATGGCCGGGCTTTCGATGCGAAATCGCGGGATGAGGATGGCGGTCAGTATTGTGTCGTAGAGAGGAACGAAATCGCGCACACCTTCCACCATGATGGTAGCGAAGTCGAACCGGCCGGCCCATTCCAACTTGCCTTCCAGTTCGTAAACCTGGGTGGTAACGCGAATGGAGTATTCATTGAGATTCTTATAGCCGCCGCGCGCCAATGCATGCGGTCCCACGTCCTCCCGCCGGGTGAGACACACGGCAAAAACATTGCTCTTGACAAGGTCGATTATTTTATATTCCCCGACCAGTTTGGTCGGCATGTGGATGCGGGCGAGCTTGGCATCCTGCACTTCCATGAAAGAGGTGGTCGGATCATTTAACATCCCAACCACACCGGTGTTAGGTACTGTCATTTTTCCGACCACGCGATAGCTCAGAGTAAGAAAATCAGCTGCGAGGACGCGATGGGTGACGTTGGATTCAGGCATCTCTTCTGTACTCCATCCGGGATCTATTCCGGCGAGGGACGAGTCCCGCCATGTTTTCTCAGAGGCGGGCGCGGACGCCGTTTGAGGGCTGGAGCTTTGCCCGTCTCCGGGTTGAGGATGGTGACCAGCCAGGAGATCGCACGAGCGTCATATTCACGCCGCCCGCACATGTCACATACCCAGGCCGGGAAATTGGGAACAGTGACGAGCTCTTCATCCAGCCAGGTGAAGTAGGTGATGTGCTGCAGATGCATCATCCCGGCCTGGCATTCACTGCATGGGAAGGATTCTTTGGTATTACCGGTCATTATCATGCTCCCATTGCTTCATTAACGATTGTAACGCCCGCACTTGTCCCGATACGGTTCGCTCCGGCGGCGATCATTGCCAGAGCAGATTTATAGGTGCGGATTCCCCCGGCAGCTTTGACGCCGGTCTGAGGGCCAACCACGCGGCGGATCAAATCCACATCCTTCACTGTCGCTCCGCCGGTACCAAACCCGGTGGAGGTCTCTATGAAGTCCGCTCCGGCAGCCAGCGCGACCAGGCATGCCAGGATCTTCTCGTGGCGAGTCAGCATGGCAGCCTCGATAATGACTTTTATCTTCACCGCGTGCTCATGGACTTCCTGAGTCACGAAAAGGATATCGTTCAGCATCAAGCCATAGGATTCACTCTTCAGCGCACCCAGGTTTAGGACCATGTCCACTTCGCCCGCCCCATTCGCAATGACCCGGATCGCCTCATGGGTCTTGTCTTCCGGTAAAGTGGCACCCAGCGGAAATGCAACGACTGCACACACCCCCACCCCTGAATCCTTAAGCAAACTGCGCGCCAGCGGCACATAGACCGGGTTCACACAGACCGTTGCAAAATGATACTGCCGGGCCTCTTCGCACAGTTTTTTGATCTGGGCAGCAGTGGCCTCAGGTTTGAGCAGCGTATGGTCAATCCAGGCAGCAATCTCCGTTCCTCGCGGAGCAGGCAGCGGCGGCGGAGCAGCAGGAAGTTTCCGCTTGTAAGAGTTGGCTACTGCGAGGATTTGCTTCAACGATTGCATGGGTGCACTCATGGCGTGTCTGCGGCTGTTACGTTGGATTTTAGCACCTTCCAATCCGAGAAAGGCCAGTATACCACCAGCGCCTTGCCGAGGGTATTCTTTTCGGGAAGAAAGCCCCAGGCATGGCTATCGGCTGAATTATTGCGGTTATCACCGAGAACGAAAAGATTTCCTGCAGGTACGGTCCATTCCCCGGAATAATCAGGCGGGGCGGCAATATAGGTTTCGTTAATAAGAATCCCATTTATTCGCAGCGTCCCTTTTTCAATTCTTACCGTATCACCCGGCAGACCAATCACACGTTTAATATAATCCTCGTAATCATCGCTGATATTAGGCAGACCGAGCAAACTCCGGAAGAAATCCGTCTCAGGATACATCGGTGGGCGAAAGACGATGATATCGCCACGCTGGAAACTGCCGAACCGGTATGCCAGGCGGTTGATAAGCACAAATTCGCCATCATCCAGGGTAGGGCGCATCGAGAACCCGTCCACACGTACGCGGGCCGAGATGATGTTGATTACTAAAAAAAGGAGAACCGCCAACCCCAGCGTTTCCACGACCTCTTGCAGGAAGTTTTTCCAGCCTGGTTTACCGGCTGGGACTTCTGGGATAAGCTGGGGACCGGTCTCCGGGGAAAAGTCAGACAATGGGGCCTCCAGAAAGGATTATACCATTTGAGCCTCCTGAGCCCTGGAAAAACCATTGGACTATTGGTGGGATAATCATTAATAGGTTGAAGATAATGGAAAGGCAGGAGATATGCGATACGACTTGGAACCAGTATTTACTTAACCCTCTGAGATCCCATAGGCCCAATACATTGGCACGTTCAACACTCGTTCGCCGCGCTCCCAGGCGGTTTCGTCCAGATACTTCAGGCGCTGGATTTCCTCTGCCGGCACCTGACCTGCCAGATCGGCTTCCAGTACCGTCCATTCCAGGTCGCGATCACCGGGAGCAGGAGGGTGTTCCTTATCAGTGCGCAAGCTGCCTGTTTCGATGAGCGGGATACCTGCCTGGTGGAACAAACGCGCCAGCCGCATCCCCAGACCTGGGTCAGCACCCTGTCGTTGCAGGGATTCCGTCTGCCAGCGGCCCAACGGTGCCAGTACATCCGGCTTGTCCACCCGGCTGAAATAATCTGGCTCTGCCAATGCCAGGATACTCCCGCCGGGTTGGGTGACGCGTTTCAATTCAAGCAAAGCAAGCAGGGGGTCCTGAACCCACAGGAGCAGGAAGTGGCAAAAAGTGATATCGAAAATGCCGCTGGCAAATGGCAGCGACAGGGCATCCCCGCATGCTAGGATTGCCCGAGGGGAATACAGACGTGCCTCCATCAGTCGGGCAAGTTCTAGGTCAAGCCCGTGAATGGCGGCAGGAGTATCCAGGTCAGATATGATCGCCCCCGTACCGCAACCCACTTCCAAAACCCGGCGGGCAACTCCTATTCCAGCCCTTCTGAACAGGTAAGAACGCAGATCCTTCGTCCAGTTGGCCTGTTGAAGATAACGCTTATGCCAATCCATCGTCCAACCAATCCAGGATGAATTTCAACTGGGCATCGGTTTCCGGTGATTGGGGATGTACCTTACTTTGTTCGGAGCTTTGGTAGAGTTCGTTTAAACGGATGAATGCCTGTCCCCCGGTCAATCCATGCCTAACCAGCCAGCAGCCAACCGCCGTTCCTGTACGCCCGATGCCGCCCCAACAATGCAGGTACACTTTCCGCCCGGAGGCCAATGAGGCATCCAGAAGATCCAGGAGCGCCGCCATTTGTTTTTGCGATGGCAGGCTTCTATCTTGAAAATTAATGCGCTGATATGAAATGGAAATGCCATGACGGGCGGCTGCTTCCTGGAGGACAGGCAGGTAGGCAGGCAGTTCGTCCTCCCGGGTGAGGTCGATGAAAGTGTCAAAACCGGCATTAAGGAAAGCTGACAGGCTGCGATTGACAGCCGCTTCATTGAGAGTAGAGACTGGATATCCCCCCGCTAAAAATTGTCCTGGCACGACCCAGTATGATCCTGGAATGGGTTTGTCGCTCATGGCAGCAGGAATTTATCCTTTGTGTCCCCAAATATTGGGTTCTTAATCAGGCGATTCGAGCAGGATTTGGATGATCTCCGCCGCATCCCGCACCAACAGCGGGCATGTGGTCGTGAATTTGCCTGCCTCCTTTGCCTTCTGCCAACCTTCCGGAGTACTGATGTCGCAGTCAATCAGGTTACGGCAAAGCAAGCTGTTGTGTTTCTGCTCAAAAAGGCGCATAAATTCCTGTGAAAGCCGGTAAATTCCTTCCTTCCCAGCCGGAGTATCCGCGCCGCGCCCCAAACCCAGGACAAGCAACGCGCCGGTCACAGCACCACAGATTTCGCCTCGCCTGGAAAAGCCGCCACCAAAAGGAGAAGCGAGTTTGAGAGCGGTCTGCCTGTCCAAACCAAATCGGGCTGCAAATGCCGAGAAAACAGACTGTGAGCAGTTGAAACTTTGATCAAAAACATGAACAGCGGTTTCGGCAGGGGTGGGCATTAGCCATCTTCTCCATAGACGAACAAATCACTGATGGATTGGCGCAGGTAGTTGCGGTAGATCGCATCACCAAAGACCGCGGCAACCGAGAGCACGGTCAGCTTGGGATGGCGTTTTTCAGGAGGGATATAAACGGTATCGGTTGTCACGATCTCCTTTATCTGTGGGACGGCAATCAACCTTTCTAGACCGCCGTGTACAAAAACACCATGCGTACAGGTCACCCAGATTTCCTGAATGCCCTCTTCGATTAGAGCCTTGCTGATCCCGAGGATGGATCCGCCGGTGGCAATTTCGTCATCATAGATGATCGCCCGCCGGTGGCCCTGAATGGGCCGTCCCACCAACCCGCTGATTAGCACTTCGGTATCGGAAATGCGCTCCTTGTCGCCAGCCGCCACCGGCAAACCCAGGCCTTTCGCAAAGCGTGCCGCGGATTTGGCATGTCCCATATCCGGAGCGACCACGATAGTGCCCGACAGGTCGCGTCCTTCGAAATGCCGGTTGAAGACCGGTCGGCTGGTGAGCGGGTCAGCCGGGATGCTGAAGAAACCGTGCACCTGTGGAGAGTGCAGCATCATCGTCATCACGTGCGTGGCCCCGGCAGTCTGGATCAGGTCGGCGACCAGGCGGGCAGTGATGGAGATGCGCGGCGCATCTTTTTTGTCCGAACGGGCAAAGGAGTAATAAGGGATGATGGCATGGATTTCCTTAGCGGAGGCAGAACGGGCAATATCAAGCATCATCAGCAGCTCAACCAGGTGATCGTTCACAGGCGGCGTGAGAGATTGGAGGATATAGACAACGCGCGAACGGACGCTGGCGCCCAGCTGGATGTAGAGGTTATCGTTGCTGAAACGGCTGATATAGGTCTTGTCGAGCGGCAGACCCAAGATGAAGGACAATATCGGCCGCCAGTTGCGGGTGGGAACTGCCGCTGAAAAAACGGACTTCATTCGGGTCAAGCGTTTTTTTGGTCATGATTTGTAGATTTTCTCCCAAGGATCTTTCAGGAAATTCCCGAGGATCTGATCCGCTTCACCCTGGGCCGGGAGGACATCCCCATCCGGCTCCACGTAAAGCCAGGCTTTTCCAGCGCCGGAGAGAACTCCATCTTCGATGGTCTCATGGGCGACCGGGTTTTCGGCCGAATACGGGACGGGCAGGTCCCAGCGCAGGGTCAGGCCGAGAGCGGAGGCCTGATTGTGAAGGACTTGAAGCGCCGCGCGCAGCGAAGGTTCGGATGCTCCCAGCGAGAGACTTTTAACCTGCAAGGCGGCCAGTTTTTCAAGCGTCTCTCTGGATTTCCCGACGTTCAAGGGTGTGACCGTCAGATGGACGGTGGTATACAGGTCTTCCGGGAGGATGGTTTCGAGCGCCTGCCAGGAGGCTGGATTCTCAGGCTGGAGGATGAAGAGCAGGTGGTCGAGACCGGTCTGCAGGAGAGTGTGCAGGTAATCCTTGTCAGCCAGTTTCAAGCCATCCGTAAGCAGGCCGGTTACCTGGCCGACCTTCTCAGCGTGGGCAATCAAGTCAGGTAAATCCTCGCGCAGGGTCGGTTCGCCGCCGGTGAAGGTGATGTGCGGGATGCCAGCGGCCCAAGCCTTATCCATGATGGACTGCCATTCTGCGGTCGTCAATTCACGGTCGACCCGTTTGGTGGGGGCGTATCCGGCCTGGGTGCCGGCGGGTAGATGGTAGGTCAGTGCGCAATCAAGACGAAGAGGTGCGGTCAAATCCTTTGAATGAGGTGCAACCCGTTCAAAGTCGAGGTAAGTGGTCGGGTCCAGATCGGGAGTATGGATCAAAGCTTGGACACGGTCGCGGAAATCCAGGAAATCCTTCTTCGCCTCGGCAGGACTGATGCGGTAACGCGTTGAAATATGTTTGGCGGCCTGCTCCGCAGGGGTGCCCTTGATCATATGAAAGGCAAACTCGGCGGCGGTGGGATTCAGGTGCAGAACGGTGGCCGCATTGACGATGAGGATGCCCGAGCCATCCTTCAAAAGCCGCAGGTGCAGGCGGTAGGCAGGTTCATCCGGCCCGGCCTTATAGGTGTGTGTATCCGCAGGTAACGGACCGGCATTAGCTGGTTTTTCGGCGAGGATCCAGAGCAGGATCACCCCAGCCAGCAGGAGAACCAATTGGATGATAATGCCGTATCTATGGAAAAACCCACGCTGCTCGGAAAAGAAGTAGATGGCGGATCCCAGCAGGATCACAGCCCCGATAATGCGTACCGGCAGACCTTTTACACTGTGTTTGCTTATCCTGAGTTTGCCGGCGATGAGGAGGTACGCGCCGGATGCCAGCATACAAACGGAGATGAAAATACTTGCGACGAGTGTTAAAGTTTGGGTGACGTTTGGTGACATCCCAGCCTCCTGTCGTTAATCGCGCACAAAGTGCGGCATTTCCATCGGGACTTCCAACGAAAGTTCAAGGAAACCGGCGTATTCGCCGTTGAGGTACCAGGGGGTTTGATAAATGAGCTTCTTGATGCCGTTCTTCTCGGTCGTGTAAATATTGCGCCGGCGGGCCTTCATCAAACCGGCCAGTTCAGTGTGCGCCGGTTCAGGATGACAAGCGAGCACGTTCTTGCCGATCAGATCACGCCCGCCATCGCCTTCAAATGTCTTTTCGGCTTCATCGTTCATCTCGATAATAATTCCGTTCACGTCGCAGACGGTGACCGCACCGGGAAATTCCTTAACCCATGCATATTCAGGTTTTTTCATTTTATCGGAGCCTCGAATTGTGTTAAAAGGTTATAGAGAATGGAAATGAAGAGGTTTAAGTGTTCATCGACCCTGCCGGGGAAGGTGGCGTCCAGATACGCAAGTGTATCGTACTGGGTGTTACGGATGACACCATGCTCGCCATAACGTGGATCCACCTGCGTATGACCCTTTTGGTCACCGAGAGTCCAGTTGGTGGTTTCGAAGAACGCGATTGGTATCCCGGCTTCCTGAAACGGAACATAATCAGAGGAGCCTTTACCGGTCGCAGGATCCTTCAAGTCGACATTCCGGACGGTCTGTAAATTGAAGCCATTCCCGGAAGCCCACTCGAGCGCCCAATCACGGACAGCAGACAATTGGCCTTCGTCACTAAAGACATAGGCAATATCCCCGGCAATCAGGGAGTCGAGGTCGACCATGGCGATGATGTTCTCGAATTCCTGTTGACTCATCTGATTCAGATAGGCATAGGAACCCAAAAGACCACTTTCATCCGCGCCAAAGGCAATAAAACGAATGGTATAAGGAGTCTGCACATTTTGGAGGAGTTTGGCCACTTCCAACATGATTGCCACGCCTGAGGCATTGTCGTCCGCACCGAGCCCGGCATCCGAGGAATCATAATGCGCGCCGACAATGATCTCTTGGGTAGAAACGCCATCCTTCACAGCGATTACATTGGCCGAGGAAATGGTTTTGTTTCCGGCCTCGGCACTGAAAGGCTGGGTTTCAGGGTTATACCCCAGCGCTTTGAAAACCGTCGTAATGTATTGGGCGGTTTGCGCTTCCCCCTTTGAACCCGCCACTCTGGAGCCGATATTTGTAAAGTCCCGGATGAGAGGCCGGGCAACTTCCTGACCATATTTAGCCGCGGGTGTGCCCAACGGAACCAGCGTGGCAACCGCCAAAGTCGCCACACTCGGAGTTGGCTTTTTGGCGCCACTACAGCCATTCAAGACAAGCGCTAGCAGGAGAAAAAGGAGCAGGGTGCGTTTCATATGATTAGACCTCTATTGAATTTTCAGTGATTCGAACTCCAATGGACAACCGCCACCGCATTCAGCCAACAGGGCACAGCCATCACACTTTTCGGGCAAATTCCTGCGTTCCCGCAACCGGACTGCCAGTTCATGGTTCCAGATGGAATCCCAGGCATCGGCAAACAGGTTGCCGAGTGGCTGATAATACGATTGGCAGGGTAAAACATTCCCATCCGGTTCGATGCACATATTGTACAAGGCCGCCGTGCAACCCTTCGCGCCCAAATCAAGCGACATGGGGTCAAAATTACAGTACTGGGTCGGCGTATACCAGATGAGACGCTGGCCATACGTTTCGGTCTTCTGACGGGCCACCTCCAGCAACTCTGTCAATTCAGACTCGGCCAGGCCCGTTCCCACCACGGAACCGCGGCCGGCGTGGATCAAGGCATTGAGCCCAACCGTCGGGACACCCGTCTCGGCCAGGAAATCCAGCGTTGCCGGGATGGTTTGAACGTTGGTCCGCAGCATGGTGGTATTGGTCATCACGTAAAGCGGGCTGGCCAGGGCATTCATCAATCCCTT
The DNA here is from genome assembly GCA_963806575.1 of uncultured Chloroflexia bacterium. GTDB lineage: Bacteria > Chloroflexota > Anaerolineae > Anaerolineales > Villigracilaceae > UBA877. The sequence goes on along the minus strand of CAWDYX010000011.1, from coordinate 291,354 downwards.
GACCGTTTGGGTAAAAGCGCCTTTCGACCGGACCATCTGATCGTGGACTTCAGCCTGGCTCGATTCGAGCGTGATCTGGACATGGTCCAACCCGGGCCCAACCAAATTGTCAACATAATGCGGATCTGAAAGGCGGCGGGCATTCGTATTAAGACCGGTGATCTGGCCGTTGTGTTCAGCATGAGCGATCAACTCCGGCAGATCCTCTCGCAGGGTTGGCTCGCCGCCGGTAAAAATAATATGAGGGATACCCAACTCCCAGGCTCGGTCGAGGACACGTTTCCAGTCGGCGGTGGAAAGCTCCTCCAACTGGCGGCCTTCCACGTTGTAGCAATGGGCGCAATCGTTATTGCAGCGATAGGTCAAGGCCAGGTCCAGGCGGTAGGGGGCGGTGGGACGCGCCGAGAACGGCATGATCGTTTCCAGTCCCAGCTCGTGGATCGGGCAGGCCCCATCCGGGCGGATGAGTTCCTCAAGTTGGCTGCGCATGGTTCCCAGATCCGTGCGGGTCTGCGTGACGCCGACGTGATATTTCTGCCGGATCTGGCGCACAGCCTCCTTTTCGGAGGTTTCTTCCAGGATGAAGTAAGCCATCAGGGCAGCAGTTGGGTTAAGGTGCAGGATACGGTTGGCGTTGACGATCAACGTGCCGTGGCCATCCGGGTCGAGCCGCAGATGAATGCGGCTTTTTTCATCGGGGCCTTCACGGAGATAGTGGTGGAGACCAGGCAGAGGATCGTTTATGAAGGCTTTCTGGTTGAATAATCTTTTCAACATTCGACACCTGTAAGAAGGACCACCAATCGACAATCGAAAATGGTAAAACCTACCGCCCACCACCCGCACAGGCACACGCGCAACCGGCGCAGGCGCAGGCACACGCACAACCCCCGCCTCCGTGGAAACCACCACCGCTGCTCCTGACGACCGGCACCGGGTTGGTGCGGTTGGTGACGCCGGAGGTGAAGGATTTCACATCACCGAGGACTTTGCTGGAGAAACCCTGGACGCCTCCCACGACCGAAGCGGCAAAAGCCGCGCCCGGCAAGCTGGAACGTCCGCCGGAGGTCGGCACAGAGACGGATGGTACGGAGCCGGTCGAGACCGGACGGTAAACCGGGTCGTAGTTGCCCCACCAAATCGGTATGAAGATTGGACCGGTGAAGACCCGCCGGGTGCGTTCATCGTAATTCTTGTCCAACATGGTCCATTCAAGCGACTGGTCGTACATTTGGCTTTTGACCTCGGGCGTGCCGGCAGTTTCGATCTCCTGCCAGGCGCGTTCCATGATGCTCTGGTAGAAGGCGATGGTTTCCTTGCGGCTGAAGCCTTTCATTTTGTCCGAGACGCTGTTGACGAGCTTGACGGTCATTTCCTGCAGCCCCTTGCGCCGGGCTGCCAGGTCTTCACTGGTAAAAGCCTGCAGGAAATCCTTTTCGTAGTCGTGCAGATCAGCGGGCAAAGGACTGGCCAATTGGAGTTTGAGCGGGTCACGTGTTACAACCGTGGCAGCATTCTTCTTGACCACTCCGAACAGGATCATGGTCATAACCTTGTCGAGCGGCTCTTCCATCAGGATGCCGGCTTCGACCGCCGTCAGGCCGCGCTTGATGCCGTGCCCTTCGATCTGGATCTTTGGCGGAAGATAGGCGAGTTTGCGTTTCCTGGTATTGGCCGCGCTCCAGATAGGTCCACCGATGAACAGCAGGAGAAAAAAGCCAATACAACAAAAAGGCTGGAGGGCGCTCCCCAGCCCTGACAGGGCTTTACCTAAATCGAATGCTGCCGGGACGACGATGGCGCCTGCCGGTACGTACTGCTTTGGGAAGGAGGCCCCGAAGGTATATTGGGTGGAGCCGTTTGCGCTGGCACACTGCCAGGTATAGGTGATGCGGTTCTGGGCATCCAAGGCGGCAGCCGGCGTGTCACCACAAGGCCAGCCGCCCTGGGTGTTGTGGTAGCGCGGTTCCTGAGGCAATACACCCGGAGGTAGATGGAAGACCACCGTCATGTCTGTATTTCCATGGGCGGTTGTCCAGTAGGCTGGGGCGAAATCTCCACTGGCATCCGTATCCGGCTTGCTTGTATCCTTATAAAGGACACCGGTAATCTGTGCGACAGTAACGTGAACGCTGCCCGTCTGCCCCGGCTGGATGGCATAGCTGCCCATATCCACCGAAAAGCCATAAGGACCATCTCCCTGAAAGTCGGAGGAAATGTTTACCGCATTGCCACCCACATCGGCAGTAATATTTCCAAGGTTGTAATTCCCATTAGGCATGCCCACATCTACAAAATCGATCACGTGACCGTCCGGATCGTTCACGAAGGTGAATGTATAATCCAGGGCCAATGTCCCGTCGCTATTCCAATAGACTTGCGTAATTTCCTGGCTCAAATTGAAGGAATACGATTGCGCCGCCGCGCTGGTGGTGAAAAAAAACAGCCCGGCAATCAGCAGAAAAGAGGTGATCAGACGAGGTTTCATGTGGGCCATCCTTCTACCACTTTGGTTCTTCGGTCAATTGATAAACCGTATTGCAATACGGACAGGTGACCATCGGCGCGCCATTGACGAGCTTGATATTGTCGGCAGTCAACGTGCCACCGCAGGACCTGCATTTCATCTGCTCGATCTTGGTCTCACCAGGCAGGTCCACTTTGAGGGTGACGTTCTGGGTTGTTTCCTGTTTGGTTTTGCGGGCCGCCAAAACGACCATTACAATCCCACCAACCAATGCCAATGCGCCAAACAGCATCCCCGCGCTACCAACCCCAGTTACTCCCTGTGCTCCACCGGACGCGCCCAGCAGGATAAATCCTCCGACACAAATGCCGGCTGCCGCCAAAAGCAGTAGTATGACTGCCCCGATGTACATCCAGGTTGTAGCTTTCATGCAGACCTCCGTGAACAAAGAAGTATACGTTTTTCAAACAAAATGGTTGACATAAGTGTAGCACTTCTTTTCTCATTCGACAAATGACGAACTTCCCAATTTTTGAAAATTGACCGCTGGAGCAGCCACTCGAACCGATCAGATTGTTTCCCCTTTTCGATGAATACGAGCATTCGGCGAAACCTCACCAAGCGTATCCATCAAAATCTCATAGAAGGCGGCGTCCTTCGCACAGAATCTCCGAAGGGAGCGCCGCCTTGGATAGTGCTCCGAAATATTACAGAAGCGGGTGTAGCAAAGCCAGCGGTTCCAGGAGTTCTTATACTTGATCTGGAATCTCCCTGAAAAAGGCGTTGACCACCCCTGGATCGAAGTGTTTGCCAGCCTGCTCCTTGATATAGGCAAGGGCTTTTTCCTCAGTCCAGGCCTCCCGGTAGGGTCGGTCGGAAGTGAGGGCATCCCACACATCCACCACGGCAAAAATGCGCGCGGCCAAAGGGATTTGATTTCCCTTAAGGCCGCGCGGGTAACCGCTGCCATCCCATTTCTCATGATGACAGTAGGGAATGTCGAGTGCGGGATGGAGGTAGGTTATTGGGGCAAGCATTTCGTAAGCAAATTGCGGGTGGGAGCGCATGATCACCCACTCTTCCTCCGTGAGTGGCCCGGGTTTTCGCAGGATCTCATCAGGAACACCCAGCTTCCCGATATCGTGCAGCAGCGCTCCCCGGCGGATATGGATCAGCTCCTCCGGAGTGGAGCCAAAACTTGCGGCTAATTTAACCGTCATTACGGTCACCCGCTTGGAATGGCCTTCGGTTTCCTTGTCGCGCAGATCCATGGCCTGCGACCAGCCTTCGATCGTCTCGTCATAAGCCATCATCAGTTCAACGTTGGAGCCTTGCAGGTTTTCAAAGAGCTGGGCGCTATCGATGGCGATGGCTGCCTGGCCGGCCAGCATATCCAGGAAAGTACGCTGCTCCTCGTCCAGGGAGAGCGGCCCGTTCTGGTAGATCTCCAGCACCCCTTTTGTGAGCCCTTTGGCGATCAACGGCACGCCCAGGTAGGCTTTAAACCCTGCACGCACCAGATCTGCCACCCCGGGGATTTCCTCCGTGGCACTGGCCAGGTCGTCAATAGCAATGGGCCGTCTTTCACGAACGACCTGCCTGGCAAGGTTCTCGCCGAGCCGGAGGCCGGATTGGCCCAGTCTGCCTAGACGGAATCCCTGTGCTACGGAGGTTTGAATGGTCTGGCTGGTGGAATTGAAGACCATGATATTGACTGCCTCGACACCCAATCGTTTCGTCACCTGGTCCAGCAGGATGCCCAATGTGAAGTTGACATCGAAGCTGCTGGCGATGGCGGTATCGACCACCCGCAGGGCGGTCAGATTCTCCAGGCGGCGCTCCGTTTGGGTATACAAACGCGCATGCTCCAAGGCCAGGGCAGCCCGTTCAGCGAAGATCGTCATCATTCGTTCATCATCGACAGAAAAGAATCCCATGACTGCACTCTGGACATCAATCGCTCCGATCTCCTGGTTGCCAACCTTAAGTGGAACGGTCAGTTCAGACTTGGCCATCTCCCAGCCAGCCACATAGGCCGGATCTGTCCGGACATCGCGGCTATTGATGCATTGACCGGTGCGAATGGCCTTTGGAACCAGCCCCTGCCCGTCCAATGTCATTTTGACCTTGGATACCTGGTCGGCAAACGAACCCAGGGCGGCGATGCAGGTGAGTTTGTCGGAACCTTTTTCGACCAGGAATAAACTGCAATTGCTCTGGCCGAACTCATCCAGAATGATCTTAAGGATGGTGTGAGCCAGGGCAGGCAGGTCAAAAGGTGATTCGGTCAGCAGGGAGGAGGAGGCGCGATACAGACGGGCAAGCTCTTCGGCCTGGCGGGTTCGTTCGACCTCTGCCAGCTTACTTTCGGTGATGTCGCGGAACGTGCTCAGGGCATATACGTCGTCCCCGATTATAAAATGGCTTACTGAAATTTCGATGTCTCTTATTGCCTGGTCCTTCCGGATAATCTGATATGCAAACGAATAATCATGGATTTCGCCCTTGTTCACCTTTTCCAGATATTCCCGGATCAAGCCCTGAAATGCGGGTACAACGTGGTCCAGGAGCGGTACCTTGGTGAATTCCGCCAGATCGTCGTAGCCAAAGATGTCCAGCAGGGCTTTATTCGCGTCGATGATCTTGTTTCCTTGGGAAAGTCCAATCCCTTCCAGGGAATTTTGAAACAAATTTCGATAGCGTTCCTCACTCTGGCTCAGGGCTTCTTCCGCCCGTTTGCGTTCGGTGATGTCGTGGGTGCTAAAGACGGCCCCGACGGGCGTCCCTTGATCATCAGTGATCAGAGCCCCGGTCGATTCCTGCCACATGTAATGTCCATCCGCATGACGGTATCGATATTCCTGGGTTCCTGAAGTTTTATTCTGGAGGGCTGCAAGTGCGAAATTTCTCACCTGGTCGATATCTTCCGGATGCATGAAATCATAGATTGATTTACCCAACATGCTGGCAGGTTCATACCCTAAAATAACCTTGTGGGATGGGCTGGCATACAGGATAATCCCTTCCAGGTCGGTGCTGGCAACCATATCCAGCATATTATCGGTAATCAGGCGTAAACGTTCCTGCGAGATCTGCAGCGCCTGCTCCGTGCGCATGCGCTCGGTGATATCGGTCAGGATACCCAGGGAGCCCACTATCTCCCCGGAATCATTATATAGCGGCATGGCATGGTCAGCCAGCCAGATCAGGGCACCGTCCTTGCGTTCGAACAAGTAATCTTCACGCCACTCTTTGATCCCTCCCTGGTGGGCCAGTTGGATGCGTTGCTCGAGCGACAAGTGCCTGGATTCTCCATATGATTCGATCTGCCGCAGCCGGCTGTTGAATAAGGCACCGGTCATTTCTTCAGGGGTGTAACCGGTCAATTGTTCAAAGCCTTCACCGAGGAAAGCATATTTTTCCTCGTCATAGTTGCGCTGATAAGGGAAACTCCCGGCCTGGGTGATCGCCTGGCGGTAAATTCGTTCGGTATTTGACAGCGCTTCTTCAGCCTGCTTGCGCTCGGCGATGTCACGGTCAATGCCTATCACCAGTTCGCGTTCGCCCACCTGGATGAGCGTGGTCGAAAGTTCGATGGGGAAAATGGTGCCGTTTTTGTGGCGATGATTGGTTTCATATTTTAAATTGCCTGCATTCCTTATCAGTTCCATATAGGTGATGCGCTCAGCCCGTGTGCCAGGTGTAACGTTCAAGATATCGATGGAATGTCCGATCAATTCGTCGCGGCGGTAGCCGTTCATCTGGCAAGCTGCCGTGTTGCAATCAACGATCGGCCATGAGATGTTGGGATCATGAGGGTCAATGAGCACGATGGCATCCGGCGAGAGCTCAAACAGCCCTCGAAACAGGAGTTCGCTTCGCTGTTGCGTTTCTTGCGCCCGTTTTTGTTCGGTGATGTCCCGAGCCGAGGAGAGCGCCCCGGTCACATTTCCGGCGTCATCCTTGAGCACCTGGTACCACCAGGCGAGCAGACGCTTTTGGCCATCCTTGCGCCGCTGCCAGCTTTCCAGGTAGACGGTATCTGCATTTCCATTGAAGAGTGGCTGAACTTCCTGGTAGACCGTCTGTTCACCCTCAAAGAAGAAAGCGGCTTCCTTGCCGATGACATCCTCTCCAAAGAACTCGATACCGGTCTGGTTTCCCCACTTGTACACCTTGTTGTTATCCACTTCCATGACAATTTCGGGGATGGCAGCCAGAAGAGCCTCATGACGAGAGTATAGGGCATGCAGTGTTTCCTCAGCTCGCTTGCGTTCGGAGATATCCTTGGCGAACCCGTTACAGTACTCTTTCTCACCGAATTTAATGTAAACGGAAGTAAGCTCCACCGGAAACTCGGAGCCATCCTTGCGGCGATGGACTGACTTCGAGATTGATAGTTCCTTTCTTCTTCAGATCTTGCCAGATTTGGGCCCATCTCTGGGGGATCGCGCGTGGATTGACCTGAGAGACGTGCATATTCATCAGTTCAACCTGGGTATACCCCAGGGTTTTACATCCTGTCTCATTTACATAGAGGAAGCGTCCTTCAGAGTCCAACCAATAGGCTGCATCGGGAGCAGTATCAATGGAAACTTTTAACAGCTGGAGTTGTTCTTCAGCCCACTTGCGCTCAGTTATGGTGCGACCGATACCAACCAGGCCGACCATTGCACCATTCTGGTCGCGTAAAGGCGCCTGGGTGGTCAAGACCCAACCCTGGCTGCCGTCCGGGTATATGATCGGTTCCTCCCGGTTGATTTTGGCTTTGCCTGACTGGATGACCACCTGCTCGTCAGTAAAGTACTGCGTGGCCAGCTTCTCCGGGAAGAAGTCGTAGTCCGTTTTGCCAATAAGCTCATTGGGCGAGGCTGCACCCATCACGCGTGCGACGGCAGCGTTACCAAGCATGAACCGGCTGGCGGTATCCTTGACATAGACAGCATCCGGCAGGTTATCAATCAACGTGCGAAAAAGGTTGCGTTCGGCTACCAACTCTTCCTCCACCTGTTTGCGCTGGGCAAGTTCCTGTTGCGAATCTTTAAACAATTGGGCATTATGCAGGGCTATGGCAGCCTGGTTGGCAAAAGCGGTTACTGCCGGATTGTCGGCTTCGGTAATATTGCCACCGGTGATCGCCAAAACACCAATCACCTTTCCCTCGGCGATCAGCGGTGCGAAAGTGGATGATTCCAGATGGAATAGGGCCGAGGTTGGGCGTGCCAGGGCGTGCAGCTTTACCGGCAACACGTCTGCCACGGCTTGCGTTGCGTCCACCACGTGCACGGTTTCGCCTTGCGCCAGAACGCGCTGGAAGAGGCTATCCTGGCGGGGGCGAAAGCGAAAATCATTCATTGAAAGCCCAGTCAGCTTTTCAGCCCTGCGCACCAGCCTTGAATCATAGTTCAAATAGGCAATACGCAACCCCTCTTTGGCACTCTGGAGCTCGAAGACTGTGGCCTTGAAGCCCATGTGTGTCATCTGCTCCTGGACGGATGCATACACTTCCTCCGGGTTCTTGGCGCGCTGCACCGCTTGGGCGGCTTGATTGAGCGCAAGCAACAGGCCCCGGTTGTGCTCGATCTGATTTAGGGAAAGTTGCAGTTTCTCTTCCGCCTGCTTACGCTCGATCGCATAACGGATGGTACGCTCAAGAAATTTGCCGTCCAACTGGCCCTTTACCAGGTAATCCTGCGCCCCCTCGTGGACTGCTTTTGGAGCTTGAATTTTGCCCTCAAACCCCATCAGCAGGATGATTGGAATATGGGGGACCTGGGCATGGACCTTTTTAAGAGTGTCGATTCCGGTACTATCCGGCAGGTTGAGATCCAGCAGGATCACGGCGGCGGGATCTCTTTGCAGGGCTTTTAATCCTTTGGCGAGGTCATCCACCCAATCCAGCTTGAACCGGGTTGCCCCGGCTTCCGCCAAGCCTTCCTGCACCAGTCGGGCTTCCCCAGGATCACCTTCGATCAATAATATTTCTATCGGTTTTTTCTTCATAGGACTCTTTCATCAACTCGCGAGTCAATGCAAATCCGGATTCGTTTTTTTGCTGGTTTCTACAGACTTTCTATTACGATCTGCTTACGAATGGCGGTCAGGGAGGTTTTCTCACCTACCAGCGGCAGCGAGAAAATGACCTCAAGCCATTCTTCTTTTCATACCAGCGGCTTGGTCACCTTTTTTCGGATCTTGGCTTTAAAGAAAGTATCCACGACGGCCGGGTCGAATTGCCGGCCAGCCTGGTCCAATAAATATGTCATCACTTGCGGCTCGGGCCAGGCTTTACGCTGGGGACGGTCAGAGGTGAGCGCATCCCAAACATCCACCACTGAAAAGATGCGGGCAGACAGGGGGATCTTTTCCCCTCTCAACCCCTGGGGATATCCGGTGCCATCCCATCTTTCATGGTGGCAGTAAGGGATATCGATGGCCGGGTGAAGAAAAACAATCGGGAAGAGCAGGTCATAAGCCAATTGCGGATGCTGCCGGATGAGCGCCCATTCCGACCTGGTGAGCTCCGCCTCTTTCTTCAGGACGGATTCCGGGATGCCCATTTTACCGATATCGTGCAGGAGGGCGCCACGCCGGAGGTGTGCCTGTTCCGGGAGGGCGACACCCATGGCCTTGGATAGATTGACCGTGACCTCGGTGACCTGGTGGGTATGACCGAGGGGTTCGCCTTCGCGTATCTCGAGGGCGCGTGCAAAAGCTTCCACGGTGGCATCAAAGGCCACGGTGAGCTCCACCAGGGAACGCTGCAAACCTTGGGAAAGAGTGGTATCTTCTTCAGACATTCGGTGCCTCTTTCAAATTGATAAGCATTTGGGTGGGCGGCATAACAACCGGAAACCGGTTCATTGCGAGGCAACTCCCGGTTTGATGACGGATCTCAGGACGTCCACGATCCGGTCAAATTCGCTGGTCTTGTCAAAGAAATAATCTGCTCCGGCGCTCATACACCTTCGCCGGTACTGCAGGTTTGGAAAGGCGGTCAGCATGATCGCCAGAGGGGGGATTTTAACAACTTCACGATCTCCAGCACTTCGATACCGTTGCCGTTCACCAGGCGAATGTCCAGGATGGCAACATCAGGCTGCAAACGCTGAATATCTGCGATGGCTGCGTGTGCGTCCCCGGTTTGACCTACCAGCCTCACTTCCGGCAGGCCGGAGACCAGGTCCACCAGCCGTTGGCGAACTTCCTCTAAATTGTCGGCAATATAGATTTTAAGCATGACATTTCCTCTGAAGGAGCGCCCTTCATGACTTCGGAGCTATCGCTCGAATCCAATGCTGAAAATGGTTGATTCCTTTTTACAGGATAAACGCGGCATCCCACCGTAAGTATCGTTTTATTGCTTATGAATTTGCCGTACAAAATACATTTCCCCTGTCATGGTTTCGACTACATTCTCTTGTGTCATTGCCTGCATTGTGCGCACCTGTACCTGTCGCTGCCGTCTCGCACCGGCGTGCCGCCGGTGTTCGCGGCACGAACGGTGTCCCGTCCCGGGCCAGGGACGGGGCGGCACTGCCTGCACTAGGCCGCAGGCACTAGTGGCGCAAGCAGGCACACGTGCAAGATACGCTTATTGCGACTAAGCATCCTCCTCATGTCATGAGATTGCTCACCTGCACTCGCACCTGCTGCTCGTGCAGGTGCAAGTGTCGCTCGCGATGCACGCTCGCTCGCATGTGTGCCTGCGGCCCAGTGCAGGCAATGACATATATTATTCCACCAACCCGTGCTGGATGGCGTAACGGATCACCCCGGCCGTATTCTTGACCCCCAGCTTTTCAAGGATGCGGCCGCGATAGGTACTGACCGTACTGACACTCAGACCAAGCTCCGCTGCGATCTGGGCAACAGCTTTTCCGGTCGCCAGAAGGCACATCACCTGGTACTCCCGTCCCGAGAGATGCTTGTGTGGTGCATCCGCCGGCCCACTGCCTGCCAGCTCCAGCGCCAGTTCTTCGGCCAGTTCCTGGCTGACGTACTTTCTGCCAGCCGCCACCCTGTGAATGGCGGCGAGCAGTTCAGCCGGCAGGCTGTCCTTGGTCAGATAGCCATCCGCGCCGCTTTTCAAAGCCCGCAGGGCATATTGGTTCTCGGAATACATGCTCAGGATCAGCACGTGCGGTGAACGGTCACGCTTGCGCAGTTCCTCGAGCACTTCCAGACCGCCACCCTCCGGCATGGCGATATCCAGAAGCAGCACATCATATTCCTTTTCCTGGATTGCCCGCAGCGCCTCCCGCCCGGAAGCGGCCTCATCCGCCCGCAGGACCTCCGGGTCCTCGGCCAGGATTTGCAGCACGCCTTTGCGGACCACGGCGTGGTCATCCGCCACCAATACACGCATCTCCATCAGGACTCCTTTTTCTGTGGCATATTCACCCGCGGCATCCGGACGTGCACGGAGGTTCCTTTCCCGGGTGAACTCTTGAATTGCAGGGTGCCGCCGAAGGCCTGCACGCGTTCCCGCATCCCGGTCAGGCCGAGGCTGCGCGGATCGTTAAGTTGACCTTGCGTAATGCCGATGCCATTATCCCGCACGACCAGGTCGATATATTCCGGCAATTCTCTCATGGCGATGTTGACCCTGGTAGCCCGGGCATGCCGGGAGATGTTGGTGAGAGTCTCCTGGAAAATCCGGAACATGGTCGTTGCCTGGTCCTGGCTGAGAACCGTGACATTCTCCGGCAGGTCGAGTTTGCAGGCGATGCCTGTGCGGGATTGGAACTCCCCGGCCTGCCATTCCAACGCGGCCACCAGCCCCAGATCATCCAACATGCCGGGGCGCAGTTGGCTCGCCACCCGACGCACCATCTGGATGGTGCTGTCCACCATGTCTGATATTGCGCTGGTCTTCTCGACCAGTTCGGATTGTTCCGGTGGAAGTTGCCGTGAAAGCCAGGCCAGGTCCATTTTCATGGCGGTTAATGCCTGGCCGAGTTCATCGTGGATCTCACGCGCGATGTAGGTCCGTTCTTCCTCGCGCGCCGCCTGCAGATATTGGCTGAGGGCGCGCAATTGTTCGCGCGAGGCTGCCAGGGCAGCCTCGGCCCGCTTGCTCTCGGTGATATCCAGAATGAATCCCACGGTCGCGGTCCGGCCTGCGAGATTTGTGAATATCGGACGAAATTCAATCTGGACGGAGAAGCTGGTTCCATCGTTTCGGAAACATTCCGCTCTATCCATTGGTGAGGTGAGTCCTGGCTGCGCCGCCGGATATTTTCCTGCGACAATGGGACGCCACTCAGGGTGTGAACAACTCGAGCGTGCGCCCATACTTTGCAGATTTCCTTCAGGCTCGCGAAACCAAACATTCGACTTGAGTCGGGTTGGATTGCAGGAGATGATCTCGGTGCCGTCGAGCAATGTTGATGGCAATGGGCGCTTGCTCGAATATCAGACTTGTAGCGTCTCCTCGCTTTGCCGGAGAGCCTCCTCCGCCCGTTTACGCTCGGTGATATCCCGGATAACCATGCTGGATACGCGGCTGCCCTGCGTGATTTGTGAATATCGATGAGGTCAATTCGAATGGAAACTTGGTTCCATCGTTGCCGCAGTCCACTGGTTCACCCTTGAAATGGAGCCGATTCGAGCGCGTTCTTCAATGCCGACCAGCAGTCGCGGGTCGGATGGTATCAATTCAGACCGTTTCTCCCAAGTTGACAGATTTCTGCCTCGGTCTGTCCGAACATTTCGACATGCGGCCGGGTTGGCGGACAGGATGCTGCCATCTGGTGCTGTCAGCAATGCAAAATCGAGACTATTCTCATATAACAAACGATATCTCTGTTCACTTTCGCTGGAGAGCTTCTTCCACCCGCTTGCGCTCGGTGATATCAATGCCAAATGAAATTGAGCCGACGATTTTGCCTGCCTCCTGCACTTCGTTATTCTGCCACGAGATCAAACGTTCCTGTCCGGCTTTGGTGAGGATTGGATTTTCGTATACCCTGGGCCAGCCTCCACCACCCAGTTGAAATTCCTGCCAGACCTGCGGGTATCTATCTTTGGGCACGAGCACTTCAAACCAATTCTTTCCCTCTAGTTCGGCTCTGGAGTAACCGGTGATTTTCTCGGCTGTCTCGTTGAATATCTGGATCTTACCTGTCATGTCCATACTTATAATGATTACATTTGCCGTATGAATGAGATTCTCTGCAAAAGCCTTGGCTTGCTGGAGCAACGTCTCCGTCCGCTTGCGCTCGCTGATGTCCCGTCCGACTACGAAAAACACATCTTCCCCATGCAGTGTTTGCAAACTGAGGCTGATTTCAATCGGGAATCGTTCTCCATTCGCCCGCAGCTCCACCGTCTCGATGGAATGGATGGGGAGGGCGAGCAGTTCATTTGGATTGGATGCGAGAACGTAGTCTTTGGATGGCACCAGATCAAGCACTGTTTTGGTGAGGAACTCGGCATGGCTGTAGCCGAACATCTCGCAGGCGCCTCGGTTGGCATCCAGGATGCGGCCGTCCGTGGATTGGACGAAGATTGCGTCTTCCACGCCCTCGAACACGGTGCGATAGCGGTATTCGCTTTCACGCAGCGCCTCTTCCGCCTGTTTGCGCTCGGTGATGTCACGGACGAGACTCACCCACCCCGATTGCTTTCCGTGAGCATCTTCGATGGGCATCACACTGTGTTCAGTAGGAAAAATAGTTCCATCCCTGCGTTTCATCCTGAACTCAAACTGATTGAGAAAGCCCTGCTCTTCAACGGCCTTGAACAAGACCTTCCGGAACTCGGCAAGGGCCTGATCGTCAACATGGAGAAATGCTGTCGTTCGCCCGAGCATCTCTTCACGGTCATAGCCAAATAGCTGCGAGGCGGCGGGGTTGCAATCTTTCACTTCCGTTGTATCCTTGTCGAGGATGAAAATAGCGTCATGTAAGCTGGCGAAAGACTTGGTCAGTAATTGGTGCGACTCCCGCAGCGCTTCCTCTGCCTGCTTGCGCTCGGTGATGTCTTCGACCATCGCCAGGGCATACAGTGGCTCCCCAGCCTGCCCTCGGATAAGGGAGGTGGAAAGGCTCCCCCAACGTATGTCGCCATTCTTGGCGATGTATCGCTTCTCTGTCCGGTATGTAGAGATCTCGCCCCGCCACATTTTCTCCAAGTTCTGCCGGTCGGTCTCGCGATGCTCGGGATGGGTCACATCCAGGAATGTCCTGGTGTTCATTTCCTCTGTCGTGTAGCCAAGCATCCGGCAAAATGCAGGATTGGCACTGAAGAATTTCAAATCACGGCTGGTAAGCACCGTACCTATGGGGCCCTCATCGAAGATCTTCTGGAAACGTTCTTCGCTCTCGCGTAGCTCCTTCTCTATGCGTACGCGCTCGGTGATGTCATGCGCCATGCCGCGCACATACGGGCCCTGCTTCGAATCCGAGCGCAATGAGGAGGTATATTCCCAGATGCGCCTCTCTCCGGTGGCGCTTTGGAGCACCCATACACCCGTCGCCGATCCTTTCCGGCGGATCCTGCCCAGATAATCCTCGAATGGAGCCTTCTCATCGGCTGCCAGCAGCTCAGCGAGGTTCTTTCCGAGCAGGGCATTTGGGTTATGACCCAACCTCATGGCTGCGTTGTGGTTCACGGAAAGGATCTGCCCGTGCAGATCGTGGGTGTAGATCAGTTCATGGCTGTTCTCGACCAGGTCGCGGTAGCGCTCTTCGCTCTCGCGCAGTCTAGCCTCAGTCCGCTTGCGCTCGGTGATATCACGGGCAGTGGTGTGCATGTATGGTAAACCATCAATCACAATACGCCGGTTATTGAACTCGGTGTCAACCTTGCTGCCATCTTTTCTGAATATCTTGGCTTCACTAAAAGTCTCCTCGCCAGCCATGATCCGATCGTGATACATCTGATAGGCATGCAGATCTGCTTCCTCGTGCAGGTCGGGAATTCGCATGGAGAGCAACTCTTCCCTGGAGTAACCGGTGAGTACGCAGGCAGCTTCATTTACTGCCGCGATTCTGGAATTTACGGCGGTGATAAAAATTGCGTCGCGTGATCCCTCAAAGATGGCTTCCTGCCAAGCCTCCGCCCGCTTGCGCTCGGTAATATCGCGCACTGCGGTCACACGAACCGTGCGGCCTTGATATTGAATTGATCTACCCTGCAGTTCTCCTGCAAAGGTCGTGCCATCCCTTCGCAAGCCGACGGCTTCATAAGGTTTTTCATATCCTGATCGGACGTTTTGGATTACCAGGTCGCGCGATTTAGGCGCCGCCAGCTCCAGCACAGACTTGCCGATCACTTCCGCGCGGTCGTAACCAAACATTTTGCAGAAGGAGGAATTCACATCCAGAATCAGCCCCTTATCGTGGATCGCAATTCCTTCGAACGTCGCCTCAGCCAATTGCCGGAAGCGTTCCTCACTCTCGCGCAGAGCCTCGTCCGCCTGCCTGGGCTGGTCGATATCTTCGATCCGGTGGGCTTCCGCGGGGCGTTTCACGGAAGAAGAACGAGGGGGGCTTTTTTTTCGCGCCTGGTCAGAATCTGGTTGGCTCTTTTTCTGGTTTTTCATGCCAGCACCTCAAGGGAAAATTCGAACGACGAAAAGCACTTTACGCCAATTTATACCACCTATTGACCGGTAATCCATTTTGCTTTCATGGCAATTACGGCCACAAAATCCTGAAATTTCAGGCCCCAAAAATGGCAAAATCCCTCATTTTTACCCTGTTTCTAGAGGAACAATTCGTCTTTTTCTGCCATGCGGGATTACTTCTCCCATCATCCTTCTTCATGTTTTATCTAACCGGTGTAAAATTACACCCATGCCTACCAATATCGAGATCAAAGCACGTGTACGCGATTTTGACAGACTACGCCGCCGTGCGGAAGGGTTGAGTGACACGCCCGTCCAGGTTATTCCGCAGGAAGATACCTTCTTCCATACGCCCAAAGGCCGCCTGAAACTGCGTCTCCTCAGGCCCGACTTCGCCCAGTTGGTCTACTACGAGCGTTCTGACCAGGGCGGCCCCAAACGCTCGAATTACTACATCTATGAAACACATGACCCTGCCGGCCTGAAGACTGCCCTGAGCCTGGCCCTGGGAGTGCGCGGCGTCGTCCGCAAAACGCGCTATCTCTACCTGGCCGGGCAGACGCGCATCCATCTGGATGATGTCGAAGGCCTGGGCCATTTCATGGAACTGGAAGTGGTCCTGCGGAAAGGACAGAGTGAGGCGGAGGGCCAAGACATTGCCGAAGAAATGATGGTCCGCCTCCATATTGAAGAGGAAGACCTTTTGAAAGGTGCCTACATGGACCTGATCGAGAAGGGTGTGTAATTCACTGCGCACAACAAAATGGGCGGCTGCATGTTTCGCAGTCGCCCATTTTTTATTATCCAAGAGAGGGAATTTACCGGAAAAGTAAATGGCCCAGCGCCACTGCCATCAGCGTGACAGTAATGTTGTCCACATCCTTGAGTGGCAGGGATTTCGACCAGGGTCGCGACCAGGGCGATGATCGTCACCGGCAGCAAGTAGGCGCCGAAAAGTCCGAAGCCGGCAGCTTTTTCCAGAACATACACGCCCAGGATGACCATCGTCAACACCCATCCACCCAACAACATCCCCAGCGAGCCGGCGAGGGATTTATCCCTGTTCCAGGGCAATTTCGGTGATTTAATTCCGCGTCCCAGGATATCGGCCAGACCGTCTCCACCGCACATCAGCATCACGGCGATCATGCCGATGGGGCTTTCCTTCCAGTAGATCAAGGTCATGACAACGAAAATGATGCCATAGAAGAGCGGGCCGCGCAGGATCTCGCGCCGGTCACCGGTACGGGACATGGCCTTGACCGAGGCTTCATCCTTGACCACCCCCAGTCCGATCAGCGCAAATTGGACAGTAAAAAGCAACGGCACCAGCGCCGCCAGCCAGCGGTAGTACCAGAGATCCGGGGTCGGGAAGAGCAGCCAGCATAGCACGAAGAGCGGCCCGGTCAGGATGTGGATGAGCTTGCGGCTCAAATGGCTTTCAATCCAACCGCGCTGTGCGGCAAAATCCAATGCGCGTATTTCCGCGAGGGCGACTACGAGGGTGATGAACAGGGCGAGAAAAGGATTCATGGATGCTCCTGAAATGGAAATTATTCTTTATAAAATGAAGGTTGGTAGATGGATTTTAGCCTAAAAACATATTGAGAACCAAACCGTTAAGAAAGGTCATTAGGGTTTCCCGTGATAAGGAGAAGTTACTAGCCATCCTGCCGGTCACGGTCTCAGAATGAGTTTAAGAACGTAGTGTAAAATGGCCAACACGGCAAGGATTCCCAGGATGCTCAGGCAGCCATGCAGTAGATACTTCAGGATATGCTGCCAGAAGAAGCGGATAATCACAAAAACTACGATGATCGCCAGGATGGCTGCCACAATCCAAATGTAGGGGCCAAGTTGGGAAAGATTAATGGTCATGGTTGACCTCCTGAAAAGAATATCCATTCTCCACATTATATACTTTGCCGCGCTTGATGACCCGTTTGACCAGGTTCGTCCCAAAGCGATATCCGAGCTGGCGGTAATCCCGCACGGAGAGCACCAGCAAATCGGCCTGCTTGCCGGGTTCAATGGAACCGATCCGGTCGGAGTACTGGATTGCATGGGCGGCGTTGATGGTTGCGGCGGCAATAGCCTGGGCGGGGGTCAGTTTCAGGTTCCGGCAGGCCAGGGCAAGCACGAATTGCATCGACTCGCACCAGGCCGTCCCGGGGTTGCAGTCGGTGGCCAGGGCCAGCAGACCATCTGCAGCCAGGATCTTTTGGGCTGGGGTGTAATCGGTCTCTGCCAGGCCGAAAGGCGTACAAGGGAGTGAAACGGCCACAGTATCGGATTTGGCCAGTGCAGCGATGTCGGCGTCGGAGGTCCTGACCAGGTGATCGGCCGAGGCAGCCCCCAGCTCGGCAGCCAGACTCGCGCCGCCCAGATTATCGAACTCGTCTGAGTGGAGTTTGAGCGGGAATCCCAGTTCCTTCGCTTTCGACAGGATCTGGCGGGACTGGGCCAGATCGAAAGCGCCGGTCTCGCAGAAAACGTCAACGAATGGCAGTGGACGGTTGGAAGCCAGCTTTTGGCTATCCCACCACTCTTTGACAGCCGGCAGCATTTCGTTGCATAGATGAACAGTGTAGCCCTGGGGGTCGTCCTTGTACTCGGTTGGAATGGCATGCGCGCCCAGGAAGGTGGGAACCAGTTCGAGCGGGCCCTCTGCATCCAGCTTCAGCAGAGCTTCCAGCAGGCGGATCTCGGTTTCGGTCTGCAGGCCGTAGCCGGTTTTGGCTTCGGCGGTGGTGGTGCCGTTGGCGAACATGCTCTCCAGGCGCGGACGGGTTTCATCCACAAGTCTTTCGAGTGAAGCCTGACGCGTCTGACGGACAGTGGAGAGGATCCCGCCGCCGGCAGCCAGAATTTCCAGATACTTCGCCCCGGCCATTTTCATTTCGAACTCTGCGGCACGCTCCCCGGCCCAGATGACATGGGTGTGCGGGTCCACGAAGCCGGGCAGGACGGCACAGCCACAGGTGTCGAGACGGGGTTCATCCGGATAAGCTGCCAGTAATTCCCGGGTGGACCCGACCACCAGGACCTTGCCATCCCGGACGAGCACGGCGCCTTCTTCGAGCAGGCCGAGGGTACCCAGGGCGTGTCCGCGCTGCGGACCGCCCTGGAGGGTAAGGAGTTGGGAGGCGGAGTGGATCAACATGGTTGGATTGATTTTACTCCGATTTTTGTCAAGCCTCTTTTTTCACCAGCCCGGCGCGGATGCGCTCCAGGATAAATTTCTTTTCCTTGGGGTAGTCCTCGACTTCGAACAGGCGCGCTGCAAGCAACGGCAACCGCCAGGCGTCGATCTCTCGCCGGGAGCCCGAATGGATCTGCAGATAGCGGTTCAAATATATCGAATAGATCAAGCGGCGCGAGGAATTGATCAACAGGCGCATGGCAGACGAGACTCTGGGCGGCAGGCCGCCTGTCTGAAAAAGCAGGGCGGTCCTGGCCACATCCCCGAGCGGGTGGCCGCGCGTCCCGGTCATCCAGTCGATAATGACCGGACCATGGTCGGACATAAGGACGTTGTCGGGATGGAAATCGCCATGGCAGACCACATTTCCGTCGGGTAACTGGGCCAACGTGTCAAAGATGGTTTGCTTCTCCTTCTCAGACAGATCCTTGCCCCATTCGATGCCGCGCTCGATTCGCTGGCGCTGGCTGTAAGAATCGGGCGGCAGGAGGCTGGCGTGCATTTTGGCATGCAATTCAGCCAGCAGGCGCGACATGGAAAAGATTTCCCAGGGTCGGGTCTCGAGGATTTCCAGCATCGAAATCCCGCGGACGCGTTCGAAGACGATCCCCAGCCTTCCGTCGGCCTCCACCAACTCTTCCGCTGCCGGGACCGGCAAGCCGGCCTCCCGGGCGAGGCGGGTGATGGCGAACTCCCGCTCGATTGCAGCAGCCGGCATCCAATCCTGAAAGAGTTTGAGAATGCGGTCGTCGCCCCAGGCATAGACATCTGCGGTCCGCCCTGATCCGATCAATGGTCCTTTTTGCATGGTCCTTATTGTATCAATTTCCCGAAGTGTTTTAGAACCAATCCAAATAATGAGGTGATAATTTTTTTTTATGGTTGCAGCGTCGCTGCAACCATAAAAAAAAGACACCTTCATTGAATCTTCGAATGGATACTAATCTATTTGCTTTCGATCTTGAAGGCCATGTCGGCTTTGAAATCGGGCAGTGCGATTGTGCAGGGCTGGCCGTCTGCGCAGGTCACACTAAACGTATCCAGGTAGGTGCCCTGCCAGGTATCATACGGCCTGATTGTATAGGTGCCGCCTGCCATTCCCAGGAGATCCACCAGAACTCCCTTACGGACGGTTTGCCCTTTGCGGACCTCCTCGATTGTCTTGCCTTCCAACGAAAAATCCTGCACCCAGAACAGGCCGCCTGCCCTGCCAGCCACTCCCCAACCGCGCACCTGTGGGTCGCGGCTGCTGATCTGCAAGGGTGTCGGGTTCCACTGCGCCAGCGGCATGCCTGCCATGAATTGGGCCAGCCGGCCGTTATCGGCAGATATTTGCGGCGTCAGTGAGCTGCTTGAGAAGTTCCATTGTGCGGGCTCCATGGCGGCTCCCGATGCCGTGGCTGCCCAAATGGAATTGTGGAAAAGCTCTGGGTAATCGGAATAACTGTTAATTTGTACGCCAAATTCGCCCACCCAATTGGGCCTGGCCACCTCATTCCACATGGTGGATGTCCATTGTGCCATGACACTGGCCGCCCCGATCGGATTATTTTTAAGCGGATCGTAAATGTGCACCTGGGGCGCATCCATCACCTTGTGTCCTTCTGGCCAGGGAATATCCTGCCCACCCCCCGACTTGCTGGCAGTGGTCGGGTGGCGGTAAGGATCATTCGCCACGAAATAATCGTTCACCTTTTTGTGCCATGGATCGGCCTGGTCGTAGGCATTGGTCCCATTGATCTCCGAGACGGTCTGCCACATGCCGATGGCCGGACTGTAGCCCCAGCGGGCAATCATGTAACGATAGAAATTCTCCTGCCAGGCCCACGCCTCCGCAGAAGTGAAAAACGCACTTAGATCACCCAGTTGGTTGAAGCCATTTTTCGACCAATTGCCATTCCCCCACGTCCCCGGATGGGTGTCATCACGCAGTTCAGGATGATCCCAGATGGTGAAGACCAGGAAGATACCTTTTTTCTGTGCATCTGCCACCACCATGTCAATTACCTTCATGCTTGGAAGTGAATAATTATCATAGCTTCCGGCAATCGGGGAGTTGGTGTACAGCGGCCACCAGACCACGTAGTTTTCCCCGTCTTTTCTCATCTCGTTGAAGAGACCGACCCCCTGGTCAGCGCTGAAACCATCCACCAGGATGTTAAGTGCATCGCAGTGGCCGACACCGTAAAAGGCTGTGCCATCCTGGTAGACCAGGTAATGGCTGGAATAGGTTGGGTTGACCCAACTGCCAACCTGCAGCCAGCCATGCAGGTTCGAGGGCGTCACTGTGAACTTCCCGTCATACGGCAGGCTGGTTCCACGAGCATCCTTAACCGCAATGCTGTAATTCCAAACACCCACCTGGGATGGGGTGAAACGAAATCGCCAGGCGGCTTCGCCATCCCAAAAGCCCGGGACCTTCATCTGCGTGCCGTCCGGGCCTGTGAAGATCCCGTCCAGGCTGACCTGGCGGAGGTCGTACGGGTTGGTATATTGTGCCTTCAATTCCACCGAGAGCTCAAGTGGTTCGTAGCGAGGCACTTCGGTCCGGTCGGGCGCCGCCACCGTGATCAAGGGCAGGTCTGGAGTCATGGTTGGAGCCGTGGCCGGCGGCATTGTCGGGCTGCCTGTGACTTCCCCGCACCCGCTTGTCAACAGCGTTGCGACCAGGATGAATATATATAATGCTCGCACTTTGGAAGATATGCTCTGCATTCTATTCTCCAAGTTGATAAAAGCCTATTATGCCAGCCTTACGCAGGCAATATTTGCTGCAAAATTGCTGATCAAGTCAGAATGTTCGCTCATAAGGTATGCCAGCTGCTGCAAACCTACGCAAGGATTTAATAAACCTATTTGCTCAATTGTGCCATTTGCTGGGCAAAATCGGCGATGACGGCCAACGTGGTGCCGTCCGAATCATAAACGGAGTACCAACCGGGAGTCTCGTGCGGCGGGTCGCCAATCCAGGCGTAGCCCGGTCGGGCCGGGCCTGACCAGGCCCAGAAATTGGCGCCGGCCACTGGTTCGCCCAGCGCGATGGCCGAGCTGACCTGCTGGAACATGGCGGTATAGAAGCGGTCCCGGTAGGTGGTCGATGAATTTGGGTTGTAGATATCGTGCATGGGTTCCCAGTCACGCGCCAAACCGAATTCCTCCAGCACCAGCGGTTTCCCCAGCGAAGACGCCTCCACCGCATGTGATTGAAAGTAATGGATCGAGAGGCTCTCACCGGCATCATACGTGGCAGGGTTACCCGGGTCATACCAGCCCCAGTTCCCCGGCCAGATATGGATGGTGGCATAGTCGATGCTGGCGGCCTGATGGGTAAGGATGAAGTTCTGGCTCTCACCGGGCGGAGTGCCTTCCGAACCGGTGGTGACCATGTGGTTGGGATCGAGTGATTTGATGTAAGCGGCTATATCATTGATCCACGCCACTGGATAGCGGCGCGGTTCGTTCGCCAGTTCCCAGGAGAAGATGGCCGGGTCATCCCGATATTTCAGACCGTTGTATGAGTTGGTTCGGTTAATGATCGCCTTGATATGATCCCGGTACCAGGTTTGGCACTCCTGGCAGGAGTAGAACCTTGCCACATAGGCCATGAAGGTGGCATAGTCGCCCGGGTAGGGGATGGGGGTCTTTTCATGCCACGAGACGTACTGGCCCATCCCACCGGACCACTGCCAGAAATTGTTGAGTACCATGACGGCTTTCATGCCGCGCTGGCCCATCTGGGATAGCAGGTAATCCAGGCCATCCAGGACGCTCTGATCATAAACCCCCGGTGCATCCATCAGGGCCGGCAACATCCGATGCGGCTCTGTATTCGGACCCTCGGAGGCCGCCATGACGCGCAAGTTGGTCACACCCAGTTGCTGCAGTTGGGCCAGATCCTGGTTCAGCAGGGTGCGGTTGCCGCTGGGGCCGTCCACCCCCAGGTTCATGCCCTGCCAGAAATTGGCACCGATGAAATAATACGGATGGCCATTCAGCATGAACCTGCCATTGCTGGCGGTGACGAACTTGACGTTGATAGGAGTCGCAGGAGTTGCCGGTGCGGGTGGGGGAGTGACGGTTCGTCCGGGCCGGCAGCATGAGAGTACCAAACTGGCTAACAATACAAGAAGCGCGGACGTTCGTCGTATTTGGAACATAATTCTCCAATGAGATTGGGAGCGTACCAGGGATCCTTTTCAGGAGGAAACAGCACTTCAAGACAATATTATACGTCAATTGAAAACCGGGCGACTCCAAAAGGAGTTGCCCGGAGACCAGGAACGGTAATTTTAATAGGAGGAATTGGAATGGGATATCTCCAGATCGTTCACCAGCATGAAGCGCGGCACCAGGATGGCAGTCGGGTTGCGGGCTCCATAACTCTCGGAAGTGTTATATGGGAGCATGGATTTCGAAACCCAGGCCACTCTGTCGCCGAAGATGTCCAGCAGGCTCTGGGTCAGGCGAATGTTGTAGGGTACCACCACCGAACCGTCCTTTCTTCAGCAGCAGGGTGCCGAAGCGCGAGCTGCCGGTGATGATCCCTTTGGACGGGTTGACAATGTTCGAATAATGGAGGCAGGGGACATACAGCAGGTCTTTTTGGCGCGGCAGGTTCAACAGCTCCTGGAGCGAGCCGACTTCCTGGTCGCCGCCGCGCAGCACCAGACTTTTATGTGTGACGGTATGGCCGGTTGGCTTGGCGCCGAATTCATCCGCGTCGTCCTGGGACCAGACAAAGCCCTGGAAAATGCCTTTTTCGAACAGTGGCCAGGGTTTACGGACAAGCCCGGTCAGGTCCCGTTTGAAGGGGTAGGTCTCAAGCCGGTTGGGGTCGTCGATCAGGCTGAAATGTTCCGAAAAAACCTTTTTGCCGACCTGGTCTTCTGCAAGGAAGGAGAAACCACGCTTCATCAAGCCACCGTTATAGGCGATCAGGTTCATGAAATTGAGCATATCGGCAATGGCAGATGGACCGAAAACAATATCGTACCTGCCCAGCGGGATTTGCTGTGGGGCGTCGGTCTGATAGTGTTCCACCAGGAAGGCCAGTTCCCGCTGCAGAGTCGCCGGGTTCAGGTCGGCCTTTTTCTGAGCGGACTGCTCGGCGGTCACTTCCCATTTGAGGCCGGCATGGGCCAGGACGATCGAGACCTGGGCGTCGGAGGTCTTGAAGAACTGGCTGTGCTCTGACCTGGTCGTGATCTGGGCAATTATATTCGTCCCGCTGGAGAAAATGCCCGACATTTTGATATCGCCAGTTTCCAATCCTTTGGTTGCCTGGTTGAAAAATTCCAATTTCTCGGCGCCGCTCATCCCTGCCAGCGCCGGGTCAAAGCCGCTCGAGTCCGCGAAGGATTCGGCGAAGGCCGGGATGGTGGGTTGGTAGGTCAGCGGTTGGGCGTGTTCGACCATTGCGGCGGCTGTGTCGATGCCGCTTTTCATTTCGTCAACTTTGTCGAGGTTGGTGATAAGCATGTAAGCGGCACGCTTCCTGCCGGAATAAGCCGTGATGTCCAGGCGGATCAGGTGCTCGTTGGTATTCAACGAGATGGCCGAGTTGGCGCAGCGCATGAGATAACTGTCTTCTTCCTGGTAGAAAAGCTCAATTTCGTGGCCTTTTCCCAACGCATAGGCTCGCAAATCCTGCAAGGTTTGGATGATCTGTTCCTGCATGGCTATTCTCCAATCCTGACATTGTCAAAGCGGCAGACCGGCACTCCGTGCCCCAGTTGCATGACCTGGTTGGGCTGGCCTTTCCCGCAATTATCCACGTATCTTAACTGCCAGGTGGAGGCGTCGCCCACCGCGGTAAGCGAGTTCCAGAATTTAAGCGTGTCGCCTTTGTAGGTGGAATTCTTGACCGCGTTCGTGACCTGGCCGTCCTCCACCAACCAACCGATCTCCGTGCCGAAGTGGAATTGCTCGCGGTTCGAGCCGATCGACCAGCTGCGGTCGCCGTCCAGGAGGATGCCTTTGCCGGTATTGCTGATAATGTCCTCCAGAGTCCCATCCTGACCCGGGTCGATGTTGATGTTGGTCATGCGTTCGATTGGGACGCGGTAGAAGCTGGTCGCCCGGTTGGCCCCGCCGCTGCCGGAGAAGATCGAACGGTGGGCGGTGGCATTGGCCTCCTCCACCATCTGGCGACCGGTAATGGCGCCCACTAGGATGCCCTTGTCGATCAGCAGGTTGTTTTGGGCCGGGACACCATCGTCGTCGAACCCAAAACTGCCGGGGCTGTTGGGCAGGGTGGCATCCGCCCGCACCGTCAACTTCTCGGAGCCATAACGCAACTTGCCGAAATCATTCAGGGTCACGAATGAACCCCCTGCGAAAGCCAGCTCGTAACCAAGGATGCGGTCCAACTCCAGGGCGTGGCCGATGGTTTCATGCGTCTGCAGGTACATGATGCCCGGGAGCAGGATGACGGAACAATCCTCCCTGGGACACACCTCCGCAGCCAGGACCTGGTTCAGTTCCCGGACGACCCGCTCGGCATTTTCAGCGAAGAACGACCGGTCGAGGCTCTCCCAGCCGCGGCTGAGCCCGTGCTGGCCCAAACGGAACTTGCGCTCGAAGGTCTCCCCGTGATCGTCCAACCCGTCCACCTCCAGCCCGGCAAAGACCTCGGTAATGAGCTTTTCGATCTGGCTTCCTTCCGAGTCTAGGAATATGATCTGCTTGCGGACAAAGGTCAGACTGGTGAGGCGTTGGAATACGCCTTTCTGATCCAGCTTCCCATCCATCTCCTTGAGAAAGGCAACCTTGTCAGCCAGCGGGACCTCGAACGGGTTGATACGGCAGGGACTCTCGAATTTGGCCTGGATGGCGTCCTTTTCAGCCAGGCGGACCGGGAAAGTGACCCGCTTGGCCGCGACACGGGCGTTTTCGAAGGCCTGGTCGAACAGGCCGGTCAGCCCACCCAAATCCGAGGAGGCCGAAAAGCCCCAAGCGCCCTGATAGAGCACCCGGATGCCGATCCCACTCTCGCGGGTGGAGGTGGCATTCTTGAGGTTGCCATTCCACATCAGCAATTGGTCCGATTCCTCGAAGGGATACCAGCGGGCATCCACATAGGTGGCTCCCTGGCTGCGCAGCCGCTCGATCTGCTGTTTGATTTGATCTTGCATTCCATTACTCCTTTTGTATAAATCACATCCGGCGGGAAAATTGATTCTTCTCTGCTTAATCCTCTTGCAGATGTCTGCCGACAAGCTCCAAAGCTTCCGGGAAATTCTTTCTTCCCAGTCCCACCCTGAAATGATTCCCGGGAAAGTCGAACAGGCTGCCTGGAACGATCATGACGCCTTGCTTCTCAAGGACCTCCTGGCAGAACTGTTCCACCGGCATTTCACCCAGCCATTTCGGGAAGGCTACGGAGCCGGCCTGCGGGCTGAACCAGGTGAAATGATGGGCATGTTCGCCAAAGAATTGTCCTGCGCTTTCCAGGTTTACACGGATGATCTCCAGATTGCGGCGAACAATCCGCTCTTTGTTCTCCAAGGCGATCAGACCCAGGATCTCGGCCGGGGCACTGTTGCAAATGGTCGTGTAATCCTTGAAGGCGAGCCAGCGTTCCACCAATGTGCTTTCCTGCGTGGCCAGCCACCCGATGCGCAGTCCAGGCAGGGCAAATGATTTCGACAGGCCGGAAAGGGAAATCCCTTTTTCATACAGGTCACAGACCGGGGGCAGTTGCATGGAGGGTTCATATTCGAGCAGCCGGTACATTTCATCCGAGAAAAGGTACAGGCCATGCCGGCGGGCCAGCCCAATCACCGTGTCCAGCTCTCCCCGGGCAAGCATATATCCGGTAGGGTTGTGGGGGAAGTTGATCACGAGCATACGTGTGCGGCCGGTCAGGCTGTCCTCCAATTGATCGAGGTCCAGGTGCCAATTGTTATCCTTGCCAGGTTGCAGTGCCCAATTGGTTACCGTGCAGCCGATGGAACGGGCAATCTCATGGAGGGATTGGTAGGCAGGGCTGATGGCGATGACCTGGTCCCCCGGTTTCAGCAATGTCTGCATTGCGATGAAGATCGCTTCCTCCGGAGCTGCAATCAGGATGGCCTCGGGCGGAATGTGCTGGTAGAGCCTGGCAATTTCAGCCCTCAGCAAAGGATGCCCCTGGCTCTCGGTATAACCTAATTTCAATCCCTGCCAGAGAGCCAGGCTTTCGGCGGTGGCCATTTGAAGGAGTTCATCCATCGCAAGGCTCTCGCAGTCGGATGGACTCAGCAGGTATTTCAGCTTGAATTCGTATTGGGCGAAGTAGCGTTCCAGTTTGAAAGGATTTATTCGCATGGTTGCTCCGTCAGGCGGGTGGCTGAACTATCCAAAGGTGTCTGCTTTCCCACCTGCGTTGGCGGGAAGGCGTGGGTTTAAACACCAAAGGCACAGGCCAAGAACGACCGCAGGGATGACCACGTTCAATATCTCCACCTGCAGCAAAGAATCGAAGAATAACAATACAAGGGCGAGCACATCGATTCCCAGGAAAAGGACGGCCGTCAGCGGAAAACGAACGCCCATCCGGTGCATGGCGACGGTCACGCTGGTGATAGGGAGGATCAGCAACAACTGGTCATAGGTCCATGTGTAGGGGGCGATGAGCAGGGTGACGGTTATGGCCAGAGCGAGTACGCTTAATGGTTGAAGGTTCGCGCGGAACCGGAAAATCGTCCAGAAAAATCCGAGCAGGATAAGCAAGGCTGCCAGGCTGCCGATTAGAATTGTACCGGTGGATTGGTTGTGGCTGATCAGCGCTCCCAGACCCCAAACCGTGGGGGAGCCGCCAAAAGTCCCGGCGAGCTTGTTACTGCCGATGCGCCAGTATTGGACGACCCAATCCGGGTTGACAACCAGCCCGGAGATGAGAATGAAGATCCCGGAAACCAGCGTCCCAAAGAGGCTGCTCCAGCGTTTCTGGAGGAAAAGCCAGCAGACAAGCAGGACGATGATGGGCAGGCCCAGGTTGGGCTTGAGAGCCAGCAAACCGAGCAGGAGGCCGCCGTAAAACCATTTCCCTTTTTGCCATAAATAAGTGATCCAGGCCAGTACGAACAGGAATAATCCGCTCACCTGACCCTGGGTCAGGGTCAGGATGGTCGGGCGGAAGAGAACGATCCCGGCTAAAAGTGGAATGAAAAAAAGCTTTGCGCGGGGATGGTCATGCTGGGATAATAAGATGGCCAGCGAGACGATGATCATCACTTGGATCAGCGTTACCCAGAGGACGTAGGCGCTGTGGAAGGACAAAATGCCGAGCGGAGCTAGCAGCATGGCCAGCGGCAGCGGGTAAAGGAAATATGGGTTGGGGATAAAGCCGATATCGAAGTGGTGATAGCCTGCCACCCATTGGGCCGTGTCATACGGGCTGCCGCCCTGTGTGACCATGTGCCCGGCCAGCCAGAAGGTGAAGAAGTCATTGTCATTATGGCGGTAGTCCATCGCCCCGACTATCCTGACGGCCAACAAGGCCGCCAGGACGACCAGGATGGTCACAAGGACCAGGAGCCAGGATCTTTTCAGGGAAAACTTCACATTACCTTTGTCTTTGCAACCACCAGAGGGTCATGAAGTAGGCGGCGGACATGGTCAGGAAAATAATACCGACGAAGAACAACTGCAGCGACAGGATCCCCAAACTGAATATAGGGGAGGGCGGCGGGTGCATGACGTAATCGGCGCGCGCCAGGCCAATACGTAAAGCGGCGAAGAAAAGTACGTTGAACAGGGATGTGAAGACCGGCCGGGAGAGCAGTCTCAGACCGATCTGCAGCAGCACCCCCGTCACAGAGAAGACGACCGCCACACGGAAGCGCGGCTCGGCCAGGAACAACCCATTCCAGTTGGCTTGCATGGCCCACAAGGACAGCGGCAGGTAGGTCAACCAGAAGAACAGGCCGGTATATCCCAGCGCCCCCGACCACCTGTGCATGGCTTCGCGCCGGAACAGGATTCCGAACAGCCCAGCGGCCGCCGAAACTCCGAGGGCGGCCTCGGCCGTCAACGCCCAGGCCCCATGCAAATAAACAATGTGTATGTTGTTTCCGAGAGATTTATCCTGCGGTCCGAGCGCAGTCAGCCCGGCAGTGGTCAGCAGGGCCAGGATGAACCAGAAAAAAGGGGATTTCAAACGCGACATGCTGTGATTGTAATCGATATGAAACAGGTATGGATCGAGGGTCCTATAGGCTGAACCAAGAGGTGATAAATGGGTCAGCCAACGGCCGGAAAGATTTTAGGATTCCTCATGAAATCCAGGCCGTCACTTGTTGGTCGATTCTCCAGACCCCATCCGCTTTTTTCAACAGGATGTAATAGCCCGCGCCGGCCAGCCAGTTGCTCTGTGTACCGATATAAACCAGCGCCTGGTCGAACCCGGCATTAAAACCGACGCGTGAGAGGCTGGTAATGCCGGGTGCCTGCGGATAGCGGTTATAGAAGATCTCCCAGCCACTCTGGTTTTGGCTGAAGATCTTGTTCCTGGCGGCCTGGCTTAGCAGAGTATAAGGGCTGCCAAGGTCCATGTCCGGGCGGATGGGATAAGCCATGTCGTTACGGGCCCGGAAACTTTCCACCGTTTCGGGGGCCACGCCATGCATGTTCTGCAGGATGTAATCGAGGGTCTGGGTGGTATTCTCCACTCCGGTTGCGCTTGTGGCGGTGGATGCCATGATGACGTAGCCTTTGTTACGGTACATCTGCGGGAGCAGATATGCGTAGACAGCCTGTTCCTCAACATCGATCTGGTGCGCCGTAGGTGCAGGGCTGGGGGGAGGTTTCGCCGTGCAGGCAGCCACACTAATGACTAGGGAGATAAGAAGGAATTTCCTGACCATGGCTATCCCCATTATACGATTTCTTTTGTGGAGAAGAAGGATCCTGATCTCAATTCTCGGTCAGTCGCTCCACTCTGTTCCGCACCAGCCACGGCGGCAGGATTGCGCTAAGGCCTGTCACAGCCGTGCCCAGGATCCCACCGATCAGGTAGCCGTAGATTTGCGTCCAGCCGAAGATCGAAACAAGCAGCACAGGCCCGATGAAAAGTCCAAATGAGATTGGCAGGAACAGAACGGTCAGGAACTGGCCCAGGCAGCCGATCGCCCCGGCATTCATCCGGCGCGGATCGGTCCAGTTGAAATTGGCGCCCACCACGCCGAAGGCCAGCAGGATGCCGTTCATCCCGGCCTGGCACATGACCGTCGCCAGCAGGCCATATAAGAATGTCGGCAGTGGAACCTTTTGCAGGATCGAAACCGCCACCATGAAGGTCAAACCCAATGCCAGGGTCGGCAGGTAGGCCACCAGGAACTTGGCAGTTAGCAGGTGCCCGGTGCGCACGGGGGAGGCTTTCAACATCCAGTAATTCTTGCCTTCGGACGAAAAAGCCATTCCCGAGAGTCTGGAAAGCAATATCCAGCTCACAAAAAGGGACATGCCAATGTTACCGTAGGTGGTGATAAAGCGGGAAATCGAGCTGAAGATCGCCGGCACATCGGGATTGTCGGGGATCATGGGATTCCCGGGCCTCAGAAACATAAAGGTATACAATATGCCCAGGATAAGCGGGGTGACCAACTGCGACATATTACGGATATCCCGCCGGAGCAGCAAGAAATCCTTCTGGACGATGGCACGCACCGGGGCAGGCAACAACCATCTCATCCGGGTTGCAACCAGGCTCTCGCGTGTGGTAGCTGAATACGCGGCTCCGGTATACGCTTGAACAGTCCGGATAATCTTCTTCCTGTGAGCCACCACCTGCATCCCGGCCCAGCCAGTGTAATACCAGCGCTCTGCAGTACCCAGCGCGACCATAAAGGCGACTGTCGAGAGCCCCAGAGTGAGAGCCACGAATATCAGTCCCGAAAGCCAGCGGCCTTCGCCCAAATCTACCAGGCCGCGTCCGGCCCAATCCAGCGGGTTCCAAAACGTGTTGAGACTCATCAGCAAGCTGAAGAAACTGCTGACCTGTGACCCCGAGATGGTGACGTTATTGTGCGTGGCGTTGTAAAGGTTGCCGCTCTGGCCGCAGATGATGGATATCGTGGCGGTGAGGAAGCCCAGTACTTCCGCCACCCGGCGGGGTGGGAAAACCCGTGCAACCAACATGACCAGCAGCGACGAGAGACCGGCGGCGGCTAGCGTTAGCGCCATCATGGTCAGCAGGACCAGCGGATAGTAAAGGATGTTGTAATGGGCGGAAAGACCCAGCCCGTACAGCACCGGCAGCCCGAACATGATAATCAGACCGAAGTTGGGCAGAACTGCCTGCATCAGCTTGGTAACGAAGACCGCCCGGATGGGCACCGGCGAGGTCAGCAGGAAATCCATATCCCCAGAAAGGTAGAGTGCCTGCAGCAGAACGCCGAAGCTGGAGAATAAAATGCCCAGGAACAGGGCCGCGAAAACCAGCACCGGCACGGCTTGCAGGAAGGGGGTCACATCAAGACCGACGTACTGGGTCAGTTTGGGGGAATGCAAAAAGCCGAGCAGCAACCAGCTCAGGAAAAAGAGGAACCCGGCGAAGCCGACCAGCAGTACTGCAAGAAAGATCGTAAGGATCTTCCGGCCGGTTTTGGCGTGCTTGAATCCATTCCAGGTGATCAGCAGGCGCAGGCGGATCAATTTCCAGATGGACGGGAACAGGCGCCCGGAGGGGGCGGCAACCAGGCGGATCATTTCAATATCTCGGCGATCTCAGCTTCCTCGGCCCCGCCGGTGAGGCCCAGGAAGATATCCTCCAGGCTGACTTCGCCGGCCTTGCCGAGCGAGCGCAGTTCGTTCATGCTGCCCACGGCAACCAGTTTGCCTTTGTCGATGATCCCAATGCGGTCACACATACGTTCGGCGATTTCCAGGATGTGGGTCGATAGGAAGACTGCCGCTCCACGGTCGGCCATCTGGCGCAGGATGTCTTTGATAAGCCTGGCCGACTTGGGATCCAACCCCACAGTCGGTTCGTCGAGCACGAGCACCTTTGGGTCGTGCATCAACGCGGCAGCCAGGGAGGTCTTTTGCTGCATGCCGTGGCTGTACGAGTCGACGGTATTGTCGGCGGCTTCGCCCAGGTCGAGCACGCGTAACAGTTCTTCGGTGCGCTGGGCAACCTGCTGGCGATCCAGGTCGTACAGGTCGCCGACGAAACGCAACAGCTCGCGGCCGGTCAGCTTGGCGTAGAGGTTAGGCGTATCCGGAACGTAACCGCTGGCGGCCTTGGCCAGTAGGGGCTGGGCTTGGACGTCAAACCCGGCCACCCTGACCGTGCCGGAAGTGGGCTGTAAAAGCCCGACGATCATCTTGATGGTCGTGGTCTTACCGGCGCCGTTCGGACCGAGAAAGCCGAACACCTCGCCGGCTTGCACGGCCAGGCTGACGTCGTTGACGGCAAGCTTTTCGCCGTATTTTTTCACCAGGTTGCGGGTTTCGATCAGGGAAGCACCATTGGCCATATTGACTCCACAGGATTATTTCGAGGCGGAATAACTCCTAATAGTATACGGATGAGATCGAATAAATATTCGGATAAATTCATGATTTATTCATGAATGGGTACTATCATAAAAGTTGGAAACTGCATCCAAAAGTGCGTGTTTCCTCCTCGCTAACGACCCGGTCCAAGGATCCGGGTCGTTTCGCGCTTTTTCTTATGAACAAGTGAACAAAGTACCATTTCGTTTGACGAGCCAAGGATTTTCACCACTAAGGTCACGAAGGTACCCGAAGGAAAAGAGCGTCTTCTTTGTTTTTCTTAACATCTGTTGTGGTGAAAAAAATGAGACACCATTGTAAAAAAACTACCTTTTTAAAGTCCGATATTTGACCCGGTGCGGCTGCAGATCCTTCCCGTATGTTTCGTGCATGTGAGTCTCGTAATCACTCCAATTGCCTAGGAACAGGCGCGCCGTGCTCTCGCCCTCGAAGGCCAGGATATGTGTGGAGATGCGGTCGAGGAACCAGCGGTCATGGCTGACCACGATGGCGCACCCGGCAAAGTCCTCCAGGGCTTCCTCCAGGGCGCGCAGGGTGTTGACGTCCAGGTCGTTGGTGGGTTCGTCGAGCAGGATTACGTTGGCGCCCTGTGTGAGGGTTTTGGCCAGGTGGACGCGGTTGCGCTCGCCGCCTGATAAAATGCCGACCTTCTTCTGCTGGTCGGAGCCCAGGAAATTGAACGATGAAACATACCCGCGGCTGTTCATCGTGCGGGTGCCCAGGGTGAGGGTCTCGGCGCCGCCGGTGATCTCCTCCCAAACGGTCTTCTCCGGGTCGAGGCTGCGGGTCTGGTCGGCGTAGGCCCACTTGACGGTATCGCCGATCCGGATGGAACCGCGGTCAGGCTGCTCCTGACCGGTGATCATCTTCAGCAGGGTGGTTTTGCCAGCCCCGTTCGGCCCGATCACGCCAACGATGGAGCCGGGCGGTATCTTTGCACTGAAATTGTCCAGCAGCAGGCGCTCTCCATAGGCCTTGCTGATCCCCTCGATTTCGATGACGATATCGCCCAGACGTGGGCCGGGCGGGATGTAGATCTCCAATTCCTCGCGACGCTGCTCGGATTCCTGGCTCAACAGGCGTTCATAGGCGGTCAGGCGGGCCTGGCCTTTGGCCTGGCGCGCTTTGGGGCTCATGCGGATCCACTCCAGCTCGCGCTCGAGGGTCTTCCGGCGCCTGGACTTCACTTTTCTCCTCCAGGGCCAGACGGTCCTTCTTTTGCTCCAGCCAGGAGCTGTAATTGCCTTTCCAAGGGATGCCGTAGCCGCGGTCGAGTTCCAGGATCCAGCCAGCCACGTTGTCAAGGAAGTAGCGGTCGTGGGTGACCGCGATGACGGTGCCCTTGTAATCGCGCAGGTGATGCTCCAGCCAGGCAACCGACTCGGCGTCCAGGTGGTTGGTGGGTTCGTCCAGCAGCAGGATGTCTGGCTCGGTCAGCAGGAGGCGGGTCAGGGCCACCCGGCGGCGTTCGCCGCCGGAAAGTACCTGGATGGGCGTATCGGCGGGCGGGCAGCGCAGGGCGTCCATGGCCAGCTCCAGGTGGCTGTCCAGGTTCCAGGCGTCCACTTTATCGAGGGCTTCCTGCAGCCTGGCCTGTTCGGCGATGAGTGCATCGAAGTCGGCGTCCGGTTCGGAGAATTTTGCATTGACCTCGTCGAATTCCGCCAACATGGTGGTGATGGGCTGGACAGCCTCACGAATGACCTCGATGACGGTCTTGGTGGGATCGAGCTGCGGCTCCTGCTCGAGCAGGCCGACGGTGTAACCTTTGCTCATGGCGATCTCGCCGACGTAGTCCTTGTCCACGCCCGCCATGATGCGCAGCAGGGTGGACTTGCCGGCGCCGTTCAGACCGAGCACGCCGATCTTGGCGCCGTAATAGAAGCCGAGCGAAATATCCCGCAGGACCTGCTTGTTGGGTGGGTGGATGCGCCCGACGCGCATCATGGAATAGATCACCTGGGTATCGGAAGGCATAAGATCTAAAATTGAAGGTTTGTAATTGAGGATCGATCTAGGTGATTGTACCGCATAAACAGGCAGGCAGTCGTTTCTGAGGAAGGAGGCGAGTTTATGGCCTCCTGAAATGGTCAAAAATGGGGCAGCAAAGAACCAGCATAATGGGATACCACAACCACCAGAGGCAGGCTATCATTGGGCAGGGTACAAAACCGGTGGACCCAGCATTCCAGGCATTCCCTGGCGGGTTCCAGACGGGGTAATACCGAGATTGATCCAATTTCTGGAAGCAAGGAAAGCATCATGCAAAAGCGGTATCGGTATGGCAAACCGGAAAATCGATTAAAGACCAGCGGGGACATTGGCTTCGAATTCAGTTTTGCGTTCCAACCGATCGTGGACTCGCGCAACCGGGAGATCATTTCCTTCGAAGCCCTGGTGCGCGGGCCGCACGGGGAGCCTTCGGCCTCGGTCTTTGCCCAGGTGCCCGAAAGGGCTTTCACTAGATTCGACGCGATGTGCCGTTCGAAAGCCATTGCGCTGGCCAGCCGGTTGAAGAACCCCAAACTGTTGAACCTCAACATGTCTGCCCATAGTATTTACCAGGTCGACCTGAGCATCATGACCACATTCCAGGCCTCCATCCAGAACGGCACCCCGGTGGAGAAGATCGTTTTCGAGGTGCTCGAAATGGAGAGCCTGACCGACCAGAGGAACCTGCTGCAATACCTGCGGCTGATCCAGGAATTCGGATTTGCCACGGCCATTGACGATTTTGGGGCGGGGTATTCCGGCTTGAAATTACTGGTGGAATACCAACCGAATTACATAAAACTTGACCGGCACCTGATCGGCAATATCCACCAGGACTGTATCAAGCAGTGTGTTTTTTCAGGCGTGCAACATATCTGCGAGCGCCTGGGTGTTGAAATTGTAGCCGAAGGAGTCGAGAAAGCCGGTGAGTATCAATGGCTGCGGGATGCCGGCGTGAGCATCTTCCAGGGCTATTATTTCGCCAGGCCGGCATTCGAGGCCCTGCCGGAGGTGGCAATCAAAGCCTTCTCTGGCTGAGGTGTGGGAGGGGGAAAAGAAGAGTCAAAACCAGGTGGTTGGGGAACCTTCAAAATTCCCATATGGGGACATAGACCTTGGCTTTGGAATTATATTTACTTGATAACCTATCTGCCTTCTGTTGATAATTGTGTCTATCCAGTCTGCGCGTTCCTGATCAGCGGATTCCCAGCCAAACGACGTTATTCCCGTCGGCGTCGAGGTGGTTGACCGGGTGAGGACTGTATAGTGGGAGTTGAAGGGAACGCAAAAAAGGGCGA
This sequence comes from uncultured Chloroflexia bacterium, assembly GCA_963806575.1. Classification (GTDB taxonomy): domain Bacteria; phylum Chloroflexota; class Anaerolineae; order Anaerolineales; family Villigracilaceae; genus UBA877. The sequence goes on along the minus strand of CAWDYX010000011.1, from coordinate 256,321 downwards.
CTGCCTTTTTCCTAAACCTGGCTCATGGCAACAACTGCAGGGTATCGACCGCAGCGTTCAGCACGGACTGCGTCTCCCATAGCATGGGGTAATACTCGCCGTTCGCCCAGAGAGGTTCCAGGTCTATGTAGTGCGGGTTGTAGGTGTGCCCGGACTCACCAGTGGTGTGGACTGTGAGCGAGTTCTCCAGATTGCCCAGGTCGACGATCATGCGCATGGAGGGCAGCCAGTTCACCTGGAAGGATTTGAACGCATCCCAGCCGGTGGCATTAACGATGGAATTACCTCCGGCGGTGGGGAAGGGGCCGCGGTTGAAGAGAGCTTCGATCGGGGCGACGCCGGATTTTCCCAGGGACTGGTTCTGGAAAGTGATCGTATGCACGCTGCCCTAGCCCGGCCACCGGGCCGGGTCTTTTCCGTAGTGACCCTGCAGGTCAGAAACTGATTCGATGAAGGCCCTGGTGAAGATATCGTCCCGTTTTTCAACCTGCTTGGTGGCGGGGTCGTCCCACCACGAACTGGTGGGTTGTTGAACAAGCTCGCGCATAACCTCGTACCAGCGGTCATCGCCTTTCGGCCAGTATTTCTTGGGGATAGCCTTGGTGGTAATGCTATCCTGTAGAAGATACCACCAAAAATTTTCGAAGATCAGGGTGGCCTGCGAATCCATTGTTTCCCGGAGATCCCACTGCTTCAGCAGGTTCATCGCAACCGTCTCGGCCGGCGAACCCCATTGGACCTTCAATCCGCTCAGGACTGGTACAAGCGCCTCGGCGTTCAGGTTGGTGCTGTCGAACTGCATTTTTTGAACGTAAGCCAGGTCGATCTTCCCGGGTGCCTGGGTGATCAAGTCGGTGATGCGCCGGGCGCGAAAGCCATAATCCCAATCGGCGGTGATCAGATAAGGATACCCTGAGCCTGCCACGGCATTGTTGGCCGTGACGATGTAGCCGGAAGGCGGGTTGTAGGCGGAAGGGAGCTGGTCGAAGGGAATGAAACCGGTCCACTCATGCGCATCGGTCCAACCTGGCACAGGCAGGCGGCCATCGCCGCTGGCGCGGATGGGGATCAGACCTGGCATCTGGTAGCCGATGTTCCCGTCCACGTCCGCGTAGACCAGGTTCTGCGCAGGAACGGAGAAGGCGCGTGCTGCCTGGCGGAAATCCTCCCAATTGCGGGCCGTGTCGAAGCCCCAGACGGCGTCGAAGATGTGGGCGGGCTGCAGCGCCGTCCAGCGAAGGGCGATAACGTAATTATCGGGTAGAGCCACGCCGCTTTTTTCGGTAAACTTTTTCGGCAGGTATACTTCCGAGACTACCGGCCCGTGGCGGGTGGAACGGACCGTCAGAGGAACCGGTTTGCCACCGGAAACATTTATGGTTTCGTTTTGCACAGTCATATCCACCCATCGGCCGTTCACCTCGTACTGGTCCGGATTGGCCGGGTTGACCTTTTCGATGTACAGGTCCATCACATCCGGGCCGTTGTTGGTGAAGCCCCAGGCAATGCGGTCGTTATGACCGATGACCACACCCGGCACACCCGCGAAAGAAAAACCGGCCACTTCGAACGGACAGGCATCCGTGCGCGGCTGGCAATGCAGGCCAATCTGGTACCAGATGGAGGGAATCTGGCTGCTCAGGTGCGGGTCGTTGGCCAGGATGGGTTTGCCAGTGGTGGTCAACGCGCCTGACACCACCCAGGAATTGGAGCCGATCTCCATGCCGGAGGGGCCAAGTAGTCCATCCAAGGAGCTGAAGTTGGCCTGGACATTCGACAGCGAAGCGGCAGGGTAACTGGATAGACCAACCGGGCTGGTGGCGGAGGCCGATGAGGACGTGGTGAATCCCGCCACGATGAATGGATGGTCTGGCGGGTAAGGTGGGAAGAGTTGGTCCACCTGCTGCGGAGTGAGGGTCTTGAGCAGCATGGCGCGTTCGATCTCCTCGTCGATATTGCCGCGCAGGTCCCAGGCCATGGCCTTGGCCCAGGTGAGAGTGTTGACCGGCTGCCAGGGCTCGGGAACGTAGTGTGGGTTGAGCAGTTTTAGCACGCCATATTCAAGGCTTAGGGCGGTGCCCTGGTGCCCGGCCAGGTAGGCATTTACCCCATCGGCATAGGCCTGCAGGATGGCCTGGTCGGCCGGACTGGCACTGGTCCACTCCTGTTGGGCAATCTGCGCCCAGCCCATGGTACGCAGGAAGGCATCCGTATCCACTTCGGATGAACCGAATAGCTCCGAGAGGCGCCCGGCGCCGATATGGCGCCAAAAGTCCATCTGCCAGAAGCGCTCCTGGGCATGGATGTAGCCTTGTGCCATGAACAGGTCGTGGGTGTTCAAGGCATAAATGTTTGGGATGCCATATGCGTCGCGGTAGACTTGCACCGGGTGATTCAGTCCAAGCAGGTGAAGCGTCCCATCCACTTGTGGGAAGGATTTGTGAGCGGAATAGAAGCCGAAGGCGCTGAGCAGAACGGCCAAAATTAACAGCCCACTCATGACCCGGGTCAGCGTGCGGAAAGCCCGCTTGGATTTGGACATCTCTCCTCCTTATTGATGGCTACGAGTATATTAACCCCCAACACGAAGAGATGGTCGCGCAGAAAGCGCACCTATATTCCCATAGGCCGTTTATTATTCGCTTACCAGGCTGTTCTTGATCTGGTCCAGGTCTCCCTGGAGGCTGCCTTCAGGATGTACCTGCCAGGCCTTACGGATTTCCCCAATAGATCTCGGCCCAGTGAACAGGGTGATCGGTGGCTGAAGCCGGAGGCAACACGTAGACGGGATTGCGCGCCCCCAATGTATGCGAGACGAAGATGTGGTCGATACGGTTATCACCGGACATATCCACACCGTCCGAACTGATCCCGGATGGATAGACGCTTGTCCAGGCATTCGTAAAAACAGTGTTGATCAGCTTATACGCTGCTTCGTAGCCCCGCAAGTTGTAATCGCCCAAGGCGATCACGTAAGGCTTCTCCTGCGCGCGCTGCAAAAGGGCCTGTGCGAAGATCAGCTTGGCGGTATCCGAACCATCCGGGTGAACATCATAAATGGAGAACCGACGTCCATTCACTTCGATCTCCGCCTCATTAATGCCGATCTCATCCGTATCACTGTAGGTATAGACACTGCGAGTGTTCAACAACGGAAATTTCGACAAGATGGCTGTTCCGAACGTGCCCGCGACGGTGGTTGGTCCATAGTAGGAATAGTAACCAAGATTTTCAGCATAGTAGCGGACGTAATCGTTATTGTTGAGAGAGATGCGGGTTGAATCCGTCTCCTGCAGGGAGAGGATGTCAGGCGAAACCGTGCGGATCAGGGCAAGCTGCCGGTCAAAGGACTTTTCCCCATAGGCGTCGTTGGCCTCCTGGATATTATAGGTCATGACTATGAGGGAGAACCTGTCCGTCGCGTCGACCTGGAGGTGTTTCGCTGGAAGCGCACGGATCAAAATGACTAGGAAAATGACGCCGGTAAAGAAACCCGATGCCCAAAGCAACTTGCCGGAGCTACCCGCTTCAGGATCTGGTTGATCCTTTCGCATGCTCCATGCGAGCAGGCTGATGATCCCGGCCGGCAAGAGGTAAACCAGCCAGAACTTGCCGCGGAAAAACAGGCTGACTGGTTGGACGTACCCCCAGACATTGGTAAAGATGTTGGCGAAGACGAGCAGGATCAATGCCAGACATCCCAGCAGAATGCCCGGTACCAGGTCGCGCGGTGAGGGAACCGACAGGTTGATGCGGTCAAGGAAGATGCGCAGGTCGACAAAAAGGACCGGGAAAAGCAGCAACATGAGCACCAGCGGAATCGCCTGCCACCAGACCGAGGCTCCCACCATCACGGAGGGTGAGTCCGGGGCTGGTGGGAAGGATACACCGTGAACCAGGATGGTCGCGGTCAAACAAGCGCAGAAGGCCAGATTCCAGACAACCAAAACCTGCCAGCCGAGGCGCCTGATGAATTGCGGGTGGAGCAGCGATAGCAGGACCCAGCCGGCTGCCAACAGGCTGACGGAGCTCACGATCAACGTGTAGTTGCCCTCCGTCCAGCGGGCGATCACAGCCGGGGCTGAAAAGGCAAAATAAACCAGGGTAAGGACGAGGAAAATTCCCAGGATGGCAGAGGTCACGCCAGGAGTTTTCTGCTTTCGGTCTGGGTAGCTTCCCAAATCCAGTTGTGCCAACAATACTGCGAGCAGGAGCCCGAGGAGAATTCCGGTCCAACCACCAGAGGGGGTGAGGGAATAATCAATGCCGTAATCCACCGTGCGCAGCAGGACGGACAGGCTGACAGCCAGCGCAAGACCGGCGGAACCCGACAGGCCGGTCCGGGAAGCCGGCTCCCCCCTGGGATTGGCATTTAGTAAAAGAAAGAACAGGCTCAAGGCTGAGCCAGTCGCGAACCCGGCAGCCACCATCCGGTTGGCAGTATTTAAGTAGGGGAGCATGGCTCGGGAAGCCAGCAATACGACGAATGTGATCCAGGCGAGTTGGTGCGAAAACCTCTTATAAAAGGGGATCAGCAGGAGCGGTGAAAAGAAGAAAAAGAGTCCCAGGACTTTCACATCCAGAGTTGTGTGCATCAAATCCAGGATATAGATGGATTCGACCAATGTTCCGGCAGCCTGTATAAAAAACAGAAAGATGATTGCAAGAGCGAGGATGAGATAGGATCTTTTCATGGCTTTTCTTCCAGACGTATTCAAATTAATCTCGATCTCTAGTGCTTATTTTCGCAATCCCAGCAAGGAGGGGAAAGAGTAGCGGGGGATGGATGTCACCGAGTAAGTTGCGCCAGAGAGGATGGCCTCGGCTGCCAGTTGCCCGCTGCGAATGGCCGGGCCGATCCCTTCGCCCATATCCAGGGTTGCCAACCCGAGCGCATCCCCCACCAAGAACGCATTCCCGATCTGGATCTCGGGCAGGTGCTGGCGCAGGTAATAACTATGCCCGGTCGGCTTATAACCATGATCCATAATAAGACCGGTCTCTTCCAACTGCCTTTCCAATAAGGTCCAATGATTCTTCAGCGTATCCGAGCGGTGCATCAACTGCCCGGCCGAGCCGCCTACACCGACGTTGACAAAGCCGTCGTTTTTTGGAACATACCAGGCGTAACCGGGCAGCCTGTTTTCAAAGAACCAGAGTTTGCAGCGGCTATCCTTGACGTTATATCGAAATTCCTCCTCCTGTGCAACAATAAGAGAACCCCGGGCTCTTGGGCTGCTCGCGCTAAAAAAAGTTTGGTAAACCGGGCAGTGGGTGCCGCCAGCACCGACCAGGTAGGGTGCCGAAAATTCGCCATCCACCACGTATTCCCCTCTTTCCAACCGGATTTCATGGACATCGTGAAGATGGAATTCAGGTTCAGCCAGACCCAGCAGCCATTGGTCAAACTCAAAGCGGCGGATGGAAAATTGGTGTGTGGGCAACTTGAATTTAACCCCACTGATCGAGACATCAAAACTGGTGAATTCGGTCAACCCATAGGGATAGGTGTTTGCATCCATTCCCACCCATTGGAGCACCTGCGGGGTGACCCAGCCTGCACAGGGTTTAAAACGCGGGAATGTGGATTTATCCAGCAGAATGGTTCTGACATGCTCCTGCTTCAGACGTCTGGCGCAGGCTGCACCCGCCGGGCCTCCACCGATCACAAGGACATCGGCCTTGATCATCAAAACCTTTCTATGAAAAACGGCAATCCGGCTGAGGAGTACCCGTACGGGTGAAGACAATCTGCCAGAGCTGCTGGTTGCGCGACCGAAAGCCGCCTGCACTGGTGAGCAGGTAATAGCGCCACATGCGGTAAAAACGATCATCATAATTCTTCTTCAGGTCAGGCCAGGCTTTTTCAAAATTGGCGTGCCAGGCCATCAATGTCTGATCATAATAGGGGCCAAAATTATGCCAATCTTCCATTACAAATTGGCCTTCCATCGCCCGGGCCAGTTGCGCAATGGAAGGGAGCAGGCCGTTCGGGAAGATATATTTGTCGGTCCAGGGTTCGCCGGTTGTGGCGCTTATGTTACCGCCGATGGTGTGAACGAAAGCAATGCCATCCTTTTTTAGACAACGGTCCACCACCCGCATGTAATCGGCATAATTTTTATACCCGACATGTTCCATCACCCCGATCGAAATGACTGCGTCGTACGTGCCGGTCACTTCACGGTAATCCTGCAGGCGCAACTCCACTGGCAAGCCTTTGCAAAGCTGCATCCCCAGGGCCACCTGTTCTTTTGAAACCGTCACGCCCAGAACGGAGGCGCCGTATTTTTCGGCTGCGTACTTGGCAAAGCTGCCCCAACCGCAGCCCAACTCCAGGATACGCATGCTTGGCCGAAGGCCGATCTTTCTGCACACGAGTTCCAGCTTGGCCTCCTGGGCCTCGTCCAGGTTGCCGGCATTCTTCCAATAACCGCAGGTATAGTTAAGCCGTTTATCCAGCATGGCAAGGTACAGGTCATTGCCCAAGTCATAATGTTTTTCACCCACCTCATAAGCTCTTGCAGAAGATTGCCGGTTGAACAAACCAGCCCTGACCACCTGGAAAACCAGGCGCAAATTATTTTTTACTTTTTCATCCAGGTGGGCTTTGAGCACCCGGCAGATCAACCCATCCAGCGATGCGCAATCCCACCAGCCGTCCATATACGCTTCACCCAGACCCAGGGACGAATCGCGCAAAATCCGGTCGTAAAGGCGATCATCATGAACCTGGATATCCCAAGGCTGGCTGCCGTTGATCTCTATTTCAGCCAGATCCAGTAATTCGCGGATGGTGGTTTCCGACTTTGTCATAATAATCCTCCGTATTTATGATTTTTTCCTGGCAGGCCTTCCCGGAAAACAGGAAAAATACAATGGTGAAGTTACTTGAAGCATAAAGACATTTTATATCCATCTGATTAATTTGTCATATTGGAAACACCTTTTATAATAAATTGGTTCGATATGGGTCACCCGCAATAAATCGGTGATGTTGCATCTACCAATTGAAAGCCCATCGTTCCTCGTCGTTTCAATAATTATACATGTCCAACCCGCTTTTTCTTTACCCTTCCTTTGTCCCTCTTCCAGGTACATAATTTGTTCATATATCCTATCGCCGCGTATCCTATCGCCGCGTCTGTTCATGCGCAGCCTGACCGTCACAGGACTGGAAAAGCGTTGGGAGAAATTTACAAAATTTTTTGCCCATCTCTATTTCCGGAGAGATCGTAGTAAACTGTTGTTATGAGGAGATACCCATGCGAAACGTACTCATCCTGAAAGGCAGCCCAAGAGAACGAGGTAACAGCGCCGTACTGGCCGGGCATGCTGCAGATGGGGCGCGGGCAGCCGGGGCGCAGGTGGACAGCATTTACCTGCACGGGCTGGACATCCGTCCCTGCGACGCCTGTGACCTGTGTCTGGAACAGGGTGAATGTGTGATCGAAGATGACATGCGCCCGCTCTATCCAAAACTGGCTGAGGCGGATGCCATCATTCTCGCCAGTCCAGTCTACTGGTTCACTTTTAGCGCCCAGTTAAAACTCTGTGTTGACCGCTGGTACGCTTTCCAAGCCAAAAAATGGCAAGAGGTTTCCGGGAAACCCTTCGGCATCATCCTGACCTACGGTGATACCGACCTGTACACCTCCGGAGCCATCAACGCCATCCACACCTTCGAAACAATGTGCCGCTTCCTGAACGGCCGGATCGCCGGCATCGTGCACGCCTCGTTGGACAAGGTGGGCGATGCCGAAAAACACCCGGAACTGCTCGAGCAGGCTTACCAGCTTGGGCAAATACTGGGTGTGGGCAACCCGGGTTAATTTTCAAACTGCAATTCGAAACGCGGAACTTGGAGGGTGGACAAGAACGTACTGGGGAAAAAGAATAAGGGCGGTCCATTTGGACCGCCCTGCTTATTTCTGTGTTTCCGGGTTGGGTTTTGCCATCAGGTTGGCTATGCCTTTCAGATCCATCCACCATTCTTCCTTTGGCCGCTCGTTTTTGGCGTCGATCATGCGCTCGAAATCCCGCATGTCGTGGAAATTCAGTTGTCCCTTTTGCAGGCCAATGAATGCGCTGTTTTTGCCGTCCTTGTTGCATTCATCGATCAAATAGCCCAGGCACAGTCGGGATAGCCGGGTGGCCTGGATGCGGTCAAAGGGGGAGGGGTCGCCGCCCTGTTGCAGATGGCCAAGGATGGCCGGGCGCACGTCAAATACATTTCTGCCTTCCTCTTCGAACAGGGCGCACATGAAGGGGGTGGTGTAAATCCTGTTTGCGTATTCGGCCCGCAGGATCAGACCCAGCCGCTTGCCAGCTTCGAAAGCGCGGTTGAGGTTGGCGACATCCACCTGCAGGTCGTGCAGCGTGACGCCCTCTTCGGGGATGTAAACCCGTTCCGCCCCGGTGGCAATGCCGCCCATCAGAGCCAGATAACCACTCCCATGGCCCATCACTTCGACTACGAAACAGCGCCGGGTGGCAACCGCAGATTGTTTGATCTTGTCCACCGCTTCCACGATGCTGTTCAGGGCCGTATCCGCGCCGATGCTGAACTCGGTGCCAGGCAGGTTGTTGTTGATCGAAGCCGGCAGGCAGATGACTGGGATATTGAACGCCGGGAAATTGGAGCGGGAATTCAGCATGGTATAAACGGCTTCATAGCCGTTCCAGCCGCCGATCACCAACAACGCTTCGATGTGTTTGTCTTCGATGACACGCGCAATTGCATACAGGTCACTGCCTTGTGGGACGAGGCGGCTGGTGCCCAGCTGGGACCCGCCCAGCGAGGCCCAACCGCTCACGCTCATCCATTGCATTTCCTCCACTTCACCTTTGGCGAGACCCTCGAAACCGTTCTTGATCCCCAGCATGATGTGTCCCTGATCCAGGCCCAGGCGGATGGCCGCCCGGGCGGCGGTGTTCATCCCTGGAGCAGGTGCGCCCGAATTCATAACTCCAATGCGGAAATGCTTCTGGTCGGGAACGGGGGGATGGGGCAGGGCGCGCACCATCGTCTTGAGTGTGTTAAAGGATTCTTTGAAACTGGTGCTGCGCAGGCTCATGGCCTTTTCGTAATCCCTGGCGGCGATCGCCTCGGTGACTGCACGGCTCTTTTCCACGCACTCCACCAGGGAAAAGTGTTTGATGTGGTTGGCCTTGGTGCCAACTACCACTGGATCGTCTTCGGGTCTGGCCTTGAGCAGCGTGACGACCGCTTCGTGACCCAACTGGGTGGCCAGGATGCGGTCGTAGGCACTCGGCCGACCGCCGCGCTGGACATGCCCGAGAACGGTCACGCGCACCTCCTCACCCAGGTGCTCTTCCAGCACGCGTTGGACATCGGTGCTGCCGATGTAATTACCATCGCGGTCGCGGGCGCCTTCCGCCATGATGATGATGTGATCGCGCCGCCCGGCCTTGGTGCCGGCTTTCAGGCGTTCGATCATGACCTCCTGCCAGTTGTTCACGTCCGGGGGCGCTTCGGGGATCAGGACCCAGTCGGCACCGGTTGCCAGGGCGCTGTATAACGCCAGGTAGCCACAGTTGCGCCCCATTACTTTGACAATAAAGGTGCGCTGGTGGCTGGCGGCCGTGCTTGTGATGGCATCCACGGCTTCGGTGATGCGGTGTAGGGCACTGTCCGCGCCAATGGTCATGTCGGGGCCGGAGAAATCGTTATCAATAGACCCAACCAGTCCGACGATCAGAAGGTTGGGGTGCGTGGAAGCGAGTTCTGACGTAATCTCACCGTTCCCGGAGAGGTCTGTCACGATGGCCGGCCATTCCTGGCGAAACTGGTTCGCACCAGTCAGCGAGCCATCGCCGCCGATAACGACCAGTCCATCGATGTCGTTCAGGAGCATGTTACGGGCAGCCGCCCGGCGTCCTGCGGGCGTGCGAAAAGCTTCGCTGCGGGCTGTCCCGATGATGGTCCCGCCACGCTGCAGAATCCCGCCGACGGAATCCCAACCCATCTTTTTGATATGGTCACCACCCTCCACCAGACCCTGGTAGCCCTCGTAGACGGCGAAAACTTCCGCGCCTTTATCCAGGGCGGTCCGCACTACGGCGCGCACGGCCGCGTTCATTCCCTGGGCGTCACCACCACTGGTCAACACGGCAATTCGTTTTGTAGGCATGCCTGTTTCCATATTCCCGATCGGTAATTATTTGATTTTATGTAAGGTCACGTAGGTTTTATCACTCAAACGGTTTGATTTATCCTAACCTGCGGACGAGCCCCGCGTACCCCGCGGGACGAGCCCCGCGTACCCCGCGGGACGAGTCCCGCGTATCCCGAGGTACGAGCCGATTGTATTTTACGGGACGATTACCATAAAATGAGTAAATCAATCCAAATTGTACCGCAGAAAGTCCGTACCAGTTTGTGAAGCGCGTCCGAGCGGTTGGTTGTGTTCCCAGAATAGTTTTTCCACTTCAACGGCGGGAAAAAATCAAAACCTCCGGGGACTGGTATACAATCTGGTAGTGGTCGGATTGGAGCAAGGAGGCCTCGAGCAGGCTGCGTTGCGGAGGAGCACCAGCGGAAGGAGCGAGGGACAGGTAGACGTAATCAAAGGTATCATCCTGTTGTGAGGCCCATTGCTCCAGGCAGGCAGCCTCTTGGGAGAGACAGGCGTAAAGATCCGGATAAGCATCCAGCCTGAGGCGGAAATTCTGTTTACCGGGGAGCCATTCGCGGCCCTGGATGGTGGAGATATTCGTCCTTTCACTTATAACAGGGAACCATTCCAACAGCGGCGAGAGCATGGCATTTTCCTGCAAGGGTAGAGCAATGAATCGGCTGCTGGGAGGAGTCGATCTCGCAATCCATTGCAAGGCTGTGCGGTCATCCATGGAAAGGACAAGCTTCCCAAGCGATTGGAGGTTGAGCATTGCATTGACGAGCAGAATCAACAGCAAATACCCAAATATCCACCGCCCCCTTTTGCTGTTGAGAAAAAGCTCCTCATTTTCCTTGGAGGCCGGTTTTCCAAGACGGGCCAAAGCCGGGAAGACGACATCGGCCAGCCCCACGGCGGCTAATAATGAGGTTTGTACAGCAATCACGTGCGGGGCGCTGCGCGGGTCAATGAGAAAAGCGAGCACCAGCCAGACAGGCAGGAAGGTTTTCTTCTTTATGATACAGGCTACAACCCCGACCACCGCCAGGAGGACGATCAATGAGATGGTCTCGTCAGTGAAATTGAGCAGCAAGAGCGGGGACCAGAATAGCCAGCGTTGGCCACCGGATTGGAAGGCCAGGGAGAATGGTGACCACCCATAACGAGACAGCGCGAGGATCCACCAGGGCGAGGTCAATGCCAGCACCCCTACGGCCACAATCCCTGCACGCTTCAAACCGGTCCGGCTGCGGCCGAAATAAAGCCAAAGGAGGGCGGCTGCAGCCACCGCATGCAATGACCGTTCGGGGTGTGTGAGGATAACGAGGGTCGCGCTGAGGATGGTGACCAAATATATTTTCCAACCACCATCGAGAAACAGGCGATAGGCCCCCCAAGTCATCAGGATTAGGAAAAGAGCCGCCGGGGCCCGGGTTACGCCACCGCCCATGATCACCCATTCGTAGGAACGCGGCAGCAAGGCATACAGCACGGTTGCCAATGCTGCGGTCAGGCTGTCATCCAGGAGTGCCTGCGCAAGCAGGAAAAAAGCCGGGATGGTCAGCAGGCTGAAAACGACCGGCAACCAGCGAATGATAGCGAGCAGGTCAGCGCCGGTAATGGTGCGGATCAAGGCCGTCAGGTAGAAAGGCAGAGGGGGGTAAAGGTACGGAATATCCAGACGGTTGTATGTCGTTACTGCAGGCAGGGCATAACCGGCTTTTTGAAGATCCGATGTCATTGTGTAGAACAAGCCGCCGTCATTGAGTGGAAATCCTGCCTGCAGGACAGGCATAACCCGCACGAACGTGCCGAACAGGAGTGCCAGCAAGAGTAATAAAAAGATTAATGTACGGCGATTCTTTTCCATGATATCCCTGAGAGGCCTATTTGAGCATTGGCATCTGAATGCCATGCCGCCTGGCTGCTGCGATGGCCTGCTCATACCCGGCGTCGGCGTGGCGGACCACGCCCAGGCCCGGGTCGGTGGTCAAAACGCGCTCGAGCCGTTTGGCGGCTGCAGGCGTACCGTCTGCAACGATGACCTGGCCGGCGTGCTGACTGTATCCAATGCCCACTCCGCCACCATGGTGGAAGGAGACCCAGGTGGCTCCTCCAACGGCGTTGATCATGGCGTTCAGGATGGCCCAATCTGAGATGGCGTCCGAGCCGTCTTTCATCGCTTCGGTCTCGCGGTTCGGGCTGGCCACCGAACCGCAGTCAAGGTGGTCGCGGCCGATCACGATGGGTGCCTTGAGGGTGCCATCCGCCACCATCTCGTTGAATTTGAGTCCCGCCTGGAGGCGTTCGCCATAACCCAGCCAGCAAATGCGCGCCGGGAGACCCTGGAAGGGCACTTTTGCACGCGCCAGCTTGAGCCAGCGCTGCAGGTGTTCATCCCCGGGGAAGAGGGCAGCGACGGCCTCGTCAGTGCGATAGATGTCCTGCGGATCGCCGGATAGAGCCACCCAGCGGAAGGGCCCCTTGCCCTCGCAGAAAAGCGGCCGGATGTAGGCGGGAACAAAACCGGGGAATTCGAAAGCATCCATCACGCCGTAATTGTAAGCCTGCTGGCGCAGGTTATTGCCATAATCAAACACTTCAGCGCCTTTACGCTGGAATTCCAGCATGGCCCGGACATGCTGCGCCATGGAGGCCATGGCCCGCTGCTTGTACTCTTCGGGGTTGGACCTGCGTAACGCGTCCGCAGCTATCACCGAAAGACCGGAGGGGATATACATCAGGGGCTCGTGTGCGGAGGTCTGGTCGGTCACTACATCCGGGATGACGCCGCGCATAGCCAATTCCTGGGTGATATCCGCGGCGTTTCCGATCAGACCGATGGACTGCGGAATCTCCTGATCCATATATTCATCCACCAGAGTCATGGCTTCTTCGAGATCCTCCACCACCCGATCGACATAACCATTTTCGAGACGGCGCTTGGCATGAGCCGGGTCCACTTCAACGATCAGGCCGACGCCTTCATTCATTTTAATGGCCAGCGGCTGCGCGCCGCCCATGCCACCCAGACCAGCCGTCAGGCAGAACCTGCCTTTTAGCGAACTCCAGCCTCGGAGCTTGGCCAAAGCGCCAAATGTTTCGTATGTTCCCTGCAGGATGCCCTGCGTGCCAATATAGATCCACGAACCGGCGGTCATCTGGCCGTACATGATGAGGCCCTGGGCGGCAAGTTTGTCGAAGTGCTCCCAGGTGGCCCAATGCGGCACCAGGTTGGAGTTGGCGATCAGGACACGCGGCGCATCGGGGTGGGATTTGAAGACCGCCACCGGCTTGCCGGACTGGACCAGCAGGGTCTCGTCTGATTCCAGGTTCTTGAGGGACTCGAGGATGGCATCGAAACATTCCCAATTTCGGGCAGCCTGACCCCTGCCACCATAGACTACCAGGTCCTGCGGGCGTTCGGCAACTTCAGGGTCGAGGTTGTTCTGTATCATGCGGTAGGGGGCTTCGGTAAGCCAGGATTTACAAGTGAGAGTAGTGCCGCGCGGTGCGCGGACGGTACGTGGTCCGGTCATGTTTCATCTCCTTTGTTGGAAAAACAAAATCCTCCCGACTATTATACGCCGGGAGGAAGAACCATAGCTACCGCGATATTACTGCTCAAGTATTCTGAACGAGTCCATCATCCCGGAGAATTCTGGCAGCAAGACCGTCTGTAATGCCTTGGGAGATGTGAATGTGATCACAACCATTCCCTTGGAAAGTTTGATAATATTTATCTGTTCGTATATCACGACCTTGGTCCCCGTTGAAGTATTCACCGGCATGTTCGTTTCGATGACACCTACCGGGATACCGGAGGCTGTGTTTACCACTTTTGATGAAAGGACAGTAGCGTTTGGCAGTATCTTCGGAATTGACTGCGTATTTAAATCCACCAGGTTCTGGAGCGTCATACTGTTTATGACACTGTTGCTTTGGACCATAACGTTGAGATTGCTGGCATATCCACCTGCCAAATGGTTTGCCCTGAAGTCAAATGCAAAGATGCGGTACGTTTTGGGATCCAAGTTCTCAAGCATGGAGATAGTTTTCTGTAAATCCGGGTTACTTTCTGACGCACTTACCATCATTGTCTTCAAGTCTTCCGGGCTCAGGCTGATGGCCGTCCATGCTCCGGGAAAAACGATTGTGTATTTATTATCATAGTCAGTGAAGAGAACGCTGCCATCTGCCTGGGTTGTTTTGGCTGTGCCGGTCGGCAGGGCAGTGGGTGTTGGTGAAAAAGTTGGCGTGGGTGTGGAGGTACTGGTGGGAGTAGGCGTGCTGGTGGCAGTAGGCGTGTCGGTGGGAGTGGGCGTGTTGGTGGGAGTGGGCGTCTGCGTTTCAAACAGGTTCCCAATGCTTCCCATATTGCAGGCTGTTGCGACCAACAACAAAGCGATCATGCAGATGAACAAACTTACAGATGACTTTTTCATAATTATCCCTTTTGACAGTTAGTCTGGTGGCTGAGACGGTTGTAAATCATCGACTTATGGGAAGATTAATTGAATGGTATCGATCATGGTTTCCATTTGTTTGAAAAGTGCATCACCAAAATTTCTGGGTGTCCGAACCTCGAGCATGATGAATTTGTCCCCGGCCAGGAACGAGAATATCCTGGTCCTCATATCCACCTTTTCCGTGCCCACCTTTTCGTAAGCATCATTGATCCCAACATCGATCCCGTGGGCATTGGTTTTAACATCCCAAGCGATCTTTTCGGCATCGGCGAGCGGATAATCCTCAACCCAGGCGGTCATCGCGGCCATGCCCATTGCCCGCATGACTGGATTGATTCCGGATACGACCATCACTGTCATGAATGTTGGAAAAGGTCCCTGCAAATATATTTTTTCTGTTTCGACCGAGACCAGACGAAATACCTTTGGGTCCAGATCCTTCAAGGACTCTACCATTCCGTTCAACGCAGGATATTTCTGGGATGTGCCTTCCGGCGATTGCAGAGCCTCTGCCTGGGTAAACAGGATCGGATACCAGTTCTTCGGTAAGGTGATCTGAAAGCCATTGTCCAAGTCGACCAGCAGGGTAGTACCGTCTGAATTTTGCGTTAGCTCAACCCCATCGGGCCCAGCTGTTGGGGATGGGTTGGGTGTGGCAGTGGGCAGCGGTGTTTGAGTAGCTGTCAGGGTTGGCGAAGCGGTTGGTGTGGCGGTGGGTGTATTGGTGGGAGTGGGTGTCTGTGTGGCAAACAGACTTCCGATATTGCCTGCATTACAACCTGGCGCGACCAACAACAAAACGATCGTGAAAATAAAAAGATCTACAGATGGCTTTTTCACACGATCTCCTCGTTTTTTCCACGGCCTAAGCGCCGCTGTAAATCCGATCCCCAGAGGGTACTTGCCAATTTAACGCAAGCAGGCAAAAAACTCCCGGTGATTATACACCGGGAGAGAAGTTTTGACAGCTTTGTGACCGAGAGTCTACTTCTTCTTTGTTGACAGTTGGTTGAACTTGGTTTCGCGCAGGCGTTTGACCAGGGTCTCCTGCACCTCGACCCAGATCGGGTGGACAGGGCAATCATCGCTGAAAGTGCAATCGGCGGGGTCACCCACACATTCGTTGAGCAGGATCGGCCCATCAATGGCCTCGACTACGTCGAGCATGGAGATCTCACTGGGGTCGCGTTTCAAAGTAACCCCTCCGGCCGCCCCGCGGTTGGTGGTCAGCAGGCCGGCAATTGACAACTGCGAGATGATCTTGGCCAGGAAGGAGGGCGGGATCTTCATTTCCTTTGCCACCTCACTGGTTGCGGTGTTCGTGTTGGGTTCCTTATCGTTGGGCTCCAGTAAATTGAGCTCCTTTTTAACCAGCCACTTCTTGTGTTTCTCTTCTTTGATGGGCCCAATTTTGGCGAGATAACGGACCGCGCGGATTGCATAATCTGCCTGACGTGTGATTTGCATGGGTGTTTCCCTTTCCGGATATTCGGGTAATTTTTATCTTGTTATATTGTATTATTTGTGAAGATACCGGGCAAGTGATAGAGGTCACGCTTGAAATATGACCTTTTACTCCGATTAATACCAAAATTACAGGAAATACCCAGAAAAGATAGCGTAAGAGGGTATCTTGCGCGACTTATGGGAAGAGGCAATTCGGCACCAGCAGAGCCGGAGAAAAAAGATAGGACACATGATGAAGCAGGACATTTATCGGGTGAGTGTCAAGTTCCCTGCACCCAGGTGAACGACAATGGTCAATTGCGGCCCAGTCCCTTCCTGGGTATATAAGCTGCCGTTCTTGGACCAGTTGGAGTCATATGTGACATTCGACAAGCCACCGTCCACAGTCAATTGGACGGGAATGCCGGAGGGGATGACCAGGGTGGAATTACTAACCCCGGTTTCGATATTCACGCTGCCATCACGCTTGAGCGTGCCAGAAAAATCGAGAGTAAAGTTGCCGGCTCCACTGTGGAAGATCAGGCTGGTAAAATTCGCATTGCCCAACCCAGTCAATGATACATTGGATGCACCGGTCTCATAGTTCAAGAGAGACATTTCGGCCAGGTTGGGGGAAGCGAAATTCATTTTGACATCCGATGCGCCATCTTTGACGGTCAGGTTGGTCAACGCCAGCCCGCCCAACTGGTAATCGGCATGGTAGGCCCCGGCCTCAATGCTCAAATTGAGCGGGTGTGTTCCAAGGGACAGGTCCCATTCATTCTTGATGTTGGAAAGATCTGGGATACCAGTCAAGTGCCAGTTGCCCTGTTCGATCCGGACAGTGGAACCGTTCGAGGTCACTATTGGCTTGAAATCAGCTATGTTATAAGTGGCAATTCCGGAGACCAATGCACTGGCACCGGGTTGGACTTTCAGCGTTCCTGCGCCGAAGGCGAGCGACAGGTTCACAGCCTGGGTGGTTTCAACAGGTACAGGGACATTAATCTGGTCTGTCTGTACGGGACCAGGTGTGAGGGTGGTGATCGGGATGCTGATGTGGAACCCACAGGCAGTCAGACCCAACACAAGGACGAGAAGAACAGGAAGCAACTTGCGATTCATAATAATCTCCTTTTTGGCACGGGAAGACCGGCATTTGTCTCCGGCCAGGTTCTTACCAAATATACGTTTCCAGGAAGATTACGTTCCAATACGCTGGTCCTATTTTGCAAGCAGGGCATCGGCATGACATAGATTTTCTGCCTTACCTGGCTGATCCCCGTAAAAGCACTATTCTTCCAGTACCTGAACCAGATCCGCCGGGCTGGAAAGAAGCATGTCGGCTCCGTGCTTGCGGAGTTCGTCCGCCTCGCCAAAGCCACACAAGACGCCGACGGTCTGTGCTCCTGCAGCCTTTCCGGTGAGGATATCCACACCGGTATCGCCCACCATCAGGCAGTCAGCGGGCAACACTCCCAATTCCTTTGCCACCCACAGGATCGGATCCGCGTAAGGTTTCGTATGCTCACAGGTCTGATCGGTGGCGATCCGCGCAAAGTAATGTACTAGGTTGAATTGGTCGAGGAAATGCATGGTCGAGCTGGTATCACGGGCGCTGACGATGGCCAGTGGATAGTTTTGAAAGAGCCTTTCCAACATCTCCCTGGTCCCCGGAACAAGTAGGAACGGTTTCGTTTTCTTTTTCGATTGTCGGACGAACCAATCCTTTAAAGCGAAGATCTCATCATCCAGCCCGATGTGGTCGGGTAGGCCCATCAGGAAGTTCGCAGGCCCTTCGACCTCCATCACAATTCCACGGGCGATCCGGAGGAGGTCCTTCCTAGGGAAAAGGAAATTGAATGGGCCCAGGAGTTTAGCGAGCTGGGCGACCATCACGTCATCGGTATCACTGAGTGTGCCGTCAACATCAAAGCAGATCACGTGAATTCGGGAAACCTGCAGGGGCATCGCGCCTCCGGCCCATTCATGTGGGGGTAGACAACCAAATTGTACACCAGTTTAAAAGCGTATAATAAGCCAATGGCTTCCTGGATGATCCATCTATTTGTTGCCGAGAACCTGCTTGGACGATTATCCTCCCGTCTCGTTCCTCTCGCATGTATATGCAGGCCAGTTCGAAGATGAATCCACCCGGCAATTTTTCCGTATATATATGCACCTGTGGTTTAATGGCAAGGTGACAGAGGGCGTTTCGTCTGGATTAGGTTTGAGCATTTAGAGATACAAAAAAAGGAGCTGACGAAATGGCAAATAAACCTGGCATTTTGCGGAACCCGGACAGAGGCCCTCTTCAGAACCTGACACTGCGTGTCAAACTCATCCTGCGTTTGATCGGGGATAAGCGGGTGAATATCTTTCTCAAACTCCTGCCAATTGTGGCCTTGATATATGTGGTATCACCGATAGACCTTATCCCCGGGGCTGTAATCCCGGTCATCGGTGCACTAGATGATGCAGCAGTGCTTTGGTTGGGTGCCACCTTATTTATAAATCTTTGCCCGGAGGAGGTTGTGCAGGAGCACATGGATGCATTGCAGAAAGTGGTCCCAGGTACTTGCAGGGATGTCCCGAAGCAGGACGAGACCGGTGAAGTCATTGAGGTAAAGGCTCATGAAGCCCTGGATGATACCAAATAGGGTGATGTAGTTCATGTGCCATCCCATTTCGCAATTGCCTGAATCTCGGCAATCCTTATCATACTGCTGACGGGCAGTGTCGGGCTACCACAGAAAGCCCTCACCCCCACCGTATAGGGCAAGGAAAAATCTCACGCACGCAATAAAAGAGACTGTCTCCTGGGCAGGGCAGACCACCAGGAGGCAGTCTCTGGGACAATGTGGATTATCTAAAACCCTTTGAGGGTTAAGCCTAGGCTAAGCAGGACAAAGGCTGCAACGAAAAGAAGGAAGGCCACCGTATCCAAATATGGTAACGACTGCGGGAATAGGTGCACAACGTATACGATCATGCCAACAGCCTCAATAATCACAGCAGCCCAAAATGTGATTTTCTTTGGCAGATTTAGTCTCCGAAGTCCTACGCAAAGCAGGACAAAGGCTACAACGACTAGAGCGGAGCCCGCCACCCCGAAATATGATGTTCAAGTGAACTGGTGCACAACATAGGTGATAACGCCGACAGATGCAATCGCCACCGCAGCCCAAAATGGGTTTATCTTTGGCACCCTAAAGTCCATCGGTTCTACTCCGCCGATAAGATGATTGATCAAGTACTTCCCCCAACAATGAGGCCTAAAGCCATTCTTGGGAGTTTTGTCTATTTATAAGACATATCACACAAAAGAACAAGGTTTTCGAACCAAGCTTTGGATATTAGCTCGAAAATCTGAAAGCCCCGGATACCTGTCCCCAGAAATTCTCTATCACGCAAAGCGGCAATATGAAACCAAATGAGATCAGAAATGGATCGCCTGAGTGGGCAAGCCACCCGAGCGATCCAGGGAAAATATACTCTTGACACCTAATGGATGCTGAATGAGGTTCCGAAACACTTCTCACGCACGAAAAACGCAAGAAATGGTTTAATCCATGTTCTATTATGGGTGACTATGGTAGCTAAACCATGCAATCAATGCGCAACCCACAACTATAATTACACAAACCCGGAAAATAAACACGTCCAGACGCATTTTATTTCCTGTTTCATTTTCCTCGGGTGTTTCAACCAAATCAAACCTCTCGGACATAACGAGGCACCTTTCTTCAATTGACAGTATACGGCGGTATGGAATTATTGATATTTACAGATATGTAAGAATATGAATTCTTAAGGATTTGTAAGGAGAAAAATGCCAGCGAAACCAGGCAATCTAGACGCATTCAAGCCCAGCGCGGCGTCCCTGGCTATATAATTGGTGCGGCAATCCTCATCCTGGGTATAATCGCCTGTACTATGCCAACCCAATTAACAAAAAAATCCCGTCATAATCGCCGGGCTTTTTGTTATATTGATGATCATTTCCGGATGATATATACTCATATCGAGAACACCATTTCAAAGTCATTTAATTCAGTTGTAGACTTCTCACGGATCAATCGATATATTTACCCGGTAGAAATGAAGTGAAAAATAAACGTATCGTTCCTTTTGGGTTTTTGGCAGCCCTCAGCCTGTTCCTGGCGGCTTGCAGTGCATCTCCGGAAAACACCTCCGCGCCGAACGTGCTTCAGAATCCCAGTCCGACGATTGCCCCAGCAACCCCAACACTTCCGCCCCCCACATCGACAGCCACAACTTCACCTCAACCTTCTCCAACCCCTCTCCCCGCATTTCCCGACCCGGCTGGTTATGCTTGGGCCCCGGTCGTCTCAGGGTTGAAGTTGCCGGTGGATATCCAGAATGCCAGTGATGGTTCCGGGCGACTGTTCATTATCGAGAAGCGCGGCCGCATCCTAATCATGCAGGATGGCAAGTTAATGCCCACGCCATTTCTGGATATTTCAACGAAAGTTGACAGCCAGCACACGGAGCAGGGTCTGCTTGGGCTGGCCTTCCATCCCAATTATGCCCGGAGCGGATTGTTCTTTGTCAATTTCATAGACCTGAATGGGAATACAATCATAGCACGTTTTCAAGTTTCGGCAGATGATCCGAACCGAGCTGATCCAACCAGTGAGGTGGATCTGTTGCATGTTGATCAGCCTTATGACAACCACAACGGCGGAGGACTGGCTTTCGGTCCGGATGGTTACCTGTATATTGGTCTTGGAGATGGCGGTTCGGAAGGCGATCCATTGGGGAATGGACAAAACCTGCAAACCCTTCTGGGAAAGATGCTGCGCATTGACGTGGATCATGGCGATAAATATGCCATCCCACCCGATAACCCCTTTGTAAAAGGCGGCGGATTGCCAGAGATCTGGGCATACGGGCTTCGCAATCCCTGGCGTTTCTCTTTCGACCGGCTGAATGGGGACATGTTCGTCGCAGATGTCGGTCAGGATGCCTGGGAAGAGGTGGATTTTGTTCCTGTCGGGATGTCCGGAGGCATGAACTTCGGCTGGGGCTATTACGAAGGCATGCATCCCTATAAGGGACAGCCGCCCGTAAATGAACCCTTTGCCTGGCCGGTCAGCGAATATTCTCACGCGGACGGCTGCTCAGTAACCGGCGGTTATGTCTATCGCGGTCCGGCGTTACCGGAATGGCAGGGGGTCTATTTCTATGGTGATTACTGTTCCGGAAATATCTGGAGCTTGATCCATCCGGGTGGGAATGACCAGCAGGCGAAAATCCTGTTCACGACCAAGGCGAAGGTCACCACGTTCGGCATGGATGAAGCCGGGGAGATCTATCTGGCAGACTATGGTTCGGGAAGTCTCTTGAAACTGGTCCGCCGGCAATGAAGAGGCGACGTTTATGGACTTATTTTGTCAGAAAAGCGCGAATAGTCATGATTATTCATGATGCCTGTCACTAGATAAACCATCCGGGATGTCTTAGACTCTCTTTATACTGGAGGCCGCCTATGGCTGAACGAATGTGGGAAACGAGCAAGGTTTGTTATTGCGAGCACGTAATGCACGAAGTCAAGTTGGAAGCTGAAGTGCTTTACCCGATGGATTTCCTGCCGGATTCGCCGCGGGTCCTT
This sequence comes from uncultured Chloroflexia bacterium, assembly GCA_963806575.1. Lineage (GTDB taxonomy): Bacteria > Chloroflexota > Anaerolineae > Anaerolineales > Villigracilaceae > UBA877. The sequence continues at coordinate 234,632 of CAWDYX010000011.1, read as the reverse complement.
TCGCACCGCTGTTCCCATGGTGTGGAGTGCAACCAATTTACCAAAGCAGCCTGTGTATGGGCTGGCACGAATCCGAATTACGATCCATTCCGTCCATAAGCCGTTCATGTCATAGCGGACCGTACTTCCTTGGCACTGCCCGACAAAGGCAGGTGTGGTGACACTTGCACCTGCCCGAGCAGCAGGTGCGAGTGCAGGTTAGCAGTCTCCTCAGGCCAGGGGATTGTTTCTCTAGCGAAGAATGCTCGATCGCACGTGTCGCCTGCGGCCCAGTGCAGGCAATGACACGATCAAAAAGGCGACCTGTAAAAGGTCGCCTTTTTGATCAATCAACGGTTACTTCAGCTTAATGTGTGATTTTGAATTCCCGGAAGCAACCGGGCTTGCCCTGGTCGACTTGCGTATCAGGAATTGATTGATCACCCCCGGGACCAATAGCAGGATAATCAGAATCGCCAGGAGGCCGAAGAAGATCGCCCAGGAGGCCGGATTGGCAACTTCCGGGAGTACACCGCCAGGATTGTATTTGGTGTTGGCAGAGGCAGTTCCACGCAGAGTGACGGTCAATGTGCGGTTGAACCCGTCACGCAAGGTCGACAGGGAAGTGTACGTGAGACGATATTCGCTCTGCAAAGCCCGGCCATACAGTTCATACAATTTGGAGAGGTCAGCCTGGTTATTGGCATAGCTATATACACCGCCGGCGTTTTCCGCCAGGGATTTCAGCACTGATTCATCCAGGCCAAAAAAAGGTCCGGCGTTATCGGGATTTCCCAGCCCGATGGTCGAGATAGACAGCCCGCTTTTATCGATGGTCTGGGTAACCTGTTCAGAGGTTTTCTTGCTCTGGTTATCCAGCCCGTCTGTAAGAACGATGATGGCTTTACGGCCCGGGTAGTCTTTCAAGATCTTATTCGCCTGGACCAGGGCATCGAACATGGCCGTATCATTCTCTGCCTTCAAGCTGTCGATCGCCTGGTTCAAGGCAGCATGATCGGTCGTGATGGACTGTACGTAGGTCACTTTGGTATTGAAGGTGAGCAGACCGGCCTGGTCCCCGGGTCGCATTTGGTCCACATATGCCTGCGCAGCAGCCTTGGCGGCGGACAACTTGCCGGCGTTGTTCATGCTGCCAGAGACATCCATCACCAGCAGGGTGGTCAGCGAACCGATATCGCCGGAACCGCTGACCTTATCGGCGTGCATAACCACACCATTCTCCGAGATACGGATCCGACCTGGATCCACCGCCAATGGTTCACCGTTGGCATCTGTCACAGATATGTACAGGGTGACCTTTGGGAATTTGGAATTATCCACTTGTGTGATACGGACCTGTCCACCTGCAGACTGCGCACTGGCAGTCTGGAGCGGAGCGAGCAAAAGGAGCAGACTCAATCCAACCAGGAGCACTCGTTTGATATTCTTCATATCTACCTCTTTTCGTGATAGATCATATCGGTGTTGCCCATGTGGATGGTGCTGTTATTGGTCAATTGTGCCCGTTCAACCCGTTGTTTATTGATGAAGGTCCCGGATAGACTCAGGTCCTTAAGCGTGAAATGCGATCCGTTGCCAGTCAGCATGGCATGCTGCGGGGCGATGTCGGGGTCTGGCAGGACGATCTCGGACTTCAAGGCGCTGCTGCCAATGGCAATAGCCGGGCCGGCGGCACGCATGAACTTATCCAGGATGAACTCGGTGCCTTTGAGTTTACCGTTCTTGACCTCCAGCCAGGCACGCGCCAGCAGCACCTCGATCAAGGAAATGAACGCTCCCACGGCCGCCCCAAGCAGGATCAGGCCAATTGCCTTTCCGACGAAGGAGTTTTTCATTACAACCCGGCTGGCCTCCAGCAAGGAGCCGCCAATCGCCCCGCCCAGCAGCCCACCAAGCAGACCTTTCCAGAGCTGACTCCGACCGAAAACCCCTTCAGCCAAGCCGATCACGAGCCCGAACAACCCCCAGCCGAGGGCGCGGCCGATGGTCCCGGCACCAACTATCTGAAACAGCCACTCACCCAACGGCAGGCCAATCGCACCAGCCAGGAGGCCGAGCAGGCCACTGAACAAACCGGATTTACCGACCTGGACCAGGTTGCGCGTCAGAACTCCTTCCACGATCCCAATCAACAGGCCGATACTCAATCCCACCAGCGCTCCTACAATCGCCTCGCTGAAGTAAATATTGGTGATGAACGACAGGCCGAGCAGGTTGCTGATTTGCCAGCCAATCAGTCCACCAACGGCACCAAACACCGCGTAATAATACGTACGCATGCGTCTATTCATTGTGATCAACTCCTTGTTTCCCTATGAATTGCCATGATGAGTAAGAAAAAGGGGGGTTATGTGCGAACAAAGCCCGCCCACAACCCCCCAAATCCTTCCCTATATCCCGGCAGTTCCCATTGAACTTACTCCTTTGTTTTCAGTTTCTGCCGGTGCAAGTTGCAAGTTGCTCCAATGGACGAGGCTCTCTCCGGTGTTGTCAAGCACTTCATAGAACCCGAAGTAATGGGAGGGGTCGAGCCCGCCATCTGCCTGGCGGACAAAGAATCCGCCAACTTCGGCTTGAGGTTCAATTACCAGTGCCACCTGCCATGGTTCGGGGAAGAAGTGGTCGTGCAACCAGGTGTCATATGGAGAGAGAAAAACGCCCATGCGCGGGTGGGTGTGATACCAACCGACAATGGTATCCTCGGGGTACACTTCGTCGATTTTTACGTGGATATCCACCAAGCTATCCTGAGTGAAGGTCAGAAAAACACTACCCTGCTGAGTAAAACGGGCAGGCAGGGCTGCCGTGACCACAATATATTGCCGGTTGGTTTCAGAATCCATACACCACTTTCCCAACAGGACTCCGCCAACTTCAACCTCCAGGTTGCTGGAGGCATGCGCCATTGCCTGGTCGCAGGCGTTCCGGGTGAAGAACACGGAAACGGGCGCGCGGTTTCCATCGCCTTCATAAGGGGATATCCAGTGCCGGGCATTTTCCAATGGCAAACTTGCCATGCGGGGGGCCGGGCTTTCGGGGGGTAAAACACGAATGCGTGAATTCGTCATCTTGGGCGGGTGCTCGGTCAAAGGTCTGGACCGTCATGGGAAGTGTCGAAGCGGTCCGGGTGGTGAAATGCCTATCCGGCGGTGACGTCGGCAGTCATCATCAACCGGTCGTCCTTGGGAATGCCGGCTTGCGAAAGAGTCTCGTCCTCTTTGAGCTCCCGCCCGAGGGCCTTGCTGTCCAGCCGGTAGGACATCGGACGGCCATCCGGACCAGTGACCGGAAGTTCCAGAGAGGTGGTCAGCTCGGGAAGCAGCTCCTTGACAACCACATCATCAGGAATCTCGGCAGTGCGGCTGCCTCCAGAGGGGAGAACAACAGTAACGGGTAGGTCAGACATATTTTTACTCCTTTCGGGTAGTGGCTGGATCGCAGCCGGTTGGAATGATTATTTGAGGCGAATCTTAGTTTTGGGTTTGGCTTCCACTGCCTTGAGCTTGACACGTTCGGGACGCAAGAGCTCCCGCTCATCCACCGGGAAAGCATTGGGATGAACCTTACGATATTCCCGGCACCAACGGGCCGCTTCGGGATCCCATGGGAAGGGAGGTTTCGTCGGGTCATCATGGAAATTCTTGTATTGAAGCATTTCACCAAGCATCACCACCAGCCGGTCAAGTGAACGACTGGCGGTCCACCAGGCTGCATCGATGCAAACACTCCCGTTCAGGTGATTGATATTGGGGTGCCAGATTGGAGTGAGCCATTTCATGCCAGGCCAGCGTTGAGGATACTGGTTATGCAGGTAGATTTCCACCTGGTGGTGCGTGCCAATTCTGGGATTGCCCTGATGATCCACATCGAGGATGCCCTTGCAATTGAATGTGACAATATATGTCTCGGGAGGCAGGGCGGCGTGCGGATGCTTGACTTCAAAACTGACCAGGTCGCTGCGGGACAGCCAGCTCCTTCATCAACTCGTAATCAACGCGCAGGCGACGCATGCGTGGACTCTGGTCCAGACCGATGGCGCCGGCGGTGATATCGGCCGTTAACATCAGACGATCGTCTTCCGGGACCGAAGCGGAGGAGAGCGTTTCCTCCTCCTTTAGCTCGCGCCCAAGGGCTTTACTGTCAAGCCGGTAGTACATCGGACGTCCATCCGGGCCGACGGTGGGCAGCTTCAGCAGGGAGGTCAGTTCGGTCAGCAGGTCGTGCACGCTGACATCATCGGGGATTTCGGCAGTCCGTGCACCACCACTGGGCAAAACAACGGTCACATTTAAATCAGGCATAATAGTCTCCTAAAAAGAAATATGATCAAGTGGTGAAGTGGGGCACCTGGCAGGCGCCAGTGATGGCCCAGCAATCCGCATGGTGGAGGGTGTGGCAGATCTCGCATTCCACCACGCCACGAAGGTCGCCCGGTTCAACCAATTCCAGACAATAGGGGCAACGGTGCTCTACCTGGTTGGATAGCAGCAGCTTCGGCTTGGAATGGTCGATGCGCTTCCGCTTCGGTTTGACAGGTTGGGTGGCAATTTCCTGCGAAGACGCCTGGATCGCCTGACTGGTGACTGGTGAGGCAGGCTGCGGCTTTTGGGGGCGATTCGGTCTTTTTTGAACCTTTCGCCGGGCGTGCGGCACCTTCTGCATGGCTTTTATGGTCGAAACGGGGATCACGGTTCGGGCCGGGCGTTGCCATGCATACAGAGCCAGGAAAGCAAAACCGGTCGCCAACAAGGTTTGACCCAATTCCCACCAATTCACCCGGATGTGCCCCGCTCTAAAAAGATCAATGCCGAAGGCCCAGCCGGTAAACCAACCGAGCAGCGCCAGAGCGCCAATGATGAATGTCACAGCCGAGCCGATGCGCAGCACGGGTGCCTTCCTGGGGAGGATCCAGCGAACAGAGAATCCGGCAATCAGCCCCAGCAAGGCATCCGATAGAATGAAAGCAAGCACCGGGATGGACACCCGTGCCTGGAGAAGCAGAGCGACCAACGCTATGGCGCTGGTTATCATGAGCAGAAGCAAAAGCACAGCCTTGCGTGAAAAGGTCAGGTAGAAGGGTTCAGGCGGAGATGGACTCTGGGTACGCATGGTTTATAAGAACAAACCAGTTCGGATTGTCATTACCCGTGCAGCTTCACGCGCCCGTGCGCTGGACTGTCATTGTCGGCCATGGCATGGAGATCCTCTTTGAGACGGATCCGTCCGTGTGGAGTTTGCAGCTGCCCGATTGGTTCGAAATCGTGGAAATGCAACGCTTCGGCCAGGTCACCGGTTAGCTCGTAGAAACGGTATTCCTGTCCATTGTGTGCGCGCAGTATGTGAAGTGAAGGCACGCCAACGTTGGCCAACGATCGATTCAGGAAATTCTCTTCGCCTGCGATCACATGGGTCAGTTCAGTCTCGCGCAGGGTTCCGCAGGTTGGACAGTGCCCGGCTTCGAAGCTGACGGTACTCAATGGTTTCAATACTTGTTCGACAGTGTGACAGACGGGACAGGAAAGGGAGATGATCAGTTCCTGGTCCAGCTCGATGACTGCCTCCGGTCCCAGATCGGCGCGGGCAATGCGAAGCAGGTCTTCCAATGTGGCACGTCCGGCTCGGGCGGGTAGTTCGGTGATCTCGCCGTAAGTCCAGTGGCTCTCACAATCCTGGCGCGGTAGGTAGGCAGTGGTATGCATTTCATTGACCATGCCGTTGTAATGAATTACCTTGCCAGGTTCCACCGGCATCCCATTAATCAATTTGAGGGCTTCCTGGGATTGCATGCCACCGATGATGGATGCGATGGTGGGAGTGGTGGGAACCTTGCCAAGCAGGACGTTCTTACGTGCCAGCAAGGGGCAGGAATACCTTAGGGAGAGGTCGCGGATTGCCGCCTCGGTCAGGGTGCATTCGTAGCAGGCGCCCTGGCCGGGCACGAAGACGCGCACCAGACCGAGCAGTTCCTGGATGGCCCCATCCACCCAGGGTTTTTTCATCCAATAGCAGAAACGATTGATCGCCAGACGGGCTTCCCGGTTATCCAGGCAACCGATAACCACGTCCATCCTGCGGATGACGCCCAGACCCAGCTGGGTCATCACGTCGCCGTTCAGGTACTGGACATGGATCTGCGGGTTGAGAGCCCGGGCACGCGCCGCCGAAACTTCGGCTTTGCTGCGGTTGTTATCCGATTCACTGAAGAGTACAGACCGGCTCAGGTTGGCAGCCTCGATTGTATCGAAATCAACGATGTAAATGTAACCGACACCCATCAGTGCCAGGTTCTTGATCACCTCGTTCCCCAATGCACCGGCTCCGACCACCAATACGCGGGCGTTTTGAACCTTTTCGCGTTCCCACCAAGAGATGAACTCGAAAGTTCCCAAACGGTCGGTGTGCAGATTGGGGATATGCAAGGGCTTGTCAGGGGCAACTGGTATGCGTAATGGACCAGTAGGCGGTTCGTTTGCGGCGGATCGCCGTGAAGGGATTCCATCCAAGTGGGCTAACTCACGTGCCTTGGTTACGTTCGACTCGTCAATGACGTGTGCAAACCAACCAACATTTGGGCGGGCTTCGATCAGCCGGGATTCTTCCAGCGCCTTGAGGGCTTCCCGTAGGGTGGCGCGGCTGACGCCGAGCTGGTTCATCAATTCCCGCTCGGAAGGAAGCTGGGAGCCGGGCACTAGGGTGCCATCCAACAGGGAGGCAGCCAGTTTTCCGGCGATCGTTTCAGCAAGAGTTTTATGGGTGATTGGTTGGATTCTCATATCGTTCTTATGGTATAGTGGTCAGACCAGATATACCAATTGTATTCCTTTTTTCGATTCGAGTCAACAGGTGCGGGCAGGATTTAGGTCCCGGTGATTAAAATCAAAAAGACGACCCAAACCGGGCCGTCTTTTGATTGGCACCTGTCACAGGCTTACTTGACTTCGACGACTGCGCCAGCTTCTTCCAGTTTCTTCTTGGCGTCCATGGCGGCGTCCTTACCGACCGCAGACAGCACTTTGCCATCAGCAGTCTCGGCCAGGGCCTTAGCCTCGGTCAGGCTCAGGGTCACCAATTGGCGGATGACCTTGATGACTTCGATCTTCTTGGGACCAGCATCCTTGATGACAACGTCAAATTCGGTCTTCTCTTCGACAGGCTCGGCAGCCGCCGCGGGAGCAGCGCCAGCAGCGGTCATGGCAACAGGAGCGGCGGCGGAAACGCCCCACTTCTCTTCCAATTTCTTGACCAGTTCAGCGGCTTCGAGAACAGAAAGCCCGCTCAACTGTTCGACGATTTTTTCCAGATCGGCCATTGTATATCTCCTTCAGATTTCTTATGAATAATATTTGGTTGAAGTAATAACGATCTAAATCGTTACCACATGATTATGCTGCAGCAGGTGCAGACTTGTCGGAAAATGCTTTAACTACGTATGCCAGTGAGCGACCGGGTTCGGCCAATGTGCGTACAAGTTTACTGGCGGGAGCCTGCAAGACACCCAATAGCTGGGCACGTAAGACCAGCAAGGGCGGCAGGGATGACAGGGATTTAACCTGCGCAGCGCTGAGGGCTTTTGCATTCAGGAAGCCGCCTTTCACCCTGACAGCTTCCATGCCCTTTGTCGCTTCTGTCAACGCTTTTGTGAAACCGGCTGCATCGGTAAATGCAAAGCCGATGGCAGTGCTCTTTTCCGCGAAGTCAACCGGGACGCTGTAACCAGCCTTTTCCAAAGCGAGCCTGGCGAGCGTGTTCTTGACGATATGGAACTCGCCGCCATTCTCGCGTGCCTTGGCACGGATAACATCCAGATCTTTCATTTTCAAACCGGAGTACTCAACCAGAACGACAGCCTGATTCTTTTTGAGCCATTCCATATATTCAGCCAGCATGGCGTCTTTTTGTGCTTTTGATTTAGCCAAAGAATATCACCTCCTTTCCAATTAAAAAGTCTTTGCCCGAGTGTGCCAGGCAAAGACTAAGCCCCTTCTTACAGGGGGTGGTGTTACCACCAGTCTTCACCTGAACAGGAAATTAAGCTCTGAACGCAAGTGGAGAGCACCTGTCGTCTTCGGTGAGGAAAATCCCTCGGGTTTATACGAATACCTCTATTGGGTATCCTCCATCGACTGGGCCAGATTGGCATCCACTTTGACGCCGGGTCCCATCGTTGATGTCATTGTGATGTGTTTAATGTAATTACCTTTGGCGGCCGACGGACGAGCTTTCGTGATGGCCTCCATCAGCGCCGCAAAGTTTTCATACAGCTTCTTTTCGTCGAAAGAAGCCTTGCCAATCGAAACGTGGATGTTGGCGGTTTTATCCAGACGGAATTCGACACGCCCGGCTTTTGATTCGGTTACCGCCCGACCGATATCATCAGGACTGACGACGGTGCCTGCCTTGGGGTTCGGCATCAGGCCACGCGGTCCGAGCACGCGACCAAGTTTACCAACCTTGCCCATCATATCGGGTGTGGCGATGGCAACGTCAAAATCGAGCCAACCACCCTGGATCTTGCTCAGTGTTTCCTCGTCATCTGCGACGGTATCCGCACCGGCGTTACGGGCATTGGTGGCACCATCGCCCTGTGCAAAGACCAATACTCGAACCGCCTTGCCTAGACCATGCGGCAATACCACCACATCACGCACCTGCTGGTCGGCCTGACGGGGGTCAAGGCCCATGCGCATGTGCACTTCCACTGTGGAATCGAATTTTGCGAACGCAGTTTCTTTTACCAATTTGACTGCTTCCATCGGATCGTAAAACTTGTCTACGTCGACTTTAGCCAGAGCGGCCAGATATTTCTTACCGTGTTTAGCCATGAATTCTCCTTTGTGGTGCAAGCGGGCCGGGATGCGGTCCTCCCACGGGTTTACTCAACGACGACAATACCCATATTACGGGCTGTACCCTCAATCTGGCGCATGGCGCCTTCGATATCCAGGGCATTCAGATCTTTCATCTTCAATTGGGCGATCTCGCGTACCTGGGCACGGGTTACATTGCCGACCTTCTCACGATTGGGTACGCCGGAGCCTTTTTCGATCCCGGCGGCCTTGCGCAGCAAAACTGCTGCAGGAGGCGTCTTTAGGACGAACGTGAAAGAACCATCGGTATAGACACTGATTTCTGCGGGGAGGACTTCGCCCGGGCGGTTGGAAGTGCGGGCGTTGTAATCCTTGCAGAAAGCCATGATATTGATTCCATGGCCAGCGAGTGCCGGTCCGATGGGTGGGGCAGGATTGGCCTTGCCGGCTTCAATCTGCAGACGAACAATTGCTTTCAATTTCTTTGCCATTTTTACTCCTTGTACCGGCCTTTTGCCGGCACTTAGTGGTTTTAGCGGGTCATTGCGCTGGACCCTCCCACGAATTAGCCATCAGTGTTCTTTCCCAGCAATCGACCTGAAAGCCGGCAGCCAGGAGCTGAACGCTGTTATGCTTTCTCAACTTGCAGGAAATCTAGTTCCACCGGTGTCTCGCGCCCGAAGAACGAGACCATCACACGGACTTTCGTCCGCTCCATATCAATTTCCGAAACAACACCCCGGAAATCATTGAATGGTCCATCCACGATGCGGACGCGTTCCCCGACCTTGAACGTGACTTTGACTGTAGGCGCCTCGGCTTCCATGCGCTTGAGGATCTGGGCGACTTCTTCGGGGCGCAGAGGGGTGGGCAGGTTGCCCATTCCGACGAAACCAGTCACACCAGGCGTATTTCGAACGACGAACCACGACTCTTCGCTCAAAGCCATATTGACCAGTACATAGCCGGGGAAGATGTGGCGTTCCACGGTGCGACGCTTTCCATCACGCACCTCGATCTCTTCCTGCGTAGGGACAACCACGTCGAAAACCTTGTCCTTCATGCCCATGGTCTCGATACGCTGCTCGAGGTTGTGGCGCACCTTGTTCTCATACCCGGAATAACAATGAATCACATACCAGGCCGGTCCTTCGGTAATAGGTTCAATTTCCTCCTGATTGGCAGGAGCTTCCTGGTGAACAGTCATTGGTTCGCTTAAACAGGCTGTTCCGAGTGAGATTCATTCTCCTCGGATTCAGCCTGTCCCTGCTCAAACTGTTCTTCCGGATCCTGGTCTTGAATCATTCAACCTCTCAATGGTTTCTCGGCGTACCCTGTTTAGACGCCAACAACCACGGATAAGAGTTTCGTGGCTGATAAATCTATCACCCAGAGGAAAACGGCCATGATCACCAGTACGATGATCACGACGATGGTCAAATTCCGCGCTTCCAGCCAGGTCGGCCAGGATACTCTGCGCAACTCTCCCATCGTCTCGCGGAAGAAACGCTGGATTGCATTCTCACGTTGTCTTTTTTCACCTTTTCCAGCCACGTCGAACTCCTTCTTACTGACGGTTACAACGCCGCCTCATGAACTGCCCAAAAGAGGAGGGCGGCGTTGTATCTACAGGCCAGGCAGGAATTGAACCCACAACCGCTCGTTTTGGAGACGAGTGCTCTACCAATTGAGCTACTGGCCTTCAAGATCAGTCGGATAGTCGCCAGTCTTTTAGTCACCGGTCATCTGACTATCAAACGATCAGACTATCCGACTCAAGACTACTTCGTTTCACGATGCAACGTATGCTTCTGGCAACACGGACAATATTTCATAAATTCCATCCGGTTCGGATCGTTGCGTCGATTTTTCTCCGATACGTAATTGCGTTCCTTACACTCATTACATGCCAGGATGATTACCGGGCGGACATCTTTCTTTTTCGAAGCCATGCTTACCTAACTACTCTCTTATTCGATGATCTTGGTGATGACACCCGCGCCGACGGTCAGGCCGCCTTCACGAATGGCGAACTTGGAGCCCTGCTCGAGCGCCACCGGTACGATCAGGGTCACGGTCAGGTCGACGTTGTCGCCCGGCAGAACCATTTCCACACCCGCAGGCAGTTCCACGTTGCCAGTCACATCCATCGTACGGATGTAGAACTGCGGACGGTAACCGTTGAAGAAGGCACTGTGCCGCCCACCTTCTTCCTTCTTCAGCACATACACTTTCGCTTCGAACTTGGTGTGCGGGGTGATCGAACCCGGCTTGGCTACCACCTGGCCACGCTCCACGTCCGTGCGCTCGATACCACGCAGCAGCAGACCCAGGTTGTCCCCCGCGATGCCTTCGTCCATCATCTTGTGGAACATCTCCACGCCCGTCACAACCGAACTGCGCGTCTCGCGCAGGCCAATGATCTCCACCGGATCACCCACCTTGATGATGCCCCGGTCCACACGTCCGGTCACCACCGTCCCGCGACCCTTGATCGAGAACACGTCCTCGATCGGCATCATGAACGGTTTGTCCGTCTCACGCTTCGGCTCCGGAATATATTCGTCGATCACCCGCAGCAATTCCTTGATGCTGGCATACTCGGGCGCATTCGGGTCGGTCGAGGTGCTCTCCAACGCCTGCAAGGCACTCCCACGCACGATCGGGGTCGTGTCACCCGGGAATCCCTGGTTCGTCAGCAGTTCGCGCAGTTCCATCTCGACCAGTTCCAGCAACTCCGGATCATTCATCTGGTCCACCTTGTTCAGGTACACCACGATGCTCGGCACTTCCACCTGCCGCGCCAGCAGCACATGCTCATGCGTCTGCGGCATCGGCCCGTCCGGCGCCGCCACCACCAGGATGGCTCCATCCACCTGCGCCGCACCCGTGATCATGTTCTTGATGTAGTCGCGATGTCCCGGCATGTCCACGTGCGCATAGTGCCGCTTGTCCGTCTCGTATTCCACGTGCGCAATGTTGATCGTGATCCCACGCGCCTTTTCCTCCGGCGCATTGTCAATCGAATCATAGGGACGATAGGAGGCCTTCCCCAGAAATTGGCTGTACTTCGTGATCGCCGCCGTCAACGTCGTCTTCCCGTGGTCGATGTGCCCCATCGTCCCCACGTTCATGTGCGGTTTCGTCCGTTGATACTTCTGCTTCGCCATAATACCTCTCTCCTTCCTTGACAATGTCTCTTGGTTGCGAAGCCCTCAATGGGATTTGAACCCATGACCCCGTTCTTACCAAGAACGTGCTCTACCGACTGAGCTATGAGGGCGGTGGTGGGCAGTGAAGGATTCGAACCTCCGAAGTCTACTGACAACTGATTTACAGTCAGTCCCCTTTGGCCACTTGGGTAACTGCCCATCTTTTCCAGCCGTTTCATCCGCTGGTCGCTTGGTCGCATCGAATCGCGATGAGGCCAACCGACGAACAAATGAATGGGAAAGATTTTAATTGTTCCAAGCCGACGACGGGAATCGAACCCGTAACCTACCACTTACAAGGCGGTTGCTCTTCCGATTGAGCTACGTCGGCAATCGCCCATTTCCGGCTTAAGCGGCGCAATTATACCAAAGGCATACCTTCCATACAAGGTTAAGTTCCATCTGGTATCCAAACTGATTGTCCCCGTTTGGGTCTTGCAGATCAAGTAACCAGCTTCAGGTTGGCCTGCAAGGCGGATATCATCCCCGTAGGTGGACACAGTTCCCTCTATGGGGATTCTGGCATGGGGCGCTTGCGAACATATCTTCAGGCCGGCCTGTAAGCCGCATTCTGTCCAGCGTGGGTTTCCGGTTTACACCCACCCTTTGCCGAAGCTCAGGGCCGGGCTTCATCCCGGACCTCACGCCTGGGCGATCATCTCTCTGAGCAGTCTACCCGGGACTTATCATCCCCGAAGGGGACGAACGAGGCGAGCAGCCTCTCGTCCCTGCTTGGCCTTGCTCCCGGCGGGGGTTGCCTGGCCGCCCGCATTGCTGCGGACGCCGGTGGTCTCTTACACCACCTTTTCACCGTTGCCCCCACCCCTTCCCCCCTCCCCCAATGGGGGAGGGGCTGGGGGTGAGGGCGGTCTGTTTCTGTGGCCCTGTTCCGGCAGGTCACCCCACCCCGGGATTTCCCCGGCGCCGTGCCCTATGGAGTGCGGACTTTCCTCGATCCCATGCCATGCATGGGACCGCGACCGCCCGGCCAGCCTGAAGACAAAGTTATCATACCGTCTCTGACCCTGTGAGTCAATTGCTTATTTCTGTTATCTACGGTGCTAAACAAAGACTAAATTGACAATCCGAATAACACGATGTGACGAATGCTTGTGTAAAAACGCATTCGTGGGATCGGAAAATTCGTCGCATTCGTGATTGAAGAATTTTATTGATCAAGGAGGATGAAAAATCTTTATAAAGAATTGAGGAGATTTATCACCCCCGAAAGATGACCATTTCACCCCGATGAAGTTGCCGGAATATGCTTTAATGTATCCAAAGAAATCATCCATAAGGAGGAAAAAATGTCTAGGAGCGTTGATAATTTGAAAACCGCCTTTGCAGGTGAAAGCCAGGCCAATCGAAGGTACCTAGCCTTTGCCAAAAAGGCTGATCAGGAAGGCTTCCCGCAAATTGCCAAGCTCTTCCGGGCAGCCGCGGCGGCCGAGACGGTGCATGCCAACAACCATTTGAGGGCCATGGAAGGTATAAAAACCACCGCCGAGAATCTGGAAGTCGCCATCGCCGGAGAGAATTACGAAGTTGTCACGATGTACCCGAGCATGTACGCGGAGGCTGAGGCCGAAGGCGATAAACGCGCCATCCAGACATTCAAATATGCCTTGGAAACCGAGAAGGTTCACGAAAAGCTCTACCGCCAGGCAGCCGAGTCGATAAGGCAGGGCAAGGATATAACCAAAAAAGAATATTATGTTTGCCCAGTCTGCGGTTACACCCACGAGGGGCCCTTGGAAGGCAGGTGCCCGACCTGTAATACGCCGGGTGAGAAGTTCGAGAAGATCGCGTAACTGGCTCATCTAATTTACATGCCAGCAGCACAAGCGAGCAGCGTAAATAGTAGCGCGCTGGCATGTTTCAATGCTGACCAGGAGGCGGGTTAATACCGGCATGGTATCTGGATTCAAAACAGTTTTATGGGAAATCTGGACAGATTCGCCTCACTCTAGTAAAATGCTGCTCTTTGCACTTATTACCGATATCGCTGCCGGTTTGTTTGGATAGATGCTATAATTGTTCGGCTTGCGCATCCAGCGCAAGGCCGTTGTGTAATTGGAATAACTTTGGAGGAAGCAAGTGGCAAATATCAAGTCCCAGATCAAACGTAATAAACAAAACGATAAGCGTCGTCTGCGCAACCGCGTATACCGCGGAACCGCTCGCATCGCCGTAAAGAGTGCCCGCACGGCCATGGATGCTGGCATCCCCGAGTCGAAAGCTGCACTCATCAGTGCCATCAGCGCACTGGATAAGGCTGCCGAGCAGGGCGTTCTTCATAAGAACAATGCCGCACGCCGCAAGAGTCGCCTGATGAAGGCATTTGCCAGGATGGAGCCTTTCAAGGTCGAGGCAGGAGTTGCCATGGTCGAGCCGGTTACCACACCAGAACCTGCAGCGACCCCGAAGGGCAGGAAGGCTGCGCCGCGCAAGCGGGCCGTCAAAGCCGAACCGAAAGTGGAAGTTCCCGCTGAGACCAAGGCGGGTACAAAAAAAAGACAGTCGCCACATCCTCCCCGAAAGGCAGGAAAGCTCCGGCGACATCGTCCACTAAGGGGAAAAAGCCAGGCACTGTTGCCAGGAAACCTGTTGCGAAAAAGAAAACCTAAGAACACAGCAGAAAATCCAAGAGGAGTTCGTATTTTGAGGGTGCGCGGAGAAGCCGCATACTCTCAAAATGCGGTTCTTCTATTATAAATTTCGGATAGATACTGAGACATCGCTGTATGCATTAACAAATATCCCTTTACGGGGATAGTCGGGAGCACCTGGAACAATGGGCCTCCCGCTTTTTTTGCTTCTGCCGGATGATATAATCCTGGTCACAGGAAAGCATGTTTCAGACCGAACAACAAGCCATCCAAGAAAAAATCCAAACCTTCTGCGCCGCACATGATATTTCCCTCGCCACGCTGGAATGGAAGCCCATTCCCTTCAGTGGGGAGTGGGGTATATCCACTTCGTTCTTTGCCACCGCAGCGATGGAGGGGCGTACGGGTAAGAAAGTCATTGTCCCACAACGGGCCCAGGAAATCGCCGAACAGGTTATGGGTTCATTGGGCAGCGTAGCCGGCATCAGCCGCGTCGAGGCAGTAAAAGGGTATTTAAACCTTTACTTCAAGACGGCAGAATATGCCCGCCGGGTGGCAGATACGGTCCTGGAGCAAAAAAGCCGCTTCGGGTCCGGACCTGCAACCGGACAGCGCGTCATGGTCGAATTTTCCCAGCCCAACACCCATAAGGCCTTCCATGTTGGTCACTTGCGCTCAGCCATCCTGGGTGATGCGTTGGCACGGATCATTGAATTTGCCGGATATGAGGTGGTGCGCGCCAATTATCCCGGCGACATGGGACTGCATGTCATTAAGTGGCTTTGGGCGTATTTGAAATACCATAACGGTGAGGAACCCGAGACCGATATCACCCAGTGGATGGGCAAGGTCTACGCCGACGCCAGCCGGCGGTTGGAAGAGAATCCCGACCTGGAAGTTGAAGTGCGGGCCGTTTACGCCCGTTGGGATAAACGTGATCCGGAGATCGTGGCACTTTGGGAGAAAACACGCCAATGGTCCCTGGAAGGTTTCCGCCAGATGTATGCCGCCCTCGACATCCGCTTCGACAGGTACTACTTCAATAGTGAGGAAGAAGAACCCGGCAAGAAAATTGTGGAAGAGTTGGTCAACTGCGGCATTGCGACAGACGAGCGCGAACATGGCGGCGCGGTGGTGGTCAAGATCGATGAGGTACTGGGGCTGAAAAAAGAGCAGTACCGTACCACGGTCGTGCTGAGGTCCGACGGCACTGCTTTGTATTCCACCGAAGACCTGGCACTCGTTCTGCACAAATTCCGGGACTACCCGGATCTTTCACGCTCTGTTTATGTAGTGGATGTGCGACAATCCCTGCATTTCACCCAGATATTCAAGATCATGGAAATCGCCGGGTATGAGCAGGCCAAAAAATGCCTGCACGTGGCCTATGAACTGGTCACCCTGCCAGGTAACGTGGTCGTCTCCTCGCGTGAGGGGACGGTGGTCTTGCTCGAAGATCTACTACGTGAGGCGATTTCACGCGCCAAGGAAGAAGCCCACAAGAAGAACCCGTCACTGACCGGGGAACAACTGGATGATGTTGCGAAAGCGGTTGGGCTGGGGGCATTGAAATATCCCATCGTGGCGCGCGAGAATACCAAACTGGTCACCTTCAACTGGCAGGCCGCGCTGGATTTTAACGGCCAGGCGGCTCCTTACATACAATATGCGCATGTACGGTGCAACTCGATTTTACGGAAGGCCGGCGTTGATATCGCCGATCTTCGATATTCGCCTTTCGACTATTCTCTTGAACCGGCTGAAGTGCAATTGATTGACTTGCTCTCCCGTTTCCCGGGCGAAGTACAGCGAGCCGCGGCCGAGTACAAACCGCTGGTCATCGCCAGCATTGCCTATGATATCGCCAAAGCTTTTGCCGGTTTCTACGATGCCTGTCCGGTCGTACAGGCCGAGGCGTTAGTCCGGGAGGCGCGCCTGCGGCTGGTGGCAGCGACCAAATATACCCTGGCCAATGCTCTGGCACTGTTGGGCATCACGGCGCCAGAAGTGATGTAATGTAAAAAGAAATCCGGTCGGGAAGTCGAATAGTTAAAAGACCAAAAGTCAGATAGAAATAACCAAAGGGACTGGTTGTAGCCAGTCCTTTTGGTTAAAAATTCCTTATCGAATATATCGTCGAAAATAGGGTTATTGATATCGGGCTACCTTTCTTGAACGGCTGCTGTGAACACTGGAAGCAGGTTCCTGGCCCAGGCACGGATGGCTTCCCAGTTGCGCTTATCGCCAGCCTGGGCCTGCAGGATCAGGACAACAAAGATCATCGCCCACCATTGCATGTGGGAAAAGTCGAGCCGCCCGCCAAAGACGCCCACCGAAACCGGTTTTACCGGACAGGCCTGCAGGATCGGGCGGAGGTAATTGGAGACCAGGGAATAGCGTTCCTTGAAGGTCAGGTGGCTTTCGTCCTTGGGCGGCTTGGGCAGGTTTTCGTCGATCATGACAGGCACGCCCAGGAAACTCGCTTCCCCGGTCTTGGTCAGGCTCATACAGGTGACAAATACTGCCAACGGGATGCGCTTAAGAGATGAACGGTTTTTCCTCAGGAAGCGCAGGGCTGCGCGGTGCCATCCCAAGATCATAGGCGCTCCGAGCACAAGGGCATCATACGACTCGAGTCCATTCACCTTATCAACGGAGAGCACATCGACCTGTGTTCCGGTCTTTTCCATTTCCTCGCCAATCGTTCGGGCGACCTCGGCAGTTGTCCCAGATCGAGTGGCATATGCAATTAAGACCTTTTTCATTTCCTTCTCCCATTTCTTGCGTTTATTTTTGCAGTTGGCTGATGAATGACATTTTCACTCATGTTGATGTATTTCTTTGATTTTACCCGATGCCTGTTGGTAGCTTTCCAGCACAAGCCTCATCTTCTCCAATTGAATAGATGTTTCCAGTGAATCATACCCCTGGAAGATTCGGTATAATCATCGAACTGGAGAAATAATGTTCATAGATAAGGCAGAGATCCTCGTTCAATCCGGCAAAGGCGGCAACGGTATGGTGCATTTCCATCGCGAGAAGTACGTGCCGCGCGGCGGACCGGATGGCGGCGATGGCGGGCGCGGCGGGGATGTGATCCTCGAAGTCCACCCCACGCTTAATTCCCTGGCGGCTTTTCGTTTCACGACCCGTTATGTTACGAAGGATGGTAAAGGGGGCGGCTCGAATAATAAATTTGGCAAGTCGGCCGATAATCTGGTTGTCCCGGTTCCGCCCGGCACGATGGTCTACGATGCCGTTACCGGTGATTTGCTGGGTGACCTGACCTCCCCGTATCAGCAGTTGGTGGTCTGTAAAGGAGGACGGGGCGGGCGCGGAAATCCCCATTTCAAGAGTTCCATCAACCAGATCCCGCGCACTGCCGAAAACGGCGAACCGGGCGAAGAAAAGCGTTTGCGCCTCGAACTCAAACTGATCGCCGACATCGGCATTGTTGGCGTTCCCAATGCCGGCAAGTCCACCCTGCTCTCCGTCCTGACTAATGCCACACCCAAGATCGCCCCTTACCCGTTCACGACACTCGAACCGAACCTGGGTGTGGCGAACGTGGACGATGAGAGGACGGTTGTCCTGGCGGACATCCCCGGGCTGGTGGAAGGCGCCGCGCAGGGGGTGGGGTTGGGTCACGACTTTCTGCGGCATGTCCAACGCACGCGTGTGTTGATCCACCTGTTGGATGGCCTCTCCGCCGACCCACTGGCGGATTTCTCGCAGATCAACAGCGAATTGGCCCTGTTCGATACGGGGTTGGCGAAGAAATACCAGATCGTGGCCTTGAACAAGATCGATCAGCCAGAAGTTTTGGAACGCTGGCCGAAGCTCAAGAAAGAACTCAAAAAGCGTGGCTACGAGTCCATGGCGATCTCCGCCCTGGCACGCACGAACGTGCACGAGTTGCTCCTCAAGGCTGTGAAAATGCTGGCAGTGACTCCCATTGTCGAGGAGACCAAGCTGCCAACGCCGGTTTATCGTCCAGCTGAAGATCCGCGTGCCTTTACCATTTCGCATGAAGCTGACGGAGCCTGGCGGGTTAAATCCGCCTCGATTGAACGTGCCGCCGAAATGACCCCCTGGGATCAGTCCGGCTCGGTGCGCAGGTTCCAAAAACTCATGGAACGCCTGGGCGTGGATAAGGCTTTGAAGGATGCGGGCGCGCAGGAGGGGGATATGGTTTATATCGGGGAGTATGAGCTGGAATATCAGGAGTAGCAACCAGAGTTTTAGGTGTCATATGAGGCAGTATATGAAAAACACACTTCGACAAATCATTGTAGTTCTGACCATCCTGGTTACCATATCTATCAATATCCTGGCGGATGCCCTGCCAATCAATGGGCTGAATACCGGTCAGATCTCGGATACCTTTCAGGTCTATTTTGTCCCGGCCGGATATGTTTTTGCCATCTGGGGCATCATTTACATCGGCTTGATCGCCTATGCTTTCTACCAGGCGTTGCCCTCCCAAAGAGAAAACCCGCGCATGCAAGCCACCGGCTGGTGGGTTGTCCTGGGGGGACTGGCAAATAGCATGTGGATCTTCCTTTGGCATTATGAGTTGTTCGTTGGGACACTCGGAGCCATGTTGATCCTGCTGGCGACCCTGATCGCAGTCTATTTGCGACTCGGGATCGGTCAGACTAAGGTTTCGGTTGGTGAGACTTGGGCGGTGCGCCTGCCCTTCAGCATCTACCTGGGCTGGATTACCGTTGCCACGGTTGCTAACGTCAGTGATGTACTGGACTTCCTAAAGTGGAACCAGTTTGGCATCAGCGCGGCGGCTTGGATGGTCATTGTCCTGGCTGCAGTGCTGGTGATTGCCGGATTGATGAATTTCCTGCGCCGTGACGTGGCGTATGGCGTCGTGATCCTGTGGGCACTGGCCGGCATCGCCGTAAAGTTTCCTCAGGAAGGGATTGTCACTATCGCCACTTGGGCCACATTCGGCCTGGTGTCTGCCAGCCTGATCGCAGCATTCCTGATTAAAAGGAAACCTGCTTGAGATGTCAAAGATTAGTTTCAACACCCTCGCCCCTGATTTTGAACTGGCCGATTTCACCGGCAGCCCCGTTCAGCTCTCGGATTTCCGTGGGCAGAACGTCCTGCTGGTCTTTAACCGCGGATTTATGTGACCATTCTGCCGCGCGCACATGGCGCAGTTGCGCCGGGACTTTGCAGAATTTAAGAAGCGCGGGACCGTGATCCTGGTGGTAGGTCCGGAGAACGCAGCGTCATTCGCCCGTTACTTCAAAGAGAATGACCTGCCCTTCACCGGCTTGCCTGATCCGTCGCATAGTGTCCTGACACTTTATGGCCAGGAGTTCAAATTGTTAAAATTTGGACGCATGCCCGCCCAGGTGCTGATGGACAGGGCTGGGATGGCGCGCTTTGCACATTACGGGCAGGATATGACCGACATTCCCACCAACGCCGAAATATTTGCACTAATTGACGAAATCAACGCAGGTTGAGAGCGAGGATCAGTTTCCATGCAGACGGTTGTCGGAGGAGTGATCGTGAAAGGGTACCGGGTGGCTTCTGGGCCATCGAAGGATTATCCATATGGCACTCTCGAGAAGCAAATTCCGTTGTTCAAGGAACGCGGCCTCGACCTGGAGGGCTTCCATTATGGCACGTTGAATGTGTCCATTGCCCCATATACTTTCAAGATGTTAGCTCCGGCATACACCTTCCGGCAGGTGAATTGGACAGACCTGCACCCGCCGGAAGATTTCTCGTTTTCGCCTTGCACACTCAGGTTCAAGGGGAGCGCTTATACCGGTTATGTCTATTTCCCGCATCCGGAGACAAAGAAAAGGCATTTCGAGAACGCCTCCATCCTCGAAATCATTTCCGTATATATTCCTGGCATCAAGAAAGGAGATAGGGTGGAAGTGGTGGTGGATTCGAAGGAAGTGTGCATCCACGCAGGAGCCAGATAAGTGGGTGGAGAATTGCCGATTTGGCGCACCTTTTGACAAGACGTCGCAGCCGTGAGCATTTCTTACTTGTCTCAACGTTTTGACCATCGTTTATAGAGAATTATCAACCATTACAATGGGTGAATGGAAGATAATTCGCTTTAAATCACCAGCCCGGCCTCGAAGGAGACCGGGCAGGCTGTGATATTTTAGGAGGCAGGCGTCTTTTCAGGCTTTCCCGCAAATTGCCCTCAAAGAGCGGGGGCAGGCGCGGGACGGGCAGGCAGGCGAGGACTGCCGCCTTTCAAGCGGTCATCCAGAATCCTATTTCCTCCGTGCATTTCGGCATCCCAATTCCAGCCTGGCAGAACTCTTCAGCCCACCTGTACCTGCGGTATTGACGCAGGCAGGCGGAAGACACTTACGCAGCCTGTTACTTGCGGTTGCGCATGAAGGCCGGGATGTCGAGGTCTTCGGTGTTGAAGGTCTGCGGCTTGAACTCGGCAGCCTGGCTGGCCGCGGCAGCCACACTAACGGTCTCCAGGGGGCGGTTGATCAGTCTCCCGTCAATCGTGCGGGTGACCGGGCGGGGAGTGATGCGGCGCGGCATGCCGGAACGCTCGAAACCGGTAGCGATCACCGTGACATGGATCTCATCGGTCAGGTTCGGATCGATAACGGCGCCGAAGATCATGTTCACATCCGGGTGGGAGGTCTCACGGATGAGAGCCGCCGCCTGGTTTACCTCGAAGAGGGTCAGGTTCGGACCACCGGTGACGTTGAAGAGAACGCCTCTGGCGCCGTCGATGGTTATATCGAGCAACTGGCTCGAAATAGCCTGTTCGGCGGCCAGGCGGGCGCGGTCCTCACCGGAGGCCTTGCCAACCGCCATCAGGGCTGCACCACCTTCACTCATGATGGCACGCACGTCCGCAAAGTCCAGGTTGATCAGTCCGGGGACGGTAATGAGTTCGGAAATGCCCTGGATGCCCTGGCGCAGGACTTCGTCGGCGAGCTTGAATGAGTCGTTCAGGCTGGCGCGCTTGTCCATGATCTGCAGAAGGCGGTCATTCGGGATGACGATCAGGGTATCGGCGTGATCCTTGAGGTTTGCCATGCCCATCTCGCAGGACTGCATGCGCTTGTTGCCCTCGAAGGTGAATGGGCGGGTGACGACACCGATGGTCAGCGCGCCGTTCTCCTTGGCGATCTGGGCCACGATGGGGGCAGCGCCGGTGCCCGTGCCACCACCCAGGCCGGCCGTGACGAAGACCATGTCTGCGCCTTTGAGCACATTGTACAGGTCTTCGGCAGATTCCTCGGCCGACTTGCGGCCGATTTCCGGATCACCGCCGGCACCCAGACCGCGCGCCAGCTTGTTGCCGATGCGGACCCGGGTGGGGGCGCTGGAGAGCATCAAGGCCTGGGCATCGGTGTTGATGGAAATGAATTCCACGCCCTGGATGCCTTCCTCAATCATCCGGTTGACGGCGTTACAACCGCCGCCGCCCACGCCAACCACTTTGATGCGGGCAAATGTCTCAGATTGCGTTTTCTTTGTGTCCATGCTGTGCCTCCTATGTGAATAAAAAGGGTTCGATGTAGCTGAGTGTGTGATTTACCAATTTCTGGTCTAAGGGATAAACCGCTTGAACCAGTCCTTTAAAGGATCCAGGTTCACCGGAATCTCTTTTCTTGAGGGGCGCCGCCCGCCTGAACGAGTGAGCGACATTTCTTCTTCGGTGAGGTCGGCAGCCCAATGCAGCAGACCGAAACCGGTGGAATATGCCGGATTCTTCAATTGGTCCACCAGGCCGACCAACTTCTCGGGTCCGGCTGTCCGGACGGGGATACCGAGCACCTGGCTGGCGAGCTGGCGGATTCCGGGCAGGAGACTGGTCCCGCCAGTCAGGACCATGCCGGCCGGCAGGAGACCGTCATAACCGGAACGCTTTATCTCCTGCAGGGTGAGTGAAAAGATCTCCTCGACCCTGGCCTCGATGATGTGGGCCAAATCCTGGCGGCTGATTTGGACCGGGGCATCTTCGCCGTAGGCGCGTACGCTAAAATATTCCTCGGCGCCCACGCCGGATTTTAGGGCAAAGCCGTGCTTTTTCTTGATCTCCTCGGCCTGGGCAAGCGGCAGGCGCAAGCCGGTGGCAATGTCGTTGGTAATGTGGTTGCCGCCCACCGCCAGAACCATGGTATGCCAGACATGCCCATCCGTGTAGATGGCCAGGTCGGTGGTCCCGCCACCAATGTCGCAAACAGCGACGCCCATCTGGCGCTCTCCATCGGAAAGCACCACGTCACCTGAGGCGAGCGGATTCAAGACGAACTGCAGGACCTCGACGCCGGCCGCACCGACACACTGCCGCAGGTTTTCGACGGTGCCCTGAGCCGCGGTGATAATGTGGGCTTCCACCTCCAGTCGATAGCCGTGCATTCCGATCGGCATGGTTACGCCGTCCTGCCCGTCCACGCTGAAGCCGCGCTGGATGATGTGGATGATCTCGCGGTTGTGCGGAATCGCTACCGCCCGGGCTGCATCCAAAGCACGCAGAACATCATCCTCATCGATTATTTCCCCTGAGACTCCGGCCACACCGCGGCTGTTAACGGATGAGACGTGGGCACCGGCCAGGCTGACCAGAGCGCCGGTGATCTCCACGCCCGAAACCTGCTCGGCCTTCTCCACCGAGCGTGTGATGGCCTGTGCGGCAGCCGCCAGATCCACGATGACACCCTTCTTGATGCCTTCGGAAGGCTCAATGCCAGATCCCAGGATGCGGATGGTTTCCGGTTCCACCCGTCCCACCAGGGTGCAGACTTTGGTCGTACCTACGTCAATTCCAACGACAATCTCGTCCATATGTTCTCCGCGTCACTTATAGAATGGCGCATCCAGATAAGCCACGCTGATCAGCGTGGGCTGGATGCCCTCTCGGGAGAAAGTATCCAGGATAGCCTGGTAAATTTGCTTCTTCATAACAATATCCTGCGTGTTCTGACCAAAATACACGGACCAGCCACGCGGGTCCTGCCAACCCATGCCGTATTTTGGATCATAGACCATCGGCGCTCCACCGGGAACCTGGGGATAGAGTGTGAGAATGGCCTGGACCATGGCAGGTGCTATGAAGGATTGGTCGTACATTGATTTCTGCGGGTCCGTCGCAGGCGTGGGCGGGGTGCCGCTGGATGCGATCTGAACCAGGCCCGGGACGTCGCCGCGTGGCGTAAAGGCGATCCCGCTGGTATCGATCCAGGTGGTTTTGCCATCCTGGTACCAGGCTAGGATGGGCGTCCGCTCGACTACGCTGACCCGGATGTGGTTGGGGAAGCCAATTTGGACGCTAACACCTGCCAGGTCGGAGAAGGAGATGCGCAGATTCTTCTCTATCTGGGATGGAACTGCATTGAAGATGGGTTGTCCGGTCAGCCCGAGCCTGGTGTTGACATCGTCAGCGGTAAGGCGCTGGTTGCCGATCAACTCGACCGCGGCCACTTTGAAAGTGTTGGCGGTAGCCATGGTGTAGATCAGCAATGCCAGGAGCAGGGTCAACCCGGCAGAAACCCAGCGCGAGCCCAGGTTGGGAAGGTTCAGCAGCGGAGCGCGTACGGCGGTACGGCCGAGGCTGAAAGCAAAATCGTAGCCTTTACCCAAAAACCGGGTACTCGTGTGATGCGGATCTTTTGTCATACGCCGAATAGGACTGCCTTTGCCTTTCGCCGGAGAGCTCACGCCGAAAGCCTGTCGAAGGGTGGTGCCTTTTGTCTGGCGGAAAGTGGCCGGTGCAACCGGACGCGGCTTGCCAGGCAGGAAAACGGACTCGGGATGGAAGACCTGCCGTGAGGTCCGGGAGGTCTGTTTTATACCTGCCTGTCCCCGTTCTATGGGGATTCCCTGGGTAATGAGGGCCGATTTCGAGCGCTTTTGCGAGGAGCGGCGTTGACGGACGGCATCGGCACGGGAGGTTTTTTGCTGAGTTGTCATGAGTTTCTCCGGAAGCGGCGTTCTGTGTGATCACGGTCGGCTTTACGTTCAATGGCTAATTCCACCAGACGGTCAACGAGGCCGGAGTACGGCAAGCCACTGGCTTCCCAGAGTTTCGGGTACATGCTGATGCTGGTAAAGCCGGGTATGGTATTGAGTTCGCTCAGGTAGATCGTGCCACTGGTTTTCTCGAGCAGGAAATCAACCCGGGCCATCCCGGCGCAATCAATGGCTCGATAGGCTTTTATGGCCAGCCGGCGGATCTCTTCGGCGAGATCGGGGGGCAGGGGTGCCGGAATGAGCAGACCGGAAGTGCCGTCGACGTATTTGGATTCATAGGAATAAAACTCGCGGCTGGGCAGAACTTCGCCGGGCACGGAAGCCTGCGGGTCGTCGTTACCTAGGACAGAAACTTCTATTTCTCGGGCATCCACGCCGCGTTCCACCAACACACGCCGGTCATATGCAGCGGCTTCCAACAGGGCCTCACCCAGGTCAGCGCGCCGGCTGCATTTGGTGATGCCGACCGAAGAGCCCAGATTGGCCGGTTTGATGAATAAAGGATAGGCAGCTACCGTTTCGGCCCGGAGGATGACCGCTTCGATATCCTTTTCGATCTCAGAACGCAGGATGAGGATCAACTCGACTGTTGGAATGCCGATGGCGCGCATGACATCTTTGAAGACAGACTTATCCATGCCGACAGATGAACCGGTCACACCCGCGCCCACATAGGCAAGGTCATTCAACTCGAGCAGACCCTGGAGGGTGCCATCCTCGCCATAGGTGCCGTGCAGCACGGGGAAGACCACATCCAGGTCGGTGAGCTTTTCGAAAGTCTGTGTGGCACCGGTGGAACGCAAGATGTAAAGCCCCGGTTTGGATGGGTCGGGGAGGATTGCACAAGGGAGCAGTTCTCCGGTTTGCCCTTTTTCCAGCGCCAGACGGGCATCCGGTCCGGTCAGCCAGGCGCCTGCATGGGTGATACCAACCTGGAAGACCTCGTATTTCTGCAAATCGAGTACGCCGAGCACAGACCGCGCCGAATCCAGCGAGACTTCATGCTCGCCGGACCGTCCACCAAACAGGACGGCGATCTTCAATTTGCGGTTTGTTTCGGCATTCTTGTTCATCATTTCCTTAATCATTACTTTCTGCCGACAATCTCTTTTCTTACGCTACGCTTACCACTCGCCAATTAATTCCACTTCGAGTTCAAGCTGGATGCCAAATTGATCCAGAACGGTTTTCTGCGCCAATTCGATCAGAGCACGCATATCGGCCGCTTTCGTCTGGCCATCATTGATGAAAAAGTTGGCGTGCTGAGTACTGATGGTGGCATTACCGATGTGCCTTCCTTTCAGGCCGGCAGCCTCGATCAATCGTCCGGCTTTGTCACCAGGCGGATTTTTGAACATCGAACCCATGCTGGCACCGGGCGGCTGGTTGAGGCGCCGACGGGTGGAAAATCGCTCCATTTTTTCCTGAATGGCCTGCCGGTCCCCATGCTTGAGTGCCAGCTCGGCTGAAAGGATGATAACGGGTGGATGGTCGCGCTTCAACAGGCTAGTACGATAGCCATATTCCATTTTTTCCACCGGCCAGGTCTGACGTCCATGCTCACGGTGGAATACGTCCACCGAGATCAGATTCCCGGCCATGTCGCCGTCAAAGGCACCGGCGTTGCCATAGACCGCCCCGCCCAGCGATCCGGGGATGGAGGTGCCCCATTCGAAACCAGCCAGACCAAGGCGGGCGGCGCGCTGGGCGATATCATTGGGAGTGACACCCAATTCAGCTCGGACGGTGGGAGGTTCAGCCTGCGAATTAAATTTCAATAAGCGGGCCCGGTTAACGATGACCACGCCTCGGAAACCCCGATCGCTGACCAATACATTCGAACCACCGCCCAACAAAATAAAAGGCACATCCATATCCCATAGCTTTTTGGCGGTCTGAACCAGGTCGTCAGCCTTACGGACGAAGACCAATACGTCGGCCGGACCGCCGATGCGTGCGGCAGTATATCCGGAGAGAGGAACGTTCTCCTGCATCCGGTCGCCGAAAGCGGCACGCAATTCAGCAAGTCTGGCTGGGTTCATAGGTATCATTTATCCACGAGCTTCAAAGTAAATCCTAATAAGTCAGGCGTTATGCGCACCATCTGGATCGAGTGCATCTACTCATCTTCGAGATGAGCAATGATGCGTTTAACCGTACCTTCTACATCACAGCCAGGTTTAAGCGTCTGCTGATTGGCCTGGTTGCACCATTCCGGTTCAGGGGACGGGAGATTACCATGCTCCAATCGTGAGGGCGGTAGTGTCAATCCTTCGGCATTGGAGACAGGTTTCTTTTTATCCATTGCGAACCTCCTTCAAATGGGCCAGCACTTCGTTACTGACCTGGTCAGCATCTCCGGCGGAGAGTACCAGCAGAACGTCGCCGGGGTGAAGATGGGCGATCAGATACTCGCTCACTTCCGATAAACCGGCAATGAAGTGCGCAGGGCGTTGCATCGCGTCGACAACCATTTTGGATGAAAAATCCTGTTTCTGCTCACGGGCAGGGTAAACCTCGGTCACGATCACCTCGTCTGCGTTGCCGAACGAATTGGCAAAATCATCCATGAGAACCTGCGTCCGAGAGTAAGTATGTGGCTGCCAGACCACCCAGAGGTGGGAGCGGGGGTAGCGGAAGCGAGCGGCTGCCAGCGTGGCTTGAATTTCGGTTGGATGATGCGCATAGTCGTCAATAACCGTTATTCCGTTGACTTCACCCCGGACCTCGAAGCGGCGTCCAGTTCCGGAAAATTGGCCGAGTGCCCGGGCGGCGTCCGAAAGCGGCAGGTTGAGCAGCTGGGCCACAATCAAGGCTGCGAGTGCATTCAATATATTATGTTTACCCGGGACCTGTAATTCCACGGTGGCCGAGTTTCCCAGCACGGAAGTGTTGAAGGTGAAACCACCTTTTCCATTGACAGACAGGGCGCTGGTATAGGCCTCGATCTCCCGTCCATTTCCGGAAATGGGCTTCAGACCGTAAACAAGCACGGTTGTCCCGATTTTTTCGGCTTTCGACAGCAAGGCAACTGCACCTGGATCTTCGGCGCAAGTGATCAAAGTCCCGCCAGCGGGGAGGTTCCGGACGAATTCCAAAAACGCAGCCTGGAGATCTGCAAGGGTGGGGTAGCAATCCGGGTGGTCGTGCTCGATGTTGGTCACCACTTCAATGGCAGGTTTTAGGCCCAGGAACATGCGGTCGTATTCGTCGGCCTCAATCACAAATGCGTTGCCTTTCCCGTGGTGCGCGTTGGTGCCCAGGTTTACCAGCACGCCGCCGACGATAAAGGATGGGTCCTGGTTCAGAGCAGACAACATCCAGGCGATCATGGCTGAGGTGGTGGTCTTGCCGTGCGTTCCGGCGATGGCTATACAGGTTTTACCTTCGATCAGGGTGCCAAGGAAGTCGGCCCGTTTGAGTACCGGGATCCTGCCAGCGCGTGCGGCAACTACTTCGGGATTATCATCCGGGATAGCCGAGGAACGCACCACCAGGTCGGCACCTGTGACGTTTTCCGGGTTGTGACCAATGTGGATGGTCACACCTGCAGATTGCAGGTCCCGGGTGAACGTGGATTCGACGCGATCAGACCCGCTCACCGTATGTCCCATTTCGAGTAGGAAACGTGCGATGGCAGATAATCCAGTACCGCCGATGCCGATCAAATGGATGCGAGTCATAGTCTAAATGAACACCACAATTACAAACATGAAAGCAATCACTACAGCGAAGTAAATGCCAGGGATGCCGAGAAGCTTGGGAGGCATGTAGTGGAGCATGGCTTCGGCCGCTTTGGCAATGTCTCCGCTGGGCGCACTGATGATGTTGGGAAATGGATACCCAGCGTCCGCCATGTAGAACCAGATGGTTCCAGCGATCAAATATCCGTTCAAAGCGCCGATAAAAACTCCCAAAATGATGTCCTGTAGCTTTTCACGGGTCATCTTGGCTGCGAATCGCGGGATGTTGGGAGTCTGGTAGCCAAAGAAGACCAACAATACCAGGGTGATGGTGCGCAGCCAGAAGAAAAGCGGCTTGCTGTCTTTTTGCAGTACGTCGCGAATAAAAGGGATGTAATTTGAAAGCAAGGTGGTGAATGTAAGCGCCAGGATGACGCTGAAAGTAACCAGGATCTCCTTTGCCCAACCGCGCATCCCGCCGATGATCGCGAACAGTACAACATACATCCAGAAGACAAATGCCAGACTAACCATGATTTAGCTCCTCTCCCTGCCAAGCACAAGCAGTTGGCGGCCGATCTCTGCGGCAGCCTCAGGGTGAGACAGGCTCTGCATGGCAAGACGCATGGCAGCCAATTTCTGCGGCTGACCGAACAGAGCTTTCACGGCCGGCAGGATTTGGTCGGATAGTTTGGCATCTTCAAGCATGGCTGCCGCGCCGTGCTGGACGAGGTAATCGGCGTTGACTTTTTGGTATCGCCAGGCATGCGGGTATGGCACCAATATCGCCGGCAGGCCGAAGAGCGGATATTCACCCAGGGTGGAGGCTCCGGCGCGCGAGAGCGCCAGGTCGGAGGCGGCAAGGGCCGCACCCATCTCTTCGTGAAGGTATGGGTAGGCGTGGTATCGGGAAGATTGCGTTTTGGAAAGTTCTTTCATTTTCACTTCCACGCCAGGCCAGTCCAGATCGCCGGTAATGTGGACGACTTGCGCCAATTCAACCAGGGCAGGCAGGTTCGCCAGGACGGCATGGTTGATTGAACGAGCACCTTTGCTTCCGCCGGAGACCAATAAGACCGGGCTGTCATCGGTCAAACCCAGCCTCTGGCGCGCGGTCTGGCGCGTCCATCCGGTCAGGTCCGACCGCGTCGGGTAACCGGTCAGTGTGATGCGGCTGGGATGTTTGCCTGCACCAGTACCTGCGCCAGTACCCCCGGTGAAATAGCGGAACGAGTCCTCGGCGGTCACGGCGATCTTATCGGCGAAACGGGCCAGGGTGTTCAAGGCCAGCCCCGGTTCGATATCAGGTACGTAGAGTAGGCTGGGAACTCTCCATCCTGCCAGAGCCATGGGGACGGCCACATATCCGCCGGTGAAGAACAGTACGTCAGGTTTATACTCGCGCAGGATGTGCCGGGAGGCGAAGAAGCCGCGGCCCAACTGCCACAGGTTGCGCGGCAAAGACCGCAAGCTGACGCCGTGCACTCCGGCAGCCGGTATGCTTCTAAAGGGAATGCCACTTCTCTCGACGAGTTGGGTTTCCATTCCGCCTTCTCCTCCTATCCAAAGTACTTCGGCATCACCTTGGATGGCTTGCAGGACGGCTAGTGCGGGATACACCCCGCCGCCCGTTCCGCCGGCGCAGATCAACAGACGCACTGTACAACCTCCGTTCGTCATTCTCGGCCGGGACCTTCTTCCCGGACTGGCGTGAAATACTTACCAGGATACCAATTGCTGTCAGGGTTGAAACCAGGTTCGAGCCACCAGCACTTATAAATGGCAGGGCATTACCTGCCACCGGTATCAAGCCGATGATCATGGTCATGTTGATAAACGCTTCTATGATGATCCAGAATGTCAGCCCGGCTGCCAACACCGAACCCAGCAAGTCGGGAGCTCGGGAGGTGATCACAAGACCGCGCCAGAGCAGGATGCCATACAGGCTGATCAGGCCCAGCGCCCCGAGCAAGCCAAGCTCTTCCACGATCACGGCGAAGATGCTGTCAGTGGCCGCGAATGGCAGGCCGATCCATTTCGTGGTGGCATTTCCGATGCCAACACCGAACCATTTGCCTTTATAGACGGCCTCCAACGACCACACCACGTGCTGGTTGGATTGGAGCAGATCCTTGAGGCCTGCCAGGTAGGATGCCAGTCGGAAACGGCCGGTGGGACTAAATTGCACAACCGTCCATCCTACCATCAGGGCTACCAGGCTGAACAAGACAATCTGCCGTAATTCACCACCAGCTAGGAAGAAGAGTAGTCCGCCCAGAAGGAAGATGGTGATGGCTGCGCTAAGGTCGGGTTCCAGGTAAATCAATCCGGCAATCCCACCCAGAATCACAGCCAGAGGCACCAGACCCAGTTGAACGTCATGCAGATATTCCCGCTTGCTGTAGAGCCAGACTGACAGGTAAAGGATCGTGACCAACTTTGCCATCTCGGAAGGCTGGACCGACCCGCCGAAGATGGTCCGTTCGGCACCGTTGCGTACATCCTTGATAAACAGGGTGGCGACTAGCAGGATGATCGTCAATCCCATTAGCGGGAGGGCGAAGCGGCGCCATTGATGGTAGTCGATGCGGGAAACCACGAAGGCGATCAGGATCCCACCCACCATGAAGATCAACTGCTTATTGAACACATAAGTTGCAGAGTTGTAGGTCTGCAAGGAGTAACTCGTGCTGGCCGAATACAGCATCAACAAGCCGAAGAGACATAGTGCGGCCACCGCGGCGATCAGGATCAAGTCACCCGTGGAAGTGCGTCCGCGGCGGGCCGACGGCGTGATTGGTTTGGAAGACTGGTTCACGAAAGTTCCGATACCCATTTTCGAAAAGCCTTTCCTCGTTCTTCGAAATCGTAAAATTGGTCAAAACTTGTGCCACCCGGTGAGAACAGGACGATACTGCCTGGGTTAGCCACCCTGGCGGCTGCTTGAACTGCTTCCTGCAAGTCCTTGCAGCGATCCAGAGTCACAGGGAATGGACCTGCAACCTGGTCCAGGGCCGAGGCAATCTTTTCCGCCGCTTCACCGAAGAGGATTACGTGTTTCACACGCTGGCGGACCAAAGCAGCCAGTTCCTCCCAGGGAAGGTTCTTGTCACGCCCGCCTAGGAGCAGGACAATTGATTCTGAAAAGGAGCGGATCGCCGCCATTGTCCGTTCCGGTGCCGTGGCTATGGAGTCGTTGTACCATTGGACGCCATTCCACTCGCGGACGAACTCCATCCGGTGGGCCACACCGCGGAACTCCTCTGCTGCGGATCGCATGGCGTCCAGAGGAAGACCGGCTGCGTAGCCAATGGCAAAGGCCGCCAGAACGTTCATCACGTTATGCTCACCGCGCAATTGGATCTGGTCGCGGCGCATCAGTGGAATCTCAACTCCACCTTGGTGGAGGTAAAGGATGTCGTCTGCCAGGAAAGTACCATCCTGCTTGCCATGGAAAGCACCAGTTCCGAAGGAGATCAGCTGGCCAAGGACAGTCCCGCGCAGGCTCCAGGAACCGGCATCCGCACGGTTCAGGATGGCGATGTCTTCCGCATGCTGGAACTCCAGGATGCGGCGCTTGACAGCAGTGTAGGCTTTCATGGTTCCGTGGCGGTCGAGATGGTTGGGCGTTATGTTTAATACGGCTGCCACATTTGGTGAAATCGTCATCTGTTCCAGTTGGAAGCTGGAAATCTCCAGGATTGCCAGGGCATCGGTGGTCATCTTCTCCACATAATTCAACAAAGGATCACCAATATTTCCGCCAACAAAGGCTTTTTCGCCAATTGCACTTTTTGCCATCTGCCCAACCAGCATCGTGGTGGTGGTCTTTCCGGCAGAGCCCGTGATACCAATGGTCCGGCAGGGGGCCACTTCCATGAAGACCTGAGTATCATTGGTCAGCGGGAGGCCGCGCTGCATGGCTGCGACCACCAGCGGGTTATTCAGCGGGACACCTCCGGAGATGCACAAAATATCGGCCGAATTGAGAATCTCAACGGGATGGCTGCCCAGCACCCAGGAGACGGGCAAGTCGGCCAAGGCAGAACGGGCGGTGGTCATTTCATCGGCGCTACGGCGATCATTCACGGTTACTAACGCACCTTGACGTGCAAACCAGCGCGCGGCAGCCTGTCCCTGGCGTGCACCTCCCAGAATGACCACACGTTTACCGTTCCAGTTCATTCTTGATCCCATATTTATTACACTAGCATTAGTCCGATACCGAGCATGGCAGCAATAAGACCAATCAACCAGAAGCGCTGCACGATCTGCATTTCGGACCAACCGAGCAGTTCGAAATGCAGGTGGATGGGCGCCATCTTAAAGAAACGCCGCCCATGGGTCATTTTGAAATAAACGATCTGAATAATGTCACTCAAAGCTTCACTGACCGGGATGACTGCAATGACTGGCAGCAGAGCCCACTGACCGGTCATCAGTGCGATGACACCAAACGTTGCACCCAGCGAAAGGGAACCGGTATCGCCCATGAACAATTGGGCAGGATGGAAGTTGAACCATAAGAAGCCGAACACCGCCCCTACCAGCGTGAAACAAAACCTTCCGAGAAAGACCTGCCCCTGCATCAAGGCGATCCCACCATATGCCGCGAAGATGGTGGCCGAGATCAGCCCAGCCAGTCCATCCAGCCCATCGGTAAAATTTAATGCATTGGATGATCCAATTATGATGAAGGCTGCCACCGGAATGTACGACCATCCCAGTTTGATCTCGAAATTAATTCCCGGCAGATACATTTCAGGGACTTTAAGCAGGTATCTTAGCACCAGCGCAATCCCAATACTAAGCGCCGCCTGGGCGATAAATTTGGTGCGGATGCGCAACCCTTCACCTGAACGCCTGCCGCGGACGCCTTCCCAGTCGTCAATTGCACCCAGCATGCCGAAACCCAGCATGGCAATGAGAGGGACAAGTACCGACTGGCCCAGGATTCGCATGCCGATCAGACTGGCAGCATTCAACAGAACGGTGATCAGAACTACCGGGATGATGATCATCACGCCACCCATGGTGGGCGTGCCCATTTTGACAAAGTGCCTGCCGGGCTCATCCACTCGGATCTGTTTGCCGATCCTGAAATGACGCAGGATGCGCAGCAATGGCCCACCCCAGATGACTGTCATCATGAACACCAATGCAGCCAGGCTGAGGGCAAGGGCAGTGTCGTTCATGATGGGACCTCCAGGGCGGTAACGATGCGATCCATGTGGATGCCGTGGGATCCCTTTACTAACACTACGTCTTTTTCAGTCAGGGATTTCTGAAGATGGGAGATGGCTTCATCCGTGTTTTCCAATTCGATGATCCTGCCAGATTTCATGCCTGCCCAGCGGGCTGCGTTTGCAATCGTGTGTCCAAGTGTGCCAATAGTGACCAGCGTGTCAGCTACCTGAGCCACCCGCACACCCACGATTTCATGACCCTGCTTTTCATAAGGTCCGAGTTCAAGCATATCGCCCAACACCGCCACCTTGTAGCCGTCCAATTCGGACAGCAGGTTGAGCGCTGCCAGGGTGGATTCAGGCGAGGCGTTATAAGTGTCGTCGAGAAGTAACGCGCCGCTTCCGCTACGGACGGCCGTCAGGCGCAGTTGTGTGTGTCCCTGGCGCAGACCGTCGATGATTTCCTGCCAATTCAAGTTATCGGCAAGACCGACCGCAGCGGCGCGTAGAGCCGTATGGACGGAATGTTGCCCAATCATCGGGATGTGTACGTGGAGGATTTCATGCCGGTAATGCAAACGGAAACGGATGCCTTCCAGCCCTAGGCCTTCCACGTTGTCAGCCCACAGGTCAGCTTCCGGATCGAGACCGTAAAAGAAGATGCGAGCCTGTGTCAATTCGGCCATTTTGGATACCCACGGGTCATCCAGGTTGAGGATGGCAACACCATCGCCGGGCAAAGCCTGGACCAATTCGGATTTGCCGCGGAAGATGGCTTCCTGGGACCCGGCTCGTTCGGCGTGGACCGTGCCGATGTTGGTCACCACGCCGATGCGCGGCTGGGCGATCTCGCATAACAGGGCAATCTCACCTGGAACGTAAAAACCCATTTCAAGGACGGCGCGTTGGTAGCCTGCACCGAGCCGCAGGATCGTCAGCGGCAGGCCGATTTCGTTGTTCATGTTGCCCAGGCTTTTCAAAGTGCGATAGCGCTGGCTGAGGACTTCGAAAACCACTTCTTTGGTGGTGGACTTGCCCACACTCCCGGTAATACCCACCACGCTCAGGTCCAATTTCCGCCTCCAGAAGCGTGCAATCTGCTGCAATGCTGAAAGTGTATTTCCAACCAGCAGGCAGAGAGGCGCATCCTTGTCGGGTGAGAAGGAGAATTCCGCCCCGGGGCGTAAGCTGGGGAGTTTGTCCGGCTCAAGTTGAAGGGTCTGGTGAGTGCCACTGACCTCATGCTGGATTAAAGCAAATGAGGCCCCGCGCCGGAATGCATCCTCGACGAAGTCGTGTCCGTCCACGCGTTCGCCGGGAAGTGCCACGAACAGTCCGCCGGGGATGACCTGACGCGAATCCACCGCCGCCTCGGTGATCACGGTATTCGCCTGGGCGGGACGGATGTTCGTCAGGGCCTCAATTAAATCAGCCAAAGTCAACATGCAACCTCATTGACCGGTGTTTTGCACCTGTGCCTGCCCCATCCCGTCCTGGCTAGGGCTGGGCTGCATTTGCGCAGGCAGCCTGACAGAGTCGGGCGGGATGTCCATTAATACGACCAGATTCTCAATAACCTGTTTGAAGATCGGGGCAGCTACAACAGAAGCTGCCCTATTGCTTTGCGGTTTTTCAAGCCACACGTAGACCAGGAAGCGGGGATCATCCACCGGACCCCAACCAATGAAGGAGGCGTTGATATCCTTGGTGTCATAGCCAGATTGGGTGGGGATCTGAGCCGTACCGGTTTTCCCGGCGATTGCGTAGCCCGGAACCAGCCCTCCGGATGATTCGCTCACAAGCGCATTGGCCAGCATGCTGGTGATTGTGTGGGCCGTCTCGGCTTTGATGGGAGTGCCAACCACTTGTGGTGACATGTTGCTTTGGTGACCATCCCGCACCTGGGCATAAAGAACGTGCGGGTAGACCATTTGCCCATTGTTGGCCAAAGCAGAGGCTGCCATGACCATCTGGATGGGGGTAATGGCGACACCCTGTCCGAAGGCATTCGTGCCCAGATCCACCGGGTACCAATCGCTGTCGCCGGGGAGTTTCAAACGGCCGGGCACCTCGCCAGCCAAATCGATGCCGGTCAGGTGACCGAGGCCGAAGCGCTGCATATAAGAATAAAAACTAGCACTTCCCATTTGCGTGGAGACCCAGGACAGACAGACGTTCAACGAGTGCGCCAGGCAGCCGGTCATATCCTGATACCCCCAGGCCCCGAGGTCCCAGTCGTAGATGGGAATGCCGCCGACAACGAAGACGCCGGTATCGAGAAAAATCGTCCCGGGAGTGACAGTGCCATTATCCAAGGCGGAAGACATGGTTAAAATCTTGGCTACCGAACCGGGTTCGTAGGCCTCGCTGATGGCCCGATCGAAGGGCGTTTCACCGGGGAAGATCTGAGCCACTTTGGTATAGTCGTTCAGGTTCATGCGCGGAGTGGATGACATGGCCAGGATTTCACCGGTCTTGGGGTCCATGACGATGATGGTTCCTGATACAGCGCGTGTGCTTGCCAAAGCGTTATCAAGGATATTCTCCACAGAGGCTTGGATCTCGCGGTCAATGGTCAGGATGAGTGTTTGACCCGGCGGGACGTGGGGATATTCCACGGCGCGGCGCGGGTCAGCAGGGACGAGTACCGTCACTGGCACACCGGCCAGGATATTGTCATATTTTTCCTCCACACCCATAT
This sequence comes from uncultured Chloroflexia bacterium, assembly GCA_963806575.1. Classification (GTDB taxonomy): domain Bacteria; phylum Chloroflexota; class Anaerolineae; order Anaerolineales; family Villigracilaceae; genus UBA877. Next base: position 198,438 of record CAWDYX010000011.1, on the reverse strand, counting down.
AGCCATGATTATCTTCCGTCACGTAGCCGAGAATGGTGGAGGCAAGATCATTTTCCGGGTAGCTGCGCATCAGGTGCGCCTTGAAATTCAAAGCATCCAGGTTGAGGCCATTCGGATTGGCGTGGGCATTATCCTGGAGTTGCATGAGTTGTTTGGCTTTATCAGGATCGACGAAGTCTTCGAGGATGATGTACTTGGTGTCAGGGGATACATCCGTCATCTTTTCAAGGGATTTGGCAGGATCCATACCCAGCGCCGCCTGCGCAGCCAGAGCAATGTTCTGTTCCATACCCAATGCCTGGGTCTTTGAAGCGGGAAAGGCGGTCAAATCCACACCCACTTCATAGACCGTCTTGTTCCCAGCCAGCAGATTGCCATGCCGGTCATAAATCTCCCCGCGGGCTGGATAGAAGGTTTTCCAGACATACGCGCCCTGGCCGATTACCCCGGCGACTTCAGGGCTGTTCTGGATACGGACGATTTGCATGGGGACAGCGGCACCTACGAATGCCATGATGATGGCGACGGTCAGGTAACGCCATGAATTCATCATCTTCATGGTTGACCTCCCGCCGGGACGGAAGAGGCGAGCGTACGGGTGATCCAATCGAAAAGCGATTCGGTATAGTCGGGCAAGAGCAAGGGCTGTTGAGATTGGCTCAGACTGTCTGACCCCGGTTGGGACATGTCCACTGCTGTCTTCGGTGTATAACCGGGGACGACAACGTAGGTGATATCTTCCGGATCAGCAGGTTGAAAGCCCAAGGCTTCAGCCCGTTTTTGCATCGACTCAACCGAGGTCAACCCGGCCAGAAGTGTCTCCAGGTCGGAATTTGTCCGCTGATCATCGATGAACTGGGATTGGAGCAACTGGACTTCGTGCCCTGCCAGGGTGGCGCGGACGGTAATATTCAGGTATATTCCGGCCACCATGGACACCGCCACCAGACCAAGCAGAAATAGGCCAATCCACTGACGTTGCACCCGCCAGTGAGCCTGACGAACTTTTTGGACGATCTGCGATACGTTTTCCATTGATATGTCCATTAGCTGCCTGTGTCCGTTTATGAGGTGATACTGCACCTCCGTTCAGCCTGCCCTAGTTTAGCAGGTACGAATGAGCCAACACCCATTGGCTTACAATTTTTCCAACTTCTCAGCGATCCGCAGCTTGGCGCTGCGAGCGCGGGAATTCCGGTCAATTTCTTCCTCAGTCGGCCTGATAGGCTTTCGAGTAATTTCCTTGAGACTCGCTTTATGTCCACAAGTGCAAATCGGCTGGCGAGGCGGGCATATGCAGTCCCGGCTTTCCAGGCGGAAGAATTCCTTAACCCGGCGGTCTTCCAGCGAGTGAAAGCTGATGACCGCCAACCTCCCACCCGTGCCGAGAGCCTGCATAGCCATGGGGAGCGTTTTTTCCAGTGCCTCCAACTCACGATTGACTGCAATTCGCAAGGCTTGGAAAGTCTGCGTGGCAGGGTGGTGGGCGCCATGCCGGCCGAGGGACTTCTCGATAACGACTGCCAGCCTGAGGGTCCCATTTATGGGTCGGGCCTGCAGGATGGCCCGGGCGATGCGGTGGGAAGCGTGTTCCTCACCATATCGGGCAAGCACATCCGCCAGTTCGTCTTCCGGCCAGGTGTTGACAATTTCGGCGGCGGTCAACGGGTTGGATGGGTCGAAGCGCATGTCCAGCGGGCCGTCGGCCAGGAAGGAGAAGCCCCGTTCCGCCGTATCGAACTGCATCGAGGAGGCTCCCAGGTCGAGCAGGATGCCATCGACACAATCCCAGCCGAGCGATGCCAACTGGTCGGGCAGGCTGGTGTAGGAGGCTCTCTTTAAGCAGGCGCGCTCCCCGAAGGGAGCGAGGTTCCGGCGGGCCAGTTCTAGTGCCTGTGGGTCCACATCCAGTCCGAGCAGCAGGCCTCCCGGCTCGCTCGCAGCCAGCAGACCGGCAGCGTGACCACCTGCGCCAAGCGTCCCATCCACATAGCGCCCTGTGCTTTTTGGGCGTAAAGCGTGTATAATCTCTTGGTAAAGTACGGGTTGGTGCGGCACTGACATCTCAACGGAGTGAAAGGTCGAGTGCGGTAAAGCGTTGTGCATTCGTGGCGGCATCATTGATCTTGTCTTGCTGCTTCTGCCAAAGGTCGGCCGCCCAGATCTCGAAGTGATCACCCTGCCCGACGAAAACAACCTCGGCCTTCAAACCGGCATAATCGCGCAGGTTTTGTGAAAGAAGGATACGGCCGGACCCATCAGGAGTCACCTGCATGGCGTTACCCAGGATGATTTCGCGCAGCAGACGGGCGTCTGGATTGGTCAGGCTCATTGCCATCAGGCGGTCGTAAATGATCTGGAAAACCGCCGGAGGCAGTACCATCAGGTTGTGATCCAGGCCTTGAACAACATAAACGCCTTCCGCTGGCAGCTCCCGAAATTTCGCCGGGATTGTCAGTCGGCCTTTATCATCGAAAGAGTGATGGTACTGATTCAGAAACATTTGTTCTTTTATTCCATTTAACCTGGATGCCGGAATTTCCCGGCATCCCACTTCGTCCCACTTCGTCCCACGAACACGCTTATTTTAGCATGATTCCGCAGGGCTATGCAAGTAGTACTTTTGACCAATTTTTCGGAACATGCTTTTCAGCTTGAATTCGTCAAAATTAGGGGTAATAATCCTTCATGGACATCCGGCATGACTCCCAAAATTGACCTTTTGTTTTCCCCCAATTGGATTGACTACGAATTACTTGACAGCGGCGATGGTCAGAAGCTGGAACGCTTCGGCCCTTACACCTTCGCTCGCCCGGAAGTACAGGCGTTATGGCGGCAGGCGTTACCGGCCCAAAAATGGCAAGATGCCCATGCTTTTTTTGCAGCCACTGGGGAAGAGAGTGGCGGTCATTGGGTATTCAAGAAACTATTGAATGAGAAATGGGAAATGAGTTACCCCCTTGCAGCGGGTATTCCCCGCAGGTCTGGCTCCTCCACCCCTGCAGGCATAGGCTCCGAAGGTAAAGGGGAAGGGGTGAGGGAGTTAAAGTTCTCCGTGATGACCACGTCGGGACGGCACCTGGGTGTTTTCCCCGAATGCGCCGCACACTGGGATTGGATGGCGGAAAAGATTGGGCAAATAACGAAAGGTCAAAACGGGCAGATTAATGTACTCAATCTTTTCGGATATACCGGACTGGCCACGCTGGCAGCCGCGGCAGCCGGGGCGCGGGTCACGCATGTGGACGCTTCGAAGAAATCCGTGGCCTGGGCGCGCGAGAACCAGGTCCTTTCCGGGTTGAGCGAAAAACCCATCCGCTGGATCGTAGATGATGCGCTGAAGTTCGTCGAGCGTGAGGGTCGCAGGGGTGCGAAATATGATGGAATCCTGCTTGACCCCCCCAAGTTTGGGCGTGGACCGAAGGGCGAAGTCTGGGAGGTCTACAAGTCCTTGCCGGACATATTGAAGGCTTGCCGGAGTGTATTGAGGGAAAGGCCGCTGTTCATGGTGCTGACGGTCTACGCCGTCAAATTGCCGGCCATCAATGCTTATAGCGCACTGGCGGAAACGTTGGAAGGATTTGGGGGAAGCCTGGAATGCGGCGAATTGGCGACGCAGGAAAAGAGTGCCGGTCGCCTGCTTTCGCAGGCGGTATATGCCAGGTGGAAAGCAGACACCCAATAACAAATCACCCATCTTTGGTACAATAGCCGGAATGATGCCCACAACTGAAAAACAATCCATCCTTGATGCACCTCTCAAGCGTTGGTTCCCAGCCACACTGGAAACCCTGCTGGTGATCCTCCTGCTCCTGGCGGCGTTCGTCTCGCGTTTCTACAACCTTGGGGCGCGCGCCATGAGTCACGATGAGATCAACCACGTTGTGCCGACCTTCAGTCTGTATTCGGGGAACGGTTATCAATACGACCCGATGAGCCACGGACCACTCCAATTCCACATGATGGCCCTCTCGTATGCGCTCTTCGGCGATAACGATTTCACCACGCGAATTCCGGCGGCTCTCTTCAGCGTGGCTACGATTGCGCTGGCCATGCTGGCCTTCCGGCGTTACCTTGGCCGGACGGGTGCCATCCTGGCGGGTCTTTTATTCCTGATCTCGCCAATCATGCTGTTCTACGGGCGCTACGCCCGAAATGAATCCTATATCGTCGTGTGGGGCCTGCTGACGCTTTATTCCACCCTGCGCTACCTTGAGCATGGGAAGTCCTGGACCTTGTTCCTGTTCACTGCAGTCAACGCATTACATTTTACCGACAAGGCCACAGCCTATATGTTCGCCGGGGAGATGTTCATCTTCCTGGCGGCGTATTTTGTAGACCGGATGGCCCGGAGAGAATGGCCGCAGGCCAACCGGCGTAAATCCTTCCTGCTGGGTCTTATCCTGGCGGTGGCTTTATTTGCCGGAGCTGGCGTAGTGTTCCTTGCGCTAAAGCCGCTCGCCAGCCTGGTGAGCAAATTAGCCCTGGCGGGTCTGGCGGCTGCAGGGGTCGGAGCGCTGGTCTGGTCGGGAGTGGAACTGGTGCGGAGTTTTGGCTGGGCCAACCTGAGGACCGAGCGCGTCCTTGACCTGTTGATGCTGCTCGGCACGTTGATCCTGCCTTTGGTCGGGGCAATCCCGATTGCTTTATTGGGAAAGACGCCGCTGGATTACACCGCTCCCGGGGTGGTGCGTGTTGCCGTCGCGGCGACGGTCCTGGCAGCCATTGCTGTTGCGGTGGGGCTATGGTGGTTTGGCAGGAAATGGCTGCTGCATGCAGCGCTCTTCTTTATCCCCTTTGTCTTGCTCTACAGCACGTTCTTCACCGCGCCGCAAGGCCTGGTGGGTGGGCTGGTCGGATTGCTCAGCTATTGGACTGTCCAGCAGGACGTGGCACGCGGCGGTCAGCCGCTCTACTATTATGCATTTCTCCTCATCCCCGTTTATGAATTTCTGCCTGCTTTGGGAACCATGGCAGCCGCGCTAATCGCCTCGACCAAGAAGCTTTGGCAATCGCAGTCCGGTCAGCCGTTTTCGCGCGCTGCACCCGAAGTGACCACGGAAGGAAATGAGACCCAACGGCCGGTGCCGGTGGCGGCCCTGCTGGTCTACTGGTCGGTGAGCAGCCTGGCCTTGTTTACTTACGCCGGTGAGAAGATGCCCTGGTTGACCATCCACATTGCCCTGCCGATGATCCTGGCGTCAGCTTGGGCCTTTGGGTGGATGATCGAGACAGTACCGTGGGGTCGGTTGGCTGCTTGGGGTGCCCGTAATTATGGGCGGGTTGCGGCTCTGGTTTTTTTCAGTCTCCTGGCATTACTGACCGCCCGGACCGCTTTCAAGGCAGCCTACATCAATTATGATTATCCATTTGAATACTTGGTGTATGCGCATGGTGCGCCTTATCCCAAGGCGCTGTTCAATGATATCGAAGAACTTTCCCTGCGTACTGCCGGCGGTACCGATATGGTGGTTGCGTATGATAACTGTGTCCGCTACCCTTATTGGTGGTATATGCGCCGTTACAACGCCAAGATCGATTTTGACGTGAACCCAACCCGGGATCTTCGGAACGCGTTGGTAATCGGGGTTGGAGATTGTCCGCCAGGTAATAATTATGCCAAACTTCAACCGATCGTGCAGAATAATTACTTCGAATCAGAATACCCACGGTTATGGTGGCCGACCATGGACTACTGGAGCCTTAAGTGGAATTCCATCGAACTCGGAACGCAACGCAGCTCTGGCTCCCTTGGGTGCCACCAGCACGAAAATACCACCCATGAACGTGTTCGAATACTTGAAATATGCCTGGCCGCACATCCAGCCTTTCTTCACCGACCCAGCCGTCCGCAACGCCGTCTGGCAGATCTGGTTCAACCGGGATTATACGGCTTGGGCCGCCTTGAGGAATAGTGACGCCTATACCCTGACCAATTGGGGCACCTCCGAACATATGTGGTTCTTGGTCCGCAAGGATATCGCCTCCAAACTGTGGCCATATGGTGCCTCTCCGCAGCCAATAGCCCAACCAACCGACCCTTATGCCGGCATCACAACACCGGTTACCCCGGAGAATGTGCTGGGCTCAGCCGGAACGCTCTCCGGCCAGTTCCAGGCGCCGCGTGAAATTGCCGTGGCGCCGGATGGGAGCCTGTATGTGGCCGATTCACTTAATAACCGCATCCAGCATCTCAGCTCGGATGGAAAGGTCCTGCAGGTCTGGGGCACGGGCGCAGATGTGGCAAATGGGGCTGCTCCCGGCGGGACCTTTAAAGAGCCGTGGGGGGTGGCTGTGGCGCCGGATGGGAGCGTGTATGTGGCTGATACCTGGAACTACCGCATCCAAAAGTTCACTTCCGATGGGAAATTCTTGTTGATGTGGGGCACGGGACCGGCATTGGGAAAGGACCAGTTTTATGGTCCGCGTGGGTTGGCTGTGGATGGCTCTGGGCGTCTCTTTGTGGCGGATACGGGCAATAAGCGTATTGTCATTTACGATGCCAACGGAAATTATCTGAGTGAGTTTGGGTTGCCGGGAATGCAGCTCGGCCAACTTGATGAACCGGTGGATATAGCATTGGATTTGTCAGGGAACGTTTACGTGACCGATACCTGGAACCAGCGTGTGCAGGTCTTTTCTCCGGATGAAACCAGGCTTGTCTACACTGCCACTGCTGAGTGGCCTGTGGATGGCTGGTATGGAAATGGGTTGGATAACAAGCCCTTTATTACTGTGGATGCAGGCGGGACCGTTTCTGTCACAGATCCGGAACTGTGCCGCGTGATCGCGTTCTCCTCCAGCGGAAAGCCAATCCATGTCTGGGACGGTTGCGCGGCCGGGGCATTCCAACTGCCCAGTGGTATTGTTTCGGATGGTTCCGGCGGATTGTGGGTCACGGATGCAGGCAGCGGGACACTGGTCCACTTTTCGATGCAGAACCCATAGAACTGAAGACCCCCGGAAGTGATTTCGGGGGTCTGACTTTCTTTACTGATGGTTGCGGCGAGGGGATCAATAACAATACCCACAACCATGTTCCAGTGATCTCGAAGAGAATGTCAAGATCGGTTGCCGATGGCTTGTTTTAGCTAACCGTTCCTGATGCAGTTATTGTTCCATTTCCGGATTGGGCGCACTTCTTACTCTTTTCAATGCCGGCCTGGTTATTTTCCCCCATACCAGTTTGACCATCAGTCCCGCCCGCCAGAAAGCCACCGCGGCCATGCCGTGGGCCAGGATAGCAAAAAATGGCGGTGTCTGGAAGGTGTAATACGTCCAGCATTGGCGCGTGGTGCCCCACAACTCCAGGTAATACCCCAGTCCTGCCCCGGCCAGGAAGGTCAGCACATCATAGCGGTGATCTTTCGATGTCAGGATGAGTAGGGCCACCAGCAGCAAGGCCATGATGGTGTAGGATTTCCCAAAGGTGGGGGCCACGAAGTACAGCATAAGCCCATAAAAACCGATGAAGATTGCCCAATAAAGAACTCGAAAAGCAGAACTCACAAAGTTATTTCTTTGGTGAAACTTCGCGTTCTTCGTGGATAGTTTCTTTATCCCCCAATCCAGTAACTGTGTTATCCGGTCAATCGAAAGACTCGCGATCGGCCAGGCCGGGATGATCCACAGTGGAGGACGCTCGGCGGTGTAATAGTGCCACAGGTTCGTCTGTGTACCCCATGATTCGATTGCCAATCCGCCAAGGATTCCAACAAAAACGATCAATGTGTCCCGGCGAAGTTCCGCACGAGCAATGATGGTCAGGGACATGAACAGGAAGATGACCAGCAGCAACCAATCCATGTAAAGCCACCACTGCCCTTTCCAATTGACATAAGCGAGTGCTTCCTGCGCAAGCGGCCACCACACGTAGACGATCAGCCCACTAATGAGGAAGAATCCTCCCAACAGAACACTGCTGGAACGCGTCCAGCCAAACAAACCCAGCAGGCGTCTGAACAGCGGTCTAGGTTTGATCATGACAGTCATGGGCGCATTATACTATCCCGGCCCAGCCTCCGGTTGTTATAGACAGGCAGTCTAAAAGTCCTCGTGCAGGTCAGCTGCATCTATCAGACAGCATGCCTACCACACTATTCCTTATATTCGATTTTTAAATATTTTGCCTGAAAACAATATAATTTCGCCTTTTTTTTGCCCCATTTCCTGAGGAACAATCCAGTCAAAATGCCTTCCAAAACCCTCGCCTCGCTGCCCTACCGGAGCATCAGGCGGGTTCCCCTTCTCGAAATCCATAAAAATGCCTAAAACCTGCGATTAAATGCTCTTTTTTTCTTCCTTCTCCTTTATCCCAGATTACCCGATCACCTTCCCAACGAATTGTTTTCCATTGTTTTGGCCTACTGGTCGCGCGGGACCCGAAAATGCCAGTTTTCCTGCTTTCTATCACTACTCTTTTCGCTTCGGGTGTGATATGGTAAAAAAGAGCTGTTAAAATCTTCTCTATATAAGTGAGGTAAGCTATGCCGCAAACGCTCCGCTGGGGATTGATCAGTACTGCCCGCATCAACAATGCCCTGATCCCGCCACTCCGCTCCTCCAAACGGAACCGACTTCTGGCGGTCGCCAGCCGTTCCCAGGACAAGGCCGATGCCTATGCCCATAAGGAGAAGATCAAGCGCGCGCATGGTTCCTACGAGGCCCTGCTGGCCGATCCGGAAATTGAGGTTGTTTACAACCCGCTGCCGAACCACCTGCACGCCGAATGGACCATTAAGGCCGTCCAAGCCGGCAAACATGTTCTATGCGAGAAGCCATTGGCCCTCACCCTCGAAGAAGTGGACGCCATCGCAACCGCAGCCGCTAGTCATGACAGAATTGTCGTCGAGGCTTTTGCCTACCGTTCCCACCCGCAAACAAAGAAGGTCCGGGAGATCATCGAAAGTGGCAAACTGGGCAAAGTAAAAATGGTGCGCGGTTCGTTCACCTTTGTCATGACCAATCAGGATGACATCCGCTGGAACCCGGAGATGGGTGGCGGCAGCCTGTGGGATATCGGCTGTTACCCGATAAGCTTTACGCGCTACGTACTCGGTGCGGAGCCGCTGGAGGTTTTTGGCTGGCAGGTCACCAGTCCGACCGGCATCGACGAGACCTTCGCAGCCCAACTACGCTTCCCGGGCGATGTCTACGTCCAATTGGATTGCAGTTTTAAAATCCCCTCCCATGTCTTTGTGGAAATTGTTGGTGACGAAGGCACGTTAAGCATTCCCCAGCCGTTCAACACCGGTTCGAGACGAACCCTCTACCTGACCAAGGCAGGTAAGACTTCGACGGTTCTTGTGAAAGGCCCGGACCCTTATGCAGGTGAAGTGGAGGATCTGGCGGATGCGATCCTGCTCGCCAAGCCGCCGGTTGTCCGCCTGGCGGATAGCCGGGCCGACACAGCCGCGATCCTGGCGCTGCTGGAGTCGGCGAAGATTAGGAAACCTGTTTCTCTGTGATTTATAACTGGGGGAGTTGACCACCAAGGCACAAAGATTCAAGAGTTCTTTACAAGTATTATCTGTGGTTTTGTGTCCTAGAGGTGGGATTTTTTTATCAGCGTATCAGCGTTTTTCATATACTTCCAGGTTGACGCAGTTTGGCAACTTTTCCCCTTTCAACCCGGCGATGAGATTTTCCGCCGCCATGCGTGACATGCGCTGGCGTGACTGCCAACTGGCGCTGGCGATGTGCGGTACGATGATGCAGTTATCCAGGCTCAGGAGGGGGTGATTTACCGGGAGCGGCTCAGGGACTGTCACGTCAAGGGCGGCTGCGAAAATGCGTTTTGCAGACAGGGCATCAAATAAAGCCTCCTGATCCACGACCGGACCGCGCGAAGTATTGACCAGAACCGCAATTGGTTTCATCCGACCGAGCGTGTCGGTGTTAATCAGGCCTCGAGTTTGATCCGTAAGCGGGGTGTGCAGGCTGACGAAATCCGACTCTTGAAGAAGCTTATCGAGATCAACCTGCTTCGCACTTACACCGGGTTCGGGCATGGCTTGCGACGGGTCGGTAAAGAGTATACGCATTCCGAACCCGCTGGCCCGCCGGGCCACGGCGCGTCCGATGCGGCCGAATCCTACAATCCCAAGAGTCCTACCGACCAGGTCAGCGCCGAGCATAAAGCCTGGTCCCCAGGTTTTCCATCCGCCCGTTTTCACCAGTCGGTCTCCTTCCACCACCCGCCGGGCAGCCGCTAGCAGCAGAGCGAAAGTCATATCGGCGGTAGCCTCGGTTAGGATACCGGGTGTGTTGCCCACCGGGATGCCGCGTGCGGTAGCCGCCGCCACATCCACATTGTCCACACCAACGGCATGGTTGCTGATGACTTTCAATCGCGGCCCGGCTGTCTCCATGATCTCGGTATCGATCCGGTCAGTCAGAAGGCAAAGCAGGCCATCCACGCCGCGCACGCCTCGCAGGATTTCCTGGCGGGTAGGCGGGAGTTCATCCGGCCAGATCTCCGCTTCGCAAAATTCTCGCACCAGTTCCAGGCCACTTTCCAGTATGATTCGGGTGACGAATACTCTGGGTTTGGACATGCTTTAATGCTATCATACGAGTATGCTTTCTGCCGAGTCTTTCCAGACATCCAGCCTGCGCTCTGCTTCGGAGGGTGAAGCCATCACCCGCATTCTGGCTGCCTCCATTCGTGCCGTGGATCCTGCTGCGGCAGTGGATCATTTTGTCCGCCGGGAAGGGGATGCTCTCACCGTCTATGACCGGACGTACAACTTGGGATCATTCCGGCGTGTGGCTCTCTTGGGAATTGGCAAAGCTTCGCTTGCGATGAGCGCAAGGCTGGCAGGGATCCTTGGAGCGCGCCTGCAGGCTGGATTAGTCGTCATAAAACATGCCTACGCCATTCCCGAATTTCCATTTTCTGTTTTGGAAGGGGAACACCCCATTCCGGGCAATCGCAGTCTGGAAGCCGGACAAAAAACGATGGAATTCGTTTCTTCCCTGGGTCCGGACGACCTGCTCTTTTGCCTCATTTCGGGCGGCGGTTCAGCCCTGATGGTCACACCGGTGGAGCGTCTCCCACTGAAGGATTTGCAGGCGCTCACATCCCTATTGCTGGCGAGTGGGGCACGTGTGGACGAGCTAAACAGCCTGCGCCGTCGCCTGGAGCGACTCAAAGGTGGCGGTCTGGTAAGGGCCTCGAACGGAGCGACCATTGTCAGCCTGATCCTGTCAGATGTGGTTGGTAATCCTCTCGAAGCGATCGCCTCAGGCCCGACCGCCCCCGATCCAACTTATAAGAGCGATGCACTTGCTTTGGTCGAAAAATATGAATTATCGGGGAAAATCCCTGCTTCCATCCTAACCGCCCTGGAGCAGGCCCCGGAAACGGCCAAGCCAGGCGATCCAATCTTCGAAAAAGTCCAGAACCTGATCGTAGGGAGCAACCTCATGGCGGCTCAGTCCGCGCTGGCACAGGCTGGGATGGAAGGATTCCACCCATATCTTCTGCGCATCAACCAGCAAGGCGAGGCGCGCCAGGCTGCCTTTGAACTGGCGACCATTCTGCGGCAGGCAAAAAAGACTGGTGACCCGGTCCCAATACCGGCCTGTATTGTTGTGGGTGGTGAGACAACGGTTACTTTACGGGGCAAAGGAAAGGGCGGTCGCAATATGGAACTGGCCCTGGCCGCTGTGACGGAACTGGCAGATTTTCCCGGCGTGATATTGGTGACACTTGCAACGGATGGAGAGGATGGACCCACCGATGCTGCCGGGGCGGTCGTCACCGGTGAATCATTCCGCCGTGCCGCCGGACATGGCCTGAATCCGGGCGATTACCTCGACCGGAATGATTCCTATACCTTTTTCGCTGCCTTGGACGATCTACTCAAGCCTGGGCCGACCGGGACGAATGTGAACGACTTGATGTTCCTGTTCGTTTTGTGAAAAGATTCCTATCTTAGGGAATATCTATAACCCGAGATAGTCTGGAGGTATTGAGCCGACTTCCCCAACCAACAGCCCTATATCCCACCTCATCTTGGTGATTCGCAAGGGATTAACAAATCAGGGACACGTTAAGGCGCGTCCCTGTAGGTGAAATTTCCCGGGCGGTGCAACCTGCCAGTTGGTTTTAATGATGTGACTTGTGCTTCCCCCTCAATTCATCCCGCATGAGACCGTTCAGCACACCACTGATGATTGTGGTCACCAATGAACCTAAGAAAGCGCTCCAGAACCACGGTTGGGCCAGGGTGAAACCAATGTGCCACTGGCTTCCAATCCATCCGGTCAGGGCGAAAAGCAGGGTATTGATGACCAGGGTAAAGAGACCCAATGTCAGGATGATCAGCAGGCAGGAAAGAGCCTTGAAAGGTGGGCGCAGGATGGCATTCACCAGGCCGAAGATCAGGGCCAACCAAATGATGTCAACCCAGTTCCCCTGGTAAAGAATGTACTTCGGTAACAGGATGATGGCGACGTACAGCGCCACCGTGTTGATTGCCCAACGTAAGATGAATTTCATGGTAGCCTCCTAGGAAGGATCTACGGGATTCTCAGCCTGGAGTTTCATCCACAGCAGGGTACGCTGCGCATGAAAGCCGGCTGCTTCAAAGGATGAGGTGTATTCCCCGGCAGGATAGTCTAGCGTGAGATTCTGCCGCCAGGGGAGGTTGCGGCGAGCGTGGAGCAGCAGCGCTGTCAGGGCTTGCTCGCTGCCCTCCGCTGGGACGGCAGCCCATAACCGGTCGTTTTGGTCAGTCATGGCCTGCCAGCTCAGGTAGGCAGTAGGTGCACTTTCGTTACGGGCTACCCAATGACGCACTTCGTAGTCCATCAGTAAACGATAGATGAACGGTCCGAGACCGGGGCGTAGCGACCGCCAAGGCATATCTTGGTACCACGATATCAGGTCCGGGTTGAGGCGGTTAAGCCAGGCCTCCTGCTGGAGCCAATCGTGCGTGGAACGTCTGGCTATTGTAATTCCCAACCCATCCATGGATGCGTTCCGGTCAGGTTTGGCCTGCCACATTGTGCGTCGGGCGAGTTCCTGGAAACCCAGGCTGACGTAAAGGGCGATTGCACCCGGGTTGTCTGCACGGACATGCAGCCATGTGGCAAAGGCACGGCGCTCGCCGGCATGGCGCATGGCCCTGGCTGTGAGGGTGCGCCCGATGCCCCTGCGCCGGCAATCCGGACGGACGGCGACATTGGCGATCAAGTAGATTTTTTTCTTCTTACGCCGGTAGGGGATCAGGCTGACGTTGCCGATGATCTCGCCATTTTCCTCCCAGACGTAGCCGGAAAGCGGCATGGACACACTCTCCACGGCGTTGGAAGCCCAACGCATGAAGGCATTATCCTGCCCAGCGCGCCGCATCTGTTGGAGGTAACGACGGCCTTCAGGGTCGATCGTGTCGGCAAAACATTTCTCGACCAGGTCAGCCACGCCTGGCAGGTCGCGCAAAATATTCAGCGGACGCAGTTGTGGCGTCTGAGCCAAAACAGGGCTGGTTATTGCGGCCATCCAGTCTATTATAGCGGATATAACGCTCCTTGCAGAAATTTCTGAATTGAAGGGGCTATCTATAGAGTATTGTTCGACGATTTTGGTTTATCTATTTTCACGGCACCATGTGGCTTGCGTTCTGACTGGTTTTCGGTACAATGAGGGGGAGACTTTAACGTATCTCTAATGGGATACTTGCAATCGGCCAGCGCTGATTTTGTTATAATCACCCTTAGACAATCTTTCAAGAGGATTTCACTTATGATGCGTTTTGATCGCTTTACCGAAAGAGCACAAGAGGCTGCCCAGCGCGCCGCGGAGATCATCCAACGCTATGGCCATAACCAGATCGATACAGAACACATCCTGCTGGCATTGATCGAACAGCCTGGCGGGGTGATCCCCCAGATTCTGGAGATGTTGAACATCAATGCCCAGGCGCTCACAGAACGCCTTGACCAAACCTTGCGCATGACCCCCAAGGCCAATATTTTTGGCGGTGGGGCGGGACAGATATTCATTACCCCGCGCGTCAAACGCATTATCGACCTGGCGAACGAGGAAGCCAACCGGTTGAAGGACGAATATATCTCGACTGAGCACATCTTCCTGGCCATCATGAGCGAACGTAATACCTCTGCGGCTCGCATCCTTGAAAGCGCCGGCCTGACGCGTGACCGGGTTTTGGATGCGATCATGCAATTACGCGGTGGGCAGCGCGTCACTGATCCCCAGGCCGAGACGCGCTATCGCACTCTGGAGAAATATTCGCGCGATCTGACCCAACTGGCTCGGGAAGGCAAATTGGATCCGGTCATCGGGCGCGACAACGAGATCATGCGCGTCATTCAGATACTCTCCCGTCGTACCAAGAACAACCCGGTCTTGATAGGCGAGGCGGGTGTGGGGAAGACCGCCATCGTGGAAGGATTGGCCCAGAAGATCGCCGCCAATGATGTCCCCGAGATACTTTCCGGCAAACGAGTAGTTGCGCTTGATCTGGGTGCCATGATCGCCGGCAGCCGCTTCCGGGGTGAGTTCGAGGAAAGGCTCAAGTCGGCCATCGAGGAAGTTCAGCGTGCCTCCGGGGAAGTCATCCTATTGATCGACGAGCTGCACACCGTGGTGGGGGCCGGGGCGGCCCAGGGTGCAATGGATGCCTCCAACATGCTCAAGCCTGCCCTGGCGCGCGGCGAATTGCAGTGCATTGGTGCCACCACACTGGACGAATATCACAAATACATCGAGAAAGACGCCGCGCTCGAACGCCGTTTTGCGCCGGTCTACGTGGAAGAACCGAGCGTGGATGACACCATCAAGATGCTGCATGGGCTGCGGGACCGCTATGAAGCCCATCACAAGGTCCGTTTCTCCGACGAAGCCTTAGTGGCCGCGGCACGTTTCTCGGATCGTTACGTCACCGACCGGCATCTGCCGGACAAGGCCATCGACCTGATGGATGAATCAGCTGCCAAATTGCGTGTGGCGCTGTATTCTTTACCCCCGGAATTGAAGGAAAAGAAGAACGAAATCGATAAGCTGCGTGCCGAGGAGGAGCAAGCCGGTATCGAAAGGGACTACGAACGGGCTGCGCAGAAAAAGGCTGAACGCCTGCGCCTGGAACAGGATTTCACCTCCAAGCGCGATAAATGGGAATCCGAGCATCACCTGGATGAAGTGGTGGATGTAAATGACATTGCCGAAGTGGTGCACCAATGGACCGGCATCCCGCTCAGCCAGATGATGGAGAGCGAATCCGAGAAACTCCTGCACATGGAAGAACGCCTGCACGAGCGCATTATTGGCCAAGATGAGGCCATCCACGCCGTATCAGATGCCATCCGGCGCGCCCGCTCGGGCCTGAAAGATCCCGCCCGGCCGATAGGTTCCTTTATTTTTATTGGTCCCTCCGGCGTTGGCAAAACCGAACTTGCCAAGGCACTGGCCTGGTTCATGTTCGACGATGAAGAGGCCATGGTGCGGATTGACATGTCCGAATATCGTGAGCAGCACACCGTCTCTAGACTGTTCGGTGCGCCTCCCGGATATGTTGGGTATGAGGAAGGCGGCCAATTAACCGAGGCCGTTCGACGCCGTCCATACCGAGTGCTCCTGTTCGACGAGATTGAAAAAGCCCATCCTGAAGTTTGGAATGCCCTGCTGCAGATCCTGGACGACGGTCGGATGACGGATGGTCAGGGCAACGTGGTAGATTTTCGGAACACGGTACTTATCATGACCTCGAACCTGGGTACCGAGTATGTACGGAAGGGAGGTACCCTTGGTTTCCTCCAGCCAAGCGAGACTGATGAGGATCGTGAGGCTCATTCCAAGATCGAGAAAGCGCTCAAGGGTACCTTCCGGCCGGAATTCCTCAACCGTATTGATGAGATCATCATGTTCTCTCCGCTCTCGCTCCACGAGATGGAGCAGATCGTCAGCCTGCAGATGAAGGAGATCCAGGACCGGTTGCTTGAGTTTGGCGTGAAAGTCGACCTGACCGAAAAAGGCCGCAATTGGCTGGCAAAGACTGGCTACGATGAGGCTTTCGGTGCACGGCCTCTCAGGCGTGCTTTGCAAAAATTCGTCGAGAGTCCGCTTTCGATGGAACTGCTGGGCGGTGCCATCCCATCGGGTGCGTCTGTCATTGTAGATATTAACGCCGATAGCAGCGGGCTGGAGTTTAAGACGAAGGAAGGCAAGAGTAAAAAGAAAGAGACATAAAGGAGGCCAGATGACTGAACCCGAACGCGCTGCATTGGATCATATCCGTCAGGTGGTGGATTTTGTAATCGGCGTGTCCGCCCCCCCTGAACCACCTCCCCAAGGGGCGAAAGCTTCCATTCTCCCTGTGCCCTATGTCTCGCAAATGGGGGACGAGGCCAACCTATCCACCAACGATTTAGGCGTGGCAGCGGGAGTAATGATGGTACGCGCGTATATGGATGAAGCCATCACTCCCAGCGATTTTTACCAACCGAGCGGCGATAGCGCCGACTATCCTATCTCATTTACGGAAATCATGAACGCGCTGAGTGAGAAGGGCATTGCGGTGGAGTTGCGCAGCAACCTGAAACTGGCTGACCTGTCGCTTATCCTGTTCAGCGGACGTCCGGTAATCACGCCCATCCAACAGGCCGTCCTGCAACAAGCGGGGCTGACGCGGGAGACGTTCGACGGAGCGTATTTTGTGGTTGTGGTTGGTATGGATGTGAAGCAGGTCTTCATCCACGACCCGCTTCGTCAGGATGCATCCGGACAGGCCCAGGGTGTTTCATGGCTGACGTTCTATCAAGCCTGGAGTCAGGCGGAAGGCTATGTGCGGGCCGTCTTGGTGCCGCGACAACAGCTTATCCGGCGGGTGCGTGTTACCGGCAGCCTCCTGGACGTTTACGAGCAGCCGGGTGGTGATGATGCCAGCCCGGCCGGAAAAGTCAATCTTGGGGATGTATTCGATGTTACGGCCCAGAAGAATGGCTGGGGAAAAATCGGGGAAGATCGCTGGATCAACCTGAGTTATACCGTGGATATTTGAGAGAAAGAACCCGGCCTCTTCGAAGAGACCGGGTTTTCTTTTTTCAAGCCCCACCCATCAACCTAATTGAAAACCATCAAGGTTATGTTCCACGGTAGAGGGTTTGCTCCAAGATGTACCTATATACCTCCGGCGGTAGAAAATACCGGAACGGTCGTCCTCCAGCAATGCGCGCCCGGATCTCGTGGGCGGAAATATCAATCAGCGGCGCCTCCACGAAGCGAACCCTGGCAGCGAGACCCGGAAATTGCTTATCAAGACCTGGCAAGTCGATTGCCTCGCCCGGTCGTCGCATCACGCCAATCAAGTGGCAGGCAGCCACGAAATCCGCCGGACGGTGCCAAAGCGGCAGGTCGCGCAGCGAATCACCGCCCATCAGGTAGACCAGGTTTGCCCCGGGATTTTGGTCCGCAAGGATTTTCACCGTGTCGAGGGCGTAGTGAGGACCCGGGCGATCCATGTCAACTTTTGAAAGTTCAAATTCGGGAGAATTCGCCAGAGCAAGCCTGACCATTGCCAGGCGATGGTCGAGTGGGGTGATGAGGCGGTCCTGTTTGTGGGGTGGAGCAGGTGTCAATACCCATAGCAAACGGTCGAGATCAAGCTGGACAAGTGCTTCCGCTGCCAGGATCAAGTGGCCGAGGTGAGGCGGGTCGAATGTCCCGCCGAAGATTCCTAATGGATTGCATGGAGAAAGTATATCATCATTGGTTTGTAAACCTCAGAAAAGACTTAGAATTTCTTCATGGAATGTTCATCTTGATGCGCTATACTATCAAAGGAACAACGCCTCAATAATCAGGAGGAAACGGGAAACCACCGAGCCTCCTTTTTTGAGAAACCGGTAAAGAGATAAAAGGAGAGTAAGTCATGAAAAAAGTTTGGATTTGGATTATTGGCATTGTGATAGTACTGGTTGTCGTGGCAGCCGTGGTTGGGGGAGTGTTTCTGCTGCGGTCTCATTTTGCGAATGCGGTCAGTTTAAGATTGGTCCGTCCCAGCGGACAGGTTCCCGGCAGTGGGGACGGCAAGCGTGTTCCTGTACCGTTCCCCGGCATGCGACCTTATGGCAATAACGGCTGGGGTGGGCATGGTATGTACATGCGCGGCCCTGGAATGATGGGTTTTGGGTTGATGCCTTTCGGTGGACTCATCGGAGGCCTGCTCTCCCTCGGAATCCTGGCACTGGTCGTGTTGGGAATTATCTGGCTGGTGATGCGCCTACGCACACCCGTGGCTGTCTCCACTCCGGTTGCCCCTGTTGTTGCCTCGGTTGCCTCAACCGCAACCCCGGTTGCTCCGGTTGCAGCATCCGTTCATACGTGCTCCAGGTGCGGCGAGCCTGTCCAGGAAGGCTGGAAACATTGCCCAAATTGCGGCAAGCGGCAATAACCAGTCTGACGAGAAATCAGTAATAAACAAGGATTTGCGAGCGAAGTTCGCAAATCCTTGTTTTTATTTCTTCTTCGGTTCAGTCATTTCCTGCCGGACGGTGTTCAGGAGACTTTCTGCTTTGAGTTCATTGAGGGTGTAACAGGGAGCTTCGAGGTGATTGGCCAGCGACTGTGCCAGACCTTGATCGAACGAGGCGTGTTCCATATTAATGACCACGGTTCGGTAATTACGGCTGGCAATCTGCTCGGCGAAACTAAAGGATTCCTCCTGCGGTGGAAGGGTGCCGATCGAAACATTACCGGCTCCGTCAGTAAGGAGGATGAGCAGGGGCTCCACATCCGGATGGATGACCTGCTCCTGTGTGAGCACCTCGTAGGCCATCAACAGGCCAGCCGAGAGGGGTGTCTTCCCACCGACGGGGATGTCAGTCAGGGCGCGCTGGGCCAGCATGACCGAGCTGGTTGGCGGCAGGATCAAGGTGGCGCGGTCTTTCTGGAAGACGATCAGACCCACGCGATCCCGGCGCTGATAGGCATCTGTCAGAAGGGACAGGATGGCACCCTTGGTGGCGGCCATGCGCTCTGCCACGGCCATGGACCAGGAAGCGTCCACCAGGAACAGGATCAGGTTGGCGGCCTTTTTAACGCGGACTTTGCGCTGGAGATCGTCTTTCTGGATGGCGAAGGCGACCCGCTTGCGCTGTTCGGTGCGTCGTTTTTGGAAGGGCGCGGCGGCGCGGAAAGTCGCGTCGAAGGCCACGTCGTCGATCTTGCCGTTGGCGGGACGCGACTGGACGTAGCGGCCGCGTTTCCGCTCGGTATGCGTGCGAGACCGACGTCCGGCGTGGTGGCGGGTTAATTTGTCCAGGGGGGTATCGAGTTTGCGCGGCTCAAAGGTCTCGCCGACCTTGACCTTTTTGCCGCCGTCCCACCAGTGGGCATCCTGCCTGTCGAAGACGGTTTGCTGGGGAGAAGGTTCGGCGGCAGGTGGTTGGTCGGGGTTTTCCTGCTCGCCCGTTTCAGTTACGACTTTTTTTTTACGGAATCAGCCTCGGGTACCTTCTCAGCGGGTTCAGAGGGTTCCCCTTCAGAAGACGAGCCCTGCAATTGCTCGATGCGTTCCTGCAACTGTTCGGGGGAAATCTCGGTCTGTTGGAAGGGGCCGTGCTTGATGCGGTGTGGCAAGGCAAGCTCGGCAGCCAGGGCAATATCCCGATCTGTGATGGCTCCGTGGCCTTCAAAGGCGGCATGGGCGCGGGCGGCCTTGAGAATGACCAGGTCAGCGCGATGACCATCCACGTTCAGGGAGGCGGTCAGTGCGGCTATGGAGAGCAGATCACGGCGGGTATAGGTCACTTTTTCGACCATCGTACGAGCAAGGGCGATCAGGCGCGAGAGCTTGTCTTCGTGCGGCTGCCAAAGTTTACGGAAGGCCTCAGCGTCGCTTTCGAAGGCCAGGTTGTTTTCGATGATGGTGACACGGTCGCGAGCGTCGCGAATGCCAGTGATCTCCACGGAGAGAGCAAAGCGATCGAGCAGCTGCGGGCGGAGGTCGCCTTCCTCCGGGTTCATCGTCCCAACCAGGATGAAGCGGGCGGGATGGGTGAAGGAGATGCCTTCGCGCTCGACAATGTTCATGCCCATGGCAGCCGAGTCGAGCAGGACGTCGACCACATGGTCGTCGAGCAGGTTGACCTCGTCGATATAGAGCAGGCCACGGTTGGCGGCCGCCAGCACACCGGCTTCAAAATGGCGCTCGCCCTTCTGGATGGCTTTTTCGATATCCAGGGTGCCGACCACGCGATCTTCGGTGGCTGAGACAGGCAGGTTGACGAAGGGGATGGGCTTTTCTTCAACAGGCAGGGGTTCACCTGAAGCGGCTTTTTCACGGCATTCCGTACACCAGGAGGAGGGCTGGTCGGGGTCGCAACCAAAACGGCAGCCGCGGACGGTGCGGACCTTGGGCAGGAGCGCTGCCAGAGCGCGCGCAGCCGTGGACTTGGCCGTACCGCGCTCACCACGGATCAGGACGCCACCGATACGCGGGTCAACGGCGTTGAGGATCAACGCACGCCGCATACGTTCCTGTCCGACAATGGCAGTGAAGGGATAGATGGTTGGCATAAACATCTCCGCGTCGGATTATATCGCGGGTTGTATGAGGACGGCCAAATTTCTGTCAAGTGGATGGGGGGATTGCTTCGCCGAAGAACGGCTCGCAATGACAATTTACCTTGTCAATTTACAGGTAGTTGTTCTGTGGAAAGGTTCTTTTCCAGCGAGACGGGTTGATCTGATTGGGTTTTGGGTAGCATAATCCAAGCCAACAACCCTGAAATAATATATAAGCCGCCAGAAATACACAAGATCAGCACCAATCCAAGCAGGTCCGTCAGGGCCCCGGCCAGAATCATGCCAACCAGGCTGGCCAGAGCAGAGGTAGTGCCGAGCGTACCGAAGATGCGCCCGCGGAATTGATCGCTGGCGCCCAATTGCAACAAGGTCTCACTACTTATGAGCCAGGCCGATGCAGCCAACCCAGCAACAGACATAAGCGGCAGAACGAAGACCGAATGGGGAATACTTATAATGGCGAGGATAACAATCCCGGTTGCAACCAGCCCCAGCGCCGAGATTCGCCGGGGTGAAAAGCGTTTTCCGATTTGCCCAACCAGTAATCCTCCGATGAGGCCGCCGACGCCCTGAGCCACCATCAACCACCCGAGCAATTGCGCTCCACCACCCATCAACACCTTGACCAGGGGCACGATCAATACGGTGATCATACTATCACCCAATAATGCCACACCCAGAACAATAAAGAGAATAAGCAACAAACGTTCCCGCCTGACGAGCCGGAGACCGTCAACCCAATCACGCCACAACCCCAGAAATCCCCCCGCTACTTGGGCGTGCTCCGTTGCTGGTTGCTTGGTGGGGCATACGGGCATTACGATTAGGGTGATCATCAGGGCAGAGAAAAGAAACGATCCTGCATCCAGCAATACCACGCTGGAAAAGCCCAACCAGCCCATCAACACTCCGCCCAGCGCCGATCCGAGCAGACGGGTAAGAGCATCGCTCAGACCGTTCAGCGAATTGGCAGCCAGCAGGTCCTTCTCACCGACCATGAGGGGAATTATTGCGCTTTTGGCAGGATTAAAGAATTGCGAAAGGATCGATTCCAGAAACGAGGATAGGTAGATCAACCAGAGCCAATCGCTTGAGCGTACCAATAACAACATTGCGACCAAAAAGACCCGCAACACGTCAGCCATGATCATGGTTCGCTTGCGGTCCCAGCGATCCACGAAAACACCAGCCACGGACCCCAATACCAAACGCGGCAATGTTGAGACAATGAACATTGCGCCAGTTGCTAATACTGATCCGGTCAGGCTGTATGTGTAGAATGGCAGGGCAATGAAGAGCACCCAATCACCGATAACCGAAATAAATTGCCCGACCCATAATAGGGAAAAGTTCCGCTGCCGGAGAAGTCTAAGCAAGGGCACCTCTACGAAGAATGGATTAACTTTAGGAGGAACTGTTCGGTTATTCGACGAAGATCTCGACGTGCTCGCCGTCCTCGTCGTCCGTCACATCAATGATCTTGCCGGTGGTCCCGAGGCGCAGGGCTTCCATCAACTGATCCATGTTTACGCCGTTGATCTCGGGAGCGAAGTGCGCGCCGATCTTCATGCCGGCTTCCATCAGGCTGATGGGGATCTGGACAGTGGCTTTCGAGCGCCCGGAGGCCACGTCAGTGACACGCACGCGCAGCCACTTGGCGCCGCTGGCAGAAAACCCACCCAACGGACGGTTGGCATTGGCCAAGGCCGAGAGCAGTTTTGCCCCCTCTTCTGCGCTTACTTTACCTTCTTCAATCATCTTCAATATTTTCATTCGTTCTTCAACGCTGGCCATGGAAGCCTCCTTGATGACTAGATACCTATATCTCTACCGAACCGAGTCATTCCCCATAATCAGAGGGGATTGCTTCACCGCCGAACCCCGTAAATAACATCGGGGCACGAGTGATCGGCAGTTCGCAATGACACTGTTCTCCTATCCGATATAAACCCTTACCCGTTCGCCATCCTTACCTTCATTCACGTTGACGATAAGGGGTTCGCTGCCGGAAAAGCCGGTCTCGATGACCTGGATGACTTCATCCACATTGGTCCTGTATAACCCGGGGATCATCGGGCCGAAAGTGCGCAGGAACCAGGCGGTGAGTTTCAAGGGCAGAGGAAAGCCCAGAAAGATGCGTTGCGGGCGCTCACCGGGCTTCTGGTGCACGTCCACGAAAATCCAGCGGGCCTGGCGGCTGCCGGCTGCCAATGCGGTCACCAGCACGCCCAACAGCAAAGGCAGCAGCAGGAAGTAGAACCAGAAGTTCATGCCGGCGGCGTGCATGACTGCGTACATCCCCAGGGCGCTCAAAACGGTGATGGCGATGCCGATCCAGAGCGGGATCTGCCAGAGACGGCGGACGGTGGATTTGACGTGCTCAATGCGCGGATCGATTTCGAGGCCGGGCTTTTCGGCCTGCTCCTTCCGAGCGAAGGTCTCCATTGCGGGAGTCTCGGGCGCAGGAGTTTGATCTCCGGCAAGGGTTTCCAGGGCGGGGGTCCCAGCCTCGGTGGGACTCAGGTCAAGCGCCTGCATCAACTGGAGACCTTCTTCGGGCGTGATCTTGCCATCTGCGATCATCTTGAGGACTTGATTGCGTTCCTGGACTGTCATAGTATTCTCCAAAAAGATTATTCCAATAGAAATGAGATTGCTTCGTCGGGATGATGACGGATTGCGTCTCATCCCTCCTCGCAATGACAGAGAGTCAGTTTATTTACCTTCCAGGGCCGCCAGAAGTTTCTCGGCTTCTTCGACGGAAATCTTCTTTTCCTGGAGCATTTTCAAAACAGCCAAGCGCTCGTCATCAGAGACGGGGGCGGCGGCCTGGTCCGGAACGTGCGGTGATATGTCCCATTTCCAGCGGCCAACGCCAATGTGGAGGTTGGCCTGGCCGCGGCGGGCGCGGACTTCGGCGGCGCGGGCTTTGGCCTCCGCCCGACGCATGGCGGCTTCGATCTTGATGGAAGCCCGGTGACCGGCGGATTCGGCCCGCCGGTTGGCAGCCTCCAGGTGGGATTGGGCACGTTCCATGGCGGCCTGCACACGGCGGTTGATGCGTTCCGAAAAATCGTCCGGCAATTCGAAAGGCGGTAAATTCCAATCTTTTCCATCGCCCATACCGACGCCGAAATCAGCGGCAGATTCCCACGAATCGGCCTGGCTGGTGACCAGCAGGTCGTCACCGGCGGTCAGGAGCATTTCGGCCACATCGCCCGTTTCCCGGCCAATGACCACTTCACAACCGCTGCAATCTTCGGGTATCACCACACCCGGAAAATCCACATGGATGGAATCGGGTAGAGCCAGCCTCCAGGTGGAGTTTGACGCGGGTATCAGGCGACATGCGCAGGATCAGGTCATCCCCGGCGGTAATATCGTAGGTCTGGCCGGGGAGGGGTTCCAGGTAGAGGGCCACATCCGCACCGGCCTTGGCGGTGACCCCCCCGTGGATGTTGCGCACGTACAGGTCCGAACCGACGGATTCGATGGTGAGCATGCCGTCGATATCCCGGATGGAGGCATCCCCGCCGATGTCTTCCACCGCACAGACGCCGTGCCCGGTGCGCAATACGAAATCACCGCTGACATTTTCCGCGTTCAACGCGCCGATATTGCGCAGGGAGGCATCTCCGGAAACAGTGTCCAGTGTGACCGGACCGAGGTCCTTCATGGTCAGGTCGCCGGAAACCGGCCCGAGCGTGACGGGCCCGCTGAGGGCCTGCAGACTGGCATCCCCGGAGATTTTGTCCACCTGCAGGGTTACGCTGCGCGGCAGGTAGAGGATGACGTCCTCATCGCAGGAGATGGTAATGGGGTCAGTGCTGGAGGCCAGGTCCAGATGGCTGCCATCGGTTTTGACCATCAGCTCGCTGCGATCCCAACCGGCGACGCGCAAATCCCCGCGTACGTCATGGACAAATACATTTGGCATTGGGACTGACCGGAACGGTTTGTTGTTGCATAGGTTACTCCTCTGCATGCAGCAGGCGCATGGCTTCTTCAGCGGATATTTTTCCGGAATCGAGTTCTTCCAGGACGCTGAGGCGCTGTTCATCGGAGATCTCGGGGGATATCTCGGCAGGCTCGTCCTTGCCGGGTTCATAGCCGAGGGCGCGGATGACCTCCTGCAGGCGGTTGCGGATGGTGGGGTAGGAGAGGGCCATCTCTTCCTGCACGCGGGTAAGCTTGCCCTCGCAGCGCACGAAAGTCTCGATGAAATCCAACTGTTCGGGGGTGAGACCGGCGAAGGCGGCATTGGCGAAGCGGCCTTCGATGAGCGTGTCACAGGTCTCGCAGTGCAGGCGGGTGACGGTGAGTTCACCATCACAAACCGGGCATTTATTGAGGGCAGTCTTCATAATCAGGCATTCCTTTAACTCTGATATTAATTCTTTTGAGTTTAGCACGAAAATACTTGAAAGTCAAGGGAATCTATTAAATAATATTAATATTGACTTTAATATTATTGATATTTAAGGGAAGAGGGTAGAGATCAGAGAGCAGAGAATAGGGGATTCCGGGGGATATTCGTTCCGCGTATCGAAAAAGAAACGAATAAGGGCAGAAGAAATAAAGTAATAAGGTGAGAAGGAATAAGGTGATAAGATGAAAAGGAGGATGAGAGAAAGGATAAAGAGGGCGGGATATTGCAGATTTATTGTTGACTGCAAATGTTTGTTCGAGGATTGGATAAGTTGGGAGGGTTGTTTGAGAACCAAAAAGGGCGACCATATTTGGGCCTAAAACAACGAGGAACAACCCGCCTCCCTCAAACAATTGAAACAACCGACGATTTTTGAGCCAGGCAGGCAAGGGGAATAGGTGGAGCCCAAATGCACTGGTGGCAAGCAATGAACAAGATGCACCAAAGGTATATGAGGTATCTGAAGCATCTGAGGTACCTGAGATTTCCAGTTGCGGAGGAGAGGGGAGAATAAGCAGGGAATTCAGCATTCAGACAGGATAGCATTTGTTGGAAAATAAAAACACCCCCCTTGGGGTGGAAAGGAGACCGGTCTCATGGAGGGGTTACCGGTGGGGGTAGACGAGGCCATAGAGCGGCGGCTGCCCTTCAGCTCCAACACACAAGGATGATGATGCTCAGGACTAAAGGAATTTGTGCTCCAACTCTGCGAAGAATGCGACTTGGAGGGGAACGAAGGCGAAATTCGAAGTGGGCGTCCTCGAAGCCATGCCTTTTCCGGAGGCGAGCTTTGACGTGGTTCTGAACCGGCTGATGCTGCACCATTTGCCGGATGACCTAAAGCAACGCGGCCTGGCCGAAATGCAGCGGGTCTTGAAACCTGGGGGAAAATGCTTGATGGTGGACTTCGAACCGCCTAAAAAGGGCTTTCTAAAACTCTTGGTGGAGAATCACATGACCCCAATGGCGCATATCGATGTGCGGGATTACGTGGCACTGATGGAGCAGGCCGGTTTTACGGATGTGGAAATAAGAGCAACCAGCTCGAAGCTGCTATCCTACGTGGGAGGCAGGGCGATCTAGCATTACTCATCCACAAATTCCCCGCCGGTGATCTGCCGGTCGAGCAGGCCGCGCAATTCGTTGAATTTAAAGACGACTTCGATCTGCTGGAAACATAGCTGGCTCCCTACCAGCACCTTTCGACAGGTGAAATAGGGCTTGCCCTTGTCGTCATATTCCAGACTGGGCTCATTATTGACGTTGACCTGGCCATGGATGATCTCTCCACAGCGCTTACACTTCACTGCAAAAATGTGAAACTTACCCGAATTGGAGGGCCGGGGTGTGAAAAGGTTTTTAAAGAAGTTCATGGCCGATCTCCCAGGTTAATATTCCATCGAAGTATAGCATGATGGGGGGAATTTGAACCGTCCATTTCAATACGGCGGGAGAATTATGTATAAAAACTACGAGAGGGCTTTGCACCACCTGCAGATTTTTATAATTTCCTTTCCTCGACTGTGGTGAAAAGCTGCCAAATTAGCGCCCAAGCAGCGACGGTTCGGCTTCACGCAGCGAGGCGTGACGGACTCCGAGCAGGTCAAGCCGTGCCAGGAAGCTTTCCAGCCTGCGGTGGAAATCCGGCAGGCTTTTGCGGTCTTTGGGGGTCCAGCCAATCTCGGCCAAGGCGGACAGGCGGGGGTAAACCTGAAAATCGAGGCGCTGGCGGGATGGCACCCATTCAGTCCAAAGAGGTGACTCGACTCCCAGGATGGAGGCGGCAGCCATTTCGTCCAGTCCGGACGGGACGGGCTCGTAGCGGTAAATCCGGCGCAAGGGAATCAGTGTGTAAGGATAATCGAGGTAGGCTTTAAAACAGTAAGACATGACGATCTTGCGGCGCTTGGTCTGGAGGGCTTTGAGAATCCGCTGGCGGCCTCCCACCCAATATTGCACCACGGCGCTCTCAGCCAGACCAGCCTGGAGAATCTCGTTCCAACCAATGGTATGCCGACCTTTCGACTCCAAATAGGCGGCGATGCGGTTGGTGAAGTAGACCTGCAGTGCGTGGGCGTCCTTCAGACCTTCCGCATGGATGCGCTGCTGGCAGTCGGGGCAATTCTTCCAGCGTTTTTTGGGCGCTTCATCTCCACCGATATGGATATAGGGGGATGGGAAGAGATCCAGCACTTCATCCAGCACGTCTTCCAGGAAGGTGAAAACAGTTTCCTTGCCGGCGCAATATATATCCGGATAAATACCGAAGTGGGTGGCCACTTCAAATGGCCCGCCAGTGCAGGAAAGTTCCGGGTAGGAGGCCAGCGCGGCCAGCGAATGTCCGGGCATTTCCACTTCCGGCACGATGGTGATGTGACGCTCGGCAGCGTAGGCGACGATCTGCCGGATATCGGTCTGGCTGTAGAACCCGCCGTGCGGGATTCCGTCGTGTCTTCCACCCGTAAAAGCATTTCTCGTTCCGCGGCGGCGCGAGCCGATTTCCGTCAGGCGGGGATATTTCTTTATCTCGATGCGCCAGCCCTGGTCCTCGGTGAGGTGCCAGTGGAAAACATTCAATTTATGCAGCGCCATCAGGTCAAGGGTCTGCAGGACTGTCTCCCGGCCCTGGAAGTGACGCCCTTCGTCAAGCATGAAGCCACGCCAGGCGAAACGTGGCCGGTCGGTGATGATGAGACAAGCGACCTGCCAATCCACTCCCGGGACGAGGCGGCGTTCCTCAATTTGGATGGGCAGCAATTGGCGCAGGGACTGGAGGCCATAAAAAACCCCCGTCGTCTGCGGCGCTACCACCGTCACCTGTGTGGGAGAGACCGTCAGGCGATAGCCCTCAGGACCGAGCGCCGCCAACTCTGGGTCGAGGCGGAGGCGGATGGAGTTCGGCCCGGCCTGATCCGAGGTGCGTACCGGAAGCGGGAAGCCGGTGGGGGCGGAAAGAAATGTCTGGAGATAACCGGCATTCCAGCGGTTGGGAAGGTCGGTGAGGATGCCGGTCTGCGCGGTCAGCCGGAAAACCCCGGTGCGCGGCTCAATCTGGGAGGGGAGGGGGAGGATGTTCATGCTGGTAGTATAGCCGCCAGCAAAAGAAACGTCCAGAATCAGTTTTTTTAGGGCATTGCAAGCAGCATTCATCGCGACGACACTTGCACATGCACGAGCAACAAAGGCGAGTGCAGGTGAGCAATCTCCTGAAAATTAGGAACTCTCTACAAAATATCAGTTTACCAATCAAGCAGGGGATTGCTTCGCCAAAGTACGGCTCGCAATGACACCTGATTATGGTATAATCCCGGCGCTTCCACGGAAGCACATCTTGCCCGGGACGGGCATCAAGCGTCCCTGAGCGGGAAATACACCCTCTGACGAGGGTTGATGCCCGCTAAACTCATCCCATCCCATGCCCCAGCACCAGGCGGTATTGGAGGACGGGAAAGAAGGAGTAAAAATGGCAGTTGTTTCCATGAAGGCGCTGCTCGAGAGCGGCGTCCATTTCGGTCACCGGACCAATAAGTGGAACCCGGGCATGAGGCCGTATATATTCACCGAGCGTAATGGCATCCACATCATCGATCTGCAACAGACGGTGAAGGCGATCAACAACGCGTTCAACGTGATCCGCGATTGTGTATCCAGCGGGGGGGTCGTGTTGTTTGTCGGGACCAAGCGGCAGGCGCAAGAGACGGTCCGTGATGAAGCCACGCGCTGCGGAATGCCATATGTGGTCGAGCGCTGGCTGGGCGGCATGTTGACCAACTGGTCCACGATGTACCAGCGTATCCAGGAACTGGAGCGCATGGAGAAATTATTCGCCACGGGCGAGATCGAGAAGCTGACCAAAAAAGAGGCGCTGCTGATCCAACGTGAGATCAACCGGCTAAACCTGCGACTCTCGGGCGTCCGCAACATGACGCGCCTGCCGGATCTGGTCTTTGTCATCGATGTCGAACGCGAGTACGCGGCCGTCCACGAGGCCAACCTGCTGAAGATCCCGGTAATTGCCCTGGTGGATACCAATTGCGATCCTTCCTACGTAGACTATGTCATTCCCTCCAACGATGATGCAATCCGAGCCATCAAACTGATGGTGGCGAAAATGGCAGATGCAGTGGAGGAAGGCAAGGCGATGCGCAAGGACGAGGAACTTGAAGCAGAAGCCGCGAGCGCAAGGATGCCGGTCGACGAGGCGGCGGCTGAGGCCGCCAGGCTTGCCCGCACAACCGGGATGGAAGATGAGCTCGAGGATGCGAAATTACTCGGAGAATCCACCCTGGCCAAAATCACTCCAGCTCCCAAACTGGAGGAGGTCAATGAAGAAATCGAAGTCACCAACGTCGAAGAAGACGAAGAACAAGAAAAGTAAGCCGAGGTGTTTTAATGGAAATTACGACTCAAATGATCAAAGATCTGCGGGAAGTCACCAAGGCCGGTGTAATGGATTGCCGCAAGGCCCTGGAGTCTTCCAATGGTGACTTTCAGAAAGCGGTGGAGTTTCTGCGTGAAAAAGCCCTGGCGACAGCCGCCAAGCGCGCCGACCGCCAGGCTTCCAATGGCATGGTGGAGTTGTATTCACACGGAAATGGCCGGGTGGGCGTGATGGTCGAAGTCAATTGCGAGACCGACTTCGTGGCCCGATCGGAGCAATTCGTCAAGTTTGCACATGAAATTGCCTTGCAGGTGGCGGCGGCTGCACCAAGATACATCAAGGAAGAGGATATTCCGGCGGATGTGCTTGAACACGAGACCGAGATCGCCAAAGGGCGTGCGCGTGAAGAAGGTAAACCGGAAGGCCATGCTCGAGAAGATTGCCCAAGGACGCCTGGAGAAGTTCAAGGATGAAGTTGTTTTGTTACGCCAGGTATACATCCGTGATGAGAAGGTCAAGATTGGGAACCTTCTGCTCGAACTAGTTGCTTCCATCGGGGAGAATATCGTCATCCGGCGTTTTGTCCGCTGGGAATTAGGCGAGGCAAGTGGATAATGGAAGAAAAGCCAACCACCCGGTTGGCTTTTCTTTTGTATAATATCAATATCGAATTTGAGAGGAGAACGTATGGCGAATTTCAAATTCAAACGAGTTCTGCTCAAGTTGGGAGGGGAAAGCCTGGCCGGGCCGAACGGCTTTGGGATCGATCCCGAGCAAGCAGATGCGGTGGCTGCGCGTGTCAAAGACGTACGTACGATGGGGATAGAGGTGGCAATCGTCATCGGGGCGGGAAACCTCTGGCGCGGCAAGCAGGGTCTGGACCATGGCATGGATCAAGCCACGGCTGACTACATGGGTATGATGGCCACGGTCATGAATGCCATGGCCCTGATGGACTCCCTGGAACGCGGGGGCGTCTACACACGCGTCCAATCGGCCATCGAGATGCGGGCGGTGGCTGAACCTTATATCCGCCGGCGGGCCATCCGGCACCTGGAAAAAGGGCGCGTGGTCATCTTTGGGGCTGGGACAGGCAACCCATTTTTTTCCACCGATACCGCCGCAGCGCTGCGGGCAGTGGAAATCGACGCGGATGTACTTATCAAAGCCACCAAGGTGGATGGGGTTTATGAGGCTGACCCGAAAAAGAATCCCGATGCCAGGAAGTTTGATACGCTTACCTACATTGAGTTATTGAACCGCCGCCTGGAAGTGATGGACAGCACAGCCATTTCCCTTTGCATGGAGAATAATCTTCCCATCCTGGTGGTCAATCTCTGGGATCCTTCTTCGCTCGAATGCGCCCTGCGCGGTGAAAAGGTGGGCACGCTGATCTCAGGATGAATTCGACGGAAAATGTCATCGTTTGTAGAGATCTTTTGACAGAGCCGCCCGGCCAAGGCCGTAGGCGGCTCTATGTTCTTTCGCTTCTTTTGGGAAAAAGCGAAGAAAAATATTTTCCGTTTGGTGCGGAATTCTTACTCAGTACCCGGTAGTGGCATTTTTTCTGGTTTTAGGGTATCCTTAAGGCAGACATTTTCCATGTATAAAAGGAGGCCGACGTGATCAAAGATCTGCTGAAAGAAGCCGAAACACGCATGCACGCCGCAATCCAGAATTTAGAAGATGACCTGGCAGGGATCCGTACAGGCCGGGCCACACCAGCTTTGGTGGAGAAACTGCAGGTTGAATACTATGGCGCACCCACCCCTCTGGTGCAGCTGGCATCAATCTCCGTACCGGAACCACGCAGCTTACTTATCAAGCCCTTCGATCCGACTGCATTGAAGAATATCGAACGAGCCATTCTTATTTCAGAATTAGGCCTGACCCCCAACAACGATGGGAAACAAATCCGCCTGAACCTGCCGGCCCTGACCGAGGATCGCCGCCACGAGCTAGTGAAAGTCGTCCATAACCGGTTGGAGGAATGCCGTATCGCAGTACGGAACATCCGCCGGGATCTGCATAACGATATGCGCGAGCTCGAAAAGGAGAAGCTGGTTTCCGAAGATGATTTGAAACGCGGCGAAGACGATCTCCAAAAAGTCACGGACCATAATATCGAGGAAATCAACAAACACGGCCAGCATAAAGAGCAGGAGATCATGGAGGTGTAGTGACGGATTAAGCGTCACTACCAGATTATGGCAAAAAAGTCCACGGTCTCCCAAACGCAAGTTCCCACACATGTTGCCATCATCATGGACGGGAACGGACGCTGGGCACTTGCGCGGGGCCTGCCTCGTCTGGTAGGCCATCGCGCCGGAACCGAGAATCTACGTCGCATCATCACCGCTTGCGTTGAGTTTGGCGTCAAGTACCTGACCATCTACGCTTTTTCCACGGAGAATTGGGGCCGGCCGCGCGAAGAGGTGGAGGGCTTGATGAACATTCTCGAAGATGTGATCGACCGCGAACTGGCGGAATTAAACAAAGAGGGCGTGCAACTACGGCACATCGGGCGTTTGGAACGATTGGATCCCAAACTCCAGGAAAAAGTCATGGATGCCATTGAACTGACCAGGCATAACGACCGGCTGATATTGAACGTCGCCTTTAACTATGGGGGACGCGACGAAATTGTTAACGCCATTCAAAAGATGATAAAAGATGGAGTCAAGGTCGAGGAAGTGACCTCCGACCTGGTCAGTCACTATCTCTTTACCGCCGGCGTTCCGGACCCGGATTTGATCATCCGTACGTCCGGTGAACTGCGCGTCTCGAACTTTCTGATCTGGCAGGGGGCCTATTCCGAATGGTATGTCACCTCCGTCTACTGGCCCGATTTCAACAAGGATGAATTCCGAAAGGCATTGGATACGTATGCCCAGCGTGATCGCCGACATGGTGGCCTTTCCCCGGTGGACGGGGGTAACGATTACCATGCTGATTAAACGTATCATTACTTCCATTATCCTGGCTGTCATTGGAATCCCGGCGATCATCCTGGGCGGAGTTTATTATTTTGCCTTGATTTCGATCTTTTTGGGGGTGGCAAGTTGGGAATACGGGCGTATCTTCAACAAAGCAGATTCCAAGGTACCCGAAGTACTCCTGATCGGGTGTGTCATCCTGATCGTCACTGCCAGGACATTCTTCGCGGAGCTTGCCGCGCCTGCACTGACTTTGTCCATTCTGGCAGCCATGACCTGGCACCTGCTGGATTACGAAAATGGCCGTGACCGGGCGGCAACCGACTTCGCTGTCACCACTACTGGCATCGTTTACCTGGGCTGGATTGGGGCTTATCTGATCAACCTGCGGACCATGCCGGGTGGATTGTGGTGGCTGTTGATCGTCCTGCCGACCGTCTGGCTGGCTGACATGGCAGCTTATTTCGTTGGCATCCGTTTCGGGAAACACCCTCTCAGTCCCCGGCTCAGTCCCAAAAAAACCTGGGAGGGTTATTGGGCTGGAGTTGTTTTCGGTACGCTCAGCAGCGTTGGGTTGGTGATATTATGGCACCACCTTGGAGGTCCGGCAGTACCGTGGTGGAAGGGGGCCGCGCTGGGGGCGGCACTTTCCATCCTGACCACTTTGGGTGATCTAGGGGAGTCAATGTTCAAACGACAGGCGGGTGTGAAGGATTCGAGCAATATTTTTCCTGGTCATGGAGGCATTCTGGACCGGATCGACTCCTGGCTGTGGGGGGCAGCATTGGGATATTTTCTCATCTCGTGGTTCCTGATAAAATGAACCCAAACGGTTTTATCGGAGGAAAAAACAATCCATGGTAAAACAGCGGATCCTGCTGGTGGACGATCATGAAGTTGTCAGGCTGGGCCTGAAATCGTTACTGGAACGCCACCCGCAATTTGATGTCATTGGGGAGGCCGCCTCTGCGCGTGAAGCTCTTGAGCAGGTGGCAAACAAACACCCGGACGTGGTGGTGATGGATATCCGCCTGCCGGGCACATCCGGGATCGAAGCCTGTGAAGAAATCACCAGCCGCTTTCCGGAAACACGTGTGCTTATGCTGACTTCCTATGCTGAAGATGAGATGCTCTTCTCTGCGATCCGTGCCGGAGCTTCAGGGTATGTTCTCAAACAAATCGGCGGCGAGGAGCTGGTGCGGGCGCTCGAAGCAGTTGCGCGCGGTGAAGCTCTGCTTGATCCGGCAGTGACACAACGCGTTTTCCAGGAAGTGCGCCGGGCTGTCAAGGAGGAGGAAGCCTCCGCCTTTGCCCATCTCAGCCAGCAGGAGAAGCATGTCCTGTTGCTCGTATCGGAGGGGAAAACAAACCGGGAGATCGCAAAAGCGCTCTTCCTTGGGGAAGGCACCGTGCGCAACTACGTCTCCAGCATCCTGTCCAAACTGGGTGTGAGCAACCGGGCCGAGGCTGCTGCCTATGCAGTGGAGCACAATTTAAGGGAATATATCTCCATGTAGCAAAATGGATGGTTAATTGCTGATAGAAAGGTCCTGCGTGAGGCCGCAGGTTGACAAAATTCCACTTTCGGATAAAATACAGCCCGCATGCCGAAGTGGCGGAACTGGCAGACGCGCTAGGTTCAGGGCTTAGTGGCCGCAAGGTCGTGAGGGTTCAAGTCCCTCCTTCGGCACCATGTACCAACAGACTCGCGGAAACGCGGGTTTTTGTTTGCCCTGGATTTTTTTCATAGTCTGAAAGCGCTTAATCCCAACCCCCATGCCTGGAGCTTTACCCATGGCTGGGGGCTTTCCTCTAGCCCAAGCCTCGCCTTTGAAAAGCCCGGATTGTCCGCCATCGGACGCTTGCCAAAGCACCTCGGAGAGGGTAAGATATGGGTATGAAATTCAAGTGGCGGAACATTCTGATTGCTGTAGGCCTGTTCATTGCGGTTGTTTTGCTGGTCGATTTCAATCGCCGCATGGAAGAACTGAACCGCCTGACTTCGAAACTGGAGGCAGTGCATGCGGAGGGCACGACCATCATGCAAACTCAGGAGGCGCTGGTAACCCAGGTGGCTTACGCGACCTCCGACGATGCAGTGGAGCAATGGGCATATCAGAATAAATGGGTGCGCGTGGGAGAGCATCCGATGGAACTGGTGCCGGCTGGAAATGCCACTGCGACTCCTGAACCGACGCCCGTGACTCAAGCGGGAAACCCACCCAAATGGCGGATCTGGTGGGAATTGTTCTTTGGCTTGAACTAAAAAGTCCGGACATGCGCCCGGACTTTTTTTATTTCCGCGACCATTCGACGTTGTGATTGCGGCGCGATCCATTGATTTGCAGGTGAAAATACCTTGATCAACCCTTTCCTGTAACCTGGGGTAGGATATTGTGCGTGGCAAGCCTGGAGACAGCCCGGATGATCTCGATGCTATTGCCAACTATGGATAACCACAGCGCCACCCGAACGAGCTGGCTCAACATGGTCATTAAGAGACGTGCGGCCTCTGCATTGCCCAAAGCGGTGGTGAGGGAGGCGGTTGTGACCGCCAGCAGGGAAGGAACACCCAGCATGGCCGCAGCAATGACGATATTGACGATCTTCAGGCCGATCAAGCAAATGCGTGTCACCGCGGTCCAGGTTCCGATCCGCAGCAGGACGATATCAAGGAGGACGGTCAATGCCCAGACCAGGGTCAAGTAAGGCACGAAGTAGAAGAACGCCTGAGATAAAAGCGGCACGAAGTTGAGGTTACCAAAGCCGATGGCCCAATTGCCGGACTCCAATACTCCGTTCAAGCTGGGCGTGAAACCGATGATCTGCGGGTAGAAGTTGAAGATGACGATTGCGGCGAAACAGCCGACGATTTCCACAATGGTTTCGCCCATCTTGACCTGGTTGGGGGTGGAGACTTTGGTGAGCGAGCGCGGGTCCCATTCTTTTTCTTTCGGCAACCCTTTGATCTCCAGCTTCCCTCCCGATCGGAAGAGCGCCCATTCCAGAATGGCGAATATAAGTACGATGTTACCCAGGGCGGTAATAATGAAAGCGAAATAGCTGCCGATGGCTTTCAGGATGGTCTCGATGGCACTCTGGGGGTTGCCGAACGTGTGTGAGAGAGCGATGCCCAAGCCGATGGCTGCCAGGACGCCGGTCACTATCAACACGATCCGCATCACCATCATAAAGAGGGGGTACAGGCGCGGGCCGATCAGAAAGCGTTCCCCTTGATAAGTGGCAGCGACTTTCTCAGGCGCGCCATATTCTTTCAGAACCTCCAGGGTCAGCTCTTCGTCCACCGGTCTGCCGGTCTTCTGGCTGCGTTCATCGAGCATATCCTGCAGGATGGAGCGGATCTCAGCCTGGATATCTGAGCGTGTTTTCCCGGGCAGGTGGCGCCCGACTTCAGAAACATAGGTATCGATCAGGTTCGTAGTCATTTGCATTCTCCTTCAAATTTACAGCATCTTCTTCATCATGGACACGATACCGGTCCATTCTGCTTTCAGCCTGGGCAGGAGGGTCCTGCCTTCATTGCTGAGCACATAGTAGCGGCGCGGGCGGTCGGTTTCGATCCGCCAGTTGGACTGCAGCAGCCCCTGGCTTTCCAGCCGGCGCAGCAGGGGGTAGAGCGTGCCCTGGTCGATCTCGAGTCCGTTTTCAGCCAGACTTTTGATGAGCGAGTAACCATATTGCTCCTGGTCGAGACGGCTCAGAACGGCCAGCACAATCACCCCGCGGCGTAGTTCCAGAATGACGTTTTCAAAGGATTCGTTTGTCATATGTTCACCATTGACGGCATTATACTATGTTATATACAGTATGTCAAGTGTTTCAGTATAGTATGTTGTATCCTATCGAATGAGGTGAATCTCATTATTTGAGTATGTTCAATTCCCATTTTTGGAGGGTAAATTGGATCAATCCAATTGTCTCTTCCAGCCGATTGAATTCCATTCCCGGACTCCACGCAACGGCTGCGGTGATCAATGCGCGCCAAGGTTCCTGGAGTGTAGCCATTGCCCAGCGGGCGGCCTCGGGCTTGGAGGCTACGCACCCGTGTTCCAACACATACAACGAGCGGCACATGGTCAGGATGGCATACACCTGGTACCCGCCAATCCCGAATCTTTGCGGGGACGGGAAGGGGGGCAACCACCATTCACGCAGACTGGCATGGACAGCCTCCCGCAAATCGGTATCGGTGACCGGGTCGATCAGGGAAGTCAATGGAGGCCCAGAGATGACAATGCCGTGCTCACGCAAGATCCAGCGCTGCAGGATCCAATCACTGCCGAGCCTTTCCAGGTCAAAGTGCCCGTCCACTCCCAGCCATGGGATGGGTGCTTGGGATGGTTCATGGCGGCGGAGACCATTTTTAGGAATATAGGCGCCTTCCAGTTTTTGGGACCAGGCAAATCCACCGGCAAAGAGACGGACGTGCATCTCCTTCAGAGCGGAGAAGGCTTCGGCAGGGAGCAGGTTCTCAGTAACAACCAGGAAATCAATATCACTGGTCTGGGGGTTGAAATCGCCATAAGCCAGAGAACCGTGCAGATACATGCCGATGAATTGGTTCCCGAGAATAGCTAATACATCCGGTAAAAGTTCATTCAAGACCGTGTTCACTTCGGGATAGGGAGTGGGGGCAGTTGACATTCAAACGCTCCGGATGCGTCCAGCCTCGACCACCCAGATTTCCGTTGCAAACTGCTCGATAAAATATCGGTCATGGATGACAGCCAATACTGTGCCGGCATATTTCGCCAGGGCTTGCTCAAAACGGGTACGGGCCGGGATATCCAGGTGGTTGATGGGCTCATCGAGCAGCAGGAAGGTGCAGTCCTGGGCCACCAGCAGGGCCAGTTCAAGCCGGGAGCGTTCCCCATAGCTCATCTCGCCGCATGGACGCAGCGGGTCGTCGCCGCTGAAGAGAAAGAAGTGCAGAAAATGGCGTGCTTCGGTCTGGTTGAAGGTGCCAGCGTCCTGGATGGTTTCCAAGGGACTTTTCTGCAGGTTGAGGTGTTCCTGTTCCTGGGTCATGTAGCCCAGCCTGGCAGATGGGCCAAGCCGCACGGATCCGGCTGCAGGTTCCAGTTGTCCGGCGATGGTACGCAGCAGGGTGGTCTTGCCGCAGCCGTTCGATCCAATGAGGGCGATACGTTGACCGAGGCGGATGTGCAGGCGGATATTTTCCAACAGCGCAGCATGGCCGGGATATCCAATAGAAAGGTTCTCGGTTACCAGGATATCCCTGCTCTGGTGTTCGGGCACTGTGAAGTCCAACTTGAGTTGCCAGGATGGCTTCGGTTTTTCAACACGCTGCTCGTTCATGAGAAGGTCGACCCGAGCCTCGATGTGTTTGGCTTTCTTTACAGTCTCCTTGGAGCGGTCGGCGAAGAATCCGGCCGCGAAGCCATCAGTGTTGTGAGGATCAGCCTTGCCGCCCTTATGGAAGCGCGCCCGTTCGCGCATGCGGACTGCGGCACGTCGCAAGCGGGATATTTCCGCTTTCCAATCGGCATATTCCTGCAACTTGTGTGCCTGCTCGGTCAGTTTCTGTTCGACATAGTCCGTATAGTTGCCAGAATATTGCTTGAGCTGATGTGTGCAAGGGTCGAGTTCGAGAATGGCCGAGACGGTGTTATCGAGGAAAGTACGGTCGTGGGAGACGATCAGCACAGCGCCGCGGAAGCGGGTCAGCCAATCTTCCAACCATTCGAGCATGCCAATGTCGAGGTGGTTGGTGGGTTCATCGAGCAAGAGCAAGTCGGGTTCAGCAAGCAGTAGACGCGCCAGCATGAGACGGGTTTTCTGCCCGCCGCTCAGAGCACCAACCGTGGTTTCAGGCGGAATTCCGGCCAATCCCGTGGACACAAGCACATTAACCAATTGTGGGCTGTCACGTTCCAAAGTTTGCAGGGCCTCGTCGTAGGCTAGCTGGAGATTTTTATCATTGGGATGGGCGGCTAATGCAGAAGCCAGATTAACCAGTTCTGACTCGGAGGCTCGCACCGAGGCGGGAGCACAAGCTTCGGCGACGGTCAGAGCCGGGTCGATATCCAGACCCTGGGCAAGGTAACCGATATGCAACCCGGGGCGTGTATGCGCCAGCAATCCGGAATCGGGCTTTTCCTGCCCGGTCAGGATGCGCAGAAGGGTGGTTTTCCCACAGCCATTCGGCCCGATCAGGCCAAGCCGTTGCCCGGCTGAGATGCTGAAGGTTATATCCTGGAGTACGGTATGGATGCCGTAAGATTTGGTGATGTGATGTGCAGAGAGCATAGACGATCCTGTAATGAAACGAAAACCGGGGGCATACGCCTCCGGCCGGAATCAAAACCAGCGGGTTGGGTTGCCCGAAGAAGCGTTGGTTTTTTTACAGGGTGTCTGTCATTCCTTGTGCTCCTGAATCGGTACGGCGAGAAAATTATAGCATAATTCTCAAATGTGAAAGCCGCGCGCCTCATTCCCCTGCCCCCTTCCCCTCCGGGAAAGGCGGTGATGCGCCCATTTCGGCCTTCTTCAATAGCGGATCTTTCGGAGACCCTTACGGATGCAGGCCCAGTTCTGCACGGCTTGAAGATGCTCAGCGTGTGTTGGTGGGTGGGGGCTAAAAAGCAAGCGGGTATACAGGGCTGTAAGCCAGTTCACCTCGGCTTGCAGGGAAACAGCGAGCGGGGCCAGACGTTGGTTTCCTGCAAAGCGTCCCAGTTTGGCCGAGAAAGCGCCGGCGAATTCATGGGGTGTGCGGGCTGCATCGGGCACCACGCCCCAGGCATGCCCCTGGCGGTAAAGACGGTGTTGGATGGATGTGATGGCTTTCTCGGTGGGACGCAGGCGCAGGAACCAGCTTTCGAGTGGCAAAACCAGCCAAAAGAGCAGAAGAAGGGCTACGACCGCCAAAACTATCTCCAGGGTCAGAAGGGGCAGACGTAATTTGCTCCAATTTATCTGACCGGCCACTGGTCCCGCCGGCGGGACGGGATTCGGGATGCCCACAGAAGGCGTATTCTGACCGGCTATCTCACCCGGCCGTGAAAAAGGCGGCAGGTTGGTGGTCGGTTCGAATTCCACCCAACCAATGCCAGGGAAATAAACTTCCACCCAGGAATGGGCATTCGCCTGCACAACCACGAACCTGTTGGAATTGTAGTCGTATGATCCACTGGAAAATCCGGTCACCAGGCGAGCCGGGATGCCAACGGCGCGCACCATTACGACCATCGTGGTGGCAAAGTAATCACAATAGCCCTTTTGCAGGTCGAACAGAAAATAATCAGCCACATCACGATTTGTGGGTGAGCCGGGTACCTTAAGCGAATAGGGGAACTGACGCAAGTAATTCTGGATTGCCATGACCTGATCATAAGGGGTGGGCTGTTTGATGGTCAGGCGGACTGCCAGGTCACGCACTCGCTCGGGCAACTCATCTGGCAGGTCAAGGTAGTTGTGGAGGGAGGCGGGATAGTCATTCCCGGCGAGGCGTAGCTGATCAACAGTCACGTTCTGGCTGCGCGAATCCACCGTGAAGGTATCGGCGTTCGTTCGGGCGTAGATCAGGTCACTGGTGGCGCGCCAGGCGGCGGTGGAAGGTTGGTCGGTGCGTAACAAGTCACCGGTAAAGAACAATGCCCCGCTCATTGGCTGGAGGCGTTCGACATGCTGGCGGACCAGTTGATAGTTTTTAGGCAAGGTGGTCAGGTTCGGGTGGTAGGGGGCATTGGCTGCCATGGCTTGAGTCAGAGCAGTATTGGCGACCCAGACATGCCCATTGTAAAAATCGAAGACCTGTGAGCGCCAATAGTACTGCACTTCTGACCGGACGAGATTGGTATGGAGCAACACAACGGTTGGTGGCGGTGGAACGTAACCCTCGACGGTCACATACAGCATGACATCCTGTGAAAGCTGCGGACCCGGCCCAATAGCATGCGTATTCGACAAGCCGATGGGATTGTTGGCTGTCTGAGGAATGCCTACAGGCGTCTGCTGGAGGCCGAGCGATTCGGCCAATTTTCGATCCTGCTGGCCTTGAAAAATGTGCTGAAAGGTATCGGAGATTTTATGGATGGAAAAGGAAGGTAACAAACCACCTGCCAGCATCAGCCCCGTGGCGAGGAGAATTATTACCGTTGTCAGCAATGGCTCAATTTCAGTCTGACCCATGTGACGCTCCTGCCAGCGGCGGCGGGTTTTCAAGTAACCATCCAGCGCCTGCAGGAAGATCCAGCCTCCACCAACCAGAACGAGCCATAAGATACCATTTTTAGAGTTGGTGTAGTAGACATTGTAGACAAGC
Source organism: uncultured Chloroflexia bacterium (assembly GCA_963806575.1). GTDB lineage: Bacteria > Chloroflexota > Anaerolineae > Anaerolineales > Villigracilaceae > UBA877. The sequence goes on along the minus strand of CAWDYX010000011.1, from coordinate 157,833 downwards.
AGGGTCGTTGCCGGGAGCAGCCCCAACCCCAAGGCCTTCTTCCGGCGCACCCACCAGGCCGCCCAGACCGACACCAGCCAGAGTGCCAGGCCCCAGAGGAGGCTGGTTATCCCCGGGTCAATGATCAGGGTGCTGGTGCCGGCGTTCTGGATCCATAGCGCGAGGCGGCTGGTAAGCCCTGCCAGACTCTGTGTGAACATAACCCAGGCATCCACAAACGGTCCAACATCCGGTGAGATACGGAAGATGCTCAGCTTCAGGAGGGGTGGTAAAGCCGATAAAAGCGTGTCCATGGGGACACTCAATTGACCAACCGACAGGGTCAGCCAAACCAAGCCGATGGCAATACCAAGCAAACCGGCCACCCAGCCGCGCAGGTATGACCGTCCAAACAGCCATCCGACTAGAAGCGCATAAACGACGGTGGAAGTCAACCAGTCAGGACGGATATGTCCGACAATTGCAATCATTCCCCTCTCAACGCTGACGAGGGTCAGAGCAAGCAGCACCAGTCGCAACAAGGTCTGTGCGCCGATCAGATGGACAAACCAGCGGATGAACCGCCCGAACAGCTCGATCATCCCAAGGTTCTCCAACCAGTATCGGCCGGTTTCCGGACCGCCACGGCCTTGCCTCGCCCGAGTACGCGCCATTCCCATTTGCCCTGTTTCCCCGGACTGGCTTCCGGGCGGTTGAGCAGGTCACTCTGAATGACGTTATGGGCGATACCAAAATCGTTGAGCAGTGCCACCGCTCCAGCGACGGATCCTGTACCACCAAAGGAAAGCGGGTCGAGCAGCAACACCGTGGGAGTAATGCCAATTTTGACCAGTTGCAACATGGCGGCGGCCCAACCGGCTTGCACGTTGGGGGTGATGATGATAAGACTGGCACCATACCGGACGGTCTTCTGGGCATCTTCCAGCAAAACCGAGAGTGGGCGTGTACCTGGCTTGGCCAGGGCCAGGGCCCGCAGGATGCCCATCAATTGTCCGGACGAATTTTGCGGGGTCATCCAGGTCAATTCCGGGCAGCAGGTCACCAAGCCGACCGAATGGCCTTCGCGCAGGCCGCGATGGGCGAGCGAGGCTGCCAGTATGATGCCATGTTCTTCGGTCGATTCGAAGCCGCTTCCCACCTGCACTCTCTGTTCCAGGTCGAGGAAAATCCACCAGTCGGAAGAGGGCATGTGCTCGAACTGGCGAACATAAAGCGCATCCCGCCGGGCAGAAGTGGGCCAGTGGATGGCTTTGAGTGGGTCGCCGGAGACATACTCCCGCACCGTCTCGGCGCTCACGGTGGTCTCCAGGGCGGCGCGGCGCGGCCGACGACCTTCGCCTGCCCGGCCACCAGCGGCGATTTCGATGGCGGGCAGCGGCAACACCGGCGGCAGCACCAGCAGGACGGTGGAGTTTGGCTGAGACAGTTCCAGGCTGCAGAGTCCCAAGGGATCGCCGGATCGCAGGGTGGCCGGCCCGAGGTTGAACAAGCCACGCCGGGTGCAGGCCCCTTCGGTCTTCCATTCCATGGACTGGTTCCCACCAATCGAAGTGACCCGGCCAGCGTTGTAACCGGGCAGGTTGGAATGATCCTCCACTTCCAGCCACAGACCAGGCAGGAAGCTATCATTAATAACGGTGAAACGCTCCTCCAACTGGTCACCAACCTGGGCCCAACCATAGCGCATCTTGCGGTCCATGAAAACCCGGCGGGCCAGGGAAAGCGTCCAGAAGAAGCTCAGCAGCCAACTACCGGCCATGATGATGAGCAGTGTGCTCCAGGCCCGGTTCGGCCAGATCAGCTGCAAAACCAACAACAAGCTGGCCAGAACCGGCCAAAGCCGGGAGTGGAAGCGTATTTTGGCGAAGGAAGAGTTGGGATTCACAATGTTCGATTGCCGATGTGTGTTAGAATTTGCAGGTTTATTTGGTAACAACTAAGTCCCAGCTATCTTACATGAGATACGGCGGAGCGTCAATAAACGAATGTGCCAATCCTAGATTGTTCTTAATGACCGAAGTAGGGCGTCATTGCGAGGAGCGTTCTTTGTGACGAAGGTATCCCGCCATGACAAGGGATCGCTTCATAAGGCGAAGTACGTCAGTCTCGCAATGACACACCAAAATATTTTCCAAGGAGAGAACATGAGCAATAAACCAGGAATTGAGCAACGCGTGGAAGAACTACTCCATAAGTTAACTTTTAGTGAGAAAGTCTCCCTGCTCTCCGGACAGGACATCTGGAATACTGTGCCGGTAAAACGTCTTGGAATTCCTTCCATAACCATGACTGACGGACCGCACGGGGTACGCTCCACCGCCCCCGAAGCTGGTCGTAAAATGGGCCCGGTAACGGCCTTCCCGACCGGCATCTCGATGGGGGCGGCCTGGAACCCGGAACTGGTCGAACAGGTGGGGCAGGCCCTGGGAGAGGAAACACGCGGGATGGATTGCGACGTCCTGCTGGGTCCCTGCGTCAACATCGTGCGGGATCCGCGCGGCGGGCGCAACTTCGAGACCTTCTCGGAAGACCCCTATCTGACCGGAAGGACGGCGGTCGCTTACATCAATGGCGTTCAAAGCCGCGGCGTGGGCACCTCGCTCAAACATTATGCCGCCAACAACTACGAGGTCGAAAGGCACCGGGCCAGCTCGAACGTGGATGAACGCACCCTGCGGGAGATCTACCTGACGCAATTCGAAATGGCGGTCAAGGAAGCCCAGCCCTGGACGGTGATGTGTTCCTACAACCGCATCAACGGGGTTTACGCAAGCCAGAACCAGCATTTGTTGAATGAAATCCTTAAGGATGAATGGGGTTTCCAGGGTGCGGTCGTTTCGGACTGGGCCGCCAACCACACCATTTTTGAATCCATCCAGGGCGGTTTGGACCTGGAAATGCCCGGCCCTGCGAAATACTACAAACTGCTGGGCGAGGCGGTCCATTCCTGGCAGATCGAGGAAGCTGCAGTTGATCAGGCAGTCCGGCGCGTAATCCGAATCATCCTGCTATCGGGGCGGATGGACAAAAAGGTTTCAACAGGTGCAGTCAACACACCCGCGCACCAAAAGATTTCCCGGCAACTGGCCGAGGAAGCCATCACCCTGTTGAAAAATGAAGGGGGCCTTCTGCCATTGGGTAAGGGAGTGAAAAGCATTGCGGTGATCGGGCCAAATGCCGCTGAAGCGGTGATCGAAGGAGGCGGCAGTGCCAAGGTCCCGCCGTTGTACCGGGTCAGCCCGCTTGAGGCGTTGCAAGAAAGGTTGGACGGCAAGGTCAGGATTGAGTACGCCAGCGGCAGCGATAATGTGGATGAACCTTTTACCATCCCGACCACCTGGTTGAAGGGTGGTTTGAAAGGTGCCTTTTATAAAGCAGCCGATTTCAGCGGCGAACCGCTAGAAACCCGGGATGGTTTTGGCCCGGAGTTCTGGTGGCATATCGCCTGGTCACCATTGCAAATCCAACCCATGGCGATGCGCTGGACAGGCAACCTGACGGTCCCGATGGATGGTTCATATAAGATCGCTTTGAACCATATTGGCAAGGTCAGGCTCTACCTGGACGGAAAAACCATCCTGGAAAGCGATTCCTCGATATCCGGTATGCAGCATTCATTTGAGCGGGCTGTGGCGGTGCAGAAGTTGCAGACTGGCAAGTCCTACGGATTCCGGATGGACTACGTACGCTACCCGGAACAGGAAGTTGTCAACTATAGCCTGGGGATCGGCCTTACCTTCGAGGCTGGAAAAGACCCGCGCCTGGCACAAGCCGTGGCTCTGGCCAAAAGCTGTGACGTGGCACTGGTCTTTGCGGGTTATCCGGACGGCTTTGAAACCGAAGGCACTGACCGGCCTTCGATGGACCTGATGGGGAAGCAAAATGAACTAATCGTGGCGGTGGCGGCCGCCAACCCGCTCAGCGTGGTGGTTCTAAATGTGGGCGCCCCGGTGAGCATGCCCTGGGTTGACCAGGTGGCTGCGATCGTGGAGGCCTACTACCCCGGCATGGAAAACGGAAACGCGGTGGCGGATGTGCTTCTGGGAAAGGTCAATCCGTCCGGGAAATTGCCGGTAACCTTCCCCGTGCGGCTGGAGGACAGCCCGGCTTATATCAACGCCTCCTATCCGGGCTGCCGGGAAGTGAACTACGGCGAAGGAATCTTCGTGGGCTACCGTTATTATGATATGAAAGATGTGACCCCGCTTTTCCCGTTCGGGCACGGACTATCGTACACCAGTTTTGCCTACAGCGATCTACAGCTGCCTAAGAAAGTGAAAAACGGGGAGAAGGTTGAAGTAAGCCTGAGGGTCGAGAATAGCGGGAAAGTAGCCGGGAAGGAAGTGGTCCAGCTCTACGTGAGCGACCTCAAGTCTTCCCTGCCGAGACCGCTGAAGGAGCTGAAGGGTTTTGCCAAGGTGGCGCTCAACCCGGGTGAGTCGAAGGTAGTGACCTTTACTCTGGATGAACGCTCACTGGCTTTTTACGACCCGCGCATGCACGCCTGGGTGGCCGAACCGGGCGAGTTCGAGGTGCAGGTGGGAAGTTCGAGTTGGGATATAAAGGTAAAGGCGAAGTTCGTTCTTGAGTAGCTTTCTATGATTGTTGTCAATAAAAAGAAGAAAAAAAAGAAGTAACCAATAAGGAACACGAAGATTCACGAAGGAAACCGTTCAATTATAAAAGACCCGTTCTCACGCTGAACGGGTCTTTTATCTACCTTCTGGCATGAGCGTAAAGATCTTGATGATCTCTTCCGGTACCACGCGTGGGGCGCCGGTTTTGGCATCCACAAAGACCCAATCCGTTTCCCCCTTGACAAGCAGCTTGCCATCCGACAACCGGATGAAACGGTAGCGGCGCAGCGAGCTTACCCGCCGGATGTCCACCACCCAGGTGCGCACTTCGATCCGGTCACCGGCAAAGGCCGGGCGCAGGTATTCGATATTGTGTGAATGCACCACCCAGGTGGCACCGAGCGCCATTGTCAATGGAACCCCGCCGAGGGATTCGTAGTGGCGGACTGCGGCTTCCTGCATCCACTGAACGTACTGGACGTTGTTGACGTGCCCGTTCTCATCCAGAGCACTTTCCGGGACGGTGAATTCGTAAGAATAGACGGGATTGCCAGCGGAGGTTGTCATGGGGAGAGTCAGTGTTTCAATATCTGGAAGAGATTACTATATTCGTCCGTCCAGAGGCGCAGGGAGGTAGTGTAGCCGGCCATTGGTTTGGCCCGGCTGAGGATGGCAGACACTGCCAACACGGCTGGGTCGCGGGCCAGCAACATCCAGGTAGAGGCGCTGGTGAAATAACCGTCACCGGGGTCTTCAATAACGATCCGATCCAAGCCGAAATGGTCCGCCAGACCCCAAACGACCGGCACTAAGTCCAGGTAGCCATTGGTGATGTGGACCGCCAGCACGCCATCGCGTTGGAGGAATTGAAGGTAGAGCGCAAAGGCCTGCTCATCCATGAGATGGATGGGGATGGCATCGTTCGAAAAGACGTCCAGGACGAGTACATCGTAAGCGTGTGTTTGACCGGCGGCAAGCTCGCTTTCCAGGGAGAGACGGGCATCGCCGGGGATGATATCCACTTTTGCTTTGGTATCCTTCAAATACGTGAAATAGCCGCCCTGGCCTTCGGCTGATTGGATGACGAGCGGGTTGATCTCGTAGAAGCGGTAAACGTCGCCAGGCTGCCCGTAGGCGGCGATGGTGCCGACACCCAGGCCGAGCGCCCCGACCTGCAGGCCCGAGCCATGCCTGGGATGGTTGATCAGTGCCAGCCCAACTCCGCTGTTTGGGCCGTAGTAGACAGTCGGGATTACGCGCACACCAAACCCCTGGAACTGCGCACCGTGGACGGTATTGCCATGGATCAACTGGTAAGCGTAATTGGTATCGCCGGGTGTCCCGCTCTGGCGCAGACGCACGACTCCGTAGAAATTGCGTTGGGAGCGGATGGAGCCGGTGAGATCGGCGCCGATGAATAGGAAGGCACGGACGCCGGTGATGAGCACGCTGACTGCCAAAAAGGCGGTACTGATCCGTGAGAACATCTCGGCCCGCAGCCCGGGTTTCTTCGAGTCCCTGCCGATCCACAGGAACAGCGCGCAGAATAGAACCAGTCCCAAGGGCAGCTCCCAGAAACCCTTGAAAAGGAGCGGGGCGATAAAGGCGATCAGAATCCCACCGAGCGCTCCTCCGGCGGAGACCGTCAGATAAAAAACCGGCAGGCGCGAGGGTGCGGGCCGCAGGCGGTACAGCTCTCCGAGAGAGATCATGCAGCAGACGAAGAGCACCAGGTTGAAGATGGCCACCTGCCAGAGGATGCCGAGCAGGGCGCCGTTGGCCATAGCCCAATCATAGAGCAGGAGCACCAGCAGGAGGATAAAAATGTAGACCTGGCGTGAATACCAGCGCTCTCCAGAAAAGGCCAATGCGAAGGTCAGCAGGTAGATGGCAAGCGGCAGGACCCACAGGAATGGAACGACGGCAACCTGCTGGGTGAGGTAGCCGGTGGTCGCCAGGAATAGCATGGAGGGGCAGGCGCTCAAAACGACCCAGAGATAATAATCCCTGCCTGTCGTTTGGGAGCCGGCTTCGACCCTTTCCGGTTCCACCATATGGGGTGTACGCATCGTCCGGAATGTGATGAAGGCGGCCAACCCGGTGAAGAGGAGGTAGCCGCCTGTCCACGCCCAACCCTGCCCGGGCAGGGACAGATTTGGTTCGACCAGAAAAGGATAACTGATCAGCGCGGCCAGCGAGCTGAGGTTGGCCAGGGCATACAGGCGGTAGGGGGTGGGATCCGGAAAGGCCCGGTTGAACCAACTCTGAACCAGGGAACTGTTGGAGGCCAGTAGAAAGAATGGCAGACCAACCGAGATGGCCAGGAGCAGGAAGATATCCAGCACTGGTGGGATGCTTCCGGTCGGTTTCAAGTCAATCGAAGGAGTGAGGGGGGATTTCCATGCCAGGCCCAGACCCAGAAGCAGGACCAGCGACAAGCCGAGCAGGACCAAGTGCAGCACTCCCCGGCGGCGGGTCAGCCGGCTCAACCAGGCGGCGTAGGCGTATCCGCCTGTCAACGTGATCTGGAAGAACAGCATGACCGTGGACCAGACAGCCGGAGTTCCGCCGAACCAGGGCAGCAGGACTTTCCCGATCAACGGCTCCACCAGGAAGAGCAGGAAAGCGGAGAGGCAAATTGAAATAACAAAATAAATCATTTGAGAATTATTTATATCTTCATCTCATAAACCCGGTAGCGGCGCAGGGGTGTGGCACCCAGCTTCCTGATGGCATTCACCATCGGCCAGTTGTCTTCCAGTACGTAGTTGATCTCCATCCATACATCCGGGGCATAGAGTGTATCGTGCATGGCGCGGTAAATCAGACTATCGATGGCTTTGCCCTGGTATTCCGGGATCACGCCCAGGGCGAACATGCGATAGCGCCTCAAGCGCGGGATGCCGGTCAGAATCCTGATGAACCCGAAAGGAAACATGTGCCCATTCAAGCCCTTCAAGAGGCTATTGACATCCGGCAGGGTGATTGCGAAGCCGATTGGCTTGCCGCTGTGGTCTTCAGCGAAAAGCACGCCCTTCGGCTGCAACACCGGCTTCATATCCCGGGCCATGGCCTGCACCTCCGCCTCGGTGACTGGCGAGTAGCCCCAGTTGTCGATGATGGTGGAGTTGGCCAATTCGATGATGATCTTGACTTCCTCGTTATAGTGTTTCATATCCAACTGGCGGATGCGCACGTTGTAGCGTTTCTGGACGGCATCGGTCAATTCCAGGATCCGGTCGGGGATCTTGTAGCCCTCTGCAGCCGAAATATACCAGCACAACAGGTCTTTGGTTTTTGCCAATCCGAAATCGGTCAGATGCTTTTCATAATAAGGTGGGTTGTAGGGGGCCATTACCACCGGCGATGGTTCAAAGCCCTCCACGACCAATCCCCATTCCTGGCTGACAAAGGTCCAAGGCCCGCGCATGGAAGTGCAGTCCCTGGTCCGAAGCCAATCCCGGGCTGCCTCGAACAGGAGCCGCGCGGCTTCAGAATCGGGGACGCATTCATAATAGCCGAAGAGTCCAATGCGTTCCCTCCAGAATTCGATCGCCAGGGTGTCAATGAAAGCCGCAATGCGTCCGAGGAATTTGCCGTTCTCCTCCAGCAGGAAAAGCTGCCACTCGCAATGGTCGAGCAAGGGATTGCGTTTCGGATCGAACTGGCCGCGTTGTTCGTCCCGCAGCGGCGGGATCCAGACCGGGTCATTCTTGTAAAGCCGGTAGGGGAGGTCCAGGAACGAGGCGAGGTCTTTTTTGGTCCTGACAGGATGGATGTGCATTGGAATCTCCCAATTGTTAGATTATCCTATGAGAATAAGGGAAGGTGCAACATGTCTACGTTAGGAATTTCCCATTTTTCTTCAGCCAGGTGAGGCGCCTCTTGTAATCCGGCATGAGCTCCCGCAACCTATTCCAGAATGTTTTGGAATGGTTCCTGACCTGCGTGTGGACCAGTTCATGCAGGACAACGTAATCCACCACCTCCGGTGGAGCCATGACCAGCCGGTAGGTGAAGCTGAGCGTGCCACTAGAACTGCATGAACCCCAGCGTGTGCGGGCAGACGAGATGCGGATCTTTTGATAGTGGAGGGTGTGCTTTTTGGCAAGGGTCTCCACCCGCCCGGATAGCAGTAGTGTCGCCTGTTCCTTATACCAGTGTTTGAAAGCAACTTCGGCTTTTGGCAAAGCGGATTTCGCCAACCGGAAAACCCCACCGCTAAATACAAGAGTGGGACGCTGGTGAAGAACGAAGGTGAGCGGGTACGCCTGACCCAAATAAAGGAATGTCTCGCCTTCCTTATAGCGTTTCGGGAAGGCGGGCAGAGCGGCCCGGACCCTGGCCTGGTTTTTCGCGATCCAGTCGGTGTGGCTTTCTACGAAGTGGCGGATGCTCGCCTCGTCCATGCGAAGAGGGGCGCGCACCGTCAGACTGGCATCATGTTCGACAACGAGTGCGACTGTCTTTCGGCGGGTCGAACCAGCCTGTCAATGGAAATAGGCATTCAGCGATTGTAACCGAAAAACAAAATCAGCTTTATCAATTTACGCGTTGCCGGATAAGTCCAGCAACCGTCCATAGAAGGTTGGGTCCCATTTGGAAAAGTCTTCTTCTGCGGAGCAGGCTTGAACACGTTATAATCCCTACCAGCGAAAATGTGTTTTCCCAATCGAATACCGGATTTCGGTCAAGACTTGCCGGCAAGCCATTGAAAGGAACCGGAATGGATCAGATATTTATTATGGACCTGGTTGCGCACGGTATCATTGGAGTTAATGCATGGGAACGGGAGAAGCCACAGGAGATAGTCATCAATATCGTCCTCTTTACCGATCTGCACAAAGCCGGGAGGAGTGACAATATCCAAGACAGCGTTGATTACAGATCGGTCACGCAGAAAGTATTGGCGCATGCCGAAACAGCCCAGCGGCTGACTGTGGAAGCACTTGCGGCTGACCTGGCAAGCTTGTGCCTGGAAGAGCCCCGCGTGGAAAAAGTGCGGGTGCGGGTAGAAAAGCCGGGGGCTGTAGGATCTTCCAGATCAGTAGGAGTTGAAATCGAACGGGAAAAACAGGCGAGGATTTGAAACAAATAGGCCATTGCGGTGCATTCTTCATAAAGAATTGAATTTCATGCCAGTATCATCCTAGGATGAATTAATGACAGGCAGGGTCTATGAACACAACCTTTAAATTCCATTTACGCGAACCAGGAAAAAGCATAATCCTGCTGCAACTTCGTGAGCGGCTCCTTAAAATAATGCTGTTAATCACATTTATGGTAGGAACCGCGCTTTTTGGACTTGCCTTGATCCCTGCTCTGCAAAGAGGGCTGTCTCCCACGATTCTGATCTTCAGCCTTCTGTACATCTGGACCATCCTGATCACTTTCATGTTCACGTAGCACTCCTTGATCGATGCACTGGTCAACACAGGGATCAGCGGTTACATTTTCAAAGATGACCAGGTCTCCATCCAGAAATTGGACAAAATCGTGGGAATAATCGCCAATGTCGGCGTTTATTTCAGCCAGGGAGCGTGCCGGGATGCGCGTGAAGACCCAGTTGATTCTGTGCTTACACCGCGCCAATTGGAGGCATTGTCCTTGTGCGCCTCCCATCCGGATGGTGACACACTTGCGCTGGAGGGGAAGTTGGGCATTACCGGTTCCAAAATGAGGAACCTGCTGTCGGGTGCTTACCTCCACCTGGGAGTGCTGACACGCGCGGCGGCGATCGCCAGAGCACATCAATTAGGGATCCTGCCGGAATCACCTGAGCTCAATATAACTGCCGGGAGGACAACAAACAAGCAATCTACAATGCGCAAACAGCCTCAATCAAAACGCAAAAGATATCTATCAGTGGATCACAAAATCAAAGTAAAACTTCCCTGGAGTCATCTGCCAAGGAAGTTGCTTTCATGAATTTTTTATGCAGTTGGGTGGCGGGATCTCAGGTGGCTGGAGTGTAAGGCAGGGCAGCACGAGCAGGTTTTTTCAAAGGATAGACATCCACAATTTCGTAGAGCCGGCTACCGAGGCCGAATTTTTCTGCATACTCAGTGGTGCCGTAAGGATCTTTAAGCGGACCATGCAACTGCCGGAAGGGATGACCTTCACGGAAATGGACCTCCATCGCCAGAGGGATATTTTCTTCGATCAATCTCGTCTGGGAGATGGCATCCAGGGTAGCCTGTTCCACGGCGACAATGTCGTCTGATCCGAAGATACCCACGTCCGGCAGGACGGGCATGCCAGTAAAACCAAAGCAATCACACAGGGGGGTCATTTGAATGGCAAGGTTGAGGTGAATGGCTTTCCCAGGCTGGAAGGTTGACATGGTTTCACTGACTGAAATGGCGCAGGCTTCCATGAAAGTGTGGAAATTGACCTTGTCGATCTTCAAACTTCCCGGAGGGGCCACTTTCAGACAGCGCCCGCACTGGTTGCACTGCTCGATATGCAAATGCATGGTGCCGGGAGCCTTTTTGTCTTCCACGATGGCCTCGAAGGGACAGGCAGCGGCAATCTGCGGGATGGCAGTAGAAGGATCCGGACAATTTTCGGGGAACCAGTACTGGTCGAAGTGCATGGCGTCGTGCATCTGACCACGCGTCTCACCGGCCATACAGCCCAGGGCAAGATTCTTTATGGCGGCTCCGAAACCGTTGGTTGGATGTCCTTTGACGTGGGCGAAGTTGACCAAAAAGGTTGCGTCCTGGATGAATCCGGCTACTTTCCAATTCTTGATATTCTTATAAGGCCGTTCGTGTTCGTAATAATATTTCTCGTCAGGCCCGGCGGCAGGATAAACCGGGCAGCCCAAAACTTCGGACGAGTAACCGCGCATTTCTGCACCAGCCGTATCCCAGGAAACATCGGCAACGAAGGGTTTGCCACCACCGTCCTTGACGGCCTGAACCACCTTGCGGACAAAAACCGGGTGGATGGTCGAATAGCCGATGTTATTGGAAGTGTGCATTTTGATGACCACCCATTCATCCTTCACCCGGTCGCGCAAGTGGAGCTGCTCGAGGATCAAGTCGAGTTTGGCAGGTAAGGTCTCTTTGGCCTCCAGGAGAGATTGGTGAGCCGTTCCGAAATATACTTTGCTGGGCATGCTTGTCTACCTTGGTATTTGGGGAATCGCGCTATGGATGGAGTAAAAATGTAAAGAACCCCTTTTTTTCTCCAGCGCGTGAGTTCCCGGTGACCTTTTTCCTTTCGATAAGATGCCGGAATTATAATTGATGTACATGTGAAATACCGAGCCTCTTGACTGTTTTATCTTCCTTATCTGCTGGGGGGAAAGAAATGGAATGAGCCAATTCACCTACACCATAATCGGGTCGGGTACCGGGAAAATAAAAACAGGACTGCCATTCGGCAGCCCTGTCAGGGATATGCGTGGGAAACTAGCCGGCGGGTTTTTGCTCGACCGGGTTCGTGCCTGTACCACGCACGTTAATGACTTTTTTCAAGATGTCGAACCAGAAGGGCGCACCCTGGGCGGCGGCAGCCCCGGTTATCAACATGCCCAATATTTTTGCCAGCCAGCCATTCAGATCCATTGGCAGGTTCGCAATGCCATTACAGGCCAGCAGACCCTGATTGTTCCGGAAGGGAATTCCCAGCACCTGGCCTGACTTGACCGGAAAGAGCGAGCATTGGCTCCCAGCGGTGTTGAACGGAAGGATTTTCCAACCAAAGGGGATATTCAACGCCTGTAATTGGGTTTCCAATGCCGGGATATTTTCCAATGGGCCGGCTGCGGTAGTTGTAACCCCCTGGCAAGAGGCTGGCGGTGCATAGTTTTGCGCCTGTGCAATGATTGCCTGACGCAAGGTTGGTTCACGCCAAAGGCTGGCAGCCACATTAATTGAATCCACATTCAATACCAGGGCCAGGATGAAGCCAATCACGAAGGCAATAAACTGAGCTCTGCGTTTGTAGGTGCCGGAAAGCCGGTCCATCGCATCGTTAAACCAGGTTTCCAGGTTGACACGGGTGGTGGCGACAGCCTGTTCTCCGCGCAGGGCGTAGATCTCGGTCAGTCTGAGGATGGCGGTGACCGACCCGTTCAGTTGTGGGTTGGTTTTCTGTAATCCCAGCATACCGAGATGCAATTGGCGCATGGCGAGGCCGGTATCGGTTCCGGATTCCGAGGTGGTGCGTTGTTCTTCGACAAATTGCCCATAATATTGATCTACTTGCGGGATAAGCTTATCGACCGTTGGCCGGAGTTCAGCGTATTTCTCCCCCAAGGATTGTATCTGGAACTTGAGGCTATCCAGCCCGGCATTCCCGAGGCCCGAGGCGGCAACATTCCTGGCTGTCGCCAGGATGGCGTCCCAATCTTGCCGGGCAAGTTTTTGCATTTCGGGGCTTTCGATGGAAACCAGTTGATCCTCAATTTCCTTCGTCATCGCATTGACAGGGGAATTGTCAATTCCAGCCTGAACGATGAGTTCGAATAATGTCGCTCCGAATTTGCCGGGTGGAATATAGGATGGCAGGCGCCCCTTTTTATCGGGTTTGTCTGGCTTGCTATAAAGATTGGCGATCAGCGGGTATTCATAGAACCGGCGGGCCAGTTCTGTGCTGCTCAACATCTGGATAATGGCTTTTTCCAAGTCTTTTGCGCGCAAATTGACAATATTACCAAGCCATTCCTGCAAGGACATGGTTGCGATGCTCAAGACCAGCCAAACTAAAACCAGGCCGATAGCAACTTCGAGAATCTCCTGAAGATACATGGTCTCCTCCTCGGTTATCGGTAAAATGATACTCCCAGTATATAAAAGAAACCCGCCTTAGGCAAGGCCTATGACGCAGCGTTTTTGATTTCGGAAAGCAGCCCCGGAATTTGGTCAAGCGCTGTGATAACCGCCTGTGGTTGGATCTTCAATTCGCCATCCTCCGGGATCTGGGCCCGGCGTGTGATCCAGATGCTGTATATACCCATTTTGTTCGCTCCGAGGATATCTGCTTCCAGGGTATCGCCCACCATGGCGGTCTGTCCCGGGAGAATCCCAAAGAAGTCCAGGGCAAGGCGGAAAATGCGCTCATCGGGTTTGCGGAAGCCGCAACTGGCGGAGGTGAGGATGATCTCAAAATACGGACACAGGCCACACCGGTCCACCAATTGCTGCACGTTCTTGTCATCAGAAGTATTGGAGATCAATCCCAAACGATAGCCTTGTTCCCGGAGGATTTCAAGGGTTGGGATGGCATCGGTTTCGAGATACCAATTTTGCTGGGTTACGGAGTACATGGCATCCAGTGCTGAACGCATCACGGAAGCCGGGATATCCTGAAAACCTTCCCTCTCCAATAATTCTCCCAAGGTGGAAAGGGTGGTTTTCTCGATCGGACTTTCGCTCCGCCCAGCATAGTAGGAATCCAGAAAAGTACCGAATTCATTGGAGAAGGTTTTAATTTCGACCGGGATGCCGGCTTGCCGCAACATTTCCACCAATGCCCGATTGGCTTGCTCATAGATCGGAGGCCAGGCGTCTTTCGAGTAGATCAAGGTGGAACCGAGATCGAAGAAGATGGTTAAAAGTGGGGAAGTTTGATCGAACATAATGAATGAATTATAGCGGGTAAAGAGAGTCAGCGACCCTCATACCTATGGATTCCAGGAAAAAGAAAAAGTTGATTACGAAGTACTCAAGCGCTTTTGGTATAAATGCCGGTCGGATCCAATTCATTCCGAAGTATCAAGAGTTCCCGGTCGGTTAAGAGATCGGTGATGCGCAAATTCCCGGCCACTTTCAGAACCCAGCCAGTGTTTTCAATGGCTTCCTGGCTCGTCTTGCCGGGATGCAGGGCTGTCAAAACCAGTTCGCCGGAATCATCGGGCTGCAGGATGCCGATATCGGTGACCACGCCAATTGGCCCCCGACCACGTAGACCGGCGGTTGACCGTCCGCCCTGACCATCCAGGTAACCGGCGGAGGTCAGGAAATCGACTTTTTCAGGGAAACGACGTTTCTGATGGGGGGTCATGATATAACAGCGATTGGCCCAGGCGGCGATCTCCTGGGCTCCACCGGAACCGGGTAGCCGGACTTTAGGATGCGCATAGTCGTAACCAATAAAGGTGGCATTGATATTACCGTATTTGTCAATCTGGGCTCCGCCCAGGAAGCCCACATCCACGTTACCGCGCTCCAGGTAGTTGGCAAAAATGTCATACATGCTGACAACCGAAAGCGCTCCACTGACAAGTGTCGGGTCACCGATGGAGAGAGGAAGGCGGGCCGGTTCCGCCCCGATGACGCCCGCTTCGTAAATCATCACCAGGTCCGGGGCGTGCGTCCGCTTGGCGAGGTTGCAGGCAAGGTTGGGCTGTCCGACGCCCACGAAGACCACATCGCCATTCTTCAATAGCCGGGCAGCGTTGACGATCATTAATTCTGAGGAGGAATATTCCATAAAGAACCTTTTTATCCGCTAATTTTCACTAATCCTCACGAAATTTCCCAAGGGAACGTGGCAAACGATATTTTGGAGTTGTTGCGACCATGTGCTTCCATTGTAAATTGGGATGGCTTCCAAAATTATTGAGAACGCCGAGTTCCTTGCCGGTGGCTTTCAGGTAATTGAGCAATTGTGCTTCTTCGCGTTCGGAGAGATCATTGACGGCTTTGATTTCAACTATCAGTTTGTCATAAACGAGAAAATCAGCGACAGATCCTTTTTTCAGGTAGGCATCTTTGTAGAAAATGGTAATTTCTTTTTGTGAAATAAATGGAATTTGCCTCTTCTCAAACTCGATCTCTAATGCTTCTTGATAGACGGGCTCTAGAAAGCCATCTCCTAGGGTATTGTATACTTCCATGGCTGCGCAGATGATTGCATATACCTCAACCTTAAAAATCAACTCGGCCATGAGACCTCTCTAAGCCATATGCGTGAATTAGCGTAGATCAGCGGATTAATACTCCCCATAATTGACCGCCTCACTGAACCTGGGACTTACCTTAAGGCGTTCATGCGTTTCGTGGCCCAGCTTTTGCCAGTATTCAGCCCGGTTTTTTACTCCGTGGACCCACTCATCCAGATAGGTTTTCACCGCCTCAGGCGACTCACTGATTTTGTCCCATTTCATGTAAAAATCGTTATCCCGGTCATAATAACCCTGTGCGTATGAGGGATGGGAGGCATATGGAACATGACACACTGCACTGACGATGAAACCGGGAATGAGCGTCCGGTTTGGGTCGGAACGAATGACGGTTTCATCCACGATCTCTTCGGCGGTCAGGATGAGACGTCTCGCCGCAAAGGCGGATTCCTTTTGCTCGCCAATGATCCCCCAGAGATGAGCGTTGCCACCCGCATCAGCGCGCTGCACATGCACGATGGCAACGTCCGGATTCAGTGCCGGGACTGTGATAACTGCGCGGCCGGAATAGGGGTCGACCACACGCCGGATGAGCGGGTTGGCCCGCTCCAGGTCTGTGGCAGCGGTCTGGTTCATTGGCATGAAGGGGAGACCAGCCGCGCCGGCCTGCAGTCGTGAGATCATGCCGAAGTGTGAGTATTCCTCCCATTCCAATCCACCCTTTTCTATGGCATTGCGAACGATTCGCAAGGACCCCACACCCGGATTGCCCATATAAGAAAAAATCACTTTGCGTGCGCATCCGGCCGCGACCATCTGGTCGTAGATCAGGTCGGGGGTGGCACGTGCGAGAACCAGGTCCCGTTTGTGTTGCCGGATGATCTCATGCCCGGCGGCGAAGGGGATCAGGTGGGTGAACCCGGCGGCATAAACGGTATCTCCGTCATGAACGAACTGGGAAACAGCCTCTGAAAGCGGGATCAGTTTGGTCATTGGAGTTTATCCTGTCCCTTCTGTTTTTTATCCATCCTATCTTCACGACGTTGGCGACCACGTTCGGTAGCACGGCGAATTGTCCCAAAACGTCCACTTTCATTGACGGGTTTGTTTCGGCGGAGTAACCACCCGACAAAGATGGCGGAAAGGGACAGGAGCAGGTATATTCCATTGATATCCTTGCTCATGATTGATCCGACATATATGACCAGCAGTGCAAGGCCAATCAGGATGAAGAATGTACCGATGCGAGCAATCAGGTTCTTTTCCATCAGGTCTATTATAGATGATTCATGTGTGAAATGGGCAGAAATCAGGAAAACTTGCAGCAGATTTTAGGAAAGATATCCCTATCTTTCAAGATAAAAATAAACTAAACTATAAGGAGAATCAAAGAACCCACAGGAAAATGAAAGGGATCGACTATGCGTCTTTATGTGGATAGTAACAAGTGTTCCGGGTGCAATGCCTGCCGGGTGGCCTGTTCTCTAAACCTTTTTGGCGAGAACAATCCCAAGAAATCTGCGCTGGTGATTGAGCCTCATTTTCCTTCGCCCGGAGTTTATACTGTCAAGGTTTGTACCCAATGCGGGGATTGCGCAGCAGTTTGCCCAACCGAAGCCATCAAACAGGATGAGCAGGGTGTTTATTATGTAAACTATGACGATTGCAATCTGTGCGAAGCCTGTGTGCCGGAATGCCCGGAAGGTGTGATGTTCGTGCGCGTGGAATTAGCGAACACTGCCTGGAAATGTAATTTGTGCGCTGATTGTGTCGAAGTATGCGGCACCAGCGCTCTTTGGATTGCTGAGAAAGAGCCTGTTGCTGACCTGGCGGCATAAGGAGGCGATTATGAATGGCTACGCTGGAAATATCCTGCGCGTCAACCTGACGACTGGTGCGATAACAAAAGAAACCACTCCGGCCCAACTGGCGCGTGATTATATCGGTGGACGAGGTTTTGGAATTTACTTTCTGCTTAAGGAAGTCCCTAAAGGAACCGATCCGCTTGGTCCTGAGAATAAACTGATCATTTCCAGCGGTCCAATTTCAGGAATGATGATTCCGGGCGGTGGAAAATGCGATTGGACTACCAAAGCCCCGCTGACAGGAGGGTATGCCAGTTCTTCAATGGGTGGACACTTCACGGCGGAAATGAAATACGCCGGACTGGACAGCATCATTCTTGAAGGCATCAGCCCGAAACCTGTTTATCTATTTATTGATAATGACAAAATCGAACTACGGGACGCCTCCACCCTGTGGGGCAAGAATACCTTCGCAGTGGAAAAACAATTCAAGGAACAGTTGGGCGAAGAATACCAGATAGCAGTTATTGGTCCGGGAGGCGAGAATCTCGTGCCGTATGCCTGCATTAACCACGACTACGGACGCCAGGCCGGGCGTGGCGGCGTTGGTGCTGTCATGGGTTCTAAAAAGATAAAGGCTATTATTGTCCATGGGACGAAATCCATTCCTGTGGCAGATATGGAAGGTTATCGCAAAGCCGGCAAGGCACTTTATAAGGCCTGCAAAGATGCCGAAGGGTTGAAAGAATGGACGCGCTATGGTACGGCAGGCGTCACAGCCTGGTGCGATGAAGTCGGTGCACTGCCGACACGAAATTTCAGTGCGGGGTCGTTTGAGGGCGCCAAGAAAATCAACGGTCAGGCCTTACGCGAGAAAATCGTCGTTACCGATAAAGGTTGCTTCGGGTGTCCCTCGCCGTGCGGCAAGTACAGCCGCATCAAGAAATACAACGGCTACGTAGAAGGTCCGGAATACGAAACCATCGGCCTGATGGGTGCCAACCTGGGAATTGACGATATCGAAGCCGTGGCGCAGGCCAACCTGTTGTGCGACGATCTGGGAATCGATACGATCAGTGCCGGAAATGCCGTCGGGTGGGCAATGGAATGCTACCAGAAAGGTATCTTCACAAAGGCGGATACGGATGGACTGGACCTCAAGTTCGGCAATGTGGAGGCCGTCCTAACATTGGTAGGTAAAATTGCCCACCGCGAGGGTCTTGGCGCCTTGCTTTCGGAAGGTGTCAAGCGCGCCTCCAAGAAGGTGGGAAAGGGCAGTGAGAAATTTGCCATCCATGTCAAGGGTATGGAACAGTCGGGTTATGCCACCCACAATGCCACAGCTATGCTCCTGGCCTACATGACCTGCGATGTGGGCGCGCATCATAACCGCTCGTGGGCCATTACCTATGACTTGCAGGTCGGCCGCGAGTTGGTTACCGATGAGAAGGTGAAACGCGTGATCTGGCTGCAAAACTTCCGCCCGATGTTCGATGTCATTGGCGGATGTCGTTTGCAGTGGGTGGAACTCAGTATCGACCGCGAACTGTATGTGCCGGCTCTTGAAGCCATTACCGGCATCCATCGAACCTGGGAAGACTTGGAAAAGGTAGGTGAACGCATCTGGAACCTGACTCGCCTGTACTGGGCACGCGAGAATGAAGACTTCGGCCGCACTTGGGATATGCCCCCCCAGCGCTTCTATGAGGAGCCGCCCAAGAGTGGCGTCACCAAGGGTCAGATCACCAGACTCGAGGATGTCAATAAATTACTGGATATGTACTACGAAGAGCGTGGCTGGACCTCGAATGGTCTGCCAAAACCTGAGACGATCGAAAACCTCGGTTTGAAAGCGTTGGTGTCTTGAAATGTCTGCAACTCTCCGCTTTGGCGCTTCGTTAAAGAATATGCTCGGACTGAAAGATGAGTTTGCAGTAGAGTCGGGGCGGAGTGTGCGTGAAACCCTCATCTCGCTGAGCATCAAACCCGAGCTAGTTGCAATGGTTTCCGTCAACGAGGAAATGCAGATGAAGGATTACATCATCAAGGAAGGGGATATTGTCCGTGTCCTGGCTGTCATCGGGGGTGGATAAAGAAAAACGCAAAATAAAAATCGGGCGGCAGAACTACTGCCGCCCGATTTTTTGTTGTCACTGCGAGGCGCCTCGTGGCGCGGCAATTATCTGGTTACCGGACGACTGTATGGATCTGCTCGTGCATGTATAGTGGCAGGTAATAGCGGCCTCCCGAGTTCTTACCGCTTGAGCCGGACGCTTTCCACCCGCCGAAGGGTTGGAAGCCGGGCCAGGCTCCGGTCGTGGCGCCCTGGGGGCGGTTCGCATAGGCTACACCCGATTGGATGTTATTTTGGTACCAGGAGATTTCCTCCTCTGAACCATAGAAACCAGATGTCAGCCCATAATCCACGTCATTGGCGTGCCGTATGGCTTCATCCAGGTTATTGACCCGGGCAATCGTCGTGATCGGCACGAACATCTCCTGCTTCCATAAGGGGTGGTCGAGCGGAAGGTCTGTGATCAGCGTCGGCGCGCAATAATAGCCTTTGTCGTACTCGCCACCAGAGAGGATATGTCCACCAGTCAGAATCTTCCCATTTTGGCTGAGATCTTCAGTGAAGGTCCTAAAATCCTGAAAGGAATTCTGATTGATGACCGGTCCCAGATAATTCTTGCGGTCGGTCGGGTCGCCAATTGTCATTTTATCGGTCAGGTCTCTCAGTCGGACGATCATTTCCTCATACACCGGCGCCTCAATAAAGACGCGCGAAGCGGCTGAGCATTTTTGTCCCTGGAGTCCAAAAGCCGAACGGACGATGCCGATGGCGGCCCGCTCCCGGTCAGCATGACGGGAAACGATCACCGGGTTCTTGCCACCCAATTCCAGTATGATGGGTCTCAACCACCTACATTCTGAGAAGTCGCGGAAAATGCGCATTCCTACATCGAATGAACCGGTAAATGTAACCCCATCCACTTCCTGGCATGTGATCAGCGCCTTACCAATGGTGCTTCCCGGACCAGTGACGAAGTTGCATACTCCGTCAGGCAGGCCGGCATCGCGAAAGCATTCAACCAGCAGGCGAACGATCCAGGCGGAATCGGTGGCTGGTTTGATGACGATGGTATTCCCAGAAACGAGCGCCGCACCAGCCGGCCCTCCCGTTAATGCGAAGGGGAAATTGAACGGGCTGATCACCAGCCAAACTCCATAGGGACGCAGCACAGATATATTGTTGGATTCATATCCAACCAACGGGTCTTTGCCCATCTCCACGAAATAGCCGTCATTGGCCTCCATCTGGTCGCAGGCATAGCGGATCAGGTCGGCGGTCTCTGCGATGTCACCCAAACTTTCCATGCGATTCTTGCCGACTTCCAGAGCCATGACCGGTCCCATTTCAAACATGCGCTGGTCGATCAGGTCAGCCGTTTTTCGCAGTAGTTTGAGGCGTTCCTGCCAGGGAGTATGGCTCCAGCCGGGGAAGGCCTTGCGGGCTGCAGCCAGGGCCTGGCGGGCGTGTTGCTCATTGCCTTTTTGCATCACTGCCAGGAGCCAATCGGTGTTAATCGGTGATCGGTCCTCGAATTTTTCACTGGCAAATACGTCTTTATTATTTATGATCATGGCGTATTCCTTGCCGAGGCCCTTTTTAACCCGGGCAAGGCCTGCGTCAAAGCGGGTATGCAGTTCCTCGGGGGGGTTGAACATGGTCGCATAAGTCAGTTTGAATTCCATTTTCCATCTCCTGAACGAGAATTTCCCACTCGTCCGAAGTCTTTTCATATTTCTGGGTAAAGTATATTGCAGAGGACGGACGGCGTCAATAATAATAGATAAATAATGTCATATTTATAATAAAATATTAATAGGAAGGATAGGTGGCCGGTATTTCCCTCAGGAAATCTTTAAATTCGAGGTTTATAATCTGGACTATGCAACCGAACCGAATTTCTTCAATCGACATGTTCCGAGGCTTTGCCATCCTGACGATGGTACCGGCGAACTACATGGTCGGTGTGCTGATCATCCCGGCCTGGCTTAAACACGCCACGGATATCGGCCTGACGGTCATCGACCTGATCGCCCCCTTCTTTATTTTCGCCATCGGACTGACATACGGGCTTTCCTTCCATCGCCGGATCGAGCGGGACGGGACTTTTCGCACGTATAGTTATTTCCTGACCCGTTATCTGGCGATCATCGGTCTGGGTGCGATCATATCGGCGGGGGAGACAGCGCTCGGCCAAAACCTGAGTGGGATCGATTGGGGCGTCCTACAGGCCATCGGCATGGCAGGACTGGTTACCCTGCTCGTCATCCGCCTGCCTTCAATTCATCGCTGGCTGATCGGTGCAGGGATCCTGGTAGTCTACCAGCTCATATTGGATCACTTCCTGCTGGATCTGACTGTGCGTTCCGATCATGGCGGTCTCTTTGGCTCATTGGATTGGGCTGCCATGATGATCCTCGGGACAGCCATGGCCGACCTGTTCCATGCCCCTGCGGGGTACTTTGGCGATGGGAAGGCGAAAAAGGCGTTTCTATGGGTCTCCCTGGCAGTCCTAGCAGCAGGGATAGGGCTGGCTTTTTTTTCACCGATCAGCAAACACCGGGTCTCGGCTTCATATGTTTTGATCACACTGGGAATTAGTGCACTGTTGTTTCTCCTTTTTCATTGGGTAACGGAGCGCATGCATTGGGACAGCCATCTCCTGCTGGCTTGGGGCAAAAACCCGTTAGTTCTCTACTTCCTGCATTATCTTCTGATCGGGATCTTCTTTCTGCCCGGTATTCCCATCCTGTATGCTACGGCTCCGCTCTGGTTGGTGCTACTGGAGATAACCTTTATCCTGGTTGTCATATCCATGGTGGCCCTGTGGATGGATCGCAAGAATATCATCATCTCTTTATGAGTCGTTTCGTGGAAAATAGAAATGCTTATTTTGTTAAAATCCATTTGGACGCGTTGGGGGAAGGAGATAATCATTCTAATAATTCTATTGGCGGTGGCGTTCTTCGCCCGGCTGATGACTCTACCGGCACCAGGCGAAATAGCCGCGAACATGAAGCCGTTATCCTTGGCGGGCTATCAAAGGTTGCTGATCCTGGCACCGCATTGCGACGACGAGACGCTCGGTTCGGCGGGAGTCATCCTGGCGGCGCAGCGGGCAGGCATCCAGGTCCGGGTGGTGATCGCCACCAACGGGGATGGATATTTCTTTGCCACAGCGCAGGATTTCCACAAGTTATATCCCAGGCCCAGTGATTATATTCGCATGGGTGAGGTCCGGCAGCAGGAATCGCTTGCGGCTCTGAAGATCCTGGGTTTGAAAGCAGATCAGGTCACTTTCCTGAGCTATCCCGACCGCGGCACACCTTCTGAATGGAACGATTTCTGGTCGGCGCAGAACCCCTACCGTTCTCCGTACAGCCGGGATACCAAAAGCCCGTATCCCCTCACGTATGACCCGAAGTCGGTCTACGCAGGCGAGGATTACCTGGCTGACGTCATGTCCATTTTGAAAAGCTACCGGCCTGATCTGATCATTTACCCCAATCCCGATGACGTGCATCCCGACCACTGGGGATTGAACGTGTTTACCCGACTGGCAATTGCCGAAGTGAACCATGCAGATGCGACCTTTCACCCCACCCAATTAACCTACCTCGTTCACAGGCCCGATTTCCCGACGATCCGGGGTCTCAAGCCGCAAGAAAGTCTTGTGCCGCCTCTGCCCTTGCTTGAGCTGTCCCCCGATTGGATCCGCTGGGATTTGACGCCGGTCGACGTACAGCGCAAGGGACAGGCTGTGCAAGCCTACCGCAGTCAGTTGCCTCTATTACGGGGGTTGATGGAAAGTTTTATTCGAACCAACGAACTCTTTTCACAACCCGAGCAGGTAGTTCTCCCGGTTGTAACCAGAGGCAACCCGCTGGATCCATCCACCTGGACCGACGCAAACGGGCATTCCATTGCGCCTGTGGAGCGCGACCCAGTGGGCGACTTCTTTATGCGCAAAGCCATCCCCGGCGGGGACCTGGTGGCAGCCTACCTCGCCCGGGATGCCTCCGACAACCTGTGGGTGTGCACGCAGGCACGCGAAGAGGATGCCACCGGATTGACCTACCGCCTGCGTTTGAAGGCGCTGGATGCGTATGGAATTCTCTCGTATGCGGCGCGGACAGGCGCAGAACAAACCGGCTGGGACAAGGCCACCCGCTCCGGGGTATACAGCTGCACCCAAATCAGCCTGGCCGATCTCGGTAACCCATGGGCGGTCTTTGTAGGTACTGAAGTGGACGGAGGCGGACGTCTGATGGATCAGACCGGCTGGCAACTGGTCAACCTGAACCCTGTTCCGTGACCGGCTGGTATGCCTGAATTCGTGGTTCGTCCCTACCAGCTGAAGGACCGGGAGGCAGTCTTCCGAATTGGAGCGGATACCGCCTTCTTTGGCGCCCCAATCGAGGCCTACATGGAAGACAGGAATGTTTTCCTGGACGCTTTTTACGCCTACTACACGGACCTTGAGCCGGAATACGCCTGGGTGGCCTGCGCGGACGAGACGGTGGTCGGCTTTCTGACCGGCTGTATTGACAGCCGTTCGCGTGGATGGAAATACCGGCGTTTCATCCTGCCAGGTCTGATCGGCAATCTTCTGCGGGGCAAGTACCGGTTTGGGAAGCGCTCTTTGAACTACATCACCGGCATGCTAGGCGGGGTGCTGCGAGGTGAGTCAATCCATGTCGATCTGGATATCTATCCGGCCCACCTACATATAAACGTAGATTCCGCCTGGCGTGGCCACAGGCTTGGCCAGTGGTTGATGGAAACCTACCTGCAGCAATTACGCGACCTGAGTGTGGGAGGCGTATATCTGGATACCACCAGTTTGAACGAAGCCGCCTGCCGGCTATATGAGAAAATGGGCTTTCGCCTGCTGGAGGCCCGTCCGGACCGGTTTTGGGCAAAATGGTTTGGGCATCCGGTTGAAGATCGCTGTTATGGGTTGAAATTGGGGAACTGGCCGGTGCAAAATTATTCCTGCGGGAGGATATCCTCCACCACGTCCCGCACCCAATAAGGAGTTTGGCCGTTGTGTGACAGGCGGCGGATGCCATCCAGGTGGTTGCCCAGGGTGACGATGGCTGGTTCTTCCATTCTTTCGCCATTCTGGTTGCCAACCTGACCCAGTCCCACGCAGGCGAGCAGACCGTTGCAAAGGCAACGCCGGTCTCCGGCATTGAGGGGCAAACCGCGCTTACTGACAAAATCATCGAGCGGTGCAGCCGGACAGCGATGAAAAAGCCGGCGCGTGCCATCTTCAGCCGGTTTACTGAGTCCGCGCTGCTGCAAAAGGCCAATATCACAAACCCGCCGTCGAGCGGAATAAATTGCTTCGTCCGCCAGGGTGCCATCCAGTTGCACCACCTTGAACGGGAAGCCCGTGGGAGAGAAGAGTGTGGTCAGAACCAATTTGGAATCGTCCGGTTCTTTTTTAAGTTGATCAAGGATCGCACTGCGGTAGATGGATTTTATACCGGATTCCTCGGCCAGGGCAAAGACCGACCCTACCTGGACTCCTGTGGCTCCGAGAGCCAGGGCCTGTCGGAGTTTTTCACGATTGCCATAGCCACCGGCCAGCCAGAAGGGCCGACCCACCTGGCGGATTGCCTCTAGGTCAGGCTCATCTTCCGGGCCATAAATGGGCTGGCCCTTGTCATCTTTTTTGAGCGGTCCCTGGGGACCGGCATTGTGGCCACCGGCGGTGTGGTGCTCGATGATAAATCCATCGGGAGCTTCCGTCTGACTTTGCGCCAAGGCCAGAACCAGGTTTTCCAGCGATACAATCGCCAGAAAGGCCGGCCGCTGGAGGGGAATTCCGGTCAATTTACCTGCCGCCACCTGCCGGGGATCGAAGGCGATGTGGAAGGTCTCGCCCGCCTCCCGATACAAAACCGATAGATCATAGTTAACTGCGATATGATCCGCCAGACGGGAACAGACCTCGGGCAGACCTTCTGGATTGCCTGCCCCAACGATAACTCCGTCCACGCCCGCCAGCATTGCGCCGTACATGCTGTAAACCAATGGGAGTTCGATCTTGTGCAGGAAGTTGATGAAAATCCTGCCAGAATTCCCCTGCGGGGTACTTTGTCCCTCACGGGCCAGCCAGACTTCAGCAAAGCCGGTGACGATGAGTAGTTCAACAATGTCCGGTTCCAGAGTAAGCGCCACAGGTTCGGGAGATGCCACTCCCGGCGGTAGGATTGGTAACGGGAGGATATCACTTCCATTATCTGCCCGCACCATTTGCTTGGGAGCATTCTTGAACCGGGCTGTTGGTGCTTTTCCTCCTTCGATAAAATAGCGGTCAAGGATCTTTTGGCCAAGACCGACCCCGAACTGCGCGTCAAAAGCAGCCATGGCACGACGGATATGACCGCCGGGATCACCAAGCTGCAGCAGCCGTACGTAGACCACATCCAGGGCGGTGCCGGAGACGGTCCCGGCGGTAATGCCCGGAAGCTCCATTGCCACGGCCCTCGCCAACCGCCAGTTGGACATATAAACGCCCATGCCGCCCTGGATGAGTTTTATTTTTTGCAGGAATTGCATCAGTTCGCACCTATTTTCACATATTTTCGGATAAACCAGCCGGAACGCTGGTTTATTGCTGGTTATAACCCCACAATTTGATACAAGGTATGAGGTGTGACATCCGGATCTTTATTGCTCCCTGAAGCCGGATGTGCAGGAAATATTAACGCTCACACATATAATTGATGCAATTCACTGCTTGACTCGCGAACCAACCTTCGGAATAATTTCCCTGCCCTTGGTTAGCTGCCCCCCTCATCCAGTCAAGGGCATTTTTATCGAATCTCAGTTGTTTCCTGTCAAACACTAATCCTGTCGCATCCACCTCTGGGAGGCCTCGTGCGGGTAGCGTTGGGCTGTCATCGCTTCCAGCAGCCTCTCGGGATCAGTATCACATTGCAATGCCTTGCGGTGTTCAGGAAAAAGAAATTTGTCGGTCACGGCACGATCGAGCATTTCCAACAGGGGGTCAAAGTAGCCGTCCACGTTGAGGATCCCAACCGGTTTCTGGTGTTCACCGATCTGCGCCCAGGTGAGGGTCTCAAAGAGTTCGTCGAGGGTGCCGTAGCCGCCTGGCAGGGCGATGTAGCCATCGGCCAGTGCATACATACGGGCCTTACGCTGATGGATGGTGGCCGTCACCTCCAGGCGGGTGAGATGGGTGTGGGCCAGTTCAGGCGTGTTCATGCTTTCGACAATAACGCCAATCACCTGGCCGCCGCCATCAAGCACGCTGTCAGCCAAAGCGCCCATCAGGCCGGTCCGGCCGCCGCCATAGATAAGGGTCAACCCGGCCCGGGCGAGTGTCACGCCCATCCGACGTGCAGACAGGAAATATTTACGAGAGGCATGGCTGGCAGAGCCGCAGTAGACGCAGATGGATTTCATCACGCAAGTATATTCCAGACATTGTAAATAGCCAACGGCAGAGTAGAAAGTCGTCAGGAATTCCTTTGATGCAGCATATGTTTGGGAGTGTTGGGCAAGTGGAAACTGTGCCCCGCATGTGCACATTTACCCCGGGGATTCACGAAAAAGCGTGTTAGAGTTCCATTAGACCGGCCATCTAGCGCTTGACCTATCTTTCTGCGGGGTCTAGAATGGTATACTGGAAGTATGAATTATGGAATATAAAGATTATTATAAAATCCTGGGCGTCGCCCGTGATGCAAGCGCTAACGAAATCAAAGCCGCCTACCGCAAACTGGCCATGCAGTACCACCCCGATCGCAACCCCGGGGATAAGCAGGCTGAAGAACGATTTAAGGAGATGAACGAGGCGTACCAGGTACTATCCGACCCGCAGAAACGTGACCGCTATGACGAATTGGGGGAGTCCTACTCACAATGGCAGCAGCACGGCACGCCGGATAACTTCAACTGGGGTCAATGGACCACCCAACCGGGTGTGCAGGAAGTCAATTTCAACGACCTGTTCGGCGAGGGCGCGTTCTCGGATTTCTTCCAGTCGATTTTCGGCGGTATGGGAAGCGGGCAGACGGTGCGTGGACGGAGCGGACGTGGAATGCCCTCGATCCAGCAACCGGTTACGATCAGCCTGAAGGAAGCCTTCAGCGGCACCACGCGCACCCTGCAGACCGGCAACCGACGGGTCGAAGTGAAACTCCCCGCAGGAGCGCGCCAGGGCACCAAAATCCGGGTACCGGCTGCGGGACCGGCTGGAGCCGATGGCAGACCGTCGGACCTGTACCTGATCGTGGATGTGGCTGATGATCCCAGCTTCGAGCGGGATGGGAATGACCTGCACACCCAGATCAAGATCGACGCTTTCAAGGCCATTCTCGGTGGCGAAGTGGAAGTTAAAACACTGACAGGTAAAGTGGTCCTGACCATTCCGTCCGGCACCCAACCTGATCAGGTCTTCCGGCTGGCAGGCCGCGGCATGCCGCTTTTGAAAGAGCCGGGAGTCAAGGGCGACCTATATGTGCTCGTCAAAGTGCAAATCCCCAAAGGGTTGAATGCCAAGCAGAAATCCCTGCTTGAACAGGCCTCAAGGATCAAATAATTTGCTCCCATCGTCGCAAGTGGATGGAAAAGACCATTTGGCTGGTCCATCCAATCGACAGGAGAATTGGAGTACTACAATGAATAGGAAAATTACTTTATCGTTAATTGTTGTGATTCTGACAGCCAGCATACTGGCCTGCCAGTTAAGCGGCCTGGCACCGACAAGCAGCACCGTACCAACTCCCACCATGTCCGCGGCGCTCACGCCTGCCCAGCCGGTGGACCTTGCCAGCCAGCAGGATAAACTTGTTTCGCTCTTCCAGGCGGTCAGCCCGGGTGTGGTTACCGTCCAGACCAGCACAGGTCTTGGCTCAGGCTGGGTCTACAGCATGGACGGGTATATCGTCACAAATGCCCATGTAGTTGGCAGCGAGACGAAGGTCGAAGTGGACTTCCCGACCGGTAACAAGGTCTATGGAAAGGTCGTCGGCGCGGACCAGAATTCGGACCTGGCTGTCATCAAGGTGGATGTACCAGCAGCACAGCTCCACCCGCTCGCCCTGGGTGATTCGGACTCGCTCAAGGTGGGACAGATCGATGTCGTTATCGGCGATCCCCTGGCTGAGGACGGGACGACGATGACCAGTGGAGTCATAGCTGGGTTGGGACGCAGCCAGCCCTCAGGCACGCAGGCTTCCGGTGGGGGTAATTATCAGGCCGGTGATTTCATCGAGACGGATGCCTTGATCAACCACGGTAATTCAGGCGGCCCATTGCTTGACTTGAATGGACAGGTGATCGGGGTGATCCGTTCCATCTCGGTTGACCCGACCAGCGGCGTATCCTCCGGCCTCGGCTTCGCCATTTCGATCAATGTCGTCAAGCGTGTCGTTCCGGAACTCATCCAGAACGGAAAGTTCGATTACCCCTATATGGGCCTGGGCTTTTTGCCGGATGTAGTTACACCGAATGGCGGCCTGACCCTGGAGTTGATCAATGTGCTCGGTCTGAAAAGCACTTATGGCGCCTACGTGGTCAGTGTGACCCCCGGGGGACCGGGAGACAAGGCCGGTCTGCGCGCCGGGACAACGGCAACCTCCATCCAGGGATTAAATTCCGGAGGCGACCTGATCATCGCCGTGGATGGACTGCCCGTGCAGGGCCTGAACGATTTGATGCGCTATATCGTGGTGCGTAAATCGCCTGGCGATACGATCACTTTGACCGTCATGCGCGGCGACCAGAAAACGGACGTCAAACTTACCTTGGGCGTTCGTCCGTAAAGAACCCTCACCCCTAACCCATCCCCGGAGGGGAGGGGCATATAAATAAATAAAGTGAGAGTGGTGCAAAGCACCACTCTCACTTTATTAAATCAAAGAGATTGAAGGAATTCAGGCGAAGCGTTCTTCTTTCCAGACATCCGCGCTGTTGCTGTACCCGGCCATTTCCCAGAAGCCGAGGCGGTCGCGGCTCATGAACTCGAGCCCACGCAGCCACTTGGCGCCTTTCCAGAGATAGGGAGTCTGGAGATCGTCTCGCCCGGGGATGGCGCCCACCACCCCCCGCAGGGGGTAACCGTGGTCGGGTTCGATCGGTTTACCGTTGTAGTGCGTCGCCAGCAGGAAATTGTCCTGCAAAACCACTTCCAATGGCAGATTGACCGTGAAGCCGTACTCGGCGTGCTGCATGACAAACTTTACAGCAGGATTGATCGTAATGAGACCCTGCTCCAGCAGCGCCCGCACCGAGACACCCTCCCATTCGGTATCAGCCTTGCTCCAGCGCGTCACACAGTGCAGATCCATCGTCACTTTTACGTGCGGGAGTTGGTTGAATTCGTTCCACGTCCAGCGCACTTCTTTTTCGACCTCACCCCAAGCGCGGAAATCCCACGTGGCCGGATTGAAAGAAGGAACCGGTCCATAGTGCAGAACCGGGAACTTAAGTGTCAGCGACTGTCCAGGGGGCAAACGGTTTTCATTGCGAAGGCGTTCTTGTTCCTTCCTGCGGTCGGGACCTTCAGAACCAAACATATGCGACAACTCCTGTCTGAATTATATCATGGAGGGGTTACGGTATAATCCGCTCGTGGCGCGTATTTGCATCCTCCCGAAGGCAATCAATACCGGTGGTGTAACAACCTTTCAGGCAAAACTGGCGGCTGGTTTGGCTGCGCGTGGAATTCAAATCTGTTACAACCTCATTGAGAGGCCGTACGCGGCGGTTTTGCTCACCGGCGGCGTCCGCGACCTGGTCGGACTTTGGTGCGCCCGTCGAAACGGCACCCGTATCGTCCAGCGCCTGGACGGCATCAACTGGCTGCACCGCCGTCTCCCCACCGGTGCTCGGCATTATTTGCGGGCGGAATATGGCAACCGCCTGCTGGCACTGCTGCGTTCCCGCTTTGTCAGCCATATCGTCTACCAATCCGGGTTTGTGCATGATTGGTGGAAGGAGCGCTTTGGTCCGGAGCGTGTACCATCCTTTGTCATCCATAACGGCGTTGACCTTTCCGTGTTCACGCCGGATGGCCCGCATGAACGTCCCACGGAGCATTTCCGCCTGCTGCTGGTTGAAGGCAGCCTGCAAGGGGGATATGAAACAGGATTGGAGACCGCGCTTGGATTAGCCGAACGGCTGGCTGAAAACATTCCGATCGAACTAATGGTAGCTGGCCATATATCTGCAGCCCTCAAGGCAATTACCGAAAGGAAGAGCCTCATTCCCATCCACTGGGCTGGACTGGTGCCGAACATGCAAATCCCGGCGCTTGACCGTTCGGCCCACCTGCTCTTCTCAGCCGATTTGAATGCGGCCTGCCCGAACTCGGTCATCGAGGCATTGGCCTGCGGCCTGCCAGTGGCTGCCTTTGCAACCGGCGCATTGCCTGAAATGGTCACCGGCAACTCAGGGCGTCTGGTCCCATATGGCGGGGATCCGTGGAAGCTGGAAAAGCCGGACATTCCCGCGCTGGCGCAGGCTGCCGCAGTTATTTTCCAGGATCAGAGGCGTTTCTGCGAGGCTGCCCGCCAACGCGCGGAAGAAGCCTTTGGGCTGGATAAAATGGTGGATCGCTACCTGGATGTGCTGCTCGGATGAATAAACTCTATCCGCAAAACTCCTAACCACAAAGGCAGGAAGGCACAAATCATCTAAGGAGGAGGGCATGGTCAGAACAGGAGCAAATATTCCGTTGCCACCGGGAACCGAGGAAATTGCCACAAAAATCGTGGATGCAGCCTATAAAGTCCATAAAGCTTTGGGACCGGGATTGCTAGAAAATGTCTATGAAGTTTGTTTTTGTCATGAGTTAGAAAAGCATGGCCTGTCTTATCAAAGACAAGTATCCGCGCCGATCATTTACGATGGGATCACTTTCAAAGAAGGTCTCCGGCTGGATGTGTTGGTCGAGAATAAGATAATCTGTGAATTGAAAACAGTGGAAAACTTGAACGATGTTCACCAAGCACAATTGCTCTCGCAGATGAAATTAACCGATAAACGGCTCGGTTTCCTGATAAACTTCAATGTTGCCATCATCAAGTATGGTATCAAGAGAATGATTTTATAGATTTTGTGTCTTAGCGCCTTGGTGGTAGCTTCCTAATGCGAAAACTCCTTTTGAACTCTGCGGCCTTTGCAGCCAAAATCCTACCGAACCCTATTAAACAGGCCATCTACAAGACCGGGCCGCTGGCTGTTTTCATCCGGCGCGGGCTCAACCATGCCGCGCCAACCGGATTGACGCAGGTAAAAATCGCCGCCGGCGACCTGGCCGGATACACCATTCTGCTCGACATGCAGGTGGATAAGGACTATTGGCTCGGTACATATGAGCCGGAGCTGCAAGCGGCCGTGCGCGAATTGGTCCAACCAGGCTCCGTCATATACGATGTTGGCGCCAATATTGGCTATGTCAGCCTCCTTCTGGCAAAAGCCGCCGGAGAGACTGGCAAAGTCTATGCCTTCGAGGCCCTGCCGGAAAATGTCGAACGCTGGCGCAAGAACATTGCTCTCAATGGGGTGGAGACCCGCCTCAGCCTCTTCGCCGGCGCCGTGACACAGGCCGGTGGGCCGGTGCGCTTCCTGGAGCATGCCTCCGGCGGGATGGGCAAAGCCGCCGGGTCCGCCGGACGCCAGGACCAGTATCCTGCCGAAGTAAGCGTCCCCGGGATTTCTTTGGACGAATTCGTTTACGGACAGGGCAACCCGCCGCCACAGGTAATCAAAATGGACATCGAGGGCGGTGAGGTATTGGCCCTGCCGGGCATGCAGCGGGTGCTGTTGGAGGCCCGCCCGTTAATGTTAATGGAACTACACGGGCCCCAATCCAGCCGGGTGGCTTGGGAAAACCTGACCAATGCTGGTTATCAGATCTGCTGGATGCGGCATGGTTACCCGGAGATCCCTTCGTTGGAAGCGATGGGCTGGAAAGCATATATCGTCGCAAGACCAAAAATATAAGCATTTTTTCGTCTTGCCTGGTAAACTTAGTGTCGAGAATCTTTCATGAAATCCCGTGATACCGCTGCCCTGCTGTGGTTGGGGCTGGTCCTGATGATCGCCCTGAGCATTGCTTTCCTGCTGCCGGTCACTCCGCAGGACTACTGGTGGTACCTGCGCATCGGTCGTGACACGCTGACTTCAGGCGCAGTGCCGCGTCTGGATACGCTGACCTTCAGCCAGGCCGGAACCGCGGTGGTCTATCACTCCTGGGGGGCAGCCGTGCTCTTCTGGCTGATCTACCAATTGGGCGGCCTTTCCCTGACGGTGCTGCTGCGGGGTGTATTGCTTGGCACGGCCTTTGTGTTGGTGTGGGCAACCGCACGCCAGGCCGGGGCGGGACGGCTGGGAGCAAGCCTGGCCCTGCTGGCGGCCGTGCTGACCTCCAGCAATAACTGGTCCATACGTCCGCAATTGTTCGCTTACCCACTTTTTGGGCTGGCTTTATTAATCCTTTACAAATGGCAAAACGGGGAGAAGAGAGCCGTTTGGGGACTGCCGTTCATCAGCCTGATATGGGTCAACCTGCATGGGTCCTTTGTAGTGCTGATCCTGCTGATCGGCGCGGCGGTCGTGTTTGGCCGGGGGGACCGGCGTTCCCTGATGCTAGCTTTTGCCGGTGTTCTACTCGCCACGCTGGTCAACCCGCGCGGCTTCGGCGCATGGACATATGTTTTCAATTCCCTAACGGTCCAATCCAGCCAGCAGTTCTCCGCTGAGTGGCTCCCACCGTCCAACACCGGCTGGCAGATGAATATATTCTTCCTGTGGTTGCTGGGTTTTCCATTGCTGGCAGGGTTGTCTGCGCGCAAACCCAACCGGCTGGAATGGACCTGGTTCCTGGGCTTTGGAATACTGGCGCTGTGGGGGCAGCGCTACGTCATCTGGTTTGTACTTGACCTTGTCGTACTGACCTCCCGTCTGATGATCGATTGGGAGAATAAATATCTGACCAGTTCGAAACCAACCCAGCCGGCGATAAACCTTGCCATGGGCCTAATACTTATGCTCCTGCCGCTGTCATTCGTGCCTGGTCTGCGTGAAAAGTGGTGGAAGCACAGCCCTGCGCTCACAGACAACACACCCATCGCTGCAACTGCATGGCTGGCTGCCCATCCCGGCCTGGGCGGTCCACTCTGGAGTGAGATTGGCTTCTCCAGTTATCTTGAATTTGCCCTGCCTGAACGTCCCACATGGATCGACACGCGCTTCGAAGTTTTTCCTGTAAAACAGTGGCAGGACTATAAGAACATCACATATGCCCGCTACGATTGGGAAACCTTGCTGGACGCCACCGGCGCAAACCTGTTGATGGTCTCGACGCAGAACCAACCGGAGCTCCTGTCTGCTCTGGAGACCTCCCCGGGCTGGTGTGAACTCGAGCGTGACCCGGTGGCGGTGCTTTACCAGCGCGGTGCGTGTGGAGGTCCATAGGGCATGCGCCTGAGATGGAAAAAGGAATGGACCCAGCTGGTTATCCTGTTCCTGGCGCTGCGGCTGCTCTACTCAGCGATAGGAATGGCTGTTGCTCTGGGCCCAAACCCGGTTCCACAGGCTACCGGTGCGGAATACGATTCCACCGCCCCGCTACTTCATCCAGACAGGGTTTCTCAATTACTGGTTAATGTCTGGTTCCGTTGGGATACCGGCTGGTATCTCCATCTGGCGGCCTTTGGCTACATCCCGGGCAATGGAAATACTTCCTTCATGCCGCTATATTCCTGGTTGATCCGTGGCCTTGCCAGTCTGTCTGGTAATTATCTGCTTTCTGCGTTGATCATTTCCAACCTGGCCGCGCTGGCGGTATTTATCCTGCTTTATGAGACAGCCCGGCAGGAAGGGTTGGATGCAAAGGCCTCCCTGACTGTTGTGATTTTCTTCGGCCTCTTTCCAACCGCTTTCTTCCTTTTCGCAGCCTATACTGAATCCACTTTCCTTGCGCTGGTGCTGGGCTCCTGGCTGGTTGCACGACGCAAAGCCTGGCTGCTGGCTGGTCTGCTGGGGGGATTGGCAACGCTGTGCCGCATCCAGGGCGTGATCTTGAGCGCTGTTCTGGTCTGGCTCTGGCTGGCTTCGTTGGTAGAGATGGGCATCACCGGAACCAATCCGCTTGGGCAGGTGCGCCGGGTGGTGGGACTGGTGACGAACCGTTCCGGTTGGCGAACCATCCTCGCTTCCCTGCGGCGTCCGGCCTGGCTGGGCCTGCTCCTGCCAATCCTGACATTCGCAGGATATGCGTTGGGAATGCGACTCTTGCATTTGAATTTCATATCTGATACCCTTAATTCATTCTGGTATATCCGTACCGTCATGCCCTGGACGGGCATGGTACTTTTTGTGGAACGGCTTTTCAGCGCTCATCTTATCTTGATCGACTACCTGGACCTGATCTTTCTGGTTTTCATGCTGGTACTGCTGGTGATTGGGCTGCGCCGTCTCGACCCGGCACTAACGCTATACTCCTTCCTGACGATGGCTGTCCTATTCATGCGAGGCACACCGCCCACCCTGCTGATGAGTTTCAGTCGTTACATGCTGGTACTCTTCCCGGCCTTCCTTATCCTGGGAAAAATGCGCAGCCGGCCTCTCCGCCTGGGATTGTGGATGCTGTCATTCACCATGCAAACGGTCATGCTTTTTGGATTTCTGCAATGGCGCTTCATCGCGTAACTTTTCCAGGCAAACTCGCCCTCCAACAGCGCGTTCTGGCGGCTTACCGCGCCCCATTTTTCGATGCCCTGGCCCAGGCATGTGAAGGGGGATTGAGTGTGGGTGCCGGGCTGCCCCGCCCGGAAGAGTCCATCGCTGTTACCGATCAGTTACATTTCGCCGATACCGTTTCCCTTCAGAACGAGCACATCCTGAAAGGCCCCTTCTATTTTTGTTACCAGCGCGGCCTGCCTGGCTGGCTGGAAGCCTGCTCCCCGGATGCCCTGATCGTGGAAGCCAACCCGCGTTACCTTTCGACGCCTGCCGCCGTGCGTTGGATGAAGCTGCGCGGTCGGCCGGTACTCGGCTGGGGGCTGGGCGCGCCGGCACTTTCCGGTCCCTTCTCAGGTCCGCGAAAATCCCGGAGATCAGCTTTCCTGCAGCCGTTCGATGCGTTGCTCACATACAGCCGGCGCGGCGCGGAAGAATATGCCGCCATGGGTTTCCCGTCCGATAAAATCTTCGTAGCACCCAATGCAGCGGCGGCGCGCCCATCCCAACCGATGACTGTACGTCCGGCGGTATTTGAAGGGAAGCCGGAAGTACTCTTTGTTGGCCGCCTGCAGGCCCGCAAGCGCGTCGACCTGCTCCTGCAAGCCTGCGCTTCCCTACCCGCAAATCTCCAGCCGCGCCTGGTCATCATCGGAGAAGGACCGGAACGCGATGCGTTGGAAGCATTGGCGAAAGTGATCTACCCTTCGGCTGAATTCCCCGGCGCCAAACAAGGACCGGAGCTGGCAGTTTATTTTTCCACCGCCGACTTGTTCGTCCTGCCTGGCACTGGCGGACTGGCAGTGCAAGAGGCCATGTCATATGGTTTGCCGGTCATTATGGGGCAGGGCGATGGCACGAACGACGACCTGGTCCGTCCCGAAAATGGCTGGCAAATCCCGCCGGATAACCTTTCCGCGCTGACGGAGACCCTGCGGGTGGCTCTTGCCGATGCGGCACTTTTACGGAACAAGGGCGTCGAATCGTATCGCCTCGTGCTGGAGGAGGTAAATTTGGAGAAAATGGTGGGGGTGTTTATAGAGGCGTTGAATTCAGTGAAATGAAAAAGACGCTGGAATACAGCGTCTTGGTTTGTGGGAAGAAAGAACTCTATCTAGCCAATTAAAACAAAGCCACCGCCTCATCCAGGCTGGTAAAAACCTCGATGTATTCCAACAAACCTGCCACCTCGAGAACATCCCGCACATATGGTGTTGGACTAACCAGTTTTAGATGTCCGGCCTTGTCCATCCCAGAGTCTGCCAGCAATTTACGGATTACCTGGATTGCCCAAATCCCTGCACTGGTGAGCGAAGACGCTTTGGATAGATCAATCACCATGTCACGCCCACCGGCGGCGAAGGCTTCTTTGGCTGCCTGCTCCAATTCCTTCGTGTTTCCCAGATTAACTCGCCCTTGAAGCTGAAGAACTTTTACGGGGACCCGTCCCTGTGCCTGTGAGACTGCCACAAGGTTCATACATCAACTCCTTGGATCGAAAGATTGCTGGATTGTCCTTAATTGATCGTCCGAATATCCAACCCTGACTCTCCGTAGAGCTTGTGATGAACAATACTCAACGCCCGCACCTGCTCGGCGGCGTGGTAGGACGATCTCACCAGTGGTGCGGCTTCCACCCACCTGAAGCCAATCTCCCGACCATACTGGTGTAATTCCTTGAACTCTTCCAGTGTGTAATAACGGGATATAGGCAGGTGCTTTTTGGAGGGCTGGAGGTATTGGCCGAGAGTCAGGATGTCGACCCTCCAACTGCGTTGGTCGCGCATGACAGCCTTTACTTCCTCCAATTGCTCACCCAGACCGACCATAATGCCGGATTTCGTCAGCACCTCGGGATCGAGTTTTTTGGCGTTGCTGAGGAGAGCCGCACTCCATTCGTAATGGTCCTGTGGTTGGACTTGTTTGAAAAGCCTCGGCACGGTCTCCACGTTGTGGTTCAGGATTTCCGGGCGGGCTTCCATGACAATCTTCAACGCTTCCAGCGAGCCCTTGAAATCCGGGATGAGCACTTCCACCGAGCAACCCGGCAGGAGTTGACGAATGCGGCGGATGACCATGGCGAAGAGCGGCGCGCCGCCATCCTTGCGGTCGTCCCGATTGACGGAGGTGATGACGGCATGTTTCAGGTTCATGGATTTAACCGCTTGGGCTACTCGTTCAGGCTCCAACCAGTCCAGGGCTGCGGGGCGACCGTGCTTGATGTCGCAAAACCCACAAGTGCGCGTGCATACGTCACCGAGCATCAGGAAGGTGGCCGTGCCCGAGCCCCAGCACTCTCCCATATTCGGGCACATGGCTTCTTCGCAGACGGTGTGCAGCGCTTTGGAGCGCATCAGGGTTTGCAAGTGCTCAACCATCTCGCCGGTTGGGGCGCGCACTTTGATCCACTCCGGACGACGGAGGGGTGCCGGGAGGACGTTTTCAGGGTTAATAACCCGGTCGCGGGTGGGTGTTGCAGACATATTCTCCAGCTATGGGTTCGAAATTAGGTTGCAACCAACCGGCTGCCCATAAACTGTGGTGCAATCAGCCCATACTCCCTGGAAGTCGATCAGGACATCGACTTGACCAAAGTAATCGTCGTATTGACCCAGAAAGAGGCGGCGGGGGCGGTTGATCAGGCCGGAAATGGGATCAAATGAGCTCATGTGCATCTGACGCGATAGGACCGGGTCCAGCTTGACATTTTGGTGGTCAATGTAAAATTGGATCCCATTATTCGTAGCTATCAACGGAGCGCGCAGTTGTTCGTTGATCATGTTGCTCGACATTACGCTTGCCAGAACCATAACAGGAACGAAAATGAAATATGCCAACAAGCGGCCAGCCGAAGTAGTAGCTGGGACGGCCGATTCCACCAATGTAAGCTGAAGCAAGCCCAAGATTCCCAAGAAAATAGCCAGCCAGACCGAGCCGAATCCAGCCCAAGTTTGAAATGTGTCGTTAATGGGGTAGGCAGGCAGTCTGGATCGCAGCCCTGGTTCGAAGAACATCATCAGGCTTGGGGCGATTTTCAGAGGCAGGGTAATGGCTAATTCAGCGATCAGGCGCGCTGCCAGAATCCAAAAAATGATGCCCAGGAGCGCCCGGTTCACCAGCCAGGTCAGCAGGGCAGCCAATGTGCAGATAATGACGCATAATATTGTCCCGACCAGCATGGGCAACCAGGGATAGGCGACGTGCGCCTGAATGAACAGGACGGCCTCATATCCCCATAGTGCCAATGAAAAAGCCAGTCCGGCAATGACACCCAGCAGCAGTGTATATCTAAGAGTCATGTTCTGGATCACGCCACGTATGCCCGACTTCGACCCAATCCTGGCAGTGGAATGGGGCAGCAGGGATGGCTCCGGGTTGGGCTGATCAGTGGAAGGCAAGGATGACATGAAATCCAACCTAACTCGTGAATTTATATCATAAAATTCTTGCAAATTATATCATACGCAAATTTTACCTTTCTAGGGGGATTGTCG
The DNA here is from genome assembly GCA_963806575.1 of uncultured Chloroflexia bacterium. Classification (GTDB taxonomy): domain Bacteria; phylum Chloroflexota; class Anaerolineae; order Anaerolineales; family Villigracilaceae; genus UBA877. The sequence goes on along the minus strand of CAWDYX010000011.1, from coordinate 119,305 downwards.
AGACCTCATGGGATTTGGGGCAAGGGAAACAACGGGATCGCATGACCCCTAGGATTGGATGGACTAATCACCATCTGTTTTTGGCATAGTATAAAAGCCTTCCTGACGTTGGTCAACAATATGCACAAACCTACCCCCGGTCCCCTTCTCAGAAAGGGGAAAGGTTAGGATCTACTACCCGAAACGGTTGACGATTTCAGCCGGCGCGCATACAATACCGTCATAATTGAATAATGGTCAGGGTGCCTTGCCCCCGGATGGGAAGGCCCAATGGCGAAGCCGGTTTTAGTCCGGCACTGTCCCGCAACTGTTAATTAGCAATCAGCTAACCGCTAATAAGTCAGGCCGCCCGCCCCGACCAGTTCCACCACACTCTCGTGGAAAGGAGGTGGGAACGGCTTGTTGGAATGCCAATCCTCCCTCCCCTGCCTTTGCGGCAGGGGATTTCGATTATTTTTTGAGGAGATTCCATATGTTACGCAAATTCTTTTTGATCCTTCTGGCCGCCGCTTTATTCATGGCAGCCTGCACGACCACCCGGATGGACGGCCTGAATCGGAACGTGAAGTTTAAAGGTACGCCCCAGCGCATCATCTCACTGGCCCCGTCGAATACCGAGATCCTCTTCGCCGTGGGGGCGGGCAAGCAAGTGGTTGGTCGGGATGACTTCTCAGACTACCCGGCTGAAGCCAAGTCCATCAAGGACATTGGCGGCTCCATGGGCAAGTATGATACCGAGGCCATCGTTGCCCTGCATCCCGACCTGGTGCTGGCAGGCGAGATAAACACCCCGGAACTGGTCAATTCGCTTGGGCAGCTCAGCCTGACCGTCTATTACCTCCCCAACCCCACCTCGCTGGAAGCGATGTATGCCAACCTGGAAACGGTCGGCCAATTGACCGGCCACCAGTCTGAAGCAGCCGGGCTGGTGGTTTCACTCAAGAAACGCGTAGCCGCCGTGGATACCAGGATCGCACCACTGAATTCCCGTCCAACCGTCTATTACGAATTGGACGCCACCGACCCGACGAAGCCCTATACCGCCGGCCCCGGCACCTTCGTGGACTTGCTGATTTCCAGGGCGGGTGGGACCAGCGTTGGCAGGAGTTTGACGAGTCAATGGGCACAGATCAGCCTGGAGCGACTTGTGGTTGACAATCCGCAGATCATAATATTGGGTGACTCAGCTTATGGAGTGACTGCAGACTCGCTCAAGCAGCGAGTGGGTTGGAATGGGTTGGCTGCCATCCAGAACGGACAGGTCTACCCATTCGATGACAACCTGGTCAGCCGTCCCGGTCCGCGCCTGGTGGATGGGCTAGAAGCATTGGCAAAACTGCTGCATCCGGGATCATGAAAATCCTTCCTTTCCTGTATGTCATCGTTTTTCTGCTCCTGACGGTGATCCTATCCATCGCGGTCGGGGCGGTCTTCATCCCAGTTGCGGATATATGGCGGGTACTGACCGGTCAACCGCCGCAGACCGTGACCCAGGCTGCAACCATTATCCTGGCCCTGCGCCTGCCGCGCACCGCCCTGGTACTGTTGACCGGCGCGGCGCTGGGTGGCTCGGGTGCGGCCTACCAGGGCCTGTTCCGCAACCCGCTGGCTGACCCCTATCTGATTGGTGTGGCTTCCGGAGCGGGGCTGGGGGCGGTGCTGGCGATGAACGTCCAATGGCCCTACTCGTTTTGGGGTCTGATGGCCATTCCACTGGCGGCTTTCTTCGGGGCCCTCGCAACTGTATTCCTTGTCTATGCCCTGGCCCGGATCGGAAAAACCGTCCCAACGACCAACCTGATTCTGGCAGGGGTGGCCTTCAGCTCATTTGCCACCGCCGTGACGTCCTTCCTGATGCTGCGTTCGACCGGCGAACTGCGCCGGGCAATTTCCTGGCTGCTAGGCGGTTCGTCCCAGGCCGGGTGGGAACCGGTGCTAACCGTCCTGCCTTACCTGGTCATTGGATTGGGCATCCTGCTGCTGAGCGGACATGCCCTGAACCTGCTGCAATTTGGTGATGACCAGGCCCAGCAGCTTGGCCTCCCTATCACCCGCACCCGCACCCTGATCCTGCTGGCGGCTTCCATGGCTACCGCGGCGGCTGTTTCCTTTTCGGGCATCATCGGCTTCATCGGGCTGATCGTTCCGCACGTGATGCGCCTCTGGTTCGGTCCGGATTACCGCCGCCTACTGCCACTCAGCTTGGTTGGCGGAGCGGCCGCGCTCCTGCTGGCTGATATGCTGGCGCGTGTGATCATTGCCCCGCAGGAATTACCGGTGGGAATCGTAACGGCTCTGTTCGGCGCGCCGTTTTTCTTGTGGGTGTTGCGGCGCGCAAAGAACCAGGGATATTGGTGATGACATTTTACGGTTGGGTTTCAAACCATGTTGAAGATTGAAGGTTTGTCGGTTTCCTACGGCACGCGCCGGGTTTTGCATGCCGTAGCGCTGAATGTGCCTGCCGGCAAAGTGCTGGCATTGATCGGTCCCAATGGGGCAGGCAAGTCGACCCTTGTGCGGGCTGTCAGCGGGGTCATCCCGATACAGGCAGGTAAGGTGAGCGCCAATGGTGATAATCTGCTGGCTCTACCGAGCATGCGGCGCGCCCGCCACTTGGCGGTTGTCCCGCAGGTGGCATCCCTGCCCCCTGCGTTTACGGTCTGGGAGACAGTCCTTTTGGGACGCACACCCTATCTCAATTTCCTGGGGCAGGTTTCCAGCAAGGATGAGGAAATTGCACGCCTGGCTCTCCAGAAAGTGGATGCGCTCAATCTCGCCGAACGACGCGTGGGTGAACTTTCCGGCGGGGAACAACAGCGTATCCTGCTGGCACGTGCTTTGGCCCAGTCCACCCCCATTCTTCTTTTGGACGAACCGACCGTCCACTTGGATCTGCAGTACCAGGTCAGCCTGATGGAGACCATCCGTACCCTGGCGCACACAGACAATCTGGCCGTGCTGATCGCCCTGCACGATCTGAACCTGGCTGCCCGATACGCCGATCGGGTGGCGCTGCTGGTTGCGGGGGAAATAAAAGCTTCAGGGACACCGCGGCAGGTATTGACTCCGGAGATCATTTCGACGGCCTACCATCTATCCGTGAAGGTGATCCCCCACCCGTTTGCGGACGGGCCGCTGGTGTTACCGGATAGCCAATGAAGAATGAATAATTGATGGAACGCGTAGTCCCGCAGGTTTTATCGTTCAGCCTGGCTGAGCTAAACGTACCTGCGGGACCTTTGAGAGGAGAAGACCTGTATTTATTTGCTGGTTATTTTGTTCTTGGCAAGCAAGGCTTCAAAGCGCGGATCGCTCCGGATGAAATCAAGGTCCGGGTCGCTGAGAACCATTCCTGGCTGAATTTGCTTCTTTTCTAGGGCGATCTCGAGCAGAGCAATTGCCCGATCTGCATTCCCGCCGATGGATTCGAAGCAAGCCTGGTTATATTCATTCTCGTCTTCCATGCTCGGACGGGCGATCTGCATGTGATCTTGCGCCTCTACTTCCCGGCCCAACTTGCGATAATATCCGGCAAGGGCGCAATGAGCCAGCATGTAGCGAGGATTCAACGTAATAACTCTTTGAAGGGCCTGAATGGCTTCATCGTATTGCGCTTGATATCCCAGTGCGATTCCTAGGTGGTAATGGTAGACCTCTTTCTGTGGAGCAAGCTCGATCGCCATTTCGAAAGCCGCAATTGCCTGGCTGTGAAGGCCAACATTTTCATACATATTGCCCAGGGTATCCCAGGCGCGATCATTCTTCGGGTTTATTTCAGTCACCCTGCGGTAAGCCGAAATATCGTTCTCAAGAACCTGGAGGTCCAGCGAGGATTGGTCGGCAGGCTGAGTTCCAAGTGCGTTTGCGTGCTGAGTGGAGTTGCCCGCCTGGTTCTCTGCGGCACTGGAGGCGGAGTTCCGTAACCCCGGTTCCACATCATCCACGGCAGCACTCTCCCCCTCGTGCTTTGATACAGGAAAACTGAAGACCTCTTCGGTCCGGGCAGATCTATCGGCCCGAGGGGGCAGCTGGACCAATATACTGGCATGATCATGAACGGTATCTAAAAGCGATTGATTGTCTGAGAGAGCCCACTCACGGCGCGTTTGTGAAGCATAAGCATGGTGTAGTTTGGTAGTTTCCACAACTTTCGCAGTATTGGCTGGCAAGTATTGCCGCGCCGATCGCCGAGCGATGCGATGCGGAGAAACGGATCTGTAAACCCAGAAAGCGGTCTCAGGTTCAGGGTCAACTGGAGCGGTTGCCGGATGTGAATCCGGCTCAGGAACAGTCTCGGCTTCCTGCACCGATACGGTTTTGATAGGAAGCGTATCGGCCAAGTCTGTTTTTTTTGTCTCTTCATCAGCCTTATTTGCGACAATGGCTTCATTTTGCGGGATGGCTTCCGGGGTGGAAGGTTTACTCCTGGCATTGGCCTCTTTTAAAGCCTGTTCAGCCCTTGCCAGACTGACCCGGAAGGTTGCATTGGTGGGGTCGAGTTCAATGGCTTTGCGGTAGGAGGCAATTGCATCACTGTATGCCTCGGTATCGTAATAGATATTACCTGCCTCGTTCCAAACTTGCGGTTTTTTCTGGTCAGCATCAAGGGCCTTTTCAAACTCTTCGAGGGCATCCTGGTCGCTGGTGTGTTTTTCAAATACATTGCCAAGCTGATAGGCGGCAATGGCATCTTCCGTGCGTCCGAGCTTGTGATACACATCCCCCAGACTATTCCAACTGACTGGATCCTTGGGATCGTGTTCAATTGCCTCCTGGAAGGCAGCCCGTGCGTCCTCATAACGGTCAAGCATGCAATTCAGGTTGCCCAGGCTATTCCAGGGGAAAATCTTTTCAGGCGCCAAGTTGGCAGCGCTTTGATAAGCCTGGATGGCATCCTCGATCTTCCCAAGGCCGGCTTCCACCTGGGCGATGGCATAATAGGAAAGCGCTTCGTGGAATTGGTTCTGGGATTTTTCCGCTGAGTCGATGGCACTCTTCAAGAACCGGATTGCCCTTTCATCCTCCCCTTTGCGCCAATGCAGGATGCCCAACCGCAGCAGACCATAGGAGCTTGCATTAATGGGTTTTTCCGACCCCGGTGGATCGATCGTGGAAGTCCCAACGGCGGGATCAAGAGGTCGGTCGGCGGTTGTATCTGAGAGGATACGACCGCCCAGAATCATTGGTGCAGTTTCCAATTCATCCGACGGATTTTCACCTTCCGGCAAAATCTGTTTATTGTCTTCGAATACCCAGCAGACATTTCCGGGTTCGGTTGAAGGGGGGGTATTCCGGTTGACAACAGCCACAGGCTCTGCAGATGAGAATTGGGAAGCCGGTTCAACTTCATCCAGGTTTTTCTGGAAGGAAGCATCCTGCGGGTCTAGTTCTACGGCTTTCCGGTAGGAGGCGCAGGCATTCGTGAAATCTTCCATCTTCCGATAGGCATCTCCCAATTGATTCCAAAGGAAGGCCTGGTGGTTTTCACCATGCATGAGTTCGATCCCTTTTTGAAACATGGGGATCGCTTCTGCATATTTCCCCTGACTGACAAAGATGGAAGCCAGATTGCCATATGGCTGGGGGTAATCAGGATTTAGCTCAATCGCCTTTTGATAGGTACGAATGGCTTCATTAATTGCACCGGTTCTGAAGTAGATATTACCCAGTTCGTTCCATAACTCAAGTTCGCTCATGACTGCCTCATCTTGGAAAAAGCGTATTGTTCAGGACCGAAGATTTCCAAGCAAGCTGAAACGCGCCCGGGTCAGCAAAGATACGTTGTCTGGATCAAGCTCGATCGCTTTACGATATGCCGCGACGGCCTGGTCGTGTTTGTTTGATCGCTTATAGGCATCCCCCAGACGGTTCCAGAGCAACGCCTTATCCTTATGATCGTCTAAAAATTGAAGTCCCTTTTGGTACAGCGATATGGCATCCGAATAACGTTTCTGGTGGAAATAGACAGAGGCGAGGTTGTTATATGACCATCCGCAGGAAGGATCCAGTTCAATAGCCATTTCAAATGCATGCATGGCTTCTTCGAACGCGCCGGTGTTGTAATAGATGTTCCCCAACTCATTCCAAATTTGTGCATTTTTCTGGTCGATCGTTACCTCGGGCTGGCTGGCGACCTTACCTTCCGGATGGCCCACTTGTGAAACGTTCTCCTCAAAAACTGTCTTCTCTTCCTGGTCATCATATGCCAAGTCGGTATCGCCTTCTTCTGTAATCAAGGAGGATTGCAGTGTCTGGCCTGAGGCTGCCGAAGACTCACCTTCCATAGACAAATCCGAGAGGATATGGTAATCCGGATCTTCAGGTGAAAATTCGCTTGAATAGAAGGAACCATTCTCAGTGGACAGGTTTGGTTCATCGGCTGTGGTTGACTGGTCGTCAGCCGCAAGTCCGGACCCAGAGGCATCCTCCGTTGAAAGACCTTCGACCAGGCTTGATCCGGATGAGCTCGTGATTTCCGCAGGCGAGGTGACCGGCAGCACGGATGCAAGCCCATCCAGCCAGCTTACAAAGTCGGCATCCGGCGTGGAGGAATCTGTTTCCATATCTTCAGGAACGGATGTTTCATCCGACAGGCCGGTTAAGGCAGGTGCAGAAGATTCTGACGGTAGAGGCTCTTCTGTGGCGGGAACTGGTTCAGAGTCCGATGCCGGTTGAGCAAGAAGGTCTTCTGAAGGAGTAGATTGCAGAACTGGCGCGGATTCAGGTTCAGGATGTGATACCGGTTGGTCAGGAAGGTCTTCGAAAGAAGTGGGCTGCGGAACTGGTGCGGATTCAGGCACAGGGGTCGATACCGGTTGGTCAGGAAGGTCTTCTGAAGGAGTGGGCTGCGGAGCTGGTGCGGATTCAGGTTCAGGGGTCAATACCGTCTGGTCAGGAAGGTCTTCTGAATGCGCGGGCTGCGGAACGGTTACGGGGGCTGACAATTCGGTCTTCGGCGAGGCCGATTCGGGTTCGATTGCGTCGGCCTTGCGGTACGCAGCAACGGCGTTTTCGTAATCATTCAATCGCCGGTAGGCATACCCCAGCCGGTTCCACAGGCTGGCAGTTTCAGTTTTATCATTCGAGAATTCAAGCCCTCTCAAGAGCAGGGGGATCGCTTCTGCGTGGAGGCCTTTGAGAAGATAGATCGAAGCCAGGTTGTTATAGGTAAGGTTATTACCTTGATTGAACTCTACACTTTTTTGGTAGGAACGCATGGCTTCGTCGATAGCGCCGGCATGGTAAAGGAGGTTCCCCAGTTCGTTCCAGGCAAGTGCATTTTTTGGATCCATTTCCAGCGCGGTACGAAAGGCCATGCTGGCATTCTCATTGTTCGCCTGCTTTATGTATAGTTTCCCCAGACCAAGCCAGGAATTGACCGTGCGGCGATCGATCTGGATGGCTTTCTGGTGTGCATCCAGAGCTTCGTCGAGTTGTCCTGTGTCCATGTACGAATTTCCCAGGCCGCTCCAAGAGGGGGCATAGTCCGGGGAAAATTCGTTGGCTTTCAAGTAGGCATAAATTGCGTCATCGTTGCGTCCGGTTTCATGATACAAATCACCCAGCCCATTCCAACTCACCGCATCCGAACCGTTTTGCTCGATGGCCTTTTGGAAAGCTGCCAGGGCTTCCGCGTGTCGTCCGAGTTTCTTGTACAGATGGCCCAGATTATTCCAGGGAGAGATTTGCTCGGGCGCCAGGCTGATCGCATTTTGATAGGCTTGAATGGCCTCTTCAATCCTCCCCAGGTCCGTTTGGACGAGGGCGATGGCATTGAAGCAGAGCCCTTCGAAGCAGTTATCGCCCAGCATGGCAGCCAGATCGACGGCGGTATTCAAGAACTGGGCGGCGCGTTCATAATCGCCTCTGCGCCAGTGCAGGATGCCCAAGGTCAACAACAAGTTCGCGCGTGCGCCAGTGGATTCGTTCCCCGTTGGGAGATCAGTTAATAAAGCAGTTCTTAAAGCAATTTTTGCATCCAGATCCGGCGAAGTATCTGCGAAGTCCCCGGTCCACTGCCAGGCTGATTCCAAAATGTGGGGCGGAATTCGATCGGGCTTGGGCGAGTCGACGAACTCGATGACTTTATGGCGGAATGACCAATAATCGGGAGCATAGTGAGCCAGATCTATCGCTTCCTTTTCGGTCAACCAGAGGACAACCCGGATCTGATTCTCAATGAAATATTCCCGGCGATTATTTAATGTTTGATAGGCGTAACTGGCATCCTGGCCCGCGCCCCAGCGCAGACCCTCCACAAAAAAGACCAGATTGTCGAGGTTCGCCAATTCCGAGATCTGCGTGCAAACGTCTGCACCTGCTTGATTTTTTATTTTTATGTGATAGGCACTCTGCCCCAAGTTGTGGAGACGATTCTCCAAGGCGATATCAGCATCTGCGCGGACATATTCCGAACTATAGACTGCCAGTAAGACGGACGGGCGCTGCCACTTTGTAGCAAGCTCCAGTTCGTGAAACAGAATGTCGATGCGGTCTTCAAAGGGTTCAAGATAGTTGTTTTCGACAGATACCGGCAGGCTGGTATTCATCATTCTATCAATCTCCTTAAGACGGGATGGATATCACACCAATTCTCGCCATTTCTGTACTCCAGAACTGCCAGTAATTGCAGGAGAGGCCGCAGGCGGTCATCGTATTCGAGGTGGTTTTGTTGATGGACCTTTTTTAATATTTCGATATCAGCTTTGTCGAGAATGCGCCGATACTCATTGCGGATCTCGGTCGTGGCCCAGTCCACGTCAATGATTTCAACTTTGGCTGCTTTGCGACGCCTTGCGCGCCCAATGGCCGTGCGCAAGATACGAGCCATTTCCCTGAATACGCCACCGCTGTTCGAAATGGCTTCTTCGAGGGCCAGGCCGTCCAAGAGATTGGGGTTTATCCTAACTTGCACAAAACGGCGCATGGTCTGATAACCCTCTTTATCTTTGACTTCCGGTTCGACATGCGGGTGCAATTTTATATTAGGCAGGAAGATGGCCTGATCCCGGATGGCTTCAAATTCTTTCGTATAAAATAACGCGCTGGAAACCGTATAAATGATGGCGCAATTTGGTTGCATCATGATATTGCGACGATCATGGAAGATGGCACGTGCCTCCTCCAGGTTCGGCTTGTCCAAATCGTCAATGAGGATGAGCGGTATGCGATGTTCCTTGCTATAGATGGCAGTGGCAATATTATTTATTACGGAAATGAGGCCTGTGATATCTTTTTCAAAGACCTGGCGCAATTCGGCGCGGGTGGCTGGCTCAAGTTTCATCTTCAAGCCGGTATTCGAGAAGAAGGCATCAATACCCGCTCCAATTTCGAAAGCCGCGCGCCCGGAGTGGATCGTTTTCACTTCCTCTTCAACCTTGCCTCGCCACCCATTCAGTTCTTTAAGCAATTGCTCGGGTAATCTTCCACCGGATTTTCGGTAGTCCCTGAACATGCGACTGCCAATGGCCAACAATATGTCACGAAAATCCAGATCAATGATATCCGCCTCTTCACGGATGCTGAAATTTAACGGCCAATATTTCTTTTGAATCCCGGGGTTGGCCATCAGATGCAACAGTTCGGTCGATTTACCGCAGCCCCGGTGGCCCGAGAAGAAAAACTTTGGAGGACGGTAAAAGGGTGCCAAAAGGGCGTCAATTAATTCCGCAATCGGGTTACCTGGTCGGTTAACATAGAACCGGTTGGGCTCTCCGTTCGGACCAGGTCTGAGTGGCAGGTCAAGCTCGAAATTTAACCAAGCTCGGTCGAAATCGTTGGCCGTAATGTATTCGAATTCGCTCATGGTGTCCTCTTATTGTTCTAAGGGCGATTAAGGAGTTATTTTTGGTGTTTTACTGCAAAGCCAGATCGAGTTGCGCAAACCTGCCGGCATTGGTTTCGGAATCAAGCAATTTGGTGGTTTGTTTTTCCCAATCAGCTGGTGCCCATACTTCAAGGTAGTTTCCCTGCCCAACCATGATGATCCCGTTCTCCAGACCGACAAACGACCTCAGGTCTTCCGGGATGAGAACACGCCCGGATGCGCTTATTTCAAGTCGGGAAGCGTTACCGATAACCAGCCGGAGCAAGAGACGCGCAACTGGATCGGCAATATTCAATGCGGTAATCCGCTTATACAACTCTTGAAAAACCCTGTCACTCATGATCAAAAGGTTTTGTTCAAATCCCCGCGTAATATAAGCGCCCTCCGCGAACATCTCGCGGAATGGCTCCGGGACGACCAGGTACCGGTCATTTTTCAGGAATAATTGATGCTGGCCAAGAAACATATTTTCTTTCGTTGTTTTACAGAAATGGAAAACGGATATTTCCCATTTCTCCATACACATTGTAGATGTTCCGTCAAAACTTTGGTATCCTAAAACGTGCCTATTGATATGTGAGGGTTATGACCACTTTGGTTTCGCTGCAGTGTATATAAATATGTACAGAATTGGATAAAAAACCGCCTCGATAATCGGGTTGAATTGCGCGAAAATGGACAGTATTGTGGTAGAAAAGTTTCCAATAAGGGATAAAAAATGACCAGTACCGGAGATGCCCTTGAATTGTTCGGATTTCAGCATGTATTGGATCGCCGGATATGCGCGTTCGCCCACGAATTCGAGCTGGAACGTTTCCGAATAAAAATGGGTGGAATCTCGTTAAGTTTGTGAGAGCAGATCAATTGGCAAAAGGATGTCAGGTGGTTCAGTCCCAAGCAGCAGACACTGAAATCGCTCTGGTCGAACAGGCCCAACATGGAGACCGCAACTCTTATGGAGAATTGGTCTGTAGGTATTACCCAGGGGTTGTACTTCTCCTGGCCTACCAGCGCTTTTCTCCAGCGGGAGGCAACATACAAACGCAGATCGTGGGACTTATCCTGGACCATTTGGAATGGGACGGCCAGGGCCAGGCACTGGACATCGGCTGCGGGAACGGTGCGCTCACCATCCGGCTGGCCAAAAAATACCCGGCCGCCCGGGTGACCGGCAGCGATTACTGGGGCAAGAATTGGGACTTCTCGAAGCAGGCCTGTGAGCAAAATGCGGACATTGAAGGGGTGGGGGACCGCATTTTGTTCCAGAAGGCGAGTGCCTCGGCTTTACCGTTCGAGGATGGATCTTTCGACCTGGTCGTCAGCAACCTGACCTTCCACGAGGTCAGCGACACAAAGGACAAGCGGGAAGTCCTGCGGGAAGCGCTGCGGGTGGTCAAGCCGGGCGGCGAATTCGTGTTCCAGGACTTATTCCTGGAAGAAGCCATTTACGGGAAACCGGACGAGCTGGTGAGACTGGTAAAAAGCTGGGGCATCCGCAAGGTGGAGTTCATCAAGACCTGCGATGAACCTTTCATACCGGATTTGTTGAAATTGCCCTTCATGGTTGGGAGGATTGGCATTCTATGTGGAGGGAAATAGAATTTCCTGGATGGTTTTGGACTAGGTGTGAAATAATGGAGATCAAGTGCGGTAATAGCAAGAGCCGGGTGCCCAACCCCGGCTCCTGCTCAAACAAGGAGAAGAAAATTACTAGCGTACCAGGCTCAATGCCCTGGCAACGATATTCTCAACTGTCATGCCAAGCTCGCGGTAGACAATTTCTGCCGGAGCTGAGGCGCCGAAGCGGTCTATGGTGATCACGGCACCCTTTTCTCCCACCCAGCGTTCCCAGCCCATCGAGACACCCGCTTCCACTGCCAACCTGGGCTTGATCGAAGCCGGCAGGACGGTTTCACGATACGCCTGGCTTTGTCCAGCAAATAACTCCCAGGAGGGGAAAGAGATCAGCCGGACTGTCAGGGATTGAGCAGCCAGCTTCCGTCCGGCTTCCACGATCAGGCCCACTTCCGAGCCGGAGGCCATCAGGATCAAATCGGGGTTGTCGCGTAAGCCTAGGTCGGCAAGAATATATGCCCCGCGTGCCAGACCATCCGCCGGGGCGAACGCGCTCCGGTCGAAGGTCGGGACGTTCTGGCGGGTCAGTGCCAGAACCGTTGGTGCGTGGCGGCGTTCAATGGCCAGTTTCCAGGCTATGGCCGTTTCATTGGCATCAGCCGGGCGGATTACAGTCAGGTTTGGGATGGCCCGCAGGGTGGCCAATTGTTCCACCGGTTGGTGGGTCGGTCCATCCTCTCCCAAACCGATGCTATCGTGGGTGAAAACCCAGATACTGGGATAGTGTGAGATGGCCGAGAGCCGGATGGGCTCGCGCATGTAATCGGCGAAGGTCAGGAAGGTGGCTCCGAATGGGATCAGACCGCCATGCACGGCCATGCCATTCACAATGGCCCCCATGGCATGTTCGCGCACTCCGAAATGGAAATTACGTCCAGCGGGAGTCTCCGCTTCGAAAGCCGGGTATCCGTCCATCCAGGTCTTGGTCGAAGGTGCCAGATCGGCCGAGCCGCCGACCAATTCGGGGATTTTAGCTGCCAAGGTGTTAATCACTTTCCCGGAGGCGATACGCGTCGCCATGCCTTTTTCGTCTGCCGGAAAGATCGGCAGGGACGATTGCCAACCCTCAGGTAGTTTTCCTGCCAGCCGACGATCCAATTCGATATATTTCTGCGGGGAGGATTTTTTATACGCCCGTAGTTTTGCAGACCATTCCGCTTCCAATTCATGACCACGGGTTATTGCGAGGCGGAAATGCGCCAGCACATCTTCTGGAATATAGAAGCGCGGTTGTTTTGGCCAACCGAGTTTGTCCTTCGCGCCATCCAGTTCTTCATTGCCGGGAGGTTCGCCATGCGCTTTACTGGTATCCTGCCGGGTGGGCAAGCCGTAACCGATATGCGTACGGCAAATGATCAAGGACGGGCGAAGATCATTCTTGGCAGCCTGGATGGCTGAGTCGATGGCCTCCACATCATTCCCATCCGCAACACGCAATACCTGCCATTTATAAGCTTCGAAACGGGCGGCACGATCCTCGGTAAAAGCGATCTCGGTCGAGCCATCGATCGAGATGCGGTTGTCGTCATAGAGGTAGATAAGTCTGCCTAATTGCAGATGTCCAGCCAGCGAAGCGGCCTCGGATGAGATGCCTTCCATCAGGTCGCCATCGGTGACTATGGCATAAATGGTATGGTTCACCACGGCGTTCCCCGGGGTGTTGAACTCCGCCTCCAGGTGAGCTTCGGCAATCGCCATCCCGACCCCGTTGGCAAAGCCCTGCCCGAGTGGGCCGGTAGTCACTTCCACGCCGGGGGTCAAGCCATACTCGGGATGGCCTGGAGTCTTGCTGCCCCATTGCCGGAAGCGTTTCAATTCGTCCAGAGACAGGTCATAACCGGTCAGGTGGAGCAATGAATAGAGCAGCGCACAACCATGCCCGCCGGAGAGGATGAAGCGATCACGATCCGGCCAGGCGGGGTTTTGCGGGCTGTGACGCAGGTGGCGGGTCCAGAGAGTGTACGCCAGAGCGGCGCAACCCATCGGCAGGCCTGGGTGCCCGGAATTGGCCTGCTGGACCATGTCCGCAGACAGGAAACGCAAGGTATTGATGGCGCGTTCTTGAAGATCATTCATGCCGATCAAACCATTCCTTAATGAGATTGCCCGTATTCTTCGAGATAACGGCGGTGAGCCCGGGCGACTTCTTCAGGCGGGATTTCGTCGGGCTGGCCCAGTTGCAGGGCATAGAAAAGCGTGCGAGCCACATCCTCGACCATCACGGCGGTTTTGACGGCTGCCTCGGGCGTCTTCCCAATGGTGAAAACGCCGTGGTTCTTCATCAGGATGGCCGGGCTGGAGCCAATTGAACGGATGATTTCCTGGCCGATTTCGTCTCCGCCAATTTTAGCATAGGCGCCAACCGGGATCGGCCCTCCGAACTCGTCACAGATGGCGGTCAGAACGGGGGGAATGGGCCTGCCGACCGCCGCCCAGGCGGTGGCGAAGGTGGAGTGAGTATGAACCACGCCGTTTATTTCCGGGCGATGGCGGTAAACATAGACATGTGCGAAGGTGTCTGAGGAGGGTTTGTATTTGCCTTCGACCACTTTTCCATCCAAATCCACCACGACCATTGACTCGGGAGTCAGGTCTTCATAACGAACACCGCTTGGTTTAATGACGACGAAGCCGGTCAGAGGGTCGCGCGCTGAAACGTTGCCGGAGGTCCACGCCACCAGGTTGTTGCGCGGCAATTCGGTATTCAATCGGCAGACGATCGAATGCAATTCATCCAGCACCATGCTTCACCTCGGCCTTGATTTTCTTATGCGTTTTCATTACATTATTTTCACCGCGCCCGAAATAGTCATGCAGGCGCAGGCACTCTGCAAAGAGTTGCTCATACACCTTCTGGTCCTCTGGGATGGACTGATAGACTTCTTCCTTGTTAAGTAATCCATCGTTTTGGATACCTCGTTTTTCGAATTTAGTATTTCCTTGCTTGCTAAGCGTAAATCTACCTCAGCACCTCCACGGCGACTCTTTCGATGACTAGTCCCTTTTTGTAGCGTTCCATGAACGTCGTAAAGCCAGCGACATCCTTTTGATCGGGCGTTATCGTTGTGCTGTTTTCCCCGGCAAAGACCTTATTGGACAGATAGGCTTCCAAGGGTTCATTCGTGGCCTTATGGAGCATATAGGAGGCCAGCAATGCAATTCCCCATGCGCCGCCCTCGCCGGCGGTCTCCAGCACGGAAACGGGGACATTCATCGCCGCTGCCATGATCTTTTGACCCACTTCCTTTGTTTTGAAAAAGCCGCCATGACCGAGAATTTGATCTATCTTCACTTTTTCCTGTTCAAAGAGAATATCCAACCCAATCTTCAATGCGCCGAGCGCCGAGAACAGCTGCACACGCATGAAGTTCGAAAGTGTGAAACGGCTTTCGGGTGTACGGACGAACAGCGGACGCCCCTCCTCAAGGTGCGTGATGGGTTCGCCCGAGAAATAATTGTAGGCAAGCAGCCCGCCGCAATCCGCATCACCCGTAAGCGCTTTATTAAACAGCATTTCAAAAAGCGTGGATTGACTGACCTCCACACCCAGCGCATTGGTGAATTCCTGGAACAGTTCAACCCATGCGTTGAGATCGGACGTGCAATTGTTGCTATGCACCATCGCCACAGGCTTGCCGGTGGGCGTTGTCACCATGTCGATCTCGGGATAGACCTTCGACAGAGCCTTTTCCAGAACGATCATGGCAAAGACGGATGTCCCTGCGGAAACATTGCCCGTTCGCTCTGCCACGCTGTTGGTCGCGACCATGCCTGTGCCTGCGTCTCCCTCGGGCGGGCAGAGCGGGATACCCGCTTTTAGTTGGCCCGTGGGATCGAGCAGCTTTTCGCCTTCTTCGGTCAGAACGCCTGCGGCATCCCCTGCGACCAGGACTTTGGGCAGAATGTCTTGAATCTTCCACGGGAGCTTTTCCGCCGCGAGCAGTTCGTTGAATAACTCGGTCATGCGTATATCGTAGTCATTGGTCCTGCTATCGATGGGGAACATGCCCGAGGCTTCGCCAACGCCCAATACTTTTTGCCCCGTCAGTTTCCAATGGACATAGCCAGCCAGTGTAGTCTGAAAATGAATATCCTTGACATGGGGTTCCCTATTCAATATCGCCTGGTAGAGGTGTGCGATGCTCCAACGCTGGGGAATGTTGAATTGGAATAAATCGGTCAATTTCTCGGCTGCCTGTCCGGTGAAGGTATTTCGCCATGTCCGAAACGGGACGAGCAGATTTCCATCCTTATCCAAGGCCAGATAACCATGCATCATGGCGCTAAAGCCGATGGCGCCAATGCTCTGGAGCTGGGTCTGGTATTTCTCATATACCTCGGTGCTGAGTTTCCGGTAACTTTCCTGCAAGCCTGTCCACACATCTTCGAGACTGTATGTCCAGATGCCGTTTTTGTAGCGGTTTTCCCACTCATGGCTTCCCGAGGCGATCGGCATATGATCCTCGCCGATCAGCACCGCTTTGATGCGCGTCGAGCCGAACTCGATGCCAAGGGCGGTCTTTCCTCTTTCAATTGCTTTTTGGGTATCGTTTTGAATCATGCTCATCTCTCCTGATTGAATTAGCATTCCACGATCACCTTCAGACCTTCACGACGTTGGGCATGCATAAAAGCTTGTCGAGCCTGATCAAGCTGGAATCGGTGTGAAACCAATGAGCGTACGTCCACTTTGCCGTGTTCAACCAATTGAATGGCACGCGGGTAGGTGAATTTCATACGCCGGACCAGTTTAATGGTCAGACCCTTTCGGCGGGCTACCGAGGCTGAAAAGGATGTGCGATCATCCGCCGGGATGCCTGCCAGGATGACGTGCCTGCCGGGTTTGACGGCGGCGAAGGCGGTTTCCACCGCGGCGTTCTCCCCGGCAACCTCAAAGGACACATCCACGGTCTGGTCGGGGGTCCACTGCCGTGCGCCCAGACTAAGCGCAGCCTCCAGGCGGTGAGTCAACGGCTCTGTGGCAAAAACAGTAATTGCGCCTGCCAGGTGCGCCATCTGAATCACCAGCAGCCCGATCGGTCCGCAGCCAAAAACGCCAACGGACATACCAACCCGCAGGTGCGCCAGGTCCACGGCATGGATGGCCACGCCGAGCGGTTCGAGCATCGCCCCATCGGCATCCGAGAGCGAATCGGGGAGTGTGAACAGGCATTCTTCCGGCCAGGCGATATATTCACGCAGCGCGCCGTCTTCCTGTCCGTGCCCGGCGAAACGTACACGTTCGCACAAGTTGGGGTTTCCCTTGCAAGCAATACTCGCAGGTATGGCACGGGATGGCCGGGTCAGCTACCACCCGCTCGCCCTGGCGCGGGCCTTCGGCGATCACCCCGGCAAATTCGTGCCCGAGCATGAGCGGCTTTTCAGCTTGGCATCGCCAATACCAGCCTGGCAAAACCAGTGCAGGTCTGAGCCGCAGATACCGACCACCTTGACGCGCACCAACACCTCACCGGCACCGGGTTCCGGTTTCGGTTCATCATGAAGACGCAGGTCATTGGGAGCGTGCAGGCGGATGGTTTTCATCAATCGTTACAGCCCTCTGGACAGGTGGTAGTAAAGATCGTTCCAACGCAGTTCTTTCTTGAAATCGGAAAGCCTGGTCATGCTATCGATGACCAGGAACTCCAGTCCGGCCATACCCGCATAATCTTCCAGATGGGCAGGCGTTACCGATTGGCTGAAACCAGTATGGTGGGCGCCGCCTGCCAGAATCCAGGCTGCTGCGGCAATTTTGAGGTCCGGTTGTGGCACCCAGACGGCACTCGCAACCGGCAATTTCGTGAGAGGCTTTTCCGGCTGGATCACATCCACTGCGTTCACCACCATCCGGAAACGGTCACCCATATCGAGCAGTGTGGCGTTAATCGCCGGTCCACTGGATACTGTGAAGACGAGGCGGGGCGGATCAGCCTTGCCACCGATCGAAAGCGGGTGGATCTCCAGGCGGGGTTTCGTTCCGGCGATCGAGGCGCACACCTCGAGCATATGTGCACCGAGCACTTTCGGGTTTTTCCTGTCCAGATCGTAGGTGTAATCTTCCATGAAGGAAGTGCCACCTTTCAAACCAGCGCCCATGACCTTCATGTGCCGCACCAGGGCGGCGGTCTTCCAGTCGCCTTCCGCACCGAAACCATACCCGTCGGCCATCAAGCGCTGGACTGCCAGACCGGGCAATTGCGTCAGTCCGTTCAGGTCTTCGAAGGTGGTGGTAAAGGCTTTGAACCCGCCATTTTCGAGGAAGCGGCGCATGCCTAGTTCGATGCGGGCCGATTCACGTAGCGATTGGTACCGGCTGCCATTGGGACGCAGCTCCCCGTCGACAGTGTAGGTATCGTAATATTCATCCACCAACCGGTTGATTTCGGGATCGCTGACGGTGTTGACTACCTTGACCAGGTCGCCGACTCCGTAGCCGTTCACCGCGTATCCGAGCCGGATCTGGGCCTCAACCTTGTCACCCTCGGTAACGGCCACTTCGCGCATGTTGTCGCCGAAGCGGGCCACGCGCGCTCCCTGGGCATCATGCCAGGCTGTAGCGGCGCGCATCCAGGTTGCAAGGTCGGAGAGAACATCTTCATCCTGCCAAAAGCCTACGATGACCTTGCGATTAAGACGCATCCGGCTGCCGATGAATCCAAATTCCCGGTCGCCGTGGGCTGACTGGTTGAGATTCATGAAATCCATATCGATCTCAGACCAAGGCAGGTCGCGGTTGTATTGTGTATGCAGGTGGACGAACGGTTTGCTCAGGACGTTCAAACCGGCAATCCACATTTTCGCCGGGGAAAAGGTATGCATCCAGGTGATCAGGCCGATGCAATTCTGTGCATTGTTGGCTTCCCGGCAGAGGGCGGTGATGGCGTCGGGGGTTGTCACCACCGGTTTAAAAAGGACCTGCACTGGCAAACTACCCGACTGTGTGAGACTCTGTGCCATTTCCCGAGAATGCTCCGCCACTTTCCTAAGGGTCGCTTCGCCATATAAATCCTGGCTGCCAGTCACGAACCATACTTCCAGCTCGTTTAAATTAATCAAAATAACCTCCTATGAAGCATTATAAGTTTCAGCCAATTAACCTTTAGTGAAAATAATAAACCCTGAAATAATCTGCACGTAAACGCTATCTAACAACGGTGCTATCGCGGACAACCAGTTCGGTCGAGAGTAACACCGTATGTGATTCAATATTTTCGTTGCGGCGGACGGCTTCAATCTGTTTAACAACCTCTTGTACAGCCCGACAGCCTAATTCATGGTGGTTATGGTTGATGGTTGTAAGGGCAGGCCAGAAATAGGCCGATTCATCAAAATTGTCGAACCCGACCACAGCCAGGTTAGAGGGCACATACAATCCCAGGCGGTTGGCAATGTGGAGTACAGAAAGTGCCATCTGGTCGTTGGCGACGAATACCGCATCCATTTCAGGATAAGACTGCAATAACTGCTCAAAAGCCGTTTCCCCGCTGGCAGAATTCCAGTTTCCTTCCGCCCAGTGATTATCCGTCGTTTTAATGCCTGCCTTTTGCAGAGTCTCCTGCCAGGCCTGTTTCCGCTGTCGGGCTTCCCACCAGTCCAACGGTCCGGAAATGTGACCGATGTGGCGGCGGCCCTGTTCCAACAAGTGTCGGGTAGCCAGAACGCCGCCGACGTAATTGTCAACTGATACGGTGGATACACCCGCACGCGCCTGCATAGTCAGAAAAACAACCGGCACGGGCACATCCATCAGGATCTCATCCACCCAGCGACGATTATCGCCAACTTCAGGTACAGCCCAGACGATCCCATCCACATGATGTGCAACCAAATCCTGTAAGAGGGGTTTCATCTCTTCTATGTCGAAACGGGGGAGTTCCTCGAGAAGAAGATCATACCTTAGTTCCTCAGCCATGCTGGTAATACCGTTCAAGGTGCGCGAGGGACCAAGGTATTTCAATCCGGCAGTGACAATCCCCAAGGTAAAACTGCGCTGTTGTATCAGGCTGCGAGCCAGGGCGCTGGGCAGGTAATTCATTTCGACGATGACCTGCTGGATGCGCTCACGCGTTTCCGAGGCGACATCCGGGCGATCATTAATTACTCTGGAAACGGTTTGCGTAGATACGCCGGCAGCTTTTGCCACTTGTTTCATGGTTGCGCGTTTATGTGTATTCATGCGAAGCCTTTTTTCCCAAATAACGTCCATCGTTATCGTTCCCGAGAACGATAACATCGTAACAAATCCAGACTAATTTGTCAAGTGGTTTTCAGTAAAATCCTCAAAAAGGAGAGGAAGGCTTTCTCAATAGAAACGACCTGCGTTGAAAAACGCAACTATCAAGCAACCGCCCGGTTTTCCGGGCGGTTGCTCATTATAAGGAGGATTCCAAGGATTTCCTGAAGAGCCTTTTCAACAACTTCCGGCGGCATAAAAGGCTGCAGGAAAGGTTGGAGAGATACACACAGATCCAACCGAAGGCGACCATGATTGAGATAGATAAACATCAGTCCGTCGACATACAGAACAGTATCGGGCTAGCGTTGAACCAACCTCGGGGATTCCCAACCTACTGAAGTTATCGTTTTCAGAGATGCGCGGAATAGTGATGATATATTTTGTCTGCACCAAGTCTTTTCGGCCTCACCTCGGCCCTAATTCCGCACTTTCCAAGCTCTCCGTAGTAAAATTCGCCAATTGAATTTTCTTCATTGCTAACTTGTATAAGTCCTTTTCACCCACGAAGCTGTTAGTGCAGCCAGCTTCCAAAAAGACTATAATGAATGCATGGAATGTACGTAATTAGGAAAACAGACCTTGGATCTTTTTGACGACCTTTTGGCTATGCAATATAAAAAGCAGCCTTCTCATCCAAAGAAAATGATGGTTCCCGCCTTTTTGATGGTTGGTGGATTGCGATCGGAGACAGAATGAAACGGCCGAAGCCCAGCATACCTCCAGCGAATCTTGCTCTTGCGGCTCAAGGGGGAGAAACGGAGGGCAAGCCGGTACAGGAACCGCTTGCCCATTCTCTCAGCTATGTTCAAACGATCTTCGAAAAATCTCCTGTTGGCATGATGACGTGCAAAGCGACCGGTGAAATAGTATCTACAAACCCGGCACTGGCACGACTCTCAGGCGGTACAAAAGAGCAGATTGAAAAGCAGAACTTTCGTAACCTTAAGGTCTGGCAAGAGTTCAGGATTACTGTCAGCTGTGGAGGATGTACTTGCATCTGGCGTCGAAAAGACATTTGAAGGTCATGCTTTTACTTATTTTGGAAAAGAAGTTTGGGTTTCCGGCCTTCTTACCCCCTTTTCCTATGAGGGCGAACGATACTTGTTGGTAATGTTGACCGATACCACCAGGAGTAAACTGGCGGAAGATGCGTTGCGTGAGAGCGAGGAACGATTCCGGCGATTGACCCAGGTAACCTTCGAAGGGATTGTCATTCACGATGGAGGGAAGGTTCTGGATGCGAACCCGGCTGCCATTGCCATGTTCGGATATGAACATTCTGAAGTGATCGGGGAAAAAATACTGAAGTTTGTGGCACCGGAATCACAGGAAATGATCATAAAAAGGTTACAAGCGAATGTATGATAGCCCGATTGAAGCCTTCGGACAAAGGAAAGACGGAACCATCTTTCCACTCGAAATCTTGGGCAGGACGTTTCATCAATCAGGGTCTACACTAAGAGTAACCGCTCTCCGCGATATCACAGAGCGCAAGCGGGTGGAGGGGGAATTGAGCATGGCTGAAACCAAATACCGTAATCTCGTTGAGCAGATGCCGGCTGCCACCTACATTGATGCGATCAATGAAACAAGCAGCACGATCTATTTCAGCCCGCAAATTGAGGTCATGACGGGTTATTCGCCGGACGAATGGGGGAGCGATCCGGAATTGTGGGTCAAATTGCTTCACCCGGCTGATCGTGAACGCGTCCTGGCTGAAAATGCCCGCACCAACAAGGCTGGTAAATCCTTCCGCATAGAATATCGTCTGTTCGCACGGGATGGGCGAACCGTGTGGGTGCTGGATGAAGCCAAAATGCTGCGCGATAATGCCGGGCAACCCTTATTCTGGCAGGGAATCCTGCTCGATATCACCGAGCGCAAACAGGCGGAGGTGGACCTCCAGCACCAGTTGAAAGAACTAACCGTCCTGCACGAGGTAGCCATTGCGACCACGCAGTCTGCCAGTGTGGACGAACTCATCGAACACATCACGCAAACCATCAACGTATCGCTCTATCCGGATAATTGCGGTGTGCTGTTGTTCGACGAGGCAGCCAATGTTCTACGCCCGCATCCATCTTATCGCGGCGTGACGGAAGCGAAAAGCTGGATAAGTATCCCTCTCGGTCAGGGTGTCACCGGTCGAGTGGCTGCCAGTCGGCAACCCGCGCGCATCGGCAATGTGAATAATGTACCATACTTCATCAACGGGAATGCAGAAATGCAATCAGAGCTATGTGTGCCGGTTATCACCGGCGAGCGGCTGCTGGGTGTGATCAATGCAGAAAGCGCAAAACTGGACGCCTTCACCGTTAGTGATGAAAACCTCTTGATCACCATTGCCGGGACACTCGCCACTGCCATCGAAAAACTGCACTTGTTTGAAGAAACCTCCCGCCGCCTCGAGCATGTCCAGGCATTGCATAGGATAGATACCGCCATCAGTAACAGCCAGGATTTGGGGTTGACCATAAATATATTTCTTGAGGAAGTGATGCAGCAGTTGGGTGTTCATGCCACCGATATCCTGATACTGCAGCCATATACGCTGACATTGGAGTATTTGTCAGGGCGGGGTTTTAAAACGAAAGCGCTCCAGCACACCCAATTACGCTTAGGGCAGGGTTATGCCGGCCTGGCAGGCCAGGAACGGAAAACCATTCATATATCGAATTTGCGTGTGCATAAGACGGATTTTCTACGCTCACCGGACTTCAATTTCGAAGAATTTAAATCATATTATGGTGTACCGCTTATAGCCAAGGGTCAACTCAAGGGAGTCCTGGAAGTCTTCCAACGTGGACCACTCGAAGGTGATCGGGAGTGGTTGGATTTCCTGGAGATTTTGGCCGGACAGGCTGCCATCGCCATAGACAATGTGACAATGTTCAATGATCTCCAAAGAACGAACTCTGACCTGAGGATGGCTTACGATGCCACCATTGAGGGTTGGTCACGCGCCCTTGACTTACGCGACGAAGTAACCGAAGGCCACACCCAGCGCGTGGTTGAATTGACCATGAAGCTGGCTCAGGAGATGGGTATTAACGAGACCGAACAAGTACACGTCCTGCGTGGTACCTTACTTCACGACATCGGCAAATTGGGTGTGCCGGATAATATCCTGCGAAAAACAGGTCCACTTACCGCCGATGAATGGGGAATCATGCGTAAACATCCATTGTTGGCGTATGAAATGCTTATTCCAATTTCCTACCTGCGCCAGGCGCTGGATATCCCTTTTTGCCATCACGAAAAATGGGATGGTAATGGATATCCGCGTGGATTAAAAGGGGAACAGATCCCGTTGGCGGCACGCATCTTCTCCGTGGTAGATGTTTGGGATGCGCTCATTAGTGATCGGCCTTACCGGAAGGCATGGACCAGGGAAGAGGCGCTGGCTTACATCCGCGATCAGGCCGGGAAACACTTTGACCCCCAGGTGGTGGATATCTTTCTAAGAGAGGTCGATACGGTAAAAGGATGATACACCACACGGTTCTAGAAGGAAAAGGAAGGAAGCCAGAAAAACGGGCCAAGGACTTGGATGGCGCGTGTGGAAAGAGGCGTTCCTTGACAGGCAACCGATAACATAAAAAATTGGAGGCATTATGCGGCAGCTGTTAGAGCGAATCCAAAAGGTTTTGCGAAGCAGGTCCCCAATTTTCATTGTTGCAGTGGGATTATTCCTGATAATTCTGATCGGCGCCCTCGACTATGTCACCGCAACGGATTATGAGCTGGATTTCTTCTACCTGATCCCATTGTTTTTTGTTACCTGGTTTGCTGGCACGGAAGCGGGGATTGCCACGGCCTTTCTGGCAGTTTTGACCTGGCTGGTCGCCAACCAGATTTCAAGCCAGGTTCCCATAATCTGGGCAACGAAAATATGGAATTCCGCAATTGAGCTGGCCATCTTTCTTGCTTTCGTGGTTCTTCTAGCCGTGTTGAAAAGGAATGCCCGGAAATTGGACAAAACGGTTTCCATGCTGAATGCCACCCTGGAATCCACCCAGGATGGCATCCTGGTGGTTGACCAAGTCGGAAAGATCATGAGCTTCAACCAAAGGTTTTCAGAAATGTGGAAAATCCCTGCATCCATCCTTAAGACCGGCGAGGATGACCAGGCGCTGGCATTCGTGGAGGAGCAGCTTGCCCGACCGGAAGATTTCATCCGGAAAGTAAGAGAACTCTACTCCGAACCTGAAAAAGAGAGTTTTGATGTCCTGGAGTTCAAAGATGGGCGCACCTTTGAGCGTTATTCACAGCCACAGCGCATCGGCGAAAGGATAGTCGGCCGGTTGTGGAGTTTTCGTGATGTCTCCAGCCGCAAGCAGGCGGAGGCACTCCAAGAAGCTGTATACCGGATCGCTACTGCGACAGAGACCACCAAATCACTGGATGACCTGTTTCCACAGATCCACCAGATCATCTCGTCGGTAATGCCGGCGGAAAGTTTCTATATATCACTGTATGATGAAGCCCAGGACATTCTGCGATTTCCCTATTTCAAAGATGCCGAGGATGAACCATTTGTGGGAGGTATTCAGCCCGGTAGAGGATTGACCGCCTATGTGCTGAGAACCGGCAAGTCCCTGCTGTGTGACATGGCGCAACATTATGAACTTGAGCGCCAGGGAGAAATTAAATTGCTGGGAGTGCCTTCCGCCATCTGGCTGGGTGTGCCGTTGATTATAGAAGGAAAAACGATTGGTGCTATGGCGGTCCAGCACTATACCGATCCGGAGGCTTACACGGAACGTGAACAGCATATGCTTGAATTTGTATCCACGCAAGTCGCGATTGCAATCACACGCAAACAGGCTGAGAAAGCTCTGGAGGACTCTGAAACCGAATTGAGGGCCTTGTTCGCAGCAATGACGGATGTGGTCATTGTATATGACAAGGATGGACATTATCGTGAGGTGGCACCGACCGATCCGGGTCTCCTGATCGCATCTCCGCCACAATTGGTTGGTCAGAGCATGTACGATACCTTTCCGAAAGTTGAGGCGGATAAGTTCGTCCAGAATATCCATACCGTATTGGAAACCGGCAAGAAGCTGGAGATCGAATATTCCCTTCAACTCGGAGAGCGCAAAACATGGTTTGCCTGCACAATCAGCCCTATGCAAGTGGATTCGGTCATCTGGGTGGCGCACGACATCACCAACCGCAAACGGGCGGAAAAAATACAGGAAGTGATCTACGCGATTTCCCAGACTGCGATTTCCACCGAGAGTATTGATGAGCTCTACCAGTCCATTCATGCCACCCTGGCTGAATTGGTACACGTGGAGAATTTTTACATTGCGATCTATGACCCATCCAGCGACCTGATCAGCTTCCCCTACTTCGTGGATCAATACGATCCCCAACCCATGGAAACCAAACCCCGGCGTGGCCTGACTGAATATGTACTGCGCAGAGGTCAACCGCTCCTGGCGCCAGCCCAGGTTTGTGATCAATTAATTCAGAAGGGTGAGATAGATGATCTTGGGGCACCTTCCATAGATTGGCTGGGAGTCCCCCTGAAGGTGGGCGGGCAGGTGATCGGCGTCATGGTGACGCAAAGTTACCAGGAGAACATCCATTTCGACCAGGAGGACCTGCGCTTGTTCGAATTCGTGTCAACCCAAGTAGCCCAGATGATCGACCGCAAGCGTGTAGAACAGAAGATCCGTTACATGGGCATCCACGATTCCCTGACAGGTCTTTACAACCGCGCCTATTTTGATGAAGAGCTGAAAAGGTTGGAACATGGCCGGCTGTTCCCCATTAGTGTCCTGATGGCCGACCTGGACGAGCTAAAGGAGACGAATGACCGGGATGGGCACGCGGCGGGGGATGAATTGTTGTGCCAGACTGCCAAGGTGTTACGAGCCGCCTTCCGCACAGAGGATGTGGTTGCGCGCATTGGAGGCGATGAGTTTGCCGTGATCATACCGGGGGTCGATGCCAAGTTGGCAATGAAAGCCGAACAGAGGGTCAGGGATAATATCAATAATCAAAACACCACACGCAAGGGGGATCCCCTCCGGATCTCCATGGGCGTAAGCACTGTAGAAAAAGGCGGTTCGTTGGTGGAGGCGCTAAAACAGGCAGACGAGCAGATGTATGCAGAAAAACAAGGGAAAAAGAAGAATGAAAACCATGCCGGAGGACAATGAGCATCGGACCTGAGGAGATTCACGCCGACAAGGGGGGAAAACCTTCCGTCAGCCGGCCAATGCCGCCCATGTACCCCGGCGGGATGCGGATCGGCTTTGAAGAGGAGCAAGCCGTCCGGGAGGTGATCCGGACGAAACGCCTGTTCCGTTACTATGGTCCCGAAGAAGGACCTTCGAAGGTGGAGCAACTCGAGCAAGCCTTCAGCAAATTCATGGGCAGCCGCTACGGCATGGCAGTCAATTCGGGGTGTGCGGCATTAATGTGCGGTCTGGCTGGTCTGGGGATCGGACCCGGGGATGAAGTCATCGTCCCGGCCTACACGTGGATCGCCAGCGCTTCGGCGGTGGTCGCGGTTGGAGCAGTGCCGGTACTGGCAGAGGTGGATGAATCGCTGACGCTCGATCCGGATGACGTTGAACAGAAGATCAGCCCGTATACACGCGCGATCCTGCCGGTGCATATGCGCGGCTCCGCCTGCCGCATGGACGAATTGATCAGGATCGCCCGGGCGAATGACCTGTTCGTATTGGAGGACACCGCCCAGGCGGATGGTGCCAGTTACCGGGGCCACAGGCTGGGGACGATCGGGGATGTGGGGGCTTTCAGTCTGCAGTTCAACAAGATCCTGACCAGCGGCGAGGGTGGCATGGTCCTGACGAATGACCTGAACGTCTACCAACGTATCCAGATGTACCAGGACGTGGCCGGTGGGATCCGCAACCATATCCCGGCGGACCAGATCCTGCCGGGGATCAACTTCCGAATGCCTGAGCTGCTGGGCGCGGTCGCTCTTGTCCAGCTTGGACGTCTTGAAGACCTGCTGGCGGATATGCGCCAGCGTAAGCGGGTAATAAAGGAAGGCATGGCGGAGGTTGCGCATCGAAAAGGCCTCCATTTCCGGGTACAGAACGACCCGCAGGGGGAAGCCGCCATTGCATTGATCTTTTTCGTTCCCGAAGCCGGTCTGGCAAAACCCATTTCGCGCGCGCTGCAGGCCGAGGGTGTGGAAAACTTCGTGATGTATTCTCCGGATCAAGTGGACTTTCACGTATATGCCCACTGGACGCCCATCCTGAACCAGCGCACCTGGTCAGCCCGCGGCGGCCCGTGGAAGAACCATGCCCGCCGGATCGATTACAGTCCCGACATGTGTCCGCGCACGCTGGACTGGCTGTCCCGTGGCATCCATATTGACATCAGCCCGGAATTGAGCATGACCATGGTCGAAGAGATCACCGAGGGGATCAACAAGGTCCTCGAAACAGTTATCTGATCAGCAATTTTCTACCGCAAATAATCTACTCACGAATGCCACGAATTAATAGAACCCGCATTCTACGTCACATAATCATAGAAAACAACCTTTTTAGCCAGGTTAAATGCACCATAATTTTTTCTCCCACTCAGATGGTAAAAAAGCCCATAAAATGGTATATTGTGCCAGATATGAACCCAAAACAAGCACCATATCCACCACTTTTCCCTAAAAATATTGTCAGCCTGCCTTTCCAGTCTGAAAACACAAGAGTTTTGTCAAGTTTGGCTTTCACCCATTGGGTGAAAGAAAAACTTGCATGTTAAAATTTGAAGGAGAAAAAACAAGCACGAAAAAGGACTTAATTGTGATCAATAAAATTGATTTTGCAGCCAGGAATCTGACGTCAAATGCAGGCTTATTTCTTCTGTTCGAAAATGCAAAGACCAATGGTATTTTTGAACTGATTGACAACGACCTTGTGTTTGATAATAAATCAACCAACAAAATCAAGATGAATCATATCAAAACGATGCTCTGCGGCCACTTTATTGGAATTGATAAACTGGAACGGCTCAAACTTCTGCAAGGGGATCCACTGGTTAACGAGTTTGGTATTTCGGTGAAAGAACCAGAAACGGTATCCAGATTTTTAGGAACTTCAGCTATAAAACAACTCAAATGTTCAGAGATATCAATTTCAAAGTCTTCAAAAAGCTGCTTGATAAAAGCAAACTCAACATCCATCACCATCGATATTGACAGCAGTGTTGTCAACGTGGAAGGCCATCAAGAAGGTACAGCAAGGGATATAATCCAAAAAAGCTTGGTAACCTGTGTTACAACATCCAGTTTGCTTTCTGTGATGAACTAAAGGCATACATCACTGGATTTGTGAGAAGCGGCAACACTTATACGGCCAATGGCGCAGCTGAAATGATCAAAGAAATCGTTGCCAATATCAAAACCGATGATTTGGAAATCATGTTCCGAATGGACAGCGGCTATTTTGATGAAGAAATTATTGAAACGATCGAATCTACTGGGTTGCAAGTATTTGATCAAGGCCAAAGAATATCCAACCCTTGTTTCTCAAGTAACTGGATCCATCGATTTTATTCGTGACAGGTGAAGAGGGCAGGGAAACGGCTGAGCTTGTTACGAAACAAAACACATGGGACAAAGACAGAAGATTTGTAGTCTCTCGGGTATTGAAACCAGAAAAAGAAAGGGCGCAATTATCTCTCCTGGAAGGCGACGAATACGAATACTTTTTCTTTGTAACCAATACTGAACTACCTTCAGAAAAAGTGGTCATTTCTTACGAAAAACGTGGCAATGCTGAGAATTACATCAAGGAAGCCAAGTATGATATGGCGGTTGGGCATCTTTTACTGAAATCGTTTTGGGCAAATGAGGCAGTGTTTCAAATGATGATGCTTTCATACAATCTGTTTTTGCTGTTCAAATTTGATTTTCTGGGCATTTCAGAATTCAGGCAGCAAATCAAGACATTCCGCTTGAAGTATGTTTTTCTTGCCGGGAAAATTATCAGATCGGCAAGATATGTGGTCATGAAGCTCTCGGCAAAATATCCATATCAAGATGTGTATGAAAAATGCCTGGCATAATTTTCGTTCTTAAATATTCCGGACTGTTATTTCTATTTAATCGGGACGGTGAAAACGTTTCAAAATATTCGGTTTTGAGAAATTGATTGCGAAAATCATTGCAGAATGGCAAAAACAATGCTAAACTTAAGAAGGTTCAGTCAAAATTTTCACCCGGTTTGGGCGAAAATGATGGCAAATTTATTTCGACGTGGAATTTCGGTACACATGCACGGCTGCATTGATCTCCCCCTACACCGTCGTTACCGCTGCCCACTGTGTGGTCAATACTGACTATAATTTTTGGTATGGCGGCTGGCAATTTGTTCCCGCAGATTACGATTTCGCATATAACCAACCTGATTGAAAAGATGCAAGATACACTGGACTCGCCAAGTTGGTGCACAGGGAGAAACCAGTATTTTATTCCACAGCTAGAAATTTTCTCGTAAAAAATCAGCGTGGGATTCTAATGCACTTCTACGGCGAAAAACATATTGCAACGTCTCTAGTCTGGTTTTCACCAAAAAAGGGGAGTGGGAGATGACACAAAAGATTACAGTAAATTGGTGGTTAAAAGGCACCATAGCATTTGTCTTCATTGGAATTGCACTGAGTTTTTCGAGTTATAGTCATGTAGGAGCCGCGCGAGCTCAAGCGGAAGGGACTCAAAAAGCGGCTACTATCTTCAATTGGGAATACCAGCTTGAATTCAACGCTTCATCCTTGCTGGACGCCAGACAGCAAGCCTCCAGCTTGACCGACAGCTTGAAGGATCAAGGGGTTTCCTCCGAATTGCAGTCATTGGGATTTTCGGATTACCGGTTTGTAATGACGGGTAGTCAGGGATCTGAACAGCTTCGAAAGGTGATTTATTCGCCCCTATTGGCTAATTTTCTCGGTGGTGCAGCCGATCTGGAAATCAATATGCCTGTCGGCAGTTTACTGGACTTGACGTTATCCTTGCAGAGCAACCTGACCACTGGATATAGTTGGAAAATTGTCCCTTCTGAGAGTGCAGGCTTTATCCAGGCGGATCAGTCGAAATTTATAACTATATCAAGTGGCTTTGGTGCGCCATCCTTGCAAACTCTGGTACTTCACCCGGAGAAATTGGGGCAGGGAAAAATAAAACTGGTCTATCGACGGCCGTTCGGGCTGGACGAAAACATCTTCCGACATTTAAGCATCACGTTGGCTGCGCAAACTACCAAAATCGATCTGAGTGAACCCACTCCGGAAATAATTGAAAATAAAGCTGGCTCAAGTGATGCGGCCAACACACCCAACCCAAGTTATGCGGCCAGCACACCTAACCGGATTGATGATATTTTACTCAATTCAACACTTCCTTCCTCTTTTGGACTGGCGTACATACGGGATCGTGCCGGCGGTCCGGGATCAGGGAGCTTGTGGAAGTTGTTGGGCCTTTGGCACAGTCGGGGCTATGGAATCTGCCATTGCGAAGGCTGGAGGGCCTCTTACCGATCTTTCCGAGCAATTCCTGGTTTCATGCAACCTGGATAGCTGGAATTGTGAGAATGGTGGATTAACCGCACACAAATATCACTATGATACGCTTGGAAAGAATCAGACCTCCATCGGGGCGGTATTGGAATCGGATGACCCATATACAGCAACAGATGGCAGTTGCAGTACTGCCTATAACCACCCTTACAAGTTATCCAGTTGGCAATTTGTCGATGGATATGAATTTGATGTGCCGACCGTGAACCAGATCAAAAGTGCTATCTACACCTATGGTCCTGTTACGGTCGCGTTATGTGCCGGGCCTGCCTTCCAAGCATATACGGGCGGCATATTCTCAACGGATGAGACCTCCTATTGTTCGGGAGGAACAGATCACATGGTTGTTCTGGATGGGTGGGATGATTCGGGCGGGTATTGGATCTTGCGCAATAGTTGGGGGACCAGTTGGGGTGAAAGCGGCTACATGCGAATTGCATATAACACTTCGAATGTGGGATACGGTGCCTCGTGGGTAGTCTGGAATGGAGGTGCCTTGAGTGGAACTGTCTCGAATAGTAGCAATGGTAATCCGATTATAGGGGCAACGGTTGCGGTCACGAGCGGAACGCAGACCACCAGCGGCTCGGGAGGTGCATATTCCCTTGGCTTGCCGGCAGGTACATACACCGTAACCGCCTCGGATTATGGGTTCCTGCCGGTTACGGCTAACAATATAGTCATTTCAGCAGGCGCAACGACTACACATAACTTTTCCCTCACACCTGCCCCGACCCATGTCGTTTCCGGAAAGGTGACGGATTTTGCCACCGGCTGGCCTCTTTACGCCAGTATTGACATTCCCGACTACCCGGGTGGGACCGTCTGGACAGATCCGATTACGGGTGCCTACCAAGTCACCCTGCCCGAAGGAATGACCTTTACTTTCAGCGTGAACGCCTGGGTTCAGGGATATAATACTTCTACTATCTCGGTTGGGCCATTGACTGGTAATCTGATCCGGAACTTTGGCCTGTCTACAGACACCTCGACCTGTAATGCGCCGGGTTATAAAACCACTGGATTCGCAGAAAACTTTGATGAGTCTGCTCCTTCGGCTTTGCCTGCCCATTGGGCAGAAATGGTAGTCAGCGGATCCGATGGGAATTGGGCGACCAACGCTGGCACAGTCCATCCCAGCGGTGTCGCTGCCCACAGTGGGACGAACCTGGTGTATTTCAATTCCTGGACTTCCCAAACCGGACAAACCCGCCTTTACCGCACCACCGGCTTGAATATGACCACTATGTCGGGCTTAACGCTTTCTTTCTGGATGTATCATGACACAGGTTACAGCAGTTCGAATGATCGCGTTCAGGTCCAGGTTTCTACCGATGGCGGTGCGACGTGGAGTAATGTGGGGGCAGCTGTCTCACGCTACGATGGCTCTACGGGTTGGAAAAAGCATAGCGTGGATTTGAGCGCCTATGCCAGCCAGACGGACTTGCGATTGGGTTTTTTGGGAATTAGCGGGTATGGCAATGATGTACACATTGACGACATTTCGCTCGGCACACCTTCTTGTATAACGCCATCGGGCGGATTGGTGGTTGGCAATGTATACAATGCCAACACCAATGCCCCGTTGATCGGCGCCACGGTCAGCAACGACAGCGGCTATGCGACCAAAACCATGAACACCACCGCCCCGGCTTTGGATGATGGATTCTATACCCTTTTCTCACCGGCCGGTTCGCACACCTTTACGGCCTCGAAGGGTAGCGTCTACGGTATCGATACGGCCATTGTCGCTGTAGTCCAACATGCCGTTGTGCGGCAGAATTTCCACCTGGTGCCTAATGGAACAGAAGCCAGCATCTCTACTATTTTTGCCGGTGGAAATTCGCAAAATGGCAACATGTTTGACGTTCATGCAAAGACAGCCTTAAGTATTACCGGTTTTGATATCAACTGTGATGCCGGCTCTGCCACCGTGGAGGTTTATTATAAGACTGGGACCTATGTAGGTTCCTAGACCAATCCAGTCGCTTGGACATTGCTTGGGATCCAGTCCGTCTCTTGTGCGGGGAGCGGATTACCTACAACGCTTTCTATCGGCGGCTTGGATATTCCTGCCGGTCAGACTGATGGCCTTTACATCACCCGGGATGACGGCGGGTGGCTGAATTACACCAACGGCTCTAACACCTACTCAAATGGTCAGATCCAATTGACGCTCGGCATAGGTAACGCATATCCTTTTGGGACAACCTTCTCCCCGCGCACATGGAACGGCACAATTTATTATATCTACTCCTCGTCTAGCGCCCACATTACCCTAAATCCTTCCTCTTTGACGGTTACGCGCCAATTGGGCACCAGCCTTACCGTACCTCTCACTATTTCCAATACAGGCAGTGGACAGGCTACGTTTGAGTTACGGGAGAGTAATGGCGGGTTTACCTCTGCATCGAGCAGCGCAAAAGGTCATGGCGTCTGGCAGTACCATGCCGACATTGGTATCCCCATGAAGTCCAACCAGGGTGGCACCGCGTCGGCTTACCCATCCGCCTATCGCTGGACACCGGACACCTCATCTTCCGTGAATGTTCTGGTCTACGCTGATGATTGGGTGCATGCCGCTCCCAACACCTACCTCGATCAAGCCTTGCAGGCTCTGGGGATTGCTTACACCGCACATTATGACGGTGATTTCTCAGGCTTCGAGTTTGATCTTGCGGGTGGTACATGGGATGAGGTGCTTTATGAAGGCGATGCCTACTCAACACCGAGTACCACCTTGGTTGCTCTGAAAACCTACGTTCAGGGCGGTGGCAAGCTGGGTGCTGAAATATGTGATATGCTCAATAACAATAGCGACCCGCTGTATGCCGCGCTTGGTGTTGCCTACGTAAACAACTATACTGATCCGACCCTCGCTACATACTGGTGGTCCCCTGCTAATCCAATCTTTACAAATCCTGATAGCGCGCCGGAATGGCCAAGTAACTCTTGCCCGGCTTATTGGTCTTGTGGACAATACGTTAATCAGATTGTTGGAGTCTCTACTGCCCTTGCAGGCTACACCTCCACTCCAGCTTCCGGCCAGGGTGCGCTTATCTTGGGAGGGAACGGAAATACCGTCTTCAAGGCCTTTCTGGACGCGGCCAATACCGATACTGATAATGACAGCGACGGGATTAAGGACGCTGTCGAGTTGTGGACCAACATCGCCCACTCCATGTTGTATTCTGATATCCCCTGGCTTTCTAAGTCTACCCTCGCTGGTACTATTCCTCCCTGGTAATAGCCAAGTTGTCGAAATTACCTTTGACGCCGGTGCGGTGACGCAGGATGGCCAATATCAAGGCATACTGCATATCCTGAGTAATGACCCGAACAATCTGGATATTGCCGTGTCGGTAACGATGATAGTTGATGAAACATCTTTCAGAATTTTCCTGCCATTGGCGATCCGTTAACGTTGATCATGCCCGTAGGGAAATTGCTGGGAAGACTGCGATTTCCCCCAATCTTCAATAGTTCTCTCGCCGCTCCTGAGCCTCCGCGGGAGCGGCATTCTTTTCTCCAGCTTTCCTGCATGTCTGCGGGCGTTTCAAATGCATTTGTACACCGTGCTAGCGTAGGACATCCATTTTCATCAGCAGATCTGCCATCGCCGGAGCGGGTTTGACCGGTCTGGCTTCCGCAGAAGCGGTGTTTCAGCTTTTCCTGGACGTTGGGTATGCCAGTCAGGTGCTGGATGAGATGGCTCCTTTTATTTCCTGATAAAGTAGCCGGTAAGATCTCCTTATGTGTCAGCACTTCTTTCGGGTTATAATCAATTGACAATAACTGCTAATGTCTGCTATAGTAAATTAATGTAGTCAGTGGAAAGATAGAGCAGTTGAAGGTGAGGTGATTATGGACGACAGACCACCAGAGATCATGACAATCGCAGAAGCGGGTGAATATTTGCGAATCTCAATCTCGTCGCTCTACAAATTAGCCCAAGGAGGCAGGATCCCATGCCAGAAGGTGGGTCGTCATTGGCGTTTTAGAAGAGAAGCGATCGACCGGTGGCTCGAATCCCCGGCACGCTCAATTTCAACCAAAAATGCTAATAAGACTTTCCATGTGGAGGGGTAATGATGAAGATTTATCCAGAACGTCTGCCTCTATCAGTCCGGGAGGATCCCAAGCGATCATCAGAATGCAAGGTATATGATGCACTATGCAAATTACCGTATGGCTATACTGTTTTTTACAGTGTTGCCTGGCAGGTAAGAGATTTAAGAAAGGGGCACGGGATGGTGAAGCAGATTTCGTCATCGTTCATCCAGATTTTGTGTAGAAGGATAATTGAATAATTCGGCGAATTCGCCCGATTCTGTGATGAGAAGAGATCTATCTACAAGGATGTACGGTGGCATATTACGCGATACCCTTACTGACAAGGAGCCAAGCATGGACGGAAGATTGCGCATAGGTATTATCGGCGTGGGCCAGATCGGACAGGTGCATCTGGAAAACTATCAGGCGATCCCGGAAGTTACCGTGGTAGCCATCGCCGACACGGACCTGGCGCATGCCAACAATGTCGCCAAACGCTTCGGCATCCCAGATGTGTACGCGGATTTTCGCGAACTCCTCAATCGTGAGGACATCCAGGCGGTGGATGTCTGTCTCCATAACAACCTGCATATGCCTGTCAGTGTGGCAGCCCTCCAGGCCGGGAAACATGTCTATTGTGAGAAACCCATGGCAGGCTCCTACCGGGATGCCGAAAAGATGTACCAGACCGCCCGGTCTTTGGGATTGAAATTATCCATTCAGCTCGGTACACTTTTTGCGTGGGAGACCAAGGCGGCCGATACTTTGATCCAGCAGGGCCAGCTGGGCAAGCTCTATCATGCCCGCTCGGTCGGTTTCCGCCGGCGTGGCCGGCCCTACGTAGATGGGTATGGCAGCCCACCTTTCGTCCAGAAGCGCAATTCCGGGGGCGGTGCGATGTACGATATGGGCGTCTATCACCTAGCCAACCTGCTGTACCTGCTGGACAACCCGCAAGTGCTGCGCGTCTCGGGCAAAATCTACCAGGAGACGGGGATGGACGTGGAGCGGCGTGCCCTCAGTGGGTACGACGTAGAAGAACTCGGGCTAGGGTTCGTGAAACTGGCAGACGGGATCACGCTGGACATATTTGAAGCCTGGGCAATCCACCTGGGCGGGATGGAAGGCAGCTGCCTGGTGGGGGACAAAGGCGGCATCCGCTTGGAACCATTCGGCTTCTTTCAGAGTCTGGGCGACCTGGACCTGGACACAACGGTCGACCTGCAGGCGTTCGCCCGGCGGATGCATGACCTGCGCGCAGAGACCAATCCAGGCGATAGCCCGCAACAGCACTGGGCACGGGCGCTGCAGGGCCGGGTGGAGCTGCTGCCGACTGCCGAACTGGCCTTGAATACCATGTTGATCTCGGAAGCCATCTTCCTGTCCGACCGGTTGGGGCGGGAGGTCACGGCCGAGGAGGTCATTCTGGCCTCCGAAAGTACGGCAATTTCTCTGTAGATGGATTCTTGCGTATGAATAGGATACGGTTCTACAAAGGGAAAGCGAACGATTAAAAAGAATTCTGCACCACGCAACCCCAAAGGCACGAATTTCCATATAATTAAGCATATTAATTGTTTTGTATCTTGGTGACTTTGTGGTAGATCTTCATGATTAAAGAAGAGCTTTAAAGGAAAATTCAATGGCTTACCATACAACCGGAGAATCCCGCATCTGCAAATGGAAGGAGGACAAGCCGGCCGCCTTTAGCATCGGCGGTGATGACAGTCTGCGCAGCCAGCTTTATTTTGCCGTCCCAGAAATGGACAAGCGCGGCATTCGCGGCACCTGGTGGGTCAATCCGGGACGGGGAGGGTCGACCAATTTCAAGAAAGAGGATGATGCCTGGGCCAATTGCTGGATTGCCTGTTATGATGATTGGAAAGCTGCGGCACAGCGCGGACACGATTTTGCCAACCACACGATGCACCATCTGGGAGTGAGAGATTATGCGGATGCCGACTTCGAGATCGGCGAGACTACCCGCATCATCCGGGCCACCAATCCTCGCCAGAGGCTGCAACTGTTTGACAAGGGTGGCGGGACCATCTGGAAGATTACCGATGAAGAGCTTGTCAGGATACTCGACAAGTATGATTGTGTCTGGGGGCGCGGCGGCGGGATTGAAGACGTTACCTGGGATCTTAACTTAAGTGCCGGGGCCCTGCGCGGCTATGTCGACCTTGCCATCCGGGAAGGTAGCTGGCACCATGTGGCTTTCCATGGTATCGGGCCGGAGTGTGAGTGGGGCGGACAGAAGGATGGGGATGCGTTTCGCACCCTGCTGGATTACCTGGTGGAAAAACGCGACCAGGTCTGGACAGGCACGCATACAGAAGTGCATAAGTACGACCAGGAACGCATCACGGCAAGTGTGGAATTACTGGAGGTTTCCGGCGACCAAATCCACTTGAGGCTGACCAGTGCGAAGGATCCCATGCTGTATGATTATCCCCTGACATTGCGGACGAGAGTCCCGGAAGACTGGAGGCGAGTTAGGGTGATGCAAGGGAATGAACTATTGGAATGCCGGCTTTTATCGGAGATCGTTCAATTTGAGGCCCTACCGGGGAGAGGAGACATCAGGATTGAGTTTAGACAAACCTGATTGAGACGAGTACAGGCAATCCATATGCGCTCTATTCTGATTGACCATGCGCGCCGCTACCCTCAATGGAAATTGGATGACCTTTATAAACTCATCCACCAGGCTGCCATGGGCTCGGAACACTCCCTCAGGGATGAAACCAGTGCCTGTGACTGGTTGA
Source organism: uncultured Chloroflexia bacterium (assembly GCA_963806575.1). Lineage (GTDB taxonomy): Bacteria > Chloroflexota > Anaerolineae > Anaerolineales > Villigracilaceae > UBA877. Next base: position 82,221 of record CAWDYX010000011.1, on the reverse strand, counting down.
AGCAGGAGCTCGCCCAGCTCGGCCCCGGCCGGGAAGAGCCTTTGTTGGATCCGATATCGCCGGATGGTCGTATTGTCAGGGTCCAACTGCGTCCCTTTGCGCTTCTACAACTCCCGCAGGAGCAATTGCTCCAGGCGTTCATCCACACCGTCAGGGAATTTTCTCCATCGACGGAGCGTCTTTCAGAATATTGCGCCCTCGCCATTCAACTCGCCCAGGCAGGGATGCTGCCCTTCAGTCGCGGTCGAATTGCCAACTATGTGGCCCGGATGCGAACCAGCGGCTTCCCAGCAGTGCATCATTCCGCACGCTATCAGCAGATCTACCAACCGGCCTATCGGGTCGTGCTACTGGATCTGCTGCCGAAGGAGATCGTCGCAGCGGCTTGATTTCGACGCCCCAATTAATCTAAATACGGTTGAATATCCAAGAATATTGGAAAAACCACCAACCAAAAACCCTCAGATATGGGAGCTAAGGTCTTAGCATATAAGTTGACCCAGCAGAACGTGTGTCCCGAGAGGTGCAGCCGATGCGGTCGATAGGTTAGTTGCTTGAGTGAGATGATCAGAAATAAACCAATGAAGTAAAGTAGAATCTACCTCTTTTATGCCTTACGAGATTTATCCACTTCGATCCAATTTTACCGGGAGATCAAAGGCAAATAAAATTGCCAGGGGTAATTTAAAAAGATATAACTATCAGCAACATTATTAGCTGTGTCGTACGCCATTACATAAATCTCGTTCCAACCTGAAAGTAGGACACTGGTATCAAAGGTAAAGCTGTAAGGGGGATTGTATAACGTGGTTATTGGAGTCCAGGCGGCAAAATGCCGCATGAAAACTACTTTAGATATACCAACATTATCACTGGCATTGACTTCTAGCAGGATGGTTTGGTTGGATAAAACATTGTAATAGCATGGGGGTTGACCGCATGGCGGCGCAATCCAAGAGAGACTTGGCGCAGTGGTGTCCACCGTCAGGATGGCAGTCGAAGGATTGGATATGTTGCCAGCGGAGTTTAGAACATATAGCTTGTAAATACCTTCAGTTGCAGGCGCCAGGATGGAAGTGGCAGTCCCGCCAGCCGTCGTTATCGTGGGGCCGGCTGTGAACGTCGTCGTACCAGCAGGCGCAAACCAGACCGTGTTGGAGGCATCACCAGAACTTGCAATGGTAACCGTTGCCCCCCCTTTCACGGTCAAATCCGCAGCAAATACAGTGTTCTGGTTCGTCGGCGCTGTCTTATCAAGCACAATCGGACCTGGAGCATCCAGATAGGCGGCATTCGATGAAGTAGAACCTTCCGTCGTTCCGTCATAATAGATCCTATTGGTATATGCAGTTTTTGCGCCTTGTGTATTTTGCGCCCACACTTCCAGCACCAGCACATCACCTTCCTGGACAGCAACCCCGCTTATAGAGTTCGTTGATTGACTGATATTGGTTTCTGATGTTCCTGGTTCCGTTGTGATGGATGTCATCGCGTCATTGAGTGTGGCGACCATCGCACCAGTCGAGGGACGAAAGACTACAATGACCGGGTACCAACCCAGCATGTTTGAGCCTGTGTTTGATTCCGATGCTCCGGCTTGCAGGGTCCAGGTCCCTGTGGGCAGGGTCTGGGCTGCTAGCGGCGGAGAAACAAATCGTCTGAACCAGTTGTATTGTGTTGAAGTAGAGTTTTTTGTGGTCAAGGCTGCTGACGTTTGCGAAGCGCCTATGGTCCCGTTCATGACACGATTGATAGAAGCTCCAGTCGCAGTAACATTTGGATTTCGAGCACTACTCAAATCAGTAGTAGAAGGAAGCATCCCGGTAACGGTTGTGGTGGCATCATGCAAATAAAATCTCGTTACGGAGGTTCTGGTAGTGTACGAGATCTGAGTTAATAACATCGCATTACCAGCTAAATCTGTTACACCTGTACCCGCCCCTATCGTTACCGTATAGGTCATAGAATCAGCCTGGCCCGACGGCGTAAACACGGCTGTACTGCCAGTGCAGGAAGTCAATGACCAATTGCCGGAGCTGATGGTTACCGTTGAGGTTGTAACCGTCGAACAATTGACTGCCTCGGACCAGTTGATCGTAACTATATTATTGGGGGTAACGATTGTTGCTCCGTCAGACGGCGATGTTGAACTAATCGTCGGCGCGGTGTTATCTACCTGGAATGTCGCCCCGCCCGTCGGTGCTGAAGTGACGACATTTTCAGCCAAATCCGTGCCTATACTCATGGCTACCGTCGCAGTACCATTTCCTGCACCCACGGTATAAGCATAGGTGTAGACCGTGCTGCCAGACTTGGTCATATTGGCTGCCGCCAGTGTGTTGACCCCTGATATCGAGATCTGCGGGATCGGTGAATCTGCCATCGCTTCACTGAACGTCGCAGTGATCGTAACCAAGGCGCCCGACTTATATGGTCCGGCCACTGAATAGGTGATCGCCGCCGTCGGCGCAGTGTCATCGAAGGTCACACCAGTATTCGAGACCGTCGCAGCCACATTGCCAGCAGCATCGATCCCGTTGAAATCAAACGTGTACATGGCGCCACTCATCAGGGTCTGCGTAGCTGTACATCCAGATCCGGAAGTTAAATTCAGATTGTTGTGGGATCCAATCGTCATCGCCGAGGCTGTGAGTGTACAGGTGTGCACTGTGCTGTCAGCAGCACCGCCCGTCCGTGTCATGGTAATGTTTCCGCTGGCGATGGTTTCGCTCAACGAATAGCTTACGTCCGAAGAAGTCGTGATATTGTTGATATAGGCATTCGATTCAGGCACAACTGCGGAGAAGACCGGCGCAGTGTTATCTACCGTGAACGTCTCCCCACTGGTCGGCGCTGAAATGACGACATTACCAGCCAAGTCCGTGCCGGTACTCATGGCTACCGTCGCAGTGCCGTCTCCTGGACCTACGGTGTAAGCGTAGGTATAAACTGTGGGGCCTGTCCTGGCCATGTCCGTTGCCGCCATTGTATTGGCCCCTGATATCGAGATCTGCGGTACCGGCGTAATCGCCATCGCTTCACTGAACGTTGCTGTGATCGTTACCAAGGAGCCCGATTTATACGGTCCGGCCACTGAATAGGTGACCGCTGCCGTCGGCGCAGTAGTATTGATGCCTGCAATGGCGTTGGACAGGCTGTAAGCAGTGTTACCAGCAGCATCCACCGCTTGGTAACAAACCTTCGTGCCGTTGTCCGATTCTAATGTGAAGGTCTGGCTGGAGTATGTTAAGAAGGTCAGTGTGCCGTTGCAGAACGAGCCAATGGTATTGCTCATGGATAAAGTGCCATCCGAAGTGCTGGCGGTAATGGTCTTGCTCTGGGCAGGGGTTGTATTCGGATTGTTGATCGTGATCGTCGGCGCGGTGTTATCTACCGTGAACGTCTCCCCGCTGGTCGGCGCTGAAATGACGACATTTTCAGCCAAGTCCGTGCCTGTGTGCATGGCTATCGTCGCAGTGCCGTCTCCTGGACCTACAGTATAAGCATAGGTGTAGACCGTGCTGCCAGACTTGGTCATATTGGTTGCCGCCAGTGAGTTGGCTCCGGATATCGAGATCTGCGGGATCGGTGAATCCGCCATCGCTTCACTGAACGTCGCAGTGAGCGTTACCACGGCACCCGACTTATATGGTCCGGCCACTGAATAAGTGATCGCTGCCGTCGGTGCAACAACATCCTTGGATGCGGTCAGGGTGCCAGTGCCGACGTTCCCAGCGGCATCCGTCTGCGTCACCGTTGCAGTCAAGGTGCCGTCATTGAGGGTTGTGAGGTTCAATGAGCTTGCGGTCCAGGCACCTGCTGAACAGGCTGGGGAGGCGTTGACCGTGTGGGCAGAGCCAACGTCGGTCACGGCAAGCGAGACCGTCCCGGAGGCAGTTTCACAGGCTCCCGAAAGAGTCACTGCAGCCTTGTTGGCATTGTTGACCGTCGGGAAGCTGGCAACCGTGACTGTCGGTGCAACAACATCCTTGGATGCGGTCATTGTGCCAGTGCCGACGTTCCCAGCGGCATCCGTCTGCGTCACCGTTGCAGTCAAGGTGCCGTCATTGAGGGTTGTGAGGTTCAATGAGCTTGCGGTCCAGGCACCTGCTGAACAGGCTGGGGAGGCGTTGACCGTGTGGGCAGAGCCAGCATCGGTCACGGCAAGCGAGACCGTCCCGGAGGCAGTTTCACAGGCTCCCGAAAGAGTCACTGCAGCCTTGTTGGCATTGTTGACCGTCGGGAAGCTGGCAACCGTGACTGTCGGTGCAACAACATCCTTGGATGCGGTCAGGGTGCCAGTGCCGACGTTCCCAGCGGCATCCGTCTGCGTCACCGTTGCAGTCAAGGTGCCGTCATTGAGGGTTGTGAGGTTCAATGAGCTTGCGGTCCAGGCACCTGCTGAACAGGCTGGGGAGGCGTTGACCGTGTGGGCAGGGCCAACGTCGGTCACGGCAAGCGAGACCGTCCCGGAGGCAGTTTCACAGGCTCCCGAAAGAGTCACTGCAGCCTTGTTGGTATTGTTGACCGTCGGGAAGCTGGTAACGGTCACTGTCGGCGCAGTGTTATCTACCGTGAACGTCGCCCCGCTGGTCGGCGCTGAAATGACGACATTTCCAGCCAAGTCCGTGCCTGTGTGCATGGCTATCGTCGCAGTGCCGTCTCCTGGACCTACGGTATAAGCATAGGTGTAGACTGTGCTGCCAGACTTGGTCATATTGGTTGCCGCCAGTGTAGTTGGCCCCGGATATCGAGATCTGCGGGACCGGTATTATCGCCATCGCTTCACTGAACGTCGCAGTGATCGTTACCAAGGCACCCGACTTATACGGTCCGGCCACTGAATAAGTGATCGCTGCCGTCGGTGCAACAACATCCTTGGATGCGGTCAGGGTGCCAGTGCCGACGTTCCCAGCGGCATCCGTCTGCGTCACCGTTGCAGTCAAGGTGCCGTCATTGAGGGTTGTGAGGTTCAATGAGCTTGCGGTCCAGGCACCTGCTGAACAGGCTGGGGAGGCGTTGACCGTGTGGGCAGAGCCAACATCGGTCACGGCAAGCGAGACCGTCCCGGAGGCAGTTTCACAGGCTCCCGAAAAAGTCACTGCAGCCTTGTTGGCATTGTTGACCGTCGGGAAGCTGGCAACCGTGACTGTCGGTGCAACAACATCCTTGGATGCGGTCTTGGTGCCAGTGCCGACGTTCCCAGCGGCATCCGTCTGCGTCACCGTTGCAGTCAAGGTGCCGTCATTGAGGGTTGTGAGGTTCAATGAGCTTGCGGTCCAGGCACCTGCTGAACAGGCTGGGGAGGCGTTGACCGTGTGGGCAGGGCCAACGTCGGTCACGGCAAGCGAGACCGTCCCGGAGGCAGTTTCACAGGCTCCCGAAAGAGTCACTGCAGCCTTGTTGGCATTGTTGACCGTCGGGAAGCTGGCAACCGTGACTGTCGGTGCAACAACATCCTTGGATGCGGTCAGGGTGCCAGTGCCGACGTTCCCAGCGGCATCCGTCTGCGTCACCGTTGCAGTCAAGGTGCCGTCATTGAGGGTTGTGAGGTTCAATGAGCTTGCGGTCCAGGCACCTGCTGAACAGGCTGGGGAGGCGTTGACCGTGTGGGCAGGGCCAGCATCGGTCACGGCAAGCGAGACCGTCCCGGAGGCAGTTTCACAGGCTCCTGAAAGAGTCACTGCAGCCTTGTTGGCATTGTTGACCGTCGGGAAGCTGGTAACGGTCACTGTTGGCGCGGTGTTATCTACCGTGAACGTCTCCCCGCTGGTCGGCGCTGAAATGACGACATTTTCAGCCAAGTCCGTGCCTGTGTGCATGGCTATCGTCGCAGTGCCGTCTCCTGGACCTACGGTATAAGCATAGGTGTAGACCGTGCTGCCAGACTTGGTCATATTGGTTGCCGCCAGTGAGTTGGCTCCGGATATCGAGATCTGCGGGATCGGTAATTCGCCATCGCTTCACTGAACGTCGCAGTGAGCGTTACCACGGCACCCGACTTATATGGTCCGGCCACTGAATAAGTGATCGCTGCCGTCGGTGCAACAACATCCTTGGATGCGGTCAGGGTGCCAGTGCCGACGTTCCCAGCGGCATCCGTCTGCGTCACCGTTGCAGTCAAGGTGCCGTCATTGAGGGTTGTGAGGTTCAATGAGCTTGCGGTCCAGGCACCTGCTGAACAGGCTGGGGAGGCGTTGACCGTGTGGGCAGAGCCAACATCGGTCACGGCAAGCGAGACCGTCCCGGAGGCAGTTTCACAGGCTCCTGAAAGAGTCACTGCAGCCTTGTTGGCATTGTTGACCGTCGGGAAGCTGGCAACCGTGACTGTCGGTGCAACAACATCCTTGGATGCGGTCAGGGTGCCAGTGCCGACGTTCCCAGCGGCGTCCGTCTGCGTCACCGTTGCAGTCAAGGTGCCGTCATTGAGGGTTGTGAGGTTCAATGAGCTTGCGGTCCAGGCACCTGCTGAACAGGCTGGGGAGGCGTTGACCGTGTGGGCAGAGCCAGCATCGGTCACGGCAAGCGAGACCGTCCCGGAGGCAGTTTCACAGGCTCCCGAAAGAGTCACTGCAGCCTTGTTGGCATTGTTGACCGTCGGGAAGCTGGCAACCGTGACTGTCGGTGCAACAACATCCTTGGATGCGGTCTTTGTGCCAGTGCCGACGTTCCCAGCGGCATCCGTCTGCGTCACCGTTGCAGTCAAGGTGCCGTCATTGAGGGTTGTGAGGTTCAATGAGCTTGCGGTCCAGGCACCTGCTGAACAGGCTGGGGAGGCGTTGACCGTGTGGGCAGAGCCAGCATCGGTCACGGCAAGCGAGACCGTCCCGGAGGCAGTTTCACAGGCTCCTGAAAGAGTCACTGCAGCCTTGTTGGCATTGTTGACCGTCGGGAAGCTGGCAACCGTGACTGTCGGTGCAACAACATCCTTGGATGCGGTCTTTGTGCCAGTGCCGACGTTCCCAGCGGCATCCGTCTGCGTCACCGTTGCAGTCAAGGTGCCGTCATTGAGGGTTGTGAGGTTCAATGAGCTTGCGGTCCAGGCACCTGCTGAACAGGCTGGGGAGGCGTTGACCGTGTGGGCAGGGCCAGCATCGGTCACGGCAAGCGAGACCGTCCCGGAGGCAGTTTCACAGGCTCCTGAAAGAGTCACTGCAGCCTTGTTGGCATTGTTGACCGTCGGGAAGCTGGCAACCGTGACTGTCGGTGCAACAACATCCTTGGATGCGGTCAGGGTGCCAGTGCCGACGTTCCCAGCGGCATCCGTCTGCGTCACCGTTGCAGTCAAGGTGCCGTCATTGAGGGTTGTGAGGTTCAATGAGCTTGCGGTCCAGGCACCTGCTGAACAGGCTGGGGAGGCGTTGACCGTGTGGGCAGGGCCAGCATCGGTCACGGCAAGCGAGACCGTCCCGGAGGCAGTTTCACAGGCTCCTGAAAGAGTCACTGCAGCCTTGTTGGCATTGTTGACCGTCGGGAAGCTGGTAACGGTCACTGTTGGCGCGGTGTTATCTACCGTGAACGTCTCCCCGCTGGTCGGCGCTGAAATGACGACATTTTCAGCCAAGTCCGTGCCTGTGTGCATGGCTATCGTCGCAGTGCCGTCTCCTGGACCTACGGTATAAGCATAGGTGTAGACTGTGCTGCCAGACTTGGTCATATTGGTTGCCGCCAGTGAGTTGGCTCCGGATATCGAGATCTGCGGGATCGGTGAATCCGCCATCGCTTCACTGAACGTCGCAGTGAGCGTTACCACGGCACCCGACTTATATGGTCCGGCCACGGAATAGGTGATCGCTGCCGTCGGCGCAGTGGTGTCGATGCCCGCAATGGCGTTGGACAGGCTGTAAGCAGTGTTACCAGCAGCATCCACCGCTTGGTAACAAACCTTCGTGCCGTTGTCCGATTCTGATGTGAAGGTCTGGCTGGAGTATGTTAAGAAGGTCAGTGTGCCATCACAGGTCGAGCCGCTGGTATTGCTCATGGATAAGGTACCATCCGAAATGCTGGCGGTGATGGTCTTGCTCTGGGCAGGGGTTGTATTCGGATTGTTGATCGTGATCGTCGACGCAGTGTTATCTACCGTGAAAGTTGTACTTTCGCCAGACGTTGGCGCAGTATTTCCCGCCGTGTCACTGGCAGTGCCAGTTCCAATAGTGATGCCTAGCGTGCCATCTCCAGTAATACTGCTAATTGTCACGGTACGTGAGGCGGCAGAGCCAGCATCCACACCTACCGCACCATTCGCAGTACCGGTTTTATTCAATGTGATATCCCCAACGCCTAATGTGCTTGCATTGAAGTTCGTATCCGCATACGTAACGGTGTAAGTAACCGGGCCATTCTTCGTGGTCGAAACGCTGGGGGCTCCAATGCCGATCGTCGGTGCGATCTTGTCAAATGTGACCGCGCTCGCATCCGTTGTGGTTGAAACCGCAGCGCCGGAATTTCCGGCCTGGTCGCTGAAGCTGATCGAGAACGCAACAGAGCCTGTCGTGTCACCGCTGATCATGGTCCAGGTCGCGCTCCAACTGGTTGGCCCGCCGCTGACAGAAGCCGCATGTGTGGCGATCGTCACCGCCGGCGTACCGATATCCTCGGATGACGTGAAGGTCAATGTCACGGTATCGCCAACCTTCGCCCAGGCGGTATTCGCATTGTTCGAATGGATGGAAACAGGGCTGAGAGTCGGAGCAGTGGTATCAAAGGTCACACCTGTGCTGGAGACTGTGGTAGCCACATTGCCGGCTGCATCCGTCGCATCGAAGTCAAACGTGTAGATGGCACCGTTAACCAGGGTCGGCGTCACCGTACAGCTGGTTGATAGATCAATATTGTTATGAGCACCGGTATTCAAAGCTGTGCCTGTCAGCGTACAGGTATGCGGTGAAGTACCGTCATCAGCACCGCCAGTTCGGGTTATGGTGATGGTGCCGCTGGCGATGGCTTCACTCAATGAATAGCTCACTTCCGATGAGGTTGTGATGTTATTGATGAAGGCATCCGTAACAGGCTCTACAGAAGAGATCGTCGGCGCAGTGGTGTCGATGCCCGTGATCGCGTTGGACAGGCTGTAAGCAGTGTTACCAGCAGCGTCCACCGCTTGGTAACAAACCTTCGTGCCGTTGTCCGATTCGGATGTGAAGGTCTGGCCGGCGTAGGCGCCAAAGGTCAGTGTGCCATCACAGATCGAGCCGCTGGTATTGCTCATGGATAAGGTGCCATCCGAAGTGCTGGCGGTGATGGTCTTGCTCTGGGCCCGGGTGGTGGTCGGGTTGGTGATCGTGATCGTCGGCGCGGTGTTATCTACCGTGAACGTCTCCCCGTCTGGTCGGCGCTGAAATGACGACATTTCCAGCCAAATCCGTGCCGGTACTCATGGCTACCGTCGCAGTGCCGTCTCCTGGACCTACGGTGTAAGCGTAGGTATACACTGTGGGGCCTGTCCTGGCCATGTCCGTTGCCGCCAATGTATTGGCCCCTGATATCGAGATCTGCGGTACCGGCGTTATCGCCATCGCTTCACTGAACGTGGCGGTGATCGTTACCGGGGTATCCGACCTATATGGTCCGGCCACGGAATAAGTGATCGCTGCTGTCGGGGAAGTGTTGTCCTCCGTGAAGGTGGCAGTAACAGACTTGACTGCATCCATTTTGACAGTGCAAAGGTCGGTGCCTGGGCATCCCGGCTCGCCGACCAGCCGGCGAAGTATGAGCCTGGTGCAGCTGTGGCTGTCAGTGTGACATCCGTGTCTTTGTCAAAGTCGAAAGTACAGGTCAAGCCGCAGTTAATGCCAGGCGGTTCGCTGGCTACGGTGCCGCTGCCGTTGCCATCCTTGCTGACCGTCAGAGAAAAATTATCAGCCAATGCCGGCGACACTATAATGAATAAGAGAGTGATAGTTGTTATTAGGACGATAGCCCTACGTAAAATTTTCATACGACAGCCATAATCGAACTATTTCATTCTATGCAATTGCCTGTGGTTCCATCATATCTTCTTGCTGCGCAAAACCAGGGTTCAAAGGCTAACAGGAATACCTGCTGGAGGGGATTTCTGCAGGGGTGGGCGGGGCAGGGGTAGAGGTCCGCGGGACAGGGGTAGAGGTCGGCGGGACCTGCGTACGTTTTGGCCCGGAAGGCGGATTGGTCGGGACAGGGGTATTTGTCGGAACCGGCAAATATACCGTAGCAGTCGAAGAGGCAGTTGGTGTTAGGGAGGGAGGTACAGAAGTGGAAGAGGATGTTGGTGTAAGGGTGGGAGGTATAAAAGAAGGTGAAGAAGTCGGAGATGATGTCTGGGGAGTCAGAGTAGCTTTCCCGTGAGGGGGATTGATGGTAATGGTAGGTGTAAGAGTCGTCTTTATTGAAAACACTAAAGTCGGCCTCCCGGCGGAAAATTCTTCCCTGAAAAACCCCAACAAACCATGCAAAGAACCCAGCCAAACATGTACTCCTACCAAAATGAGCAAGCTTTGGATTAGTCCTAAACTTATCAAGAACAATCTACTTCTTGCCACTCCATATTGATTGCCCCTGATACCATAGGGAAGAGAAGCAGTCAGGTTCTTTTTGAGGACGTCACAATCACGATAGCCGGGTGATAGACAGTACAAAGATTGATGCTCCAACGCTACCTGAGCGGCCCGTTTGACATGGAAACATAGATTCCATTGGAATGGCTTACCCATCACAGTATCTGGGTCCCATGCCAGACCAAGATAAGGGCATCGGTGAGCTGGCCTAGCTTTCTTTTCCGGCGTGTTTATTAAATAGTTCGACAACGCTTCTATCTCCACCTGTCAGGTACCCAGCACTTTCCAAGGATTATCTACATTTATCAGCTAAGCACCTGGCTCTAAATTATTTGTTAAATTATACTTGAAACCACTGATCCCACATAGACAGTGACTCAGGCAGAGACCCTTTCCTTCTTCCGCCCACCTTTCTTTCGCGTAACATCCCATAGGGATTAACCTAGGCGTCCGTCAGTCGCCTTCAGTTGTGGTGTAAATCCTCTTGCCCTGTCCGGTCCTTACCTCCGAGAACGGTTCCTGGTCCCATTTTAGGGCTGGCGAAGGGGGACTAGTTAATCTGTATCAGGTGTGGTTCCGGGGTGAGATGGATAGTTAACTGAATGAGATTTCGCTTGAAATCAGGAAAATCATTGCCGCCAGTTCGATTAATTATATTGATTGAATGCAACAATCAGCCCATTTTTGAGCCAAAAGAACAACTTAGCTCAGTTCAGGTTCAAAGAGCAGCAGCGCCATCTTCAGAAATACCGGCCAGATGCTCCAGGACCTTGATCATGTTGGAAAAATCCTCATTCATTCCTCTCGTCAGTGCACCAGGTCTACCATAACAACAGGTAAATACTTTGGGGGCTGGTCAACGCCATTCATGAATTTCATAATCATATCTGATGGATGCTGGTAAATTCTCAATAGACATAATCACTCCCCCCCGCAAAATCTTCTTTAAAACTGAAAAAACAGATTACATTAAAACAAAAAACCTCTTTCTCAGGGACTTTAAACACAAGTAATACATTAGAAAATGACCGATAGGTGGGCCCGGCAGGATTAGGACCGGCGACCAAGCGTATTCAGGCTCAATTCCAGTTCGGTTACATTTTTACGTCTTTTGTAATGAGCAGTTGTTAACCTAGCGGTTGTAGGTTCAACGCCTATTGATTTCCGTTTTGTAGTGTGAATTATTTCTTGATAACGGTTTAGCCCTACTGTAGCAGCAGAATGGGGAGAACTTCTCATTTTCTTGACCTATCTGGCGAATCGTGTCGATTGCAAGCAACGGAGCCAGTTTTGAGCCTGCAACGCATTTCGATTTTTTGTTTATTGCAGTTATGTGCAGCATTACACTCGAATTGTTGCGTACTGAAAATAACGTGTGCATAGAACTGCATATTGTGCTTTCAATGTCCGCGATTAGTTTTTGATCCTGGAAGTTGGCAATCAATTGTCACATCTTGTATGACCAATCGTAAATATTTTCTTAGTCTTGTTTAATCAATATCGCATATTCGGGTTTATCAGGACTCCATACCTTTCCACGAATAAGGTATGATCCGATATACATATCCGCTGTAAACATACTTTTGAATTTGTTCTGTTTTATCAGATATGTTGTACTGGCTTCATCTCGTGGTATGAAGGCAATTGAATTAAGGATATTAATGACGCAGTCGGTCCCTAAGTCATCGGTTGCTACTAAGTTACCTGTGCGTTGAAATTGTGTCTCAGTGAGATACACTAAATCAACAGTAGACTTATAAATTAGTTATGTTCATAGGCTTTTAAAGAACACAGGCGATTCCAGACCAGGTAACATCCGTAATCGGATTAGTTAAAATTCTCCCTTCTAGGAGAAAATCAAGAGTTAGAACTTGAATTGTCCACAGGTCTGCCATTTTATTTCCTTATAAGTTGCGCAAGGACTTATGGATGAAAAGGTGGGCCCGGCAGGAGTTGGACCTGCGACCAAACGATTATGAGTCGTCTGCGCTAACCACTGCGCCACGGGCCCCGGTCCCGAAATTATAGCATGACTAGTGCCCAGACACTAAGATTTTAGTAGTCTGGCAGCACCCAGGTGGCAGTGGCTATCAGGTATTTTGTCTTCATTTTCTGTGTGTCTGGGTACTAACGCCCCCGTTGTGCAAAAAGAACCAAGATCACCAGGTTGATGATGAATTGGCTTGCAAAGAAGGCCAGCGTGACCCACCAGATTATTTTCCGGGTCAGCGGTTTGGGCAGGAACCCCAGCCATTTTGGGTAGGTTGGGTTTTCAGTAATCGCCGGGAAAAGGAACGCCCCGCAATAGAGCGGGATGCCCACAGGGAGCATGTACTGGAAACTCTTCATGGCGGAGAAATACGCCAGGAAGATGGTCACTGGCAGGCACCAAGCCAGCAGGATGCGGTTGAGCACCTTTTTTGATCCCAACAGCGAGCCTGCCACGAGTGCAAAGGTTGCGAAGAAAAAGAAATAGGCCTTCATGAAATGCTGGCCGAAATACTTCAACCAATTCGTCAGGGTTGTTTGGTAATATCCGGTCGGATCGATCCGTTCGGGACCCAGGAGGATTTTCTCTTGCTGGCCTGTCCAGCTGTCGAGTGCCATGCGTGCAATAAAAGGAGACAGGAGTGATGGGCTGGTGATGATAATTGTGCCCAGCATGGTCAGGATAAAAAGCAAACCTGAAAGGAGGGATTTTTTAAGGCTAAGTTTGTTCCTGAAGAATCCCGCCATCAGGTAGCCTGCAATCGCAAGAAAGAAGAACAGGCCCCACAGTTTGATGGCAGTGGTCAGGCCGCAAGCCACTGCCGCCAGGTAGAAATACCGCCCGAAACGCAGGTCATCTTTTTGAAGGAAGTAAATCGTCAATAAGACCAGCAACAATATAATGGAATCCGGATGCCAAAATTGATAATTGATCTTTACAATCCCCGGGATCAGCATTAGGAACACAAACAAGCTGACCGATAATCGCGTGGATTTGTAGCGCGTCACCAGGTAGACCGCCAGCATGAGTGCCAGCACCATCGGCAAAACGCTGACGAATTGACGCATCAGGAAGATATTTAATTCCATATGTTGGGCAAACTGGTTTCCAAAAATCAGGCGGGGGATGATTAGAACTCCGGCTGAAATCAGCAGGTATGGATACCCGTAAGACCAGGTCCAGTTTGCCAGAACAGCATAGACGGTCGCGCCGAAGTTTTCCTGAGGGGTTAGTGCCTTTACCACATCCGGATAGATCACCCTTTCATCTTGGTAGATAAAAGCTTTTCCATGAATATCCGGCAAAAGGTTGAAGGGAATAAAAGCCAGGAAATAAATCAGGCCAAGTATTGCGAGAATGGCAAATACTTTTCTTTGCACGGGTAGCGATCCATTCCATTTTGAGCGCAAACGGGCAGCCAGGGAAAGCCGCTTGCGATAATCCTGCGCGTAAGCAACCCGGAGAATCAACCAGGCTTGAAAACAGATAAGGATGGCCCAGACGATCATCGGACGGAGCGGGGGCGGGAATGAAAGCCAGGTATGAAAGAAAACCTCGATCAGAGCCACCACTGCGAGGATGAAAGCTCCTTGAATGATGAATAATCGCTTGCCAAATTCGCCGGTAGGTTTTTCAAGATAACCAGCGATGCTTTGTGTAATAAGCTCCAGGAAACGCGCATTTCGAAATACTACGAATGTAAATAGAGCAACAAATCCCAGTACAATTAAATCTGCCCCAGCGATCCCAAGTCTCAGGTATGAGAAGCCAAACAGTCGGGCGCTTTCTTGATCCGATCGCCTGGACAAAAAGAATAATAATGCCGCGCATCCTTCCACCAATGTGGCCGTCGCAAAAACCCGGAGGTGTTTGTTTTTCATCATTTTCTTCCTATAATGTCCGTTGGCGGGCGAAAGGGCTCGAATTCATGATATTGTGTCAGCGCCCCCTAACAGCGAAAAGATATAAAATAATTAAGTTGACAACCAATTGACTTATGAAAAAGGCCAGTGTGACTCCCCGGATAATTTCCCGGGTGAGCGGTTTGGCCAGGAAATTCAGCCATTTTGGGTAAGTTGGGTTTTCGGCAATCGCCGGGAAAAGGAACGCCCCGCAATAGAGCGGGATGCCCACCGGCAGCATGTATTGGAAACTCTTCATGGTGGAGACATACGCCAGGAAAAGGATCACCGGCACGCACCAGGCCAGCAGGAGGCGATTGAGCGCCTTTCTGGATCCCAATAACGCCCCCGCTGCCAGAGCAAGGATTGCGAAGAAAAAGAAATAGGCCTTCATGAAATGCTGGCCGAAATAATACAGCCAGTTCGTAAGGGTCGTCTGGTAGATCCCGGTGTGGGTGGTATGTTCGGGGCTCAGGAGGAGCTTGGTTTGCTGGTCGGTCCAGCTTGCAACCGCCGTCCGTGCGACATACGGCGCCAAGAGGGAAGGGCTGGAAATGATTACCGTAACCAGCATGGTCAGGATAAAAAGTGCTCCTGCCAGGACGGCTCTTTTGAAGGATAGCTTGTGCTGGATCAACCCTGCGACCAGATAGCCTGCAATTGCCAGGAAGAAAAACAAGCCCCACAGCTTGATGGCAGTGGTCAGCCCGCAGGCAGCCGCCGCCAGGTAGAAATACCGCCCAAAGCGCAGGTCATCCTTTTGCAGGAAATAAATCGTCATTAAAACCAGCAGCAAGATGATTGAATCAGGATGCCAAAACCGGTAGCAGATCTTTACCACCCCCGGGATCAGCAGCAGGAACGCGAACAGGCTGACCGATGCCCTTACAGATTTGTAACGCGTTACCAGATAGACCGCCAGCATGAGTGCCAGCACCATCGGCAGGACGCTGACGAATTGCCGCAACAGGAAGACATTCAACTGCACCTGTCCGGCAAACTGGTTTCCGAAGATCAGGCGGGGGATGATCAGAACACCGGCTGAGATCGGCAGGTAGGGATAACCATACGCCCAATTCCAGGATCCAAGCACATTCAGGACGGTCGCCCCGAAGGTTGCCTGCGGAGCAAATATTTTGATCACGTCCGGATAAATGACCTGCTCATCCTGCAGGAGATAGAATTGCCCGTAGCTGTTCCGCAGAAGATTGAATGGAATGAACGCCAGGAAATAGGCCAGGCCAAGAATTGCAAGGATGGCAAAGACCCTGCGTTGTACCGGCAGCAGGCCATTCCATTTGGAGCGGAGATATGCAGACAGGGAAGGCCGCTCACGATAAACCCCGGCATAGGCGATCCGAAGGACCAGACAGCCCTGGATGCAGGTCAGCCCGGCCCAGAAGAACAGCGGGCGCGCCGGGAGAGGGAAGGCCAGGTAGGTCAACAGAAAAAACTCGAACAGGAATATGCTTACAACGATCAACGCCCCCTGGACAAAGAACAGGCGTTTTTTGGGTCCTGCCAGTTGCGTGTCCAGGAAGGCTATCAGGCGGCCGGCCCTGATTGGGGCACGCCACCAGGCGATGAATAGAACCAGCAGGGCCGCCAGAACGAGAAAGGAAGCTCCTGCCATGGCCAGCCTTAAGTTGGCGTAATTGAAGATATGGCCCCGGCCCACCGTAAAACGCATGGTGAGCAGGACAAATATAGCCAGCAGCCCTTCGATAAAAACGATCGCAAAAAACGAAAGGAGGTACTTAACTTTCATTTACCCCTCGTCGAAATCAGAAATCGTACTCCCGGACAGCCTCGACCACTTTGTACAGATCGTCCTCGCCCAGCGCATTGTGGAACGGCAGGCGTACCAGCTGGTCACTGGCGCGCTCGGTCACCGGGCAATCGCCGGGCTTGCCGCCGAAACGCCTGCCCATGTTCGAAAGGTGCAGCGGCAGGTAGTGGAATACGCCTTCGATGCCCCTCTGGCGCAAATAGGCGATCAATCCCTGGCGCAGTTCGAGGGTTGGCAGGAGCATGTAGAACATGTGGTAAGGCTGGTCGCAATAGGAGGGGATATATGGCAGCCGGACCTCATGGGTCAGCGCCCAGTCCTTCAAGTGCTCCTGGTAGAAGGTCCAGACCATCCGGCGATGGGTCTGGATCTTCTCGCGTTGTTCGAGCTGGGCGAGCAGGAAAGCGGCTAGGATATCAGATGGGAGGTAGCTGGAACCGACGTCCACCCAGGTGTACTTGTCCACCTGACCTCGGAAGAAACGGCTGCGGTTGGTGCCCTTTTCGCGGATGATCTCGGCGCGTTCAACCAGTTCCGGGTCATTGATGAGCAGTGCACCACCTTCGCCGCAGGTGAAATTCTTGGTCTCGTGAAAACTCTGTGCAGCCAGGACTCCAAAGGTGCCGAGGTTTTTGCCTTTATATTTGCCGAACAGCCCGTGGGCATTATCCTCCGCGACGGCGACATGATGGCGGCCGGTGATTTCCAGGATGGCGTCCATTTCGCAGCCAACGCCGGCATAATGGACCGGGATGACGGCTTTTGTGCGGGGGGTGATAAGCGCTTCGAGCCTGGATTCATCCAGGTTAAGCGTATCCGGCCGTATATCTGCGAAGACCGGTCTGGCGCCGCGCAAAACGAAGGCATTCACCGTCGAAACAAAGGTGAATGATGGGAGGATGACTTCATCGCCCGGCTGAATGTCGAGCAGGAAGGCGAACATCTCCAGCGCGTGGGTGCAGGAGGTGGTCAGCAGCACTTTGGGGACGCCAAGCTGCTGCTCGAGCAAGGCGCTGACTTTCCGGGTGAACGGGCCATCTCCGGAAAACTTGGCCTCGGCGATGGCCTGCGCCATGTATTCATTTTCCTTGCCCACCATGACGGGGCGATTGAAATCGATCAGCAGGGGAGCTTTTTCAGGCATTATTTACCTTGTGATATTCCGCATTGCGTCCGGCCCGGTCATGAACAACAGGTCCAGAATGGAGAGATTTGGATCAAAGGGCGGGTGGAGCTGCGGATATTCCGGGTAATTGTAATCCATGTATTCCAATGTGATCCCGGCGGAAGCAAATTTGTCATTTTCGATATAATCCCGGGCAGATGGACCGCTGATATAGTGGTTCGCTCCCAACTGGAGCAGGATCTGCACGAGCCGGTCGGTCTTCCTGCCGGTCGGAAGCATTTCCGACGAGCGCATGAAGCGGGTGTGCCGGATCCCCAATTCACGCGCCAGGGCCACGGTCAGGTCGATGGTAAAGTCAGCCAGGAAGATGTCATGACGCTGGTAAAAGGGTTCGAGCAACGGGGCGTAGGTCCGGAAAAAGGGTGCTCGTCCATAGGCATAGGTCAGGGTCTTCCAGTGGGCCTCGTTCCACGGCTTGCTCCAATCGATCTCGACCTGGTTGATCGGGGCCGACTTTTCAACCACGCCCTGGCTGTGCACCGGGATGGTCAGCCATTGGCGGCCCTGCGCGGTTTTGATCTGGTTGCGGTTTCGCCAGCCATGTTTATCGTATTGGACGTCATCGTAAAAAACAAATACATCCGCCCGGTTGATCTGGTCGAAATAGCCGCGCCAAGGGATATAGGATGGCTGCAGAATGACACATTTCATGATTGTTTTGAGGAGACTTCCGGAGTGCTGCGTTCGATTGTGTAGGGCTTGCGGCCGGCCGTCCGCTCGAAGACACGCGCCAGGTATTCCCCTATGATCCCCAACGCGAAGAGTTGCACGCCGCTGAAGACCATGACCGCACTTGCCAGGAACGGGAACCCCGGCACCGAACCTTCCACAAAATAGACCGTGATGACATAGACGAAACCCAAAAAACCCATCAGGGTGAAAAAGAACCCGATGATGTTGCTGAAACGGAGTGGCTTGGTGCTGAAGTTGGTCAAATACAGCAGGGTCATGCGCAGAAGTCTGCCCAGGGTGTAGTTGGATTTTCCAACACTGCGCGGCTGCTCGTCCACCGGGACCGTCGCAAAGCGTGTGGTTCCCCAAGAAAGCAGCACATCGATCATCACGTCCGGATTCTCATAGCCTTCGAAAGACCTTCGTAGATCCGTCCGGAAGGCGCGGAAAGCGCTCACGTCGCGGATCGTTTTGATGCCAATCGCCGATGCCACCATCCATTTGGACAGGATGGATCCAAGGTTGCGCCACCAGGCATGCGGGAGCTTTTTAGGGACGCCATATACCACGTCATAACCTTCCCCCAGCTTGTCCAGTAGGAAATGCAACTCCTCCGGTGGATGCTGGAGATCATCGTCCATCGTAATGATCACGTCATGGCGGGCCAGGCGCACCCCGCATAGGGTGGCGTTATGCTGCCCGTAATTGCGCATCAGGTCGATCCCCCGCACGCATGGGTATTGTTTGGCCAGTGCCGTGATGACCTCCCAGCTCTGGTCGGGGCTGTCATCATTTACCAGGATGATCTCATAATTTTCGGAAAGGCCGGACAGCACTTTATCGAGCCTCTCCAACAACTCTGGTAGTGTGGCCTGACTTTTATAAACCGGGATGACGACAGAACAGTTCATAGGGAAGATTATAAAAAAAAGCAATTGGCTTTAGCGCTCAGCGGAATTTTCCTGACGCTAATGGCTAATAGCCAATTGCCAACCGGGCATGGCTATCAGAGAGCGGGCGATCGGATTCGAACCGACGATATCTTGCTTGGAGGGCAAGCGTTCTACCACTGAACTACGCCCGCGTGCGTTCTATTCTACCGTGACGGGCATGGAAGGTCAACCCGTCCAAGTGGGTTTATCAGGTATTTCGCAAAGTCTGGAAACCGTTTGATCCCCACACCCTACCCCCGCCCAGGGCAGGGGAAGAAGAGATTATGGGGGGTTGGCGGTCGTTACGCCGACCGCCAACCCCCCGAACCCCTTTTCTGTGAAAGCCATGAGGGGGTTTATAATACCAGTGAGATGGAGTGATCCAATGAAAACCATACGAAGTTTACTGGTATTCCTTTTTCTGAGCCTGTTCCTGCTGCAACCCATCCACGCGGCCGCCTCCGGACCGGTGGCGCTGGTGTTGACGATCAATGGGGCCATTACCCCGGCCACGCAGGGATATCTCAGCCGCGGCATCCAGACCGCTGAACAAAACAGTGTGCAGGTGATCATCCTGCAGCTCAACACACCCGGCGGCGGGCTTGGGCCGATGCAAAGCATGGCCGAGGCCATGCGCGCCAGCCGTGTGCCGGTGGTGGTGTATGTGACGCCACGCGGCGCCTGGGCCGGGTCTGCAGGGACGATCATTACCCTGGCAGGCCACGCGGCTGCCATGGCCCCTGAGACGGCCATCGGCGCGGCAAGCCCGGTCGGGAGCCAGGGAGAGAACCTGAGCTCTACCGAACAGGCCAAAACAACTGAGATCATGAAGGCTACCGTCCGTTCGCTGGCCGAGCGACGCGGGCCGGAAGCCGTGGCTTTGGCTGAAGCGACCATCGAAAGCGCCAAAGCCGTCTCCGCCACGGAAGCCCTCAAGGCGCACCTGGTGGATTTTATAGCGAATGATGTCAGTGACCTGCTCAACCAGTTGGATGGGTTCACTGTCCAAATGGCAGACGGCCCGCGTGTTCTGCATACCTCTGGAGCAACGCAGCAATCTCTGCCCATGTCGCTCATCGAACAACTGCTGCAATTCCTGGTCGATCCCAACATTGTCTTCCTCCTGCTGGCAATCGGTGTGCAGGCATTGCTGATTGAGTTGACCCACCCGGGTGCCTGGGTGCCGGCCTTCTTCGGGGTGGTGTGCCTTTCCCTGGCAGCTTATGGGCTGGGGCTCCTGCCGGTCAACTGGTTTGGGTTGATCTTCATCGTCACGGCCTTTGTGCTTTTCATCGTGGATATCAAGGCGCCGACACATGGGGCATTGACCGTTGCGGGTGTTGTATCGTTCATCATAGGGGCGCTCGTCTTATTCAATTCCCCCGGGACGCCCCGCTTCGAGCAAGTGTCATTCCCGCTAGTCCTTTTCGTGGGGGTCTTTATCGGCCTGATCTTCGCTGTCATCCTGGGATATGCTCTGCGGGCGCAGCGACGGCCGGTCATCACCGGGCGTGAAAGCCTGGGCGGTGATATCGGGATAGCCATCAGTGAGATCGATCCGACCGGGCAGGTCCAATTGGCCAGCGAACTCTGGAGCGCGGAGGTTATGAACGGCTCCAAGAAGATACACAAGGGGGATACGGTTGAAGTGGTAAAGGTGGAAGGACTTCGGCTTAAGGTCAGGAGGAAGGATTAGGCAGAAGTCTTTCCGCCTCCCACAGGCGCACCTTTTCGAGCAATTTTCCAAGCGGATTTAGTTCGCCTACGGGGACCGACAGGTTCTTTAAGCGTGTGCGGTCAAACTGGAAAGTGTGCACCCCGGCATTCAACACAGTGGCCTTGCGGCGAAAGTCTTCGTGGGTCAGCCAGCCGGTGAAAAGGATATCCAACCCATAGATCCACAAGTTGCCCCAGGCATGGGTTGGAATTAGGTATGGTTCACCACGCAGCGGGCTGTGTATCCCGATGCGGGCCGCCGGTTTGCAATGAACATTGACATAGGCCAGGCTATGGAAGTCCTTTTCCATCAGCATGCGCTGCCGGGGTGGCAATTCCAACGTGGCGTTTATGAAATTACGTTCGGCGTCCTGCCCGCCGATCTCCACCAATATGGGAGTCCCGCACTCGCTTTTCAGGGCCAATTTTTCGAGAAGGATCCAATCCCCCGGCCTGGCCCACGCTTCCGGTAACAGGTGGATCAAGGATACCGGTTGGTCTGCGGCAATGGCTTTATCCACATCTGACTGTGCGGCCGCCACCACCCCCAACAAAAAAGCAAACAGGTACAAGTCATCGGGTTTGTGATCCTCGCCGGCGAACTGGTCAACCGGGAGAAGAGCCGGCGCTTGGAGCAGGATACCCGGGTCCCGGCGGAACTGGGCGATCTGGCTGCGGTGGGTGATTAAAAAACTCTTTACAATGGCACGATGCCCGCCCAACGAAACATCGTACTGGTCCGGGTGGGTGAAGGGTACCGCACCAAGCACTTTATATGGCACGGCTTGCTCGGAAAGATGGCGCCGGAAGGCCAGTTCCACCGCAACAGTTGCCACGATATGCCTCATATGGCCAACGGGGGAATCGCCCATATGATCACGCGTGCAGGCCAGCGAGTGGCAGGCAAAGGAGATGCCGCCCTCGGTCAAGTCACGGGTATAAGGGAGGTGAATAAGGTCGGAGGCGGTAATCATACTTCCAAGAAACGGTTATTTATAAGGATGACAGATGATAAAGAATGAGTACAGGAGCTCGTTCCTTGAACCTGGCCATATATTCCTCAACTGCAGTAAAGATCTCACCCCAATCCAGAAAAATCGACTGCCTTGTCTGACCAGTGCTTAGCTTGCAAAGAAAGCAGGAGACGCTGCTGGGGATTTTGGCTGGCGGTTTCCCAGGCTTTTTGCCAGACGGTAAGAAGGGTCTGGATGCGCACCAATTCGGCGGCTGCTTCCGGCTCGGCTTCGCCAGCCGTCCATTCGATCATCCGCCTGGCTTCATCAAGCAGGTCAACCACAATTGCAGGTTCCGAGCTTTTCCTTGCGGAGGATGAAATTCGTCCAAAAGTAGCGGCCAAACCGCCCAGGCGACGGGGAAGTGGGTCGCGTAAAAAACGTTGCCGCAGTTTTTCCCTGTCAATCATTGGGCGCCTCCCAGGATTTCCCTTGTAATGGTTTCGACCAGCCTGCGCAGGGCTTCATCCTGGATCAGGATATTACGATTCCCCAGGCGCGGGCGGATATTGATCAATGCTTCGAATTCAATCCGTTGTTCTGCCGGATACCAGTTCGCTCCCCACAGATCATCCTGTTCGCTGCCATCTTCAAGCAGAACCTCTTCACAATCGGAGTGCATTTCTCCACCGCCCGACAGGATCCGGCGGCGGATATCCACCACGATCTTGATCAGCCTTTCATATTCCTGGAGCATTTCCTGAATTTGGGTATGGCCAGCCGGTTCTCTCAGTAAGAGGATCATAGAGTCTCCAGAGGGTATTATATCGCTTGCAAGGTCCGTCCATAGACCGGGGGATTGGTGTGGTTCTGACCGGCTTGGATTGAGAGGAGAGACGAGTAAAAAGTGACGGTTTACCATTGATGGAAATACGAACTCATTCCCTTATGACTGCTCACTCGTTTCTAAATTGCAAACAATAGTGGTGGAAGGTATTGCTCACCCAGGCCGACCCCAACCCATAGGGAGCTAAGCGCTGGTTATCCTGTAGCCAAAGCTTTTCATCTTTGAGGGTATACACTTTACCGAGCTCACGGCCCAGGTCCCATGCTAATGGGTAGATCCTGCCGCCCTTTTTGACGTTCTTGACGATGATCGTCAGATAAGCCTTTTCACGCAGGAGCGGCTTCAGGCCGGCGTAGATGGTCAACAGCCTGGCCAGAAACTCCTCGTAGTCATGCAGGTTGCCAAGGTCGTGCGGATCATCCGAATAGAACACATCCAGTTCATTTGACGTGCGGCGTTTCTTCTGTGTCCCGGCGCCTTTGGCGTGCAGCATGTCCCAATAGGGCGGGGAAGTGAGTACGTAATCCATCATGGGAAAATGGTAGGAAGTGGCTAGGCTGGCATCGCCATGGACAATCTTTGATTGTAAATTTGTGATCAAGGCTCCCAATGACTGGCGCTCTTCGGCTATGACCTGACGCGCAATTTCAGCATATTTTGGGTTCAACTCGATGCCATAGGAATTGCGCCTGGCGCGCAGGGCGGCTATCAGCGTGGAGCCGGTTCCGGCCATCGGGTCGAGCACAGTCTCGCCAGCTCTGGTAAAGAATTCGATGAACTCCTGCGCCATTGTCTCCGGGAATTTGGCGGGGTGTACCAGTACACTTTTTTTCCGTGGTGGAGGGTTATGGATGAACCAGGATTTCTGGAACTTGAGCCAGGTTTTTGGATCGAGGTCGTTGAGTTTGTTTTTCATGAGCCTGGGGTCAGAGTGGGAGTTGGTGTTCGGGAGGGGGTCATTGAGGGCGTCGGGGAAATGTAGAAAACCGAATAAACAGCCAGGTTTGAGAACGAAATGGTAACGGGTGTCTGTCCGTTGGCATAAATGAAAAAGCCAATCGTCCCATGGGAAAAGACCGGATCAAGCAGGCTGAATTGGTAGTGGTCATTCAGGAAGAGGCGCATCTCCCTGGCGACCGCCCAGACTCCCAGCTTTACCTGTGCGGGTGCCCCGGAAGGGGCATCTCCACTCGGCAGCCAATCGATCATTGGATAGGTCTCTCCGCCGCGCACGCGTTCCAGGCGCTCCTGGCCATTGCAGTTGACAGTGAAACGGTAATAATTCCCGCCGGGGGTGGCACGCAGAACCATCCCGTACTGATCCTTGTCGCTGCACAGGCTGATATCGACCTGCGCCTCGGCGTAGAAGTCGCCCACCTCCGGCTGGCTACGCAGGCTGAGGATCGAGAGCGGTCCCGGACCGGTGATGGATAATACCAGCCGGTTACGCGTCAGCGTGGCGCTGGCCTGTGCAGAACTGGCTGTGTTCCACACGTCCGACTGATTGAAGGAATCAGAGAAGATCAACGCAGCGACACCAGGACGATAATTCTCCGTCGAGGTCGGGGATTGCGATGGGAAAATGGTGGGTGTATTCGTGGGAGGAAACCAGACGATGGATGGGCTGGGGGTTTCGGTGAGGGAAATCGTCGGTATCCCGGTTGGCACAGCGATCGGGCCGGAACAGGCAGCCAGCACCAGCGCACAGGCGACCATGAACAGGTTAATCATCCGTCTTACCAGAATGGTGAGTTTCATCGTGCCAAAAACCGGAAGAATTGTGGCTCAAGGTGTTGTACAATCAAACCAGACATCGAACACCACCTGCCTTCTTCTTCATTCTACTGCGTGTTGAATGAATTTGGCAATCGGGAATGTCTCATTACCGGATAAAAAAAGCCTTCTGATTGGAAGACCTCATAGCATCAAGTACAAGAAATAAAGGAGAACCACATGAGTAAAAAGAATGTCCTGGTGACTGGTGCCTGTGGGGAAATAGGTCAGGCGCTCGTGCAAAACCTGGCCCGGCAGGGAGGTTTTTCCATTGTTACCGCCGACCTATTGGCGCTGCCGGAAACCATCAGACCGCTATCGGCGGAACATGTCCAGGGTGATCTGGTCAATAAGGTCAAGATTTTCTACGATTACGATTTCGATATCATTTTCCATCTGGCGGCCTCGCTCTCGTCGAAGGCTGAAGTGTCCACCGAGGAAGCGCATCGCATCAATGTGGAAGGGACAATGCAGCTCCTGATGCTGGCCGCTTATCGCTCGGAGAAATATAAAAAAGCAATGAAATTTCTATTCCCCAGTTCGATTGCGGTGTATGGCTTCCCTGACCTGGCAACCAAACAGGCGGCCGGGCGCGTGAAGGAGGATGATTGCAACACGCCTCACACGATGTATGGCTGCAACAAATTGTATTGCGAGAAACTGGGCATATATTACAGCCGCTACAATGGCCAGCGCCACCTGGACCCACAGCCGCCGGTGATGTGTGACTTCCGCGCCATTCGCTTCCCCGGGCTGATCAGTGCCTTTACCCTGCCCAGCGGCGGGACGAGTGATTACGGGCCGGATATGCTGCATGCGGCCGCGGAAGGCCGGCCCTATACCTGCTTCGTGCGGCCCGACACCAGGATCTCCTTTATGGCCATGCCGGATGCCATCAAGGCTTTATTGATGCTGGCAGGAGCGCCACGCGGGAATTTATCGCACGTAGTCTATAACATCGCCAGTTTCAGCCTAACGGCAGACGAATTCCAGCAAAAGGCGCGGCAGGCCTTTCCCGGTGCACAGATCTCCTTTCAGCCGAATCCGCGCCGCCAGGGCATTGTGGACTCCTGGCCGGAGGACGTGGACGACTCACTGGCGCGTTTGGAATGGGGCTGGCGACCGGATTACGATGAGGACAAGTTCTTTGATGAATACTTCATCCCGGAAATCAAGAAGCGATACAAGCGTCCGAGCACGCGGACGAATGCGTAGAGGATCAGGAAAGATAAAGGCGGACAGGCGCTTTATGCCTGTCCGCCTTTATCTTTCCATGCTTTTGGTAGGAGCTCTTAATAAATCATAGCAACCGGTCTCCCACTTGGACCGCGTCCACGCGGTAATGGCAGCCGCGGCTCTGGCGGTTGTGCCGGGCGGCCTGGGCTACGATTAATGCCACTTCGACTGCATTACGCAGCCCAATCAAGCCGTCACTGAGCTTGGTGACGCTGTAGAAAGTCTCGATTTCGTTTTGGAGGTGACGCAGTTCACGGATTGCGCGCGAAAGCCGGTCACTGCTGCGGACCAAACCCACGTAATGCCACATGATGTTCTGGATAGTCTGCATGTCGCCCTGAATAAGGGCCGGGTCGGGATCCTCAATCAGACCGGACTCATCCCATGGCGGTACCTCGGCGAGGGTTGGGGTGGAGGGCCGGGAGTCGGAAGAGAGCCGGGATTCGATATCGAGGGCGGCGCGGTTGCCCCACACCAGGCCTTCGAGCAATGAAGTGGAGGCAAGCCGGTTGGCACCGTGCAGGCCGGTGCAACTGACCTCACCAACGGCATATAAATTCTGGATGCTGCTGCGTCCCAATTCGTCGACGGCCACACCGCCGCAGAAGTAATGCGCTGCCGGAACGACCGGGATGGCCTCACGTGTGATGTCAACCCCGACGCGTTTACATTCCGTATAGATATTCGGGAAGCGTTTTTTGATCTCGGCAGCCGGCATGTACGAGGCAATATCCAGCAGGACGTAAGAGAAGTTGTGGTCTTCCATTTCATTATGGATGGCGCGCGCCACCACGTCGCGCGGGGCTAGATCCTTCCATTCCGGCGAGTATTTTTCCATGAAAGGGTCACCCTCCGGTGTAAGCAGCCTGCCACCTTCGCCGCGCACTGCCTCACTGATCAGGAATCCCTCCGCACCTGGTACTGCCAGTGCGGTCGGGTGGAATTGGATATATTCGGCGTTCGTGATGCGTGCCCCGGCCCGACTGGCCATGGCCAGGCCATCACCACGGGCGCCGGTGGGATTGGTGGTGTTGCGATAGATGCGTCCCAGGCCGCCGGTGGCCAGGACGGTGGCGGCTGCCAGGGTGCGATGAATGGTATGACCGAGGCGGTCAAAGATGTAAGCGCCGTGGCATGTGACCGGTTTGTATGCCGAGAGCGGGTCACGCGAATGGTGGGGATAGGTGATCAGGTCGACCGCCGTAACATTGGTTTCCATTTCGACGTTCGACTTTTGCTTGAGCGCTTCGACCAGGCCCTGCATGATGGCCAGACCGGTTCCATCGCCAACGTGAAGGATGCGTCGCCGGCTATGGGCGGCTTCCTGCCCATATTCCGGCTTGCCGGCTGAATCACGGTCAAATTCGATCCCGGCGGCCTGCACCAGAATTTCCTGAAGCAACTCCGGGCCTTCCTTTGCCAGTATCTCGGCAGCCCTGGGGAGCGATGCGCCTGCCCCGGCAGCCAGGATATCCTTTTCCAGCAGGCCAGCGCTATCATGCGGTCCGCGGCTGATGATGCCGCCCTGGGCATAGCGTGAGTTGGACTCACGCGGGTCGGGTGCACGGGTGATAAGGACAATCCGGCGGTCAGGGTTGCGCGACAGCCGCAGGGCGGCAGTCGCTCCGGCAATACCTGAACCGATGATGAGAACATCTGTGGTTTTCATTTTTCAGTTTGAAGAGAGCAGATAGTTGAGAACGGTCCGATTCTCAATGAACTGGTCTCTACTCTCCAATCTCTGTTCCCTCCTTACCCGATTTCAATCATTCTTTGCACTGCCCGAAATGCTTTCACCCGAATCTCTTCCGGCACATCAATCACATAGCGGTTGAATTTCAGCGCGTCGCGCGTTTCTTCCATCGTGATGGTATTCATATGCGGGCAGCGCACCGTGCACAGGCGCAGCATATCCTTCTCCGGGTTGGCCGCGGCGATATTATCACCCATGGCACATTCAGTCAGAACCAGGTATCGGGAAGCTTTCGTCTCCTGTACATACCGGATCATGGCATTCGTACTGCCTGAGAAATCGGAAGCTGCCACGACCTCCGGGCTGCATTCCGGATGGGTCAAAACAACCACGTCCGGGAACTGTGCGCGGACATTCTGGATATCGGCCACTGTAAATTTCTCATGGACCTCGCAGCGACCATGCCAGCCGATCATCTGGTAATCCAGCTTGCCTTCATCACTCACTATCTAACCCTTCTCCCGGAGGGAGAGGCGAAGAGGCGAGGGATGGGAAAATGACATGCTTTCCAGTCTCGTTGGCAACATTCTTCGCCAGGTATTCGTCAGGCAGGAAGATGACTGTGTCTGTTTTGAGGGATTCGACCACCGCAATTGCATTGGAAGAGGTGCAGCAGATATCCGATTCGGCCTTCACATCCGCATACGTGTTGACATATGTCACAACTGGAACGCCCGGGAAGCTTGCCTTGAGGTTGCGGACATCCTGTGCCGTGATGCTGGCTGCCAGCGAACAGCCGGCCCTTTCGGCCGGGAGGAGCACGGTTTTGGCTGGGTTCAGGATCTTGGCCGTTTCAGCCATGAAACGCACACCACAGAAGACGATCACGCTTTTATCAGTCCGGGCAGCCTTGCGGCTTAGGTCAAGCGAGTCACCGGTAAAATCGGGAATGGAATAGAACAGGGCCGGTTCCATATAATTGTGACCGAGTATGACGGCATTCTTCTGCACCTTTAATTCTTCAATTTCAACCGCAATCTCGGCCTTGATGCGCAATTCAACATCCGGAACGAGCTTCTCTAGCCGCGATTTCATTTTTTCATACATTTCCTGAGTATTCATTTTGCCTCCGCCTCAACCCTAGCTCTCTCCCATGGGGAGAGGCATAGGGGAGGAGGGTATATAGTCAAACGACACATCAAAAACCTTAACCGAATGGGTCAGGGCACCGATTGAGATGTAATCCACGCCAGTCTCGGCGATCCCGCGGACATTTTCCATTGTAACATTGCCGGAGGCCTCCAGTTTTGCGCGACCCGCAGCAACCCTTACGGCCTCAGCCATTTTTTCCGGGGTCATATTATCGAGCAGGATTCGCTCGACACGAATCGCCAAGGCTTCACGCACATCTGCCAGATTGCGGGCCTCCACCTCGATCTCCAGTCCGC
This sequence comes from uncultured Chloroflexia bacterium, assembly GCA_963806575.1. Classification (GTDB taxonomy): domain Bacteria; phylum Chloroflexota; class Anaerolineae; order Anaerolineales; family Villigracilaceae; genus UBA877. The sequence continues at coordinate 53,553 of CAWDYX010000011.1, read as the reverse complement.
TAGCTGCAGCCCGGGCGCGCTTGACGGCTTCGGTGATGGAGCCGGCGTAGTCGATGTGGTTGTCCTTGATCAGAGACCATGTCATACAGGCCAATGCGGTGGTTTTGCCCGCCACCGCGCACTACAGCCAGCTTATCCAGCGTGCGCAGACCAGGAGCGGTTTTGCGGGTATCGAGGATAATTGCTCGTGTTCCGGCAACCGCTTCCACGAACTGATGTGTCAGAGTGGCGATTCCCGACATGCGACCGAGGAAATTGAGGGCAGTCCGCTCGGCGGTTAACAGGCTGCGCGTTCGACCGGAGGCCAGGGCCAGCACCTGGAGATTTTCCACGCGTGCGCCTTCTTCCACTTGAGATTGGAAAACCACCTGTCGATCCACCGTCTGGAAAACGGCTTTGGCAATGTCCAACCCGGCAATGATGCCAGCCTGTTTGGCAATGATCTGGCCGCGCATGCGGGTGCGCGCCGGGATAATGCTTTCCGTTGTTACATCACCGGAGCCGATATCTTCGGCCAAAGCGCGCCGGATGGTTTCCGAAATATCAGGGGGTAAAGGCTGATTTATTGTCATTCCTATGCTTATCGATGTAAAATAAAAACAGGCTCGCGCCAAAATTATTCTACCTGTCTTGTCCGATTTGTCAAGAGCAGCTTGCACGCGTCACAGGACGTTCTCCAAGTCGAACCATTTCTATGTACCGTAATTCACTTATCAATCTGAAAATATACGAGAGTAAGCTTTCCGGGCATCACAATGACCCAGTGGTCATATAATTTTCCACCCCAAACCAGACTAATGCGGTAATTTCCCGCCGGGATATCACCAAGGGTAAAATTCTCATTCCAGAGATCATCCCCGCGCACAGGCATTTGTTTTTCGGCGGCATAAGTCTCAACTTGATAAGCTGTCACCTGCGGCTGGTTGATATCATGAAAATATTGAATATTAAGATCGCTTGTGTAAAGCATTTTTCCACTTGCGTCCTCCAAATGCCCGGCGATGACGCCGGTGGATGCGCCGTCTGACCCTATTAATGGTTTCAACCATAATACTGGGTTCCGATTGGAAGCATAATTGTCTTGGCCTATTCGAACTTCGAAGTGCAAATGGCTTCCAGTGGCTTCGCCGGTGGCGCCAACTTCTCCGATTTTGTCTCCATCCCGGATCATTTGGCCGGTTCGAACTTCGACTTTCGAAAGGTGTCCGTAAAGCGTATAAACCGGCTGGGGTATGTCTGGAAAGTGGTGTTCCAGGACGATGAGATTTCCATAAAAATTTAACCGGGGACCAAACATTATCTGGCTGTCGTTACCCGCGACCACCACCAACCCATCCGCGCAGGCAAGCACGGGGGTTCCGGAGGCGTTATAGAATTCCACGCCGTGATGCGGATCACGCTGCCCCCCTTCCGTGCCACCATAGGGGTAACCCCGATCAATCGTGTCCACCCCGGGCAGGGAAATCGGACGGTCCAGGAAGAAATGACCCGCCTCAATACAATACTTCTCTGAGGGATCACAAGGAATTGATGCCGGTAGGGATGTCGGAGGTGGTGTATCAGTTGGGGGTGGCGCCGTGAGGGTGGGTGTCTGGCTTCCGACCGGAGTCGAAGATCCGGCTCCATTGGTCGATTGGTTTGTATTTGTCACGGTTGGAGTGGCAGGAGCAACCGGTTTGCAGGCCGTTGTGATGAAAACCAGTATGATGCAAGCCAAAAAATGTTTCATGTCAGTGACAGAAGGATATCAGCCAGAAAGTGGCAGGACGTGGAAAAGTTGGGGATTTTCGTAAGGAGCGAGGGGCACTTAAAATCAGATTTTTGAGATTGAATTCAAATACAGAAACAGATTTCTATCAATCAGGAAGATGCGCAGATTATATCCCAACAGGAGTGAAGGAGAATGTGGATAGAATACAAAGTATATAGATAATGGAACATCTCCAGACATCAGAATAAATACAAATGGGGAAAAAATAAACAAAAACAAAAAACAACAACAAAAAACAAAAAAGTCCGCCTTGAAGCGGACTTAGCTGGGGTAAATAGCATGCATCAGGGCCCATATTGGAGCACGGATGGGATAATCAGTGCCGAGGGTGGGAGTCGATCCCACGACCAAGGGCTTATGAGTCCCCTGCTCTACCACTGAGCTACCTCGGCGAGCGGCTTCGATGTTACTATGGGGCAACCGTTTTGTCAACGATTCTGGTGGAAGAATGAAAGTAATAGCCCACAATCTACATAAGAGTACTTGACTTTGTCCTGTTGAATAGGTATAATTATAGTTTGCATATCTGTCATAGCTATTGCCCCAAGTGGGATGTCGCATGCGGCATTGCCTTTCCGCTAGTGTACCCAAATTCAGGAGAAACCCATGGCATCTGTCCTGCCCGAGAAGAATTATGCGCGTATCCCGGTTACTCTTAGCCTGCCCAACCTTATCGAAGTTCAGCTTGACTCGTTTCAACGTTTGAAAGCAGAAGGATTGGGGGATCTCCTGCACGAAATTTCACCAATCGAATCTTACAACAAGGGGATGAAGCTTTTCTTCCCCAGCCGCGGCCCGGAATCAAAACAATGGGGGCTGAAATATTGGTTTGGTGACCCGAAGCATGATATCGAAGAATGCGTCGAACGTGACCTGACATTTGCCAGTCCGCTTTATATCTCAGTTCTGTTGGCCGGGCCGGATGTACCTGAACCCATCAAACAGGATATCTTCCTGGGGGATTTTCCTGAAATGACCGATAAGGGAACGTTTATCATCAATGGGACCGAACGGGTAGTTGTTTCCCAGTTAATTCGTTCTCCGGGTGTTTATTTTGAAGCGCCAACGGACCGGGCAACCGGCCGCCCGTTGGCAATGGCAAAACTCATTCCCGATCGTGGTGCCTGGATGGAGTTCGAGACGCGTAAAAGCGATTATATCATCCTGAAATTCAACCGCAAGCGCACGGTGCCTATCAGCGTTTTTCTACGGGCGTTGTCAACCGTAGATGACGGGAATGGCTCCGAACAACTTCTTGCCTCCGGTACAGATGATGAACTCATCAATCTCTTCAAAGATGTGGACACCAATCCGGAGCGCATGTTCATCGCTTCCACGTTACGGCAGGAACCGGAATGGGATCTTTCAGGAGGCCTGACGATTGCCGAAGCGGCTCTCATCGAATTCTTTAAGCGTATGCGTCCTGGCGATCCGGCGACGCTGGACAATGCCCGGGCTTTCCTTGAGGAGCAGTTGTTCGACCAACGGCATTATGACCTGGAACGAGTGGGCCGCTATAAATTGAACCAAAAGCTTGATCTGCATATCCCCATCCCTCACCGTACCGTAACCAAAGCGGACATCATTTCGCTGTTGCGGAGGATGATCCTTATCAACAACGGCGTGGAACCGCCAGATGATATTGACCACCTTGGGAACCGGCGTGTCAAGACCGTTGGCGAGCTTATCCAGAATAAGTTGCGCATTGGCTTACGCCGGATGGAACGGGTCATTAAAGAGCGCATGTCCATTCGTGACCAGGAACAATTATCCCCGGTGACGCTGGTGAATATCCGCCCGGTAGTGGCGGCTTTGCGTGAGTTTTTTGGTTCCAGCCAACTTTCCCAATTCATGGATCAAACCAATCCCCTGGCGGAGTTGCGGCACAAGCGCACGCTTTCGGCTCTGGGTCCGGGCGGATTACGGCGTGAGCGCGCCGGCTTTGACGTTCGGGATGTCCACCATTCACATTATGGACGCATTTGCCCGATCGAAACTCCCGAAGGTCCAAACATCGGTTTGATCGGCCGGCTAGCATCTTTTGCACGTGTTAATGAGTATGGTTTCATTGAGACTCCCTACCGACGTGTTATCAGACAGATGGCTTATAACGATTCGGCGTTGGAAGGTCATGCCTTGCGTGAAGATATAACCGACTCCAAGAGTGGGGAAGTATTGATCAAAGCCGGGGAACGCATTACAACCAAGATGCTCAAGACGATTGCCAAAAGCAAGCGGGATGTGGCCATTGTTCCATATGTTTCAGATGAGTATGAATATCTCTCCGCGGATGCCGAGGACAAATATGTGATCGCCCAGGCAAATGCGGTATTAAACGAGTTCCGCGAGTATGAAAGCACACGCGTCTCCTGCCGTTACCATTCCGGCTTTATTTTCACTGCACCCGAAAACTTGGATTACATGGATGTCGCTCCTCACCAGGTGGTCGGGATCAGTGCGGCGCTCATTCCCTTCCTGGAGCACGATGACGCCAACCGCGCCCTAATGGGTTCGAATATGATGGCACAGGCTGTACCGCTGGTGCGTCCGGAAATCCCGACCGTCTCGACAGGAATGGAGCGATACGCTGCTCTGGATTCAGGTCAAGTGATTGTGGCCGAAGCGGATGGAGATGTCGTCTCGGTCACTGGTTCCTCGATTGTGGTCAAGGAGAAGGGCGGTGACCTGCACACTTATAATCTGCGCAAATATCAACGCTCGAACCAATCCACTTGTATCGATCAGCGCCCGGCGGTAATCAAAGGGCAGGTTTCTCACAAGGGCGATATCATTGCTGATTCTTCCTCGACTGAATGCGGAGAATTGGGGCTCGGCCAGAACGTCACCGTGGCTTTCATGTCCTGGGAAGGTGCCAATTTCGAAGATGCAATCGTGATCTCCGAACGCTTGGTCCAGGAGGATCGTTTTACCTCGATCCACATCGAAAAGTACGAAGTCGAAGCGCGTGATACGAAGCTCGGCCCAGAAGAAATCACCCGCGATATCCCTAACGTCGGTGAGGATGCCATCAAAGACCTCGATGAGGGTGGCATCATTCGCATTGGCGCGGAGGTGGGGCCTAATGATATCCTGGTAGGTAAGATCACTCCCAAAGGTGAAAAGGAATTGACTCCCGAAGAGCGTCTGTTGCGCGCCATTTTTGGTGAGAAGAGTCGTGACGTTAAGGATACCTCCCTGCGCATGCCACATGGCGAGCGTGGAAAAGTCGTGGATGTAAAAGTCTTTACTCGCGAAGATAACGCCGACCTTTCCGCAGGTGTGGATATGATGGTGCGGGTCTCGGTGGCACAACGACGCAAGATCACTGCAGGTGATAAGATGGCCGGACGTCATGGCAATAAAGGTGTTGTTTCACGCGTCGTCCGGGAAGAGGATATGCCGTTCCTGGATGATGGAACGCCTGTGGATATTGTATTAAACCCGACGGGTGTCCCCGGTCGTATGAACCTGGGTCAGGTGTTGGAAGTTCATCTGGGATGGGCGGCGCAGAAACTTGGTTTCCGTGCCATAACTCCTGTATTTGACGGCGCCCGGGAGGACGAGATAGAGTCTGAATTGGCTCGAGCCTGGATGGTGGATTACGCATGGAAGGAAACCGCCAGTACCGCCTGGACCTGGCTCAAGGATCAGGAATACAGCCCCGACATGATCGAAGACGATGACGAAGTCCGCCGTCTCTACCTGGAACAGTGGTTGGGGGAACGCGGCTATGATGTATATCGCTTGAATGAAGTGGACTATGCCCGTCATGCGACAGTCACTGAGTGGTTGCGTGATCATGAGATTGATCCATCAAGCGTCTTTACTGATGATATTCCTGTACCTTCACAACGAAAAATACATAATGAGAATGCCATTCGTGCCTGTATACGACTTTGGCTGCACACCTACGGCTACGACAATGTTCCCGATAAGGAACTGGAAACAAAGGTGAAGGCTACGATGATGGAATGGGGCATCCCTGCTCCTACGCTTGGCAAGCAGGTTCTAAGGGATGGAAAGACGGGTGTTCCTTATGACCAGCCTGTTACAGTTGGGGTGATGAGCATGCTTAAATTGCATCACCTGGTCGAGGATAAAGTCCACGCCCGCTCCACAGGACCTTACAGTCTGGTTACCCAGCAACCCCTGGGTGGCAAGGCCCAGTTTGGTGGTCAACGTTTCGGTGAAATGGAAGTGTGGGCGCTGGAAGCTTACGGCGCGGCGTATACGTTGCAGGAAATGCTGACGGTTAAATCAGACGATGTGCAAGGTCGCGTGAATGCTTATGAAGCCATTGTAAAAGGGGAGCCGATTGAAGAACCAAGCATCCCGGCCTCCTTCAGAGTATTGGTCAAGGAATTGCAGTCGTTAGGTTTAGCCGTCGAAGCTGTCACAGATAATGGTGAAGTTATTAAATTCGGTAAAGATGAGGAAAAAATCCATCCACCAAAATATACGACTGGTCTGATGGATATCGGCGAGGACTTGATGAAAGGCGCAGGAGTCAAAGAAACCCTTTGATTTGCCTTGACGGTCTTCCCCCCGTCATGATAAAATTGCACTTCGTTGCCTAAAAGGGCTGTTGCGTAGCGCTGCCCACTGCTTTGTTTCGTAGGAGTGAGGCCATCAAGGCAAGTTCATGATGGCCTCATTTATTGACAAGAATCAGTAAATTGCAAGGAAATTTGTTTCGGAGGCGAGTGTGCCAACAATTAACCAACTGCTCCGCAAAGGACGCCAGTCCAAGAAAATCAAGAGCAAGGCTCCAGCATTGATGTATACGCTGAATACCAAGAAGCAGCGCCGGGTGCGCCAACCTAAAGGTGCACCGCAAAAGCGTGGCGTGTGCACGGTTGTTCGTACTACGACTCCCAAAAAGCCGAATTCAGCGCTACGCAAGATCGCGCGCGTCCGGCTGACCAATGGCCTAGAAGTTACTGCATATATTCCAGGCGAGGGCCACCAATTGCAGGAACACTCTGTGGTGTTGGTACGTGGAGGCCGTGTCAAGGATCTACCGGGTGTGCGTTACCACATCGTGCGTGGTTCGCTCGATACGACTGGCGTTAATAACCGGAAGCAGGGACGTTCGAAGTACGGCGCCAAGCGCCCGAAAGAAACAGCGGCCTAGTTGATTTGATGGAGTAATGATATGCGTCGATCGAAGCCAGAAAAGCGTGAGATCCTTCCCGATATCCGCTATAACAGTGTAACCATCCAGACCATGATTCATCACATGCTCCACCGTGGCAAGAAAAGCACGGCAGTGAGTGTGATGTACGACACTTTGGACATCGTGCGCGAACGCAGCGGCGGTAAAGACCCGGTTGAGGTCTTCGATACTGCCATGCGGAATGTCGCGCCTGCCATGGAAGTTAAGCCCCGCCGCGTCGGGGGTGCCACTTATCAGGTTCCGATGGAAGTCCCGCCAGTCCGCCGCACCACCCTGGCCATCCGCTGGGTGCTGGATGCGGCCAAGACGCGTGCCGGAAAATCTTTCGCCGAGAAATTGGCAGATGAATTATTGGATGCTTATAAAAATGAAGGTGCTTCCATTCGTAAACGCGAAGAGACCCACAAGATGGCCGAGGCTAATCGCGCCTTCTCGCATTACCGCATGTAATTGCGGATATTGAACCTTACCAAGCAGAGTATTATGGCACGTGCGTTCCCGCTCGAACGGTATCGAAACATTGGCATCATTGCTCATATTGATGCCGGCAAAACGACGACCACTGAGCGTATCCTGTTCTACACCGGGATGACCCATCGCATCGGTTCCGTGGATGATGGCACCACCGTCACTGACTGGATGGAGCAGGAACGTGAACGTGGCATTACGATCGTTTCCGCGGCCGTGACAGCCGAGTGGAAGGGTTATCAGATCAATATCATTGATACGCCTGGCCATATCGACTTTACTGCGGAAGTGCAACGTTCGTTGCGAGTGTTAGACGGCGGTGTTGTGGTTTTTGACTCTGTTCAAGGAGTGGAGCCGCAGAGTGAGACAGTCTGGCGTCAAGCCGACCGGTATCGCGTGCCCAGAATTTGTTTTGCGAACAAGATGGACCGCGTCGGTGCGTCCTATGAACGCACGATTGAAACCATTAAACAGCGCCTGGGAGCCAACCCAATTGCAATGCAAATGCCGATCGGAATGGAAGCATCTTTCCGGGGCGTCATTGACCTGATGACGATGAAAGCTGTCTTCTGGGATGATGAACTGGGCAAGGAACCTCGTGAGGCTGAAATCCTGGTAGATCTTAAAACCGAGGCAGAAGAGCGTCGCCATACAATGATTGAGCATATCGCCGAATTGGACGATGCACTCACTGTCAAGTATCTTGAGGGTGGAAAAATCAGCAATGCCGAATTGAAAGACGCCCTCCGGCGAGCCGTGATCTCGGGTACAGCCACGCCAGTGTTCTGTGGCAGTTCGTTACGCAATAAGGGTGTTCAACTGGTACTGGACGCGGTGATTGATTATTTGCCTTCGCCGTTGGACGTTCCTGCGATAACCGGCACGGACCCTCGAACCAACGAAGTCGTCAAGCTGCCACCCCAGGATGACGCGCATTTGAGCGCACTCGTCTTTAAAATTGTTACCGATCCATATGTGGGACGTCTGGCGTACTTGCGCGTTTATTCTGGAACCTTGAACCAGGGTCAGATGGTCACCAACTCCACCAAAGGGAAGCGGGAACGAATCGGACGTCTTTTACGCATGTACGCCGACCACCGTGAAGATGTCACGGAAGTGCGCGCCGGAGATATAGCCGCAGTTCTTGGGTTCAAAGAAACCTTTACCGGCGATACCCTTTGTGATAACAAACTGGTGGTCCTCGAAAATATCACATTCCCTGAGCCGGTTATTAATGTCGCCATTGAGCCCAAAACGAATGCTGACCAGGCCAGGATGGGCGAAGCCTTGCGCAAACTGTCCGAGGAGGACCCAACCTTCCGAGTCCACTCAGATGAAAATACCGGTCAGACCATTATCGAAGGTATGGGTGAATTGCACCTGGAAGTGATCGTAGATCGCATGATGCGCGAATTCCATGTGCAGGCCAACGTCGGCAGGCCCCGGGTGGCATACCGCGAATCAATCACGCGGCCCGTGAAGGAAGTCAATTACAAATATGTCAAGCAAACGGGTGGCCACGGCCAATATGGACATGTGGTGATATCGCTGGAACCGGGTGAACGCGGCAGTGGCATTGTTTTTGAAAATAAAATTGTCGGTGGTGCAATACCACGAGAATTCATCCCGGCTGTGGAAAAAGGCATCAAGGAAGCCTCTGAAAGCGGCGTACTGGCTGGATATCCGGTTGTTGATCTGAAAGTGAGATTGTTCGACGGATCGTTCCACGAAGTGGATTCGAATGAAATGGCTTTCAAGATGGCTGCCACCTTTGCTTTCAAGGAAGGGGTCCAAAAAGGCGGACCGGTGCTGTTAGAGCCTATCATGAAAGTGGAAGCGGTTGCTCCAGAGGAATTTCTGGGAGAGGTTATTGGCGGGTTGAATGGTCGGCGGGCAACCATCCGGGGTATGGAAATACGACCGGGAAATGCCCAGGCAGTCAATGCAACCGTGCCACTGGGTGAAATGTTTGGGTATGCGACCGAACTGCGTTCAGCAACCCAGGGTCGGGGTGTGTTTTCGATGGAATTTGATCACTATGCGCCAGTACCCGCTACTGTGGCGCAGGAAATCTTAAACACATAGTTCAGAGTTCCAGAAGGAGAGAGGTATTATGGCGAAGCAGAAGTATCAACGGACGAAACCGCACATGAACGTGGGGACGATGGGGCACATCGACCACGGGAAGACGACGTTGACGGCGGCGATCACGAAGTACAGCCAATTTCTGGGGAAGGCCTCCTATCGTCCCTATGATTCGATTGACAATGCGCCGGAGGAAAAGGCGCGTGGGATCACGATCAACATTGCGCACGTGGAATACGAGACGGACAAGCGGCACTATGCGCACGTGGACATGCCGGGACATCGCGACTACATCAAGAACATGATCACGGGTGCGGCGCAGGTGGATGGAGCCATCCTGGTGGTGGCGGCGCCGGACGGGCCGATGCCGCAGACGCATGAGCATGTGCTGCTGGCGCGGCAGGTGGAAGTGCCGAGCATCGTGGTGTACCTGAACAAGGTGGACCAGATGAATGATCCGGAGTTGCTGGAACTGGTCGAGATGGAACTGCGCGAACTGCTGACGAACCAGGGATTCCCGGGTGACACGACCCCGATCGTGCGTGGGAGTGCCTTGCAGGCGTTGGAGAGCACCTCGACCGACCCGAATGCGCCCGAGTATGCCAGCATCAAGGAATTGCTGCGGGTGATCGACGAATATATTCCGGAGCCGAAGCGTGAGACGGACAAACCGTTCATGATGCCGATCGAGGACGTGTTCTCGATCAAGGGTCGCGGGACGGTGGTGACCGGACGTGTGGACCGGGGCATCATCAAGGTGGGTGATCCGGTGGAGATCATTGGCCTGCGCGAGACGCGCAGTTCGGTTGTGACGGGCGTGGAGATGTTCCACAAGATGATGGACGAAGGCATCGCGGGGGACAACCTGGGTCTGCTGCTGCGTGGTATCGAGCGCACGGACGTGGAGCGTGGCCAGGTGGTAGCCAAGCCGGGTTCGATCACCCCGCACACCAAGTTCGAAGCGAAAGTGTATGTGCTGAAGAAGGAAGAAGGTGGGCGGCACAGTGCCTTCTTCAACGGTTACCGTCCGCAGTTCTACATCCGTACGATGGATGTGACTGGCAACGTGGAACTGCCCGCAGGTGTGGAAATGGTTCTGCCGGGCGACAACGTCGACCTGACTGTCACCCTGATCGTACCGGTGGCGCTCGAGCAGGGCTCCAAGTTCGCCATTCGTGAAGGCGGCCTGACCGTCGGCGCGGGTGTCATCACCAAGATCATCGAATAGGTAAAGAAACACTATGACGAAGCAGAAGATCCGCATCCGCCTTAAGGCTTATGACCATCGCGTGCTCGACCAGTCCGCCAAGCGGATTGTCGAAACCGCCGAGCGCTCCGGCGCCCATGTTGTTGGTCCAGTACCCTTGCCAACGAAGAAAGAACGGTTTACAATACGCCGCTCGACTTTCATTGACAAAGATTCGCATGAGCACTTTGAAATCCGTACGCACAATCGTCTCATTGACGTTCTGGATCCTGATTCCAAGACGATTGATATGTTGATGCGACTCAATCTGCCAGCGGGTGTGGATATCGAGATTAAAATTTAGCATAGTTGTCTGTTCGTCCAACTGGTCTGGCAATTGGACTTTTCGTACCAGTTGGATTGGATAGGCAGCATAAGAACGGTTCTGTTCGTGGGCCCGAATACCCTGTGTGCCGCGGCAGACCGGTTGACTGTGCTGTGACCGAGATGATGCAGCCTAGCCCAGGCTGACAGTCTCGAGAAACGTTTAGAAGGAGAAAACCGAGCATGTTAAAAGGGCTGATTGGCAAGAAGATCGGCATGACCCAGATCTTCGATGAGACCGGTGCGGCTGTTCCGGTAACTCTGATCGAAGCTGGGCCTTGCTATGTTACACAGGTACGCCTTCCAGAAAAGGAAGGCTACGCAGCGGTGCAACTTGGATTCAGCGAGGTAAAGACCAAGCACCTTACTTCAGGAGAACTTGGTCACCTCAAGAAAAGCGAATTGCCCCCGCTGCGTTTTTTGCGTGAGTTCCGCGTAAAAGACGCCGGACTTAAGACTGGTGACAAATTGACCGTCGACGTCTTCGGCGTCGGCGAACACGTCGATGTGATCGGAACCAGTAAAGGCAAGGGTTTCGCCGGTGTGGTGAAACGCTACCATTTTGCCGGTGGCCCCAAAACGCATGGTGGATCTGACCGCTTGCGCGCCCCTGGCTCGAGCGGTTCAACCACCACACCTGGGCGTGTCTATAAGGGCTCACGTCGTCCCGGACATATGGGACATGAGCGCGTTACCTCTCAGAGTCTGAAGGTCGTCCTGGTGGATGTTGAGCGCAACCTGCTGGGTGTGCGCGGCGCCGTCCCCGGGCCGAGAGGCGGCTTGGTCATGATCAAGGACGCGCGCAAGCAGTAAGCGTCGATGATGGGAGTATGGGTATTATGAAAGCAGATGTATTCAACATGAAAGGTGAAAAGGTCAAGACCGTGGAATTACCGGCCGAGATCTTCGAAACCCAAGTGAATGTAGATTTAATGCACCAGGCTTACATCCAACAGATGGCCAATGCCCGCCTCGGTACATCCAAGACGAAGACGCGCAGCGAGGTATCCGGCGGCGGTAAGAAGCCGTGGAAGCAAAAAGGCACCGGTCGGGCCCGCCAGGGCTCCACGCGTGCCCCGCAGTGGGTCCACGGCGGTAAGATCCACACACCGCGCCCACGCAAGTACACACAACATATGCCTATCAAGATGCGGCGTGCCGCATTGCGTTCAGCCTTATCCGCCAAGGCGGCTGAGGCTGGCCTGGTGGTGGTGGATGAACTTGTTCTGGATGAACCCAAAACTCGCCTGATGGCACAAGCCTTGAATTTACTGGTCGGAGATGCCACCGTGCTTGTCCTGGCGACCGAAAAAGATGCTTCCTATGAGATCATGGCCCGCTCAACCAGTAACCTTCCGGACGCCAAAATCCTGATAGCGAACTACCTGAATATCAGGGACTTACTTGGCTATGACAAACTCGTCATGCCCCTCAAGGCACTGGACGTGTTGAAAGCCATTCTGGTGTAGGAGGGCAGCATGACAACGATATATGATTTAATCCGCCGCCCGCTGGTCACCGAAAAGTCGAACTATCAGTCCAACAAGCTTCATCAATATTCCTTTGAGGTGACCTCTGAAGCCACCCGGACCATGGTGAAAGAGGCCATCGAGAGGCTGTTTGACGTCTCAGTCGTCCGTGTGAATATCATTAACACGTCTGCCAAGCGCAGTCGTCGTCGTAACCGCCGCTTACAGGTACGGTCTCCCGGTATCAAGAAGGCGATCGTAACCCTGGCCGAGGGAAGTACCCTCGAGATTTTTGAAGGGGTGAAGTAATGGCTGTCAAGAAATATAAACCCACGACACCCGGCCAGCGGGGGATGACCGGTTACACGTTCGAAGAAATCACCAAGTCCACCCCTGAGCGCAGTCTGATCATTCATCCGCGCAGCTATGGCGGACGCGATACCACCGGCCGAATCACAGTCCGTCATCGTGGCGGCGGGAATCGCAGGTATATACGTATCATCGATTTCAAGCGCGAGAAGCACAACATTCCCGCCAAAGTCGCTGCGATCGAATATGATCCGAACCGCACTGCTCGCCTGGCCTTGCTTTTCTACGCAGACGGTGAGAAGCGTTACATCATTGCTCCGCTTGGAATCAAAGTCGGGGATACGCTCTTGTCTGGACCTCAGGCCGAAATTCGGCCCGGTAATTGTCTCCCGCTCTCGAACATTCCTGTTGGTACGATGGTACATAATCTCGAGCTGCAAGCGGGCAAGGGTGCGCAGCTGGTCCGGTCAGCGGGCGGATCGGCGCAGTTGTTGGCCAAAGAGGGTGAATATGCCCAAATCCGCATGCCTTCGGGCGAGGTGCGTCTGCTGCGCCAGACCTGCTATGCGACTATCGGTCAGGTCGGCAACCTGGATCACAACAATATAAAATTGGGCAAGGCTGGCCGCAAGCGCCATATGGGAATCCGTCCAACCGTGCGCGGTACTGCCATGTCTCCACGTGACCATCCGCACGGTGGCGGTGAAGGCCGCCAGCCGGTTGGTATGCCGGGTCCGAAAACACCGTGGGGTAAACCAGCCCGTGGTTACAAAACCCGCCGTATCAAACGGACGGATAAGTATATCGTGCGCCACCGCAGTAAGGCCAGCCGTTAAGACGCTAAGTAGGATGCGAGGTAAGCAAATATGTCTCGTTCACTGAAAAAGGGGCCATTCATTGCCCCGAAACTCTTAAAGAAGATTGAAGCGATGAACCTGAAAGGCGAGAAGAAGGTCATCCGTACCTGGAGCCGCGCCAGCGTGATCTTTCCTCAGATGGTAGGGCACACGATCGCGATCCACGATGGTCGTCGGCATGTGCCCATCTATATCACCGAGAATATGGTTGGACATCGCCTGGGTGAATTTGCACCGACGCGCTTGTTCCGTGGTCATATGGCGGCTGAGAAGTCGTCCAAGCCGGTGGCATAGGAGCAATCCGATGACTCACGACATCCATGCGAGATTAAGTTATTTAACCATGTCAGCTCAGAAGGTACGACTGGTCGTTGACTTGGTACGAGGTAAAGATGCAGTGCAGGCGTTGGAAATTCTGCGGTTCGCACCCCAGAGCGCAGCCCAGCCACTGGCAAAACTGCTAGCTTCGGCTGTTGCAAATGCCGAAGAGAATTTTGGTGTCAGCCGCGACGACCTGTTCGTAGCTAAAATCTTTGCTGATGAAGCTCCCACCCGCAAGTGGCGTCGCTTTGGAGCACGTGGCCGCTTCAAGCCGATCTTGCGTCGATCGTCGCATGTGACTGTTGTCCTGCGCGAGCGCGAGGCTGCCTAACCGGCAAGGAAAGGACGAAGGAGATCTTATGGGTCGAAAAGTTCATCCGATTGGTTTTCGCCTGAATGTCAACCAGGACTGGCGTGGTCGTTGGTTCGCCGAGGGCGCCCAATATCGCGAGCAATTGGGACAGGATTTCGCCATCCGCGACATGATTTATAAGGAGACTGGACGTGCAGGTGTTTCCCGGATTGATGTGGAGCGTTATCCAGGTAAATTGAAAGTATCGGTATTTACCGCAAAACCTGGCATCCTGATTGGACGCAAAGGCGAAGGCATCAAGAAAATCCGTATCAGTTTGGAAGAGTTGACAGGCAAGAAGGTCGACCTGGATATTAAGGAAATCAAGGCGCCGGATTGCGATGCATTTCTGGTTGCACGCAATATTGCCGACCAGCTTGAGCGCCGAATCAGTTACCGTCGTGCTATGAAACGCGCCATCCAGCAGGCCATGCGCCAGGGTGCTCAAGGCATCAAAATCGAGGTAGCTGGACGGTTGTCTGGTGCAGAAATGGCTCGCACGGTCTGGCTGCGCGACGGACGGGTACCATTGCAGACCTTACGTGCGGATATCGATTTCGCCCGTTCCGAAGCCTTAACCACTTATGGTCAGATCGGTGTCAAGGTTTGGGTCTACCATGGCGAGATGAAAAATGAAAGTGAAGAAAAAGCTGAGACAACCGAAGGCGTCTACGTGAGTGAATAAACGTGGTGTTTGTGGAGTGAGGTTGATGCTATGTTAATGCCAAAACGTGTGAAGTATCGCAAGCAAATGCGTGGTCGCATGAAGGGGAAGGAAACACGAGGTGTTGAGATCTCCTTCGGCGAATACGGTTTGTTGGCGTTGGAGCCAGGCTGGGTGACTGCCCGACAGATCGAAGCAGCCCGCCGAACCCTTGTTCATGCCATGAAACGCCGCGGCAAGGTCTGGATTCGTATATTCCCGGATAAGCCTTATACGCAAAAACCCCCGGAGACCCGTATGGGTAAAGGGAAAGGCAATGTGGAATACTGGGTTGCTGTTGTAAAGCCCGGCCGTGTCATGTTCGAGGTTGGCGGCCTGGATGAGGCAACCACGCGCGAGGCATTGAGTCTCGCCAGGCGTAAATTCGCCATCAGGACCAAGGTGATTGCCCGTCATGATGTGATCATGGGAGAGCAGGCATGAAGCCGGTAGAAATTCGCAAACTGTCCGTTGAAGAAATACGGGCCAAGCTATCGGATAGCCGTGAGGAGTTAATGAAACTCCGCTTCCAGCAGGTGACCGGTCAATTAACAGATACCAACCGTCTGCGTCAACTGCGGCGTGATATCGCCCGTTTTGAGACGATCTTGCATGAGTCTGAATAGCCGGCTGTACAGGAAGGTGAAGCATGAATGACCGCCGTAGAATCACTGGTGTTGTCACCAGTAACAAGATGACGAAAACTGTCGTCGTTGAGATTGGCCGAACATTTCGGCACCCTCTCTATCGAAAGGTTGTCCATTTGAGCAAGCGTGTCAAAGCGCACGATGAGTTGGGCTGCCAGATTGGCGACAAGGTCCAGATAGTTGAAAGCCGGCCACTTTCCCGTGATAAACGCTGGGTGGTCGAGTCGATTGTCAAGCACGAGATCCGTACGGTTGATTCGGGCCTTGCAGAAATCAATGAAGAGCCTGCCGATGCGGACGTTAGTGTACCTGCCGAACCTCCAGTGGAGGCCCAGCCATGATCCAGCACGAGTCCCGTTTGAAAATTGCCGATAACACTGGTGCTCGAGAAATACTGGTCATCCATGTCATGGGCGGTTCAACCCGTCGCTATGGCCGAATCGGCGATATTGTCGTCGGAGCAGTTCAGTCAGCGACTCCCCAGGGGTCGGTAAAGAAGTCTGAGATCGTCAAGGCAGTCATTGTTCGTTGTACCAAGGAATGGCGCCGTGAAGATGGTTCTTATATACGCTTTGACGATAATGCAGCTGTGATTTTGGACATAGACGGCCAAAACCCCAAAGGCAGCCGCATTTTTGGACCAGTTGCACGCGAACTGCGTGAAAAGGGCTTTATGAAGATTGTTTCACTGGCCCCGGAAGTGCTTTAGGCCAGTCGAGGAGCGAACGATGAAAGTCAAGATTCGTAAAGGTGATACTGTTGAAATTATCAGTGGGAAGATCGAGGAGAAAGGCAAGCGCGGCGAGGTGATCAAAGTCCTACCGGAAGAGAAGCGATTGGTTGTCCAGGGCTTGAACATCCATACCAAGCATCAGAAGCAAGTCCAGACTCAGGGTCGCACCATTAACCCCGGTCGGATCAAGTTCGAGGCACCGCTCGACATCTCGAAAGTTATGCTTATCTGCCCCAAGTGCAGCCAACCGACCCGTGTGAATGTCCAGCGTAACGAGGACGGCGTACACCGTGTCTGCAAGAAATGCCAGGCGTTGATAGATTAAGCACCGATGGAGCAGTGATTTATGAATAGAACGCAAGAACGATATCAAAAGGAAGCTGTCCCGGCCCTGCTCAAGGCATTTCAGTACAAGAATGTCATGCAGATCCCGCGTATCAACAAGATCGTGCTGAACATTGGACTCGGCAGCGAGCAGGATAACGCAAAGGCCCTCGAGGCTGCCATGGGCGACATGTTAATCATCACCGGGCAGAAGCCGGTCATGACGAAAGCCCGCACAAGCATAGCGAACTTTAAATTGCGTGAGGGCCGCATTATTGGAACAAAAGTGACTTTGCGCGGAGACAAGATGTGGGCCTTTCTGGACCGGTTGTTGAATGCCGCTCTGCCACGCGTACGTGACTTCCGTGGCGTTTCTCCGGAGGCATTCGACGGGCGAGGCAATTACACACTTGGCTTGCGCGACCAGTTGATTTTCCCGGAGATCGAATACGACAAGATCGACAAGTTAAGAGGCATGGAGGTCACAATTGTGACCACAGCCAAATCCGATGACCATGCACGGCTGATGTTGCAATTGCTGGGCATGCCGTTCAAGAAGGAAGCATAATTATGGCAAGCACTTGCATGAAGTATCGTGAACTCCGCCGCAAGTATCCCAACCAGATACGTCACCGCTGCTCGAAATGTGGACGCCCGCGCGGTTATATTCGCCGTTTTGGTCTATGCCGGATTTGCTTCCGTGAGTTGGCGCTGGAGGGAAAGATCCCCGGCGTCGTGAAGGCATCTTGGTAACCGGGTGGAGGTAAGAAATGAGCATGACTGATCCTATCGCTGATATGCTGACCCGCATCCGTAATTCCATGATGAGTGGTCAGGCTATGACGGCTATGCCCTATTCGAAGATCAAGCAGGAAATCGCCAAGATCTTGAAGGAAGAGGGCTACCTGGAAAATTTTGAAGTTGCAGATGGCGAACGTCCCAGCCAGAAGGTGTTACGCCTGAAGATCAAGTATTTTGGTGAACGGCGTGAGCGCAAACCAGTGATCACTGGCATCGAACGCATCAGCCGCCCTGGTCGCCGTATTTATACCAAGAAGCAGGATATTCCTTGGGTTCTTTCGGGTATTGGCGTTGCCATATTGTCCACGCCCAAGGGTATTATGACCGGTCAGCGTGCCCGCCAGTTGGGTGTGGGCGGCGAGATCCTCTGCAAGGTCTGGTAGAGAGGAGAGTAAAAGTGTCTCGAGTTGGACGTATGCCAGTGGTCATCCCGACCGGTGTGCAAGTAAATATTAACGACGTGTCTGTTGTCGTAAAGGGACCGAAAGGTGAGATGAAAAGGACGTTCTCCCCGTTGATCGGAATCGCAATGGAGAATGGACAGATCGTCATCAGCCGTAAGTCCGACCAGCCCGCCGAGCGCGCTTTGCATGGCACGACGCGTGCCATCCTTGCAAATATGGTTCACGGCGTTAGTGCTGGTTTTGAACGCGTTCTGGAAATCGAAGGTGTTGGTTACCGGGCCGAAATGAATGGCAAGAATCTTATTCTCAATATGGGTTATTCGCACCCTGTGGAGGTGCAACCGCCATCAGGGATTTCCTTCGACGTGGATCAGAAAGCCCGCCAGGTTTTTGTACGTGGTTATGATAAGGAACTGGTCGGTCAGGTTGCTGCGAATATCCGTAAGGTGCGGCCGCCGGAACCATATCATGGCAAAGGTTTGCATTACCTTGGTGAGAAGATTCGCCGCAAGGCCGGCAAGGCCGGAAAGGCAGCACAGTAATCTATGGCTGAGAAAAATCGTACCGAGGCTCGCATCAGGCGGCATGCACGCGTGCGGATTAACGTGCAAGGCACGCGAGAACGACCTCGTTTGTGTGTCTTCCGCAGCCTCTCGGAGATCTACGCCCAGGTTATCGACGATAAGGCCGGGCATACTATTGTTTCGGCTTCGACCATCGACCAGGAATTGCGTGGAAAGATGGAGGGCCTGAAGAAATCCGAACAGGCTAAAATGGTCGGTAAAATGCTGGCTGCGCGCGCCAAGGATAAAGGTGTGCAGACGGTTGTATTCGACCGAGGCGGTTTTAAATATAGCGGCCGGGTTAAAGCCCTGGCTGATGGCGCCCGTGAAGGCGGCCTGGAATTCTAGGGCGTGATTGGAGAACGTTATGATGAATTACCCGGTAACGGAAATTGATCAGCAAGCAGAGGCCCTTGACGAGCGTGTCATTGAAATTGCGCGCGTGGCGAAAGTGGTGAAAGGAGGCCGCCGTTTCCAATTCCGTGTGACGCTGATCATGGGCGATAATCACGGAAAGGTTGGCTTGGGAGTGGGCAAGGCGAATGCAGTGCCGGATGCGATGCGCAAAGCCACCGACCGTGCTCGCAAGAATATGCATCAGATTTTCCTTTCCAAGACAACCATCCCACACGTTTCAACCGGCAAGGTTGGTGGTGCAGTGGTCCTGCTCAAACCGGCCTCCCCCGGTACGGGCGTTATTGCCGGCGGGGGCGTCCGAGCTGTGCTCGAAGCAGTTGGCATCCATGATATCCTGACCAAGTCGCTTGGTTCCTCGAATGTCCTGAACTCCGTTCAGGCCACTCTCCAGGCGCTTGAGGCGCTAAAGTCGCCGCAGGAAGAGGCCACCCGGCGTGGCAAGTCGGTCGAAGACCTGCTGCCGTACTGGGAAAGGAGAAAGAAGCATGGCTAAAAAGGCCGAAGGTAAAATGATCAAGTTGACTCTGGTGCGTAGCCCGATCGGCTACCCGGAGCCGCAGAAGGCAACCGTGCGGGCCTTGGGATTTCATCGTTTACACCAAACCGTGGAGCACAAGGACACGCCTGTATTGCGCGGAATGATTGCCAAAGTAATTCACATGATCCAAATTGAAGAGTAGGCACGAAGATGAAACTGAACGATCTCAAACCGAATGTAGGCAAGAAAAACCGGAAGCGCGTCGGACGTGGCATTTCTGCCGGTCAGGGAAAAACGGCCGGGCGTGGTACGAAGGGCGAGGGCGCCCGCACCGGTTCGGGCGGACGTCTCTACCGGCAGGGCGGCAATTTGCCTTTCTTCCGCCGTTTACCTTTCATACGTGGCAAAGGCTTTACCCCGCCTTATGAGGTTGAGTTCAATGAGGTAAACCTTGACCAGTTGGCTTCCTTCAAGACCGAAGATGAAATCACTCCCGATACGCTTCAGCAAGCACGCTTGTTGCGTGATCCGCGCAACCTGGTTGCAATCCTGGGACGGGGTGAATTGAAAACCGCCATTAAAGTGCGGGTTCACCGTGTCACGAAGAGTGCCAGGGCGAAGATCGAAGCAGCCGGCGGTTCGGTGGAATTGATCGTGTAACTCGTCCCGCGAGGAGACCTTAATATGAAGAACGCATTTACGGGATGGCGTTATCTCTGGACGTCGCAAGACATCCGCCGCAAATTGATTATCACCCTGGTGATTCTGGTCATTTACCGCCTGGCGGCAAACGTCCCGGTGCCAGGTATTAATGGGACTGCCTTGAAGGCACTTCTGCAAGGTGCGACCGGTTCCGGTTCCTTCTTCGCATTCCTTGATCTGCTTTCCGGCGGTACCATTTCGCATTTTTCCTTGCTGGCCATGGGTGTCTACCCGTATATTACTGCGCAGATCATCCTGCAGTTGCTGACCCCCATTTTCCCGGCGCTCCAGCGCAAGATGGAGGAAGATCCGCGTGAGGGTCGTAAATGGCAGGAAAAATGGACGTATTACCTAGCGGTGCCGATGGCTGCGCTTTCAGCCCTTGGCCAGATTAACCTTTTCAACTCCTACTCTGTGCAAGGTGGTCAGGGCAACATTGTAGCTTTTGGATTTACGAGTACCCTCTGGCTCTCTTCACTAGCTCTCCTTTTGACAATGGTCGGCGGCACGATGTTTGCCATCTGGTTAGGTGAATTGATTTCAGAGTACGGCATTCGCGGCCAGGGTTTATCCCTGATCATCTTTGCAGGCATCGTTGCCCGTATGCCGGCCAACTTTGCCACATTATTGGCGGATAAGGCACATGGCTGGATCCTTGTCATCTCGATGGTGGTGGTAATGGTGGCGGTCATCTATGCCATTGTCTTTGTACAGCAGGGGCGACGTAATATCCCGGTCATGTATCCAGGGCGCCGTGTCGGCAGTCGTATGTCCATGCCAGTAAAAGGCACATTGCCATTGATGGTGAACCTGGCAGGCATGATCCCGCTTATTTTCGCCAGTGCCATCCTGCAATTCCCGGCCATTATTGCCAGCTATTTTGTCAATTCAAAGGTCGCAGCAGTGGCCAAATTTGCTTCGGCGACACAGGCCACCTTTAACGGCGGCTGGCTTTACTATCTGCTGTACTTCCTGATGGTCGTAAGCTTCACGTTTTTCTATACCGACGTAATGTTCTCCCAGCAGAATTATGGAGAGAATTTGAAGAAAGTAGGCGCGCAGATACCTGGTGTGAACCGTGGAGCACCGACCCAGAAATACCTGACCAAAGTTCAGCGCCGGATCACTTTGCCCGGTGCGTTATTCTTAGGTGTTGTCGCGGTCCTGGGTTATATCATTAATGTGATTCTAAAGGCGGTTGGGATTGGAGGAACAACATCATCTTCCACCATTTTCTTGGTATCGGCTGCAGGTCTGCTGATTGTGGTTGGAGTGGTACGCGATACATTCTTGAATATTGACGCTGAACTGAAACTTCACGGATATGATGATGCCCGGTTGGTGAAATAAGCAGGCTATGCTGACCTACATCGTTCTTTTAGGACCCCCTGGCGTTGGTAAAGGCACTCAGGCAGAAATCATTGCCAGGACCACCGGTCTACCACATATATCGTCAGGAGATCTCTTCCGAGAGAACATTAAAATCGCGACCGGTCTCGGTAAACTTGCCCAGACCTTTATGAATAAAGGTGAGTTGGTACCGGATGATGTGACGATTGACATGATCCGGAATCGGCTGTCACGATCGGATTGCAAGAACGGAGCTTTACTTGACGGTTTCCCCCGTACTACGGTTCAAGCGGAAGCCCTTGAAAAACTGCTGGCTGAGTTTGGTGGCAGGGTGAACCATGTTCCATACATCTCGGCTTCCGAGACTACCTTGATAGAGCGTTTGAGCGGACGTTGGACCTGCAAAGCGCAGGGACACATCTTTCACGACAAGAACAATCCACCAAAGAAACCGGGCGTTTGTGATCTGGATGGTTCGGAACTTTTTCAACGTGAAGATGACAAAGCTGAGACGGTCGCCCGGCGGATCCAGGTGTATTTCGCCCAAACTGCACCCTTGATCGCTTATTATCGGGAACGCGGCTTGCTGTCTGAAGTTGATGGTGCCCGGCCGATTGAGCAGGTCACGGCGGATCTGCTGGCGGTGCTTGGTAGATAATATGGCCTGGGAACGTGATGTTAACATCAAAAGCCCGGCTGAAGTTGCGCTGATGCGCGAAGCTGGCCGTGTCAACGCTCTGGCGTTGGCATCAGTACGTGAACTTATACAACCCGGCGTAACTACTGCAGACCTCAACGCGGCTGCTGAGGAAACTCTGCGGAAACATGGCGCTTACTCGCCTTTCAAGAACTACGGTCAACCCCCTTTCCCCGGTTCCATTTGTACCAGCGTAAATGAAGAACTGGTACATGGCATCCCTGGAAAACGGAAACTCAAGGAAGGTGACATCATCTCCATTGATTGTGGGGCGGTCGTCGAGGGTTATGTAGGCGACGCGGCTTTCACGGCTGGAATAGGGCAAATCTCCCCGAATGCCAGCAAACTAATCGAGGTGACCAGGCAAGCGCTGTTCGTTGGCATTGCAATGATGCGCGCCGGAAACAGAACGGGCGACGTATCCGCAGCCATCCAGCAATTTGTGGAGGCGCAAGGATACCAGGTCGTCCGTGAATATACCGGACACGGTGTAGGTCGGAAGATGCATGAAGGGCCTCAGGTGCCGAATTACGGCACACCAGGTACCGGGGTTTTATTGAGACCCGGTATGACGATCGCCCTTGAGCCGATGGTTCTCGTCGGCACTTACCGGACGCGAGTCCTGTCCAACCAGTGGACGGTTGTCTCTGCTGATGGGTCATTGACGGCACATTACGAACATTCAGTAGCTGTCACCGAAGGCGACCCTCTCGTCTTGACTGTCCCATAACCAGACGCAAGATACCGCTAAAACTGGACGTAAAAGAATAGGTCATGTATAATTGAACTTTTGGTTGAAAAACCAAGGTAAGGAGAACGTAATAATGAAAGTAGGTCCATCCATTCGCAAACGCTGCGCGAAGTGCAAGGTTGTCAAGCGCAAGGGCAGATTGTATATCATCTGCGAAAATCCCAAGCACAAACAGCGACAAGGATAGTAGAACATGGCGAGAATTGAAGGTGTTGACCTCCCGCGTAATAAACGCGTTGAAGTGGGCTTGAATTACCTGTTTGGTATTGGCCCAACACGCTCGCGCGAGATTCTGGCGGCAACCAAAATCAACCCGGATACGCGCGTTAAAGATTTAACGGAATCCGAAGTGTCAGCGATCCGCGAATATATCGCGAAGAACTGGAAAATTGAAGGCGACTTGCGCCGTCAGGAACAGTTGAATATCAAGCGTCTGGTTGAAATTGGCTGCTACCGCGGCCTGCGTCACCGTCGCAATTTACCTGTCCACGGACAACGCACGCGTACCAACGCACGCACCAGTAAGGGTCCAAAGAAGACTGTTGCCGGACGCGGACGACGCAAAGGCGGTAAGAAATAATCGTTTAACAGGGACGAAAGAGGTTCTATGGCTCAGACTGTACGTTCTGCGCGTCGCTCCGGCGGCGCTAAAAAAGGGAAACGCAGCCTGTCTTCCGGACAGGTGCATGTCTTCGCGTCCTTCAACAACACCATTGTGACCGTGACAGACCCGGAAGGCAATACATTGTGCTGGGGTAGCGCCGGATCCGTTGGTTTCAAAGGCTCCCGTAAGAGTACGCCTTTTGCGGCTCGTCTGGCTGCTGAACAAGCCATCAAGGCTGCTCAGACCATCGGCATTCAGGAAGTGGACTTGTTTGTCAAGGGTCCAGGGCCCGGTCGTGAATCCGCGATCCGCGCTGTCCAATCGATGGGTCTCAAGGTCA
The DNA here is from genome assembly GCA_963806575.1 of uncultured Chloroflexia bacterium. Classification (GTDB taxonomy): domain Bacteria; phylum Chloroflexota; class Anaerolineae; order Anaerolineales; family Villigracilaceae; genus UBA877. The sequence goes on along the minus strand of CAWDYX010000011.1, from coordinate 29,661 downwards.
AATCCATTTCGGATATAACACCGGTTGCGCACAATGGCTGCCGGCCTCCCAAGAAGCGCCGCGTTTAGTTTTGGTGAAAGAGGTAAGCACGTATGGCGAAATATACAGGTCCGGCCTGCAAACTGTGCCGGCGTGAAGGTGAAAAATTATTCCTGAAGGGAGAACGTTGCTTTTCTCCCAAATGTGCATTTGAGCGCCGTGGCTTTGCGCCCGGCCAGCATGGGCGCTCTGGCGGTCGCGGCGGCCGAGGCGGCCAGAGCCGCGAATCCGATTATGGCAAGCAGTTGCGCGCCAAGCAGAAAGCCCGCCGCATATATGGCATTTACGAAGCCCAATTCCGGCGTTATTACGGAAAAGCTCTGAAGGCCCGCGGCATTACCGGCCTCATGCTTTTACAGATCCTCGAATCCCGGCTGGATAATGTAATCTTCCGGCTTGGTTTTGCTTCAAGCCGATCCCAGGCGCGCCTGTTGGTCACGCACGGCCATTTCACAGTTAATGGCCGCCGGACGGACATCCCCTCAATGACCTTGGGTGCCGGCGATGTTGTTTCGGTCCGTGAGGGTTCGTTAGATGCTACATATTTCAAGGAATTGGCTCCTCTGGCCGAGACTCGCAATATTCCGGCCTGGCTAAGCCGCGACCTAAAATCTCTCTCAGGTAACTTCCTGCGTCTGCCGGAGCGTCCTGAGATTGACGGTAATCTGAACGAGCAATTAATCGTCGAGTACTACTCGCGCTAATCCGAGTTTGTTCTCTTAGACGCGGCGTACCGTTCTGTACGCCGGGAGAGGTGTATCGTGACTATCACGAACATGGTGATGCCGAAGATCGAGCGCGAAGCGGAAGCTCGTAATTATGGCAAGTTTGTTATCAGCCCATTGGAGCATGGATATGGCGTGACATTGGGCAATGCCTTGAGGCGCGTGCTGCTATCCTCGCTAGAAGGCGCGGCCGTGACATCCATCCGTATTGTAGATATCCTGCACGAGTTCAGTGATATTCCGGGTGTGCGCGAAGATGTCCTTCAGGTCATGTTACAGGTCAAGCAATTGCGCCTGATCCTCGAAGGCGTGGACGCCACCCGCATGCACCTGGAGGTGCGCGGTGAAGGTGTAGTCACTGCAGCGGATGTAATTACATCGCCCGAGGTCAAAATCATCAACCCGGACCTGTACCTGTTCACGGCGGATAGTTCAAAGACGCGCCTTGATGTAGAGTTAATTGTCGAGCGTGGGCGCGGCTATGCTCCTTCCAATGAACGCGGGCGCATGCCCATTGGTGAGTTGCCAGTGGACGCCATTTTCAGCCCGGTCAAGCGTGTCAATTGGGAAGTCCAGGCGGCACGGGTTGGCCAAAGCACCAATTACGACAAACTCGTTTTGGAGATATGGACCGATGGTGCGATCTCACCGGAGAAGGCTTTGAGCGCCTCCGCCAAACTGCTGATCGAGCATCTGCGCTACGTAGCAGGCATCAGTGAAGAGACACTTTCCATTGCGTTGGAAAAGGAGACCGCAGGCTCGCGCCTGACCAGTGAAGTGGCCGAGACACCGGTGGAATCGCTTGACCTTTCAGTGCGAGTCTTCAACTCGCTCAAACGTACAGGCATAACCACGGTGGGAGACGTCCTTGAATTGCTCGAGAAGGGCGATCAGGCGGTCATGTCCATCCGCAATTTCGGTGAAAAGAGCCTGGACGAACTGCGTGCCAAGATGCTGGAAAAGGGTTATTTGAAGGACGAGCAAAAGAAAGAGTTGGAGTAATTCAGAAATGCGACATCAAGTGGCAGGTTATAAACTCAATCGAACCAAAGGCGGGCGTATCGCGTTGCGCCGGAATTTGATCAAACAGTTCTTCACTCACGAGCGTATCCGCACCACCACGACCAAGGCGGCAGCCATCCGTGGCGAAGCTGAACGGATGATTTCCATTGCTCGCAAGGTTACGGATGCCAGTGACGCTGAGAAAGTGGCGGCCCGCCGCTTGATTGCTGGCAGGCTGGGCAATAACAGTAACGATGCAGTGAAGAAATTATTTGACGAAATAGCACCTCGCTTTTCCGAACGAAATGGTGGTTATACCCGGGTGATGAAGCTCGGCCCTCGTTTCGGTGACAAGGCCGAAATGGCAATCCTGGAACTTGTAGAAGAGTAAACAAACATCTGTCAAAGACACTCGACGTATAAAGCTGCAAGCTAATAGCTAAACGTTACTAGCTGACCGATGGAAATGGCACGTTACCAGATTATCCTCGCTTATGACGGCACAGGCTTCCTCGGGAGCCAGCGGCAGGCGAGTTCCCGCACAGCGCAGAGCGAATTTGAAAAGGCCCTGCGGAAACTTGGATGGCATGGACAGACGGTGTTTCTGGCTGGACGTACGGATACCGGCACTCATGCCAGTGGGCAGGTGGCGGCTTTCGACCTCGACTGGGGTCATGGTCTGGAGAAACTCCAGGACGCCCTGAATGCCCATCTGCCCCGGGATATGGCAGTCAGGGAAGTCAAAGCAGCCTCGGATGGTTTCCACCCCCGCTTTGATGCCTCTTCCCGTAGCTACCGGTATCGCCTTTTCTGCGCCAGCGTACGGGACCCTTTACGGGAACGTTATGCCTGGAGAGTCTGGCCCACTGTCTCAGACTTGGCACACCTGGCCAATATTTGGCCCGGCACTCATGATTTCGGTGCCTTTGGCAGCCCGCCCTGGTCTGGTGGCAGCACGGTACGAACCGTAATAGCTGCCAGATGGCAACAGCAGGCTGACGAGTGGATCTTTGAAATCCAGGCCGATGCCTTCCTTTACCGAATGGTGCGCAGGCTGGTCTATGCCCAAGTGGCTGTCGGGCAGGCTAGGCTTTCGGCGAAAATACTGGCTCAGGCGCTGGATAACCGGTCCGATATTCGCCAGGAGGCCCAGGCCCAAATACCTGCAGGTCTTGCCCCGGCATGTGGCCTGACACTGGTCGAAGTAAGTTATGATAATCTGGTCTGAATTTGTTTAGCCTGTAATTTTGGAGAAACGAAAGTGTATAAATCCTACTATCCGAAAGCTGCTGAAATTAACCACCAGTGGTTGTTGGTTGATGCCAATGGTGAGACTCTCGGCCGTCTGGCAACCAAGCTCGCCGGACTCTTGTTGGGAAAACATAAACCATCTTTTACGCCTGGCGTTGAAATGGGCGATTTCGTGATTGTCATCAATGCCCAGAAAATCACCGTCACCGGCACAAAGACCCATTCAAAGCTGACCGAAAAAATGTACCATCGCCATTCGGGCTATCCAGGCGGCTTGAAAACAATCAGCCTGCGCGACCAGTTGCAGACCCACCCTGACCGTGTCATTCGCTCTGCAGTGTGGGGTATGCTGCCGCACAATAAGATGGGTCACCACCTTATGACACGCCTTAGAGTCTACAGTGGCGACGAGCATCCGCATACCACACAGAGCCCGAAAACAGTCGCATAAAGGAGCTGGAACATGTCTGTGCAATATTATGAAGGTATAGGACGCCGCAAACAAAGCATTGCCCGCGTGCGCATAATGAATGGTTCAGGACGCTTTATTGTCAACGACAAAGAAGCCCCGGCTTATTTCAACCGTTTGGGGGATGTCGATGCAATTCTGGCTGTCTTCAAGGCGGCAGGGCAGGATGCCAAGAGCTATGATATTTCCGTCGTTGTCACTGGCGGTGGTGTCACCGGTCAGACAGACTCTGTGCAGCTCGGCCTGGCACGTGCCATGGTCAAGATGGATCCTGAAAATATATCAGCAATGCGCAAGGGCGGCTTCCTGACACGCGATGCGCGGATTAAGGAACGCAAGAAGCCCGGTCTCAAGCGTGCCCGCAAGGCTCCAACCTACACCAAACGTTAATTTGACCACCCATAGGCAAAACGTAATGCGTGATCCGTAACCAGACTTGTTACGTTTTGCGCATTACGTTTCACATTTAAACCTTGAATTGATTCTTCAGGAGTCTCCAATGTCTGGTATTACCATCCTCGGTCTTGGACCTGGCGATCCCGCCAAACTCACTCGGGAAGCCTGGGATGTGCTTAATTCCGTTGACGAAATCTGGCTACGTACAAACCAACATCCCGTTGTTGCCAGTTTGCCCGACTCCCTCAGAGTTCACTCTTTCGATGATCTATACGCTGATAGTGACTCATTCGAGGAGGTTTATTCCGCCATTGTCGAAAAAGTCCTTGAATTGGGGCAGAGGCCGAAAGGGGTGGTCTATGCCGTGCCGGGCGATCCGTTCCTGGCAGAAGCCACCTGCCCGGTGATCGCGCAGAGCGCCCACAACACCGGTCTGTCGCTGAATATCGTGAGTGGACTCTCTTTTCTCGAGCCTGCTTTTGCCGCGCTTGGACTGGATCCATACCCGCGACTGACCTTGGTGGACGCGCTGGAATTGAGCCAGACGCATATCCCAACCTTCCCTCCGGATATGCCAGTGCTGGTTGCCCAGATATATTCCCGCATGGTGGCCGCTGAAGTCAAAATGACTCTCAACGCCATCTACCCCGACGAGCACCCGGTCCGGCTGGTACACGCGGCCGGGACGAAAGATGAATATGTTGAGGATCTACCGCTCTACAAAATAGATCGCTCTAAAAAAATCGGCTTATTGACAGTGCTTTACGTCCCATCCCTGGGTGAAGGTACATCGTTCGAGGCCTTCCAGGAAATCATTGCCCATTTACGTGCCCCGGACGGCTGTCCATGGGATAAAGAGCAGACACATCAGTCCCTCCGTACACATTTATTGGAAGAAGCTTATGAAGCCCTGGCTGCCCTTGATTCCGGAGAACCGCAAAAAATGGCTGAGGAGTTTGGTGATTTACTGCTCCAGATCGTTTTAAACGTCCAGATCGCCAGCGAAGAAGGTGAATTCGGCATGTCGGATGTGCTAAAAGGCATCTATGACAAAATCATCCGCCGCCATCCGCACGTCTTCGGGGAAGTAAAGGTGGATGGGGTTGGCGGTGTTTTGAAGAACTGGGAAAAGCTCAAGGCCGACGAACGTGCCGGCAGCAGTGAACCAGAAAAAGGTTTGTTGGGCGGTGTTCCGCTGGCACTGCCGGCGCTGATCCAGGCTCAGGAATACCAGGACCGGGCTTCACGAGTTGGTTTTGACTGGACGGAGATTGAAGGTGTTCTGGAGAAAATCACCGAAGAAGTCCGAGAAGTTCGGGATGCTGAAAATGAAGAGGAGCTGGCTGGTGAATTGGGAGACCTATTTTTTGCCCTGGTCAACCTGGCGCGTTGGAAAAATATAGATGCCGAGGCGGCTCTACGTGGAACCAATACGCGTTTCAGGCAACGCTTTGCCTATGTGGAAGCAGGGGCAAAAAAACAGGCCAAGAATATTTCTGATATGACCCTCGATGAGATGGAAGCGCTCTGGCAGGAAGCAAAGAAAGTAAATGGTAAATAATCATCGTCAGGGGTAAGGCTCCAGCGGGAAATGCGACTGTAGCTTTTATATAAGCTTGTTGGTAATATCAATCAGGACTGGCCTTTCCGGTAAATTGTACAAATGCCTTGACAATCTGTTTGCCATCCGACAACACATGCATCTGCCTCTTTTTAGTAGACTTGAGGCGGACAAAAAGAGCATCATGCCGGGAAGACATGGACTTGATATCTGATAAAGGTGTCTCCCGGGCTGGCGTCCAAGCAAAGGGAGAGCCTTTGGTCCAGATGCGCTGGTTGGTCAGGATCAATTCGAACGTGAAAATTCTAAAGGTGTCTTCGGCGAACCAGACTAATACCAGAAGTGGCGTGAACCCTTGGAAAAGAATCAAACTTAACATATCTGTCGGACCAGCCGGGAGGAATCTTGCCAGGATTCCTTTTGAAAGGTTGGTGAGAGCCGTAAAAGAAATAAGTATAAAAACAGCAACTTCCAATACCTCCACCCCGATCCTCCATGCTAACGCATACCACTTTAGAGAAGGACTTGAGCGATAGAGGATCGATTCGCCGGGGTTCAGTTGAAATGGCATGGTCATGTCCATGGGGTTGCCTTTAGGATATTTAAGCAAAGATCTGGGAATGGACCTGAGATATTGAGCGTATATATCTTTTCAAAATCGCATTGGCTGGATGAGGGTTATTTATTTAATTAATGATACCATAGTGACCCTGCCAATTATAAGGCATACCTCATGAAATATGAATTCGTCGTTTACGATGGTGTCTATCGGGAGGTGGCTGGTCAGTCGCGAAACCTCTTTGAACCAGAATTCACTGTAAATCACCCTTTCGTCCTCTTGTTCAGTCCTATTAAATATGCTAAAATAAAAAACGAATTTCCCCATATATAGGGGTATTTTGACAATTTACACCATATATAGCGGTTACATTTGTTCTACAAATTCGGAGTGATAAACATGCGTTGTCCTTACTGTCAGAACGATGACTCGAAGGTAATTGACACCACGCACGATAGTCATGGAGGAATTCGCAGGCGGAGGGAATGCTTGAACTGTGGGCAGCGCTTCAGCAGCTATGAACGTTCTATCATGGCGACTCCGCTCATCATCAAACAGGATGGGACGCGCGAGGAGTTCGACCGGGAGAAATTGGAACGCGGCATCCGTATTTCCTGCGCCAAACGCCCGGTCTCCGCGACTGATATAGAGCATCTGGTGGGGCAGGTGGAAGCCGAGTTGCAGCGCTTGGGAAAATCCGAAATCAGTTCGCGCGTTGTCGGTGACCTGGTGATTAAGGGCTTGAAAGAAATGGACCAGATCGCCTACATACGCTATGCCATCGTCTATCTTCGTCTGGATGATTTACATTCCCTGCGTAATGAAATTGACCAGCTGTTATTAGAATCTTAATTTATTCCTGCTGCCGTTGTTCTCCGTCCATCGAGCGGAGAACTGGTGTCTATAAGTCCATGAGTCCTTCCAGTATATTAATTATTTATCGTTAAGTCAGAAAACATCTATAGAAGCTGAGGAGAAATGCATAATGTCAAGTTCGCCGGCACTATCAATCAAAGGATTGCTCCCAACTCCGGTCATTCCCGACGATCTGCCAGGTGCGGAATTAACCGAGAACGCCCAACAGGTTTTAATCCGTCGTTATGTCCGACGCGGTGACGATAGCCAGCCTGTTGAATCCGTTGAGGAAATGTTCTGGCGTGTGGCTTATCATGTTGCCAGAGCTGAAGATATGTATAACGGGGATGGAATTGCACGCGCCCGAGAATTCTATCTATTATTGACATCCCGGAAATTCCTTCCCAATTCCCCCACCTTTACCGGTGCGGGTACACCGCTCGGGCAATTGGCGGCTTGTTTTGTCCTGCCAATCACGGATGATATGGGCCGGGACCCGGCGGGTATTTTCCAATCCCTGCGGGATGCTGCGCTCATCCAGCAGACCGGTGGCGGTAACGGCTTTTCCTTCTCGCGCCTCCGCCCAAAGGGGGCGCTGGTCAAATCATCAGCAGGGCAGGCGACTGGTCCGGTAGGATTCCTGCGCGTTTACGATCATGCCTTTGGTGAAATAGCCCAGGGCGGTACACGGCGTGGAGCCAACATGGGCGTATTGCGTGTGGACCATCCTGACGTTGATGAATTCATCACCTGCAAAATTGATGAAAACCAGATCACTAATTTTAATATCTCGGTAGGTATCACCGACGCTTTCATGCAAGCCGTTAAGGAGGATACCGACTGGGATCTGCGTTTCCCGGATGTCACTTCCCCGGAGTACCGTGGTTTCAGTGGGACACCGGAACAAGCCGAAGCCCTAGGCATACCGCTCCGCACGTATAAAACTGTCCGGGCACGTGATCTTTTCCAAAAAATTGTGACCCAGGCGCATCATAACGGTGAACCGGGTGTGTTGTTTCTGGATGCAGCCAACCGTTCCAACCCTGTACCGCACTTGTACCCTCTGGAAGCCACAAACCCATGTGGGGAACAGTGGCTGGGACCGTATGAAAATTGTTGCCTCGGTTCAATCAACTTGGCTGAATATTGTGTGCCGGACGGGGTAGTGGATTGGGATGGCTTGCAGAACGGCGTAGAACTCGCAACGCGCTTCCTGGATGATGTGGTGGATGTTAACGCCTACGTTCCGGCAGTTTCGCAATTGAAGGAGGCCGCCCATAAAGCCCGACGCATCGGTTTGGGCATCATGGGCCTGGCGGATCTCATGTACCATGTGGGTGTGCGCTATGGTTCCCAGGAGGGGCAGGAGTTCGGTGCACAGGTGATGGAATTCGTCCGGTACCATGCCATGCGGACGAGTGTAGCTCTGGCTCGTGAGCGTGGAGCATTCCCGGCCATAAAAGGCAGCATTTACGACTTCGAGGAGCTGCGTTGGACACCTCCACAACCACTGGCGACGTACCAGCGCGATTGGGGTCGTCCGGTATTGGATTGGAACGAAATCCTGGAAGGGATCAAGAAATACGGCATCCGCAACGCAGCACAGACCACCGTCGCACCGACCGGGACAATTGCAACTGTGGCTGGCTGTGAAGGATATGGATGTGAACCGGTCTTCGCGCTGGCCTACGTCCGTCATGTTAACGACCAGGGAAAGGACCTTCAACTGGCCTACGCCAGTCCACGCTTCAGCCAGGCACTTGAACAGGCTGGTATTGTCGGAGAAGCACGGCAGGAGATCATCGACCAAGTGATGGAACATGGGACCTGCCAGGATCTACCCGATGTACCGGAATCAATTCGCAATGTATTCGTGGTGGCTGGTGATATCACAGCCGAGGAGCATGTCCGCATGCAGGCGGCCCTCCAGGCGTTCGTGGATAATTCATTGTCAAAAACGGTCAATTTCCCCGAAGATGCAACAGTGGAGGATGTGGCACAGGTTTACCTGCTGGCCTGGGAACTGGGTTGCAAGGGCATTACCGTCTATGTGACCGGTTCCCGTGAGAAGGTGGTGCTGGAAACCAAGGCCACCGCAGAGAAGAAACAGCCCCAGGCTACCAGCAGCCTGGCCATGCCTTACTGGCCATCTGTTACCGGAGATGCTGCACCAGCCAGTGTGGCGGATTCTGAAATTGCCACGCAACTCGCAGCCTGGCACGAGACAAAAAAGCCACGTCCACACACCCTGGTTGGCAGCACGTACAGCGTGGAAACGCCGCTCGGCAAGGCTTTCATCACGGTCAACCAGAACGGCGGCGGGAATCCTTTTGAAGTGTTCATTAATACTGCCAAGGCCGGCTCTGAGACGGCTGCTGTTTCGGAGGCAATTGGGCGGCTTATCTCGTATGTCCTGCGGCTGGCTTCGTCCATCCCGGCGCGTGAACGCATGGCCGAAGTGGTGCGCCAGCTCTCCGGTATCGGGGGCGGACGGTCATTAGGCTTTGGTCCGAACCGAGTCCGTTCTCTGCCGGATGGGGTCGGGCAGGTACTGGATGAGTATTTGACCGGCAGGACAACCCACCATGTGGATGAAAGTGAGGAAAAACCGGATAGCCATAGTCAGATCGGCGAATCGATCCCGGACCTATTGACGGTTGCGGAGAATCAAAATCCGCAAATGGCGATGTCGGCACGGCAGATGGCGCTCAAAACGAGCGAGCTTTGCCCGGAGTGCGGTGAGGCGACCATGGTGAATGAAGAGGGCTGCCGGAAATGCTATACCTGCGGGTATAGTGAGTGTTGACGGATAAATGAATTGCTCGCCTGGAAGTTGCATGATACAGGGAGTGAACACAATCATAACCGATTCCCAAGCGCCCATCCGGGCGCTTGGGATTTAAGAAGACCAGTTTGAAACAGCGGTCTTTTCCTTTGGTCCAATCAGCGAAGGACCTGTCCCCTTGACCAATGAAAACTATACCCTTGACCAGGCTCAAAACTCCCCCGTAAATGGAGGAACTTCGTTAAAATATGACCTAAATTTACCATGCATAGGATAGAATAATTATCCCAAAAAGAGAAACGGAATACATTATTCTTCAAGTATTACACTGGATAAGGTTTTGGGCGGGAGAATTATGATCAGATGGATTGCGCTTGAACTACAAGGAGACGAGTTATGTTCACTGTGAAACGCGCACTTGCGCCCCGGCGCAGGTCGCCAAAACCGATCAGACATCTCTCCCTCAGAAAATACGAGGCTACAGTCGGATTCCTTTTCCTGCTACCTTGGTTGTTGGGCTTTCTGATCTTTAAAGCAATCCCAATCCTGGCAGCTTTGGGTTTTTCCTTTACAAACTTCAAGATGTTGGAACCCGAAAAAACCCATTTCATCGGCCTGGCCAACTACCTGGCTTTTTTCAGGGATTCCTCCGCCGGTGCCAGCCTGTTCGGGTCGATCAGTTACTTCATTCTGTCTGTCCCGCTTGAAATGGTCGTGGCACTCTTTCTGGCAGCCGTCTTTACCAGTGACCGGTTGCGTGGTAAGCGCATCCTGCGCACGCTCTTCTTCATGCCCAGCATTATCCCAGCCATCGCGATCTTTATCATTATTTCTGGCTTGATTAACCCCAATACGGGTTGGATCCCCCGGCTTTTTCACCTGTCCAGTTATACACCGTTATATACTCTTTTCCCGGTTATCCTTTCCCTCTGGACGATTGGACCCGGTTTCCTGATCATGTTGGGAGCCATGCAAGCCATCCCGAAGGAGTTTTACGAGGCGGCACGCGTTGATGGGGCCGGGCCGATCAATAGGTTCATTTCGATCACCATCCCGATGTGTTCGCCGGCGATTTTCTTCTCGCTGGTGATCAACATGATCAGCTCTTTCGGCGGGGTGGCCCTGCTCGACCGTGGTCTGCCCTACAGCCAGAGTCTTTCCCCGATGGAATCCTACATTTCTTCTCAAATGTTTACAGCTATGAACCTAGGATATGCCAGTGCATTGGCTTGGATCATGTTCATCCTGGTGATGGTTATCACGATTCTGCTGTTCCGATCTGCCCGCTACTGGGTTCATTTCCCCGAGGAAACCAGCAATGATGAAATCTAAAAATCCTCTCCGCAGCCGGTCATCCACACTAACTTTGCGTACCTGGGAATTCACCGGAACAGCGTTGTTGACCTTGTTCATCTGGATCTTCCTGCTGGTTTTCCTATCCCCACTATCGTACATGGTTGTGACCTCCCTCAAGTCCGCTGATGAATTACGTGACAGCTCAGCCCCGCTGTATCCGGCCGAGAGGCTGACCTATGTCTATCAGGGAACATCCTACCAGCTCTACAAAGTCCCAACCCCGGATGGCGTCCTCCACGATTGGGCATTGGTCAAGCCCGGCCGCCTCTCCAGCCAGTTCATCGATCCGGCCCATCCCGAATTGGGACTGATCCCCTGGCAGGGCTCCTGGCGCAGCCTGAGCGGGGCTTTCCACTTCCAGATCTATTGGGATAATTATATAGGTATCTGGAAGGCGGTCGACTATCTCCATTATTTCAGGAATTCCCTCATTGTTGTAGTTCTGAGTGAGATTGGAATCCTTATTTCATCGATCGCGGTCGCCTATGGGTTTTCACGCTTCCGAATCCCGGGCGGACGGTTCCTATTCTTTCTCCTGATTGCTACCATCGTGATTCCCGATAGCATCACCCTTGTACCGAGCTTTGTCATCTTCACCCGCATCCTGCCTTGGAACGGGACGTTTTATCCGCTAATCGTCCCGGCCTTCTTTGGAAGCGCCATCTACATCTTCCTGCTCAGGCAGAATTTCAGGAGCATCCCACGCGACCTGGACGAGGCGGCCATGCTGGATGGAGCTGGCCCTCTACGGACCCTTATTTCGATCATCCTTCCCCAGGCCGTTCCCGCAATCGTAACCGTGGCGCTACTTCATTTTTTCAATACCTGGAACGAACTGCGTATGTCCAGTCTGTACTTGGGAACTCGGCCAGACCTTCAAACGATGGCGTTCACCGCACAATCTTACACGACGTATGGGTTCACGCCTGAGGTTTTGCAGACCAGCGCGGTAATACTGATTGCGGTCCCCTTATTGATCCTGTTCCTGTCGCAGCGGTTTTTTATGCAGGACATGGTTATCACGGGAATGGAGAAATGACGATGAATAAAATCGCTTTTCGAAAGATTTTCCTGATCTGGCTGGCCTGGGCTTTAATCGTGATCGGTTTCCAGGCCCTGGCGACCGCCCGCTTCCAGCCGGTCTTTCCAGACATGGCCCAGGAATGGACCGCTACATATACTTTGCCGAAGACCTACCAGATTGGGCGCCCTTATCTCGTAGAGCCCTTCATGAATGACCAGGTCTGCTGGGACTCGGAGTATTACATCAGCATTGCCCTTGGCGGATATGACGACCCGAAGGTTCCGCACCTGACACCCTTCGGCGTGACCACTTACTGGCAGGATGGTATGCTCATCGAAGGGACGCGTTACAACGGTGAGTCGCTTTCCTTGAACTATGCCTTCTTCCCGTTCTATCCGTGGGTGATGTGGATTTTCATCCAGCCGCTCAAGTTGATCGGGCTCAACCTTACCGCTACCGCCACCCTGGCGGGTGTGATCGTCTCAGCGTTGGGAGCCTTGGTGGGCATGCTGGCTCTCTATGATCTGACATCGGAATCGCTTGGCGATGACGGCGCCATGCGGGCTGCTTTCTACCTGCTGATCTTCCCAACCGGTTTTTTCCTAGTCCAGGTGTACACGGAAGGCCTGTTCGTTGGATTGGCTTTCGGCTGTCTGGCCATGCTGCGGCACGGCAAATGGCTGCCGGCCGCGCTGCTTGGTGCGGCAGCCACCCTGACGCGTGCCGTTGGGGTGGCGCTGGTCATCCCAATGGCCCTCACCTGGTTCCGCACCGGCGATTGGCTGGATATCGACCTGGAATGGCGCCAGATCTACTATTGGTGGAAGGAATCATGGCGGGCATTGTTCCTGGCGGCCCGCAAGTTCGTCCGGGGGATCTTCGGGATCCACAGGCCAGAAGACCCGGAGTGGTCCTTGCTCAGTAAAGAGCTCATCGTTGTGGTCTCATTCGGGAAAATGCTCCTGGCATTCGCCCCGTTGATTGCTTACCTGGCTTGGAAGTTTTCCCATCTCGGTCTGAACTTCGATATTGTCGAAACCAACTATTTTGGACGGGGCTTCCTCGACTTTGGTACTGCCTATTACAACTGGGCCGGGTCGTTCCAAAGCATGTTCGTTCATATACCTGAACGAACCGCCTACTTCCTGACCGAATTCTTTGGCCTGATCATCGGCGTGGTAACTTGTGTTGCCTGCATCAAGCATTATCCTGAAATTGCCTTCTTCAGCCTGGCCGTCCTAGTCATCTCATGGGGCAGCGGACCTGCACAGGGAATCATCCGCTATATCTTGGGCGCTCCAGCGGTCTTTATCATGCTGGCGAAATGGGGGAAAAGTTCGGTTTTCGACCGGGCCTGGACAATTGCCAGCATCCTATTGATGGGACTTCTGGCGATGTTGTTCGCCTTCAATTTTTGGGTGGCTTGAGAACGACCCCCCATTCCCGAATGCTGCAAATTCAGACCTCCATCCGTATGAAGTGCATATATTCTAAATGGTTTCTTTAGCTAGTTGGTACTGAATTTTTATTTATCGACCTGTCCGGGTGCAAATGTCCCGGAGCATGAAAAACCGGGTGTACAATTATCCAGGTTCATTAGGAGGTGTTATGCCAAAAAGATTGGTTGTCGTTGCCGGAAATATCGGGGTGGGAAAGACTTCTCTCACCGAACGCATCGGCTCAAGATTGGGCTGGCGTACAGAATTTGAATCTGTCGCCGATAATCCCTACCTGCCGGACTTTTATGCCGACATGCATGCCTGGTCGTTCCATTTGCAGATTTATTTCCTTGGCCATCGCGCCGACCAATACCTCGAAGCAGCACGCGACCAGCGCCCGGCCATTCTCGACCGGAGTATTTACGAGGACGCCTACATTTTTTCGCGTGCCCTCCACCACATGGGAAACCTCTCTGAGCGCGATTATCTGGCTTATCGCAAATTGTTCGACCTGGTGGTAAGCAGCCTGCCTGTGCCGAATTTGCTGATTTACCTGAAATGCCCAGCCGCGATATTGATGGAACGCATCCGTAAGCGCGCCCGCAACATGGAAACTGGCATCAGTGCCGAGTATCTGGCATTGCTCGAATCGTTTTATGATGAATGGCTGTTGTCCTTTGATCTGTGCCCGGTATTAACCATCCGCACCGATGACGTGGATTTCGTGCACCAGCCCATGGCGCTGGAACTTGTGGTCAGGCGTATCCAGGAGAAGCTCGGAGGTAAGGAGGAGATCGACTTCAGCCAGTCTTAAGAACTGGCGGAATGACCATTTTCCAATAAAGCTTTTGCTTATCGTGGAGAATTTTCGTGAAGAATTGGCGTAATTACCTCCCCCTGGATCTCAGTATCGTGCTTGTGCTTGTTTCTTTTGTCATCTATGCTGTGCGTGTCTCGGAAACGACCATACCGGCTGGAAGTACACTTCAACAAATCGAACATTTAACCCGTGCTTATGGACTCAACCGTCCCATTATCCAGCAATATGAATGGTTCCTGTTGACCTTTCTCCCGGGGTTGACCCTTTTGGGTATCTACGGAACGGTCGGGCAGGGCAGACAGGGTTTCAGCCATTGGACTCCAGTGAAGATCTTTATAGTTCTGATGCTGATCACCAACACGGTCACGATGTTGAACTTTCTCGTTACGGCTCATGTTTCCGCCAGGGATACCCTTTGGGCGTTCGGGACCGCGCTGGTGGTGGCTGGCCTGGCATTGGCCAACTTCGCATTCCTCCTGGTCATCTGGAATGGCCATCGCTGGAGCGTTTGGGCATTCGGGATCGCCTCTTTCGTGTTGTGCACTTTAAAGTTCGTCGGTCAAGTTCCCATTTTCCCGGTCCTGTTCGAGCTCTCCTCGGTAATCATTTTGATCTACTTGCTCCGGTCAGCCTGGTCGGAGATGGAATAGCCTTTCTCGTTAAATGTTGTCTCTCATCCACCTTGCATGGACTCGAGACCTGGCACAAATAAACTCGCCGCGACCAGCCTGACCTTGGGCATCCTGGGTTGGATCTTTTACCTCTTGCAGTGGTGCTTCGACCTGACAATCGGCCTATTCCTGGCTGCCGTTACTGGAGGGTCGAGCGCCATCTGTGGGACCATATTGGATTTCCTACCTATCGCCCTCTGGCTGGTCGGCATCGTGACAGGGCATGCCGCCCTGGGTAAGCTAAAGCGTGGGATTGCTCCGGCTCGCCGGAAGGCAGTCTGGGGCCTGGTGCTGGGTTACACTGGCATGATATTCACGATTCTTATAATCGTCATCATCGTTTCCTTGATCGCTGCTGGCATCGGTGTGGGCGTGTTGGATAAAATAATTCCAGTGCTTTCAAGACATTGATCTGTTATTCACCGAGTGCCAATGGCTCAAACCATTTTATTTAAGAAAATTCCTTTATTAAGTGATTTGCCGCGCAACGAATTGGACCATCTGGCTGCCAATCTCGAGATTGTGAAAGGTTCGATTTCGCCCGTGCTGGCCATGAACTGCCCATGCTTATGGATGCAGAAGGGAACGTCCAGATTCTTCCGCATGCCACCGGACAGGCAATCGGTATATTTGATGACCTGCTGCTGGACGAAAATTCCGTCACCTTGCCGCCTGGCGGAACCCTTGTCCTGTTCACAGACGGATTGACGGACTGTCGTAATCCGCTTGGGCAGGTATTCGGACATGTGCGGGTCCAAAATCTGTTGAGCGGACTAGCGGGGTGGAGCGGGCAACAAGTCTGTGATGCGCTCCGGGATGCG
The DNA here is from genome assembly GCA_963806575.1 of uncultured Chloroflexia bacterium. Lineage (GTDB taxonomy): Bacteria > Chloroflexota > Anaerolineae > Anaerolineales > Villigracilaceae > UBA877. The sequence goes on along the minus strand of CAWDYX010000011.1, from coordinate 13,888 downwards.
CTGACCACGTCCCAGTCCGGTGCATCGCAGGATGATGATGTTACGCTGGTTGCCGTCCATTCCGTGAAATAAAAGGCTGGAAAATAAAGGAATTCTTAAGTTTCGCTCGCAAAATCTTCTTTTTCCAAATCATTCTCATCCCGAGAGTGGCAGTTTGAGTTGAGGGGGAATTAATAATCATTCCAGAAGGAAATACAGAGTGAACCTTAAAGAATTCTTGACTTCGAGACTCGGCTGTGCTAGAATATGTGTGCTATAAATACTTGCGTATAGAAGTATCCAGTGACTAACCCTCGTCGTCCTCTGCGACTCAACGTCGGCTTCCTGATCAATGCAACAATCGGCACGAGCCGCGATTTTAATTTCGATTATGAGGCAATGCGCCTGGGGGATGATCTCACTGTGCGCGAATTCACCGGGATGGCACGATTTAGTCGCACTCCACAGGGACTTCTACTTCAGGGGGAGTTTACTGCGGAAACGGACCTTGCGTGTGTTCGCTGTCTGGATATATACTCCCAAACTCTGAAGTGGTCGGTCACGGACCTGTATGCTTTCAACCAGCGGAATATTACGGAAACCGGATTGCTTGTACCGGAGGATGGTCAGATTGATCTGGAGCCGTTACTGAGAGAGTATGCCTTGTTGGAATTTCCCATCAGTCCGGTATGTAGACCGGACTGCAAAGGCCTGTGCCCCGTCTGCGGTGAGAACCTGAATAGGACCGATTGCGGGCATCGTCTTGAGCCCAATTCACAGTTCGCAGTGTTGAAGGACTTGTTGAGCTAGAAAGTGCCTGAAGAGGAGGGATAGAGATGGCGCCATTTGACCGACGACACAACCAGGAAGCCCTGAACCTTCTCATGGAGAAAGCCTCAATACAGGGGTATTTAACCACCGATGATCTGATGGACGTCTCACCGGAAGTTGGCGAAGATACCGAACGCTTGTCGGTCATCATGGTCGCCTTGCGGCATTGTGGCGTGGATGTGGTGGATCCCGATTACAACAGCGTAACTGCCGAGACACTTGTTGTGCCGGAGGCGGAATCCTGGGAAGAGCCGATTAATGCTGACTACGCCAGCGATGACTCGGTGGGGATGTATGTTAAGGAAATGGCACGTGTCCCGTTGCTGAAGGCGGACGAGGAATCCGAGCTTGCCATCCGCATTGAAGCTGGGTGCAAGGCCAGAACGGAATTGTTGCGCTACCCCGGTCGCAAACGGATTTTGGAGCGACAGCGCCTGCAGGCCCTGGTGCAGGATGGGATATTGGCACGCGAGCATATCATCAAGGCCAATACTCGCCTGGTGGTGAGCATTGCCAAACGTTATACGGGTCGCGGAGTGCCATTCCTCGATTTGATCCAGGAGGGCAACCTTGGATTGATGAAGGCCGTCGAGAAATACGATGTCCATCGCGGTTTCCGTTTTTCCACTTATGCCACCTGGTGGATCCGCCAGACCATCACGCGTGCCATAGCCGACCAGGCGCGAACCATCCGTCTTCCTGTGCATATGAATGACCGTATCCGGCAGATTTATAAAGCCACCCATGACCTGGAACAGCACTTGGGACGGGTGCCCACGCCGGAGGAATTGGCGACCGCAGTGAACATGGATCTGGAAAAAGTGCAATGGATCCTAAAGGTCTCCTGGATGCCGCTCTCATTGGAGAGTCCGGTTGGCGATGATGAGGATTCAGAATTGGGCATGTTCATCGAAGATGAACTCAGTCCGACCCCGATCCAAAGTGCTTACCAGTCCATGCTCAAAGACAAGATCGAAGAAGTGCTGGGTACCCTCACACCGCGTGAAGCACGCGTCCTGCGCATGCGTTTCGGGCTGGAAACGGGCGTCCCATTCACTTTGGAAGAAGTGGGCGAGAAATTCGGGTTGACACGCGAGCGCATCCGCCAGATCGAGGGGAGAGCCCTACGGCGGTTACGCCATCCTAGGCGGGCGAGGCAGTTGAAGGAATATCTCTAGCTGGCGAGTGAATGGGGATCAGTTGACCAGGGAGACTCCGTTATTTACTGATTCACCGGATCCAGGTTTCTCTGCACCGTATACAATTTCCGGTACAGCCCATCTTTCAACTTGATCAATTCCGTATGCGTTCCCATCTCGCGGATGGACTTGTCTTCCAGCACGATGATCTGGTCGGCGTTGCGGACCGTTGAAAGGCGGTGGGCGATGATCAGGGTGGTGCGCCCCTGCATCAGGCGTTCGAGTGCCTGCTGGATGAGCATTTCGGTTCCCGTATCCACGGAGGATGTGGCTTCATCGAGAATTAAAATCGGGGCGTCCTTCAGGACCGCGCGTGCGATAGACAGGCGCTGTTTCTGTCCTCCGGATAGTTTGACACCGCGCTCGCCGATAAGTGTGTCATAACCCTGGCTCAATTCCATGATGAACTCGTGGGCGTTGGCGGCTTGGGCAGCCGCGATCATATCGGATTCACCGGCCTCCGGGCGGCCAAACAGCAGGTTTTCCCGCACCGTCCCGTAAAATAGGAATACATCCTGCAGCACGATGCTGACCTGCTTGCGCAAGCTGTCGAGTGTGTAATCGCGCAGGTCGCGCCCATCCAGGGTTATCGAGCCTCCGGTCACGTCGTAAAAACGTGGAATGAGACTGACCAGCGTTGTCTTGCCCACACCCGTTGGGCCGACCAGCGCAGCCACGGATTTGGCCAGGATAGTCAGGGAAATGTTCTCCAGCACAGGCAGGCCGTTTGAATATTCAAAGCAGACATTATTGAAAACAGGGCAGCGCCAGCCCCTGGGTAGCGATAATAATCCGCTGTATCTCAGAAGTGCCGCCGGCAATAGTGAGGCTCAGGTTCCACATGTAATCGCGAGTGATATTTCCGGCGAGCTTGGCCCATTTAGAGCCCGGCACAAGCTGTGCGTACAATCCCAGTATCTCGAGGCCGGTGGCGACAACCCTCTGCATCATCTCGCTGCCGAACAGCTTGATGATGGCGCCGACGCTGGTGACGTCCTGATTCGTGGCCTGCACCCATGCTACCCGGTAGGCCAGCAGGCGGCAGACCTGTATTTCGATAGCCATTTCAGCGAGCTTGCGTCGAATTATGGGGTTTTGAGAAAGGGGCACGCCATCAACTTTGGTCTCTTTGACATACTCTACGAGCTGCTCCAGGATTTTCTGCGGCATGGAGGCAAAGCCCAGTCCTGACCTCTCGATGTTGACCAGGGCCATGGCGGCCAGCCAGCCTCGCCCTCTCTCGCCTACCATGTTCTCTTTGGGAACCTTGACGTCATCGAAAAAAGTTTCGCAGAGGTGAGCTACCCCCTCCAGGCTCTCCAGACGCCGGACGGTAATACCCGGGCTTTTCATATCGATGAGGAACATGCTGAGCGCCCGGGAGCGCTTGGGGGCATCGGGGTCGGAGAGCAGCGGCGCGAAGCACCAGTGGGCGCGGTGAGCGCCTGTAGTCCAAATCTTCTGGCCGTTGACCAGGAAGTAGTCCCCTTTATCCTGGGCTTTGACCTGGCAGCCGCCCAGGTCGGAGCCGGCGCCCGGCTCGCTGAAACCCTGACACCAGTAGACCTGTCCGCTGGCTATCCCCGGAAGGTGCTTCCTCTTTTGCTCGTCGTTGCCGAAATTCAGCAGGAGGGCGCTGATCATTTTCCAGCGGAACCAGTAGTCCTGAGCCGGCGCTCTCCAGTAGGCCAGCTCCTCGCCGAGTATTGCGTCGTCCCACGTGGGGCCTTCCTGGCCGCCGTATTCCTTGGGCCAGGACGCCGATATCCATCCCTGCTCGCCGAGCTTCTTCAGAAATCTCTGGGTGAGCTTCCACCATTCATCGGTTTCATCTTCAGGAGCCCCGCCGGTTAGCCAATCGCGGGGGAGTTCCTTAGCCAGGAAATCCCTCACCTTCTGGCGAAATGCATCCTGCTCCTCAGTGAATCGGAAATCCATGCATCACTTCCTTTCAATTTACTAAGTGAGCGCATTAGGAGCGCCTTTTCAACCCCCTAAATCCCCCAGTCTTGGGGGACTTTTGAACCTGGGGGACACCCCCAACCCCCAGCAAAGGGGCTTTGCCCCTCTGCACTCCCTAGCTCTTCCAGAAGATTGCCCTTGACCTCCTCTTCACCGCTCGAATCGCCTGAAATAGAGGTGGCCGGTAAATTTCTAACCCACGTCTATCGCCAGGCAGGTTACAGTTCTCGCTATGCCGCCTACGGGATGGATGTGGTTGGTGACCAGGTTGCCCACGGCGGTCAGGTCTGACCCCTCTACTACTGCGATCACATCATAGGGGCCGGTCACTGCATGTACCTCTTTCATCCCCTTGAGCTTGCCGAGGGCGCGCACCACATCCTTCGTCTTCCCCACCGAGGTCTCAATCAGCACATAAGCTTTGGCAGCCATTGGTTCATCCCCCTTTCCCCATGAAGATAACCACACTCCTGACAAATTCCAGGAGATAGCTTCCTGGCTATCTCTCCACAGCCTCACCCTTAAGGGACAGACCAGCAAGTATTATACCTCTCTCTGGCCCTGTTGAAAAGAGTCTGTTTGAGAAAATATCTATCAACCCCCTAAATCCCCCATTCTTGGGGGACTTTTGAGACTGGGGGATACCCCCATACCCCCAGCAAAGGGGCTTTGCCCCTCTGCACTTCCTATTTGTCAAATGACCCTTGTTTGAGAAAAGTGACCACATCTTATATAATTGAACAAGTTCGTATTGAGGGTGGGGCAATATGAGGACGATGGGGAAGCATTTCCTTCTGGATTTGAAGGAGTGCAACAAAGACCTCCTTGACGATCTGGAATTCATAAAGGATGTCCTCCACACCGTAGCGAAGGATGCCGGCAATGCGGTGATTGGAGAGTCCTTCCACCGCTTCCTGCCCCAGGGGATAAGCGGCGTGGTATTGATTACCGGGGCTCATCTCTGCATTCATACCTGGCCGGAACATGGCTATTCGGCGATCGATGTCTTCACCTACGGCGACCTGTTCCAGCCGGAGGAGGCTGCCAGGTTGATTATGGAGAAGCTGGAGAGCAAAAATCCCTCCATTGTTGAGCTGAAAAGGGGGTTCTAGTACATGACGGAGACAGCAATAAACTGGTTTTGGGATTGCGTTACTCCCAATCTCATCCAGACATTCAGCGTCAGTGCCATGCCTTATGCGGGGAAATCTAAATACCAATCCATTCAGATACTCGATAGCCCTGCCTTCGGCAGATGCCTTATTCTGGATGGCAAGATTCAGTGCAGCGAGTCGGACGAGTTCATCTATCATGAGGCCCTGGTTCACCCTCCGATGATCGCCCACCCCAAGCCTGAGACCGTTTTCATTGCCGGTGGGGGCGAGGGGGCTACTTTAAGAGAAGTGCTGGCGCACAAGACGGTGAAGAGGGTGGTGATGGTGGATATAGACAGGAAGGTGCCGCAGATATGCCAGAAATACCTGCCCTCGCTGAGCCAGGGGGCCTTCGACGACAGCCGGGTTGAGCTTCTTTACATGGATGCCTTGAAATACGTGGCTGAAACCAGGGAAAAATTCGATGTGATGATACTCGACCTCACCGAGCCGCTCGAGGAAGGGCCTGCTTACCTGCTCTTCAGCAAAGAGTTCTATCGGGACCTCAGCAAGAAGCTGAAAAGGGGCGGCATAATGTCCCTTCAGGCCGGCGCGACCAGCGTGATGTTCCCGTCCACATTCCTGGCGGTGGTAAATACTTTGAAGGCGGTGTTCTCTGTGGTTGCCCCTTACCAGGCGGAGATCCCTTCCTTCGGTGGCCCCTGGGGTTTCGCTGTGGTCTCGCAGACTCTGGACCCCCGCGAGCTTTCTCCGGAGGAGATCGACCGCAGGCTAGCGAGCCGGGTGAGGGGACCGCTCAGATTTTACGATGGACTCGCGCATCCAGGGATATTCTCTCTCCCCAAATACCTCCGCCAGCAAATAGCGGAGGAGAAGCGGGTGATCACCAAAGACAAGCCTGTCTTCACGTATTAAGCATTTCCTTTTCCCAAGCAGGGATTATGTAGGGGCAATTCATGAATTGCCCCTACATTCGTGGTAGAATCAAATCTATGGATATTCTAGCTGGCCTCAATCCAGCCCAAAAAGAAGCTGTTCAGACCATCGAAGGCCCGGTGCTCATCGTGGCGGGACCGGGTTCGGGCAAGACCAGGGTCATCGCCCACCGCGTGGCTTACCTGATAACCGTCTGCGGCATCAGCCCCCATCGCATCATGGCGGTCACTTTCACCAACAAGGCTGCCCGCGAGATGAAGGAGAGGATTTATCACCTTCTGGGGACGGACGGTTGAGGGGCTGACCCTGGGCACGTTCCATGCCACCTGCGCCCGCATCCTGCGCATGGAGGCTCAGCACATCGGGCTGAGCAAAGACTTCCTCATCTATGACGAGGGGGACCAGAACAGCCTGTTGAAGCGGAGCATTGAGCAGATTGGGCTTGACCCCAAACAATATCCGCCCAAAGCCATAGGGACGGCTATATCCGCTGCCAAGGCCAGGCTGCTTGCCCCTCAGGAGTACCGGCACCAGGTAGGCAGCTACTACGAGGAGGTGGTGGCGCGGGTCTATGAGCGTTATCAGGAGCTTCTTGCCGAGAACAGCGCCCTGGACTTCGATGACCTGATTATGAAGGCGGTGCAGCTCTTCCGCAACCAGCCTGAGGTTCTGGCTAAATATCAGTCTCGTTACTTGCACGTGATGATAGACGAGTTCCAGGACACCAATCTGGCACAGTATATCCTGTCCAAGCAGTTGGCGGGAAAGTATAAAAATATCTGCGTCGTCGGCGACCCCGACCAGTCTATCTATTCCTGGAGGCAGGCAAACCTGCGTCACATCCTGGACTTCGAGAAGGATTATCCCGATGTCAAGATTGTTTTCCTGGAGCAGAATTACCGCTCCACTCAGACTATTCTCAAAGCTGCCGACCATGTGATTGCTGCCAACCAGCAGCGAAAGCAGAAGAAGCTCTGGACAGAGAACGAGGTAGGTGTACCCATCTCTGTTGTCCAGACCTACAACGAGCAGGAGGAGGCCCATTTCGTGGTCAACGAGGTGGAGAAACTGGTGGCGAAGGGGAGTCGCAAGGCTGGCGATATAGCTATCATGTACCGCACGAACGCCCAGTCGCGTGCTCTTGAGGAGGAGTTCGTCCGCTACGGCTTCCCCTACAGGCTGGTGGGCGGCACGCGGTTCTATGAACGGCGCGAGGTCAAGGATGTCGTGGCCTATCTCAGGTTGATGCATAACCCTCACGATACCGTTAGCCTCACCCGCATCATCAACGTCCCCGGCAGGGGCATCGGGCAGCGCACCGTCGCCGAATTCACCACGTGGGCAAATGAGAAGGGGCTATCCTATTATGACGCCTTGAAGCTCATCTCCCAGGGAGAGGAGCCTACCCCGTTTTCCTCCCGAAGCGCTCAGGCGCTGAGCCATTTCGTGAACATGCTCGATGAACTTATCGCTAAAAGCGGGGAGTTGAGCCTGGCTGACCTGCTCGACCTGGTGCTGGAGAGAACAGGATACAAGAAATACACTCTCGAGGGCGCAGATGGTGAGGAGAGGTGGGATAATATCCTGGAACTGCGCACCGTGGCTGCCGGTTACAAAGACCTCGAGCCCAGAGAAGCCCTGGCCTGCCTTCCTGGAAGAAGTGGCTCTGGTATCCGATGTGGACGAGCTCGACGAGAAGGTCGATGCGGCGACCCTCATCACCCTGCACCAGGCTAAGGGCCTGGAATTCCCTGTGGTATTCATTGTGGGGATGGAAGAAGGCGTGCTGCCTCATTTCAAGTCATTGCCTGACCCGGAGCAGATGGAGGAGGAGCGTCGCCTGTGCTATGTGGGTATAACCAGGGCCAAGGAGAAGGTATACCTTGTCTATACCCTGCGCCGCAGCCTCATGGGGAGCAGCGCCCATAACCCCCCGTCACGTTTCCTCAAGGATATCCCATCGCATCTGTTAATCTCTCCCTGCCGCACAGGCCGCAGAAGCGTCCAGACGCCCTACGACGCCAGCCGTCAGCCCTTTGCCCTCCAAGCCAGCTCTTAAGGCGGGTGAGCATGTGAGCCATGCCATGTTCGGCGAGGGCATTGTGGTCAGTTGTACGGCCTCTGGGGGTGATCAGGAGGTTACCGTCGCCTTCAAGGGAGAGGCGGGGATAAAGAAATTCCTGCTCAGCCTGGCGCCGTTGGAGAAGCTATCGTAGCGACCTCTTACCTAACCTGGCTGAGTTGCTACTGAGTTGGCCTGATGTGTGGGAAGAAGGGGAAGGCCGATGAGAAGAAGTGTGGACTGCCCCAAGTTTCAAGAGGCGCTACGGTCATTCTAGAGGCTTTGAAAGGCTTTCGCTGGGATGTCTCGGGGAAATCTCCAAGGCTGTGGAAGCAGGGATTGAAAGCTTCTCGAAATTGTGCTAAGCTCGCCTCCAAATTGAATTGCTCTGTGGAGAACAGTTTAGTGGATAAAGATATGACGTTGAAGCGCAAAGAGGTTGGAGCTATAGGTGAGAAGCTGGCAGCAGATTTACTGAAGAAGCGTGGCTACAAAATAATTCAGAGGAACTTCCGCTGCCGAGAGGGCGAGATTGACATAATTGCCCAAAAGGGCGAATGTCTTGTATTTGTTGAGGTGCGAACCAAAAAGAATACTGCGTTCGGCACCCCCGAGGAGTCGGTTACCTTATCCAAGAGGGAGAAGCTTATTTCTCTGGCGAACGCTTATCTGCAAGCCTATGACAAGCCGCCGCTATCATGGCGTATCGATGTAGTGGCTGTGGAACTTACGCCGGACAACAGAGTCTCACGATTGGAACATATTGAGAACGCTGTTAGCTGAACGGCTCTGCGGGAATTCAATTGAATCTTGCCCGATAGGGTAATCTTGTGGATGTTTAGGTGACTAAAAAGCTTGACCTGTTGGCTGTTTCTATCTATACTAGGGCGAAATTAATTAGGGAAGGTATAGCCTTTCTGTTATATAGCTATGCTCGTAACATGATCGATAGTAGGGAATAGAATCCCGATTAAGGCTAGAAAAGAGAGAGAAAAAGTAGAGGGCTCATAGCCCAAATGACCTTGGCGATAGCTCAAGGTGATGAAGAGGGAAAATGGACGGTTACCTCGGTGTTGATGTCGGCTCGGTGACTACCAAGTGCGCTGTTATCACCGAGGGTGGTGAGCTCATCGCCTACAATTACCTATGTACCCAGGGCAAGCCGGTCCCTGCTGGACAGCAGGGACTCAGGGAAGTTCAGGGACAACTTCCCGCTGATGTCAGGATCTGTGGTTGATGCATCGAAACATAGCCCGCTAGAAAGCGGGCTATATTTCGGCTGATGTGGACAAAAACGAGATCGCTGCTCAGGCTACGGCTGCCCTTTATTATGTCCCGGGCGTACTTACTGTCATCGAGATCGGTGGTCAGGAATGAAGACTTATCATCATCCGTGACGGTATGTCGTCGATTTAGCCACGAATGGAGTCTGTGCCGCAGGCACAGGCAGCTTTCTCAATGAGCAAGCATTGCGGCTTAATATGAGGATTGAAGACTTCGGGGAGCAAGCGCTTTAGAGCAAGAACCCGGTGCATATCGCAGGACGGTGCACTGTATTCGCTGAGTTAGATATGATACATAAGCAGCAGATGGAATATCGAATAGAGGACTATCCATGGGCTGTGCCATTGTTCTTGTTCGCGAAGAGATGTCACGCTGTGATGGCAAGGTTGTCGGTTGGCTAGGGATGTGAGCGCTGCGACCTGGGGAAAGGATAATCAGTGACTAAGAAAAAAGAGGCCAAGAAACCAGATAATAAAAAGATAAGAATCGCTTTGGATGCTATGGGCGGTGACAATGCCCCCCAAGAGATAGTGAAAGGCGCTGTTGCAGCAGCGCAGGATGCTGAATTAGAAGTGGTACTGATGGGCCCGGAAAGCACGTTGCAGGAGGAATTGGCTAAATGTGGCTATGCTGGCAGTGGGATAAGTATCGTCAACGCCGATGAAGTAATAGAAATGGGAGACGCCTCCGGTGTGGGCGATCAAGAACAAGAGGGACTCATCTATTGTGGTGGGGATTGATCTGCTCAAAGACGAGGATGTGTCGGCATTTGTCTCTGCCGGTAATACCGGCGCGGTGGTGACTGCAGCCACGCTGACCCTGGGCAAGAGGAAGGGTGTCAGTCGTCCTGCCCTGGGCGCTGTCTTCCCCTTCCCCGCAGGGCCTATTCTCTGCCTGGACATCGGGGCCAACGCCGAGTGCAAACCCGAGATGCTGGTCCAGTTCGCCCATATGGGCAGTATCTATATGGAGAAGATCTTCAAAATAGCGGAGCCCAGAATTGCGCTCCTCTCAAATGGGGAAGAGGAGACAAAGGGTAGCCCGTCGGTCCAAAAGGCACACAAGTTGTTAAAGAAAGCCAAGGTCAATTTCATTGGCAACGTGGAAGGCAGGGACCTCTCCAGAGGGATAGCCGATGTGCTCGTGACCGATGGCTTCACGGGCAACGTGTTGCTGAAGATGGGGGAGGGCCTCGGTGAGATGCTTCTCCATTCCCTGAGGACTGCTGTAGATGGTAACCCTAAACTCAACGAGGCTGCTGCTCTTCTGGCCCCGACCATGCACTCTGTCATCAGGACCCTGGATTATACCGAATACGGTGGCGCTCTCCTCCTTGGGGTTGATGGCAATGTAATTGTTGCCCATGGCCGCAGCAATGCTTTGGCGATAAAGAACGCTGTTGTTACCGCCAAGATGGCGATAGTGATGGAGGTGGTGGAGGCTATGAGGGGCTAGCCTGTAAATAAGGAGATTGCGGGGAAAAAGACGGGGAATCTCCGCTGAGCTGTGGGTTGGTTAAGTATCGAGTTAAAGTCGTTTTGGAGGTATCTATGGCTGAGCCACTAAAAGTGGATGACAAAAGCTTCAAGGAGGTTGTCCTTGAGGCTAAGATGCCCTTTCTGGTTGATTTTTGGGCTCCCTGGTGTGCCCCGTGCCGTGCTATCGCTCCTGCTGTAGAGGAACTGGCCGGGGAGTATGCGGGGCGGGTGGGTTTCGCCAAAGTGAATGTGGACGATAATCCCGGGGTGGCGACAGAATACGGCGTTCGCAGTATCCCTACATTGTTGATATTTAAGGATGGAAAGCCTCTGACGCAGATCGTGGGACTCAGGCCCAAGGCCGAGCTGAAAAAGCAGCTCGATGCTGTTCTAGGCAAAGGCTAAGCAGAGCACCCTACAGCTCTGGCAGTTATCGATCCCCGACAGGAGATAAGACTGTGGATAGGACTCACCAGTTGATTATTGTAGGCGGTGGCCCTGCCGGGCTCAGCGCCGGCCTGTACGCCTCCAGGTCCAGGTTGGACACGTTGCTCATCGAAAAAGCGGGGCTGGGGGGCCAGATATTGAATGCGGAGATGGTGGAGAACTATCCCGGGTTTCCCCAGGGGATCTCGGGCTCTGAGCTTGGCGCTCTGATAGCTCAACAGGCAACAAAATATGGGCTGCCAACTGCTTTCGCTGAGGTGCAGGGGATTGAGATTCGCGGAGGCGAAAAGATAGTGAGCACAAGCGAGGGCCAATATAGAGCCAAAGCTGTGATCATCGCTGGAGGCTCCGAGCATAGCAAATTAGGTGTGCCTGGCGAGGAGGAGTTCACCGGTAAAGGGGTATCTTACTGCGCTATGTGCGATGGTGCATTTTTCAGAGAGCAGGTAGTTGCGGTGGTGGGAGGAGGTAATGTCGCTTTGAACGATGCCCTTTTTTTGACCAGATTCGCATCAAAGGTGATAGTTATTCATCGCCGCGACCAGCTTCGGGCAACCAAGATACTTCAGGACAGAGCATTTGCCAATCCCAAGATAAAGTTTCTCTGGGATACGGTGGTCGAATCTATCATAGGAGATAAACTGGTCAGGGAAATCAGATTGCGAAACGTGAAAACCGGAAAGGGTTCGAGCCTGGAGATTTCCGGCGTTTTCGCAGCCGTGGGGCTGCGCCCCAACACAGGCTATCTCAAAGGGCTGCTTACGCTGGATGAGGGTGGCTTTATTTCGGTTAACGGGCAGATGGAAACAGAAGTGCCAGGTGTATTTGCTGCCGGCGATATTCGAGCAGGTTCGATACGGCAGGTTGTCTCTGCTGCGGGCGATGGGGCTACGGCTGCAATCGCCGCTGAGAGATTCCTTTCTTCGGTGTAATGCGATGGGTATTAGAAGTCGTTTCTCAGGTGTGCTGAAAAGAGGCGCAGGATACTTTGCGTCGAAAGGGAAGAGTAGTCCCTCTGTCTTTGAGGTTCCCGGGAATTGGAAGCTTGAGCGGTTTGATTCAGACTATCTGAGCAATCTCCTTCTCGCGGATTAAGGGGAGGTTGCCAGCGAATAGTAGCAAGAGTGATGGCGATATGGCTACCGCCGGTGCAGCCAAAAAAGAGCCCGGCATCAAATAAGATTACTTTGGGAAATCTTACCTGGGTGAATATAGAGAGGCCAACGCGGCAAGAGATGGACTATCTTGCTCAGAACTATCCGTTCCATCCCCTCGACCTCGATGACTGCTTGAGCAAGGTTCAGCTCCCCAAGATAGACGAGTATGAAAGCTACCTTTTTATCATCCTCCATTTCCCTGTTTTCGAACACCGCACTCGCATCACCAGGCCCAGCCAGGTATCTATCTTCCTGGGCAAGGACTTTGTGGTAACTGTCCACAATGGCGACCTGAAACCCTTTGCCAGCCTGCCTAATCGCTGCCAGCAGGACGAAAAGGTCTGCGAGGAGTATCTGGGCAAGGACTCAGGCTACCTGATGTACCGCATCGTGGATGCTCTGGTGGACTACTGTCTCCCTATGGTGAACAAGACCCTAGCCAACCTGGACGAGATAGAGGATAAGGTATTCGATGATAAGGTGAGCGCTTCCCAGGATGTTGCTATATTGCGTCGCGATATTGCTGCCCAACGCCGCATCATCGGGCCGATCAAGGGCGTTGTGGGCGACCTCGAGAGGAAAGCCCAGCGTTTTACCCAGGAGGACCTGAAGGTGTACTTCGGCGATATCAGTGACCACCTTGCTCGTCTCTGGAGCAACCTCGATGAGTGTCAGGAGAGCATTGAGATTTACAAAGATACCGACTTTCTGCTGAGTCAGGAAAGGACCAACAGGATACTTGCCTTACTCACTATTATGTTCACTATCAGCATTCCTGCTACTGTGTTAGGGGTTTTTTATGGAATGAATATCAATTTGCCAGGAGGAGTAGAGACCGGTAATTGGATATTCTGGGGGCCCTACACCACTTTAATTATTATGATTCTGATAGCGGCGGTGCCGACTTTAATAATGTTCTGGCTTTTCCGTCGCTGGCGCTGGATTTAGGCACAACGAGATACAGGAATGGTTGTTTCTCAACGTTTTTTGATTATTGCGGCTCTGTTCATCACCTGCCTGATTACAGCGAATATCATCGCTGTTAAGCTGATAACCCTGGGCATTGAGCCCATAAGGCATGGCGGGTTTCAGTTTCCGGGACCGCTGCCTGCCGCTATAGTTATTTTCCCCATAAGCTATATATTCGGAGATATACTCACCGAGGTCTATGGATATCGCCAGGCGCGCAAGGTTATCTGGCTGGGCTTCTTCTGTAACCTTATCGCAGTGTTTGCCTTCTGGGTAGCGGGGCGGATACCTGCGCTTGATTCCGGCGTCCAGAATGCCTACGAACGCATCCTGGGTTATACCCCTCGGCTTCTGGTGGCTTCATTTTTAGCATACCTTGTCGGGGAGTTCGCCAACTCCTTTGTGCTGGCCAAGATGAAGATTATGACCAAGGGTCGGTTCTTGTGGACCAGGACCATCGGTTCCACCA
>CAWDYX010000010.1:0-183238 GCA_963806575.1 uncultured Chloroflexia bacterium | reverse complement strand
CTTGCTTCATACCTGCTGCAACGCGTGTAACGAAGAAGAAGCGAAAAAGGGCTGCAGAGCGCAAAGCGTTCTGCAGCCCTTTTTCGCACAATTCTTTTTCCCACTTGACCCACCTTTCAACGGGCACTACAATTCATGCACGCTAAAAACCGATAATTTGCAGGCGTGATTCCGCCGTGCACTTCATTTCAGGAGATTCCCATGTCCGATTACCTTTTCCGCGGTTCGCTTGCCGAACTTGACCCCGAAGTCTTCGAACTGACCCGGATCGAATCCGAACGGCAGGCCCGCAAACTGATCCTGATCCCATCCGAGAGCCAGGCCCCTCTGGCTGTGCGCGAAGCCATGGCCTCGGCTTTCCAGAACATCTATGCCGAAGGCTATCCCGACGAGGAGTCGCGCTGGATGAGCCAGGCCGAGATCCTCGATTACCCTGCGCGCCTGGCGGACTTCCGGCGCAACTCGGACCCGCGCTATTACAAGGGCACCGAGTACGCCGATGCCGTCGAAGCCCTGGCCCGCCGGCGCTGCGCCGAAGCCTTCGCCGCCAACGGCGTGACCGCCGACCAGATCTACGTCAATGTGCAGGCGCTCTCGGGCGCGCCCGCCAACAACGCCGTTTACTCTGCCCTGGTGGAACCTGGCGCAGTGGTTATGGGCATGAACCTGCTGCATGGCGGGCATCTCTCGCACGGCTCTTCCGCCAACCGCTCCGGCAAGCTCTACAAGATCGTTCACTACGCCGTCGACCCGGAAACGGAACAGATCGACTACGAAGCCGTTATGGAGCTGGCCAAGCAGAGCCAGCCAAAGATGATCATTTGCGGCTACTCGTCCTACTCCTGGATCCCCAACTGGAAGGCCTTCCGTCGCATCGCCGACAGTGTCGGCGCCTACCTGCTGGCCGACATCTCCCACATCGGCGGGCTGGTGGCTGCCGGGGTGGTGCCGTCTCCGGTCGGGTATGCCCATGTTATCACCTCCACCACCCACAAGACCCTGGGCGGGCCGCGTGGGGCGGTCATCCTGACCACCGACCAGGCTTTGGCCAAAAAACTCGATAAGGCCGTCTTCCCCGGCGAACAGGGCGGTCCGCACGTCCATATCTTCGCCGCCCTGGCGCTCACGTTCAAATTGGCCCGCACCAAACAGTTCGAGAAACTCCAGAAGCAGACCGTTAAGAACGCCCAGGCCATGTCCGAACGTTTCAAGGAGCGCGGCCTGCGTGTGCCCTTCGGCGGGACGAACAGCCACTTGCTCAATCTGGACTGCCGCACCATCCAGAGTCCGGGTGCCCTGACGGGTACTGGTGGCACCAGCCTCTCCGGCGACCAGGCCGCCCGCATCCTGGACCTGGCTGGCATTGTCGTCAACCGCAACACCATCCCCGGCGATAAATCCGCCTTCGACCCCTCCGGCATCCGTCTCGGCACACCCTGGATCACCCAGCGCGGCTTCGACGAGGAAAGGTCCCGTCAGTTGGCCGACATCATCGCGGATGTACTGCTGGCCTCCGCACCGCACAGCGTACTCTCCGCCCATGGCAAGCCCCAGCGACGGGCCAAGTTGGATTTCAACGTGTTGAACGAAGCCCGTCTGCGGGTGCGCAGCCTGGCCCGGGAAGCCGGGATCGATTTTGAGCCTACCCAACACGGCTACCCGCATTTCTATTACATCGATGATCGGGCCGCCACCGGCGTCTTCGACCTGGCCGGCACACGCCTCCGCCAGTTCCTGGATTATGCCGTTTCCAGCGATCTATCCGCACTCAAACCGGGCCAGACCCAGGCCACCCAATTGAGCACTCCAAGCCCCCGTCCGGGGGCACGCAGGGTCATTACCGGCAAGCTGACCTGCGTCAATTCCGAAACTTACCACCTGGCTGTCCCGCTCGGTAAGGCAAGTCTGGCTGCGACCTGGCTGCGCGACCTCTCCGATGGCTATGTTTCATTCAACCTGGACGGCAAACCGGATTACTCGCCGTCGCGGTTGCCCGGTCCTATTGTTGTGATGGAAACGGATTCGCCTGTAGAGGCGACTCGTGAGTCGCCCACTCATGTGTCGCCATCCAGCGTAGAGAAACCCTGGTTTATCGGCGTCACCGGCAAGGGTTCCGCGAAGGCCCTGCCGGATTTCAAATGGAATGCGGTAGAGATGCAGTACGCTGCGTCTGCCGCGTCTCTACGTAGGACACCGTTATATGATGTCCACAAACAATTGGGCGCCAAAATGGTCCCGTTCGCCGGCTGGGAAATGCCGGTCTGGTACAGCTCGGTGGTGGAAGAGCACCTGGCCACCCGACAGGCCGCCGGGCTGTTTGACGTCTCCCATATGGGTGTCTACCAGGTGGAGGGCCAGGACGCAGCCTCTTTCCTCGACTCGGTCTGCGCCAACTCGGTTGGCGCGCTCCTGCCGGGCGAGTCACTCTACACCCATTTCCTCCTCCCGGATGCCAACGTCATCGACGATTCACTGGTCTACCGGCGGGCCGTGGACAAATTCCTTATGGTCGTCAACGCCTCCAACGACGACAAGGACCGATCCTGGCTGGAAGCCGTGCGGGATGGCAAAGTCAGGATCGACAATCTCCGCCCCGGGGCGCGTACGCTTGGCTACGAAGCCGTCATCCGCAACCTGCGCGACCCGCAGGCCGGCTCCGAGATGCGTGTTGATATTGCCCTGCAGGGTCCCAAGAGCCAGGATATCCTGCTGGCGTTGGGCGTCAGCGCCGCGACGCGCAAGCGCTTGCTGGCCCTCCAGCGCACCGAACTGTGCGACGCCAAAGTGGGCGGATTCGACCTGATCGTTTCCCGTACCGGTTACACCGGCGAGAAGCTGGCCTACGAATTATTCATCCACCCGGAACGCGCCGCTGATTTCTGGAATTCCGTGCTCAAAGCCGGGGAAAAGTTTGGCCTCAAGCCGGTCGGACTGGGGCGCGCGATTCCTTGCGTACCGAAGCCGGCCTGCCGCTCTATGGTCATGAGATGGGTCTCGGCTCCGGCAAGGGCGGAGAGCACGACCTGGGCGTCGGCGAAGCGGGTTTCGGTGGCTACGTCAAGCTCAGCAAGCCCTGGTTCATTGGGCGGGAAGCCTTCCTTGCACGCGAGCAGGCCCGCAAAGGCGTCGTCTGCCGCTTCCAATTCCCCGAGAAGGGCGTGCGCATGGCCCACAATGGCGACCCCGTGCTGGATAAGCGCGGCAAAGTCATCGGCTGGGTGACCAGTTGCGCCGCCGACCAGGCTGGCACCCTCACCGGGCAAGCCTACATCGAACTGAAGTACGCCGTGGAAGGCACGCAGATATTCGTCTACCAGAGCGCCCCACAGGAGCCCGGACCCGCCCCCGCCGAACTGAAGCTCGGCGACAAGGGCTTGGTCCCCACCGAGGCGGTCGTGCTGGCGAGATTTCCTAAATTGTAGCGTCGGATAGAAGAGGGTAACCGGGCGACAGAAGGAGGGCTGCCGTCCGGGTGTTATTAAGACAAATTTGGCACGCAGTATCATCTTCTCGTTTAGAAATATTTGAAGTGGTTGGAGGAATCATATGATGGGCAAAATAGACAGATGACGAATTCCAAGTTGCTGAGGTAAATAAGGAAATTTATGCCTTACGATACCCTCTTATCCGCACGCATCCGGGCTGCTCTCGGCCCGCTGCCCGAACTGGTAGAAAAGAAAATGTTCGCCGGGGTCGGATTCCTGGTCAATGGCAACATGGCCTGTGGAGTCCATAAAAACGACCTGATTGTCCGGGTTGGACCGGCCAGCTACGACGAAGCCCTCTCCCGCCCCCACACGCACGTCTTCGATATGACCGGTCACCCCATGGCCGGCTGGATCATGGTAGCCCCGGAGGGTTGCGCCACGGAAAACGAACTGCAGGCTTGGGTCGGTCAGGGGCTGGCGTTCAACCGCTCGATCCCCAACAAGGGAATATAACGTGGATAACGATGGGCTGGTGGATGGCAAAGGGATTTCCATGAAGGGAGGCAGTCTCAGGAAATGGCTGCCTTGGCTGGCCGTGTTAGCGGTTCTGGCCTTCCTCCTATGGTGGGCTTTTCGTAAGGCGCCGCTCGCCGAGATTTGGGCCGCCATCCATCAACTGCAATGGTGGGAGATCCTTATCATCCTGACTCTCAATGGCATCTTCTACATGGTCGCCACCCTGCGCTGGTGGACCATCATCCGGGCGGACAATCGACATGTACCCTATTTCCCGCTTTTGGGTGTGCGCGTATCGGTTTTCGGGGTCAGTTACTTCACCCTCGGGCCGCAGGTAGGTGGAGAACCGCTGCAGGTCTTGGCGCTGCAAAAGAGATATGGCCTGACGTATACCCACGCCACCGCCACCGTCCTGATGGATAAACTGCTCGAATTCCTGGTGGACTTTATCATGCTGGCCATCGGGCTGACGGCCATCCTGCGGGTCGGCGTCCTGGCGGAAAACGATCTTCGGTTTTCGGGGGACCTGGTTCTGCTGGCCTTCCTGATTTTTTGGCCGCCCATCCATTTGATCCTGCTTTACAACCGCCGTTACCCTTTGAGCGGGCTGGTGCGCCGCATTCCTTTCATTGATAAGAATTCCAAGCCGGTCCGGTTTTTACGTGCTGCTGAACGCTTGGCGGGCAGGTTCTGCCTGCGCCACCCGTCGCGTCTGCTGGCCGCCATCAGCTTGTCCCTGCTGGCCGGGGCGGGCATGCTGCTTGATTATGCATTGATGACGACCTTTCTCAACATTCCCCTGACCTTCTGGAAAATGACCGCCGGCTGGATGATGGGTTGGATTTCTCTCGTCATGCCGCTGCCCGGCGGGCTGGGCGCGCTGGAGGCCAGCCAGGTGTTTACCCTTGGCGCGTTCGGCTTCAGCGCCGCGACTGCCCTCAGCCTGACGCTGGTCATGCGCGGTCGCGATATGTTGATCGGCGGGCTGGGGCTGTTGCTCGCAGGAACGGGATGGAACCGCAAAGTCAAAACTCTTCCGAAGTAGTCGGTCGAATGAGTTTTTACAAACATTTCACTCCAGCCTCCGTCCAAGGCGGCGGGGACGCCTCCTTGAGCAGGAAGATCATGTAAAATAACTTAAGGGCGACTACTTAAAGACCGCTCGAGGTAACAAAATAATTCCTTTGTGATCCTTCGTGGTTCTTTGTGTCGTTTGTGTTTAGAATTCTTTTCACATTTGGCCCGTATATAGAGTACAAACGCAAGGAGGATATCCTATGAAACGAAATGTCTCGAGTATTTTCTGGGGGCTGCTGTTCATCCTGGCCGGCGCGGTTTTCCTGGCCAACCAGATGGGTTGGGTCAATTTCAGCCTGTTCTCGACGAATACCTGGGTCTACATCTTCGCTGGCCTTAGCCTGGTCTTTTTCCTTAGCTATCTTTGTAAACGGCCTGCGCAAGTGGGGCTGGCTCTTCCCGGCCCTGATCTTCGCCGCCATCAGCCTGACCATCTGGATGTCCGACCGTGAAATGAGAGGTTCCTATGTTGGCATACCGATCCTGCTAGCCATCGGCATACCCTTTTACGTCGGTTTTGCCTTCAACCGTAAGACCTGGGGCTTGCTCATCCCGGCCTGGGTGTTCACTGTGCTGGCCATTACCACCCTGACAGCCGACCTGGTTCAGGGGAGCCTGGTCGGGGCCTTGTTCCTGTTCGCGGTCGCCGCCCCATTTCTCATCGTTTACCTGATGAACCGCTCACGCTGGTGGGCGCTCATCCCGGCCTGGGTTATGTTCATCCTGGGGACAATCACCCTGCTCTCGGACCACATCGACGGCAACCTGATCGGCGCCCTCTTTCTGTACGCCGTGGCCCTACCCTTCCTGGTGGTCTACCTGAGCGACCGGAACAGGCGCTGGGCGCTCATCCCGGCCGTTGCCGTCGGATTGGTTGGCACCATCCCGTTGCTTTCCTCCATCGCTGGTGGGGACTGGATGGGCGCGCTGGTCATGCTGCTCTTCTCAGCCGCCTTCTTCTTTGTCTATTTCCGCTGGCAGGAAAACTGGTGGGCGCTCATCCCGGCCGGTGTCTTTGCCTCCATCGGCCTGGTGGTCATCCTGGGTATGTCCATCCCGCAGAACTCTTTTATAAATGGCATTCTGAATGGTGTACTGCTTCTCGGCCTCGGCCTGACCTTCGGCGCCCTGTGGCTGCTGCGCGGCACCCGCCCGACCGCCTGGGCCCGCTATCCGGCCATTGGCCTGTTCATCGCGGCGTTGCTGGCGTGCTTCTCCGGCGGGAATTTCAGCCCTTTTCTGGGCAGCCGCCCTGCTGGTCGCCGGGATCGCCCTGGTGGCCTACAGCTTCCTGCGCAACAGGCCCGGGAGCCAGCCATAGTCACCTGAATTTTGAGAAAGAGTTCTCTATGAACCTCACTCAAAATATCAAGGAAAAATTCCTCGACAACTTTAAACATGGCCTCCGGGATGCTGCGCTCCTGGAGCGGTGACCCACAGGCCTGGGAGGCCAGCATTCGCCGCTTCGAAGCCCGGGAACGTCTCCAGCCTTCCGCGCCGAATTCCATCCTGTTTACCGGTAGCTCCAGCATTACCTTCTGGTCCACGCTCGAGCGGGACATGGCGCCCATACCTGCAGTCAACCGCGGCTTCGGCGGAGCCAAAATCGCAGACGCGGTTCACTATGCCGAACGGATTGTCATCCCCTGCCATCCCAGGGCGGTCGTGCTCTACGTCGGTACCAACGATATCGCTTGGCCGCGTCCGGCTACCCCGCAGCAGATCTTCAATGGATACAAGGATTTTGTCCAGCGCCTCCATGCCACCCAGCCGGACTTGCCCGTTTACTATGTTTCGATCTGTCCGGTGCCTTCACGCTGGCGTTACTGGCCGCTTGTCAAAGACACCAACTGCCTGATCCAAGCCTACACCCAGGCCGGCCCCTGCCTGCACTACATCGACATCACCGCCGCTTTCCTGGACCCGGATGGCCGGCCGGACTCTCATCTGTTCCGCCGCGACCGCACTCACCCGAACGCCCGGGGCTATGAAAAATGGACAGCCATCCTCAAGCCGGTCTTGCTGGCAGACTTGTTCCAGCGCTGATTTTGTTCTGCCGGAGGATTGCCGGGTGGGAAAAAGGCTGCAAATTGGCACTACACCTGCCGGCTTCCTTTATGGCTGGGATTTGACATCCGTGCTGTCATCGGTTTCTGTGCCCGCCTGTAATCGCACTAGTTCATTAGTCGCTGCTGGTATTATTTTCCCCAACGATTTTCTGACTTTTAAAGAAAAGGAAACTAAAAAGTAATTGTCCGGCAGGTACCTGCCGGACAATTGATTTATTCCTTCTCTTCTTTCTGTTTCTTCGGCATGCCCCAGATGAAGATGGCCGCGCCAAATCCAATACCAAACCCGCCTAGAGCAGCCGGGGCCAGGAAAACCACCATGGCAATCACCAGACCCGCCAGTCCCAAAAATATGGCGGCTTGCATGAACCATTCCTGCGCCTTATGCAGCAAGTCCAACACCAGGTAGCCAATGCCCACCCCCAAGGCTGCCATGCCAAGCAGGCGGAGAAGCCAGGCGATCAAGTTGGTAACATCAAACACGATACTAGGCATAGAGATCCTCCTTACTGAAAATGGAATGGGTTATACCCAGGCCCAGATGAGCCACAGTCCAATCATAACAATTCCAATTATAAACCTAATCAGGAACGCCCAGCCCCAGCCTATCAACATCCCTTTTATGGAAGCCAAGGCCATTCGCCAATCCTTGCGCCGGATCCATTCGATTGCGAACAAGGTTAACAGCGCCGCCAGGATCCCGCCGATTATGGGAACAGGGATGACGAAACTGCCAATAATGGCTGCTGCTGTCGCAATCAGGATAACCCACCAGGGAGCGCCTTCCTTATGCGCCGATGTGCCCATCAGGATATTGTCGATAATCGAACCGGCCAGCATGAGTACTGTCAGGATGGCAAAACTGATCCAGCCAAGCGTTCCAAACCCGACCGCCAATCCATACCCCAATGCCGCCACCCATATGATGACCTGCCCCGGCAGGATGGGAATAACTAGCAGACCCACCAGCATGGCCGTCAAAGTGAGGCCTTTGATGATCAGGTCAACGTGGATGAAATAGGGACCGATCGGCATGCGCCTCTCCAGCTCGAATCACGGACGGATGGCTTCCACTCCCCCCATCCAGGGGCGCAGGACTTCCGGTATGGTTATGGACCCATCCGCCTGCTGGTAGTTTTCAAGTACAGCTATCAATGTTCGCGGCATGCCCAGTCCCGAGCCGTTCAGCGTATGGACGAAGCGTGTCCTGCCGCCATCCGCCGGACGGTATTTGATATTCGCCCGGCGTGCCTGGAAGTCGGTATCATTCGACACCGAAGAGACCTCCAGCCACTCCCCCAGTCCCGGGGCCCAGACCTCGATATCATACGTCATCGTTGCCCCGAAACCGATGTCGCCGGTGCACAATCGCTTGACACGGTAAGTCAGGCCAAGCCCGGTGCAGGTTGCCTCGGCATCTTCACATATCTTCTCGAGCATGGCATCTGACTCTTCCGGTTTGCTGAAAATGTACATCTCGACCTTGTCGAATTGGTGACCGCGCTTGATGCCGCGTACGTCCCGTCCGGCGCTCATCTTCTCACGCCGGAAACAGGGTGTGTAGGCTGTGTACCGGACGGGGAGATTTGCCTCCTCGAGTACTTCATCCATGAGCAAGCCGGTGATGGGTACTTCGGCAGTTGGTACCATCCACAGGTCTTCTTCGGCATCATGGTACAGGTTGTCGGCGAATTTCGGCAGTTGTCCCGCCGCGAAAAGTGTAGACGACTTGACCATAAAAGGCGTGTACTGTTCGGTGTAGCCCTGGCGGATGTGCAGGTCGAGCATGTAGGCGATCAGCGCCCGCTGGAGGCGCGCCCCGGCACCACTTAGCACATAAAAGCGCGAACCGGCGATCTTAACGCCGCGCTCGAAGTCAATGATGCCCAGCGCCGGCCCCAGGTCCCAGTGCGGTTTCGGCTGAAAATCGAATTCCGGCAGAGCTCCAACCGTCCGAAGGATCACGTTCTCACTTTCATCCCTGCCAACCGGTGTACGTCCATCCGGGATGTTGGGAATACCTGCCGCCAGGGACTTGAGTTCTTCCTCGACATCGGACACTTCCTTATCCAGGACAGCAATCTTATCGCCCACTGCCCGCATTGACTCGATTTTCGACTGGCGGGAGGTTGCATCCTTCATCTGACCAATTTCCTTGGACACTGTATTCCGTTCCGCTTTGAGAGCCTCCACCTCGGTCAGCACGGCCCGCCGGCGTTCGTCCAACTTCAGGATGGAATCCACCGGCGTGGGATCCATCTGGCGATCCCGTAATGCCTTGCGGACCAGTTCGTGTTGTTCTCGGATGAGATTAATGTCCAGCATAATGCACCTCCTCAAGGAAAAAAGAATACGCCCCCGTTCCGTTTGCAGGACGAGGGGGCGTCTCGTGGTGCCACCTGCTTTCGCCCCCTCCGGTCCTTCAGATCACCTCCACCATTTTCAAAGAAAATAGGGGAGACCGGGTGGGGGTCTCAGCGGCGCGCTAACGGGCGGACCCGGTTCTCTTACGGTCGCGCCGCGCTCCGGCGCACCCCTGCGAGAACGACTGCCTCTTTCGAGACACCGGAGTGGATTTCGCCGCCTGGCTGCCTGCCTCGCACCGACCGGCAGGTCACTGAACAGCTGAACGGATACTCGTCCCCGGGTTGGTCTTTGGATATGGACTGATTATATTCGCCAGCCAATGGCTGTCAAGGTGGTTGGGGTTTCCGTATAATCGGACATCCTTTCCCCATCCACCTTGCCCAAGGAAGGAGGAAGATTGAAAAAATAGAGATTTGACGAGTTTCGCTCATTAAATCTCGATTTCTTCTTATTCTCCGCCCCAAGAGAGGGCGAGGCTGCGGAAGCCCCCAGCATGGGGGTGGGGTTGAAAATATGTGTTTTAGAAAATCCAATCAAGGTGATCATGATGGATTTTATAATGCAGACAAACTTGGTATAATTCGCGCCCGACGTAGTCCTGTGCTTAATATCTCGTAGGCAGGCTGATTGCTCAAGGAGCAGGATGAAAAAATATGCCATTTGGACGGAAGGCTGCCAGATGAACGTGGCCGATTCCCGGCGTGTCGGTTCGGCGCTGGAACGCCTGGGCTATTCCTTCACCGGCAAAGTTGAAGAAGCCGATGTGATAGTCCTCAACACCTGCGTCGTACGCCAGCCTGCCGAAGACAAGGCATATGGCCGTCTCAGTTCCCTAAAGCCGCTTAAGGCGAAGAACCCCGCACTGGTCATCAATCTGATGGGCTGTCTGGTCGGTATTCGTGAAAATGGGAATCTGCGCACCCGCTTCCCCTACGTGGATGTTTTCTCCCGTCCCTCAGATCCCGGTCCACTGGTGGCGTTTTTGACCCAGGGAGATGCGCACGCCATCGAAACTACCGAAACCGGAAACCGGTTCGCGATTATGGACGGGGATTTTGTCCTGCCAGAGCACGAGCGCAATTCACTGGTTTCGGCCTTTGTACCGGTGGTGCTGGGCTGCTCGCACGCCTGCACGTTTTGTGTCATCCCGTCCCGGCGCGGGTCTGAACGTTCCCGCTCTGCTGAAGAAGTGCTCGCCGAAGTGCGCGCATTGGTGGCACAGGGAGTAAAGGAAATCACCCTGCTTGGCCAGATCGTTGACCGGTACGGGAAGGACCGGCCCGGAAGTCCCAACCTGGCCGCTTTGCTGCGAATTCTCCACAAGGTTGAGGGTTTGGAACGCATCCGCTTCCTTACCTCCCACCCGAATTATTTCGGCGAAGATATCATGGAAACTGTGGCCGAGCTCCCCAAAGTCATGCCACACATCGAAATCCCGATCCAGGCCGGGGACGATAAGGTGCTGAAAAATATGCGGCGCGGCTATACCCAGGCTGACTATCGGAAAATCATTCAAAAAATCCGGGAGCGCATCCCCGGCAGTTCCATTGCCACCGATATAATTGTCGGTTTTCCAGGCGAGAGCGAGCAGCAGTTCATGAAGACTTACCACCTTCTCGAAGATTTACGATTGGATGTGGCCCATCTGGCACGTTATTCAACGCGCCCGGGTACCGTGGCCGAACGGCGCTTTACCGATGATGTTCCTGAAGAGGAAAAAATGCGCCGTTTCCGGTTGTTGGAAGAGTTACAGGAGCAGATCGTCGGTGAGATAAACAGCCGCTACCTTGGCAAAAGGGTTGAAGTGTTATTTGAAGATAAGGTCAAGGGTCGCTGGCGCGGCCGCACACCCACCAATAAACTGGTCTTCGTTGAGTCCGGGGAGGATTTGCGCGGGAAAGTCTTTCCCGTGAGCGTGACGTGGACCGGTCCGTGGTCCATGCAAGCCAGGATTTAAGAAATGGGGCCCCCCGCCAACAGCGCCCTGACACGTGTGCCTGCGGCACAGTGCAGGCAAAGAACGTCATTACTTAGAAGGCGGGATGACCAACCACCCCAACGCAAGGACCGGACCGGGATATCCCAGGAAGATTGGTTTAAATAGAAACATGGGAAGGTTTGAGGCCTTTCCATGCCATTATTGTTTTAGAACGTTTGGGCTATTAGGTCAAGAAGATTATGGACCAGAGAATGAAATCAAAATAATAAAAGACACAAAACGTATTTCATAAATAAATTGGATAATCTCCAGGATAATCCCCAAAGTCGCCATCCAGGCACCTTTTTCTAGAACTTGCGCAGAACCCGGTTGATTCTTCCTTTTTATTTGCACCAGAGACACAATCCCTAAAATTAAGCTTACCAATCCGAGAAAGGCTCCTGTTAAAAACAAAATTTCGCTATGAAATTTTATTTCGTTTAAAATGTTAATAAATGAAATAGCAACAGAATATGGCTGACACAGGCCCCAAAAATTACGGTAACATCCATGTCTTCATAAGATAACAGGATGATAATAAGTTGCAAGTATCGGTGATAATAAGATACATAATGAAATTAATTCGATCACTAAACTTAGCAAAGCAAGTTTGTTAGTTTTCTGAATGGGTTTGATCGGTTCAGGGGAAGAATCCATTTGCCTCATAATCCTGTGCGCCAGATTTGCTTCGGCGAATGTCAGCATATCCCGCTCCTAGTATAGCATCCATGCAGCAGTTTCACAGAACCTTTGCATAATTGCATATCTCTTGCAGCGGACAGCGCCCGCAGGCCGGCCTGCGGGCCGTGCAGATCTCCCGCCCAAGCCGGATGATATTCAAATGGGCGGCATAGTATGTCGCTGGAGGAAACAATTTCTCCAGGTGCACGTGTGCATCTTCGACCGTCATTTTCTCCGGTCGCAGGCCGATGCGACCCGTGACCCGATATATGTGCGTATCCACCGGAAAGGCCGGGCGTCCCAGCGAAAAAAGCAGGACGATCGCGGCTGTCTTTGGTCCAACGCCCTTGAACTTTTTCAGCCAGGCACGTGCTTCTTCAAGCGGCATGTCCTTGAGGAAATCCAGTCCAAGCGAACCGCGTTCACTGGTGATATCTCGTAGAACCTGCTGGATGCGCGGCCCTTTCTGGTTGGCCAAGCCGGCCGGCCGGATGGCCGCAATTACAGATCCCGGGGTTGCATCACGGACTGCCTCCCAGCTTGGAAAATCCCGGCGGAGCGACTCAAATGCCCGGTCGCGATTGATATCGTTGGTATTTTGGGAAAGGATCGTCGAGACAAGCTCGTCCACCGGCGGCAAGGGATTGCGCCAAATGGGCTGCCCATAGAAATCCTGGAGGCGGAGCAGGACTTCGTTGGCGAGTTGGTGAATTTTCATGCGTGTCCGGCCTCCAGCAATGATTTCCATCGTCCGGTTTACAACCGCGGCATCTTCGGGCAGAAGGATGTGTTGAAGTAGCCTGGCAGTCTCACAATACAAACGCAAACCGGCAGTTCCGTACCCGATGTATGCAGGCTGTTCCAACGGACGCGGGTCGAGACCCTCAGCCAACCGGTACTGGTGTGTCCATTCTGAACTTCTTCCAGCCGTATCCTGGGCGAGGTCAATGTAAGCATTCTCGCTCTGGATGAGTATTCCGCCCTGGACAAGCAGGGTGCAGGCCAATCCGTGTGTTAAACCCCGGGTGGCGTTCAGTGTTTTGGACTCATCCTGCTGAGCCAGGCCTGCAAGAATCTTGTGGATCTCTTCGGCAAAACCGGCGAGGTTCCAGGAAGCATAGGCATCGGCGGCAGCCTGAATTGAATCCCAGGTGAACTTTTCTGCGGTTTCTTTAAGAGCAGCGACCGAGCCGTCTTTGTCCAGCAGGATGCGCATCTGCCGCAGTCCCGGAACCGCCCAAACGGCTTTCTGTGGTTTGCGTATGCTGGCATATTCCTCTTCCAGAGCAGTCAGGTAGACACTGACAAAATATCCATCCCGGTATTGCAAAGAGTATATCTCAGCCTGATCCACTGGAATTTGGCGGACATAGCACCTGATATCCACGTCACTGTACAACCCGCCTTCGCCTCGTGCATAACTGCCTGTCAATACTACGCCAACGGTGTTCTCGTTGTCCAGCTGGGCAACCAGAGATTGCAAAAACGAATCGGTTATTGTGCTCATATGGGATATCAAAAGGCGGACTATTGTCCGCCCTGGATTGTTTATTCTCGTTTGAGTGTAAATGCCGGATGGGATTCTCCCACCACGATTTTTCTCGCATTGGTGACCGGCCTGACCGGACCGAACTCAACCAGCGCCTCCAATTCCTTCTCGGATACGTAACCGAGTTGTCTCAGGATTTCCAATGCCATTGCCGGGCGGACACGATTACGATAATTCCCATCTGCATCACGCACCGCCAAGTCACCGTCGGCAACTTTGAAAGCGATCCCGATTCCAGGCGATTCCGCGCCCAGTGCTCCAGCCATGATCCCCAAAGCCATGTAGCCTTCCGCGCCGCCCTTTGCCACGATGCGTTTGGAGCAGACTTCCATAATGCGCGTGTCGAAACGTCCTGCCCCGCTGACCATGACTGGATTTGCCATCATCGCCGAGGTGATTCGGCGGCATGCTGCGGCGCGTGCCCGCGAAAGTTCGCGCGGGTCGCACAAGCGGGCAAATCCCAGCGCAGCATTCGAAAGCGGAATGGCAAAATTGGGGGCCGAACAACCATCCGTACCAATCACCACTTGTCCAGGTTCGATCCCGCACATTTCAGAGAAAGTCTCCAAAATCGTTTTTTGGACAGGGTGTTCGGGATTGATATAGTCTGCAATCGGCAGGCCACGCATACGGGCGTGCGCCAGCATTCCAGTGTGTTTGCCGGAACAGTTATTCCGGTTTTGGGTCGGGATCTCGCCGCGCGCTCTCATCGCCTCCACCGTGGGAAGGTGTGAAAGCAGGTGTGTGCCGCACAACAAGTCACTCTCCTGCACACCGATTTTGGCCTGGAGACCCTTGATCACTTCAACGTGATCATCACTACCTTCATGTGAGGCACAGATGATGGCAATTTCCTTGGAGGTCAAGTGGAAAGTTTGGTCACCGCCATGTTCAATCAACGACAATGCCTGGAGCGGTTTGGCACTTGACCGCATGAAGGTCACTACGGTTGGATCGCCATACCGGGCCAGCAAACGGCCGCTCGAATCTACAACCGCCACTGCCCCAAAATGAGTGGATTCAACGACGGCTCCCCGAGTTAGCTCAAAAATGGGTTGATATTCACCTGTCACAAAGAATTCACTCCTCCCCCGTAATATTGCTGGCTGGGTGGTAATGCCGGCCATAATAATGATATAAGCCATATCGTAAGCGTTGAGCGTATTTTTGGTGCCGGCTGGCGGGGATTTTGAATGGATTCAAAAGAGGCGTGATCAGGTTTTCCATGGCTTCTGGCGGGCTTTTCTTCTGCGCCAGTTTTTCAATCCTGTTGAAAACATGTTCCAAATATTCCTTTTGCGCCCGGATGGCGTCCACGTTCACCAATCCACCTCGCCCACTGACCACCAGCCAGCCACGGTAAGAGGGGGAAAGTAAGAGCTTGATTGTCTCCAGCCAGGCAGGTAAATCTGCTCCGGCCAGGAAAGGAGGCTGATTGTATAGAACAGCATCGCCAACAAAGACAACTTTTTCCTCCCGCATGATAACCCAGGCAGCACCGGCAGATGGACCGGGATGATGCTCCAGTACAATCGGAGCGTTATCATCCCAGTGGAGGGTCATCTGGTGGCTGAAAGTGATCTCTGGTAAAACCCAGCGGACGTTTCCCAGGCCGGGAATGCTTTCCCAGTCCGCGCCGGTATCTTCCCCCTGGGCTTTAAAAGTGTTGGGGCGGCTTCGGAAGACCTGGGCGGTTTTCTCGTGGACAACGATCGTGCAATCCATCGCGCGTGCTCCCAGAGTACGATCCGGATGCGCATCGAGGTTGACCAGCAGCCGTTCGGAACCACCGCCGAGACTCGAGCAGCGCGGCACGCCAAGTGCGCGCATCCTCCGGGGAAGGTGGTGCGTCAATCTGAAGCAGTCCGTGTGGAAGGGAGATTACTCCCAAGGTGACACCCGGGTACCCGTTTTCAATATAAACATCCTTGGCGATGGTCTGCATTATTCTCCCAAGAAAATTAACTGTCTTTTACAAGAGGCAGCATGAGGATGAATTTGGCCCCTTGACCAGGTTGACTCTCGACCCAGATCTTGCCGCCATGGCCCTCCACAGCCAACCGGCAAAAAGCCAGGCCAACTCCCAGCCCGCTGGGGGAGCCCTTTTCCTTCAAACGGATGAACTTGTCGAAGATCCGTTCCCGGTCGGCAAACGGAATACCCGGGCCGTCATCTTGCACCCACATCTGCAACCATTTACCTTCAAGGCTGGCTCCGAGTTCAATCTTGCCGCCGGGTGGAATGAACTTGGATGCATTCTCCAACAGGTTAATTAGAACCCGGCGGATCATGTCCACGTCCACCCAGATGGATGGCAGTTCCTCCGGCAAGAGGTTCGTCAATGTTTGATGTCTGCTATCGACCATCGGACGAACTGCATCCATCACTTCCTCGGCCAGTGAGGCAATGACAACAGACTGCTGGGAGATAATGGCTTGCCCCAATTCAAGCCGGTTAATGTCGAGTAGAGAGCTAACCAGTCTTTGGATGCGGTCAGTGGAACGGCGTGCAATTGTCAATACCGATTGAACGGTTTCATTGTCTTGGCCGGGCGCCGTGGCAGTCAACACATCCAGACTGGAGACAATATTCGCCAGTGGCGATCGCAGATCATGGTAGATCATGGAAAGCATGTCATTACGCAACGTGTCCAGATCCTTGCGCTCGGTGATGTCCCGCATAAGCCATTGCAACGATTCGGCCTCTTCAAAAACCACCCGCCGTACCTGGACCTGGATGGGTATGGAACTGCCGGTACAGCTCTTCAATATTGCCTCATAACTTATCGTCTCTCCGGATTTGAGTTTTTCAATGTTGACATTCCTGTCACCTGGTTTGCCATCGTGCAATTTATCTATTAACATCCCTTGCAATTGTTTGGATGTGTATCCGCTAATGAGAGCCGCTTGGCGATTGGCCTCGTGAATTTGCCCATCCCAACCAGTAACGAAAATGGGATCTACGCTGTCGTCAAACAACTCACGATAACGTTTATGCGCTGCCTGCAAACGCTCGAATAACTGGGCATGTTGGATGGTGGTGCCGGCCAGGTTGCCAATTCCCGCTAGTACCAGCAAGGCATCCGGGTCGAACGCACCGGAGCGAGGATTGATCGCCTGGAGAACGCCGATGACGCGTTCCTGGGCATAAATCGGGGCGGCAGCCATTGCGTGCGTTTCAATGCCCTCAAACTGCTCGATCCCCGGCCGGAAGCGCTTATCTTCCTGGACGACCGGAATGATAACACCTTCCCCTTCGTGAACCACCCAGCCAAGGATGCCCTGTCCGGCCGGGATGCGCTTGCCAACAATCCCATCCCTGTTTTCCCCGGTGGCGGCCCGGAAAACCAAGTCCCAGTTTTGCTCGACAAGCGCCAGCGTCACCGTCTCCACTTCCAAAGCCTGGATGGTCTCGTTCAGGATCCGCTGCAGCACCTCGTCCATGCGAAGTGAAGCATTGATGGCAGCTGCGCTGGCAGCCAGAGCGGTCATTACACGCGCCTGGCGCTGGCTCTCGGCAAACAGGCGCGCATTCAATACCGCAATCCCGGATTGGTCGGCAATGGACTGTATCAGGGCGAGATGCTCTTTGCTATAAGACCCGGGTTTTGGATGAACCAGGGTTAGGACACCCACCAGGCGCTCGCGTGCCATCAGTGGGACGCATAAAGCGGACTTTGCACCCGATTTATCAATGGCATCATCCGGGCGGCGCACCCAGCGTTCGTCGTGGCTGGTATCCGGTACCCAGGCAGGCTGCCGCGTTCGGACGACCCACCCGGCCAGTCCACGCTCGATCGTCTCACGCAATTGTTGGGTGGTGTGGTCGTGGACTTTGCGGCCATAGACGATGGTGGAATCCACAGGATTACCATTATCGTCTATCACCACGATACTGCCACGTCCGCCGCCGACATGTTTCAATGATTGGAACAGAATGCGCTGTAAGACTGTGCGCAAGTCAAAGGCCGAGGCGAGTTCACGGCTGACTTCAAAGAGCAATTCAAGGGAGGAACGATTTTCATCTTCAGGCATAGGCTTTGCGTTACCACTTCCTGGCTCCGCTGCGCGGCAGACAGTACTGCCACACAGCACTCAGAAAATACATGAATTTGAAACTACCAAAAAACGGGCAATTACAGCTATCCACGTACCCATCAACGCACGCTATATAATAAATATATCTTGAAATACGATCGGGGTCGAATTATACATCCGTCTTATTTTGCTGAAACCGGTTTTCATGGATCTGCCTGCCACGAACTTCGAGGAGGGCAAGCTGCCTTGAAACCCATTGGATAGTATAGCACAATTGAATTTTGGAGCAGCGCGTTCCTTTGAAAAGCGTAATTCTCTGTATAATAAACCCATGATTGACCCCTCTCACCTTCTTTTCATCCACGGTTCAGACAGCAGTAGCCATACCTTTAAAGCCGCCTTACTGCGCGGCATTTTCCCCGGCATGCTCATCCCCGACTTCATCGGTGGCTTACCAGAACGCATGGAGCAATTGGTGGCAATTCTGGGGTCCGGAACAGGTTGGGCGCTGATCGGCTCGAGCCTGGGCGGGCTGATGGCCGCCATTTTCGCAATGCAGCATCCGAGTCAGGTGCGCAAACTGGTATTACTTGCCCCGGCACTGACATTGCCCGGATTCAGCATGATCCTTGCCTCCCAGATTTCCATAACGACCATCATCATCCAGGGCACGCAGGATGATTTCATACCACTCGAGCCCACCCGAAAGATCGCTGAAAAAGTCTTCACGAACCTGACCTATATGGTCGTGGATGACGACCACCGCTTGCACAGGACTGCACAAAAACTGGATTGGAAGAAACTCCTTGAATGAACGGATGGGCCGGCTAGATGGAGGCCCTTCCGTGTTCAGCCGTTGCCTACGCGCAGCAAGGCTTCCGGTACCCAGAATCCCCCATATCCTTTAAAGACCAGGACGAAGCCTGACACCAATATCAATAAACCAAAGGCGATCAGGATCCAGTCTTTGGCATGGTAGTGGAGTTGCTCCAGCCAGGTGCGCGGACCGATGCCGAAGGCCCGCAGGTCCATCGCATCGATAATGTCCTCGCTTCCTATGATGGCATGGATGGTCACCGGGACGAAGATCGGCGCGAGCTTGCGGACCTGGGCGATCAGCCCGCCGGAGAGCTTTTCCAGCTCATAGCCGCGGGCGCGCTGGGCATCCATGGTCAACTGGAAATCGCGCCCGAAGGTAGGGATGAAGCGCATGGTCAGATCCATTGCATAGGCAATCTTGTCGGGCAGGCCTATACCGCGGAAGGTGATACCGTAAAACGCCGGGTTGAGGCTGTAAGGGATCAGGATGGTCATGATGGCAATCCCGAAGACCCGCCCGAACTGGCTGACGGCGAAGAAGGCCCGCTCAACCGTGATCTTCAGGCTGGGGGTCCAGCCCAGGATCGAGAAGGAAGCCCGGAACTCGCGGATGAGGTGTTCCTGTTTATAGACTTCCGAGCCGCCCCGACCGGTCAGAAAGGTCAGGAAGGTAAAAATGAAAATAAAACCGACGATGAACAGGAAAGCGCGCCGGATCTCACGCCATTTCAGCCCGGACGTCAGGAGTACGATGACCGCAATGGCGACGAGCGGCAGGAGGAAACGGATGTCCCAGAATAGCAGGCTGCTGACCAGGAAACAGCCGTAAAAGATGATCCAGGCGCGCGGGTCGAACCACTGGATCAGGGCATTGCGTTTGCGGTATCGCCAGGTGACAAGCATAAGAGCAGTGATTAGTGATCAGAGAATAATCATCAGAGTCCAGCCGTAAGGCCAGTGACCAGCCTAGACTGATCACTGACCTCTGATGACTGAAAACTGGTTTTAGCGTCCTGATTGTTTCTGGACGGCCGCGTAAGCGACCACCAGCAGCGGCACCAGGATGGCAGCGAAGATCAGGTTCGGTCCGGCGGCTGGCAGGAACTCGCCGACCAAGGCAGCAGCAGGGCTGTAGCCGTTTATCCATATGTCAGAGATGGCGGCGAAACCAATGCCCAGAATGTTACCGAGCATACCCCAGGTCACGGCCGCAGCAATGTCAATGTTCTTGCCGAAGACGAAGCGGACGATCAGAACCAATATCAGACCGATCAGGATGGCTCCACCTCCTGCCAGAAGCGTAATCTGAGTCTCGACCGAATGTGTCGTTAGCCGCGTTGTAATAGTTCAGGTTGGCAATAGTCGGGAATAGGAAGTACAGGCCGGCTGCCAGCACAGCCAGGACGGCGCCAATAATCAGGACCACGTCCAGGCTCTTTTTCTTGTTAGCAAACAACATCGGCAGACCGGCAATAAAGCCGATCAAGCCGTTGGCAATGCTCCATTGCGGGCTCAGGCCGAAACCGGTCAGGGCATCACCAAACATGTTGCCGACCGCGCCGGTAAAGAACCCCACCACCGGGCCGAAGGCATAGCCGAAGAACATCGGTATGGCGATGGCCGGACGCAGAGCCACCTGACTCAAGGACGGAACGACAAAAACCGTCCCATTGAACAGCCAGGAGAAGACCGCGTAAAGGGCCGCGCCGATGGCCATCCAGACCACCTGGCGGGTGCCGATTTCCCAGGCCTTGTTCTCACGGGTGGCCAGGTAGACGGCCAAGGCGATCAGGAGGCCCAACACCACAAAAGCGAACCGCAACAGCACGGTGGCCTGGTCGGTCTGGAAACTGGACACACCCAGGGTATAGCCGACCAGGAAGACCGCCAGGGCAAAGATGGCCAGCACTACGACCAGGGTGAGCAGCATGTTAAGTAACTTTTTGTCCATATTATTCTCCTCTTCATGAAATTGGCTAAGAATGACTAACAAAACCTCGCTCTAGGCGGCGTCTCGCCGCCGGGGGAAGCACCCCGAAGGGGCACTGCAGCGGGAGCAGTTTGTTAGTGATTCTATTGAATGTGCGCCAGTGCTTCGGCACGCAGGAAACGGCCAGTGCGCGGCCAGCGTGCCAGGTTCTCCCTCAACAGGCTGGTGGGCACGAGACGGCACTTTTCCAGCCGTCTCACGTCACCAAGCACTTCGTGCGGGGAACCATCCGCGACAATGTAACCGTCGGCTACCATCAGGATCCGGTTGGCGTAAATGACTGCCAGGTCAACATCATGAGTGATAAATAAAATGGCTTCGAAACCGGGCAGTTGCAGGATGGCATCCATGAAGCCCATGTAGTTGCGATAATCCTGACCAGCGGTTGGTTCATCCATGATCAGTATGCGCGAGCGCATGGCCAGAATGGCTGCGATGCTGACACGTTTCTGCTGGCCGAAGGACAGCGCCAGGGGGGGATCGCTTTCCATATCCGAAAGATTAACAATCTGTAAGGCCTCTTTCACCTCCTTTTCGATCTGGTCTTTGGGATGCAGCAGGTTTTTCGGTCCGAAGGCCAGTTCCTCCCGCACGGTGGGCGCGAAGAGCATGTGGCTCGGGCTCTGGAATACGTAACCGAGCGTGCTGGCAATTTGCGCCACACTGGCTTCGCGCGTATCGCGTCCATTCACCAGCACAAAACCTGACTTGGGTTTGAGCAGGCCGATGGCATGTTTGACAAAAGTTGTCTTGCCAGCCCCGTTCGGCCCCAGAACGGCAATCACATCGCCGCGTTTTATTTCCAGGTTGATCCCGTGCAATACTTCCGTCTCAAACTCATACCCAAAAGTAACATCCTCAAACCGGACCAGTGATTCGCTTTCCAGCACCTGGCCGGCCACACCCGGAAGGATATTCAGCGCGGCCGGAGCCGGGTCTTTGGCTGCCCGTTCGATGATGGCTTTCGCCGGGAGCTTGACTTCGTGATAATCCACAACCTTCTCAAGACCTCCCAACAGCCCCAGATACCTGATCTCCCCATCTGACATGAACATCACCCGGTCGGGCCGGATACGCAGCACATCCTCGACACGGTGCTCGACCATCAGGACGGTCATGCCTTCATCTGCCAGGCGGCGGACCATGTCGAGGGTTTCATAGGCGGAGGCAGGGTCCAGACTGGCGAGCGGTTCATCCAACAGCAGGATGGATGGACGCATGGCCAGCACTCCGGCCAGGGCCACCTTCTGTTTCTCCCCGCCTGACAGGTTGAAGGTCTCCCGGTCACGCAGGTAGACAATATTGAGATACTGGAGCGATTCATCCACCCGGGTGATGATTTCCGGACGCGGCATGGCCAGGTTCTCCAGCCCAAAAGCCACCTCATGCAATACTTTTGTCCCCAAAATCTGCCGCTCCGGATCTTGAAGAACCGTCCCAACCGTCTGGGAGATCTTGGCCAGCGGCCAACCGGTGGTTTCCTGTCCATTTAAAAGAATTCGGCCCGACAACTCGCCCTTATAGGAACGTGGGATCAGGCCGTTGATGCAGCGGATGAGCGTGGTCTTGCCGCAGCCGCTTGCGCCAGCGATCAGCAGGATCTCGCCGGGATTGGCTGAAAAGGAAATATCCCGGATGGCGGTGGTTTCCCGGTCGCGATACCGGAAGGAGAGCTTTTCGATCACAAGTGGGAGTTCGACAGTCATGGGTGCGTAAGCAATAACACCACAAAAGGCTCGCAGTTCTATTCTACCTTAATAGCACATTTCCTCAGGCAGAACAACCACCGTTAAACACGGATGAACTTGAAAATGATGGCCCTGGAGTCCAACGTCTCCTGACGTTGGAGAGCCCGAAGTCGGAGACTTCGGACTCCGAACACTATTTTCGAACCAGGTCGTGCTAATTTCAAAACTCTTTCCGCCTCATGACGTTCACATCAACCACATCGCCGACCTGTGTTCCGGTGACCTGAGCAGCGCTGCCGTTAACAACGGCAATTTCGATATGGTTCTCGCTGTCCACCAGGGCGACCAGCTGGCCGGGTTGCTTGTGTCCATAAGAAGCCGTCAGGCCGTGCACTTCCCGCCCATGCAGGCGGAAGCGGACATGGGTGTGCTCCAGCAGTGCGGCGGCAGGCAGGTCGAGGGTCAGGTTGCCGAAGTTGTCCACCGCCGTCACGTGGGCGCGCCAGCCGGTCAGGGTCTTTTCAGGCTTTGGCATGGACAGGCGGACCGGATCGGTCAGGACCGGTCCCAGCTCCGCCAGCGGGATGCCGTTGGCGAGATGTGCGCCCACCGGAGCAAAGATATCACGTCCGTGGAAAGTCGGGCTGACATTTGCCAGGAAAAATTTTTCATTTGCCAGATGGACCAATTCCAGCGGCCAGCCGTTCTTTTCAGCATCCTCGTACATGGGTGTGAACAGGCCGTTATCCGGACCGACAAAATAGTGCTCCCCCAGGCGGGCCGCCAGCGGGCGGCGCCCGGTGCCGACACCCGGGTCAACCACTCCCACGTGAACGCAGCCGGCTGGAAAGAAAGGATAGGCGCGCCAGAGGGCGAAGGCGGCTTCAAGCACGTTCTGCGGGGCAATGGCATGGCTGATATCGGCGATCTGCGCAGCCGGGCAAATGCTCCAGATGACGCCTTTCATTGTACCGACGAAGCCATCCTTGAGGCCAAAGTCTGTGGTAAGGGTGAGGGTGGGCATGGGGAAGGAAGATGGAGAAAGGAAAGTTGAGTTGTTTACCCATCCCATTATACAATGAGGTTGCGCAGGTGCATGTATAATTATCGAGGAAAGTCGGAGGCCCACCCATGCGAGCGCTCGAAAAGGTCATCCTTGACATCCCCTACCTGTTCCTAAAAATGATCCCATTTGCGTGGCTGGGGGTGGTCGGCTTTTGGAGCTGGCCGCCGGTATTCGCCGGCATTTTCCTGGCGATCGTGCTGCTGGGTCTTCTGCTGATAGCCTGGCAGAACCAGGCTTGGGAGGCCGGCATCCAGCGGGATTTCCAGAGCGGGAAGACCAGGCCTTTTACAGACCACCCGCACGCTGCGCGGACTTTCCAGGCGCGCAATCTCCTGCTCGTGCTGGCGGGTGGCGCAGGCCTGGGATGGCTGATGAACGGCCGGATCGGCCTGAGCGGGCTGCAATGGGGACTGCTGCTGGCGGGATTCATGCTGCTCTACCGGGATGCCATGCTGTTCGGCGCGTCGGTCACCTACATCATAACGGACCAGGGGATCGGCATCCGGTACGTGCCCGGGCACGTGGACTACCGGCTGTTCTTCAAGTTCAGGGAGATCAGACAAGCGGTGCGGACGAAGCCGCCCGCGCGGATGCCGCGCGGCTGGGACGTGTTGGCGCCGCAGAAACACCCGCAGGAAGGGATATTGCTTATTGCGATGCGCCGGGGAGGTTTTTCCAAGCAGATCCAGGGGGAGGTGCTGCTGGCCCCGACGGATATCGAAATGTTCCTGGAGGCGCTGGCAGGGCACGTGGCGGTGACACAGGCAGCCTCCTCAAGCTCTGGCTAATACCAATCCCCAGACGGGTACATAACGGATTACTCGATATTGGTGACCTTACTCCCCCAGGAAAATTGCCCGGGGATATGGCTGTGCAGCCGTGCCAGCGCCACAGACAGGATCTGAGCTGGCAATATCTCCAGGATGGCCAACCCGCTGGAGCCGGGACGGCCGGGAGATGGAAGACATCCCTGTCTGGAGCAACCTCCACGAGCGCCGCCACCCCCCCAACTTTTCGAATGTCTGCCACCAGGTTTCGATTAAGAGCCCGCGTGGGATCAAGCCCTTCGTAAACCAGGACGAATGTTTGCGGTGACGCCATATCCAGCGGGCCATGCCGGAAAGCCGCGCAGCTCATCCCCTCGGCCGGAAAATGGGCGGCCTCCTTGATGATCAAGCCTCCGGTCCCGGCGGCTGCCAGGGAGGCTCCCCGCCCTGCCAGGATCACATACTTTACATCCTGCAGTTTCCTTTCCAGAGTTCCCACGTAATCAAGCATGCCGGCAAGGTATCCGGCGACTGCCTCCGGCAGGCTTTCCAACTCAGAAATGACCCGGCGCGGATCCCTGCCGACCAGAATGGATTCCAGAACGGCCAGAGTGGCCAGGGCGGTGACATAGGTTTTACAGGAGACCGCATTTTCAGGCCCGGCATGCGTGAGTAAAACTGCATTGGCCCGAGCCGTGAGCGGGCTCCCGGGTGTGTTGGTGATTCCGACCAGCCCTGCCTTTGTTGGAAGTTTTTTTAGTAACTGCAGGATTTCCGCACTGGTCCCCGATTGGGAGACTGCCACGGTTAAAACATCCGTCGAGATCAAGTTTGGTGTGTGATGGACCAATTCCGAGGTTTCCACCATCCGGGCCTGGATACCCCGCCCTAGCAAACCGAGCAGCAACGGATGAAGGACATGATAGGACGAGCCCATGCCGGTCAGGATGACCTGCTGCAGCCCTCCGGAGCGCAGTTGCCGTATGCAATTGGTAATACCGTCCAGTTCCGCTCCAGCCAACGCCGAAAGAGTATCCTGCAACGCCCCAGGTTGGTGAAGAATGTCATCGATGTAAGGAACAGGGGGCAATGAATTAAGCATAAGATTGGTGACCTTTTAGCCAGACCTGCGCCGCGCCAGCCAATCCGGTATCCGCGCCCAGTTTGGTGGGAACGAGCCTGGTTTTCTCGAAAGGAACCAGGCCGCAGTTTTCACGGATGGTTTGGAGGATCTTATCCCAGAAAAGGTGACGGCTGTGCATCACACCGCCTCCCAAAACGATTACGTCAGGGGTAAAAAGGGTGATCAGGTTGGCAAATCCCAACCCCAGGTAATACGCTTCCTGCTCGACGGCGAGGCGAGCCGCAGCCTCACCCTGTTCGGCTGCCCGGCAGACCTCCAGTGCACTGGTTCGTCCGCCGCGCGCCGCCAAGGCCAGGCCTCCAGCCAGGCTCTCCCAGCATCCGTGGGCGCCGCAAAAACATTGCGGCCCGGAAGGGTCGATGACATGGTGACCGATCTCAGGATGGGCGCCCTCCACGCCGCGGTAGAGGCCGCCGTCAAAAACCAGGCCCCCTCCGATGCCGGTACTGACGGTGACATAGATAAGCCGTTTTGCATCCTTTCCAGCACCCCAGGCCAGTTCTCCCAGTGCAGCGGCATCCGCATCGTTTTCAAGGAAAACCGTCACGCCGAAAACGTTTTGTAGCTCGGCGACCAGGTTGCTGCCCTCCCAGCCTGGCAGGAACTCGATCCGTCCCAGCCTACCTGTCAGTGGATCGACTGGCCCCGTGCAGCCTACACCGATGCCTTCCAGTTCCCCGCCGGCTTCCTGGGTAGTCTCACGCAGCATGGTAAAAATCCGTTCCAGACCGGCCTGCAATCCAAGCTCTGGGTAAGCAGGAGACTCTGTCCGCGTCAGGATTTCTCCTGCGCGGGTCAGCATGCCCACGGCAATTTTCGTACCACCGATATCGACTGCCCCGATCATTCTTTCAACGCTCCGGCGGTCATACCTTCAATGAACTGGCGCTGCATGAACAGGAACACAACGATCATCGGCAGGGCTGTCAATACCGTGCCCGCCATGATCTGGGCCTCGTTGGAAGTATTCTTCATCTGGAGTTGGGCCAGCCCGACCGGCAGGGTGAACAACTTCTCGCTGTTTAATACGATGCGCGGCCAGAGGAAATCATTCCAGCGGTCCATGAAGGTCAGGATGACCAGCGTGGCGATCCCGGGGATGGCCAGAGGCAGCGCAATTTTATAAAAGACCTGAAATTCATTACAGCCGTCAATTCGGCCCGAGTCCAATAGTTCTCCGGGGATGGACATCAGGAACTGGCGCATCATGAAAATGCCGAAGACACTGGTGAGGTTGGGAACGATCAATGCCAGGTAGGTATCGATCCAATGCAGGCTGGCCATAATGCGGTACACCGGGATAAGATTCACCTGGGAAGGCACCATCAGGACGATCAGGAAGAGGAAAAAGATCTTATCCCGGCCCGGGAATTTTAATTTGGCGAACGCATAGGCCGCCAGGGTATCAAAGAAGACGTGCCCGAGGGTGGTCACGGCAGCCACAAATACGCTGTTTGAGAAATAATTCAGGAATGGAATACGGGTGAGGATGTTGACATAACTTTGGATCGATACAGGCGCAGGCCACCATTGGGGCGGGCTGGCAAAAACAAATCGCTCGAGTTTTAGCG
Source organism: uncultured Chloroflexia bacterium (assembly GCA_963806575.1). GTDB lineage: Bacteria > Chloroflexota > Anaerolineae > Anaerolineales > Villigracilaceae > UBA877. The sequence goes on along the minus strand of CAWDYX010000010.1, from coordinate 156,491 downwards.
AGGTGCCGACCGACCAGTAGAAGGGGACGATCATCAGCAGCGAACTAATAACAAGTACCAGGTAAAGGAAGCTGCGGGTGAAAAATTTTTTGGGAGATATGCGCTGGATTCTCATTGCATGAGCTCCTAATTCTTCTCGGTGAAGAAGCGCCATTGAATGAAGGAGAAAATGACCAGGATGGCGAACAGGATGTAAGCGATGGCCGAGGCATAGCCCAGGCGCAGGTCCATGAACTTGGTGAACAGGTAATGCACGATGGTGGAGGTGCTGTAGACCGGCCCGCCGCTGGTCATCACATAAATCTGGTCGAAGACCTGGTAACTACCGATAATGCCGTAAATGTAGATGAATACAATTACATGCCGCAAAGATGGCAGGGTGATATACCAGAATCTTTGGTACGGATCCGCCCCGTCCATCATGGCAGCTTCGTAGAGCTCGCGCGGGATGGATTGCATGGCAGCCAGGAAGATCACCGTTTCGAACCCGAAACCCTGCCAGATGCTGGCGATGGCGACCGAAACGAGCGACACGCGTGGATCAGACAGCCACCCGACCTTTCCCAGCCCCAGCGAGGCCAGTACACTGTTGAGCAATCCATTCCGGTTGTAGAGCATCACCCAGATGGTGGAAACCACCACCAGCGAGGTCATCACCGGCAGGTAATATGCGGTGCGGAAGGCGGACTGGAAGCGGACTTTCTGGTTGAGCAGGAGGGCGGTCAGCAGGCCAAGGGTGGGGCCGATACCCATTCCCATCAACACGAACAGGGTCGTATTGCGGAGCGTCTTGATAAATATCGGATCGGCGGTAAAGAGCTGGATGTAGTTTTTCAGTCCAACGAATGTCGCCGCCTGGAGGCCGCTGAAATCATTCAGACTCCACCAAAACGAAACGATCATTGGGATGAACAGGAAGATGATGGTGGAGATGACCGGCGCAGCAATGAACAAATAGGGCATGGAATATTTATTCATAAAGCGCCGGAAGCGATTTGGATAGGGGGCAACGCTCATACGGTTCCCTGCCATTCTCCGGTTGGGATTTCCGGGAATTTAAAAGCTGCCTGGCTCTCTTCTCCTCCCTGCCGGGAAGGAAAAGAGAGCACAGGGATGAAACGATCTATTTCGAAAGAGCTGTAGTGCTGGTCTGGGCAGCCTCGTCCAGGGCATCCTTGACGGATTTCTGTCCAAGGGCGATTTGCTGCATGGCATTGGTGAAGGCGGCATCGATGTCGGTCCACTGGCGTACGTACGGGAAGTGGTGGGCGGTCTTCATTGTATCCAGGAACACAGCAAAGGCTTTTTCGCCGCCGAAGTACGGGTCCTCCACATTGACCTCGGGGCTTTGCAGCGCCGCGGTAAGGGCAGGCGCGGCTCCGGCGAGTTTATATACACCAATCTCGTTCTGGACCTGCATGGCGTATTGGATGAACTTCCAGGCCGCCGCGCTGTTCTTCGAGGCGGAGGGGATCATCAGGCCGGTGCCACCCAGATAGGAGCCGGGTTGCTTGCCATAGGGGTGCAAGGCCACCTTCCATTGTCCCGCCATTTCAGGAGCGGCGCTTTTCATAATGCCCATGTAATAGGGACCATCCGAGAACATGGCGATGCGACCATCCTTGACACCCTGGATGCGTTCCCCCTGGTCGGTGGTCCAGTTGATGGCCACACCGGCTTTCAACAGCCCGGCATAGGCCTCGATTCCCTGCACGGCCTCAGGTGAGTTGAAGACGACTGTCTTGTTATCCGCGCTCATCAGGGATCCGCCGTTCTCGTAGATCCATTGCGAACCGTGGAAGGTATCCGCATCAAATTCGTAATAATATTTATCGCCTTCGTGCAACTGCTTAGCGACCGCCAGCAACTCATCCCAGGTCTTGGGAACCTGCAGGTTCTTCTGCTGGAACAGGTCCGCCCGGTAATACAGGGCATACGTATCAAAATCATACAGGGCCGCCACGATTTTATTGTTATAGGTGATGGCTTCCAGACCGCCGGGTGTGTAGGAGTCTGCCCAGGAGACGCCGTTGAGCTTGCCACCTGAGAGGGCCTTGAGATCGGTGAATGCACCCAGGGCAGCCAGCTTCGGCAGCCAAGTCATGTCAATGGTGACCACATCGGGAGGTGTCCCGCCGGTCAGCACGACATCCAGCTTCTGGTTGGTCGTGTCCCAATCCAAGGCCTGGTAATCAATAGTGATGTCAGGATTGGCCGCCATAAATGGTGCAACCAGTGGTTTGAGCGGCGTGGCCTCGCCGTAGTAATCCCAGAGGGTTATGGTGACTTTCTGGTTGGCTGCAGTCTTGCCCCCGCACGCCGTCAGGGCCAGCATCAGGGATAAACCAACGATCAAAATGGAACGGAACGTCTTTTGCATATGCTTCTCCTTCTTCATTGAACTGAACTGTGTCCAATCACAATTTCCATTCCACGATCGCGCCGTCGTAAGCGGGTATGTCCATCCGCCAGGCGTGATCCTGGAGAGATAAGGGTTGCCTGCCATGACTGGTGATCTGATCCACCTCCTTCAGGGATAAATTCGAGACGACATTGACTTGCTTTTGTTCGGGTTGGTGGTTGGCCAGAACGGCATAGCCGCGCCCGCTGGCCACCAATCCGGCGACTTCTATACCGGGAATATTTGTGGAAAACATCGGCTGAATCCCGGCCCATTCCGCTAGGGCGCGGTATAGCCGGTATGTGCTTTCCAGTCCTTCGAAGGCCGCCGGGAAGACGGCAAGATAGCTCTCCAGCGGATAGGCGCTCAACAATGTTTTCCCCCGGCCGCGCACGTTCGACACAAGCGCCGGCCGACCGGCCCCGTCCAATGCGATGACCGTGCCGGTGGTTACATCCAGGGTGGCGGGCCAGAATTTAACGCTTGAGGGATCCGCCCGGAAGCGGAACTCGGTACCAGCAGCTAGGCTGCCAAAGGGTACAACCAGCTTCAGGAGGACTTCTTCTGCCAGGGCATGGTCGGAGAGGCGGGCCCCGAACAGGTCAGCCATCCCGGGAATGGCGGCATCCGCACACAAGGAGGCGTACAGCGTACCGCCCTGGTCAACGAACGCCCGCGCCGCCTCCCAGAAGGCAGTATGGACGTGGGCCAGGTTGTGCTCGGTGCTGGTCAATGGGGAGGGCAACAGTAGAAGCAGATGAGCCTGCCAGTCCGCATATTCGCGCGGCATGTCCACCTTCCAGCCGGCCCGGCGCGCCAGGATGAAGGTGTTGAGCAGGCTGCGCGTCAGCCAGAGGTTGGCATCCCCGGTCTCGGAGACCTCCTGGGTGGAGGTGTATGGCAAAGCTGATGGTCCGGATAGTCCGGCACGCGACATGTCCCCATGCGGCTTGGCCCATTCGTGCGGGACGATCAGGGCCGCCTCTCCTGGGGCTGGCTGCAAACCGCTGAAGTCCAATTGGCTGAGCAGGTTGCTGAATTCCCGCAGCACTCGGCCGCGCGGGCGGTCCTGGCGGTCCCAAGTCGTCAGGCCAAATTGGGTCTCATGCGGGGCGCGCAGGTAGGGAGCGCACCGGTACAGTTCAGGCGCCGCGTCGGTGTAGCACCAGGGCAGGAAACCGCAGGCGCCGGCAGCCAGGCCGGAGTAGAGTGTCACACGGTCGAAGGCGGCGATGCGTTCCGGGTCGTACTGGGCCGAGGAGGCACCAAACTCATGGATCATCACCGGGCGTCCGGCACCTCGCGAAAGCGTCGTCTCGAACGCGCCGGCATACGTGCCACGCTCAGAGAGCATCGGATCGGGGAAGCGGTCCGGGGTGTAGATTGAATACGGGTGCACGGAGAAAAAGTCCATCTCGTCGGCTAGGTTGTCCGGGCGGAAGGGCCCGTGGGCCATATCCTCCATGCTGGTGCCCACGCACAGCAGGCGACCGGGGTCGTAGCGCCGCAGGGCTCCGGCGACCAGGCGCGTCCAGTTGATCGCCATGGCATCCGTGGTGCGGTCGGCGACAATCCAGAAGGGCGGCTCATCGGTCAGATCCCAGGCCAGAATGGCCGGTTCGACCTGGTACCGGCGGGCAAACTCGGCGGCGTGATCGGTCTGCAGGCGCAGCATCTCCGGGTCGGCATGCGGATGTCGGCCTTGCCGCCAAGGCAGGTCCCAGAAAGCCTCCCCAACCTCGCCGCCAATGAACAGGGCGGGATGCAGGTAAATGTCATACTGGTGCGCCAGACGGATAAAGACATCCAATTGGCGGAAGGCCTCCGGGTTATAGTCTCCCGGGCGGGGTTCGAACCATGCCCAGAACAGGTCGAAACGTACAGTGTTGAATCCCAGGTCGGCCATCTTGGCGAAATCCGCCTCCAGGCCGGCTTCGTCCCAGTCCACCGGCCAACCCAGGCCGGTCCTGGCGGGTACCCAGTGGGCGCCGATCGGCAGGAAAGGCTGCTCGTTCCTGACGAAGTAATTACCATATAACGAAACTGGGGAAAGGGTCATGGGAGCTCCACTTGAACATCGAAACAGGCCTCGAACAAACGCTGCCAGGGCAGGGCTATATTGCTGATGAGCACGTCGCGAACCAAGCCGGCGTGCACGAAACGGTCGCGCAATTCCCCGGCTGCAGCGGAAAGACGTGCCCGCAGGCGCGCCTCGACCGCCTCCAATTTATCCGCCGGCAGGCGCTCCATCGTAGGAGCCAGGCCGAAGGCAGGCAGATCCTCGTATACAAGAAGGGTGCGCTCGAGGGCCTGGTAAAAGTAATCGTCCAGATAACGCCGGAAGAGAAAAGCCACATGGGCGGCCTGCTGCTGGGGGGTGGGAGCGCCACGCTGCATCAGGATAGACAGGACCGCATGCGCCAGCACGGTGCCAAGGGTATTCCCGGCGGTGTTCCAGCCGGCATAGGCCAAAAGGCGGGGAGCCAAACCAGTCTGTATTAATTGCCGGCCAAGGAAAAGATCCGCGCCATTGACAAAGGCCACATCGGCCAGCGCCACCGGGAGCCCGGCCTCCAGCGCCGCCTGCAGCGCACGGACGAATTCCTCCACGCTGCGGCGGGGGGAGGTCATCTCGCGCCGGGTGAGCCGGTAGATGTCGTCTTTGACAATGGAAACCTGGAAAGAGGGATCGTCCACCTGTGCCTGCCTGCGCCAGTACCGCAGGTACAGGTGCGGCACTGGCGCAGACAATTCATGGGCGATCAACACCTGCAGGTCGGCCGCGCCTTGGGATTCAGCCGGGGCGTTGACAAACAATACCAGGTCGGCCTGTTCCGGCGACCCAGCGAGGCTGCCACCCAGCGGTGCAAGGTGCGCCTTGAGCAGCTCGTGCATGGGGCGGTCTTCGTAGGCGGTGATGACCTGGGAGGAGGCCTGGCTGGAGTAGCGCGGCCAGACACGCGGTGCAAACCCCGCCTGCCGGCAGGCGAAGCGCGCCAGCAGCAGGTTGCCGGTTTCATCCGCACCCGGATAGGTGATCGCCCGGTCGCTCAAGCCACGCAGGCGGATGGTGCTCTGCAGCGAGCGGGCCTCGGCAATGTTCCAGCCGTAATCGGCGGTATCGTCCTGCGGCAGGAGCAGGTAGTCGAAGACACCCTCCGCCAGCCAGTCGAGCATGGCCCGGTTGACGGCGTGGTTGCGTTTACGCCCCTGCAGGTAATCGTCATAGACCGGATCAGGGATCTGCGCCCGCAACGCGCCGCGCTCAGCAATCTCAACCTCATTCGCTTCACCCAGCCCGGATTTGTGTTCCAGGTATGAAAGACGGAACATGCGGCTGCCGTATTCCGCCCAGTAGGCCTTTTCCTCTTCGGCGGAGTTGGCGCGGCTTATGCGCAAGATCACGCTAAAGGCCAAGATGAGCAGATCCGGTTGGCGAGCTTTCATCCTTTTCACGATGGAGAGGCGCTCAAGCACCTTTTCGGCGCTTTCGCTGGAGGTACGCGATGGGATCAAGCCGCCATAACCGAGCGTGTCGAGCGCCACCAGCAGGACATCTGCGCGCGCAGCAACTTTTTCAAGCCAATCCACCAATTCGGCGTGCCGGCTCGGACGCCAGGGGTTGCCCAACCATTCACGCGGCGGCAGCTCGATCTCGAAGCCGGCCAGAGCGGCAAGCTCGCGCGGGTAGTCATAGTTGACCGGGCGGTCATCGAGCGGCAAACAAGCCAGCGTAGTCATGCTATACCGGCTTTCCTGATCGCCTCCACAAAAGCGGCGGTGATGCATTGCGGTCGGGTGATGGCGCTGCCGACCACTACGGCATGCGCGCCGAGAGCCAGTGCATGCGCGGCCTGTTCAGGCGTGGCAATGCGTCCTTCAGCGATGACCGGGATGCCCTGCGGCCCAAGGGCGGTCACCAATTGTTCGAGCAGGCTGAAGTCCGGAGAGCAGGCAGGCTGTGCGGGGCTGTAATCGGTATAACCGGAGAGGGTGGTGGCAACGAACTCCGCAGCGCACGCGGCGGCAGCCAGACCTTCCTGCAGGGTGGAAACATCCGCGAGCACTGGGAGCCCGGTGCGGCGGTGGACCTGCTCGATCAACTCATTCAGACTGCTCTGCGGGCGCGGACGCCGGGTGGCATCCAGGGCAATCAGGTCCGCGCCGGCCCCGGCGACCTGGAGGGCATGTTCAAGGGTCGGGGTGATACGCACCTCGAAACCGGGCACGTCGACCTTGTAAATTCCGATGATCGGTACAGACACTTCGGCACGGATGGCGGCGATGTCCTCCGGCCCGTTGGCGCGGATGGCAACCGCACCAGCAGAGACGGCTGCACGCGCCATGGCAGCCATCATCCCGGCGCCGAAGAGCGGTTCACCCGGCAAAGCCTGGCACGAGACGATCAAACCTGCGTGCAGTTGGTTCTTCAATGCAAGGAGATCCATGCCTGCAAGCCTCATCCAATAAACTGGCGACCGGTGTAAAAGGTGAAACGGTCACCGCGATAGACTGAATTGACTGTCTCAATGGCTTCGTAGTCGGCGGCGTAGGTCACCCGATGGGCCACGAGGACCGGCGTTCCGGCTTTCAAATTAAGCAGGCGGGCCTGCTCCCTGGTCGTCACGCAGGCCTCGATCTCGGCGTCCGCCCAGGTGGGCACACGGTTGTATTTTTCGGCCAGGATGGTGTAAAGCGATCCGACGGCCAGGTCCTCCTGGAGCAGGCCGGGACAGGTGCGACAGGGCAGGTAAGCTGTCTCGACCGCGACCGGGGCCTGATCAGCCAGACGCAGGCGCTTGAGAAGGAAAACGTGTTCACCCTCGGGAATGTGTAGACGCTGGAGGATGGGAGCCTCCGGCAGCACTGCGCGGAAATCCAGGACCTGTGAACTGGGGGTGAAGCCTCGGGCGCGGATGTCTTCGCTGAAGCTGCGGAAGCCGGAAATATCGCGGATACGAGCCTGGGCGACGAAGGTGCCGCGGCCCTGCTGGCGGAAGGCGCGGCCTTGGCGGACGAGCTCGTCGAGGGCGCGCTTGGCGGTGATGCGGCTGACCTGGTACTGGCGAGCCAGGTCGGCTTCGGAAGGCAGTTGAGCGCCGGGGAGCAGGCGGCCGGCCTGGATCTGTTCCAGAATGCCTTGCTGGATGCGGAAATAAAGCGGGGAGCGGGTTGGGAAGGGGGCGGCAGACATGGAGGACTGGGCCAGGTTGATATGTTGATATATCAAGTGGAGCTGTGTCGATGATACCCATATTCGCGGAGGCTGTCAAGAGTGAATCCTGGAAGGCGGCGAAGCAACGCGCCCTGCCCATATAATAAAAAATAATGTTCCTTTCGCAGGAACATTTTTCTGAAGCAGGGCGGATAGAGACGGAGGAGAGGATGTCAGGTATGGGTAGCATGTGTCAAGTTTCACGGGTCAGGAATTCCATTCCAAGAGCCGGGCACGGCTGGGTGTGAGAGACTGATCACGTCTGCAATAATACCAGAACGTTTATTCTAATTTGTCAAGGGGGCACTTGGGAGGGGTGGAACAATTTTGGCTGACAGACCAGGACCAGCCAGGCGGGTCGCCTCCCCCGGAGGCATGGATTGGAACTCTGCGGGGTCACCCGACCCCCATAGTCTGGGGGCAGGCAGAACTGGGTTTAAGTTAGGAGGCCCACGCCGAACAGATTTGGTAATAAAATTACCAAGAATCTTGCTGCGATGTCTATTCAACCATCTTTTGTCGTAATAAATTAATTTTCTTTTCACATAAAGCAATTTGCTTTTTACGAGAGGCTATATCGTTTATCGTACTGGCGATTTTCATTCCCTTAAACAATCTATTTTTCTTTTTAAGTTTTGCTAATTTTGTTTCGGCTTCATGTAATTGAATTTGTAATTGGTTACGTAGGTTAACGGCTTGTTGAATCTGTTCCACTTTTTGAATATTTGCAATTCTATTTCTAACCTCGTCACTCCATGTTATCCAATTTCCAAATTTTGCCACATCCCTGATCTTAATTAACAAATTGTATTCATTTGGTTTGCATTTTGAGGCGAGCATATAATAATTCATTGATTGAATTACATATTTTTGGCACTGTTTTTTAGCTTCCGTATGACCGTCCAGGGCATCATAAGATAATGAATATTTTTCAATAATTTTTCCAACTTGGGCATCCGCAATATTTCCACAATATACATACCAATTGTATCGACTATCTATTAGCCAATCTCTGGTTGTTTTAATTTTTGGATTGTCCCTATCTATATTTTCAGCCTTAACCAAATATCCCATTGCCTCATCGAAGCGATTATTAGCCTGTGTGGTAAGCCAATATGTTGCATAGGCTTTATTTATCCAAGCATCAACATTTTCAGGGTTAATTTCCAGAATTTTATTTGCATATTGTATTGATTTATCGTAATTTTTTTCATCCAATGCTGCTTGACATAATTCAGAATACCGTTCTATATTTTTACCTTCGACTTTTTCAACAGGCGGTTTGTAATTGATTGTAGTTCCACAATATCCACACTGAACTAATCCTGTGTGGTCAGGCCTTCCCAGCGCACTTCCACAAGACGGACATTTTAAGCCAGTACTAGCTATATGATCTGGGTTGCTTTCTGATGATACTGATTGGAGTTCCAGTTCAGCTAATACCTTTTGAACATTAGCGTTTTTGGGGTTGATTTCGAGTACTTTGTATAAACATTCTCTTCTCTCTTCTATTCTATCTACACTAAAAGCGAACCACAACCAAGCAATTTCGTTGTTTGGTTCTTGATTCACCAAATCCTTAAAAATAATTTGTGCTCTGGCCTTATCGCCTGATTTTATGTATTGAATACCCGTTTGAATAGTAGACCCATCCATATCTCAATTATTACTCCTTTCCAAGTCGGAGAGTAAGGTCTCTAAAAATATTGCTTTACCTTCAGTCATTAATAACCACTCTAATATTCGGCCAATAAATAAGTATATAGCAATCCCCAATCTATTACCAGTATATCCCCATAAACTCCAACTCCATTACCAATAAATACTTAATGCCTCAGTCTGAGAATGAATCCATAGGGCATGATCATCTGCCTTCCACTACTGGATGCGCCAGTAATAGACCTGGTCGTGGCCATGGCGTTTAACCAATTCAGATTTAAATCCAATAAACTTAACGATCAACTGGTAAATTTATTGGAATGGTGTGCCGGTCCTTCGAGGCCTTTCCGTGACACAAACCAGGGGGTCACGTCGGCGGCAGAATAAAGGCATAATTAGTGTGGAAGAAGCAATAGACCGCCTCCCCGGTCGAATACGTGACCGGCGTGGCATGCTGCGGGTCGGCAGTGCTCAGCTGCATGTTAATTTCGTCATTGTTGTGATAGTTGGGGTCGTAGATGTAGAGTGTCAGGTCGGTACCGTTCAGGTCGTAACCATATGCCATGACCTGGTGGTTCTCGCCCAGCTCCTTCAGCTCCTTTGACAGGATGCGCACCAGCCCAAGCGGGCAGGCCTGGCCGGCGTCCAGCTTGGCTTTGATGACCGGCCACTCCTGCCGGATCATGCACCAGGGCCGGCCGTTTGGCCCACCGAACAGCTTGGCGAAGAAGGTCTGGCGGTCGGGATAGTTCGGATTCATCCATTCAATGTATTTAAGAATGCCGGTCGGCAGGTCAAAGCTGTCAATCAGCCGGTTGACGAGGGTATCGAACAGGCTGCCCGAAGAGGGCGGATCCGTGGCAGGAGGGATGGGTTTCCGGGCATTGAAGTAATCCAGGGCGGCGTAGACCATCCCGCCGCACAGACCGTTGGCGGCATTCCCGATCGGCAGATCCCCGAAGGGGGTCTTGATGATCCGGTCCGGAACCGCCGGGAAACGGTTGTCGAAGTGGAAGCCGTCCCGGCTGGGCAGGAAACCGGTCAACTGGCTTGTCACGGAAAGTTTGCCGGTCAACGACTGTGCCGCCGGCGGGCAGGAAAAGGCCTCGACCTGGTAGCGGACGCCCGCCAGCCGGCTGCATTTCCATTTCACGGCCAGACTGGCGCTCCCATTCTGGCCGGGATTTGGCTGGGAGGTGATGCTCGCGTCCGACCAGGGATTGGCCGACAGCACAGTCACCCGGCAACTGCGGAATACTTCGCCGGCCGGGATGGCAATGGGAAAAGAATTGCTCCCGCCCGTCCCTGTGGACCACAGCCCGCCGGACTGGCGGGTCTCGTTTAGGATCTTGGTCATATTTCCAACTTGAGATGGTTTAGCGATATTTTACACCCGGCCGGTTGAGGCGGATCGCCTGAAAGCCGTTATGTTGGGAGGAAGATGCGTGAGCATAAGAAAGCAATTCGGATATAATAATCCTGCCTTGGCTTTCAAGATTGTGATTTGATGACTAATCCAACTCAATCCTATACTGAGCATTTGGCTGATGAGCTGCACTCCCTGACGGAGGTCGCCAAAGCACTGGCTTCGCCGTTTGGATTGTCGGAATTGCTCGAGGCCGTGATGAAGACAATCGTCAATGTTCTCGAACCTGCGGACGTCGGTGCCATCATGCTGTGGGATCAATCAGCGGGTTTGTTTCGCCCGGCCGCAGCTATAGGCTATAACATCGAGATATTGAAAGATATAGAACTTCGCTCTGGTGAATCCATCACTGGCAAGGTTTATGACGAAGCCCGGCCGCGTTTGCTTCGCACGGCTAAAGAAGTTGAGCAAGCCATGGCCGACATGCATCCTTCCAACCGTCAGGTGATGATGCGCTCCCTCGGCACTGAAAAGATGCCACATTGCGCTGTTGCTGTTCCAATAATGGTGGGGGAACGGAAGTTCGGCGTACTTGTCCTTGAAACACTTGATCACAACAAGCAGTTCAACGAAGATAATCTGGCCTTCTTGCATACACTGGCAGATTTGGTGGCCTTGGCCATAGATCGAGAGCGGTTGAAAACGAAAGCCGACAACGTGCGCGACATACATCAGGTCGAAAGAATGCGTTCTGAAGTGATGGCGACTCTTTCTCATGAATTGCGCATGCCGCTCTCGACTATCAAGGGGTATTCCACTGCACTTTTAATGGACGAATTGCAGTGGAGCGACGAAAAGCACAAAGAGCTTCTACACTTGATTGAAGAGGCTTGCGATGACATGGAGGGGATGCTTAAAGACATGCTGGACTCGTCACTCATCGAGGTCGAGCGTTTGGAGATGGAGCGTCAGCCCATGCGCCTGCCGCACATTGCTCGCGACCTGGCAACCGAAATCCAACAACGCGATAAGATCCATACACCAGTGGTGGACTTTCCACCGGATTTTCCTATTGTGGAGGCTGACCCACGTTGGATCAGGCAAGTGTTCCGTAACATCATTGACAACGCGGTCAAATATTCACCTGAGGGCGGCTTGATCGTCATCAAAGGTGAGACTCGTCCGACAGACGTGGTAATCAGCGTGGCCGACCAAGGCATTGGCATCTCGCCGGAAAACCTTATTCCGCTTTTCGAGAAATACTTCCGCGTGCAATCGCCAGCCAGTCTGCACGTGCCTGGCACCGGCCTGGGGTTGCTGCTAGCACGCACCATCATCGAAGCACATGGCGGACGGATTTGGATTGAGAGCAAGGTCGGTGAAGGAACGACGGTTTACTTTTCGCTGCCCCGCAATACGCCGGCCCCATTACGAACGAGTTCAAGGTTCGATTCGCAACCGATGAAATAGGGTGATCCCGTGAAAAAACCCCACATCTTAGTTGTTGACGACGATCCGCGCTTGGTCCGCCTCGTTCGGGAGATATTGGCTGCTGCCGGTTACGAAGTGCTGGTCAGTTCCAATGGTGAGGATGCCATTAAAACGATGGCAGTGGAGCAGCCGGATTTGATTTTATTGGATATTATCCTCAGAGAGGATATGGACGGCTACCAAGTCGCCCAGCGGGTGCGAGAATTTTCGGAAGTACCCATTATCGTGCTTACGGCCAAAGTGACCGAGACAGATATGCTGGCGGGCTTTGCGGCTGGTGCGGACGATTACATTACCAAGCCGTTCAATGCAAAGGAACTGCTGGCACGGGTACGGGCCGTGTTGAAGCGATCGCAGGGCGCAGCGCCTGTCCCTGCGGGGGCGAAGATCGTGTGCGGCGATATGGTCATTGATCTGGCCCGCCGCCGTGTGGTTATCGCCGGGCGCGAGATCCATCTCACAGCCACCGAATTCAATCTCTTGCATGAGCTTGCCATGCACCGTAACCAGGTCCTGTTTCATGAGCATTTGCTTACCTCCATTTGGGGAGTGGAGTACCGTAACGATGTGGATTACCTGCGCTCGTACATCCACCAGCTGCGCAAAAAGCTGGAGGTTGACCCGGCCAATCCAAAAATGCTCATCAATGCGCAGGGCGTGGGATATATGTTAGCCATACCAGAAAAAGAATGACGTACTATGAACGAAAAGACTTTCAACATCTTTGAAGTTGCCCAAAGACAGTTTGACCATGCGGCTGAGGCGCTCGGCCTCGACCGTCCAACCCGCGACCTGCTGCGCGTGCCTATACGCGAATACCACTTTAGCATCCCCGTGCGCATGGACAATGGCGAGATGCAAATCTTTCGAGGCTTCCGCGTTCAACACAACGACGCGCGTGGGCCGGGAAAAGGTGGCATCCGTTTCCATCCCCTGGAGACGATAGACACCATCCGTGCCTTAGCGATGTGGATGACCTGGAAATGCGCAGTGGCCGACCTCCCGCTCGGAGGCAGTATGGGCGGGGTTATCTGCGATCCGCATGATTTAAGCTTGTCGGAGCAGGAGCGGATCTGCCGCGGCTGGGTACGGCAAATTTTCCGCAATATCGGTCCAGAGTGGGATGTAGCCGCGACAGACCTGATGACTGGATCCCAGCATATGCTGTGGATGCTAGATGAGTACGAGACCATCCTCGGCTCACGAAGCCCGGGTTTTATCACTGGCAAACCGGTCGGTCTGGGCGGCTCTCTTGGAAGGGTTGAGTCTTCGGGCTATGGCCTCATTATTACCGTCCGAGAGGCACTCAAAGACTTGGGCCTGAAACCTGAAACTACTACAGCCAGCATGCAGGGATTTGGACGGGTAGCGCAGGATGCCATTCGTCTTTACCAGCGCATAGGCGGGACTGTCGTCTGTATTTCTTGCTGGGACCAAAAAGACAAAACCAGCTATGCTTTCCGCAAGAAAAGCGGCGTCAGTCTGGATGAGTTGCTGCCTGCTACCAATTCGTTCGGCGAGATTGACCGTGCCAAGGCAGAAGAATTAGGCTATGAGTGCCTGTCTGGCGAGGCCTGGCTGGAGCAAGACGTGGATATCCTCCTGCCAGCAGCTCTTGAGAACCAGATCACAGCCGAAAATGTAAAAAGGATCAACAAACGGGTAAAGATCCTAGCCGAGGGCGCAAACGGCCCGACCAATCCAGAAGCCGATGAGGTCATCAACGAGCGTGGTATCCTGATCATCCCTGATTTATTAGCAAATGCCGGCGGTGTTATCTGTGATTATTTCGAACAAGTGCAAGGTAACATGAATTATTACTGGAAGAGAGATGAGGTTCTTGGCAAAATGGATGTCCAAATGACATCGGCCTATCTCAGCCTGAAGGATTTTGCCAATAAGAACGATATGAATTTACGCGAGGCTGCTTATGCTATTGCAATAGATCGCGTGGCCCAGGCCTGTCGCGAGCGAGGCTGGGTGTAGTAACATCAAACTTTCGGAAAAACGGTGCCATGGACAAGGCAAGCCAGGAACCTTCTCATCCAACCATCATCAAATTCAACCGGAATTTCCTGGACCCGGAAACTCCACTTAGCTGGATTGGGCAAGGAGAGTTGGGTGGCAAGGCAAATGGACTGGCCTCGATACGCGAGGCACTCCACGACGGATTGAAATCCGCTGATTTCCCGGACATTACAGTGAACATTCCCGCCATGGCCGTCCTTTGCACAGGAGTGTTCGACGCTTTCATGGCTGGCAATGATCTCAGCGACATCGCCTTCTCCGATCTGCCGGACGACCGTATTGCCCATGCCTTCCAGAAAGCTGACCTGCCCTTTGAAGTTCTTGGTGATCTTCGTGCAATCGTCGAGCAGGTGCATACCCCCCTCGCCATCCGTTCCTCGAGCCTGCTGGAAGACGCCTTGCGAGCCCCATTCGCGGGCGTCTATTCGACAAAGATGATTCCCAATAGCGAATTTGACCCGGATATACGTTTTCGCCAATTGGTCGAAGCAGTCAAGTTCGTTTATGCCTCCACCTATTTCCGCACTGCCAAGGATTACTGCAAAGCCACTGGTCGCCGCATCGAGGCCGAAAAAATGGCTGTTATCATCCAGGAAATGGTTGGCAAGCGCTATCATAAACTTTTCTATCCTGAACTCGCCGGCGTGGCACGTTCCTATAATTACTACCCTCTGAAACCGGCCCGGCCTGAGGATGGAGTAGTTAATCTGGCACTTGGCCTGGGCAAAACCATCGTTGACGGCGGCGTCTCATGGACGTATTCGCCGGTTTATCCCCAAGTGGAACCGCCTTTCGGCTCGGTTGAGAATTTGCTCAACGAGACCCAGACGGAGTTCTGGGTAGTGGACATGGGCGAACCGCTCAAATATGATCCAACGGCAGAGACCGAATACCTATTACTCGAAAACTTAACTGCCGCTGAGCGAGACGATTCACTGCACTATCTGGCCTCGACCTACAACCAGTATTCAGGGCGCCTCTCTATCGGGACCGGATTCCCGGGGCCACGCGCTTTAACCTTTGCCCCGCTCTTGGCGTTGAATGATGTACCATTCAACGACTTGGTTATCAAAGTTCTCAAAGTATGCGAGCAGGCTGTCGGCGCGTCGGTGGAAATCGAATTTGCAATGACTTTCAACCCGCATCGCTTTGGCTTTTTGCAGGTACGCCCGATGGTTGTGCCTGGGGAAGACGTGCAGCTGGCAATGGAAGAGTTGACCGGCGAGAATGTTTTGGTCGCCTCGGAGAGCGTGCTGGGCAATGGTTACTTGGATACGATAAAAGACATTGTATATGTCAATCCAGAGAATTTTGAACTGGGACATACCAAGGCGATCGTCCCCGAGTTGGAGCAGTTCAACAGCAAATTACTCGCCAACAATCAACCCTATTTGCTCATCGTCTTTGGTCGCCTCGGTACTACTGATCCCTGGTTGGGACTCCCGACAACATGGGGGCAGGTCTGCGGTGCGAAAGTTATCGTTGAGGCTACGCGCGAGAATGCCCGGATAGAACTGAGCCAGGGTTCACATTATTTCCACAACGTCGTCAATCTCGGCATCAAGTATTTCACCCTGCCTTTTTCAAGCTCGCATCAACTTGATTGGGACTGGCTGAAGAGGCAAGAGGTTGTAATGGAGACGGAGTTTCTCCGGCATGTTCACCTATCGGCTTCCTTAAAAATAAAGGTGGATGGACGGAATAGCCGAGGCGTAATCTACAAATCGTAAGGAGCAAAGATGAGCGAATATTCTCAACCCGTAGAGGCCTTGATACATGACTTACGTGAGCGGGCCAAGGAATTGAACACTCTTTATAAAATCCAGGAATTGCTTGGGACCCCGAATCTATCTGTTGATGAAGTCTGCCAGGGTATGGTCGAAGTTCTGCCTCCTGGCTGGCAGTATCCTGATGTTTGCCAGGCACAAATAACTTATGGGGAGGCCACCTACAAAACGCCCGGTTATAAAGAAACTCCCTGGATCCAGGCCGCAGACATCACTGTCCAGAATAACACAGTGGGTCAGATCATTGTTTGTTACACTGAAGAAAAGCCGTTATCAGACGAAGGGCCGTTTCTAAAGGAAGAGCGTAAACTCATCAATACCATTGCAGACCAATTTGGTTTTTATATCCTGCACCAAGAGCTCCGGCATGTGTTCCAGGAACAACAGAAGACCGAGGGGGAACGCAAGGGCGAGGGGGAGGTTATTCTCGACCTGCTCAAGCGAACGGATCCTGGTTTGCTTATGCGGATTGCCAGAAAGATGATTAGTTATCTCGACTGGAAGGATGTCAAGGAGGCCACGCAGTTGCGGGAGCGCTTCGGGCCAGCTTACAGGCGGGAGCAGGGTTCGTACGAGAACCGCCCCTATCAGCAGCAGACTGTCGGAAATGCCCTCATCGCCAGTGATGAAGTTTTTGCGATTGCCAGCCGTCACCTTTCCCGCGACGAGATTCTGGACAACATCCAGAAATGGATCAAAGAGGAACGTTCTGGTTTCCTGGTGAATACATTGGTCAACCCCGGCTCGTTGCTAGCCGAAATTAGTTTAGCTGTAGAGCGTTATCATCTGCTGACCGAGCAGGGTATTGGACTCACACCGCCGCGAGAAAGTTGGTTCCGCGCCGCCATCATCCGGCGTATTCTGAGCGACCAGCCCAACTTTATTACAATCGCCAAGAAATACATTGACATTGATGACATCAATGATTTCATGCATCGCGTCATTTACCCGGTTGACAGCCGCGGCAAACTGGGCGGCAAAAGCGCCGGGTTATTCCTGGCCGAACAGATTTTGAAACGCTCGTCCCGCAATAAAGAATTAATTCAGAACGTCCGGTTTCCCAAAACCTGGTACATCACCTCGGATACGGTATTCTATTTTATGAATTACAACAACCTAGAGGATATCATCGAGCAAAGATTCAAAGATTTAAGCCAGGTTCGCCAGGAATATCCATATATCGTACATCTTTTCAAGAATTCGCCATTGCCTCCGGAGATCACCAAGGGTCTTTCACAGGCTCTGGATTTTTTTGGGGATGTTCCGTTGATTGTGCGCAGTTCCAGCCTGCTGGAAGACCAGGTTGGCATGGCTTTCGCCGGCAAATATAAGAGCCTGTTCATTGCCAACAAGGGGACGAAAGAGGAGCGCTTGGTCGCCCTGAAGGACGCCATCACTGAGGTCTATGCCTCCTTATTTGGTCCTGACCCGATCGAGTACCGTTTTGAGCATGGTCTGGTCGAACATCACGAAGAGATGGGTATCATGATTCAAGAGGTGGTTGGTAAACAGGTTGGCCATTATTGGCTGCCGGCTTTTGCTGGGGTTGCTTTTAGCAATAACGAATTTCGCTGGTCGAGCCGCATCCAGCGCGAGGATGGCCTTGTCCGCCTCGTGCCTGGATTAGGGACGCGAGCGGTAGATCGCTTGAGTGATGATTATCCGGTTCTGGTTTCGCCGGGCCAGCCCAGGTTACGGGTTAATGCCACGTCTGAGGAACTGATCCGCTATTCACCCAAGAAAATAGATCTAATCAATTTAGACGCCAGAACATTTGAAACCGTCGGTATTCACTCGCTGCTTAAGGAATGTGGCCGTGAATATCCGCTGATCAACCAATTGATATCATTCGTCAATCAGGATTATATCCAGCAAGCCAACGCCCGAGGTGTGGATTTCCAGAAAGGCGATTTTATTGTGACATTTGAAGGCCTTCTCTCACATTCGCCGTTCCTCAAACAAATACGCACTATTATGGAGATTCTACAGGAGGCTTTGTGCCATCCTGTAGACATCGAATTTGCCCATGATGGGAAGAATTTCTACCTGTTACAATGCCGTGCCCAGAGTTACAGTGAGGAGGGCACTCCAGCGCCAATCCCCAGCGAAATTTCGCCTGCAAAAATCGTTTTCTCGGCCAATCGTTATATTTCGAATGGACATGTGCCTGATATCACCCATATTGTCTATGTGGACCCGCAAAAATATAGCGAAATCGCTGATTATCAGACTATGGTAGCGGTCGGCCGTGCCATCGGCAGGCTGAATCAGATTTTGCCAAAACGACGGTTCATCCTGATAGGCCCGGGCCGCTGGGGTAGCCGCGGTGATATTAAACTAGGGGTGAGTGTCACCTATTCCGACATTAACAATACTGCTATGTTGATTGAAATTGCCCACTGGAAAAAAGGCTACATTCCCGAACCGTCTTTCGGAACCCACTTCTTTCTGGATATGGTCGAAGCGTCCATTCGCTATTTGCCCCTCTATCCCGATGACCCTGATGTTGTATTCAATGAAAGCTCGATTACATCTCGAAAGAACATTTTGCCGGATATCCTGCCTGATTTCGCTGACCTTGCCAATGTCATCCGGGTGATTGATATCCCTGCCTCGGCCGACAGCCAAGTCTTGCAAGTGCTGATGAACGCCGATTTAGAGAAAGCGGTTGCTATTCTGACAGAGCCGCGCAGGGTAAAGGGCGGAGATTAGAGTCATCAGTAGCTTCAGCGGGGGATAGGTAACAGAATCTATGTTTTCTTTGATTTTCTTTCCTACTTTGTCCCTCTTCCAACGAAAAAACTGGAAGAGGCCTTTTTTATGAATTTTTGATATATCAGGTGATTCTTTTTATGCGTTCTTTATGCTCACTTTGCTATAGTTATAGTGAATAATATCACATGCAGTTTTTGGTTGCATGCGATTGAGCGATATCTTCCACGTTCACCAACAAGGAGAAAACTATGTCTGTCATACAAGAAGTCATCGCCTACGTGCAGGAGAAGGATGCTGGCCAACCCGAGTTTCATCAGGCGGTTAAAGAAGTTCTGACCACCCTGGAACCCACCGTGGTGAAACACCCCGAATACGTCAAGGCCAAAATATATCACCGCATTGTCGTACCAGATCGGGTGATCATGTTCCGCGTCCCATGGGTGGATGATAAGGGCGAAGTGCAGGTCAATCGCGGTTTCCGTGTCCAGTTCAGCAATGCTATCGGCCCCTATAAAGGTGGTCTGCGTTTCCACCCATCGGTTAATCTGGGGATCATTAAATTCTTGGGCTTCGAGCAAGTTTTCAAGAATGCGTTGACCACCCTCCCCATGGGCGGCGGCAAGGGCGGATCAGACTTCGACCCCAAGGGTAAGTCTGACAACGAGGTCATGCGCTTCTGCCAAGCCTTTATGCAGGAACTCTTCCGACACATCGGTCCAGATACGGATGTGCCCGCCGGTGACATTGGCGTGGGAGGCCGCGAGATCGGTTACCTGCAGGGCTTCTATAAAAAGATCGTCAACAATAACGGCTGCACTCTGACCGGCAAAGGATTGGATTATGGCGGTAGCCTGATCCGTCCTGAAGCGACCGGCTACGGCGCGGTCTATTTCGCCGCTGAGATGATGACAACCAGAGGCAAGGAAATCAAAGGCACGTTGTCGGCAGTCAGCGGCTCGGGCAACGTTGCCCAGTACACCATTGAGAAAGTGAATCAATTGGGTGGCAAAGTCATCACCCTTTCAGATTCCAACGGCACTATTGTAGACGAGGCAGGCATCGATGCCAAGAAACTCGCATTCGTTATAGACTTGAAAGAAGTGCGCAGGGGCCGGATCAAAGAATATGCCGATTCGTTCAAGAACGTCGTCTACTATCCGGACAAAAACGTGTGGGAGGTTATCAAAGAACATGGCTTGAAGGTAGACTTGGCCTTCCCCTCTGCTCATGAGAACGAGATTGATGGCGTGACCGCTCAGGCATTGGTGAAGAACGGCTGTTATTGCATCTCGGAAGGCGCTAACATGCCCTCTACACTGGACGCCATTAAGATTTATCAGGAAAACAACGTGCTGTATGGCCCGGCCAAAGCCGCCAATGCTGGCGGCGTGGCAACCTCTGGCCTGGAGATGAGCCAGAACAGTATGCGCCTCTCCTGGACACGCCAAGAAGTGGATGAGAGACTGCATGGCATCATGCGCAGCATTCACAAAGCTTCCTTGGAGGCGTCGGCAGCCTACGGCAAACCTGGTGATTACCTCATGGGCGCTAACATCGCTGGATTTCTCAAAGTCGCCAATGCCATGATGGCTTACGGCATCGTCTAATAAACGCCGGTAACGGTACTTGGTTGTATCATAGTGGTGTCAATTACGTAGCGGTACGCGTAATTGACACCACCTTTCTAGTGGGTCACTGCGCTGAAAAAAAGTGAGGGCAAGTGTGCAAATAGATACAGCTATGGCCAACAAGATGGTTGATCGGGCCGTCGCTGAATGCGCCGAAGAGCATTTCGCCGGCGATGCTCGGCGAATGCGCCAGGCGGTTCTTCATGGACATTGCGAGCATTGCCGCTGTATCACAGATCATTTGGTCAGGCAAATTGGCGAATACTTCGGGCAGGTGGACAATACAATCAAAGCAGTTTACCGCTATGAGACTTTGGATTTGTCGTCTGCCTCTCAGAGTGAGGGAATGGATCTTTTGAGGGATTATAACGATATCAACTTAATTGTTTGGGTCAACCGGAAAAGCGCTGCTCTGGCCGCCCTGGCTAAAATGTGGGAATCGGCCCTCCGTGAAAATCTGCGCCAATTGGGCTGTGTTCTTACATCTCCAGCCTGTTTAACCCTAAATGTGACGATGGTGGATGACCGTGATATCGATGAACGACGCGGCCTTGGCCTGCTTGTGAATAATCCCTCACTACGCTCGAACTCTCGTCTGGAGACGATTGCCTCAGGCAAAAAAGGTTCTCCCTAAAGCGATGAAACCTGTGCAGGTCAAATTTGCCTTGCCTGAATCGTTTGATTTGGACCTCATGCCTGAATCCCGGCTGCTTGAACATGCCGCCACAATTGAAAATACACCTCCAGAAGAACGAGAGGCACTGGAGCCTCATCTTACGGAATTAAAGGTGACCCTAATTCGTCGTCTCATCAGCGACCAACTAAACTACATTAACATTGCGAAACATTGGTTTACAGTTGCAGACTTGGCAGATATTTTCCGGCATCGAATTGGTTTCGGACCCATCGGAGGTAAGTCTGCTGGAATGCTCCTAGCTGCTCGCATCTTGAACGAGATTGCCGAGCCCAACCTTAAAGCCTGCGTCTACATTCCCGAATCGTATTTCTTAGGCTCAGATCTGATGTATGTTTTTATGGTGATGAATGGCCTGATGCACTGGAACGACCAAAAGTATAAGCCGGAAGATCAAATTCGTGCTGATTATCCGCAGGTTTATAAGGAAATCCAAGCAGGAGAATTTCCTCCCGAAGTGCTGACTGAGCTCAAAGTCATCTTGAATAAAATCGGACCGCATCCGATCATAGTCCGTTCTTCAAGTCAATTGGAAGATAATTTTGGTACCTCCTTCGCCGGGAAATACGATAGCCATTTCTGTCCCAATCAGGGTACGCCTGAAGAAAACCTCCAGGCCCTCACCAATGCCATCGCTCGTACGTACGCAAGTACATTCAAGCCCGATGCTCTGCTCTACCGTCGCAGTAGAGGCCTGCAGGATTATGACGAGCGCATGTCAATTCTCATTCAGACCGTTCAAGGTGAACAATGCGGCCGTTACTTTTTCCCCTTTGGAGCAGGTGTAGCCTTAAGTCATAACATCTACCGATGGACGCCGAAAATCCGCCGCGAAGACGGGTTCGCCCGCCTGGTTTGGGGATTGGGGACGCGCGCCGTAGAGCGCGTCGGAAACGATTACCCGCATCTGGTCGCCCTGAGCCACCCCACTCTCCAACCCAATGACTCCCCCGAGGCCATTCGCTACTACTCGCAGCAATATGTGGATGTGATTGATCTGGAAGAAAATATCTTCAAGACCCTCCCTGCGCACGATGTGCTCAATTCTTCAAATCAATCTCTGCGTCTTTTAGCCCAGATAGAACAGGACGGTTATTTAATTACACCGTACAGCCGGGTGATGGAATCCGATATTCCCCGGCTTGTCATCACGTTTGATAGCCTGCTCAAGCGTACGGCATTTCCCTCTTTACTTTCCCGAATGTTGCATCTGCTGGAAGAGCATTTTCATTCAGCGGTCGACGTGGAATTTACCGTACATGTTGTGGACCCCGATGCCGTGAGACCAGAAATAAGGATCTCGCTCCTTCAGTGCCGTCCCCAGAGCAGTTTGCTGGCTTCGCAGCCTGTCCATTCACCTAAAGATCTTGCACGTGAGGATATTATTTTTTCGTCACATTTTATTATGCCGCAGGGCTATCTGCCGGAAATTCGTCACGTAATTTTCATACCGGCTGAGAATTATTTTGCGCTCCCTTCTGTGGCGGCCCGCAATGGCTTATCAAGAATTGTCGCTCGCTTGAACTCTGCCTTAGGTAAGAAGACCTTTATCTGCGTTGGACCAGGTCGCTGGGGAGCCACCAATACCGACTTGGGCGTATTCGTCGGCTATGCCGATATTTGCAATGCCGGCGCGCTGGTGGAATTGGCCGGTAAGGAAGTTGGCCCTGCTCCAGAACCATCGCTCGGAACCCACTTCTTCCAAGATTTGATGGAAGCGCAAATTTACCCGGTCGCTGTTCCACTTGACGATGAAGAAACTATTTTCAATCGGGAATTTTTCTATGATACGCCTAGCTGTTTGCGCAACTGGGTGGATGTCGATAGTGACTTGGCTGATTGTGTGCGCGTGATTGACGTCGCATCCTATCGCCCCGGGTATCACCTTGTTTTGGTCATGGATGATGAAAAAGGGCAAGCGGTAGCATATCTAGTGCCGGATTAGGTGAACAATCCCCTTTCACATCGGTACATCTTACAATGGATGACGGCATTGCTATAGTTTGAGCTACCAGAGCCGTCAGGAAGGCTCTTCCAATCGGAGCTTCTTCCAATCCTTAGCTGGTGAATTGCAGGATGTTTATCCAGGCATTGATTGGAAAGATATAAAGGCGATGCTGGAAGAAAAGACCACTCCCCATTTGGAG
The DNA here is from genome assembly GCA_963806575.1 of uncultured Chloroflexia bacterium. Lineage (GTDB taxonomy): Bacteria > Chloroflexota > Anaerolineae > Anaerolineales > Villigracilaceae > UBA877. Next base: position 133,360 of record CAWDYX010000010.1, on the reverse strand, counting down.
AGACTGGCAATGGAGCGCTATCTTCGAGAGTGGCAAGGTTATGACCCGTATGAGGGCTACTTAACCGGCGATGAATTATGCCAGCAGAGCGGGCTGGAAACGGATGATTTAGCAAGGTTGGAGGTAGCCCGGTTACTGCTGCCTGATACCAAGGATGGGAGATACCGTCCTAAGTTGGCAGGATGGGGGAAAAAGCTGGCCTATTTACTTCGGGAGGTGTGGGGGATTGAAGAAATCAAAACCTGGGCAAATGGAAGATGGAAGACGGAAAATCCCAGGCAGTGGCCGCCTATTCATTAGTCTTGAATTGAAATCAGGCCTGTAGTATAGTAACTACAATAAAAGTCGTTATTGGCGGGCATCTAATCTATAACGCTAAGCAGTTTATTCGAAAAGGAACAAAATGCTAAAGGTTAGTATAGAAGAATTGAACCATATGGAAAGCCAACACCCTGGCATTATAAAGGAAATATTTTTCTTCGAAAATGCTACACTTCCGTCATGCCCCTATTGTGGCTCAAAAGACACGGCAGATGTAAGGGTTGGTATTATCGGGAAAACGATATACATTGCGACAGCAACAACTAAGTTTACGATTGTCGCAAATGGTCCAAAGCCTGGGAATTATCGTTGCAATGCCTGTAAGAAGTACTTCAATGCTGATAATCAAGCTCATGAAGCCGATATTTAGCGAAAGGAGGTTGGAAAATAATCTGTTCTTAACTCATGTGCGTAGATAGAGATGATTAGCTAATTGTGAATATACTTGGATTATTATGCAGAAAAAATACCAACTTCCCTCTTTCTTGTCAAGCCAGGTGACTCAGGAGGTATATGAGCACTGGCTCCGCCGTAAAGCAGCGGAACAGGTTAGACGCGACCGCCGACGAGGTAACAAAACAGCCATCGGCGAAGAGTACAGGAATGCCATTCATTCAGCAGTCTTAGATAGTGACGGCTGCGACGCTTATACAGGCGAGAAACTTGATTGGTCACTTATAAGCAAATACGACAATGATAAGTCAAAGAAATATAGACGAAACTACAAACATGGGTTCGCTTTGCTTCCAACCATTGACCATGTAGGTGATGGAACGGGGCCGGCCGATTTCAAGATTTGCGGTTGGCAAACTAACGATGCAAAGAACGACCTCGATATGCACGAATTTCTAGCTGTATGCGAAGCCGTTCTTAAGCATCACGGTTATATCGTGACTCAACGAAACTGATTGAATTCGCATGCAGCCCGAGGAAATTGTTTCACATCGTCATCCCTATTGAGCTTTGAAGTGAAATGTTTGTCTCGGGCTATTATCTGCCAATTGTCGTAAGTGACGCCGAGCCGCCATTTAACCTTATTTAGTCGTTGGAGAAGTATCGATGACAAAACTTGCAGAGGACGTTAAGAAAAGCAATATTCTAGACATGGCACTAATGTTTACTGCCATGATTTGCCTCTTTGCTAAAAGTTCGAAAGAACGAATCGCTCGACAGCTTTGGGATTTGACCTCAGACTTGCCTACAATTTCTTCCGCTGATGATTACGAGCAAATGCATAGAGGGTTTTGTTATTGGTTCTGTCAGGAAATCCGTACAGCACAAAAAACCCTAAAAAATGGGAAGACCAAGCAGAGCCAACGCGCATCGTTTGGCCAGGCTGCAAAGGTATTGGATGTAGCACTAAAAGTATACATCTACTATTGTTCTCAACCATCATCCGATTTGTCAGCTAGGATTGTCCCGTTCCTTCACGGAGCTATGGACACGGCTATGATGAAATATCTTGCCCACAAGTATCCTGAAACGCCTGTCCGAACCACAACGATTGAACAGGTCGATGAGCAAACATATTGTCTACTTCAAGGACTTCTCGCTCGAGATATAAATGAACGTTTTCATAACGACATATTACCGGTTCAATGGGATGACATTTTGTGGCAGGAGCTTAATCGCGAAACAGGAGTGCAGGCGTAAGAAGGGGTTGTTAGCTGGAAGCATTACTGTGCAAATCAACCTATAATATATTATCAATAATTCTTTTCCGAGGGATAGTTCATAAAAATTGGGAGGGTAGCTATGCAAAAGCGAAACCTACTTATCATATGGTTAGCAGTATTCTTTACCGCTTGTACAACTGAAACTGCTACTCCACAAATTATCTATGTTTATGAACCAACTAAGCCTGAAGAGCAGATTTGTTCGGCAAGATTTCCTGATTGTCATCCCTGGGATGCTGTATCACAATATGGTGGAATACATACCTGTTTCACAGGCCGCATTGAAAGAAGATTGTATGTTACGGACAATTCACTTAATCGTAGCACTTGGCAAGTCTATTTTGACCCGCAAGCTTACATGATGCCTGCTAATAGAGCAGAAATTATTGACACTGATACGGCTTCAAGTATCTACGCTCAAACTAGAGGATTAGTAGTACTTATGGCATCATCTGCCTCTTCGCCACCCGATGAAGGCAGCTGTGTAGCAGTCTTTGGCAATGTTTACAATAATAATACATCTTCCCCTCGCTTGATGATGGATAGCATTGGAAACCCTGATAAACCTACAGTTATTTTTGAAAAATGTGCTTGCGGCAATTAACAATTCGTTAGATGAGGTAAGTCAACGCCGCAATTTGAAGAAGGATTTTGAATTATTTTATAATCACTCTATAATGTAATTAATAAATCGGGCTGACAAGTGCGCTAACACTCATCAGCCCTCACCAACCACCGAGCATACCGGCGGATGGATTCTAGATTATGCCTTTCCAATGACTCTCGGTGGAAACCGAGAGTTTTTTATTTCGAAGGAGGCCAAATGGAAAGGAAGACGTTGTGATATATCTGCGTCATATTGAAAAAACATAACCACTATTAAAACCAGAGGATTATCGAAAATTTGATTGGATAATCCCAAATAAGACCACCATATATGGCAAAAAGCAAATGAAAGCCCCCTATAAATACCTTATGAGCGTGGAGAGGCTCGAACTCTCAACCAACGGCTTAAAAGGCCGCTGCTCTACCATTGAGCTACACGCCCGGCGCGGGACATTCTATCATGCCGCCTGGGATGCGTCAACGGACTTCGAAGCGCCATGCGTCGCAGGTATCACTTGCGCAGGCGGTGAAACCGACGGAAACCCGACGGCCGGTATACTGTCTGGACAAGGAATTTCAGAATTCGTGACAAATTTTAATGTATTCCAAACAATTTCGTTGTATCATGAGGATGACGGATCGCAATGATCCAGAAAGGAGGTTGCGATAGAAGTATTGCCAGTGACATCCGTAGGAGGAAAGGCAGGGTAGCAACCAATCCTGGCCGGGGACAGGCAGCTGTGTCCGGGCCAGACGTCCCACCGACGAACGGTGGCGCTACCAACTCTCTCCTCTGCTTAGCAGTAGATGAAATCCGGCGGATGGGTAACCCCCATCCGCCCTTTTTATATAATTATCGAAAGGGAAGAAAGGATCACTAAGGATCACAAAGGGTTATTAATTAAGAACTTTGGACGCGCCGAGCGGCGCAGTCGAATGGGGACCGTTAGCTGCCGGATTCCAGGGTTTCGAGCACGGGGGTCAGGCAGGCCTGAGTATGCTCGAAAAGGCGCTCGTTGTGCCAGAGGGTGTCGTCGGCATCAGAGGCGATCAGGTCGAAGCGAGGCATTGGGACTCGTTACTAAACACGAATGACACGAATAAACGAATTCCCTAATATTTATTAGGTTCTATTCGCGCCATTTGCACATTTGCGTCATTCGCGTTGAAAATGTATGCCCGGAAAAATAATATTAGGTTTGATTCCGCCAATTCTCCACCCAGGCCGCATCCAGCCGTACCAGGCGGTTCTTCTTAAGGTTCTCCTGCATGATGCGGCGGATGAGGCGATCCGGGCAGGCCAGCCATTTTTCCATCAGGCGCTTGCCCGGTTCAGGCACGGCGACCACCACCACGCTCCAGCAGTATCCCAGCCCCTGCTGGAGGACCTTATAGCCTTCCGTTTTGGCTTCGCTGGAATTTTCCATGGAATCAGTGATGCGGTCCAAGATTTGGAGGGCATGCAGGGCCTCTTCCGGCTTGTGCAGCAGGACCGGTTCCGCCAAGGCAGCCGCAGCGGCGCGTTTCTCGAGCCAAGTACCCAGGCTCCAGGCTTCCATGGCGCGCAGGAGGGCAGGCATGTCGCGCTTGCCCAGGCGCTGGAGGGCCATGGCGGCACCTTCGCGCAAGCGCCAGCGCGGGTCGGAGGCGAAAGGACGAAGCTGCGCCAGTACGCTTCCATCGCCCTCGGCCAGCAGCCGGCCCAATCCCACCACGCCGCAGAAGGCCAGAAACTCGTGCGGATCGTTGGTCGGGGCAACATCCGGGGTGTAGATGAGGAAACGCTGGAAAAGCTCCCGGTTCCCTAAATCAACGACAACCTGGGCCAGTTCCAGGTTGCCACGCGGACCCGGCAGGCCGGATTCCTGCAGGAGGTATGGCTCCCAATCCTTGATCGTCTGAAGCTTTTGTCGATAGGTCTCGGTTTTATTCATGCTCCTTCTTTCGGGATGCTCGAGCCGCCCGCCTCGCCCTGATCCATGCAGACCAAATACCTTCTTCGCCCCTCTCCAAATTCGGACTCGCCCCCGTAGGGGGAGAATTTGGGTAGGGGGTAGGGTCCGCTCCCCCGCCTGCCCTAGCTCTATTAGGGTACTTTAGGGGTGCAGGGATGTCACTACTACAAGCCTTTTCGTGAAGTGCTGACTATATACTACTGCTTCTTGCAAAAATGGGAACTTCAATAAAGGGTGCGAGCTGGTTACAGGTTTTGGTTATTTCACGCGGCTTTGGTCAAGAAGTCTTTTTGGCGCAACTAGCACGCTTTTAGCGGCAAAATTCCATTAATACATTATGAAATTCATTGCACAATCTATTTTTTCAATTTGCATCTAGTGCATATGCAACTGCCTGCTCGAGTGTCATAACCCGGCCTGCCTCATAGGCATGCGAGAATGCCACTTCGCCCAGCGCTAGACGACAGGCCGCGCTGTCCTGATCCACAGCATTTTGCTCAATTGGCGGACGTAAATCGCCTATCTTTTTGCGTGTTGTATCCGCCCAGCCGATCAGTCGCGTTGCCTTATCAGGATTGCCGGCTAAAACACTCAAACTCGCCAGGCCCTCCAGTGTGTAGACGACGCCAATTTCGATATGGTCGTTTTTAAAGTCTTGTGCGGTTTCAGAAAAAATGGCACGCGCTTCAAACATATCACCCTGGCGTAAAATGATATAGCCCAATCGAACGCGCGACCAGAGATAATTATTACGGTTACCAATTTCCTGGCTGATCGCAATGCTCTCCTGCATACTCACGCGCGCCTGTTCAAAATCGCCACGTGCAAAGGCGATCTGCCCATAAATTGTCAGTCCATTCATCGAACCAGCCTTGAAATTCACCTGCCGGGATAGTGATAAGGATTCCGTTATATATTTTTCGGCCAATTGGATGTGGCCCTGTAGCAAGACTATCTCTCCCGCCCGGCCTAAACAAAACGCCAGGGTCGACCAGTCTTTTAATTGTCGAAACAGTGAAATCGCCTGCTCTGCATAAGGGAATGCGCGTGCAAGATCAGGTTCGTAGCGGCTCAAGTGAAAAAGCATCATTGCTTCTCTCCAGGTATCGCCAAGAGATTGAGCCAACGCCAGGGCCTGTTGAGCATGTTCGATGGATTGCGGTAAATTCCCTGAAATGAAAAAAGTGTAGGAGATAGCCATCAAGCCGTCTATTTCACCCTGTTGATCCTGACAAGCGCGGTATAAATCCAGGCACTCCTCTGCGGCCAAACGTGCCTGGTCCAATTGCTGCAATCGCACGAGAATGAATCCTTTAAGATATAGCGCTTTTGCGCGCGCCCTGGGGTAAGCCAGCGAGCCTGGCTTCTGAAGTGCTTCAATCAACCAATGAACACCCTCCTGCAGGTCGAAACTTTCCCAAAAACGTACGCCGAGATTGCTGGGTATAGCCAGTGCCGCTTCCACATTTGTTTCGCAGGCCCACTCAAGCGCACTGCGGATATTGTCGCGCTCAACCATTAAGCGCACCAACCATTCCATTTGCGCAGGACCTTTCAAGGCAGGTCCGCCTTTTTCGGCCAGGGCGAGGAAATACCTCACGTGTTGATTGCGGATGTTTTCGTGCGCGCTCGTTTCAATCAGTTTTTCATGCGCATATTGACGGATTGTCTCAAGGAGATGAAAACGCAATGCGCTTACCGATCCTTGATCCACGATCACCAGCGATTTTTCCACCAGTTGGACCAAGCCTTCTGAAACCCGGTTCGTCTCCATTCCTTCGCCATTGCAGACGAACTCGGCAGCATCTGATGTCCAGCCGCCTGCAAAGACCGAGAGCCGCTGGAGAAGAATACGCTCTAAATCAGTCAGCAAATCCCAGCTCCAATCCATGGAAGCGCGGATGGTCTGTTGGCGTGGTAAAGCGGTGCGGCTGCCGCCCGTGAGAATGCGAAAGCATTCATTCAGTTGGATTGCGATCTGTTCTGGTGGGAATATATTGACGCGCCCGGCGGCTAACTCAATCGCCAGTGGGATCCCGTCCAGGCGGTTGCAAATTTGAGCTACGGATGCAACATTTTCCAGCGTCAGCTTGAAATCCGGTTGAACCAGCTGGCAGCGTTCCTCGAACAGGCGGATTGATTCGTATTCCCGGACCTTTTCAATTGCCTGCTGACCATCCAGTAATTGAAGAGACGGAACTCGATACGTTACTTCACCCATGATCCCCAGCGCCTCACGGCTGGTGGCAAATATTTTCAGCTTGGGACAATTTTTCAGCAAGCTCTCGGCTAATAACGCACAGGAATTCAGCAGGTGTTCGCAATTGTCGAGAACCAATAGCAGGGTTTTCGTGTGCAGGAAGTTAACCAGCATTTCGGCGGATGGAATATCGGATTGCGTCGCAAGGCCAAAGAGCCCGGCAACGGTTTGTGGCAACAACTCCGGATCGCTGAGAGATGCCAATTCCGCCAACCAGACCCCATTCCCATAATCAGCCAGCAACTGCTCACCCACCTTCACTGCCAGCCGGGTCTTGCCAACTCCCCCGGAACCCGTAAGTGTCACCAGGCGATATTTGCCGATCAGCTCGATAATTTCCGCCTGTTCCTTTTTACGACCGATAAAAGTCGTCAGGAATGCCGGCAGGTTTGTCAACGTTTTTTCTGCGAATGCGCCATCAGGCTTGGTTGGCATCCCCGCAAGGCCGCGCGCAAAGAGAGTCCAATATGGCCGCTCGATCTCAGGGATGGCGAGTTTCTCCAACAAAATGACCGCCAGTTCTCTGGATGGCTTCAATGCACCGGACTCTATCCGGCGCACGGTAATCCGCGCACAGCCGGCTTGATCGGCCAGCGCCTGTTGGGTCAGGTCCAATAGGCGGCGGCGGGAACGCAGCCACGTCCCGAAGCCGGTTTCCGTGATCATTTTGCTTTCATATCCCTTTTTATATCCCTTTTGGCATTATGCAGATGGAGGCAATCAGGTCTAATATGCAGAGTATTCACCATATATATCTGAATTCTACTTTTGTATGGTCGTCTGGTCAACCTGTTCGCCAAAGCTCAATAAAAGGAGAAAAAATGTCCCAGAAAATTCTGCAAGTCAACTTTAAGTTCAGCATTCCAAGAGCCGATCTGGAAGCAGCCTTCCTCCCCGTCGCCCAACCGATTGCCGACGTACCCGGTCTGCTATGGAAGGTCTGGTTGATGAACGAAGTCGAGCAAGAGGCGGGCGGTATTTACCTGTTTGAAAGCGATGCCGCCGCGCAAGCTTATCTGGCGGGCCCGATTGTGGCATCCTTAAAGGCCAGCCCTGCAGTCAGCAATATCAGCGCCAAGTTATTTGATGTGCTGGAAAGCCATAGCGCAATCACCCGCGCTCCGCTGAAGCAGGCGTTGGATATTGCCGTCTAATTTATGACCGGCGGGGAAAGCTCCGTTCAATCAACCGCCTGAATATAAGCGGATCTTATACAGGAAAGGTAGGTAAATATGGCTTAAAAGATGAACTGCTTCGCCCTCTGCCTCGTACTCAGGCCGATCAAGCGCTGCCTGGTCGATATGGATAACTGTGTAAGTGATCTGGCGTTTGCGCTGATTGGCAGTGTTTCCTAGTGGTTATATTTAATTGGTTAATTGGCAATTTCATAAAGGAGAAAAGGAAAATGAAAACTCTAAAGAAAGAAGGCTTTAAAACCTTGGAGACGAAAATCCTGTCTATCAAAGGTTGGAGGCTGCTCTTGGCGGTCGTCCTGGTGGTTGCCAGCCTATTTACCGTAGCACCGACGCAATTGGCCCTGGCTGATACAGGTGGAGTGAAAGGCCACACTTTCGATTTCACCTTCACAAAATGGGTAACCTCGCTGCCTGCCAACCCACCATCGATGGCCGGGGTTTCCATGGCGGGCGTCGTCGGAGGCGATGTCGGCAAAGGCCGTTATGCCGGGAAAGTTCTTAGCGACGACTTGTCTCAAGAGCCCAACTTTTGGCTGGCCCACGCTCGTTATAAGTTCTACGGCAGGAAACATTCCTTTATCGCGGATGTCCGCGTAACACAAAACAACACAACGGGCACAGCGGTGATCACTGGCGTCGTCACGCAGGGGTGGCTGAAGGGCGCGCGACTGACTGGGGAATACACGGTGATGCCCGTGTGCCCTATAGCAACACCGGGGAACGTGTTTGGCACGCTGTGTTTCCAGGGCACGCTCCATGTTCTTCGTGGTGGCCGGTTCTGAGCAGTAAACCAGCTTCCTGAGGGGTTGGGAACTACGGACACTCGAGCAGAAGGTTCCCAGTATGCGAGCCTTCTGTCTTCCTGAAAGGTGGCGGAGCGTTGGTTGGGACCCTATATCTGGCCCAGTGACAGACCCGGCCGGTCCCGCGACCGGGAAAGTAAAAGTGGAGAAAGGTGGCTGGTGGGGCGGCAGCATATTCGTGGCACAATCAGCTTACCACCATTTCGAGGGCCCGCCGGAATACGGTGATATTCACATCGGCTTCCGGATCATTACACCATAAGGAGCAGTTTTTGCGGGGTTGTGAAAATACAAACACCCTGAAAATAAATCCGGCGGATGGAAAAGCCCATCCGCCGGATCATTTTTAACACAATCGCTATCCCATCAGCACTTCCACCACGTTCTTCTCCCCGAGCCGGTCCGCCGGGAGGAGATTTCCTGGCAACACTTGCCCGTTGAGGGTCAGGGTGTTGACGCCGCGGCATACGCCCAGCGGGTTTTTGACCTCGATCTCAAGCAGATGGCCGCGGAAGCGGCGGGCCGCCTTGAAGCCGGGCCATTCATGCGGAATGCACGGATCAATGCGCAGACCATCCAGCTCGGGCCGCAGCCCCAGGATGTACTGGGTGGCGCTGAAGTAGGCCCAGGCGGCCGCGCCGGTCAGCCAGGAGGTGCGGGTGTTGCCGGGGCGCGGAGAATAGGTCGAATAGGTGGTCTGGCCCTGCACGTAGGGTTCGCTCTGGCGCAATTCGGCCCGCTCATTGTAGGCGGCCGGCATGGAGGCGCGGTAATACTCGTACGCCAGGTCACCGTGACCAAGCAGACACTCAGCCATGACGCCCCAGCCCTGGGTGTGGTTGAAGATGCCGGCGTTCTCCTTGATGCCGGGGAGAAAAACCACCGCGCGCATCACGTCCACCTTGGTTTTGGCAAAAGGAGGGGCGGAAAGCATCAAGCCGTAGGGTGTGGCCAGCCGTTCCTGGACGGTCTGCATGCAGCGGACGGCTTCTTCGGGAGTGGCCGCCCCACTGATGACCGACCAGAGCTGAGTATTGAGATAGACCTGGCCCTCTTCATATTCATGCGTGCCGTAGACCGTGCCATCCTCGGTGATGGCCCAGATGAACCAGTCCCCGTCCCAGGCGCAGGCCTGAATGCTAGCCTGGAGCTTTTCACGCTGTGCCAGGGCCCAGGCGGCCTCGTCCGGCCGGCCAAGCCGCTCGGCAATCCCGGCATAGACCGTCAGACCCAGGCGCACTTGGAACGCCACGAACAGGCTCTCACCATAATAGCCCAGCCGCAAACAGTCATTCCAGTCGGCGGCCAGACCGCAGGGCAGACCGTGTTTGCCGGTACGCTCCAGGTTGAACTCCAATGCCCGGCGTAAATGCCCGAAAACGGTGGCTTCGCCCTGGTCCGCGTACGGCAGGACCCGGTTGTAGAAATCCACGTCACCCGTCTCGTTGACATAGGCCGGGACAGCGTTGAAGAACCACAGACAATCATCCGAGCGGAACTCCCCGGGAGCAGGTGATTTCTCCTCGCCGGGATGGTGATCGAAGGGCTTGATGATGGGAATAGCCCCACCGCTGGCCACCTGGCCGGTCAGGAGCAATTCCAGGCGCTGTCGAGTCTCGGCGGGGATGGCGGCGGTCACCCCGAGCAGGTCCTGGACCGAATCGCGAAAGCCCAAACCATCCCGCTCGCCGTTGTAGACCAAGCTGGCGGCGCGCGACCAGGCGAAGGTGATTAAACAGTTGTAGAGCCCCCAGACGTTGATGGTATGGTTCAAATCCTCGTCGGGGGTTTCCACAACCAGACTGCCGAGGCGGGCATGCCAGGCCTCTTTCAGCTTTTGAAGCTCGGCGGCTGCCCGCTCGAGCGAACCGAATTCGGCGATGGTGCGTTTGCCGATCGTGCGGGCCTCGCCGATGCCTAGCATGACCAGCAGGGCGCAGCTCTCGCCCGGCTGGAGCAGCAGGTCTGTTTGCAGGCTGCCGCAGGAGTTGTCGCCGAAGGCGTTGCTATTGGTGCATTGACCCTGCTCCACAGCCAACGGGTTGTGGTAAGCCCGGTAGGGACCGATGAAGGCCTCCCGGCTGGTATCATAACCAGCCAGGGGCGCACCTGTCATAGTCATCCAGCATTTGAAGGGCGTGTCACTCAAATCAACCGGATTGTCATTGGAAGGGAGATTGTCGTGGATGGCAATGCGCAGGAGGCCATCGACCATTTCGCCGCGCACGATGAAAAGTGAGTACTGCAAATTGACCTGGTCCTGGGTCGTGATCCACTGATTGGTGAATTCGCAGAATGTGAAAACGGAGAGCTGGCGCGGGCGTTCGGATTCATTGGTGACCTGCATGCGCCAGTATTCGAACTTCTGGCCCAATGGAACGAAGTAGATGGTCTCGCTAAGGATCCCGGCATAGCGGGACTGGATGGTGGTATAAGCCGTGCCATGGCGGCAGGTGCTCTCGTACCGGTCAAGCGGTTTCCCAACCGGCTGCCATGAGGCGGACCAGTAGTCGCCGTTCTGGCGGTCCCGCAAATACAAGTAGCGACCGGGCTGGTCCATGGGGAGGCGGTTGAAAAGCAGGCGCATGAAGCGCCCGCGCGCTCCGGACTGGTAAAAGCCGTAGCCTCCGGCGTTATTAGTGATGACAGCTCCGTACTCGGTGGAGCCGAGATAGTTGCTCCAGGATTGGGGCGTGTCGGGACGGGTGATGACATATTCTTTGGCTTTATCGTCAAAGTAACCGTACTTCACAGGCAATCCCTCTTTCGTTTTTATAAAATTATTGTTACCTCTCAATAAGTTTGGAGAGAATTGGTGGTGCGAGCGGATTAGCTGCGCGGAAAAGCTTTGGAATATTCCGACAGGATTGTATCCCAGAGTTGGTTCAACCTGTCATCAATTGTCCGGCGGGAGGGCTCGGCTTCAAACCAGGCAATCGTCCGGCGCACCCCCTCGGACCAGGCAACCGTGCAGTGAAAATCCGGCACCAGTTTCTTGATCTTGCTGTTATCGAAGACCGCACTATTGGCCTTGTCACCGATCAAACTGCCCACCGCATCCGGGTCATAGGCAGCGATCAGATCGGATGGGACGTGGACGATCTGCAGATCCACGCCAAGCGCCCGGCCGGTTTCAAGGTAGATCTGGTTCCAGGTGAGCACTTCGTCAGAGGTGATGTGATAGGCCTCGCCGATGGCCTCCCGGTTGCCAAGCAAGCCAAGGAAGCCTTTGGCGAAATCCGCGTTCCAGGTGAGCACCCACAATGAAGTGCCGTCACCAGGAACGATGACCGGCCGGCCGCACTTCATCCGGTCAAGCACGGTATAGGGGTGCTGCCAGCTGCCCACACACAGGGGGATCTGCGAAGGTCCATACGTCAGGGATGGGCGAACGATGGTGACCGGGAAAGCCTGTTCCCGGTGGGCTTGCATCAAACGTTCTTCGCAGGCAATCTTGTTACGGGAGTACTCCCAGAAGGGATTCTCCAGGGGCGTCTTTTCGGTGATGAGGTAGTGACCGGGCGGTTTCTGGTAGGCGCTGGCTGAGCTGATGAAGATAAATTGTCCGGTCCGACCGCGGAACAGCCGCAGGTCCCGTTCGATATCCTCCGGAGTGAAGGCAATCCAATCCACCACCGCGTCGAAAGCCTGCCCTTCGAGCAGCCCGGCGAGGGCAGCCTCGTCAGCGTGAACGTCGCCCACCAGCAGGTGCGCCCCTGCCGGTACGGGATATTTGGAGGAGCGGCTTCGATTGAGAATATACAGGTCGAGGTGGCGTTGCAGGGCCAGTTCAGAACAAGCCGAACTGATCAGACCGGTACCACCGATAAATAGTACTTTCATGGCATGCTTCCTGCTGTTCCGCGGTTTATTGAGACGTGCCTATTTTTCTTCGCTAAGATGACGAAAAAGTCAGACTGGGTAGGATCGATTATCCCCACCAAGGATGGAAAAAACGCAATATCCGTAAAGCAGCATTCCTTCAACATGTTCAGGTAATGATCCTGCGTGTAAGCCTGGATACTGTCTGCATACCGAGTGACCCTGCCAGTCTGTGCGTCCACGACATAATAACGCTCGGTTGCAACAGAATGGGCTTCATCCCAGAAATTCTCCTGCAAACAGAGATGTGGCCGGCCAGAAAAGAGGCCGGAGACTGCGGAATACCAGGAGCAGGGCTGCAAACCCACCTGACGCACCACATCAAAAGCATGGACTTCCAGTAAAAGCGCACCTCCCGGCCGGATGGCCGCATGCGCCTTTTTGAGAATCTGGCTGGCGTCCTGCGGGGTGAAGACGTTGAACTCGCCAAAGATGAACATCACCAGGTCGTAGCCAGAACCGAGCTCCGCCTGACGGATATCGATAAGCTGGTAAGAACAGCGCAAATTGGCTTTTAGGGCAGTTTCGCCGGCATATTCAATGGAAGCCGGAGAAAAATCCACCCCGGAGCATGTGTGTCCCAATTCCGCCAGCCGGCTGGTATACAAACCCGGTCCGCAACCAAGATCGAGGATACAGGCAGGCTGGCTATTCAAGACTTCCCGGTGAATCCAATCCACCTGTTTCCGGATGGTGACAGCCCGACGACTGGCCCTGTCATGCTCCTGTGCTAAATGCTCACGCAGCAAGCGCTGGCTGAACCCGGGGTCATTCCAGGGAATCTTTTCTCCCTCGGCCCAAGGCTCCGGTCTCCGGTTGCGTTGAACAACTTCCATCAAGTCCATTGAGGTTGACTAATGCCTGACCTGCCAGGTTGGGTATCGATCTGTTTAGCGATCGATAGTCAAACCGCTTCCACCGCCAGACTGATCTGCTTTGGATTTATCAGGATCATGCCCACATGCACTGGCGGCATCGGAGGCATGGAATTGTTGGTCACATCAACATTATAAAGTGACAACCAAGCTGAATGCTCCAGCTCGATATTGATGCTGTGGCCGGCCTGCGAGGCGATCCGTAGATTGCCCTTGAACTGAAAAGTGCCGACCAGACAGGTGACCGGAGCCATCACACGATTTATCTCATCTTCAGCATAGTCGAGCGGTTCGGCTGCCGGCGGAGCCAGGTGGAAGGCAATCACCTTGGAAGTCGGGATATACATTTCGGCATAGCTCTGTGTTTTGATAACGCCACTTCCGAAATGTACCACAGTGGGCTTGAACAGTTGGATGTATTCGGGCACTCCCTGCATTCGCAGCCAGGTGCTGACGCGGATGCCCTGTTTCGTCACCACTTCACCACGGGCGAGCAAGTTGTGAGTGTATACCATCACCAGGGAGCTTTTCTCATCAGGAGCCAGGTCAACCATCATGCCTCCTTAATAAAGCGGATCAATCAGCACGCTGATTATACGTCAAGTGCCGATCTCAGCCTCTCCAACGCCTCGCTGAGGGTTCGACGCGGGCAACCAAAATTCAGCCGTACGAAGCCCTCCCCGCCGGGACCAAACTCCCGGCCTTCGTTCAAGGCCACTTTGGCCTGCTTCAGGAAGAACTCGTGCGGTGTGGAGCCGATCTTGCCGGAAGCGACCAGTCCGGTGCAGTCCAACCAGGCCAGGTACGTGGCATCCGGGAGGGTGATCCGGATGCCGGTAAATTCGCTTCGGATGGAGCTGACCAGGAAGTCCCGGTTCCCGGTCAAATAGGCACGCAAAGCCGCGAGCCATTCATCGCACTCGCCGGAAAAAGCAATCTGGGCAGCCAGGAGCCCCAGGTTGTTGACGTGCATCGCCATGCACTCCACCGTCTTCTTATAGCGTTCGAGCAGATCCTGGTTGGGAATGATGGCGAAACCGCAGAACAGGCCGGGGACATTGAAAGTCTTGCTTGGCGCAACGAGCGTGATCGTACGGTCGGCAATTTCCGGATCCAGTGAGGCGATGGGGGTGTGCCCAGCCCCACCCAGCAGGATTTCGCTATGGATCTCGTCCGAACAAATGACAACATCGTTCTGCAGACAAATATCCGCCATGCGCCCCAGATCCTCCCTGGTATAAACCTGCCCGGTCGGGTTGTGGGGGTTGCATAGCAGAAACATGCCGGTCTGCGCGCCGCCCGAGTGAAGGGCTTTCCGGAAGATCTCGAAATCCAGCGTATAGCGTAAAGTGGAACCGGCTGTTTCCATGGCCAATGGGGCAAGTTGGCTGATCCATCCGCCGGCACCGTGGACTTTCAGGAACGGCGGGTAAACCGGCGGCTGAATGAGAATCCCCTGTCCGGCTGTACAGAGCGTGTGCGCGGCGACGGTAATCCCGGCCACCACCCCCGGCGTGGCAACGACCGCTTCCGGCGAAACCTGCCAGCCATACAGCGTTTGCATTCGGGCAGCCACGGTCTCGCATAATACCCTGGATGGGGATTCATAACCAAACACCGCATGCTCCACGGCCCGCTGCAAGGCCGCCCGGATCGGTTCGGGTGCAGCGAAGTCCATGTCTGCCACCCACAACGGGAGCACATCTTCAGGGTAATGGCGCCATTTAATGGAATTCGTAGCCCGGCGATCGAGGATTGAATCAAAGTTGTAGAGCATAAACAATCCGAATAATCAGGGGCGGTTCCTGGGCTGTCCCTTTGTGAGGTCGATCATTAATCTTTGGGAGCCTCGCGCACGATATACAGGGGCCGGCCTTTCACTTCGTCATAAATTCTTCCGAGGTACTCGCCCAGCACGCCCAGCGAAATCAACTGTACGCCACCCAGGAACAACACGGCGATAAGCGTGGTAGCCTGGCCCAGGAAGGCGCCATGTCCGATCAGGCGCATGATTATCACCACGGGAATCGCTACGATCGACAAGCTTGCGGAGGCAAAGCCAAAATAGGTTGCCAACTGCAGCGGGAAATATGAGAAGCTGGTGATGGCATTCAAGGCCAGCTTGAACATCTTGCCGAACGGATACTTGGTGGTGCCAGAAAAGCGCGTTGCCCGTTTGTAGGGCACTCCGATCTGCCGGAAGCCCACCCAGGCCGACATGCCGCGCGGGAAACGGTACCTCTCATGCATGGTCTTGAGCACATCCACCACCTTGCGGTCCATCAGGCGGAAATCACCACTATCCACCGGGATCTTTACATCGGTGATGCGGTTGACGATCCGGTAGAACAATGCCGCGGTTGTCTTTTTGAACCAGGTCTCGCCTTCGCGTTCCGATCGCACGGCATAGACCACCTCATATCCGTCGCGCCATTTGGCGATCAGTTCGGGGATGACCTCGGGAGGATCCTGCAGGTCGGCATCCATGATGATGACCGCCTCACCCCGGGCATAGTCCCACCCGGCTGTAATGGCAACCTGGTGGCCAAAATTACGGGCAAAGATCACCGGGCGAACATGCGCATCCTGCCGGGCCAGTGTGCGGATGGCTTCGGTCGAGCCGTCAGTTGAACCATCATCCACCAGGACCAATTCCCAGGTGGCATGCGTGGAAGACATCACGTCCTGCACGCGCCGGTAGAGTTCCGGGATGTTCTCCTGTTCATTGAAGACAGGAGCGACAATCGAAAATGTAACAGGCATATCAGACCTTCTTCCTTCTGGAAATCCTGGACTTTAAAGCGGCAATCTTTGCCGTCCCGGAAGCCGGGGGTTCCTGCGAGACAAACGGTTCCGCCGAAGGGAAAGGCGGCAACCCCAAAATCCGTCGCCTAAGGTAATCGACGACCACCACCAGCGAGGCCACCACCGGTACAATAATCAACACGCCCAGGATGCCCCACAATATCGTTGCCAGAAGGATGGTGATCAAAACCAGGCCCTCGTGCATTTGGACACTCCGGCCCATGATGACCGGGCGCACCCAGAAATTCTTGATGGTGATCAGGAGAAGATAGACTGCCAGAACGATCAATCCTACCACGAGGTGGGAAGCTGGCATCCAACCCCAGTTTGAACCTTCGAGCAGCGCCACGCCGATCGCCAGAAGAGCCGCCAGGAACGGGCCCACGTCGGGAATTAAGGTGAGAAAGCCGGCAATAACACCCAGCACGAGTGCCCCGGGAAGGCCAATGACTGACCAGGCGACGGTAAATGTCACACCCACAATCAGCATCAACAGGAGCTGGCCGCGTAAATAATTCATCCAGATTTTACGCAACCGCTGGTAAAGCTCGTTGAGTTCGGGCGCATATTTCTCGGGAAATGAGCCGATAAAACCCTGGCGGAGAACCGGCCACTCCGCCAGGAAATAATAGACCGCCACCAGGATAACCACAACCCAAACGGCACCCAAGGAGGTTTTTCCAAGTATTTTAAGTATCTGATCGGGCAGGGATGACAGGAAGGTGGAGCGGAATTGGGTTAATCGGCTGGCCAATTGTCCGAAATCCATGGGAAACCAGGGAATTACCACCGGCTTTTCCAACCAGGCGATCATCTGGTTAAAAAGATCCAGCACATCCGTAATTACTTGTGTGACTTCATCGAAAAAGAGCGAGGTTAGCGAGGCAGGGGTGCCGATGAACACCACCAACGTAACGATATAGACCAGGTTGACTGCGCCGGAGCGCGATAAGCGTGTGCGCCTGGTGAGGAAATTTACCGCAGGGTTGATCAGATAGGCAATAAAAGCCGCAATGATCAACGGCTCGAGAACACTGCGAATGGACCACAACACGACCGCAAACAGCAGGGTTACCAATCCGAAGATCAGGTAACGAACGGGCAAACTCCACTGGTTGTCCGTGTTCATAGCAACCGCTTGACTGCCTCCAAAGTCGGCTCGATCACCGGGGCTGCTTTGACTGCCTGCATGGCGGCATGCACGTCCTTCAACCCGGCGCCCGTATTCAATACCAGCACCGGGTCATCGGGCTGGATCATTCCCAGCGCGATCGCCTTGACCAGGCCGGCATAAGCAGCTGCACCGGCAGGCTCAGCGAAGATGCCCTGCAGGCCGAGGCTGGCAATGGCTCGTAGAATTTCTTCATCACTTACCAGGATGTACGTGCCGCCGGTTGCGCGGGCCGCACGAACGGCGCGCACGCCATCCCGAGGCAGGTCCACCGAGATGCTATCGGCGATGGTTTTGGCGGAGATGGGGATGATTTGCTCCGTACCGGCATGGAAGGCGTTCGCAATCGCGGCGGAACCTTCGGCCTGCACGCCAATGAGGCGCGGCAGCCGTTCCACCCAGCCTAGGGCCTGCAGGTCCTTGAAGCCTTTGTGAATGCCGGAGATGATATTCCCATCCCCGACCGGGACGAAAATGGTCAGCGGTGAGTGATGATCGAGCGGACTACCCGGCTCATGCCAGGCGCGGTGTTCCTCGTCCCACCACTCCCAAATCTCAAGGGCCGCCGTCTTCTTCCCCTCGGCTGTAAAGGGGTTGTAGCCTGTGTTGCGGCAGTACCAGCCGAATTCATCAGCGGCCTGGACGGTCAGGTCAAAGGCCTGATCGTAGCTTCCATCCACCAGGATGACCTGCGCGCCGAAGATCAGCAACTGGGCCACTTTGGCCGGAGGTGCAGATTTAGGTGCGAAGATGACCGCCTTCTGCCCAACCGCGGCGGACATCCCGGCCAAGGCCGCCCCGGCGTTGCCGGTGGAGGCCGTGACGATTGTCCCGGCACCGATCTCGCGGGCGCGTGCCACAACCACTGCACTGGCGCGGTCCTTGAAGGAGGCGGTCGGGTTGCGGCTGTCATCCTTGAGCCAGAGATACTCCAGGCCCAATTCCTGCGCCAGCCGCTCCAGATGATAGACCGGCGTCCAGCCTGCGCTGCGGATGGGGGTGCCCTCGCCACCCGGGTCCGGCACCGGCAGGAGCGGCAGATAGCGCCAGAGGCTGTCCCCGGAGCGGTACGTCAGGTCTTCAGGCTGAAATTTCTGGCGGATGGCATCATAATCCAGGACTACATCCAGGTTGCCGCCATCTTTTGGGCAGATATATGTTACCTGACCCGGGAGATATTCAGTATTGCACAACGAACAGCGGTAACCGACAAATTTTTCCATAGAAATGCCTCAGCGCGCTTTGGACACTTTTTTACATTCTATCATCTTCTTATTTGATGTTACGAACCGACCCACAGATTGATTCACCCGACCAGGTTGATTTTCCCCACTTATCCAACCGAATCTTTTAGTGCCCTGGCAATTTGCTCCTGGTCCACCGGCAAGGAATCAATCCGGACGCCGACAGCATTATAGATGGCGTTGGTGATCGCCGGGATGGTGGGTATGCTGACGATTTCACCAACCCCTTTTGCACCGTATGGCCCTTCCTTTGTGGGTTCTTCAACCACAATGGAAATAATCTCGGGCGTATGCACGATGGATGGGATGCGATAACGCGCCAGGCGATCGGTGATCACGTAGCCATCTTTGACAATAAAATGTTCTGTCAGGACATTGCCCAACCCCATCATCACGCCGCCCTCCACCTGCGCCTGCAGCCCGAGGGGATTGATCGCCCGGCCCACATCATTGGCGGAAACAACCCGCAGGACACGCACCTCGCCAGTCAGCGTATTCACTTCCACTTCAGCCGCCTGGGCGGCAAACGAGTAGGCGAAGTGCATATCACCACCTTCTCCGAGGGGCATGGTTATGGGAGCCCAATACTCATAGAGAGCCCGCGGCTCCCGCCTGGCGGCCTTCATTTCGGAAATTACATCTTCATACGAGATCGAAAGATCTGCAACCTGGACTGTCCTTTCATCGAAAATGATGCCATCGGGAGACTGGTCGTACCTTTCTGCCAGCAAGGAGACGATGGCCTGTCGCAGAGTTTGAGCTGCCAGGCGGGCAGCGTTGCCGGTAACATAGGTCTGGCGGGAGGCGGTGGTCGGTCCGCCATCTGGGGTCAGGTCCGTATCCATGACCAGGACATGCACGCGCGCCGGAGATACTGAGAATTCTTCGGCAACGATCATTTGCAGGACCGTCACCAGGCCCTGCCCCAGCTCCGCTGCAGAAGTGCGCACTTCCAGTGTCCCATCCGGATTTAGCTGGACCTCGGCACTGGATTTATCCTCTGCGCCCCCACCCAGGCCGGTATTCTTATAAGCAACCGCAAAACCCCAGGCGCGTTTCAAATGGGGCGCACCCGGCACGGGATGGGAAGCAAGAGGCGATTGCGCCCAGCCTTCGGACTGCGCCAGGCGGACCATTTCTGCTTCGGCTCTATCAATGCATTCCGTCAGCCCAACGCTCTCGCGCAATACCTGACCGGTATTGGTGATACTGCCGACCCGCAGAGCATTCATCCGGCGGAGTGCTACCCGCTCGATGCCCAGTTCAAGAGCCAGCGCATCCAGCATACTTTCGATTGCAAAGGCCGACTGTGTGACGCCAAATCCCCGGAAGGCCCCGGCGGGAGGATTGTTGGTGTACATGGCATAACAATCGGCGCGCACATTCGGCGCTTCGTATGGGCCGGAGCTATGGGTTGTGGCACGCGTCATCACCTTGTCACCCAGGGAAGCATATGCACCGGTATCACCATACAATTCCGTTTCGACGGCAGTCAGTCTGCCATCCTTCCTGGCGCCAATCTTGACCTTGATCTGGGTGGCATGCCGCTTGGGGTGTACCAGCAGACTTTCCCGTCGGTCGAAAAGCAATTTGACCGGTTTGCCGGCCACATTTGCAAGCAAGGCCGCGTGGATCTGTCCGGCGATATCTTCCTTGCCGCCAAAGCCACCACCCATCAACTGGCCGATCACCCGCACCCTTTCCTCCGGCCAGCCCAGTGCTTTGGCAACCTGTTCCCGGTCTGCGTAAGGGATTTGTGAGCCGACATAGATTTCCATGCGACCGTCAGATGTCGGCACGGCAATGCTGCACTCCGGTTCAAGGAAGGCATGATCCATGATCGGCGTGTGGAAAGTATGTTCCAGGATCACATCGGCTTCAGCGAAACCCCGCTCCATATCCCCTTTGCGCACCTTGATGTGCTTTAGCAAATTCCCTTGATCGTGCAAGGCGGGCATCCCAGGCTGGCGGGCCTGGACAGGGTCACTGATAACCGGCAGTTGCTCAAAATCCGCCTCGATCAAGTTCATGGCTTCCGTGGCGATTTTCTGGGTCTCGGCAGCCACAATGGCGAGGGCGTCCCCCACATATCGAATACGTTCCCCCAAGCCAACCAGTATCGGCCAGTCGTAAATCACCAGGCCATGATTCTTCTCAGCCGGGAGATCCTGCGCCGTCAGGACCGCCCTGACGCCGGGCAGGAGGCGCGCTTTTTGGACATCCAGCCGCCGCAAAAACCCGTGCGGGATGCCGGCCCGCCTGACACTGGCAAACAGCATGCCATCGAAAGCAAGGTCATCCGTAAACATGGCATTCCCGGTGACTTTGTCCACGGCGTCCGGGCGAATCTGTGCTCGGCCGACATATTTTTGCCCGGCTTTTGATTCCTGTACTTTAAGAATGGGGATGGGTTCGCCTGTTCTCAAGGAATGAGCCGCTGCCTGAATAGCCCCCTCGATGGAGGGATAGCCGGCGCAGCGACAGAGCGTATCCTTGAGCGCGTAGCGGATGTCGTCCGGGCTTGGGTCCGGGTTGCGCTGCAGCAAGGCATAGGCAACCATGATCTGTCCGGGGATGCAGAAACCACATTGCACCGCCCCGTAGGCGACAAATGCTTCCTGAAGTGCGTGAAGTCTTCCATCCCCGGCATGGGTCACAGCCAGGCCCTCGATGGTCAGGATGGTTTTGCCGTGCGCCCTTTCTGCCGGGTAGATACACGCTAATACCGGATCGCCTTCCACCAGGACGGTACAGGTGCCGCACTCAGCTTCATTACAGCCAACCTTGGTACCGGTCAGGCGCAGGCGTGTACGCAACAAATCGGCCAATGTTTCACCCGGTATGGCCGGCAGATCGTATTTCTTTGCATTGACCGTCAGAGAAATCTCGTTATACATGAGTTTTACCTATAAAGACCCGGCTCGCTGCCATGCGATATCCAACGTATCTTTCAGCAATACTTCCACCAACTGTTGGCGGTACTCTGCGCTGGCGCGGTATGGGCTGGTTCGAAAATGGACATTATCCAGAAGCACGTTCAGGGCGCGGGAACAAGCTGCGAGACCAAAAGTCTGGCCGCGTAAAGCCTCTTCCACCGGCTTGATCCGCCGAGGTGTGGGACCGGAAGGGCCGACCGCCACACGCGCATTGGCAATCCGTTCCGCCTGGCGTTCCAGCCATACGGACAGGTTCAGGATGGGCAAGGCAATTCCCTGCGCCCGCATGATCCGTTTGAAAGCTGAACCTTGGTGGGGAGCCCTCAGGGGGATGTGAAACCCTACGAGAAGCTCCTGTCCGGCTTTCAAGGCCGATTGGCCGGGTCCCACAAAAAGATCGGAAAGCGGCACATGCCGGCGTTTTTCCAAATCAGCTATCTCGGCTTGGGCGTCCAGGGCCATCAGGGAAATTGTGCCATCTGCGGCTGGCAATGCGTGTGCGACATTTCCCCCCAGGGTGGCCATATTGCGGACCTGCGGCCCGCCGATAAGGTTACAGGCTTCGACCAGGGCCTGGGCATGCTCCTGGGCAAGGGTCGAGCAGGCAATACGGCCAAGCGGTACGGCCGCTCCAATATAAAGCTCCCCCTGCTTGTACCCTTTCTTGGGGTAGCGAATTTCTAAGGCGGTCATCTCAGGGATGGATGTAATATCCACCAGGCTGTGAACAGGTGCATGACGTCCCTGCTGCAAATCCAGCATGAGATCGGTTCCACCCGCGATCAGGCAAGCCGGTCCAGGAGCAGATGAAAGGGTCTGCAAGGCTTCAATTACATTGTCTGGATGGAGATAGTGCTGCCAAAGATCCATAGGTTCGACACGATTTGGTCCAAATCTGTTGAAAGAATATCGGCGGCACTTTTCGAAGGTTTTCCGACCCGACGCCGTTACAGGCAGGATACAATCCCTTGCAACGACCACCGAACCAAGGTGATTTCTCCGAGGTCTGTGTTAAACCCCTCTTTCCCCTCTAACGTAAGGAGTACCCAGGGCAGCCGGTGCGCCCAAGCGTCTGCGCATGGCCTCGCGCGAACCGATAATTAAGATAAATATGGTCGCGAGGTATGGCAGCATATCCATCAACCGGCCGATTGAGGGGTTGCGTGCAGTGGAGATCAGTGGCAGGGCAGGGTTTTGCAGGTCGAGTGGAAGGCGGCGGAGCAGCCCGAAGAAGTACGAGACCCACAACCCCCGAAACGGATCCCAGGAGGCGAAAATCACCAGACCCACCGCAATCCATCCCAAGCCGGAGGTTTTTCCGTCCACCCAGCCCGGATCAGAAATGAGGCTCATTACCGCACCGCCTAATCCACTCATCACACCACCGAAAATGACATAAAGGTAGCGCGTCCGGTATACGTTGATCCCCAATGCATCGGCAGCGGACGGGTACTCGCCCACCGAGCGCAGGTTGAGGCCCGGCCGGGTCCGGTTAAGGTAATACCAGATCAGCGGCGCAAGCACCAGACCAACCAGGATCAAAATAACCTGATGCAAGTCGACCCGATCCAACAGGGGCACAAATATAGGAAGCGGCTTGGGTACCCGCTGACCTACGTATGGTGCCCCGAGAATGCTCGAGAGACCGGACCCCAGGAACGTTACAGCCAGGCCGCTTACCACCTGGTCCGCGCGCAGGGTGATCGTAATATAGGCATGCAGGAGGGCGAGCAGGCCGCCAAAAGCCATTCCCGCAAGCAAGCCGAGCAGCAGATTGCCGGTGTGAAACCAGGCCGCAAAGCCGCTCATCGCACCGACCAGCATCATGCCTTCGATGCCCAGATTCATCACCCCCGAGCGCTCGGCCATAATTTCCCCCAGGGTGGCAAACAGCAGAGGAGTGCCGCTGACGAGGGAACCGAAGAGAATGGTGAGGGCAAGGGCAATCAAACTTTGATTTGACATTGAGCGTCTCCGAAGGGACGGTACCGATCTAGCCTATCTTTTCCAGCTGCACACGGTAGCGAAAAAGCAATTCCGTACCGACGACCACAAATAGAATTACTCCCTGTAACATCGAAGCAATGCCTTGGGGCTGGATTAGCTGGGTGCCGACCAGCAAACCGCCAAACAGGATGGCAACCAGGATCGCCGCGAGGGGATTGAGGCGAGCAAGCCAAGCGACGATCACGCCGGTGAAACCGTAGCCGCGCTGGAAACGGCCATTGAGTTCCCGCAAGGCAGCCACTTCGTTCATGCCTGCGAGTCCGGCGATAGCCCCGGATAGTGCCATAACCAGCACGATATTGCGCTTGAGACCTATGCCGGCATAACGCGCCGCCTTGGGGTTATCCCCGCTGACACGGATCTCGTAGCCCCACTTGCTGCGAAACAGGACCCAGGCGAGCAGCAAGGCTACGCCGATGCCGATGAGAATGCCGGGGTGGGCTGTCAATCCCGCCAAGATCGGAATTTGTTTGGCATATTCGGTTAAACGCGGCCAGGTAGCCGATTTCGGGAAGCTGCCGGTTGATTCGAAATCCCCGATGCTCCATGGCCCAACGACGACAAAGTATTCTATCCATTTGTAAGCAATGTAGTTCAACATCAAGGTTGTGATAATTTCATTGATATTCAGGAAAGCCTTGAGCAGGCCGGGAATGGCACCGTACACGAATCCGGCCGCAAGTCCAGCCAGAGCCATCACCGCCAGCATCACCGCCCGGTCCGTCGATTTTGGCAGGAGGAACACTGCAACCGCGGTCGCCGCCCAGGCCCCAAAGAACAGCTGCCCGTCTGCTCCGATGTTCCAGAGTTTCATGCGAAAGGCCAGGATGCAGGCCAGGCCTGTCAGCAAAATCGGCGAGGCCTTGACCAGGGTGTCGGAAATCGGACCAAAACAGAGCAAACCCTTTGGGCAGGAATCGTGGGTAAGTAAGGCGATAATTCCAGCACGCCAATCAGCGAAGGTGCCGAAACCTTCCTTGAAAATCTCACGATAGGTGGCAATCGGGTCGGTCGCTCCAGCCGCCCGCAGCACGAAACCGCCCACGATCAGGGCCAGCAGCACGCCCAGGACAGAAGACACGATGCCCATCCAGGCGGGGTTATCCAAGCGGGCCTCGATCCGCAGTCGATATGATGTCCAAGGGATTCTCATGCCACTGCCTTTGTACCCGCCATCATCAGGCCGATCGTCTGGATGTTAGCACCCTTGGCCGGCATTTCGCCCACGATCTGTCCTTCATACATCACAGCCAGACGGTCGCTCAAGGACAGCAGCTCGTCCAGGTCCTCGGAGATCAGCAGTATCGCCGCGCCTGCATCGCGCTGTTCGATGAGCAACTTGTGCACCGCTTCCGTCGCACCGACGTCGAGGCCGCGCGTGGGGTGGACCGCGATCATTAATTTGGCACGTCCCGAGGTTTCGCGCGCCAGGATCAATCTCTGCAAATTACCGCCGGATAGCATCCGTGCCGGCGTGTCGACCGTCGGTGTATCGATCTTGTACTCATCTACCAATCGGACGGCATTCTTACGAACTGCAGCAGAATTAATCGACCAACCTGATGAGATCGGGGGGCGCTGGAAGGATTTGAGGATCAGGTTTTCAGCCACGCTCATGTTTGGGACGCTGCCGTACACGGCTCGGTCCTCGGGGATGTGCGCCAGGTGCAAACCGATCTCCAGCCAATTAGTTGATGCGCCCAACGTCATCTGACCGAATTTCATACCGCCCCCCGTCGTGCGCCGTAATCCGGTCAACACCTCCGCCAATTCCCGTTGACCGTTCCCCGCCACGCCGGCTATCCCCAGAATTTCACCCGCACGCACTTGCAGCGAGACATCCCGTAGGGCCGGCAAATGACGGTCGTTCTCAGCTTGCAGATGGTCTACGTCCAGTACCACCTCACCCGGTTTTGCCTCCTTCTTTTCCACCTGGAAGAGGATTTCACGTCCCACCATGAGCTTGGCAAGCTCTGCCTTGGTTGTCCCTTTTGCGGGAACGTTCGCAGCCGTCACCTTGCCGCGCCGCATAACCGTCACCCGGTCAGCGATTGCAACGACCTCATCAAGTTTATGGGAAATAAAGACGATTGTATGCCCGCGCCTGGTCATATCGCGGAGCGTATGGAATAATGCCTCGACTTCCTGCGGTGTCAAGACTGCCGTGGGTTCGTCCATAATCAAGACCTTGGCACCGCGGAACAACATTTTTAAAACTTCGACCCGCTGTTGTTCACCGACCGATAGCTCCCAGATCTTGGCCCGTGGGTTGACGCTCAACCCATACTGCTCGGCCAGCGCCGCCACCTGTTCTTCCACATGGAGTAAATTGAGTAGAAACCGGGGTCGGTCGAGACCGAGCACCATATTCTCGGCTACCGTATGGGGGGCCACCAGCATAAAATGCTGATGAACCATACCAAGCCCGAGGGCAATAGCCTCCTGGGGTGAGTGGAAGGAAACGCGCCGTCCGCCGACGAAGATCTCACCGGCCTCCGGACGATACAGGCCGGCCAGGACGTTCATCAATGTGCTCTTGCCTGCGCCGTTTTCCCCCAACAATGCATGGACCTCACCAACACGGCAGGCGAAGTCTACATGGTCATTCGCCAAGACGCCGGGAAAACGCTTGACGATGCCATGCATTTCAAAAGCATTCAGAGGTTCGGTCATATTGTTCGTCAGGGCGCCGAGTGAAAGGTTGGCGCAGGAGCTCTGCTCCTGCGCCAACATACTACCAAATTCCGGATATTACGGCATGGCAGGGACGGAGCCTTGGATGCCGTCGACCAACCAAGTCATGCAGTACGTGCATGGCGTGTAGCCGGTGAGATTCATGGACGTAATCGTCGCCGCATCAATCCCGAACAGGTCTTCGTTGGTCACGGTCTTGCCATCGGGGATGTGGATCTGGCCGGTGTTGTCCTTGATCGGGCCCCGGAAAATATCCTGATCAGTGAACTTGCCCGCCAGCATGTCGGCGAGTTTTGCCTGGACCAACGGGATAACATCCGCAGGCACACCCGGCTGAGGCGTCTGGCCCGGCATAAAGCCATAGAAGCCGACGATGCCGGAGGCGGCGGTCCGGAAGTCAAATGTTGGCTTCCAGGTGCCGGCGCGGATCTGCTTGATGATGTCGAGGTATGCCGGGCCCCAGTTCCAGTAGGGGGTGCCCAAGCATTTATCAGGCGCCGGTGTGCAGGAGTTGATGTAGTCGTACGTAAAAGCCCATTTGCCGGCATTGGCAGCCGCCACCAGCGGACCGGGCGTGTCGGAGCCGATCAACACAATGTCGACTCCCGCATCCAGCAAGGATTGAGCCGCCTGCTTCTCTTTGTCAGGATCGTACCAGGTGTTGATCCAGCGGACTTCCATGGTGCACTCTGGGCAGGTCACCTTTGCGCCGAGCATGAAGGCGTTGCCCAAGCGGATCACTTCGGGCAGCGGCCATGGGGCCACATAGCCAAGCTTGGTGTTGCCGTCAGCCTTGGCGCGCGCCCCGGCGACCATGCCCGCCAGGTACTTCATTTGCTCCATGGAGCCGAACAAGTCACCATAGTTGGTGCCATTGTTGTAGTAGCCCGAGACGTGCAGCCAGTAGGTCTTGGGGAATTCCGCCGCCAAAGTGCTCATCGTCGGACCGTACTCGAAGGTCGTGCCGATGATCAGGTCGAAGCCTTTGCGGGCCAGGGAGCGCATCACCGTCTCGGCATCCGGGCCCGGGTTCACCAGTTCGACGTACTGGACTGCAATGGTAGGATCCTGCGTCGACAGCCACTGCGCGCCTTCGGTATGCGCCTGGGACCATCCCCCGTCAGCGTGGAAGCCGACCAGCACGACGGCCACATTGAATTTGCCGGCGGTGATATCAGGAATCGTGAAAGTGGCGGCCGTAGGTGCTGCGGTGGCCGGAGCAGCGGTTGCCGGAGCAGCGGTGGCCGGAGCCGGGGCGGCAGTCGTCGCGGCGGGACCGCAGGACGTGAGCAGCATGCTCGCGACCATCAAAAAGCTTAATACAATTAGTAACTTACGCATAATCTTCTCCTCTCAGAATTGAGTGAATAGGGATAGGAAACGGAAATGGAACAAACGCGCTTATTTGAAAAGAAATCACCTCCTCTCGAATCTGTATTTTAGATGCAGATGTCTGTACAACATCAATTCTATCATGAGCACTTACCTTAAAAATTATGGGACAATCCACGTGCCCGCTTCACCCTTCAGCGCACGCCCGATGTTCTCCGGGTTGGTGATGATGGCCTGCCTGCCCCCGCTCCCGGAGGGCTTGCCGCCCGCTTCCAGGTAGCGGATCACTGCCTGGATCTTGGGAGCCATCGAGCCTTTGGCGAAGTGGATCCCTTCGGCCAGGTATTGCTTGGCCTCGGCCAGGGAGATCTTGTCGAGCCATTTTTGCCCGGGCCTGCCGAAGTTGATGGCAACTTTTTCGACCGCGGTGGCGATCAGAAAAAGGTCAGCATTGATCTCGCTGGCGAGCAGACTGCTGGCAAAATCCTTGTCGATGACGGCTGCAATGCCTCGATATTCGCCATTGCCGGCGTCAATGACCGGGATGCCGCCGCCCCCGACCGTGACCACGATCACGCCTGCATCGATCAGGGTTTTAACCGATACAAGCTCGACGATCTCCTTCGGTTGAGGCGAGGGGACCACCCGCCGCCAGCCACGCCCGGCGTCTTCCACCACCGACCAGCCCATTTCCTTTTCACGGTGCCTGGCTTCGGCCTCTTCCATGAAACCACCGATCGGTTTGGTGGGATTCTTGAAGGCCGGATCATTCTGGTCCACCAGCATCTGCGTGATGATGGTGCAAGCGTTCTTCTTTATCCCGCGGCGGAACAGCTCGTTCTGCAACGCCTGCTGGAACTCATAGCCAATGGCGCCCTGGCTGTCGGCGCCGCAAACATCCAGCGGGACCTCGTGCATGCCCTCCACCTTTGCAGCAATTTCCGAACGTCGCAGGATGTAGCCGACCTGAGGTCCATTGCCGTGACCGATGGCAACGTCCCAGCCCGCTTCGATCATATCCACAATATGATCAGCCGTTTCGCGCAAGGCCTGTTCCTGGTCTTCCACGGTAACACGCTTGGGGTCTTTGATCAGTGAGTTACCTCCTACAGCAACGACAGCAACCTTTTTGCTCATAGTTTCTGCCTCCTAACCCATCGTCAAGGCCATGACAGCCTTCTGGGCGTGCAAACGGTTCTCAGCCTCGTCATAGACAACCGATTGCGGGCCGTCCATCACGCCATCCGTGACCTCGATGTTACGGTCAGCCGGCAGCGGATGCATGTAGATGGCATCCGGTTTGGCGAGTTTCATCTTGCGCTCATCAGTGATCCAGTGTTTGTATTTCTTGATAATCTTGGCGCCCTCCTCCGGGTCGGGGGTGTGGACCATGGCGCCCCACGACTTGGCGTAAACGATATCCGCATCCTTGAAAGCGGCCTTCATATCGTCCACCACCTCGAAACCGGCTCCGAACTTTTTGGCCTGTTCCTCGGCTTGGGCCATGATATCCGGCATCAACCTGAATTCCGGTGGATGAGCCAGCACCACGTCAATTCCGAAGCGCGGCATTTGCAGAACCAGGCTTTGCGGCACCGACATGGGCTTCTGGTAGGAGGCTGCATAGGCCCATGAAACGACCATCTTCTTGCGGCGCAGGTCGCGACCTTTTTTCTCAATAATGGTCATCAGGTCGGCCAGACACTGGAAGGGATGGTAAATATCGCACTGCATATTAAACACTGGGACGCGTGAGGCTCTGGCAACCGCATTGAGGTAAGCGTTGCCGATACCCCAATCCACGTGGCGGATGGCAATTCCGTCGAAGTAACGGCCAAAGATTTCACCGATCTCCTTGGGCGTATCGCCATGGGCAATCTGGGTGGTCTTGCTCTCGATGAAAGCTCCATGACCGCCAAGTTGGGCCATGCCGGCTTCAAACGAGCCGCGCGTGCGTGTCGATGAGAAGAAGAACAGCATCGCCAGTACCTTGTCGCGCAGATAAGGATGCGGTTCATTCAGGGCGCGCTTGCGCTTCAGATCGAAGGCCACGTCCAGGATGGTTTCGACCTCTTCTTTTGTAAAATCAAGATCGCCGATCAGATCACGGCCATGAAGGAATGTCTGCATAAGTTAGTCTCCTGTCTTATTCCATTGCTCCTAAAACCAGCGCCAGCAGCGCCATGCGCATGACGACACCGTTGAAGGCTTCCTGCCAGTAGCGCGACCAGCGGGTGATATCCACATCGGTCGGGACCTCGTCCATGCGCGGTAGGGAATGCAGGAGAATGGCATCCGATTTGGCTTTATTCTCGAGAAGTTCACGGGTGATCTTATAGTTGGCGGGCGTCATACCAACGTCCTTACCGGCGCGCTCATCGCGGCTCTTGGTGTAATCAGGCTGGACAACCGGCTCGACCAGGATGACGTCTGCGTCAGCAATGGCCTGCTCAACATGCTCGACTTCGCGGAAGTTGACGCTGTACTGCTTCAGCTCGGTCTTGTATTCTTCCGTCATCGACATATCGGGCGGGGAGACGAAGGTGACCGGGCAATCGAACTGGCTCAGGGCATAACCGAGCGAGTGCATGGTGCGCATGCGCATGTCGCCTACCGCCAGCCAGGTCAGCCCGTCGATCGTGCCTTTTTCCTTGAGCACTGTGTACAGGTCGGTCAGGATCTGGGTGGGATGTTCGCCCCAGCCGTCCCCGCCGTTGATGATGGGAATGGAAGCCCACCTGGCCGCTTCGTGCGGTGCGCCCTGCTGGAAATGGCGCATCACGATCACATCGCCATAGAACTCCAGCATTTTGACGGTGTCCTTGATCAACTCCTGGTAGAAGTCGCCGGCACGCGTCATCTTGGCATCTGCAAAACCGGTCACAGCTCCGCCCAGGCGGTGCATGGCGGCTTCGTGCGCCAGGCGTGTGCGGGTGGACGGCTGATAAAAGGCGGTCACCAGAGTCTTTTCCGCAAGCATGTCGCTGTTGCGGCGGCTGACTGCAATGGGTTCCAGCTCCGCGGCCACGTCGAAAACGTGGAAAAATTCCTGTCGTTCAAAATCCTTGAGGGACAGAATGTCCCGACCAGCAAAACTACGCATTTTTACCTCCGAGATTAAAAAAGAATAGAGAACAAAGAATAGAGAATGGAGACTAGTATATAGGAGTTCGAGAGACTACTCTCTTCTCTCTACTCTCTGCTTTACCCAACCTTCCGGACAACATGGAAGCGGAAATAGCCAGGCAGGAAATAACTGAATGAATAGTCCACCACGCGGCCATCCTCCGAATAGAGATACGCCACAAAGTGAAGCAGCACATCATCACGCTGGATCTGCAGGGCACGCGCCACCTCCGAAGTGGCTCCAACCGCCCGGATATCCGTCCTGGATTGGAGCAGCTTCGGGTCGCCGCGGCGCAGCATCAGATCCAACACCGAACCGGTGAACCCGGGTTCGACCTCTGCGGTGGTCAGGATATCGGCGGGCAGGGTATCCACCAGATAGGCAATCGGGCGGCTTTCCGTATAGATAACACGTGCCACATGGGTCAGGTACGTGCCGACCGGTACGTTCAGGGCCGCTGCGCATTCTACGTCTGCTTCCACCTGCTGGACCTGCAACTCGCCCATATTAACGGTCAGGTTGGTGCGTTGGGCCAGGGTCTCAATACTCTCGAGCACTTCCAGGCCGGAATCGAGTACCGGCACCTTGGCTACCACGAACGTGCCCACGCCCTGGCGGCGGCGAATCAAGCCTTGTCCCTCGAAAGAACGCATGGCCTCGCGCAGCGTGGCACGCGACACCCCCATCCGCCGCGCCAACTCCGGCTCGGATGGCAGGCGGCTTTCGGCTGGCAGCGATCCGATTAGTTTCGCCAAGTCTGACTGCAGACGCCGGAATGGATACTGTCCCATAATTCTCCTCCTGAGCTATTATGCCGGCCCTTCGATGACCGGCAGGAAAGTGAAGTTCGTGCTATCCACCAGACCTTTATCCGTGAGCCGCAATTCAGGGATGACGACCAGCGCCAGCAGGGATAATTGCATGTTAGGATTGTTAAGGCTACAGCCGCAGGCACGGAAACCTTCCAAAATGGCATTCGCCTTCCCGGCAACTCTTTCAGCTCTTTCATTGGACATGATTCCGCCGATGGCCAACTCGACCAGGCCAATGACCTGTCCGTTTTTCACGACAACCTGCCCGCCGCCGACTTCCGCGAGCGTGTTGGCGGCCAGGGCCATATCCTTTTCATCTGTACCGACAATGACCATCTGGTGACAGTCATGCGCCATGGTGGAGGCGATGGCGCACGGGAGGTTGAATCCGAAACCCGAAACCAGCCCCACCTGTATCCGCCCGCTGTTGTGATGGCGCTCGACAACGGTGACTTTCGCCAGGTCACGCGTTATGTCCGCATGGATCTCGCCATCCTTGACGAGGGCCTGCCTGTGCAGGTGCCGGTTGGGCGCCTGATTCTCGATGATGCCGATGACGTTTACCTTCACCACGGGCGCTTCTCCCTTAGAAAGAGGGATAAGAGGTGAGGGAACCAAAATGTGGAAATCTTCCTCGACAAGCGTCCGTTTCAAATGGACCGAATGCGTGACCCACTCAGGATATTCCACTTTGGGCAGGTCAAGCATTAAATCGCCATTTTCAACCGCCACCTGCCCACAGAGGATGACCAGTCCGGCATGGAAGTCGTCTAGGTCCTCCACGAGCAAAACATCCGCCCAGCGGCCCGGGGCAATCATCCCGACCTCGCGACTGACGCCAAAATGCTCGGCGGTGTTGATGGTGGCCATCTGAAGGGCCGTCATCGGAGCAAGCCCCTGCTGGATGGCGTGCCGCAGGACGCGGTCCATATGGCCTTGATCCACCAGAGTGGCGGCGTGGCTGTCATCCGTGCAAAGGATGAAATGACGTGGGTCGAGATTCATTTCGGTGATGGCTTTTACCCCTTCGGCCACATCATGCCAGGAGGAACCGTAACGCAGCATGGCCTTCATGCCCTGGCGAACGCGCGCCACGGCATCTTCCGTGCGGGTGCCCTCATGATCGTCCTCAGGGCCACCGGCCGCGTAAGCGTGGAAATCCGGCCCAAGGTCTGGGGTTGCATAGTGCCCGCCAATGACTTTCCCGGCCCTGCGGGTGGCATCCATCTCTGCCAGCATCTTTTGGTCACCATTCGCCACACCCGGAAAATTCATCATCTCGCCCAGACCAATCACGCCCGGCCAGGTAAGCGCCTCGGTCACATCTTCCAGGCTGAGTTCCGCGCCGGGAGTCTCGAAACCGGCCGCGGAAGGTACGCAGGACGGCACCTGCACCCAGATGTGGACCGGCTGCCGGGCAGCCTCGTCTGCCATCAGTTTAATGCCCTTCAGCCCGAAGACATTGGCCATCTCGTGCGGGTCAATGAACATGCCGGTCGTGCCGCGTGGCAGGACCGTCCGAACGAACTCGGTGACGGTCAGCATGCCTGATTCGACGTGCATATGCCCATCCAGCAGACCCGGCACCAGGTAGCGGCCGCCCGCTTCAATAAGGTGTGTCTGCCTGCCAATGGTATGCGAGGCGTCCGGGCCGACGTAGGCTATGCGCCCTTCCTTAACCGCCACATCGATCTCCGGCACAAATTCGCCGGATTGCACACAGGCCCAGGTGCCTTACGCAGCACCAAGTCGGCTTTCTGGCGGCCCATGGCGACGTCGATCAAAGTCCGGGTAAGTTCGAGCGAAGAAGACATAATATCAGCATTTATGCAGATCACGGATCGCCCGGATATCTGCAGTGTGCTGGTCCATGTGACCAATGTGGATCAAAAGGATATCCCGGACCGTCAGGCGCGTGGCCTCTTTGGCACCTGGCCAGGTCACGCACCCGAAATGCTGCCAGGCCTGCGGGTCAACGCAACGCAAAAGTTCGTTCAGGCTGCGCGTGCTGGCCCGGAACAAGGCCAGGGTCGGCTCGATGCAGCGCATATCGGAGGCCCAGTGCTGCGCCCATTCGTCCTGCGAAATCGCAAAATACCATTGGATGGGAAACTCGATCCCATCCGTTCCAAGGATGGCCCGCAAAAAGAGCTGCCACATCAACTCGCCTTCCACGGTGTGGTGGACGTACTGGCGGATCGACCAGCCCGCGCCTTTCATGTCCAAGTCGGATTCGCTCAAGCCGGCGATGGCGGCTTCCAGCCGGTCGGGCAGTTGCAGGTATTTCTTCAGCAGCGTAGCGTGTGTTGTGCTCACCGGGACTCCAGCAGGCGTTTGGCTGCCCGGTTATGCTTCTCGATCAACTTGTGCTCATCCAGCGTAACCATTTGACCCTCCCTGACCACGAACTTCCCACCCACAACGGTGACATCGGCCCTGACCGGCTGGCAAAAGACCGCCGCGGAGACAGGGTCATGCAGCGCCCCGGCGTAATCCAGGCGATTCAGATTGATGGCAAAGAAGTCGGCGCATTTACCCACTTCAAGCGAACCAATATCGGACCGGCCAAGCACAGCCGCACCGCCGCGCGTCGCCAGTTCCAGGACGGTGCGGGCGGTTATTAATTTGCGGGCGGGATCGTTGGAAAGGGAAAATCCCGTAATCCCTTCCTTCAGGCGCGCCAACAGCATGGCCTGCCTGGCCTCGGCCAGCAGGTGAGACCCATCATTGCTGGCCGACCCATCCACGCCCAGGCCCACTTTTACACCGGCAGCCAGATACTCTTTGACCGGTGCAATCCCGGAGGCCAGGCGCATGTTCGAGCTGGGGCAGTGTGCCACGCCGCAGCCGTGATTGGCGAATGTTTTCACTTCGTCATTGTTCACATGGACGGCGTGGGCAAACCAGACATCCGGCCCGACCCAATTCACGGACTGCATGTACGGGACCGGCCGGTAGCCAAATTTTTGCAGGCAAAAGGCCTGCTCGTCCTCGGTCTCGGCCAGATGCGTATGCAGGTGGACTCCATGATCGCGGGCCAGTTTGGCGGATTGTTTCATTAGTTCCCCGCTTACGCTGAAAGGGCTGCAGGGCGCCAGAACGATCTGAACGAACGCGCCCGGTTTGGGGTCGTGGTAGGTTTCGATCAGCCTCTGGCTGTCCCTCAGGATATTCGCTTCCGTATCCACTACCGAATCGGGCGGGAGTCCGCCTTTCGATTCGCCCAATGACATGGAACCGCGCGCAGCCTGAATGCGCATGCCAGTCTCCCTGGCCGCGGCGATCTCATCGTCAAGTTTGGAACCGTTGGGGAACAGGTACAGGTGGTCGGAAGCCGTGGTGCAGCCGGAGAGGGCCAGCTCGGCCAGGGCGGTCTGGGTGGAAATGAAAATGTCCTCCGGCGTCAGGTGCGCCCAGATGGGATAGAGCGTTTTGAGCCAGTTGAACAGATTGGCGTCCTGGGCGGCCGGGACGGCGCGCGTCAGGGTCTGGTAGAAATGGTGGTGCGTGTTGACCAGCCCCGGCAGGATCAGACGGCCGGACAGGTCGACCACTTCATCGGCGTTGGAGGGCAATTCGCTCGTCGGGCCGACTTTCTCAATAAAGCCATCCCGGATAAAAAGACCACCCTCCGGAATTTCCCGGCGGTGGTCATCCATCGTGACCAGTATGGCAGCATTCTTTATCAAAAGGGTGGGCATAGAGAGACGTCGAGATGTCTGACAAGTCTACCCATAGTGTAGCAAAGAATGAGATGAATGTCAATTGTCTGACAAGTGCTGTCTTTCAAATACGATGTTGAAAGTTAAATTGTTCTATGGAATATTTATTTTCAAAAATATGCAACACATAAATTTTTCCTGACTATAAATAAATCCCGCCCCTTTATCTCAAATACTACATTGAATTATAAGCTGTCCGGAAATCGATCTTCACAGGGGATAATCTACTAAATTCCCGGCATCATCTAGGGGGTGTTCTTCGCCTTCGGGCTGGTGGGCGGCATTGCCGGCGGCGCTCTGACCGATCGGTTCGGTCAGCGCGGGTACAGGACGGGCGATTTGCTTATTTTCGTGCTATTATGATTTTAGCATCTCGCTACCCTGTACCCCGAAGGGGCATCGCGGCGGCAGGTGCCCCTTACGCTATCCCCTAATGGGGATAAGCTGCTGCAGGGGCGCTTCGCGAAGCCATTCCATTGGGCAGCACCGTGAAAATCTTCGTGGAGGAATAGCATGGATTTATTGCCCACATTACAAGTAGGCATAATGAATGGATGGATACCGCTGATCATCTATTTCATTGGGCTTATTCACTCAACATCATTGTATTCAAAAGAGGCAAGAGTCTGGCTTTTCAACAATCCCAAAATGGAGAATAAACGCCTATTCAGGTTCATTCGCCTGTTCGGGCAATTTGCTGCGGTGGCATATATTCTGTTGATGGTTTTTTCGCCATTAAAGATCGGGAAGCCGGTATTGCTCATAGGTGCCATAATCTATTTTCTCGGTTTCGCACTGGAAATGAGCGCCCTATATTATTTCAGAAAAACACCTGTCGGCCAACCAGTTGTGAATGGGCCTTATCGTGCTTCGCGTAATCCTCAATGGCTGGGATTGTTTTTGGTACTTTTAGGTTCGGCAATCGCTGCCGGGATATGGCTTTATATTGGGTTGGTAGTTCTGGTGGGTATCATTTATCACAAACAAATCCTTGATGAAGAAAAAGCCTGTATAGAGAAATATGGGGATAGTTATCGCGAATATATGGAGCGCATACCAAGATACTTCCTTATTCTATGAGGCAGGTAAGATGATCTACCCATGTCGCAAACAATCAACAATTTCTGGTAAGAAGAGTGCCGCCCAACACCACCCCCACCCTGTTCGGGTGAAGGGACTCCCATCTCGGGCTGGCGCCCTCGCGGGGCGAACGGCCGGCCCGCCGGGGGCGAAATGACTAACGAAGCTAAACCCCGCCCAACAACTACAAAGCCATCCGACTGTCAGATTGCAGACCATCAGACTATTTGACTGCCTGAATCTGAAGATATAATCGACCCCATGTTTATCAGACTAAACAAAATCTATCATGAATTCCCACGCAAATTCTGGATCGTGGTGTTGGTTGCTTTTATTGACCGCATCGGCGGGACACTCCTTTTCCCTTTCTTCTCGCTCTATATCACCAAGAAATTCGGCATCGGCATGACCCAGGCCGGCATCATCCTGGGGGTGCTCTCGGCCTTCGGGCTGATCGGGAGTATGGCCGGCGGCGCGTTGACGGACAGGTTCGGGCGGCGCCGGCTGATCCTGTTCGGCCTGGTATTCAGCGCCATAAGTACCCTGTCATTTGGGTTGGCAAATAAGCTGGCAGTCCTGTATCCGCTTGTGGTGGTGGTTGGCTTGCTCTCCAACATTGCCGGGCCGGCGCATGACGCCATGATCGCAGATCTCTTGCCTGAAAAACAGCGCTCGGAGGGCTTCGGTATTCTGCGGGTGGCCGGCAATCTGGCCTGGATCATCGGCCCCACCATCGGCGGCCTGGTGGCTGCCAGGTCTTTCTTCATGCTGTTCGTGATTGACTCCGTTATCAGTTGCATTGTTGCATTTTTATTCTATAAACTCATTCCCGAGACCAAGCCTGCTGCACCGGCAGAAAAAAGCCACGAAAGCATCTGGCAGAGCGTGGCTGGCTACCGGCACGTGCTGCGGGATTTTGCCTTCATGGCTTTCCTGCTGGCTTCGATCCTCATGCTGCTGGTCTACCAGCAAATGTACAATACCCTGCCTGTGTACCTGCGTGATACCCACGGTTTCACCCCCTCAGCCTATGGCTTCCTGCTGACCAGCAGCGCCATCACAGTGGTATTGCTCCAATTCTGGGTCAGCCGTACCATCAAGGATAGGCCGCCCCTCCTGATGATGGCGCTGGGAACCATCTTCTATGCCATCGGGTTCAGCATGATCGGCCTCATCTCGGCCTATTTCCTGTTCGTCCTGGCCATCGTCATCGTTACCATGGGCGAGATGATCATCATGCCCACCAGCCAGGCTCTGACGGCCAACTTCGCCCCGGCAGATATGCGCGGCCGCTACATGGCGGTCTTCGGCCTTTCCTGGGCCGTCCCCTCGATGATTGGACCCGGCGCAGCCGGATACATCCTCGACCATTTCAACCCGAACCTGCTGTGGTATGGTGGAGGGATCCTGTGCGTCGTTTCAGCCTTCGGCTTTCTTGCCCTGCATCTCAGGCTGGGGGCGCAAAAACGATTTGCGGCGAAAGCCAAAGAAGAATTACCGGCAGAATCGACGCTATGAGAGCTTCTGCCTGGCTTTCCCCCTCAGCACCCCCAGGCAGGCTGCTGCCGTGGAGAGAGTCATCAACAGGAGGATGCCAATGAACCAGGCCTGTGTGCTGGTCCCCAATGGCCCGAAATTCCCGGTCAGAACCCCTGGCAGGGAGGCGAAAGCCAGCCAGCCCCAGGTGACCGTAGCCACAAGCATGATGAACATCGCCAACGTGGTCAGCACCGCCGGCCAGTAGGCAAAATGATAAACCCGGATCGTTATGCTGCGCTTGATTGCCCGGAAGGTTTCCTGATCGACGTCAGTACGTGAGACCACTTTCCAGACTGCCAGCGTGCTGGCAAGTGCGCCCAGCACGAATGTCGCCATCAAGCCAGCCAGTAGCAGGCGGTTGCCGGGCGGGAATGGCCCGGGTTGAACCACCCGCACGACACCCGGGAGCTGGATGCGGCCCGTGCCCACCGCCAGGATAAACATGACGTAGACAACCAGCGCCAGGAAGGCCACGACGGGCACCAACAGCAGGCCCAGCCCCTGGCGCGGATTGGACAGGGCCCGGCGGATGACGAGGATGGCAAGCGGCAGCCCGCCAACCACGACCGCCAGCAGGGAGACAATTGCGCCAGCCTGGATGGTGGTCCAGGCAGCCGAAAGGGCCGGATTGGTTTTTGTCAGTGCGATCATCGGGCTATCGTCCGCCATCCCATTCAGGGCCATGCCTGCCACCACAAAGCCGATATAGGCAGCGAAAACAAGTAAAACGGCAGTACGGATTTTATTGAGCATATTCATTATTCTCCAATTTAACGACTCTCCGGATAATAAAAGTAAATGCGCATCCAGCGCGCCCAGCAGGATATCCAGTACATCCAGGGGCGAGTTCAAACATTGCTCGAGCAGAGCGGTGAACTCTGCCTCGTAGCGGATGCGCCAGGTGCGTGGATATAAGCGCGTTAGCCATGGACGCAGGCGTTGGATCATATTGCCGCCAACCTTTTCAAGCCGAGACTGGCGAATTTTTCGAGGTCTGCCAGGGTCTGGTGCAGGAGCGTCGCGCCCTCGGCCGTCAGTCGGTACGGACGGCGGCGCTCGTCCACCGGGAGGGACTCGATCAGACCGCTCTGTTCGAGGCGCGTGATGGCGCCATACAGTGTCCCGGCTCCCAGGCGCAGGCCGGTCATGACCCGGATATCCTCCATCATGGCATAGCCATGTTTTTCCCCGCCGGCCAGACTGGCCAGGATCAACAGGGATGGGTTGGAAAAATGGCCAAAATCGTTGATATCCATAAGACCTCTTTTAATACGTTTGACGTTATATCGTGTAACGTAATAATACCTGTATAATTCGAAATTGTCAATCATACATGTCCAAATGCAGATGGTGTCTTTAAGTCGAGCTTCTTGCCCCCGAAGAAGTGGAAAGAATAAGAAAAAGGGGATTTGGCGAGTTTCGCTCGCCAAATCCCCTTTTTCTTATTCCACCCCGCCCCAAGAATGGGGCGGGGTCGAGGGTGGGGTTGAAAAATCGGACTAAACACCGGGTCTTCGCCTTTTTCCCCAATCGCCTCTTTCAGCCGTCACGCCAGTTTCCCGAAGTGCGCCGTATGACTGATTTCATCCGGGTCTGGCCGCGGCCGAAAAACAGCCGCTGCGGGCTCTGCGCCTGTTTGGCGCGGCCCAGGCTTTGCTGGATGCCATCAAAGCCCCCCTGGCGCCGGCCGACCGGGCCGAATGGCAGCGCGACGAAGCCGTGGCGCGCGCGCAGTTGAACGAGTCCGCCTGTCAGCAGGCACGCGAGGATGGGCGCAGGCTGTCAATGGAACAGGCAATTGACTATGCACTGGTGGAAAGCAGTTGAGTTATTGGTAATATTCCGACCCTCAAGTGACCTTAGAAGGCCTCTGGTTCGGAGAGGGAAATTCTTTCAATGGTCAAAGACGATTAACTTATGAAGATTTATTATGCCGAGAAGATTCCCGCGATAATTCTTTACACTTGGTCTGAAAATATTTATTTCCCGAGAGTAAAAGATGGGTAACACCAGGGCCTGCTCTGCCACAAGCAGACGATCGGCTTGGCGATACATGGCCAAGCGTTTCGCCCGGTCGGGGGTTCGCGAGGCTTCTTCAACCAACCGGTCATAGGCGGCATCCTGCCAGCCCAGGCGCTGCAGCTGGCTGATGGCGTCCGACTGACGCAGGAAATTATCCGGGTCGGGGTAATCCGCCTGCCAGCCATTCACGACCAGTTTGTGAGCTACATGCTCCTTCTTCCAGCCCGTCAAATCCCCGAGATCAGTCTCCGCAAGTACGATTTCGACACCCAGGGCCTCACGCCACTGGTGTACTACTTCAGCGAATCTGGCAGCGCCACCACGCGGTCCTATTCCTTTCACAGCCGGAAAGCCTTGACCTCCCGGATAGCCAGCTTCGGACATCAGCCTGAGTGCCAGGGCAACATCATAGGGCAGGTTAATATCTGGGCTGTGTCCGGGCATCCCGGGCGGAACCAGACCTCCCCGGCATATCGGCACTCCAAATTGATCAAGAAATCTCTCCCGATTAAACGATAATCCAAAAGCCTTGCGCACGCGCACGTCGTTAAAGGGCGCTTCGTTGGGAGAAAA
The DNA here is from genome assembly GCA_963806575.1 of uncultured Chloroflexia bacterium. Lineage (GTDB taxonomy): Bacteria > Chloroflexota > Anaerolineae > Anaerolineales > Villigracilaceae > UBA877. Next base: position 92,722 of record CAWDYX010000010.1, on the reverse strand, counting down.
TACCAGAAAGGAAACGCCCAATATCTGGTTTTCGTGTATCTCTTCGCGCGGTATCCCTTCTGGAACCTTCCTATTCGCATACATTGCGGATTCAATACGACCTTCCAAATATGCCTGGCTCATTTTTTCATCGTCAGGAAAGATCGTCCATTCCACCTGCTCCGCATTTCCCGGAAAAAGCCCGTAATAGCCGGTGTTACGCTGCCAAGACGACGCCGTGTTGAGGGTCGAACTTCTGCAGGCGGTAAGGACCATTGCTGACGATGGTACCGGGTTGCCACCAGGCCTCACCAAATCCTTCGACGATCTTACCAGGCAGGGGAAATGTAACCGGCATCGTGACGATGAAGGGGAAGTAAGCCACCGGCTGTTCCAGCCGTACTTCCAGGGTCAGCCCATCCAGGGCGCGCACGCCCACGCAACCAGGATCATGGTTTACCCCTTCATGATACTCCCGGGCACCAAGTACATCCAACAAGAATGCTGCCGTTGCGGAATGCAGAGCGGGGGCGAGGTTGCGTTTCCAGGCCCACTCAAAATCCCCGGCGGTGACCAGTGTACCATCTGTCCAAGCAACATCGTCCCGCAAATGAAAGAGATAGCGCCTGCCACCATCTAGGACCTGCCATGAGCGCGCAACTGCCGGAACCACATCCAAATCCTCATTCAAATTTGCCAACCCTGAAAATAGATGAAAAATCGTTGCCACGTCTTGGCCCCATGAAGCCAACCCGGGATCGAGGGTTACATGGGCACCAGTAAAGCCAAAGCGAAACAAGTGCGGTTTGGTAGTACTGGCGGGTTGTTTGTGCAGAAGCGTTTTCTGCTGCAAGGCAAAGGCTTTTTCATTGGCCTGGTGTGCGGCTTCGAATTGGAAATTGGTATGATAGATCAAGCCCAGCTTGAGCCAGACCTGGGCGAGGCGGGTTTCTTCGCCTGTGCCTGCCTGCGCCAGTACCGCCCCGTCCCTGGCCCGGGACGGGACAGGGACAGGTACAGGTGTGGCACTGGTGCAGGCATGTTGATCTTCCAGCAACTTCACAGCGCGCTGGTAATAGCCGATGGCCTCGGTGTGCTCATCGGTCAGGCGCGCCCGGTCGCCGGCCTGGATCAAATAACCGACGGCTTTTGCGAAGTCCCCCGCAAACTCAAAATGGTGGGCCAAAAGACCCAGGTATTGCTCGATCCGGTCAGCAAAAAGTCCTTCAAGTGCCTCACCCACCCGACGATGGAACTCACGCCGCTGTTCCATGAGAAGGGAATTATAGGCTGCCTCCTGGGTGAGGGAGTGTTTGAACATGTATTCAAGCTCAGGCAGGCGGTTTTTTTCCCGCACCAGGTCGACGCGCTGGAGCTGTGCCAGATGCTGGTCCAGTTGCTGCTCCGCTTCTGCAATCGCCTCCAGCAGGCGGAACAGGAAACTCTTGCCGATCACCGAGGCGATTTGCAGCGTGCGCCGCACGTCCTCCTGCAGCCGGTCGATGCGGGCGAGCAGCACGCCCTCCAGAGTCTCGGGGATGGAAATGTCGGTTATTTCCTTGGTTGCCTGCCAGGTATCCCCGGCGCGCACGATGGCGCCCTGGTCGATCAGGCTGCGGACAATTTCTTCCAAATAAAATGGATTGCCTTCGGCGCGTTCGAGGATCAACCGTCGGACAGCCTCAGGCAGGTCCGCGATGGCAAGCAGGTTGTCCACCAGGCGGTTTTGCTCACTGGCGGATAATGGTTTAAGCAGTATCTCCGTATAGCGATGGGAAAAGTCGGTCTCGGCTCTGACCTTGATGCGCCAGGAGGCATGTTCGCGTTCCAGCCGCGCCAGCAGGATCAGCATCAGCGGGGCGCGGTCCGTGACCGCCAGCAGCTCTTCGAGGGCCTCCAGGCTGGAGGGATCCGCCCAGTGCAGGTCTTCGAAAACGGCCACGGTGGGCTGAATCTCTGCCAGGCGTTGAAAATACCGGCCGATGGAGAGCAGGGTCTGGCGCCTGAGCGTCTCGCCATCCAGCGATCGCACCTGTTCAGCACTCTCGCCTTCCAGCCTGACGCCCAGCAGCTGCGCCAGGAAGGGTAGCAGTTCGATATCTTTCTCAGAGAACAGTGCGCTCAGCCGCCGCTTGAGAGCTGCACGTACCTTGACCTCGGGATCCACATCCGACAGCCCCAGGTCGCTGTAGATCAACTGGGTGATGGACCAGAAGGAGAGCGTCTGCCCGTAGGAAAGCGCCCGCCCCTCGATCCAATAAGCCTGAGGGGAACGACCGGAACTCTGCCGGCGTGCTTCCGCCACCAGGCGGCTCTTGCCGATGCCGGCTTCGCCGATGATGGTGACGATCTGCCCGTGCCCGTTGAGCAAAGCCTCCAGCACTTCATTGAGGCCGGCCAGCTCGCAACTGCGGCCGACCAGTGGCGAGGACAGGTCCGCAAAGCCGCGGCTGGACTCGGGAACTGCCTTGCGATTGAGCACCTCAAAAACGGTCACTGGCCCGGCTTTGCCTTTGACGTTGATCTCGCCCAAGGATTGCATGTCAAAGATCGCCCTGACCTGCCGGGCGGTATTCTCGGAAATGAGCACCTTACCGGGTTGGGCGGCAGATTGCAAGCGCGCCGCCAGGTTGACCGCATCGCCGATCGCCAGGTATTCCACGTGCAGGTCACTCCCCACGCTGCCGACGACCACTATCCCGGTATTCAGACCAATGCGGACCTGAAAATTGTCGATATATCCCTTTAGCTCATCAGCATATTTCCCAATCTCATGTTGAATATCGAGGGCGGCATGCACGGCACGGATGGGATCATCCTCATGCGTGACCGGTGCTCCAAAGAACGCCAGCACACCATCCCCCAACAATTGTGCGATGGTGCCTTCGTATTTATAAACCATCTGGCTGATCCGCTGGTGGGCAGTGGAGACAATTTCCTTCCACTCTTCTGGATCGAGCTTCTCCGCCAGGGAGGTGGAACCGACGATGTCCGTAAACAGGATCGTCACCGGTTTGCGTTCCCCTTCAACCTGAGCGGAGGAGCTGCGGATTTTTTCCTTCAGATCAGAGGGGGCAGATTGCTGGAGGATTGCAAGACGTTCCTTTCCTCCAGCTATAGGATGTTGCACGGGCACCGGGGTCCCGCATTTCTTGCAGAAACTGGCACCTGGTTTTATTGGGTTCTTGCAATGGGAGCAGAGGCGTGCCAATGTATTCCCACACTTTTCACAGAATTCGGCGTCCTCGTCATTAATAGTATCCACAGTTTGTGCATATCATGAGATTTGCCCGTGGAGTTGATCGCAGCTCCACCTTTGAATGGTTTCCACTGCGGCATCAGAGCATCAGCCATGCTGCATTTTTTAAAGGTTTCCTTGCAATGCATGCGATCATATTTATGATAGCAGGACTATCTGGATAAGTCAATCAAAGAAATACGGAAAGCCCTGTCTGAGCGCGCCAGGGAGGTTGTTTTGACCGGGCGGTTTTACTATACTGTCAATATGCTCCCCTCCGGGATAGTCACCTTCCTTTTCACCGACCTCGAAGGCTCCACGCCTCTGCTGCAGGAACTCGGCCCGGCCTATGCCGACCGGCTGGCCCAGTACCATGCCGTGCTGCGCGCCGCCTGCCCGATCCGGGTGGTTCGGAGGCGCGTGCCTTACGCGCAGTGATCGTCCTGACTATCAACGGGATCGCCGTCGGTCTGAAAAATCCGGCTGATCCTGGCAGACTCTTCTTACCCAATCGCCTCTTTCAACCTGCGCGCCAGTTTCCCGAAGTGCGCCGTGTAGCGGATCTCGTCCGGGCGGGGACGCGGCAAATCCACCGCCAGGTCCAACTTGATTTTGCCGGGCCGCTGCGTCAACACCAGGACGCGGTCAGCCAGGAAGAGCGACTCGTTAATGGAATGCGTCACCATCAGGACAGTCTTCTGGCGCGCCTGCCAGATGCGCGAGAGTTCGATCCACATGCGCTCACGCGTGAGGGCATCCAGCGATCCGAAAGGTTCATCCAGCAGGAGGATATCCGGGTCATGGACCAGCGCACGCGCGATCGCCACCCGCTGGGCCATCCCTCCGGAAAGGTCGCGCGGCCAGGAGGATTCAAACCCCTGCAAGCCGACCAGGTCGATCAAATCCTGGGCACGCGCACAGGCCTCTTCCGCCGGGATACCCTGCAACTCGAGCGGCAGGATGACGTTTTCGATGGTTGACCGCCAGGGCATCAGGTTGGCCTGCTGGAAGACCATGCCGATGCGCGGTTGGCCGGTTGAAAAAGTAAATTTCCCGGACGTAGGCGGGAGCAGACCTGCCAGGATGCGCAGCAGGGTGGATTTACCACTGCCGGAGGGCCCCAGCACACAGACGAACTCCTGTGGTTGGACGGAAAAAGAGACCGAGTCGAGGGCGTGCAGCCCACCGCTATCATCCGGGAAGGTAACGCTCAAATCATCCACGACCAAGATGGAAGCGGTCATTTTTCTTCTTCCATATCACAGCGGTTTATGGTCATTCCGGATCTCACGGCAGGAAATCGTTCGAAAAGGCTTTCGATAAATCCAGCGGCTTGCTCAGCAGGCCCATATCCAGCAGGACCGCCTGCATACTCTCCCAGGATTTGGGCTGGGAGTAACCCAACCGGCCAGCTTTCCATAGCTCGATGGAGGTGGCCAGCTTTTGCCTTTGTAAGGCCGCATCGAGCTGGGCCAGGTTCTCAACATAAGCCTTGGAGATTTCATAGGCAGCCGCCGGGTCCGCGATGGTATCCGACAGGCCATGCAGGAAGGCCCTGACCATGCGGCGGACCAGATCGGGGTTCTTTGAAATTGTTTTCTCGTTCGTGATCAACCCATTGGAAGCCAGTTGGACATAGTCGGCCAGGCGCAGTTCAGTCAGATCGTAGCCCTGGGCGCGTAACTGCAGCGGTTCATTGTTGGTATAGACCGAAACGGCCTGGTCGCGGCCGGTTGCCAGAGCCTCCACCTGGGTGTATTGGATTGAATCGAGCCTTACGTCGGATTCTCCCAGGCCACCGGCGTGCAGCAGAGCCCGCAGGCCGATGTAGTTGGCCCCATACAGCCCAGGCAGGCCGATGGTCTTGCCGCGCAAATCGGATGGAGTGCGGATGTTCTGCCCGGATTTCGCCACCACCGAGACCGGGTATTGCTGGTACCAGGCGGCCACATAGACGATTGGCAAGCCCTGGGCGCGCGCCAGCAGAACCTGCTCGCCGGAAACCACGCCGAACTGGATCTGGTCTGCCCCAACCAGGGCGGTGATATCGGTCTCCATCGAGTAATCGAAGGTCACCTGGATGCCTGCATTTCGAAAATAACCTTTTTCAACCGCCACATAAAGCGGTGAGAACTGGATGTCGGGGATATAGCCCAGCGGCAGGCGTTCCTGGGTCAGGTTGCCGGAGGGTTTGCTGCCACACGCACACACCAATATCAAGAAACACAATGCAAGCCGGTGGTACTTCTTCATGGATTTGTCTCCTGCCAGGAGAGGAATTTTCTTTCCAGAAGGGTTACCGCACCATATAAAGCAAGCGCCAATACAATCAGCGTGAAGACTGCCACGAAAACCAGGGCGGTATCATATTGTCCGCGTGCCACATTGACCAGGAAACCCAAACCACGATCCGCCCCAACCAGTTCGCCGACTACTGCCCCGATGACGGAAAGGGTCGCACCTATCCGCAGCCCTCCCAATAGGATCGGTAGGGCGGCGGGAAGCTCGAGATAGCGCAACGTCTGGACTGGCGTGGCGTACAACGAGCCCATCAGGTCATGCAGAGACCTGGGTACGGCGCGCACACCGACCACTGTATTGACCAATACCGGGAAGAAGACGATCAGCGCGCAGATCAGCACTTTGGAAAACATTCCCGGTCCGAACCAGATGACCAGCAGCGGCGCAATGGCAACGATCGGGATCGCCTGCGTGGCGACCAGATAGGGGGCCACCAGCCGCTCGAACAGGCGGCTCTTGGCAATGGCATAACCAAGCACAACTGCCGCGATCGTCCCAACCAGCAGGCCAAGCAGAATTTCCATCAGCGTAACCGCTGTGTTGCCTAAGAGGCTGCCATCCAGCAGTGCCTTCCAAAAACGGACGGTCACCTGTCCGGGCGAAGGCAGGATAAAAGCCGGCAGGCCGGCAGTACGGGTGACAAGCCACCAGAGCAGGAGCGCAACAGCCAGCGAAACCGGCGCCGTAGCGTAGAGAGAGTGGTGTGTAACTCGGGATGGTTTGCGAAGAGATTTCAAGTCCATATTTTTCCGGCTCCGGCAGGCCGGGACAAATAAAAGTGCCTCGCAAAGAAATGCCTGCGGGGCAAAGGGACAAACTCGCCGCCCTTCTTGAACAAACCAGGAGGTCCGGGCTGGCCCGCCAAAAAAATCCCGAAAACGAAAGCGTTTCCGGGGCATGCAGCGGACCAGACCCGCGCGGGTCATGTCATCACCTTCTTCCATCCGGACTATCACCGTCGGCCCCGGAATTTCGCCGGGTCATACGCTTGCGCGCTCGTGGGCTGTACCACCGGTAGGGATTTACACCCTGCCCCGAAGGTAAATTATTCAACTGGCAGGATTATAACGTCTTCAGCCGGTGCAGTCAAATCACGCCTATCCCCGCTTAAATCACAAAACCCCTGCACAAGGGGCTTTGTCCTCATCGTTAATTGTCTGAGAGGCGGGGGGTTTTGTGATAATTCGCTAGGTGGTTATGCTTTGAAGATGGTTGTATCGGCAACCGGGCAGACGGCTACACACTGCGGAGAATCGAAGTGACCTTCACACTCAACACAGGTGGCAGCATCGATCACGTAAGGGGTTCCTTCGGTGATCGAGTTGGTCGGGCACTCCGGCACGCACGCGCCGCAAGCAATGCACTCATCCGTGATTTTCATTGCCATAGGTTTTTACTCCTTGATTAAAGTTTGTAAAGGATCGTGCTTAAAATTACTTTATCGGCGGCTGTGTGTCAAATGACAAATGTCTCAGGTTTGGATGCTTTTGTCACTGAGTTTGCGGAGTCAGACGGTTTTCAACGTGCGGAAATGCACCGCCTCCCCAATATTTTGGGGTAAAACGGACAGAATACCCTATTTATATGGTATCCGCACTCTACAAAACTCGCCTTGCCTGTAATCACGGCCCGTGATACACTTTACAAGGATGCAAACTTTACTGGTGGTTACCTCTGATATTGCCTTCGGAGAACTTATCCGCCAAAATCTTGAGGAGACGGGACGGTTCTACGTCCGTGTTGCCGGGGATAAACCATCGGCTGTTGCCATTGTCAATGAGGTGGATTGCCCGCTGGCGTTCTTGGATACCTGCCTGGACGAGCAGGATCTTCTCGAGATCGGCACACAAATTCGGCAGGCCAACCCCAATGTACGCTTCGTCGTCATCTCCGAAGCCGGGTGGCATTCAGCACTTGAAGGACTATCTCCTGATGATTACCTGTCCAAGCCTTTCTACCTTCCTGAACTCCTAACCATGATCGACAACCTTTTTCCCACTCCGCAGCCGTCAGAATCCGAACCAGTTACCGGTGTATCAGACAACGAGCCACCCTGGCTCTCGGATGTCACGCGCGCCGCACAGCATCTTACCCGCCTGACCCTGGAATCTTCCGCCCAGGCAGCCCTGATCACACGCGATGACCAGTTGTGGGCATATGCCGGGCAATTGCTCCAAAGCTCCACGGGCGAGTTGACCGAAACCGTTTTACGCTACTGGGACCGCCAGAAGGAAAATGACCTGGTCCGCTTCGTCCACCTGGCCTCGACAGGGGCCGAGCATATGCTTTACGCCACACGGCTGACCAAGAATATGGTGCTTGCGCTGATTTTCGATGCCGAGACCCCCTTCAGCACGATCCACACGCAGGCCAACCAATTGGTACATTCGTTATCAACCTTACCATCTGAAAAACAAAACGAAATGACACAGACCGGCGGCGATGAAGGGCCGGCAGCTCCCATCTCCGACATCAATTCATCAAATCCAGGAGGGGATGCAAAGGCTGCCGCACCGGAATACGTGAAGGAATCCGGCCCGGCAACCTTATCCTCATCGACACTTTCCCTGGATATCAATCACGAGTCCTCTCCGATAATCCCCACCGATCAATTGGAACCACCTGGGCAAATCGAAACCTCCGTTGACCTGGATAAGACGGCTGAATCCCCGGCAACCTCCCGAAGGAACAGGTTCTGGAAGAACGTGGTTACCCTGGATGATTCGGAAGGTATGCGTCCCAGTTCCACCAGTGGCTCGGCGCGCAGGATCGTCCTCGAACCGGTCTCACCTGCTGTCTACAACCTGGACTACGCCTGCCTGCTCGTGCCGCGCTTTCCCCACCACCACCTGATCGGTGACATGTCTGATCATCTGCCGGATTGGATGCGGGAGATTTGCATTGCATTCGGCTGGCGGCTGGAATACTTGGCAGTGCGGCCGGAATATCTGCTGTGGAATGTCAATGTGCCGCCTGTCACTTCACCGGCTTATCTGATGCGAATTATGCGCCAGCATATTTCCCTGAAGATTTTCGAAGAGTTCACAACCTTTAAAGAAAATCCCTCCGGTGATTTCTGGGCGCCAGGCTATCTCATTATGGGCGGTTCGCACCCACCCCCAGTCCAAATAATCAAAGAATTCATCATCCAAACGCGCCAGCGACAGGGGATCAGTCAGCCGCTCCGCTAACTTTTTCGCGCGGTTTTTCACATGCCACCTACGTTGTATCTGATTGACGGCCATGCTTTGGCCTATCGTATGTTCTTTGCATTGACCGCAGGCGGCGGCAGTCAGCGCTGGCAGACCTCCACCGGCGAACCGACGGCAGGGACCTATGGCTTTGCGCGCGAGCTGCTGCGAATTCTTGAACAGGAAAAGCCCGATTACCTGGCGGTTGCCTTCGACACCGGAAAAACCTTCCGGGATGACATCTACCCGGAATACAAAGCCACACGCGCCAAAATGCCGGATGACCTGCGCCCGCAGCTGGAGCGCATCCGCCAGGTCGTGGATGCCTTCAATATCCCGCGTCTTGAGATGGAAGGTTACGAAGCCGACGATGTGCTCGGTTCAGTGGCGAACTGGGCCACCAAACAGGGCCTGGGCGTCAAAATCATCACCGGTGACCGCGACCTGCTCCAATTGGTGAACCAGCGCATCATCGTCTACCTGGCCGGGGATGACCAGAACTACATTACCACCGAGGACGTACTCCGAAAACTGCATGTCCGCCCGGATCAGGTGGTGGATTACAAAGCCCTGGTTGGCGACAAGTCCGATAACATACCCGGCGTAGCAGGTGTGGGGGAAAAGACCACCGAAGCCCTGCTGGCAAAATACGGGACGCTGGATGCCATCTATGACCACCTGGATGAAATCGAACCGCGCTGGCGGGCCAAGCTTGAAGCCGGGAAAGAATTTGCCTACATGAGCTACAAGCTGGCCGCCATCCAGACCGACCTGCCGGTCAAACTCGACCTGGAGCAAGCCCGCACCGGGGAGTTCGAACCGGCCAAAGTGGAGGCCGTCTTCCGCGAACTTGAATTTCGCTCGCTGGTGGACAGGCTGAGAAAGATTGCCGGCGAAACCGCTCCTGCTGGAACACAGCAAATGAGCCTGTTCGATAAAGAACCGGCTCCGGTCCTTGCCCCGGTTCCCGGAAACGCTGTAAAAGCAAATTTGAAAGTGACCGTGGTGGATTCCGCCGCAGGACTCAACGCGCTGGCGGGTGTGCTTTCAAAGGCGTCTATCATTTCTTTTGACACCGAGACCACTTCCACCGATGAGATGACTGCCAGTCTGGTCGGCATTTCGCTGGCAGTCGAGGCAGGCCAAGGATACTACATACCGGTCGGGCACAAAGCCGGGACGCAATTGCCCATCGAACAGGTGCTCTCAGCGTTAAGGAAACCACTGACCGATGCCCGTATTGGTAAAATCGGGCACAACTTGAAATATGATTTCATCATGTTGGTGCGCCAGGGGGTGCGTGTGGCACCGCTGGTTTTCGATACGATGATAGCCGAATGGGTGCTTGATCCCAGCTCGCGCAACCTTGGCCTGAAAACCATGGCCGAAGTCCGCCTGGGTGAGAGCATGACGCACATCGAGGACCTGATCGGCACCGGCAAGAACCAGCGTACGATGGCCGAAGTTGCCATCAGTGAGGCAGCCCCGTACGCTGCCGCGGATGCCGAAACCACCCTGCGTTTGAAGCCGATTCTTGAGACTGAACTCAAGCAATTCCCAAAACTCTGGGATCTCTTCAATCATATCGAAATGCCGCTCGTTTGCGTGCTGGCCGACATGGAAATGGCCGGGGTGGCGCTCGATAAAAGCTTTTTCGCTTCTTTTTCAGTGCAGTTGACCGAACGCATGGCTGCCATTGAAAAACAAATCTATGAGACAGTTGGCAAGACCTTTAATCTGAACTCGACCCAACAACTCTCGTCGGTGCTTTTTGAGACCCTGCGACTGACCCCGCCCGATCGTGGCAAGAAAACCGCTTCGGGCCATTACTCCACCGCTGCGGGCGTGTTGGACGAAATGAGTGGACAGCACGCCGTGGTGGATATGATCCTGGAATACCGTGAGTACTCCAAACTCAAATCCACCTATGTCGACGCCCTCCCGACCCAGATCAACCCTGAGACCGGTCGCGTCCACACTTCCTACAGCCAGACCGGCGCTGTGACCGGGCGGCTGTCCTCATCCAATCCCAATCTGCAAAACATTCCGATCCGGACCGATCTGGGCCGGCGTGTCCGGCGCGGCTTTGTAGCAGATCCAGGCAATGTGTTCATCTCACTGGACTATTCGCAGATCGAATTGCGTATCGTAGCGCATATGGCGAATGATGTGGCCATGTTGAACGCCTTTCGGCTGGGACAGGATATCCACGCCACCACGGCGGCTGCCATCTATGATGTCCCGCTCGAGGCTGTGACGAAGGAACAGCGCCGGCATGCCAAAGCCATCAACTTTGGTTTGATCTATGGCATGTCGGCCTTTGGCCTGACGCGTTCCACCGGACTGACCTTGGCTGATTCGCAGGATTTCGTCGAAGCCTACTTTAAGCAGTTTCCCGGCATTAAGGAATATCTGGACGGCATTCGCCAGTCGGCGCGCGCCACCGGTTTCGTGGAGACACTGCTGGGCCGCCGGCGTTACTTCCCGGCGCTAAGAAGCACTCTCAACCAGACCATACGCAACCGTGAAGAACGCGAGGCCATTAATGCCCCCATCCAAGGCACAGCTGCTGATATAATGAAAATAGCCATGATTAGAATTCCACCGGCCATTGCGCAGGCCGGTTTACATGGCAGGATGCTCCTGCAAGTGCACGACGAATTGGTGATAGAATGCCCGCAGACCGAGCGGAATGAGACAATCCATGTGGCGCGGGAGATTATGGAAAATGCCCACCCACTGTCCATACCTTTGACCACTGAGGCACGCTGGGGCACGAATTGGGACGAACTGCAACCCATCGCATGACTTAACTATTAAAAATGGCTGGAAGCAACGAAGTTTTCCAAGAGGCAATGAGCAGGGGGCACTCGGCTGCCTGGGATCAGCAGTGGGATCAAGCTGCCGAGGCCTATCGGCAGGCCCTGGATGAAATTCCCAACAACCCCAAGGCCCTTGCCAACCTGGGGTTGGCTTTGTTTGAGTTGCAGCGTTACGAAGAATCCCTTCAGGCATACCAAAAGGCTGTCCAGGCAGATTCCAAGGACCCAATCCCGTTGGAGAAAGCCGGGCAACTCTTTGAACGGCTGGGAAATATAAAGGAAGCCGTTCATGCGTTTCTACGTGCGGCGGAACTGCATATTCAAAATCAGAACTCCGACAAAGCCCTCGAAAATTGGATTCGCGTCACCCAACTGGATTCCCAAAACATCACCGCACGCCTGTACCTCGGAATGGTCCACGAACGCCTTGGCAATGTTCCACAAGCAACCAGCGAATATTTAGCGGCTGCAAGTCTCTACCAACGCTCCGGGAATGCAGCAAAAGCTGCCGAAATGATAACCCGCGCCCTTCGCCTGGCGCCGCATAATCCGGAGGCCCTCCAGGCAGAAGCGATGCTCAAGAACGGACAATTGCTCCCAAAACCGTTGCACCGTCAGGGAGGCACTGGTGCGCTGCGGATTGCCCAGGTGAAACAGCTGGAACCTTCCAAGTCTGCCGACACGGGCCTGGACCCAATTGCCGAGGCACGTAAACAGGCCATCACCCGGCTGGCAGAGGTCCTGTTTGACCTGTCTGAAGAAACGGGCGCCAGTACCATTTCATCCAAGCGAGGCATGCAAGCGATTGTCCGTGGCGGGGAAAAATTGAATATCAAAGAAAGTGACCGCTCCAAGATCATGCTCCACATCGGCCAGGCTGTCGATGCCCAGACGAAGGAGAAGGATAGCCAGGCCATCGAGGAACTGGAGATGGCCCTGGCAATCGGTTTCACAGACTCGTCGCTCTATTTTGACCTTGGCTACCTGCGCTCCAAAACCGAGGTCCCGGAAAATGCAATACGTCACTTGCAAATTGCGGTCAAGCATAGGGATTACGCCCTTGGGTCTCGCCTGCTCCTGGCACAAATCCAGCAGCAATTGGGACAACTATCCGAAGCAAGCGTGGAATATTTGGAGGCACTAAGAATTGCCGATTCTCTGGTTGTTCCATCGGAACAGTCTGACGAAATTCGCCAGTTATATGAGCCGTTGATCGAGGCGCAGGGCCATCAGACTGAAACCGATAAAATGGAGCAGCTATGCGAGAATGTGAAGCATCTGCTCCTGCGTCCCGACTGGCGCTCTGGGGTGACCCAGGCGCGTGAACAGCTTCCCAAATATGCCGAGGGGATAGTGCCGTTGGCTGAAATCCTGACACAGGCCCAGAGCGGCCAGGTCATCGAGGCAGTCGGCAAAGTCCGTCAATTGGCGCGTTTCGGGTATTTGCGTTCGGCGATGGACGAAGCCTTTGAATCTTTAAGATTCGCTCCGACATATTTGCCCCTCCACACGCTGGTGGGTGATTTGCTGATCCAGGAAGGCCGTGCCCAGGACGCCATTGCCAAGTTTACCGTTGTGGCGCAGGCTTACAGCGTGCGGGGCGAGGCTGCCCAGGCAATCCATCTGTTCCGGCGGGTTGTCCAGGTCGCGCCAATGGATATGTCAGCCCGCAGCCGGCTTATCGACGCGCTGGCTGCGCGTGGTCAGGTGGATGAAGCCATCGGCGAATACATCGAGCTGGCGGATATTTATTATCGCCTGGCAGAACTGGACATGGCCCGCAAGACGTACACAACTGCCCTGCACCTGGCCCAGCAAGGCGGGGCTAAACGCACCTGGAGCGTCAAGCTGCTCCTGCGCATGGCTGATATTGACATGCAGCATCTGGACTGGCGCCAGGCCCTGCGAGTCTTCGAACAGATCCGTACTCTCGAACCGGACGATATTTCCGTCCGTAAAAATCTGATTGAGTTGAATCTCCGTCTGGATCAAAAGCCGCAGGCCACGACAGAGTTGGAAAATCTCATAGCCCACCTGGATGTTGCAGACCGGCGTAGGGAAGCCATTCCTTTTCTGGAAGAACTGGTCGATGAGAATCCCGGACAGGCCATCCTGCGGCGTGCCCTGGCAGAGGAATACCGCCAGGCAAAACGGATAACAGATGCCGTGACCCAACTGGATAGACTGGGCGAAAGCCTCCTGAAGGCGGGGGACCGGGAAGGTGCAATCCAGGCGATTGAAGCCATCCTTGCAATGAACCCTCCCAACCAGGCAAATTACCGGGCGCTGCTTGCAAAAATAAATCCGCCCTCTTGACATAAAAAGATGATCCGGGAAAAAGCGACCAAGACCACGGCAAATCCCGCGGTCTTATTCTTTATTGTCCGGGCAGAAATGACTTAGATCGTCAAAAGGATGATCGCTCCCAGAACGGCTGCTATTCCCAGCCATTGGAACCGGTTCAGGCGTTCATGCAGGAGCAAACCCGCCAGCAGGATGGTTGTTCCGGGATAAAGCGATGAAAGCACGGCCGCTACATCCAGACGCCCAACCTGTCCGGATAGGACATAAAATGTATTGCCCGCAATATCCCCGGCCGCATTCAGGAGCACCAGCGGCGCGATATGTCTCTCCGGCCATTTCAATTGATGGTTAGCGGCTGCGAAGAATAGCAAGACAACCACCCCGGCAATGCGTGCTGCCATCATCGGCCAGATGGTCGCCGTACGGCTGGCCTGGTGCATCAGGATGAAATAGACCCCAAAACAAACCCCGGAGAGCAGCGGCAGCTTCAAGTCTGCCATGTATGGACGGAACTTCTTTTGCTGGCTGTCGCCCTGCGATATCAACCAGATCGCCGCCAGCGCCAGGCCAAACCCACAGTACTTCGCCGGGCCAGGCAGGCCTTCGGTCAGCGCGCTGGCAATAACAGGTAAAACCGCCGCCATCAGGGCTGAGACGGGTACGGCGACGCTCATTTGACCTTGCGCCATTGAGCGGAAAAGGATCAATAATCCCAATGAGCCAATCGCGCCGGCGACCACACCCCAGACCCAAACAGACCATTTCGGGACTGGCTCCCGGACAATAGCCAGCATGGCCACAAGGAAGAATAGCCCGGTGAATTCACCATAGAAAGCGGCCCGGTAAATCCCTGCCCGGCGGCTGACAATCCCGCCGCTGAAATCGCCCACGCCCCAGGTCAGCGCGGAGAGCAGGCCAAAAAGACTGGATAATAAATCCAATCTCAATGTGCCACCGGCTTCTCATAAAAGCGGTAGCGCTTGTAGATTTTTGCACCCATGCGGTGCGCCAACGGCCAGGTATCCTTGTTGTACTCGCCGGTCATGGACAAATCGGCCCACTGGTAGCCTTTGGCAACGGCGCGGCGGGCCATTTCATCGAAAAGCAGCACCCCCACGCCCGTATCCCAGTATTCCGGCGGGACGACCACGCTTTTGATTGCAATGCCCTTTGTTTTATAGCGTGAATACTTTATCAGGCGCAGGTAATCCCAGGGATAACGCAAGCCATTGAGATGAATAAAGATTTCGTTCAGGTTGGGGACAGCCGGGAACCAGCCGGCCGGCTGGCCATCCACCTCGGCGAAAAGCACCAGTTCCGGGTCAACCACATCCCGCATGGGCAGGACCAAGGCTTCGATGGAGGCACGCGTGTAGGGCGTGAAGTTGATCATGTGTGCCAGGCTGCGGTTCTGGAGATCAAGGATGCGGTCGATCTCACCGTCGATGTCTTTCAGGTTGGCGCCGCGTACCGTGATGTTCTGCTTGCGCTGGCGGATCCGATCGGCCAACCGCATCAAGTGCTGGATCTCGGACCGATTCAGGTCCAGGTCAATGGCATAGGCCAGCCCGTCTTCATCGAATTTGGTGAAGCCATATTGTTCGAGAAAGGTCTGGTAATAGGGCGGGTTGTAGCCGCAATAGATGGCAGCCGGGCGGTCGCGTCCCTCAATGAGAATGCCGCGCAAATCCTCACGGTCCAGGTTATAAGTCCCAACCAGGCGGATGAGGGCATGCTCGCTTGCCCAGGCAACTGCCCGGTCAAAGAGCGCTTCCGCCACGGCGTAGTCATCGACACACTCAAAAAAACCGAGCGTGCATTCCCCAAAATCCCGGCTGTTTGTGGCAGATTGGTCCTCGCCGCATGAGATGGTGCCAACCGGTTTGCCATCTTTCCAGGCAATGAACAGCTCGGCGTAGCCATCTTCAAAGAACTTGCCTTTCTGCGGGTCGATCACCTTTTTTCGTTCCGGCAGAAGCGGCGGGACCCAGAGCGGGTCACCCCGGTAAACGTGCCATGGGAAGGTCAGGAAGGTGTTTTTCTCCCGGCGAGTTTTTACAGGGCGGACTTCGATGTTGGTCATGGGTTTGTCTTCCTCTGAATGGACAGGATTATTATGATAACTGGGATTAAATTCCAGGTCGCATAATTCATTAATTCTACATCTTCTTGCATTTATTGGAGGGAAATTGGGAATTCCCATGGCAACAGTGCAGATCTTCCATCGATGGGATGAAACCAATATTAATGCCATTTCCAAGTGAAAATGGCAGGTCTCACGATCGATACTCGTGAGACCTGTGGGGTGGTGATGCGCGTGCAGGAACGCATTTATGTCAATATGGTTGACCTTCCAGCTGGAAATTTCTTATCGCATGATCTATCGCGCTCTCACGGCATAAAGTTTCCCGTCGATCCCACCAAAATAGACAACCCCTGCCGCGATTGTCGGGGAGGAGACAACGCCCTTTGAGACGGTCAGCGTCCATTTTGGCTGGCCGGTTTTAGCGTCCACGGCGTAAAAACCGGCATCGCCGCCTAAACTATATGAGCCGATATAGACCACTCCATTCGAGATGGCAGGAGAACACCAGGCATAGCCTCTCACATTGAAGCGCCATTTCAACCCTCCCGTCGCCGAATCGAGGGCGAACAGGCTTGCAGCATCCGAACTGCCAACGTAGAGCACGCCGTCCACGACTCGGGCGGATGAGTCAACCCACGAGTTTCCGACGGAAAACTGCCAGCGCAGCTCGCCGGTCCTGGCGTCCCAGGCTCGCTCCTCTACAGTGCCCCGGCCGCCGCAATAGACCAAGCCGTTTGACACGGCCGGGGTTGGATTGTCGCAGCCCTGGGCTTTCCAGAGCTCGGTGCCGGTCCTGGCGTTCAGGGCGTACAAGTTGCTATTGCCGTCGCCGATGAACAAAGTGCCATCCACAACCGTCGGGGAGGACCGGACCCGGCTGGTGGCCATGAATTGCCAGATCCGCTGGCCGGTGAGGGCATCAAAAGCGTCCACCTCCCCCGCGCCGCTGCCGACATAAACCATCCCGTTTGCAACTGCCGGAGAGGACTGTTGGTAATCGTAACCGCTGCCCAGCTCACCGCGGGCGGGAATGTTAGCGGAGCCCAGATCAGCTTTCCATTTTTCGGTCCCGGTGGCAATATCCAGGGCATGCAGCGTGCCGTCATCGCTGGATACATAGACCACTCCTTCCGTAGCCGCCGGGTGCGAGCGGACGATTCCTCCGGTAGTGAATTTCCAACGTAATTTTTGGGTTGTTGTATCGATCGCATAAACCGACTTGTCATCGCTGCCAAAATAAACCACCCCGTCGGTTACCGTCGGGGAAGACCAGACTGCATCCCCGGTCTGGAAGGTCCACAGGACCGTCCCCGCGGCCGGAGATGTCGGAACGGGGCGAGTGGCCGTCGGCGGCAGTTCGGTGGGCGTGACTGAAGTACACCCCATCAAAAAAGTTATGGCCAAACCAATCCACAGACATGATCGTTTCATTTTCACTTCACCGGCTTTCTGATGTTATTGAGACGCCGCAAAGACTCCCCCAGGGCGACAGGTGATAAAGTAACTGATAGGAAGTCGCTAATGTCCCCATCACCAGGAACTTGGTCCCGCCGGACAGATCGGCACGCTCGATGGTCACTGGATTATTGCTCGAGTAAAACCCCTGCCATTGCTGCGCCGCGTAACCAACGCTGTCCATGCTGCTATGGTCGGTCGGAATGATCAGTTTTGGTTTCACTTGTGCCATGAGCTTGAACATCGTTCTGTCTTTCATGATTTGCTCGAAGATGGTGGGATCCCCCAATAAGCTAATCGCCACATCCACGTTTCCCAGCGCGGCCAATTGCTCGGGGGACAACTGCTCCTGGCCGAAGTCGCCAAAATGGACGATGCGCAGGCCGCCCATATCCACTATGTAAATAGCGTTCGGGCAGATTGAAGCAGCGCCGAAATTTGTCGCTGCATGTTCCGCCATGATGCTGTGAATGGTCACATCCCCTTTCGAGATCTCTCCCACCTGGACATTGAGCTGTGGTCCGGGGAAGGATTCGAGAAAGCTGGGAACGAAGTGATCCGAATGATGGTGGGTGGTCAACAGGATATCTTGCTCGGTGGGCGGGCTGGACAACATGGCGGGATATGCCACGTCAATCAGCACCCGTATCCCCTGCGGACTGACGAGCTCGACCTGTGCACTCTTCCCGACGTAGTAGAGTGTGATTTTTGGGCCGGCGGGTGTAACCGTCGGCACAGGCGGAGCGAGAACAGGCACGGCAGCCGGCTTTTTGACGACCACGCTTGGCTGTGGTTGGCAGGCGCTGATCAGCAATATGACGAGTAGCAAACAACCAGGGATGTTCCAGATTTGTTTTGACATATTTCTCTCCTTTCTCAAAATGGGTTCTTTGATTCCGAGGGGGTAAAACCTTACCCTAAATCCAGGTTCTCTTCTGGCATATACGGCAGAGCCTCAAAGAATTTATCCACAAGTATTTACCTTTCTCCGTCAGGCTTGGTGTCGAGACATATTGGGATATCCAGGCGCTGAATATGCAACAGAGGCAGACCCAGGCCACCGATGCGAGCCAGCAGGCCGTGCAGCTCTGTCTGGTCCAGGACTGTGCCGGTTAGGGTGGTAAACACCATCCCCGCCTCGTCTTTTACCACCGATATGGTCAAGCCGTCGAACCATTCCGTCCAGTTGGCATCCAGCCGCCCCTTGACGACGATCTGATAAGTGGCTGGCCGGTCGATCCAGGATTGATCAGGATAATTATCCATTCTAGGGCTTTCTGCAGCGTGCGCTAGTCGAATAAGCAGTAAAAAAACGGTCCTCTGAAACACCTATAGTGTGCCAGAAGACCGGGGAAAAAACATCACCCGCCGGGTGGTATTGCAGGTGGTATTTCTTATCTCAGCGAATGGATGGCGGTGCCAGCCCGAGATCCCTGGCCCGCCGGATCGCCTCCGCCCGGTTGGGTACGGCAAGTTTTTCGAAAATATGGGTGACGTGTTTCTTGGCCGTTTCGAGGCTGATGACCAGCCTGCGGGCGATCTCGGCGTTGGAGGCCCCTTCCACCAGCAGGTGCAATACCTCCAGTTCCCGGGCCGAGAGTGGTTCGATCAAGTGTTGGGCGGAAGTCGGAGGTAAGGAACTTGCTTCTGTCATTCCACCCGCCACCAGGATTCTCCTTACATATTCGGCGATCCGCCGATCATCAACTTTCAAGCGCGCCATAAGCCGGCGCACAGGGATGCCTTCATCCAGGAAGAGACGGATATATCCGCCCGGCTCGGCGGCTTCCAGAGCTTGGAAAAGAGACTCCTGCGCTTCGGGCAGACAATTTTGGGCCTGCCAGGCCAGTGCTTTCAGGAGGCAGAGTTCGGCCAATCTCTCCACCCAGTCAGCGGTCTGTGCGTTCCGGATCTGTTCATCAAGGAATTTCATGAGCTCCTTCAAATCCGGTAAATGGATGTTCGCATATTGGGCGGCCTGTCTGCACCCGGCGATCATGACGCGTGCCAATGTCAGCGTTTCGAGGGCCTGCCAGGAAGGATCGACCGGCCGTAGAATATGCCCTTCCGCCCAGCGCAAGGCCTCTTTCAAAGCCCCCGGGTGTACGTATGAATCTGCCAGGTACAAGCGAACACGCTGGGTCGAGACTATCGCCTTTGTCATGGGCGAATCCGATTCGATCCCATCCAGGACAGCGAAGGCCGCAGTGATGTCCCCCCTGGCCTGTTTCAAACGCGCCAGAGCGACAGAACTCTCCATCTGCCCTTCCACTGCCGCCGCTATGAACCGGGAGAGCTCCAGGCTCTTCAACAGGGCTGTCTCGGCTTCCGGCAGCTCATTCCATTCCATCAGGATCTGCCCCAGGGTCCTGTAGACCACCGCGGCATACGGGATCGGACGTTCCGGCTGGCCTGCGTTTACGGTCGCAGCACCGATTACTTTTCTGCAAAGGGCGAGTGCTTCGGGCAGACAGCCGTGGATGGACAGGAGGTGGCACTGGTTGGCAGTGGCGGTATACCAGTTCAGCAAGTCACCGCAGGCTTCGCCAACCCGCCGGGCCTCGACGAATGCGCGGATGGCAGCCTCTTCATCGCCGAGAGCCTGATAGGAAATTCCCAGGTTGTTGGTCAATCCGCTGCGCAAGCGTTGAAAATTCGGGTCGACAGGTAGTGCGTCTTCCGGCGGCAAGCCGGCCAGGGCCCGCTGGGCCAGGTCCTTGACGACCTGCGGTGGATCCCTGCGCCAGAGCGCCAGGTAAGCGCGGGACATGGCGATGAAACTGCGGGGCAGGGCCTCGTTCGAGCGCTCCAACCCGGGGGTTGCCAGCGCTTTTTCGGCGGCATCCAGCCAGCGTTCCGCTTGGTGGAGCGACTCCGCCTGAAAGATTCCAGCATGGGCACAGGTATTGGCGAAGGTTACGCACAACAGTGCCCTCTGGCGCAGGATTGTCTCGGGCAGAGACTTGAGCCAGTGGTGTACCAGCATGGTCTCGCTGCGGAAGAATATCATTAAAACATGCCTTTCGAGCAAGTCCGCAGCCAGGTCATAATCCGCCGCGGCGAAAGCCTGCGAGATCGCTTCGACAATCAATCCTTCAGCCTCGTACCAGGCACAGGCACGCCGGACCAGTTCCAAAAATTCACAGGGAGTTTGCGACTGCTGCAAGCGGTGACGGAGCAGATCGGCGAACAATGGATGATATCGGTACCAGTAGCGCCGGTTATCCAATGCAGTCACGAACAGGTTGGCCTGCTCCAAGTTTGCCAGGATGGCCGGACTGTTTCCATTCCCGGTCACGGCCTGGCATAAAGGACCGGACAACCGCTCCAGGAAGGATGTTTTGAAAAGGAATGACTGGAGTTCGGCTGGTTGGCGCTGGAGCACCTCTTCAAGCAGGTAGTCCATCACATAACGGTCGTCCCCGGCAAAGGCGGTCACGAAGGCGTGCCTGTCGGCTTGCTGCTGGAGGGAGATAGCTGCCAGCTGCAAGCCAGCGATCCAGCCTTCCGTACGGGATTCCAAGGCGGAGATGTCGGCACTCGATAGCCCCAACCCCATCATCTCATTCAGGAATCGGGCTGCCTCCTCAGGTTGGAAACGCAGTACAGGGATACGAATCTCGGTCAGCAGGTCGCGTCCGCGCAGTCGGGCCAGCGGCAGGGGCGGGTCGGCGCGCGTCAAAATCATCAGGTGCATTTGGGTTGGGAGGTGGTCGAGCAGGAATTGCAGGGCCTCATGCACTGGCTGGGCAGTGATCAGGTGGTAATCATCCAACACCAGGGCAAAAGAACTGGACATGGTGTTCAGGTCGTTAATCAGTGCCGTCAGGATTGCCGTCGCGGCTGGAGGCTGTTGCAACTGCAAGGCAGCCAAGGCCGACTCACCCACCCCTTTCTTCAAACCCCCAAGGGCAGTTACGAGATAAAGCAGGAACCGGGAGATATTGTTATCATCATTATCCAGGGAGACCCAGGCAATCGGAAAATCCCTGCCGGCCGGCGAATGGCACCACTCACTGAGCAGGGTGGTCTTACCGAAACCGGCCGGGGCAGAGACCAGGGTCAGCGGCTTGGTTAGGCCCTCGCGCATGAGGTCCATGAGACGCGGACGCGGCACCAGCGTCGGACGACCGGGCGGCAGGTAAAGCTTGGTGGTCAGGAGGAATTCTGTCGAGGGCATAGGCTGTATCGGGAATCAGGAAGTCGCTTCGAGTTTCTCAACTGCCCACTCGATTTGTTCCAGGGCCTCGATTTTCGGGATGACCATCCCCTTCGGTTTTTTGCAGGTCATCGCCGGGCATGTAAAACAGAGCTCGTCGCGCCCACATGCGGACTCCGTTGCCCTAATTATCGCACAAAATGGTTGTAAATCCCCTCAATTTTCCCCTTCACAAAAGGGCTTTCTCAAAGTCGCATATTCAATCATCCACCTTCCTTGGAGAGCGCTTTTCTACAACACTGGCGCCGCTCTGGCTGATGTTCAGTGGAAAGATGCGCGCCGTCAGCCCGGCCTGCTCGAAGGCCCGCTGCATGGCCAGGCCAATCCCGGCATCCGCTGGTTGCCTGGAAAAAGCGATCAGACTGGGCCCCGCGCCTGAGAGCGCCACCGCGCTGGCTCCGGCCTGCCGGGCAGCCTGCATGGCAGCCTGCGCTCCGGGGATGAGCGGCAGGCGGTAGGGCTGGTGCAGGGCATCCTCCATCACTTCGCCAAGCAGTGCCAGGTCACCGGTCTCGAGTGATTTGATCACCAGGACCGCCCGGCTGACATTGAAGATGGCGTCCTGTCGCGAGACAAATTCAGGCAGGATGGCCCGGGCAGCCTTGGTTGGGAAGTAGAAATCAGGGAACACCACGGTGATGGTCATGGGACTGACCACCAGTTTGCGTGTGACGATCTGGTCTTCACACACCACCGAGGCCACCAGCCCGCCCAGCATGGCCGGGACGACATTGTCGGGATGGCCCTCATTCTCGGTGGCCATTGTCAGAATATCCTGTCGCGAACAAGGCTCGCCGAGCAGCGCGTTCGCACCCAGCATACCAGTCAACATCGCGGCGGAACTCGACCCCAGTCCCGACATAATTGGGATGCGGTTGGTGCAGCGGATGCACAGGCCTGCGGGATCTTTTCCGGCCAGGGCGTACAACTGCAGCGCCGCCGCGGCAATCGTATTTGTCTCATCGGATGGGAGGCTGTGCTCGCCCTCGCCGGAGAGGCTCAGCGAAAGGCCTCCGTCACCTGTCTGGGTGAATTCTGTTTCGTTCCATAAATCCAGCGCCAGGCCGAGCGTGTCGAAGCCCGGGCCCAGGTTGGCGGTGGTGGCCGGAACATGGACGGTTACACTTTTCATTTCAGAATGGCCTCCTCGAGTGCATCCAGTCGCGGCGGAACCACCAGCGGCGTGGTCATCTCTTTGGTGATGATATCGGGATCTTTCAATCCGTGACCGGTGCAGACGGCCACGATGCGTTTGCCTTTGGTTTCGAAACTTCCGCCAGCGATCTCATGCGCCAGCCCGGCCAGCCCGGCCGCCGAAGCCGGCTCCACCCAGATGCCTTCCAGACGTGCCAGCATCCGCTGCATCCTCAGGATCTCGTTGTCGCTGACCGCGATGATGCGCCCGCCGGATTCTCCGGCGGCCTGCAAAGCCTGTTCTCCGCGCGCCGGTCGTCCGATGCGGATGGCCGTTGCGACAGTCTCGGGCTTGTCCACCGGATGTCCCAACACCAGCGGCGCGGACCCGGCGGCCTGCACGCCCAGCACCTGCGGCAGTCCGCTGGATTTCAGGCCGTGGTACTGCTTGAAACCGGCCCAATAAGCGCTGATATTCCCGGCATTTCCGACCGGCAGGCACAACCAGTCCGGGGCGGCCCCCAGCACGTCGCAGATCTCGAAGGCGGCACTTTTCTGGCCTTCGATGCGGTACGGATTGAGCGAGTTGACCAGGCAGATAGGCTGTTTCTGGGTGATCTGCACCACCAGGCTGAGGGCATCGTCGAACGAACCGTCCACCTGGATGACCTGGGCGCCGTACGCCAGCGCCCCGGCCAGTTTCCCGGCCGCCACCTTGCCCTGCGGGATGAGCACCACCGCCCGGATCCCGGCGCGTGCGGCATAAGCCGCCGCGGAGGCCGCCGTGTTCCCGGTGGAGGCGCAGATGACGGCTTTGGCATCCCGCCCGGCGGCTTCACTGACGGCGGCGGTCATGCCGCGGTCCTTGAAGGAACCGGTCGGGTTCAAGCCTTCGAACTTGACGAACAGCTCGAACCCTCCGCCCAACTGCTCCGCCAGGCGTCCTGCCGGGATGAGCGGCGTATCGCCTTCCAGCAGGGTCACCGGGCGGGTATGTGCCGGCAGGTCGAGCAGGTCATGATAGCGGTGTAGAACTCCTTGATAGGATGACATAAGGTCTCTCCAATGAAAAAGAGAAAAGCTTTCAACACGAAGGGCACAAAGTGCACAAAGGGAAAGAACACAAAGGTAAATATTTTTTGTGAACCTTAGTGCTCCTTAGTGCTCTTCGTGGTAAACCTCTTTTCAAAATTAAGAAAAAACTCCCGAAGGGTGCAGACTTCGGAAGCCGGTATCAGACCAGGTGCGACCATCCGTCCGCTCAAGCGGGGAAAGGGGTGGTAGTGGTGGTGGTCGTAAAAATGCAATCTGGTCTATACATGATTATCGCTATTAAGGAGGGCATTATATCCTTTTTTGGGAGAGCCGGAGGAGGGAATTTCGGCTCAAGGTTAAATCGATGGTGAGCCGCAAACGGTAAACCGGCTTGACCAGGGATCATCCTCAGCGCGTTTTGAGACTTTCGATGCTATAATTTTTTTGTGAGCGAAGCCCGTTCTTTCCGTGTTGAAGCCGTCGTCCTGTGCCATGCGGATTGGGGCGAGGCCGACCGCAAAAAGATCGTGCTATACTGAGATCATGAAGCCCCTGCATTCTGATACTCACCCCGAAGCCGAAAAAGTTCAACTCGAACTCATCCGGCGTATGCCTGACTGGAAGAAATTGGGAATGGTGGAGGACCTGAACGAAACTGTCAAGGTGCTCGCCATCAGCGGCCTCCGGCAGCGCCATCCGGATGCAACACCGGAGCAAATCCGCCGTCTATTAGCGGACCTGATGCTCGGAACAGAATTGGCCCGCAAAGTATACGATCATGCCAGGTGATTCGATCAGGGTTACACTGCTTGTCACGAACACGCTGGAAAGGCTGGGCATCCCTTACGCGGTGGGGGGCTCCTTATCCAGTTCCCTGTACGGCGTCATGCGTTCCACACTGGACGCAGACATTCTGGCAGACATGCGCTCCGAACACATCCAGCCATTGGTTGCGGCTCTTTCAAAAGATTTCTACGCCGATGATGAAATGATGCGGGACGCCATCGAACGCCACAGCAGTTTCAACCTTATCCATTACGAAACCTCATTCAAAGTGGATATTTTCATCCCCAAGGCTCGCCTCTTTGACCGGATGCAGCTGCAACGACGCCGTGCCGCCATCCTCGCGACCGATCCCGAGCAGGAACTCTACGTGACCAGCGCGGAAGATGTCATCCTTTCCAAACTGGAATGGTATCGCATGGGTGGGGAAGTCTCGGACAGGCAGTGGCTGGATGTCCTCGGTGTCCTGAAAACCAGGGCCGGCGCTCTAGATATCGAATACTTGCGTGAGTGGGCCAAAGAACTGAAAGTGAGCGACCTGCTTAAAAAGGCCCTGGCAGAATCAACCTATTCACCTGATCTCTGATACCTTGTGAGCGAAGCCCGTTCCTTCCGTGTTGAAGCCGTCGTTTTGCGTCATTCTGATTGGGGTGAAGCCGACCGCCTCCTGACGCTGTATACGCGCGAGCGCGGCAAAGTTCGGGCAATTGCCAAGGGGGCGCGCCGGATCCGTTCGCGCAAGGCCGGCCATCTCGAGCCATTCACGCGCGTGACCCTGCAACTGGCCAAAGGGCGTGACCTGCTCATCGTCACCCAGGCCGATACCCTGGATGCCTATCTCCCTCTGGGTGCGAACCTGGTTAAAACTCAGTTATGCCGCGTACGCGGTTGAACTGCTGGATCGTTTCACGTTCGAAGACGAGAATGAAAATAACGCCATCTTCCGGTTGCTGATCGAGATCCTGAGCCGTATTGCCAACGAAGCGGATCCCTGGCTGGCCATCCGCTATTACGAGGTACGCCTGCTGGATGTGCTGGGCTTTCGCCCGCACCTGTTCGAGTGCGCCAACTGCAGCGAGAAAATCAAGCCGGTCGACCAGTTCTTTTCACCGGCGGCAGGCGGAGTGCTGTGCCCAAAATGCGGAGAGGGGCTGCCGGGAATCTGGAGCGTCTCGTTGGAGGCGCTCAAGGTTTTCCGGCACCTCCAGCGCAGTACGTATTCCGAAGCGCAGCGGGCGCGGCCCGGTCCCGAGGTCCGCAACGAACTCGAGACGTTGATACAGAGGTATCTGACCTACTTGCTGGAACGCGGGCTAAATTCCCCCGGATTCATCAGACAAATAAAAAATTAATGTCTGCGATTTTCTCCAAGAACCTACGCACGCTTTCCCTGCCGGCGCGCCCAGCCGATCATGAATGTCTGCATGACCCATTCGACCAGCCAGCCCGATTTTCTCCAGACAAGTGCCTGGATGAGGGGGCTGCGTAATCTGTAGAAGATTTTAGCCATCCAGGTGCGCCGCTTCAGGGCCTTGCCAAGTTGGGAAAGCAGGATGGCCCTCCTGTAATCCCTAAAGCTGAAATCCTGACTGGCGAAGGCCTCCCATATGGTCCGGGCGGCCAGCCTGCCGTAGCCGAGAGCGATGCTGATCCCCTCGCCGAAGAGCGCATCGGCGCCGGCGGCATCCCCGACCAGCAGGACGTGTGGAACTGAAAAGGCGCTTTTCGCCTCGAACCAGCGTAGAGGATGGCCCTCCAGTTCATATTCATCCAGGTTGTAACCGTGGCGTCCGAATTCGTCTGCCAGCGCGGCTTGCAGGGAAAGTTCCGTTTTTACCGGATAAACATTACTATCGTAGATGCCGCGTACCCGCACCGGCCGGCCTTCTTCGAGGGCCGGAAAATCATACGTGTAACCTTGAATCCCCTGCGGAACGTAAAGAAAATCAAAATAGGAGTTGGCCTGGATGTGGAAAGATTTTTCTGGCCTGGGCTCGGTGACGATTTCCAGCAGGCGGGCGATGTGCGTGCTTTCGTGGGGAACGACCAGGCGGCGGATGACACTCTTTGAGCCATCCGCACCGACGACGACCGTGGCACGATATTCGCCTTGATCGGTTTCGAGCAGCACTTCGGACTGATTGACCGAGATGTGTTTCACAGATATATTCTCGTGGATGATGAAACCACGCTGGCGTGCCTTGCCGGCCAGCCAGGCATCGAACTCATGCCGTCGGATGGTACGGAAGGCAAACGTGCCCCCCTTTTCTGCCGCGCATGCGCATGCCCCGGCCATTGTAATCGAAATGCGCCCAGTCCACATCGCAATGGGGGACTTCACGGATGTCCAGTCCGAGGGAATGCAATATGAATTCGGCATCCGGTAACAGACCACCTCCGCACAGTTTGTGGCGCGGGTGGCGGGCTTTTTCCAGGATTAGCGTACGCCCGATCATTTCCGGCGCCACCTGCGCCAGATGCAACGCAGTGGAAATCCCGGCCGGTCCTGCACCTACAATGATTATGTCAAAGCGGTCAGCATGGGACATGGTACGTGCTGCGTCTACTGGTAAGTAAACACGAAGGAAGGTAACCCATTCGGGGTACTTTCCTCGGCGGCGGGGACGCCGCCGGGAGCATGATTTCTGGACAGGTTTTTATGGCCAGATGACTTCCGGAGATTGGTAGAAGTTCACACCTAGGGCTTCCAGGCGGGGACCTTGCGCTGCCAGCCGGGTTTTGTACTCGTTCCAGTCCCTTCTGGCTTGCGGAGTCCAGCCAATCTCGGCAATGCCAAGCAGGCGCGGAAATGCCATATACTCCAGATCGGCCATCGATGTGAGCGTTTCGGACCATAGCGGGGCTTCCACGCCCAGGATGTCCTTTTCGGTGATGCCGGGAATCAGCGTCGCGGGATCCCAGGTGTAAGCCGTCTGGAGGTTGAT
Source organism: uncultured Chloroflexia bacterium (assembly GCA_963806575.1). GTDB lineage: Bacteria > Chloroflexota > Anaerolineae > Anaerolineales > Villigracilaceae > UBA877. The sequence goes on along the minus strand of CAWDYX010000010.1, from coordinate 65,230 downwards.
GTAGCCGGCCCAATCCAGCCCGAGCGGGGTTGAGGAAGAATATTTCTGATCCAGGTAAGCTCTATCAGCCGGTGACATGGTGATTTTAATGCCCTGTCCCACCGCCAGCAGTACATCCCGTTGAAGAGCCTCTTGTCCGGTCGATCCGCTTGAGCTATTACTGGGATTCCAGGCCTGAATAATGGTATCCGGCTGCAGCTGGGATTGGGTAATCTCCTCCCATCCGATCACGTGCTTGCTGTTGGCCTCGATGATGGACTGGGCTCGTTTGATGAAATTGATGTAATCGTCTATGGCTGTAGCCTGCGCTTCATCTCCACCGATATGGATATACGGGCCCGGCGTCAGTGCAGCCAACTCGCCGATGACATTCTCCAGGAAGGTATAGGTGATATCCTTGTTGACACAGATAGAACTGAAGCCGACTGTCGTCCCCGTGAAGAGTTCCGGCGCGACCCCGTCACAGGTAAGTTCAGGGTAGGAGGCCAGGGCGGCGTTGATGTGCCCTGGCATATCGATTTCCGGGATGATCGTGATATAGCGGCTGCGGGCATAATCCACAATGTATGCATAATCATCCTGGCTGTAATATCCGCCGGCGTTCCCACCCACTTCCAGGCTGCCTCCATATAGCGCCAGGTTCGGCCAGGAATTGATCTGGATGCGCCAACCCTGGTCATCGGAGAGATGGAGGTGAAGACGGTTGATCTTGTAATAAGCCAGCAGGTCAATGTAGCGGGTGACATCCTTGACACCGAAAAAGTGCCGGGCCACATCCAGCATGGCCCCGCGCCAGGCAAAGCGCGGGTAGTCGGTGATCGTACCTGTACCGATTGCCCACACCCCGGGCTGGATGGATGAACTGTCAATGGCAGGCGGCAGCAACTGCCGGATGGTCTGGACGCCGTAGAAAAGCCCGGCCGGCTGGTTTGCCGCCAGCTTGACCAACTCCGGCGTGATGGTCAATGCGTAGCCTTCATTGCCGAGCGCCGGGTCCGCGCCGGTCAGGGTCAGGTAGATGCTCCCCTGGGCGGGCGTACCATTCGTTCCCTGGACCACGAACGCATAGCCGGTGGCCGGTTTGAGCGCCTCGGCCAGGTACTCGCCGATGGCCTTCGCCTCGTCCGTGGCGGGTTCAACATAGATGCCCGTCTGAGCAGACAGGATAAAAGAGCCGCCCGTCGCAACCTCCGAGACTGGCCTGGGGATGACATTGCCTAGTGCAGGCGGCAGAATTTCCGGTGTGGAGGTCCTCGTAGAGAGCACGGTGGGGACTGTTGGGCCGGTCACCGCGACCGCCGAAGGAACCGGAGTCCCGCAGGAGGCCAGGACAAGCGCGCCAAGGCAAAGCACGGATATTTGCCTCAAGCATGGATGAGGGTGCAGACACTTCGACACACTTTTCTCCTTTTCCGGGTCGGGCAGCCATTCCCCGCCGGAGTAGGTACATTTTAATCGATTTCCGGGTCACGCTTTTATCCGGGTATAATGGGCCAGTTCCAACCCCCGAGGCCTTGTGATTAAAGCACTCATTTTTGATTTTGACGGTCTTATCATGGATACCGAATCACCTATTGTGGACGCCTGGAAGGCCATCTATGCCGAGTACGGGCTGGAATTCCCCCTCCCGGTCTGGATCCGTGACGTGGTTGGTTCCACCGCCGCCAACTTCGACCCGGCCGCCCATCTGGCTGCCAGACTTGGTCAGAGCCTCGATCTGCCTGCCCTGCAGGCCCGGGCACAAGTATACCGCCTCCAAAAACTGAGTACTTTTTCTGCCCTGCCTGGTGTGGCTGATTATGTAAAAACTGCCAGGCGCCTCGGCCTGCGGCTGGCAATAGCCTCCAGTTCGGGGCATGCCTGGGTGGAAGGATATCTCCACCAGCTCGGTTTGTTTGATGATTTTGAGGCACTCATTTGCAGGGAGGACGTCCGGCGCATCAAACCGGATCCTGATCTATTCATGCGGGCTCTGGATGTGCTCAAGCTGCGGGTGGACGAGACGCTGGTCTTTGAAGATTCGCCCAACGGCGTGCTGGCTGCCCGGCGTGCCGGGATGCGCGTGGTGGCAATCCCCAACCCCATCACTGCAAACGGCACAATCGAGGGAGCCAGCCGGGTGCTGGCTTCCCTGGCGGAGTTGCCGTTGGAAGAGTTGTTGAAACAGATCGATCTCGACATCCGGCCTGAGACTCCTGGTGATATCCCCGGTGTCCGGCTGGTCGAGGAGCAGGCCTTCCAGCGCATGGCCGAAGCCAACCTGGTGGATCTATGCCGCAGGCGCGGCAAGATCAGTCTGTCGCTGGTGGCGGTCCGTAGCGGGGATATCGCCGGTCATATCCTGTTTACCCCGGTTACGTTGGAGCCGCCCAACGCCAGCCTGCACGGACTTGGACTCGGACCGGTGGCTGTCCTGCCTGATTGCCAGCGGACCGGCATCGGTTCCCGCCTGATGCAGGCAGGGTTGGAGCTCTGCCGGGAGCGGGGTGCCGATTTCGTCGTCCTGCTGGGCGATCCGCGCTACTATTCCCGTTTCGGCTTCACACCCGCCAGAAGCTTCGGACTTACCAGTGATTATGGAGATGGTGACGAATTCCAGGTGTTGGAGCTGCACGCCGGTGCACTGGCAGGCGCGTCCGGGAAGGTAAAATACATTCCGGAATTCAAAGAGATGGGGTGTTGACCGGAGTGCGGCTTGGCTGAAACGGACCGCACGTTTCTATTCCCAGCGAAAGGTCTTCACTGAGATGAGCACCCCGGCAACCAGTAGGGCCGCCAGGACGATAATATCGGTGACATGCTGGCTCCAGGGTTGACCAGCCCACAGTCCGCGCAGCAGGTTGACCACCTCACTCACCAGGGATGCTTGTCGTCCATTCCTTCCAACCGAAAAACCGTGGCAATCTCAACATCGTCACGGTTTTTTGTTTCCCTCACGCTTCCCCCTCTACTATGGGATATACCTTGATAAAAATGACTCTCTGTCTCAATTTGCAGGGAGGGGTGATTGTTTTCAGGGGAGTTTGGTTATATACTGAATTAATATGTGATTTTGTGAGGAGGTCAGAAGCGGCGGCTGAGACTTTTTTCACACAAACCATCCAGAGGCATATCCCAGTACTGAAAGGAGAATACCATGGTTGTCATAGAGCACATGATCCAGAAAGTCTACCCTGGAAAATGGGAGGAGTTGGAAGCGATCGACAAAAGGTTCAACGCGGTCGAGAGCCGGTTGGGGTTTCCTCCTAATAAGAGGCGCTACCAATGCATGATAGGCGGTCACAATTCAAATACCCTCATTATTGAGTATCAATGGAACAGCCTCGCTACAATGGAGGCAACCTATGAGAAGGCTTTCCAAGATCCAGAACTTCAAGCCCTCCAGAAGGAAGTCACTACGATCATCGAGAGTACACAATGGGAAGTGTATTCGCCATTGTCGTGAGTTTCGTTTGAGAAAGTGCAACCGCCGCTTTGTCTCTTCCGCAATGTAAAAGAAAAACTGGGCAATAGATAAGGGTAAGGCTATTTTCACATAGAAAAAAGGTCCGCCAACCCCGGCTCTCCCGCAAAGTACGCCCTGACAAAAAACATCAGGATACCCCTGCGGGGCACAGGCAGGCGGCGGATACCCCTACTGGGCACAGGCAGGCAAGGCAGCCACCCGCAACCAGCCCCACCAACATCCCCCGCCCTGAAAGGCGCCGGGGATGTTGAATTTATATCAATCCCGGAGGAATTGGCTCAAGGCGTCAGTTTAAGCTGATCGATCAGCCAGGCCTGGCGATCTTTCAGGACCGGATCGGTGAGCAAGTTGTGACTATCATCGTACCATTCGATCTTCTTGGGCTGGCTGGCAGCCCCATAGTATTGATTGGCCAGGCTTTCCGTCAAGCCCAACTCATCATTTTTCGCGAACTGGAAGAAGAGACTGGCCGGTGCTGTATGTGGGACAAAATTGATCGGGTCGATGTCCTGGACGTAGGCCAGATACTGGTCGGTCGAGCTCTCCATGTACGATCTGATCATGTAATCGAAACTTGGCCACCCGACGACCAGGACGTAGGTCTTTGCACGCTTGTCCACGCCTGCCAGGACGCCGCCATAGATGCCGGCGGCATCCTGACCGACATATCCCAGCCGCTTGGGGTCCACGCCCGGTTGGGTCAGCAGGAAGTCGAACGCCCGGCGCAGCTCGATCACCTGACCGATGATCAGGGAACGGTCAGCCTGGGTCCCGGTGGGAATCGAACCCAAGGGGAAATAATCTACGGGCAGTAAGGTGACCGCGCCATGGCTAGCCATTGTGATGGCTTCACTGAGGTATTTTGGGCTGCCAGTTGGAAAGATATTGTATCCATATATATGCACGATCCCAGCGGACGGGCCGTTGCCCTTGGGGCTGACCAGGGTTGCCAATGTCCGTCCACCCATATTGGTTGCGAAAGACGGGTCGTGGGCGGCGTAACTCAATTGCGTGACGGTCACGCCGTTTTGTTCGCTCTGCGAAATGATCTTGGTGTCGAACGGCACCTTGGCGTTGTAGTCGAAGGGGGAAGCCGGTGTGGGGACGGCAGTTGGGGGTACGGCTGTGGGGGTTGGAGGAACGGCGATGGATTGCGGGGTGCATGCTGCAAGGACGAATACCAAACTCAAAGTGAAGAACCAGTAGCGTTTCATATTTTTCTCCTTCCGAGGCTGCCGAGAGGTCAGCCTATGACCTCCGACAGCCTCGTCGATGAGAATCTCTAATTTATAGACAAGCTTGAGCTAATCAGTCATCACTGGCGCCTGACGTACTCTTCCACCGGGGTGAGTTGGAACCCAAAGCTCTTCCGGGTCGCGCTCATCTCGATCGGGTCGCCGGCCGCGTAGCAGGCCATCAGGCCGATGAAGGACTTCTGCATGGGATCGGTCGCACCATCATACTGCGCCTGCAAGGCTTCAGGCGTTACGTAGGTCACCTCGAAGGATTTGCCCTTGGCAGCCTCGTAGAGTTTGATCACCTGGTGCGGGCCGAGGTTTTGCGGTCCGCCCAGTTCGAGGAAACGGTTGCGGGCGGCCGGGTTGGTCAGGCATTCGACCGCGAACTTGGCTACATCCGGGATCGTGATCCAGGCGATGGGCTGATCGCCGCTGCCGTAAACCGTTGCCTTGCCATTGGCGGCGTCAAAGCCGACTGCCGGGCTTAACCAGACTTCCATGAACATGCTTGGCGCAGGATGGTGTAGACCAGCCCGCTGTCCTTCAGGTGCTTCTCGACGGCGCGTTTGGCGTTGCGCAGCGGAAAATCCCGGTCGAGATTGCCGGAGAAGGAAGTGTAGATGAACTGCTTTACGCCGCTCGCCTTGGCGGCATCGATCAGGTTGTTCACCCCCTCCAGGTCTACGGATTGGATGTCGTTCACGCCGGGCTTGTAGCAGAACGGCATGGCGGAGACGGTGCAGATGACCGCCTCGGTGCCCTGACAGGCGGCCTTCAGCGAATTCGGGTCGCACAGGTTGCCCTTGACGATCTTTGCCCCCAGGTCCTTCAGCCGTTCCACCTTGGCGGGCTCCGAACTATCCCGCACCAAGGCGCGAACGGGCATGCCTTTGGATGCCAGCAGCTGGCAGATCTCTGTGCCGACCATTCCAGTTGAACCTGCAACGAGTATCATAGCATTCTCCTTTCAAATGGATCCCGCACTTAGACGGGAAGAGGAATTGGGATATTGATAGGATACAGCTTTCCACCTGCGTTGTCCCCACCCTCCGGGGAGGGATTTTTGGAGGGATTGTTGGCAAGTCATGCGTTGATTACAGGTTTATAATCTGCTGGAATGTCTTGAAGAGACATCCCGTAGATATTCATAATGTCTCTCAAACAGGGTTGATCGCATGGCAGGAAAACACGCACGTGTTTCTGCTCCCCGCTCAGGACAGCCCGCAACAGGTCTATCTTTGGACCACCCGGCTCCCCTGGTGGAGCCTCTGACCCGCCGGGAACGCGAGATCTTGGCACGCCTTGCCAGCGACCTCTACCTCCACGAGATCGCCGAAGCCCTGACGCTTTCCCCCAATTCGATCAAATGGTACGTCCGCCAGATCTATGCCAAGCTGGGGGTTAACAGCCGCAAAGCCGCCATCCGGCGTGCCCGGGATCTTGGCCTGCTGGAAACCAAAACCGGGTCGGTCTTCCAGCCGCATACCCTCCCGTCTGCCCTGACGCCCTTCGTAGGCCGGCAGGCCGAGCTGGAGCAGGTCCGCCTGATGCTGGCTGACCCGGTTTATCGCCTGCTTACCCTGACTGGTGCCGGCGGCGTGGGCAAGACCCGCCTGGCCTTGCGGGTGGCGGAGGAACTGCAGGGTAACTATCAGCAGGGTGCCTGGCTGGTGGAATTGGCCGCCCTCTCCGATCCGGAGTTGGTCCCGCAAACAATGGCGGCTGTCTTCGATCTGCGCCCGGAACGCGACCGGCCTATTCTCACCGTATTGGTGGATGCTCTTTGCAGCCGGAACCTGCTGCTGGTGCTGGATAACTGCGAGCACCTGGTGGCTGCCTGTGCCCGCCTGGCAAACTCCCTGCTGCTGGGTTGTCCTGACCTGCATATCCTGGCTACCAGCCGCGAATCCCTGGGGATAGAAGCCGAGCGAACCTATCTTGTCCCATCCCTGTCTTTCCCCGAAACCAGCGAAAAGCTCTCCCCGGAAGACCTCACAAAGTATGATGCCATCGACCTGTTCACTCGCCGGGCCAGGGTGGCCCTGCCCGATTTCGAGCTGGACGAGGCGAATGCCGCAGCCGTGACAGGCATCTGCCGGCACCTGGACGGCATTCCCCTGGCGCTCGAGCTGGCTGCGGCACGCCTGCGGGCCATGGAAGTGGAACAGATCGCCTCCCAGCTGGAGTATCGCTTCCACCTGCTGAGCGGGGGTGACCGCACTGCGCCTCCCCGCCTGCAGACCATGCACGCCTCGATCGACTGGAGCTACCAGTTGCTCACCCAGGCCGAAAAGACCCTGCTACGGCGCTTATCCGTCTTTGCCGGCGGCTGGAGCCTGGCAGACGCCAGAGCCGTCTGCGCCGACGATGTCCTCCCGAAAGCCGATATCCCGGATCTGCTGGGGCGGCTGGTGGACAAATCCCTGGTGCAGGTGCTGCGCAGGAAAGGTCGGGAGCTGCGTTACCGACTGTTGGAGACCCTCCGCCAGTATGGGCAGGAAAAACTATTGGATGCGGGGGAGCTGGCATCTACCCGTGGCCGGCACCTGGCGTATTTTGGTTCCCTGGCCGAACAGGCGGCACCAGGTTTGGAGGATGCAAATTCGGTGACCTGGCTGAGGCGGCTGGATGATGAAATTGACAACCTACGCCTGGCCCTGGAATGGTCCTTGGAGAACAATGTGGAAGCGGGTCTACGCCTGATCACCCCGATCGGGAGATTCTGGTACCTGCGCGGGCGTGCCCGCGAACACTGCGATTGGATCACCCGCTTGCTTGACAAGCCCGAGACACAGACCCCTCCCTTCTTACATGCGCGTGCATTGGGGATGAAAGCCTCTGACCTGTATGCCCTGGGAGACCTCACCCAGGCGCGATCCTGTGCAGAAACAAGTCTGGCTTTGTGCCGCGAATTGGGGGACCGGCAAGGCGAAGCATATAGTTTATATACACTCGCATACGTCCAGGGAGATGTGTTTGCAGCTCGCAGGCTTTTGGAAGAAAGTCTGGCCCTGTACCGGGCATTGGGTGACAAGGCAGGTCAGGCAGAGATTCTGCACGAATTAGGCTTCAATTCTGGAGCTGATTCCGAACGTGCCCGCGCATTTGAGGAGGAAAGCCTGGCGCTTTTCCGGGAGGTAGGGGACCAGATTGGTATTGCCAGCCAGTTGGCAGCCTTGGCTATTTTGTTATCTCAGCTTGGGGATTATGCAACTGCCAAGCAATTGATCGAGGAGGCCCTGCCAATGCAACGTCAATTGGGCCTGAAAAATGAGATCCCGTATAGCTTGACTACGGTTGGGCAGTTAGCCTTCTGGCAGGGGGATTGGCAGCAGGCCCGCGCGTACCTCGAGGAAAGTATTGCATTATTCGACGAGATCGGTCAATCCGGCCAGGGTTTTTGGTCGTGTGCCCAACTTGCCTATGTACTCCTGCGGCAGGGGGAACTCGCCTCGGCCCGCCTCGGGTTCAACAATAGCCTCAAACGGTCTCATTACATTGGAGGCACGATCGGAACGGTCTTTGTTCTCGAAGGGCTGGCCAGCCTGGCGCTGGCGGAAAGCCGACCGGAACGGGCCGCCTCGCTCTTTGCCTGGGCCGATGAAATGCGCCGGATGATTAGCCATACCCGCCCTGCCAACGAGCAGGCCGAAGTGGATCGTAATCTCGCTGCCATCCGCCTCCAACTGGATGAAGCGGCCATGCAAGCTGCCGAGGCCGCCGGGAGCGCGATGACGCTTGAAGAAGCCGTCAGGTATGCCTTGAACGATCAGGATGTGTAAGCGGGTGGCCAATCACGAATGACATCGGGACGATGAAAATCGCGTTAAAACGCTGACAGGTTCTACCCTACGGGGAGGATGTCCCTTACGATTGTGGGGTTAGTGTCTTGAGGAGAAATTGGTTTTATACTGCCTTTATATATCATACAAGATTGCATGTCATGAAAATATCCTTATTGAATCATAGTAAGGCCGCTTTACCGGAGTTTGAGTAGGGTAAGACTTATTCATTTTCGGAAATAAGGAGTTTCCGATGAAAATTCTTATTAAATCCCATCCAGTTCTATCTTTCTTTTCAATAACCTTTGCATTCACCTGGCTGTGATGGGGTTCAATCTATGCATTGCACCTTTCAAATGCGGCTGGTTACATACCTTTTCTTTTGGGTGCTGCCGGTCCTAGCTTGGCAGCCTTTGCCATCAGCGCGATTATCGGGGGGAAGCAGGAAATCAGAAATCTCTGGCGGCGGATCACTTTCTGGCGTGTCGGCTTCGTCTGGTATCTTGTGGCTCTTTTTTCTCCGCTATCATCGCACTTTGTGCAATCGGCTTGTATCGATTGACCAGTAGAGCGATACCAACGTTCACCCTTCTGGCTAATAAATGGTATCTCATTCCGATCGCTTTGATTATCGGCATTCTTATCGGCGGCCCTTTGGAGGAGGAGTTCGGCTGGCGAGGCTTTGCCATCGTTCAGCTACAGAAACGCCACAACTCCCTAGTAGCCAGCTTAATCGTTGGAGTCCTTTGGGGAGTATGGCACTTGCCAGCTTTCTTAATCCCTTGGTCGTCCCAGCACAACTTGCCCGTAGTATTGTTCTTATTACATGATATCGCCCTATCGGTACTATTTACATGGATATTTAATAACACTGGCGGAAGCGTTTTGTTAACGATACTTGCACATGGAGCGTTCAACCTTGCAATTACGTTCTTGCCCATCCTGCCCTCGGCAACCGGGAGCGAGCTTCCTCTGGCATTAGCGGTTGCACTGCTTTATGTAGCTGCGATGCTTGTCATTTTGACTTTCGGCGCGAAAATGCTTTCGCATGGAGAAAGAAATCGAAAATAAGGGCAGCCTACCGATTAACCTCCCTGTCAAGGGATGAAGAGAAAAGTGATTGAAAGCAGCTCAATGACGAGGAAACCGGCCTTACTTTACAGCCGGTTTTTTCTTTCCTGGGATGTTTTTTCTTTTCCTGGCAATGCTTCGCCACCCCCGCCAGCAGGTATCATGGCGGGGTTCAGCTTTCTCAAAGGGGAAAGATGAGGTTACTATCCGGGTGACCCGAGTTCCGGCCTGAGCGCCAGGACTTCCTCCGTGGAAGCCAGCTTGTATGGGAACTCAGGGTTCAAAGCCACTCGTTTCAACTCATTCCCAATCCCGAGCCGCATCAGGTAATACCGTGCAAATTGCGGACGGGTCATACCCTGCCGCTGCTCTTCGTGCAATGCCCAGGCCCAGGTCAGGTATTTATAGGCGATCCGCTCCGGCGTGTAATGGCGATACGGCTCGTGGTGCGTCAGCACAGACCAGACCACCACCAACAGATGATGCGCAATGGTCACGATGGCCTGATTAGTGTGCATGCGCTTCTTGAGATCTTCGAAGTACTTCTTCCAGTGCGGGTCGGCTTTCACTGCCCGCCAGGCCACTTCCACCATCGCCCAGCGCAGGTCCCGCCGCCCTTCCTTCGTGATGCCTTTCCCACGCAACTTCACACCGCTCTGTTCCAGCCCAGGCGTCAGCCCGGAATAACTGGCCAGCGTTTTCGGTGCCTCGAAGCGGGTAATGTCTCCTATCGCTGCCAGGATCGTCATCCCCGTCACCACCCCGATCCCAGGCACCTGCATCAAGTACGTCATATCACTTGCCCATGGTTCTTTGTGGCTCATCCGCCCTAGTTCCCTGGTCATGCGCTCGCTCTGCTCTTCCAAGTGCGCCCGTGTCGCCATGTCCAGTTCCAACTGCATCTTCTCCAGCCGAGAGAGCGACCCATCCTGTTGCCAGAGCGTGTTCTTGGGTTGGAAATCCTTCCCCTTCGGGTGATTGAGATGATGCCGGTGCGCCACACTGTGCATCCGGTTCACCACTTGCGTGTGCATATTCGCCAATCGCCGCCGGTGTGAGACGAACTGCCGTAACTCCCGCACATGTTTCGGCGGCACCCACACTGTTGGCACCAGGTTGGCTGCCAGCAGACGCGCCAGGATCAGTGTGTCCCGATTGTCCGTCTTCACCCGCGCACAGGCGATCTGCTTCACCTTCATCGGGTTGGCCACCAGCACTTCCGCTACCAGCGGCTCCAACAGATCATACACATGCCAGGCATTGGTGGTCGATTCAATCACCACCCGGTCGGCTGGCAACAGATGCTTTCCCAGCCAGCTTTCCAGTTCGACATGTTCCACCCGACACGGCGAAAGAACCTCTTCCCCCTCTCGATCCACCCCCGCCACCACCGAATAATACTCGTGAATATCCAGCGCAATATATCGACAGGTACTTGCTTTTTCCTCTTCTTCCATGCTACACTCTCCTTGGTTTTTGTGGTTGGGGCGTGGATTTTCGGGCAGTGAGTTGCACACACCGATTCGGGCTCGAAGCCCAGACGAGAATCCACCGGGCGACCAAGTAACAACACGGGTTGAGATGCCAACTCTCTCCCATAGGCCGCGTCGGTCCGCCCGGATGCTCCTGCCCCGGATGGCATCCCCGGTGCTACGTCACACTCAGGATACCACCCGCCACGCCCCTACCCAGTTACATTCTAGTAACACCGGCTCCACCTGACCTCCTTCCCCTACACTTCGCTATGAGGACGCTTCGCAGTCGGCATGGGGATGCGGCGGCATTTTGGTTGAAAAACTGATTCTACGCAGTCATGTCTGGTTCAAATCGGCGGCAGGATGCTCAGCACTTCCAGATCCATTTCGGACAACTCAAGGATTCGTCCGCGCTGGCGGAGTAGATATATAAAAAGGTGACCGTCACTTCATAAGTGACGGTCACCTGGCTTCTCCAGGTAAACAAAAAGACTTCCTCATCGGAAGTCTTTTGAGGTGTCTGATCACCTCTCCCCCTACGGAGAGGATAGTAATTCACTCCCAACGGAACGTTTTCGCAGAGACGATGATCCCCAGCAGGAGCATCCCCACCAGCACGCCGACATCCAGCAGATGATCGCTCCAGGGTTGACCAGCCCACAGTCCGCGCAGGAGGTTGACCACGTAGGTCAGCGGGATGAAGGCAGAGACCTTCTGGATGGTGGCGGGCATCAATTCGCGTGGCCAGGCAGCCCCGGATAGGATCAACATCGGGTACAGCAACACCATCGCCACGACCTGGGCGGTGCGAGCCGTGGGCAGGATACCCGCCAGGATGAATCCGATCCCAAAGAAACTCAGGCTGCCCAGGATGAATCCGCCCAGCATGCTCAAGGCGTTTCCTACAAATTTCACATGGTAAACCAACTTCCCAGCGCTGACGAGCAGGAGCATGCCCAGGGCGGTCATGCAGAAGACCACCACCACCTGTGCTGCCATGACGACCAGTGGGCTGACCGGCGTGGTCCGCAGGCGGCGCAGGATGCCGTTCTCCCGATAGGTTGCCATGGTGATGGTGATTGCCATCATCCCGGTGATCCCGATGACCATGGCGGACAAGGCGGGTATCAGAACATCGATGGCTCCGAGGCGGTCAGACCCGGGAGGGGGCGGCATGCTTCCGTACATAAAGCCGAATATGAACAGCATGATCAATGGGAACACCAGCGTGAAAAAGGCACCCACCGGCTCACGCAGGAACAACTTGGCTTCCATCCAGGTCATTTTCAACAGGCTTTTCATCCCACACCTCACTCTCGCATATTCCGCCCGGTCAGGCTCAGGAAGACATCCTCCAGGTTCGGCTGTTCGGTGCGCAGGTCGCGGAACGGGGTCCCCTGCCCGGTCAGCAGGCTGACCACCTCGCTCACCAGTGGCATATTCCGACCATCTTTCCCGTGGACGGTCACACGCTCCCCCTGCACCTCGAGGTTGCCAATGCCCGCCAGGGCTTTTTCCAATGCCGGGGACAGGCTGTTATCCAGGCTGAAGGAGACGCGCTGCTCGGTTTCCAGGCTGTGGACCAGGTCCGCCGGGTTGTCCAGTGCTACGATCCGCCCATGGTCGAGGATGGCAACCCGGTCGCACAAGCGCTCGGCCTCTTCCATGAAATGAGTGGTCAGGAAAACGGTCTTGCCACTGTCTCGCACCGCGCGCACCAGGTCCCAGATGGCATGGCGCGCCTGCGGGTCCAGGCCGGTGGTCAACTCATCGAGGAAGACCAATTGCGGGTTCGGGCAGGAGCGCCAGGGCGATGAAGAGGCGCTGCTTCTGCCCGCCGGAGAGTTTGGAGAAGGGGGTATTGCGTTTCTCTTCCAGCCCGAGTTCGACCAGCAGTTCCTTCCAATCCGCGGCCTTCGGGTAGAACGAGGCGTACAAGTCCAGCGCCTCCCAGACCTTCATTCGGTCCGGCAGGTTGGACTGCTGGAGCTGCATCCCGACTCGCAGGCACAGGCTCTGACCTGCATTCTGCGGGTCGACGCCTAGGACGCGCACTGTCCCGGCGTCCGGTTTGCGCAAGCCCTCCAGGCATTCGATAGTGGTGGTCTTTCCGGCCCCGTTCGGGCCGACCATCCCGAAGATCTCGCCCTCGCGAACCTCGAACGAGACATCTTCTACGGCGACGGTCTCCCCGTAGATCTTCCGTAACCCTTCCGCATGCACGATGGTGTCCATAACTTTCCTCACTTCCTTTTCAAGATCGATTCCAATGCTGCCACGTGCTCTTGGAAAACCTTGCGCCCATCGGGGGTGGCGGAGACAAAGGTGCGCGGTTTGCGCTCGACGAAGACCTTGTTGACCGCGATGTAACCGGCCTCTTCCAACTTGCGCAGGTGGGCACCCAGGTTGCCGTCGGTGACCTCCAACAGGTCGCGCAGATAGGTGAAATCCACTTCGTTGCCCGCCTCCAGGGTGACCAGGGCGGCCATGATGCGCAGGCGCACCGGCTGGTGGATGTTTTCATTCAACTCAGCCATGGTTCACCACCTCGAGCGAATATACAAACCGAGGCGATCATCCCGCCGCCGCCCAGGAGACCCATCCACAGGTAGAAGATGCCGGGCAGCAGAAAGTATCCCGCCAGCGCCAGGGCAGTGATCGGCAGCGCCCACCAGACGGAGGAGAAAGAGATCACCGGGCCCATGGACAACTGGCCGAGCATTATGAACAGGATGACGAACATGGTCACCTGCTTCCCGTCCGTCGGCCGGGCGACCACGATCGTGGCAATGCCAAAAAGAACCAGCAGCAGCCAGAAGAGCCCGATCCGTTTTGCCATCGGCGCGGCCGATGGGGTGCGGACGCGCTTGCCCAGCCGGAAGCCCAGAAGGGCACCCAGCAGGCTGCCAAGGATGGTCATTCCGATCCAGATATATGCCACGATTGCACCAGACAGGAACTGGGTGGCCAAAAATCCAACCAGCCAGACGATGCCGGTGACGATCAGGGTGATATAGGTGCCACCGCTGGCAATCGAGTGGCGGGTTTTCTGCATTATGGACTGAATGGAGGCTAGGGTTTCTTCGGCTTCGGTAGGGGAAATGTTCATAAGATGCTCCTAAGATTAGTATTAATTATAGAGAACTCTATATCACAGAGTATTCTACAACAGGAATACGACCTTGTCAAGCCCTTGAGAATGATGGGACGTGTCTTTGGTATGGGGTAAAATGAGGTTATGAGTGCCAAGGGTAAAGTTTCGCTTTTATTAATGTCTGGCTTGCTGGTGCTGCTGGTGGCCTGTCTGCCGGTGACCGTTGCACCTCTGCCTGCAACAGCCACGCTTGCAGCAGTCTCTCCCACTTCAATCCAAGCCGCCGCGACGGCACTGCCTGCCTCACCCACTCCGCTTGTCACTCCAACGGCGACATCCGAACCATCCCCGACGCCGAACCCGCCCCTGCGCTTTGCCGTGATCGGTGACTTCGGTCTGGGCGGTCAACCCGAAGCAGACGTCGCAGAGCTGGTGCATGGTTGGAATCCGGACATTGTCATAACGGTCGGTGATGACAACTACCCATCCGGCGCTGCCGATACGATTGACGCTCATATTGGCCAGTATTATCACGACTTCATATTCCCCTATACCGGCACGTACGGCCCGGGTGCAGCCGAGAACCGCTTCTTTCCGACCCTGGGCAATCACGACTGGTATACACCCGGGGCAAAACCCTATCTCGATTATTTCAGCCTGCCAGGCAATGAGCGCTATTATGATTTCGTCCGGGGACCGGTGCACTTTTTCGCCCTGGATAGCGACGAGAACGAACCGGATGGCGTTAACGAAGCCTCGGTTCAGGCCGCCTGGCTCAAGCAGGGGCTGGCCGCCTCGACCAGCCGCTGGAATATCGTCTATTTCCATCACGCCCCCTACTCTTCCGGGACGATGCACGGCAGCACGACTTGGATGCAATGGCCCTTCAAAGCCTGGGGCGCAGATGCCGTTCTGGCCGGGCACGAGCACACCTACGAGCGCCTGCTGGTGGATGGCCTGCCGTATTTCGTCAACGGGCTGGGAGGCGGGGCAATTTATAACTTTGGCACCGCCCTGCCTGAAAGCCAGTTCCGCTACAATGCCGATTACGGAGCCATGCTGGTGACCGCCACCGGAACAGATTTACACTTTGAATTCTACAGCCGGACGGGTAAGCTGATCGATCAATACGAATTAACCAAACCTTGACCACTTTGTGAGACTCCTATCCAAATACCTGGAGCATTTCCGTACGTGCATCCGGGGCGAACAAGCGCACATACTCTTGGATATCCTGCAGGTGTTCTGAAACGGCTTGCTCGCCGATCCCGGCTGGAGCGTACGTAGTGTAGATCACGTTGCGCGTGCCCGCCCGGATCTGGGTTCGCTGGTCCGGGCCGTATATGATGTTGGAAATAATGCCTTTGCCATCCAGGATCATCATATCCCCCGGCTTGACTTGCTGTGGCTGGCCGTGCATGAGGGTATAAACTTCATCCCCTTTGGTCACATCCAACCGGATGGGCAATTGGAGGGAATCGAAATCGTGCCCGGCGGTTAACAGCATATTCTTGACTTCGGCCATGAACATGGCTTCCACCAGGGCTGCCACGCTGGGGATGGATTTCCCCTTGAACGCAATCGACTCCAGCTGGAGCTGGACGTGATAGGTCTTTTTGAAGCGCTTATAGTAAGCGCCATAGACCTGCAGGCAGGGGAGGATTTCCAACTGGCTGCGCTCCAACCCGCCATAGCGCGAACGGATTTCCGCCATGAGCGCTGCCTTGCGGCGTTCCAGGCCGGCATGGCTGGCGGGATTGACAACATCCTTCATGACCAGCACCCCGGCATGTGCCTGCGGGAAAGCCGACTTCCAAGCTTCAGTCACTTCGAACATCGCTTCTCTCTATCACAGGACCTCCCGATGAGCTCCTGTTTCAATCCAGTAACGTCGGACCAATGTCTGGTAATGTGTGGAATAAAATTCCGACTCCAATATTCCACCGCAGTGCTCAATGGTCCTCCACGAAGCCGGGTTATCCGTGTCAGCGCATAAGAGCACACGTTCCAGATGGAGTATGCGCGCCACTTCCAGACCGGCCTGCAAACAGGCGATCCCGTATCCCTGCCCCCGAAAGGACGGGGGAACGTCGTACCCGATGTGTCCAGCTTCTTCAGCCAGGAACTTGTTGTTGATATTGTGCCGTATCCGGACGATTCCAACGATCGCACCTGTATCATCCAGCAGCCAGCGATGGGAACAGGGCACCCAGCCGGGGCGCAGGTTGATTCCATGCTCTTCATCGTCAAGACTCTGCACATAGGCTGGAAAATCCGCCCGCCCGCGCCCATAGAATTCTCCATTTTTTGGGTCGTATGCAGCATAATCTTCCAACATCCGCCGGAAGGCCTCCCGGTGTGTCAGGTCGAGTTTGGTGACAATCATCAACTTATCCTGCTTATTTATTTCGACCTTCGAGCACTTTCTCTATCTCCCCCAAATGGGTCCGGCGATGGTCGGCGCGCCTCAGCTTGACCGTGGTTCCTTTGGTCTGGATGGCTTCCACCATTTCGGGGGCCAGGCCGGCGATGAGCTTGTCCACTTCGTCGGCGAGCGCCCCGGCCATTTCGGCAGCCTTGCGCGGTGGGATGGCCAGACACAAACTCCGGGTTGCCTCGTTCACTATGTCGGTATCGATTGGGGAAGGGCCGACTCCCTCTTTTTTCCACTTCCTGATCAGCGTGATCGCCCGCTGATCCCAGAAAGCCAGATGCGCCAGCACTGCTGATACGGTCCAGCCGGCTTCCAAGGGGATGCCGAGCCCTTCATCGTCTATGCGTTCGATGAGTTGCCTTAGATGCTCATTTTCTTTGGCATTGTCATTTATTATCTCTTCGATAATGTTCATATCATCCTCAAAATAACCTGGCATCCATTTATGATTAATGTTTGTTTTAAGGCTGAGTTTGTTCTATTGAATTCGATGGTCTTCGAGATGGTTGACCAGTTCCCACCTGATCTGGTTCAGCACCCGTTCGTCCTTGAAATCGTTTTCGGATAGCTCCTTCACCGCTTCGATGAATTTACAGCGGGCTTTTCCAAAAACCCGGATTTCCTCGGCCTCGGCAACCGCCCGGACCTTCTCCACGGCTCGTGCATTGAAACTGTCGACATCGATTTCGCTCTGCCTGGAAGCAGGATCGTTCTTGTAACGCTGGATGGCCTGCAATCCTTCTTCCCACCAGGCGACGATATGCGCGAGCAGGTCCACCAGCCTTTTATATCCCTGCTTTTCCAGGAAGGCTGCCTGCGCGTCGGGTGGAAGACTCTTGAACCGGGCTACATATTCCGCCCAGTCCCCGTTCAACAGATCTAACACGCTCTGGCGGTTGAGCTCATCCATGCTCATGCCCAACCCTCCGCAGCCAGGGCATCGTGCAGTTCGTCGGGGTGGTGGCGGCAGCGATACTCCATCCGGCTGGACTCGGCGTGTGCCTGGCTGTAAGGCATGCCTTTCTCCATTTGGTTGCGTTCGTGCAGCTCATGCAGCAGGACGAAACCACGCTCCATCTCCTCGATGGCATCGTCGATCCAGACTGTGGCAGTCGGCACAAATTCATAGACGTGGTCGTGCCCACCGGCAGTGAAATCAATGTCGTAGGCGCTGCGCACCAGCCGTCCGTTCACAATCCAGACGCTGATGCCATTTTCAAGCTTCTTCCACAGCCGTTCCTGAACTATAGCAGGGTCCGGCAGGGATTGGCCCTGGTGGGTCACCTTGGCCAGGTCACCGGCCCGGCGGCGTTCCTTGCGTTCGGCTTCGTCAGCCTTGGTCAGGGCATCGCCGTAGGGCATGCCCTTTGCCATCAATTCATGTTCGACCAGCAGGTGGTCAATAAAGAACTGGCGTTCATCGTGTTCGGCCTCCTGGTCGATCCAGAATTCCATGTCAGGGATATACGGATAGCGATAGTGCTGACCGAAGTTGGTGAACTCCTCGTCGGTGTGCCCCCGGATATACGCGCCGTCCACGATCCAGACCTGGAAATCGCCGCGTCGGTCGGCTTTGTCCAGATAGGGTGGTTTGAGGCTTTCGTCCATGTTTTCTCCTTAAGTTGTCACATACCAGGCGGCCACGTAACCGGTCATGCCTCCCGGCAGCCTGACGTTCAGCCACTGGTTGACAACACCGATCTTGGCCCGGGCTGTGGCAGCGGGCTCCACTACGGTCAATAAAGTACCCGGCATCAGGATTTCCAGGGTGTTGCCATTGTCACTTGCCCGGTCGCGCAGGCGCAGGCCGGCGCTTGCCTGGCTGGAGACCAGTACCGTCAGTGGCTGGGGAGCCGGTGCAGGCGTTGGCGCGTTCTTGAGTTCCACGTACCAGGCCGCCACGTAACCGGAGGCCCCGCTGCCATCACGCACGTTGAGCCACTGGTTCATCTGCCCGATCTTCGGGAGGGCCTGATTAGTTGGCTCCAGGCTGGTTAATTCCGTGCCGGCGGAAAGGATCGCCAGGGTGCTGGAGTTGCTGGCAGGCTGGTCGCGCAGCCGCAAGCCAACCGTGCCGATGCTTTGGGAAACAAGCACGGTCAACGCCGCGGGTATGGCCGGATGCGCCTGTGGAGGCTCTGGAGCGGGGGCGGGAGGCGGAGTCGGCTCCGGGGCGGGTATGGGAGTCGGTATCGGGGTTGGCGCAGGACTTTCCACCTGATCCACGTACCAGGCCGCCACAAAGCCTTCCAATCCGCCCGGGTCGCGCACTTGCAACCACTGGTTGATGACGCCAATCTTGGGCAGGGCTAATTCTTCCGGTTCAAGGCAGTGCAATAATGTCCCGGGTGTTTCCACCGCAATGGCGTTGGCGGAGGTCGCCGGAGCGGAACGCAGGCGCAGGCCGGCCGTTACGGTGGCTTGGACGCGCATGTACAAGCCGGTTCCGGGAGCGGGAGCCGCGCTTTCGGCAGCCTCGTACCAGGCGACCGAGGTGATGAACTCGCTCAGAGAACGGCCTTCGCCATAGCGGGTCACCAGGGTGGCGGGTGCGTTGTCGGGAGGCAAAGGCCATGGATCTAGCATCAGGTAATCATCCCCCCGGCGAGAATAAAGAACCACCCAGTGGTTTTGCAGGCCCGGTGAGGGCGACCCATCAATTTCGATTAGAAGAGGCTGGCCAGAATCAAGGCTGGTGTTGATCTCATCCACCGGGGCGGGCTGGTCACGGCAGATAATGATGCGGCTGAAAATGATCTTTGGAAAAACGCGGGTGAGGCCGGGCCAGACGATCAGACTGCCGAGAAAACCGATCCCGCTGCCCATTTCTTTGAGCTTGCGGTTCATGCTGGAGGGCGTTTCACTGAAGCCGTACCCATTGACGAGCATGGTCAGGCAGACCAGGGTGCTGCCGTCGGTACCGATGGTGACAGTATCATCGAAGCCGAGTTTTTCGTTTATCCAGAGCGGATCGCGCTGGGAGATATAATTGGGAGTGAAGGACATGCCACACCTCCATGCTTTACAGGAACAATCATGTGCTGATGACGTGATTATAGTACAAAAGGAAAACCAACCATGCATGCCAAATTCCCTGTCACCGTCCACATGTTTTTCTTACGCACAGGCAAGATCCTGCTCATCCGCCGTTTCCAGACCGGCTACAAGGACGGGTATTACAGCGTCCCGGCCGGACACCTGGATGGGAACGAGCCGGTCCGCCTGGCCGCGCTGCGCGAGGCGCAAGAAGAGATCGGGGTCCGGATCGATCCGGCGGAGGTCCGCTTCGCTGGTGTGTTCCACCGTTATGAAGACGATGAGCGGGTGGATTTTTTTGTGCACGTGCGGAAATGGGACGGCGAGCCGGTCAACGCCGAGCCGGAGAAATGTGACGAACTCCGCTGGGTGGATGTCAACGAACTGCCGGAGAATACCATCCCGTATATCCGGCAGGCGATCAAGAATTTTCAGGCGGGCGTTATGTTCGAAGAGTTTGGCTGGGCAAAATTGCGTTAGGGGCGGTTCATGGCTGGCTGGTTGGAGCGGGATAAGTGTAAAGCACCTGCCCCAGGTTTTCATCCCAGATACCATCATGTGCCCGGTCGGCCATCTCGGCTACGGCTGCCAGCGGGACGAGGCGGTCTGCCTGCCCCTGACCCGGATAGGCGTAGGCTCCGATCTGTGCCCAGTCGGAGGGTTGGGTATCCGCAGGATTATCCGGGAAATCCAGCACTGCACCCGGGGTGGGAGTCATACCGGCATTCTGGAACAGAGATCCCACATAGGCGCGATCGGGGTTAAGGCGCACCCACAGCCTGGCCTCGAAACGAAAACCCTGGTAAAGCTGGTGGATATGCGGCTTATCCTGCGCCACCTGGGCATGCTCATTTTGGGCAAATACCAGCATCACCTTCATATTCTTGATGATCTCGTCATTCTGCATGGCAGCGAAAAGACCCGGGGTCTGGCGGATCTGCCAGGCCTGCGCAGCTTCCTGCGGTGTAGCCAGATCGGCCGGCCAGGTATCCAACAATAGGGCACCATTGGCCAGCAAGGCATTCGTCAGGGCGGTGGAATAATAGCGTTTCCCAAACATGACCGGAATTTGTCCGTCGAAGACATAATCACCTGAACTGAGGCTGCCGTCGCCGTCCAGGTCGAGGTAGGGGCGTCCGGCCACCTTGGAGAAACTGCTGGTATAGGTCGGAGCCCAGCGCAGGTTGGCATAATTCAGCTTTAAAGTCGTCGAACTATAACTGGTTGGATAAATGTAGAAGGGATTATAGACTGGCTGGCCGGCTTGGTTGTAGGTACCGATCTCCATGCAGGAAATGGTGTCAACGGTGGGAATCTCGCGCCCGATGAAATATGCCAAACCCTGCAATTCGGCACCATACAGCGAAAATGCCCGGATGGCGGCGATACCTGCGTCCGAAAAGGCGTATACACCCACTTCCCCGACCAGCGGTGGGACGGATGTCATGGAGACAATGTACCGACCATCCACATCGGCCATGCGGTTGGCCGCAAAGCGGATGACATCCCGTAAAATCTTGACAGACTGGTCCCCGCCGTAATCGAATGTTCCGCTGCTCCTGGCCCCGGTCCGCGCGTCAGTTTTTCCGGGCCACAGGTAGCTGACCTGGACCAGCCCGAGCGAGGTGGAATCAGGATCGGTCATAAAGCCGTTGGTTTCGGTAAAGATGGGCGAGGCGACCACCATCACCCCTGCGCCTTCTGGATATCGAGGTGTTTTCGGTGACGCAACCATCACGGCAATATTAATGCCTTCCGAAAGGATGGTGGTGGTTCTGACCCGCCCGCTGAAAGTCGCCGAAGTGCCCTTTGGGGTGGACTGACCCGGGAAGGGGAATCCACAGGAGGCCAACAGGAAAAGGTTGATCAGGGTCAGGATTAGGGCTTTCGTAAAATCGGAAAATACCCGTTTAATTTGACCTGTCCTCCTGCCACCTTCCCCGACCGGGTCGCCTCCCCGAAGCGAAGCGAAGTGCGAGAGGGCACGGGGGTCTTGCCCCCAGACATGGGGGTCTTGCCCCCAGACATGGGGGTCTTGCCCCCAGATATGGGGTCTTGCCCCAGATATGGGGTGGGGCTGATACGACTTACATTGAAAAGGTCCTGAGTTCAATATCCAGAATTGGCGCACGGGTTCCTCTGCTGGCATTGTAGCATAAATAAAAACCTGACAGGTGTCACATGCAAGCCGGGCTATTTGTAGGTTGTCTAACAATATAAAATGCGGTATGATAATAACGCCATGCCATGGATTTTGATGTTAATCATTCTGCCTGGCACTGATAGGTCAGCGGAAGCCTGACAGGTCAATCGTACCTGCCAGGTTTTTTTATCCCAAACCTGATCTCATGAAAAAAGGAGAAAGAATGCAGACCCCCTGGGAATATCGCTATGCAAATCGAACAAAGCGAATGGGTAGTTCCATCATCCGTGAATTGCTCAAACTGACCGAGCAACCGGATATCATTTCCTTTGGGGGCGGGCTGCCGGCACCGGAAGTATTTCCACTCAAGGAGTTCCAGGTTGCCTGCAATTATGTGCTGGAGAATCACGGAGCTCAGGCTCTGCAATACAGCACCACCGAGGGCTACCGGCCTCTGCGCGAAATGATCGCCCGGCATACCGCCCGGTATGCCGTCTCGGTCACTCCGGAAAACATCCTGATCACTTCCGGCTCCCAGCAGGCGCTAGACTTTATCGGGCGGGTCTTTATCAATCAGGGCGATCATGTCGTGGTCGAATCCCCCACCTATCTGGGCGCTTTACAGGCCTGGAATGCCTACGGTGCGCAGTACATCTCCGTCCCTTCCGACGAGAATGGCATGGTGACGGATGAGTTGGAGAAGGCACTGCGCATCGGACCCAAATTCATCTATGTACTGCCAAACTTCCAAAACCCGAGCGGTACCACGCTCAGCCAAGAACGCCGCCAGCGGCTGGTTGAACTGGCGGATCAATACGGCGTACCGATAGTGGAGGATGACCCTTATGGGCAACTTCGCTTCGAGGGCGAGCACCTGCCGTCGGTCGTCTCGCTCGACAGCAAGTACCGCGGCGATGACGGCTGCTACACCGGTAATGTCATTTACCTGAGCACCTTTTCCAAGCTGCTTGCGCCGGGTATCCGCCTGGCATGGGTGATCGCCCCGGAGCAGGTCATCCGCAAGCTGGTGCAATCCAAGCAGGCCGCCGATTTGAACACGGCTGCTTTCAACCAGATGGTCGCTTACGAGGTCGGAAAGCACGGCTTTCTGGATGAACACGTCAAGGTGATCCGTGCCATTTACAAGGAGCGTCGGGATGTGATGTTGGAGATGATGGAAGAGATGTTCCCCCCCGGGGTGCACTGGACCCGTCCGCTGGGGGGTATGTTCCTGTGGGGCATCCTGCCGGAGGAGATGGACGCGGCCGAGGTGCTCAAGATCGCGATCGAACGCAAAGTGGCATTTGTACCGGGTGAATCATTCCACCCGAACGGCGGAGGCAAGAACACCATGCGCCTTAATTTCTCCTATTCCAACCCGGATACCATCCGGGAGGGGATTACCCGCATGGGAACGGTGTTGAAGGAACTGGTGGTGAAAAAACATTAGCATATCCAAATAAAAAAAGCCCCACCAAAATTTCGGTGGGGCTTTTTTCCATGCTCGTA
Organism: uncultured Chloroflexia bacterium; assembly: GCA_963806575.1. Taxonomy (GTDB): domain Bacteria; phylum Chloroflexota; class Anaerolineae; order Anaerolineales; family Villigracilaceae; genus UBA877. The sequence goes on along the minus strand of CAWDYX010000010.1, from coordinate 41,982 downwards.
TATTTATCCCCCGATCTCACTCATTCCGCGATTGAGCGGAATCTCACCCTCTGCCAGCCCATGCCCCCAGGGTTTTTCCCAAAGCGCCTCCACAACGATGTTTCGCAGATCCTCCAGTGAGGCGCCGCCGCGCAGGGGGGTGAGCAGGTCTATTTCATGTTCACGCAAAAGACAGGTGCGCAGGATTCCATCGGAGGTGAGACGCGCCCGCGCGCAGGAAGCGCAAAATGGCACGGTCACAGATGAGATGAAGCCAATATCGCCTTGCGCCTCGGGAACGTGGAACAGGCGCGCTTCTCCATCCAGTTCACCTCCGTTCCTGATTTCGAGCGGACCGAAGACCTGTTCGATATGTCCCTTGATTTCCGCCTCGGTAACCCGCTGGCCTACTTGCAAATCGGTCGCTCCGGCAAAAGGCATCATTTCGATAAAACGAACCTGCCAGGGGTGATCCAGGGTCAGGCGTACCAGATCGAGCGTGTCACCATCGTTGTAGCCGCGCACAACCACCGCGTTGAGCTTGAGCGGCGTCAGCCCGGCCTGTTCGGCAGCTAGGATGCCATTCCAGACATCCTCCAATTTGCCCCGGCGGGTCATGCGTTTGAACTTGACCGGATCGAGCGTGTCGAGGCTGACGTTGACACGCTCCAGTCCGGCGGCAGCCAGCGGTCCGGCCAGTTTCGAGAGCAGGACGCCATTGGTTGTCATGGAAAGGGAACGGATTCCCGGGGCGGTGGCGATGCCTCGTACGATTTCCAGGATGTTCGCCCGCACGGTCGGTTCCCCGCCCGTCAGGCGGATTTTGTCAAAACCCAGATCTGCAAACAGGCGGGTAAGCAGCAGTACTTCCTCATCCTGCATCATCTCGGCGTTTGGCCGGAAGGTCATATCTTCCGGCATGCAATAAACGCAGCGCAGGTTGCAGTGGTCCGTCAGGCTGATACGCAAGTAGTGAATATTTCGTCCAAAGCGGTCTATAGCCATATTTCCTCAAAAGTGCCGGTAAAGAGTGCGGCGATTATACTCCCTTCCATATTTTTTACCAATTGACTTCAAATATCAAGCGTGCTATTATATCTACAATTATTATCCGATTTGTTATTGAGGAGTTATCCAAATGAGCGCAGATTTTATTTTTCGTATTATTGGCATGGCTGTCTTTTCGGTATTGGGGGCATACACAGGCAACGGTTTGTCATACTACAATCCTGGCCAGCAACTGTTTTATACGATCACCTTCACACTGGTTGGTGCTCTCTTCGGCCTGGTACTGACTCCGTATCTGACCATACGTCCCATCCGCGGCCTGCGGGCCCTGCTGTCCCGCCTGTCTGCGGAGACGCTCTTCACCGGGCTGATCGGGTTGGTGGCAGGCCTGTTGACCGCCGCCCTGCTGGCTTTCCCGCTCTCCATGCTTCCGCCCCCGTTCGGAAAAATCCTGCCGTTCCTGGGCGTGCTGGTCTTCGGTTATTTTGGCGTGGCAATATTTGTGATGCGCCAGACTGATATTCTCAACATTCTGGGCGGCATCTCCTCCCGGCGTGAGGATGGCTCCACGCCAGGCTGGGGGCAGGCGAATCGCACGATCCTGCTGGATACCAGCGTAATTATTGATGGACGCGTGGCTGACATCGCCAAAACCGGTTTCCTCCCCGGTACGCTGCTCATCCCGCGTTTCGTGCTGAATGAGCTGCAATACATTGCCGATTCTCCCGATGGCCTGCGCCGGGCACGCGGCCGGCGCGGCATGGAAGTGCTGTCGGAACTGCAAAAAGCCCCCTCGGTGCTTGTACGCATCAGCGATATTGATGTGGATGGCGTACGCGAAGTGGATGATAAACTTGTCATCCTGGCGCGCCAGATGAAATGCCCCATCCTCACCAATGATTATAATTTAAACCGCATCGCCGAGTTGCAGGGCGTGATTATTCTCAACATCAACGAACTCGCCAATGCCATCAAGTCCGTTGTCCTGCCCGGTGAACTGATGGAAGTGAACGTGATCCAGGAGGGCAAGGAAATCAACCAGGGCGTCGGCTACATGGAAGACGGCACCATGGTGGTGGTGGAAAACGGCAACAAGCACCTGAACCAGGTGATCCACGTCACCGTCACCAAGGTCCTGCAGACCGCTGCCGGCAGGATGATCTTTGCCCGCCCAGAAGAAAAAGAATAGAATTTACGGACTGGCCTGCGAAGGGTGCAATTCAGCCTAGAAATCGTGGGATTGCACCCTTTATGTTGTAATTTAATAACAATTACTTTTTTTCCACCACCTGCTCCCGTTCCGGTCCCACTGAAACCAGGCGGATCGGGACACCCGCCAGGCTTTCGAGGCGTTCAAGGTAAATCTTCGCCGCGGTCGGCAACGCTCTCCACTTTCGCAGCGTGCTTAAATCTTCCTGCCAGCCGGCTAATTCCTCATAGACCGGCTCGTACGGGCTTAAATCCGCCGGTCCGAAGGGCAGATCAGTGAGGGTCTTTCCATCCCGGCGGTAGGCGGTACATAAGCTGATATTTTCCAGTCCGCTGAGGATATCCAGCTTGGTGACGGCCAGCGCGTTGATGCCGTTGATGCGAACGGCGTAACGCAACAAGGCGCCATCCAGCCAGCCGACGCGCCGTGGACGGCCAGTGGTGGTGCCGTATTCATCCCATGGATTGGCTCCGGTACCGCGCAGACGGGTAGCCAGGTCACCGCTCAACTCGGTGGGGAACGGCCCGGAACCGACCCGCGTCTGGAAAGCTTTCACCACACCGATCACGCTGGCAGAGTGAGCCGCACCCAGACCCAAACCGAGGCCGGTCAGCGCGCCGGGGGCAGTGGTGGAGGATGAGGTGACAAAAGGATAGGTGCCAAAATCCAGATCGAGCAGCGTCCCTTGTGCGGCCTCCACCAGGATCGTTTTCCCGGCTCGCATGGCCGAATCCAGTTCGATGGACACATCGGCGATGTAGGGTTTGAGCCGTTCGGCGTATTCCCGGTACTGCGCACAGATTGGGGCCGGGTCGAGAGTGGGCGCGGCATACATTCCCAGGGTCAGATTGGTTTCAGCCACGGCTTCGCCCACCCGCTCGCCAAATTCGGGGGAGAGCATGTCGCCCAGGCGCAGGCCGCCGCGGGTGGCTTTATCAGTATAGGCCGGGCCGATACCGCGTCCGGTGGTGCCGATGCTGCCCTTTCCGCGGGTAGTTTCCAGGGCCTTGTCCAGTGCCTGATGGGCAGGTGTGATGAGATGGGCGGCATAAGAGATGCGCAGGCGCTCAGGCGAGGGGTGCATCCCCAATTGGTCGAGCTTTTCCATTTCCTCAAACAAGGTGTGCGGGTTGATCACCATGCCATTGCCCAGAACGGCCACCACCTGCGGGTGGAGGATGCCCGAAGGGATCAGGTGCAGTTTGAAAATGCTTTTTCCCACCGTGACCGTGTGACCGGCATTGTCACCGCCGTTATAGCGGGCACTGAAATCGGCCCCGGCAGCGAACCAATCCACAATGCGACCTTTTCCCTCGTCACCCCATTGGGCACCAACAATAATTTGCAGCGGCATGCGCGGCTCCTTCAGAAAGAGCAGTTGCATTATATCAGAGCCAAATTCACAGGTCACCAGGATGATATAATCCCCTCAGTTCACCAATGAAGTCCAAACCTGTTCTCGCGATTTTCCTGTTCCTGGCCGGGGTGGTGCTGCTCTGGTCGCAGATACCGGTGGCGGCTTCTCCGGCCGCGCAGGTGGCTTACCCATCGCCAACCCCCGGGCCCGACGGGCGGATCATTTATATCGTCAAAGCCGGTGAAACCTGTACTCAGCTTTCCTTGTTGTATGGAGTATCGGTGGAATATATCCGGACGACCAACCTGCTGGATGAGAACTGCACCCTGCGGGAGGGACAGCGGTTGATGATTGGCGTGGGCGGACCTTCAAGCCCTTCCCCAACCCCCAACCCGGCTGCCACGGCGACGGTGGTGACACCCACAGCTACTCCCGGAGTGACTGGTACCGCACAGGTCTGTGTGCTTGTTTACGATGACGCCAACGGCGATGCCCTGCGCCAGGCAAATGAGGCCGCCATTGCCGGAGCGGCTATCAGCCTGACCAGCCCGGACGGGACATATTCCAAGACATTGACAAGCGTGATCAATCCGGATGCAACCGCCTACCAGGGAATGTGCTTTACCGATGTTCCCCCTGGGAAATACAGTGTCAGCGCTGCCGCCCCGGACGGTTACAATCCAACGGTTAATTTGACCGCCAGCGTGGACATCATCCCCGGCGATGTGGCCTCGGTTAATTTCGGCGCGCAACCCAAGACGGTAACCGCAGTGACCACGCCCACCCAGAGTACTTCGCCGCTGCTGGGAGTGATAGGTGCGGCTCTTTTACTCGCGGGGATTGGGTTGGGGGCGTATACCTGGAGAGCGATCCGGAAGAAATAACCTGCACCTGGCTCGGGTGGAATTATTATGGAGATGCGATAAAGGCAGTATAATGATTCTGCCATGCCGATCTCCCGGACGAAATCCTCATCCAGTACCCACGAAGTGGGTGCAAGAAAAAAAACCACGCGTCCGTCCAGCCGCAGCGCTCCCTCACGCGGCCCGCAGCCGCTAAGCGGCGCATCCCAACGTTCCCGACAACCGTCCCGTTCCTCCTCCCGGCAAAGCTCCCAGCCACCTACGTCGCTCCTGGGTGGCATCTCGCCCGAGCGCAAGATGGATATTCTCGGCGTGATCATGGCGCTGGTGGGGCTGTTGACCTTCCTCAGCCTGTTTTCCGCTAAGAACGGTGGTCTGACCGGTTACTGGATCAGCTCCTTGAAATCCGTTTTCGGTTGGGGTGTTTACATTCTCCCCATCGGGCTGATCGTGCTGGGCGCCTGGCTGGTGGCCCGCAACGTGGACCGCCTTCCCGAACTTTCGCTTGAACGCATCGTTGGCATTGTCCTTCTTTTTATAGGCCTGCTGGCCGCCTTCCATTGGGTGAATGGCCCCACCGCGACCGCCATCCCGCGTGCCGCGCAAGGGAACGGCGGCGGTTATATCGGAGCGCTGCTCCAGCAGGGATTGGTCGGCGCCCTGGGTGACGCCGGGACGGTCATCCTGATTATCGCCTGGTTGGTGATTTCCATGGCAATGACGCTCGATCTGTCGCTGCAGGAGATGTTCAAATGGGCCGGTCCCCTGGCTGCCAAACTCAAAGGTCGGCTGGTCAAGCCAAAGACGAGAAATGCCGTGGGCAGCCAGCCTGGCGGTCTGGGAAACGCCGTTCCAACCGAACCCGAAGGGTCGCAGGATCAATTCACACAGCTTAGGAATGCCCAAGATGTGGGCAGGCGACCGCCGGTCATTCAACCAGCCCTGGCACAGCCGCCCGGAGTGACGGTTAAGACCAATCTTTCAGCCGCTCCAGCCATTCTCTGGGTGCTGCCCAGGGTGAGCGAGATCCTGGAGCCGCCCCAGGCTCCGATCGTCAACGAGGAATTCGTACAAAAGCGCGCCCGCCTGATCGAGGAAACGCTGGCATCCTTCGGCGCGCCCAGCCAGGTGGTCGAGATCAGCCGTGGCCCCACGGTCACCATGTTCGGCGTGGAACCGCTCTTTGTCGAATCACGCGCCGGACAGACGCGTGTGCGGGTGGGAAAGATCGCTTCACTGTCGGATGACCTGGCGCTGGCGCTGGCCGCACCGCGCATCCGCATCCAGGCCCCGGTGCCGGGACGCGGCTACGTTGGTATCGAAGTCCCCAACGACGAGATGGCGCTGGTGGCGTTACGCGAGGTGGTGGAAAGCGAAGTCTTCGCGCGCAACAAGTCGCCGCTGCGTTTCGCCCTCGGCAAGGATGTGGCCGGGCACCCCAAGGCCGCCAACCTGGAATCCATGCCGCATATGCTCATTGCCGGGACGACCGGCTCGGGCAAGTCGGTTTGCGTCAACGCCATCCTGAGCTGCCTCCTGTTGAACAATACGCCGGATGACTTGCGCCTGATCCTGGTGGATCCCAAACGGGTCGAGTTGACCAATTACAACGGCGTCCCGCACCTGCTGGCGCCAGTGGTGGTGGAGATCGAAAGGGTGGTTGGCGCACTGCAATGGATGACGCGCGAGATGGACAATCGCTACCATAAATTCGCCGAGGTCGGGGCGCGCAACATCGCCGATTACAACCAGCGGATGGCCTCCCAGGGCGGCAAGAAACTGCCCTACCTGTTGGTCGTGATCGACGAACTGGCCGATCTGATGATGATTGCTCCCGACGAGACCGAACGCACCATTACCCGCCTGGCTCAACTGGCACGTGCCACCGGCATCCATATCGTCCTGGCTACCCAGCGCCCCTCGGTGGATGTGGTGACCGGCCTGATCAAGGCCAATTTCCCGGCCCGGATTGCCTTTGCCGTGGCCTCCAATACCGACAGCCGCGTTATCCTCGACCAACCCGGCGCGGAACGCCTGCTCGGGCGGGGTGACATGCTCTTCCAGGCCCCGGATGCGCCCTCTCCGGTGCGCCTGCAGGGTGTTTTTGTCTCAGACGTGGAAATTACCCGGCTGGTGGATTATTGGAAACAGCAAGCCGCCGCTGCCAGTCCGTATGCCGCAGCCGCCGCCAGCGGGTCCCAGGGCGGGTCGGCCGATGCGCTGCCACAGGGAATACCATTAAAGCAAGTCCCGATGTTCGAGGATATCACGGCCATCCAGGGCGACCCTCTGCTTAAAGATGCCATCGATACCGTCCGGCGGGAGGGGCGCGCCTCCGTCTCGATGCTGCAGCGCCGGATGCGCATCGGTTACACGCGCGCCGCCCGGCTGGTGGATACCATGGAGGAAAAGGGGATTGTCGGCCCGCCCACGCCGGGAACGGGCGTGCGCGAGGTGCTGGACTACGGTCCTGCCGCGCCGCCGAAGGAAGTTTGATTTTGGTACATGACCCAAAGGTATGATGTGATCATTGCCGGCGGTGGCCCTGCGGGAGCCACGGCCGCTTTTTATCTTGGGCAGGCCGGCAGAAAGGTGCTGGTGCTCGAAAAGGAGCTTTTGCCGCGCTATAAGCCCTGTGGTGGGGCTGTATCGGCCCATGTTTTGGAACAATTCCCTTTTTCTTTTGAGTCGGTGATCCAATCCAGGGTGAAAGCCGTCTCCTATGTGCTTGGGGAGAAGATGGTTACCATCCCTGTCGAAGATTCCTCTTTGCGCATGGTCATGCGGGGTGAGTTTGACACCTTTTTATTGGGCCATGCCCAGGCTGAAATATGGCAGGGTACGCCAGCAAAGGCGGTAAAAGAAACCCATAAAGCAGTAACAGTTGAAACGCTCAAGGGCGAGCGGATCGAATCGGAGTATCTGGTCGCGGCGGACGGGGCGAATTCCATCCTTGCTCATGCGCTTGGTTTGCGGCGTCAAAAAATCATGGCAGGGGCAATCGAGGTCGAAGCCTCGGTCCCGCATGAAACCCTCCGGCACTTTGCAAACAATCCGGTCCTGATCCTCGGTGAGATTGGCAATGGATATCTGTGGATCTTTCCAAAGGCTGACCACCTCTCCATCGGGATCGGCGGGATGCATCCAAAACCGGGCGAGTTGCAAGCCGTTTTGGAGGGCGTGATGAAGCGGTTTGGGATTTCGATCCGGGCGCAGCCGCGCAGTGGACACCCGATTCCGCTTTACAGTCAACCCGAGCAGCTCGCCACCGCACGCTGTTTATTAGCCGGTGATGCAGCCGGCTTGGTGGATCCGTTTTCGGGGGAGGGGATCCGTTTTGCGATCAAAAGCGGACGCCTGGCGGCTGAGGCGATCCTGGCAGGCCATCCCGAACGCTACACCGCTTGGGTGGATAATTCGATCGGCTGTAATCACAGGCTGGCCAGGGTTTTAAAGAAAGTTTTCTACCAATTTCCCCGGTTTTCCTTTGGATTTGCCGTGCGAAACCCCGCGGTGAGTCAAGGTCTTCTGGACATGTTCGCTGACCGGATTGGGTATGGTAGGTTATTATTGAAAGCCATAACAACACTTCCGCGCTTCATGGTGACAAAAAAGATTCCGCTGGAAAATCTCGCACCCGGGCCGCATCGACCCCCCGAAAACCTTCATTCGTGAAGAAGTCGCTTTCGACTAGATACTGCAACGCAGGAAACGAATCGGCTACACACGCGCCGCCCGCCTGGTGGATAGCCTGGAAGAGAAAGGCATTGTCGGCCCACCCGCCCCCGGCATTGGCGTGCGCGCGATGCTGGACTACGGTCCCTCCGCGCCGCCGAAAGATGATTGAGAAGAAAAAGGTCAAGGTTACACCTGACCTTTTTCTATTTCATAGTTTGCTATCGTACAAAACCATCCAAAATGGTGCGATTGATCTACTCAACCCTTGCAAAATCAGAACATTAGTTCTATAATGGGGCTTGTGGAAATGTCGCTTCTCGTATTGCAGAGATAAGCCGCCATTCACCCATTCCGCCCATGCTCACAGCAGGAGTCATTTTGAAACAGGTCCAAAGTTATCCCCATTCCATCATCAGTTGCACGGGCGCAGAAAAGGCGCTTTCGATGCTCTTCGCTGCCCTTCATTCGTTCCGCGGAAAATCCAAAAAAAGGCACTTTAATTCCCCCGCCCCCTTTTTATTATTACCAATTGTTATGGGCTCCGGAATTGAACTGGAGGAACAATTCCCTTGTGAAACCCCGCCAGGACCTAATCCTGAAGAAACGGCCATTTACCCTTCCAAACCCGCAAAAATGAGCATAAACTGCCCAAAAATGCCCTCTTCCGCCTATCCCCGTACTTCGGAGAGTGCTTCACTCATAACCCTCTTGATTGAATTGTTCTTTTTTTGTTTTCAAATATCAAATCCCCGCTCAACAACCGCCTCGCGCGTGAGGAGCATCGATCAGCAATCGAAAATCTGCAAATTAAAATTTTCCCCCCATTCGTTCCTCCTCCTGCCCCGCATGTTTCTGCGGGGTCGTTCCTCAGGAACGAATTTTGTTCCCGACAGGTGATGCCCTTGTAAATTGTTTGTCTGCGTTCATCTGTGGTTAAAAACAGCCATCCGGGATACTGTTGAACCTTAACAATTGAAAACGCATTCAATCCATCCACAACCCTCCAGTGGACTCCAGCCAATTGGCAGTCTTCCACTGTAAATTCTAACAATAAGTTTAGATTATAAGCTGGATTTTTATGGTATGATTTTCACACTATGGACGACAAAATCACCATTATCGAAGGTCCACCCCCCGTATTCGAACCCGTCCAGGATGGTTGGGCGCTTGGTCTCGGTGAAGGGCCGCGTCTGCCATTGACTCTGCTCACCCGTTTGCGGACGTTCAACGGCCCGGCGCTGGTGGAGCGTTGTTACCGCCGCTGGCGTCTCAACCAACCGATCCACCTGGAATATCGCAATGATCTCGGCCTGGAAGAACAGGCTCCCATCGTGGCGGCGCGCTCGGTTGACACAGACGACGGACACGTGCTTCTGCTCTGGGTTCAATTGGACCCGCAAAAGGTCCGCCTCGAGCTCGACTCGGGTGAGGATGAAAAGCCGGGAGATGAGGATAATCCTTTTTGAGATTGATAATGGTCCGGATTCCCGGGCCATTATTATTTGAAGCGTGATTTATTGAAATGGCCTCTAGATTGTGAGTATTGTTACATTAAATCATGGGGAAGGGTGGTTTTCGTCATATTGACTCTGTGCGCTTAATCGTGTACCTTTAGATTGTTAGACAACTAAGCGAAATGAGTGTCATTTCAATAATTGGGGAAGGATGGGGGGTGGGCGGCTTCGCACTCTTCGGGTATGCTTCGCGACCGCCCGCACACCCCACCCCAAAGTTATTGAGATAATACTGGAAATGCCTATGCAGAAAGTGTCCACATAAAAAAGAGCTGCAAAGCGGGCCCCCCGTCCGGGGTGCCCGCTTATATTTTCGTTACATTATTAATCCTACAAGGAGATGAATATGTCAGGAGTGAATGAGTTCGAAATGGCCCAAAAGCAGTTCGACCATGTCGCCAGCCTGCTTAACCTGAACCCGCAAATCGCCGAGGTGCTGCGCTGGCCTTTGCGTGAGTTCACCTTCCGCATCCCGGTGCGCATGGACGATGGAACACTCAGGGTCTTCACCGGCTTCCGCGTGCAGCATAACGATGCCCGCGGCCCCAACAAGGGTGGGCTGCGCTTCCATCCTGCCGAGACGCTCGACACTGTGCGTGGTCTGTCCATGTGGATGACCTGGAAATGCGCCGTGGCCGACATCCCCCTGGGCGGCGGCAAGGGCGGGGTCATTGTGGACCCGGCTACGCTCTCGACCGACGAGAAAGAACGCCTGTGTCGCGGTTGGATCAAACAGATGTGGCGGAACATTGGTCCCCGCCAGGATGTCCCGGCGCCGGACGTATATACCACCCCCCAGATGATGGGCTGGATGATGGATGAATATTCCAGACTGACCGGCCAGTACACGCCCGGTGTAGTCACGGGTAAACCACTCGGAGGCGGCGGTTCAGAGGGACGCACCGAAGCGACCGGCTATGGCGTCATCTACACCGTCCGTGAGGCCATGAAACATCTGGGCATGGATTCAAAGAAATGCGTAGCCGCATTGCAGGGTTTTGGGAACGTATCCCAATATGCCGCTATCGGCTTTATCGAAATGCTGGGTGGTAAAGTGGCGTGTGTCTCCTGCTGGGATCACATCGACAAGAAGGCTTACACGTACAGCCATCCAAACGGAGTGGATCCGCATTTCCTGATGACCATCATTAACGAATATAACGAAATTAATCGGGAAACGGCCATCAAAGCTGGTTATGTCGTCGAAGACGGTGATGCGTGGATCACGAAGGAAGCGGATGTATTGATCCCGGCCGCACTCGGCGGGCAGATCAATGCAGAAAACGTCGGGAAGATCTCCAAGCGCGTTAAGATTGTGGCCGAAGGCGCAAACGGCCCAACCACCCCGGAAGCGGATGAGTATTTCAAGAAGAACAATATCTTTGACATTCCGGATTTCCTGTGCAATGCCGGCGGTGTGACCTGCTCCTACTTCGAAAGCGTACAGAACGACATGAATTTCTACTGGACGAAACAGGAGGTGCTGGAAAAACTTGATACGAAGATGACCCAGGCCTTCCACGGTGTATTGAACATGTCGCTCAAACAGAAGGTGTACATGCGCGATGCAGCTTACATGGTGGCAATTGACCGGGTGGTCAAGGCCATGCAGTTGCGCGGCTGGGTATAAACCTGCTTTATTTACTTTAAAAACAGGGACACCAGGCATATGCTGGCGTCCCTGTTGTTGTATAATAAGCTCGTGGAAACGGGAGCGAGAATGCGATGACAAGCTTTCAGGAAGAACAGCCCAAACCTGAAGACCAGGCTGCGCCGGTCCCTCCGGAAGAAAATCCTTCCCCTGAGATAACCTTTCCAGAAGAAACCGAACTGCCGGAAGATTTCACCCCGTTGGACAGAACGGGGCGGTCGGCACGTGCCCGCCGCCGGCGGGCCCACCGCATGTTGGTCCTCCCCGGCGCAAATGAGCGTGCGGCCATCCTGGACGGCCTGTCCCGGCGAGCTTTCCCATCTTTCGAATTCTTCCTGTTTGCCTTTTTTTCCGGGGTCGTTTTGGGCGTTGGATATTTGCTCGACTTGAAAGTCAATTCGCAGGCCATATTCCTGCTTGGAATCCTGCTGGCTCCTTTATTGACACCCTGGGTGGGCATGACGCTGGCAGCTACGACCGGCTCCTGGCGCTTTTTCTTTATGACCGCGGGTGTGCTGTTGGTCGCCAGTCTGCTGGTTTTCCTGACCGGGGCGCTGGCCGGATTGGCCGGGCGTCTTTGGCTGCCACACCCGCCATTCTTTCAAGCCGACATACGTTCTCATATCTGGTGGCTGGATCTGTTCATCGTGGTATTGGGCGCGGCTTTGCTGACGATCTCATTCGTCCGCTCGGAGCAAAAACCAATCCTGCCGAGTATGATGCTCGCATATGGATTGTTCATGCCATTGAGCGCAGCCGGTTTTGGGCTGGGGATCGGCGAAACACTCATCTGGCAGGACGGCGTGCAGGTTTTCCTTCTCCATCTGGCATTGGCGACAATCGTCGGCGGCATTGTCCTGATCAACTTGCATTTCAGGCCATTGAAAGCCGTCGGGTACATACTTCCCTTTATGGTCGGTCTGCTCTCTCTGGCGGCATTGGTCTATTTTACTGGTTTGACAATGGTTATCCGGGATGAGATTCTCGCGACCCGCCGGTCTCCACCAACGCCCACCGCAACGCTTTTCCCCCCGTCCAAGACTCCGACCCGAACCTCCACACCGACCTTAACCTCCACGTTCACGCCGAGTAGCACACCTCAACCTTCCGCCACCCTCGAGCCCACTCCTTCTTATGCCGTTATCACATCTTCCTCCGGCGGCGGAGCACTTGTCCGCTCAGAGCCCGGCGTTGGGACAGTAATTACCGTTCTAACGAACGGTATCATCGTCGAGGTGCTCCCAGAAATCCAACCTGCTTTTGGTCTCAACTGGGAGCACATCCGCTGGAACAATATCGATGGCTGGGTCTTGGTGACTGTCCTCACCGCGACCACCTCCACGCCTTCGCCTCCGACGCCGACGCTCACACCAATCGCCTGATCCTCAATCCCCCTAATTTCTGCCTCACCCCGGTAATTCCCAGAGAGGAGTATTTTTATATGACCATTCATTTTGGCACGGACGGCTGGCGCGCGGTTATCTCGGACACATTCACTTTCACCAACCTGCGTATGCTCAGCCAGGCCATTGCCGATGCGGTCGCATCCGAGAGTTGGGACAAATCCGGGAATGGAGGGCCTGCCCCGGACCCCAAAAAATTCGTGGTTGGCTTCGATACCCGCTTCCTCTCCGATCGTTACGCCGGGGAAGTGGCACGTGTTCTGGCTGCCAACGGCTTTATTGTCTATCTGGCACAGTCAGATGCGCCTACCCCTGCCATCTCTTACGCGGTAAAAAACCTGAACGCCATTGCAGGGGTGATGATCACCGCCTCCCATAATGCCCCGCGTTACAACGGGGTCAAGCTCAAGGCGGCCTATGGGGGATCGGCGCTGAACGAGCAGTGCCACCGGGTGGAAGTCTACCTCAATGACAATGAAGAACGTGCCCGCGGCCCGAACCTGATGGATTTCGATGTGGCGCGCGAGAAAGGGCTCATCCAAAAGTTCAACCCACTGCCGGTTTATTTCGATCATTTGCGAACACTGATCAAATGCGATGTGATTGCTGAAAACCCTCAACATTTCCTCGTGGATTCCATGTACGGTTCCGGGCGTGGAGTGATCAAATCCTTTTTGCAGGGTACGGGCTGCGAGATTACCGAGATCCGCGGCGAGATGAACCCGGGGTTCGGAAATATCCACCCCGAACCAATTGCCAAATACCTGGGCGCGCTGGCGGGCGCAATCGGCGCGGGGATGGGAAATTTCGGCGTGGCCACCGATGGCGATGCTGACCGAATCGGAGCCATGGATGAACACAGCAACTTCGTGGATCCGCATAAAATCATGGCCCTGGCTTTGCGCTACTTGGTGGAAAAACGCGGCTGGAGCGGCGCGGTGGTAAGGACGGTCTCGACCACGCGCATGGTCGACCGTTTGTGCCAACGCTACGGCCTGACACTTTACGAGACCCCGGTGGGCTTCAACCACATCGCCGACTATATGATGACCCAGGATGTACTCATTGGCGGAGAGGAGTTGGGCGGTATTTCCTTTAAGGGACATATCCCCGAAGGGGATGGTCCGATCATGGGGTTATTATTGGTCGAGGTCATCGCCGATACCCATAAATCCTTGTACGAGCTGGTGGAAGAATTACTGGCAGATGTTGGCCCGGCCTTCTACGAACGTACTGACTTGCGCCTGCACCACCCTGTCGCAAAATCCGAGATGACCGATTTCCTGATCAGGAAGGCCCCGGCGGAGATTGGCGGACAGAAGGTGACCGAAATCGGCAATGTCGACGGGGTCAAGTACATTATGGCCGACGACTCCTGGCTGCTTATCCGGCCCTCCGGTACCGAACCAGTATTGCGCGTCTATGCCGAAGGCCGCAACCGGGAAATGGTAAAAGCCCTGCTCGGCTACGGTGAAACGGTGGCCGCAAGCGTAACATGACCTCAAAATTAAAAAGCGTGAACCCACGAGGTGGGTTCACGTGAATACAACCGGTAGGGATATGGTTCCCTGCGGTGCTACTTTGTCGGGCTTCTGCGCAAGCGGCGCGCCAGGAGGATGACCACAATCAGGGCCAGGGCTAGGATGATCAGAATGGGCAAGCCAATCTGGTCGAAGAAACCTGTCTTGGGCATTGCTGCGCCAGCGGCGGGTGTACTTGCTGCACCCACCAATAATGCGGTGGAGGTCATTTGCTGGGCCAGTTGAGTTTGCATGGCGGCCAGGGTGGCCGGGTCAGTGGTTGCAGTCGCCGTCGCAACGGATGCGCCGATGACTATCACTGGCGTTGGGCTGTTGACCGGAATAACTGTGGGTATGCTGGTATTCGTCGGCGTAAGAGAGGGCTGCGGGGTGGGTGTAAACAGGGCTGCTTCAGCAGTGGCTGTCATCTGTATGATAACTTGAGCATTCTTGGCCACGATTGCCGTCTGAGTGGCATTCCGTTGAGTATTGAGACGGGGCCCGAGCCATAGCACGTAAATTGCCCCGCATACCAGGGTCAGGAAGATCAAGGCCGCAAAAATTCCACCCACGATCAGGAACGTACGATTATTCGACTCCTCCGGTGGGGGAGCTTCAGGGGTTTCCAGGTTGTTGCTATTACCTTCATCCAACATCTCTGCATCCTCCTCGTTTCAATTATATTACCCTAGGACTTCCAAATTGGCAAGCGGTATGAGAACCTGTTCTCCAGTATCCAATCTCACTTCCGCAGCCACCGCCCGCAGTCCGTTGGGAAATTTCATTAATCCGGGCCGCAAACTGACCAGAGTCCCAACCATTCCGATGTGCGGATCACGCGTCAGGCGCACGGTCTGGTCGGGTGCGAACGTTTCCGCTGCGCGCAGCGGAGGCAGTTCCTCTGTCACCGGCAAAGAGATAAAGATCTCAGGCCGCAAGCCGGTCTGCCGGTCAAACGGATCGGCATTAAGGGTCGTTTCACGCTTGGCATTGGTGGTCAATAGTTTATAGGCGGCGGCATTCAGCGGTCTTTGCCCAAAGCCATCCACTACAATGATTGGGTAATGAACCTGCATCGCCAGAGGAATGAGGGCTGGAGACAGGCTGCCAAGGATGAGGCCGCGTACGGGAAGCTCCCCGGCCGTCTTCAAGGCTGCCGGGTCACTGCAATTGCCTGCTAACAGCACTGAGCCGCGCAGGCTGATATCCAGCTGCTTGGCGACCAATGGTTCCTCCGGTGCCGAGAGTACTGGTAACATCAAGCCGATATTCATTTGGCCGTTCCCCCACACTCCCTGCACGAAAGCCCCATTGAACTTGATCTCCACGCCACGGTCGGAAATCTGGCGCGTGACCGTTCCAGGGATACCAGCATGTAATTCAAACGTGGTCTCACCAACTTCCATCAGCACCCGCCCAGCTCCAGCCAATACCACACGCCCATTGCTTGGGGCTTGGACGGTCTGCAGGGTGAGCCTTGTCTGCCGGGCGATCAAATCGCCTTTTGAAAGCAAGTCGCCTGCTTTGACTTGGATCAGGCGTTGCGCCGCAGCTGGCTGGAGGCCAAGCCTGCGGGCCACGTCGATCAGGAGATGCTCGGCTCCATAATTAGCTTCGGCCACCACGTCAAGCGGATTGACTTTCTGTTCCAGACGGACGGTAATGCGGCCAGGCACGGGCAATACGCGTTCACGCCGGACAGAAGCCAGAGGGAGAATATGTGTAACAGGCGCCAGCATCGAGTGTCTACCCTCCAACCGTCCACAGCCACTTTTTTATAATATCACGCCGCCGTCCAGCATCTGACGGAAAACGCAGCGGACGGCCGCGCGCGTCAATCACAACACCCAGCGCGGATCCGTTAACGGGGAAGCCCGCACCATTGGTATTCCCGGGACCAAGGCCTATATCGGTATGATGTAATGGTTGCAGGTACAAACGGCCCGATTTTCCAATCGGGAGGGGGAACAGCTCCAACGCACCTTGTTTGACATCGATGTTGCTCTCATTCCCATCCTGGTAAACGAGGCGGCCTGTCAGGATGGGCGTCCCAGGATGGACACCCGCATACGGTGCGATCACCGTTGCCAATCCCAGGAAAGCACCCGATTCCAATATTTGGATAGGAAGAATGGAATTACGACTTGCGGCTGCACCCATGGCAGGCAGCAGGCTGTTTTGGTCCAAAATCATGGTTGTGATACCCACCGGCTGGATGGCATCCAACAGGATAAGCAAACTCTGCCCGAGGGTTGGAGCATGTGTGATTGCACTCCCGCATGCCAGGATGGGTTCGAAATACGGGACTAATCCGGGGGCGGCTCGGCGAATATGCCGGGGAAAATCTTTGGCGAGGCTGTTCAATGCCACTGACAGGTTCTGGCGTGCCAGCGCCTGTTCGATAGCCAGGTCTTCGGGAGTGACAGGCAGGGTGGCCGGGTAGATGGATTTCTGATAAAGATATTCCTGTACCGTTTCGGCCGGGATGTCAAGCGGGATCCATTTCAGGATTTCATTCAGACTGGTGAAGTGGAGAAGGTTGGCAAGGCCTTCGCCGAGGCCCAGTTGCGGATAGACGCCAAGAGTCACTTCGCCACCGAATGCCGCGGTCACGGTTGCAGCGGATGCACCCAGATCCACGCCAAGGATTCCTTTGCTCGAATCGTACACCTGGCTGAGGAAGCGGATAATTCGCCCCTCGGCATAGGCAGCCGGCATTAGTGTGTTTCCAGACCAGGCATTGAGTTCATCCACACCGCCCATCTGGCTGCGACGGATCTGGGTGTAAAGATTGGAAAGGACATGTTGTGCAGGCTGGAGATCCTCAGTTTCAAGGGAGGGGCGTATATTCGGGCTTATGCTCAAGGAGAGTGTCAGGTTTTCCAGGCTGGCCTTGATTTCCTCGGTCAACTTCCTGTTTCCTGCAAAAAGCAGGGCGGGACGGTTTTCAGCCGGCAGGAGGAAACATGCCAGGCCGATTGTCTCGATTAAGCGCCGGACGGAGGATGCGGCGCCGCTGTCCGTACCGCCGGCGACCAGGATCAGGTCCGGACGGAGCCGTAGCAAACTGTCGATTTGCTGTTCGGTTTTGCGCGTGTCGTTCAATCCGATGGTGTCTACCACACGGGCATAGATGGAGCGCGCCAATCGCAGGGTACTTTCAACCGAAACATCCTCCAATAGACCAACCACCACCGTTTTTACGGCCGGCCCGGCAGACAATGTTGCGGCGAAGGTGTCCGCACCTTTCCCCTCTCTTACTGGAACGATCAATTGACGGTCACTACCCAGGAACGTACGCCCGGTGATAACCTGAAGGTTTTCGATTGCCTGGCGGACACCCTCGCCAAGGTCTTTATAAGGCGCAGCAGCCGTGCTGGGGGCATGGCCGGAGGCGACATACCGGTAGCGCCCTTCCACAACATCAAAAAGAGCCGCGCGTGTGGTCACGCTACCGACGTCAACCGCCAGGAGGGAATCTGCATCAACCAGGGAACCAGGCATAAGCGCTAAAGCAATTTGGCAAGAAAAGACCAGATGAAATTCAAGCGTTCAATCAACGCTGTCATGGAAGCGGCAAAGACACCTGCAAATAAAACGCCCAGAGTGATGGCAATGAAAACCTGCCCTATCCGGCCCAGCACATTCACCAGCTTGCTGCGCTGCGGTCCATCAGGGGTGGTTTTGGCTCCAAAATGAAAATAGACCAGGGTTGTTACCGTGCCGGCCAGTATGATCGTTCCAGAGAAAAATCGCTCCAGCCAATTCTTCCCGGCACCCGACAGGCTATATATATTGACGGATGCCTGAGTCTGAGGGAGGATTGTCCCCATGACCGCCCCGCCTACTGCCACAGCCGCGCTGACCCCCACTAGGAAAGCTATGGAGGGATTGCCCAGCGTGGACGTGCGCGGTGTGAGTTTCATTAAAAGTAATACGCCTAAAATGAGCGCGATGAGTGCAAACAAACGCTCGAAGAAGCTGCCTGTAAGCAAGGGGAGCACGAGCCTGGGAAAGAGTACTTGCCACCAGGCCACCGCCGCGGCATACCCGGCTGAAACACCGACAAAGATATAGACTGCCACTCGAAAAAGCGGGTTATCTCCTATCAGATAACTCAGAATCATCAGCGTAAGCAGGAAACCTATGAACCCGGTAACCAGGTCACCCGAGAGGATTGCAGGCATGGTCAGGCCTCTCCTCTGGAATCTTTACGGTTGGCGAGTCGATCTGCCACAATGCCCATCATGGCGCCGGCAGCAATCAACAACTCAGCTAGCAGCATTCCAACGCTGAACGAATTCCAATAATGATCAGCCAGGCCGGGGCGGTTATATGTTTGTTCGTAAATCTCGGCATCAGGCAGCCCTGAGACCAGTCCTTTGAGTTGCCCCGAATCAAAATACGGTCGGATCATCGGTTCAGCTTGAGCGCTGATGACCATCAGCATCGGAGTGTTGCCAAGACGCGGACCGACCTGTTCAATCCAATTGCGGCCGGTATCGGCATTATCGGTCAGGATGATGACTGCTGCAAAGTTGCTCAAACTTTGGATAAACTCCAAGGGCCCTGATTTCCAGGCAGATTTACCATCCACGCTGACCGGCATGGCCTCCGCCAATGAATCGGCAAGATACAACATACCTGCCGGCCCTCCGGCCAGGTAGCCCAGGTTGACATATTGCTCTCCGCTTTGGTATTGATGCACATTCACCAATGGGGTGGTTTTCAAGAAATGTTCTGCCAGAGCTGGGCCGGTCAGTGAAGTGGAGATCAGCGCCAGAGGCGTTCCTTTGGAAAGCAAGGAGTCCATTATGGGAGCAGCCACCACTTCCAGTTCTCCAGAGAGCGCCGGGTCATAATCGAATGCAACCAGCACAGGGATGTTTGCCGGAAGCCCCTCGATTACACTGGAGGTTGCACCCTTATCAGAGGATAATAGCAACGAAGCAGGCGCAATATGCACGCCACTTGCTAATGGCAGACCGGCCGCCAGGAACAGCAGCACGGCAATACACCAGCGCCATAACCGGTTCGAAGGCAGGCGTATTGTTCCGACTGCGTGAGGCTGAGTTTCACCTGCCACCAGCTTTTCGAGGGACGCGGCGTAGCGCTGTTGTCCATCGGAAACTTGAAGTGTGGACGAATACATCGGGGGTTTGCGTAGCAGTCCCAATCCCGGCTTGGCCGGCAGCACTCCACGCAAACCTGCCAATGGGCCGCTCAGCTCTGTGATCTGATCCTCGTCCAACGGGATCATTTTCAACTCGACCACCGCTTCCACTGGACGCATGGCTTTTACCCAGGCAGGCAATTCGGCCGTTTCCAGGTTCTCAGTACCTTCCTGGTCGACTATGTCCTCGGCAGTTTTTTCGGTGCCTTGATCCGGAGTAAGTTTGGAAAGCCAGTCGGGCGTTTCCATGGAAATGGCGGTTTCGCCCTCCGCATTGGGCGGGGTGGTTTCATTGCCCACAACCAGCGCCGGTGTACCACTGGTGGAGGAGGTCGTTTTTTCGATTCCAGCCAGCCAACTGGGAAGTGGGCCCGTACCCTTTGAGGAAGCAGCCTCTTCGGGAACAGCCTCCAATTCTTCCTTGGGTTTCTCAACCTGCTCCGCCGTATATGCCTCTGCCTGTAATTGGGACAACCAGTCGGGTGTTCTTGCAGGTGGATTGCTTGGAGCCGTTGGTTCGCTGCCAGATAATGTTTCAGGTGTTCCAGGCTCCGATCCGGATTTCTCTACCAGATTTGACAACCATTCCGGGATCTTTTCCCTGGGAGTCGAGTCGGAAGCTACCGGTATAGACCCGAGACTGGATAGCCAATCCGGGACAGATGCGCCACCCTCAGCAGGTGTGCCAGTTTCCGTTGAGGTAAACTCTGGTTTATTTTGGTCCAACCAGTCCGGCACGCTTTCTGCGGGGACAGGCGCTTCAGTTTCATGCAAGGTTGGACGGCTTTCCGCGGATAAATCCGGCACACCAGAAAGCCAGTCTGGCATTTTTTTTGCGTCTTGGGAGGTGGCCGGCGGTTCCTGTCCACTTGGTGCTGGAGATTGAAGGTCTTTCAGCCAGTACGCCAACCCCTCTGGAGGAGGTTTGGGTGATCCTTCCGCCGCGGGGAGTTCGTAGTCGGGAAGCTTGGCGGTCTCGGTGGGTTCAGGTCTCGCTTCCTGCGGTTCACTGCCCAAGCGTTGCATCCAATCTTCATTTCCCAGTTCGGGGGCCGGTTCTCCTTCTTCGATTGGGGCCGGTGCGGATTCGGAAGTCTTGCCGCCTCGCAGGTCGGCCAGCCAATCGGGGACTGCTTCATTGTCAGAGGTTGCCTCGCCGTGACCTGACAGCCAGCCTGGAAAACCGCTGGAAGAGTCCGGCCCGGGCGTCGTCTGGGAACCGGGAGGCAGACCTTCGTCAGAGGAAGGTTCCGCCAGGGACTCACCAGCAACCGGGCGTTTCCCCTCGCGCAGGGAGCGTAGCCAAGCTGGCAAATCACGTTCCAGTTCCGCCGTATTCTTATTAATGGGGGCTTCACCTGGGTGGATGGCACCTCCCCCGCTGCGATCACCCTTTTCTAATTCTGAAGTTTTTATCTTGATCGGCTCCTCCCCAGGTTTGAGTGTCTGAAATCAACCGGGTTGGATGCGATGAGCGGTTTGAGACGTGCCCCACAGAACTGGCATTCTTCCAGTTCCATCGGGTTGTATTTCCCACACATCGGACAGCGTACGTCAACCATTCTTGCCCCCGTAAGGACGGTCCGAGCCGAGCAGGATGCGTAGGCCGGTGGTCAGCGTGCCAAGAGCCACACCGAGCAGGAGGCCACGTGCTCCCGCAGCAGCCGGGATCTGCGTGATGATCGGGCGAACAAAATCACTCAGGAAAGGAACGTCCCCCACGAAAGGCCAGGGGGCCATGCCGACTAGGATGAGCCAGGCCGTTACCATGAAAGTGACCGAGAGCAGGTTAAGCCGCCGGCGCAGCAGACGGATGCTGGCATAGGTCAGCGTTACCACCAACATCGCCATCAGGCTGGTCTCGATGGGTAGCTGCATGAATCTAAACACACCATTGAACAAGGAGGCAACTACTGGGAAGTAGTGACCCAGCAGACCTAGCAGGAAAGTGACAGCCAAAGAAACAATTAATACGGCACTATAGCCTGCACCTTTTTGTTTATGGCGGATTTTTTTTCCGTGGACGAGAAGTAGATTACAAATCCCGACCAGCACTGCAAACCCCGCCAGAATGACGGCTATATTCAGGATGAACAGCTGCAATTCCCCCACCAGGGAAAGCGAACCGTCCGCCTTATAGCCAAACAGGTATCCAGCCAGGACAAGCACACCAAAGGAAATGGCAATTACAGTGGAGAGGACGCCCTTAAATTTCACAGGATACCTATCAGTTTGAGAAGTGCACCAACCACGATGACAGCAATGATCAGCCAGCGCAGGATATCTTGTACTGTCAGGCTGGCAGAATGCAGACGCCCGGAATCCACGTAAGCGCCGGCCGCGTACAATTCTTCACCCAGGAGCGGTTCCTGGGCACTGGCATACAACACAGCCTGCGCCGTCAGGTTATCGCTGGCAGCCAGGGTAAAGGTATTTGCTCGTTCGGCCGCTTCGACCAGCAAGGCAGCTTCAACCCCGAAATTGCCGATCAGCACATTTGTGGATATGTTTTCGTCCCGGATGACCGGTAACGCCCCGGCGGCATAGGAAAAAGGCGTCAGGCCGGTCAACCGTCCTGCAGTAGGGTCGTAAGCACCTTGAGCCGAAACCTGAGCACCGGTCTGTAATGTATCCTGGGAAAGGATGGCCAGGGCGGCATCCCCCGACGTGGCAATGGGCGGCTGGTCTCCAGCGGAAGTCAACTCGGCCAGGCGGCGCAGGAGTGCCAGACCCGCCAGGGCCGAGGCGGATTGGGGAGTGGCCAGCGCGCCTCGCCCGAGCGAGACATGCAGCCGGGTTCCATCTTCAACCACACGGCCGACGGCATGGCGCAGACGGGTGAACGCGGCGATTTCACGAAAAACCGGGGAGGACTTGCACCTCAAAGCCACCAATCCCACCATGAGAACCGTACTGAGAAAAATGACACCAAAACCAACCAGCCCCAGCAGAAAGTCGTTCACAGGGATATTTCCTCCCGTAGGTAGGCAGTAAAGGCCAGGGTTTCATCCCGGTCTTCGAGCAGGCCTGCCAGAGCATCCAAATGCATATCTGTCAATGCCGGACGCAGGAGCGGGCCGCCGATGTAAAGCGCCTGCGCTCCGAGCACCGTCAATGGCCCGGCGGCCTCCAGCACCCAGGCGACCAAATTCTCCAGTCCGTGGCGGTGGAGAAATTCGGCCCAGTCATGCCAGGCAGAACGTGCTTCGGAAATAGGATCCAAATGCATGTTACTATCACCAGTATAGCACAAGATGTTAACGGAAAAACAGATGAGCGCCAGCACGATTGTACTGCTTATTGAATGAAACTGTAAACCTTAACTGCCAAAGCGGATGAATAATACCCTCTTTCCATGGTCCCCTATTGGGTATTTATGCTACTTGGAGCAACCTGACACCCACCTGCTGAGAGCATTTCAGGGACACCGGGTTTGGAGTATGATTAAACGTATGACTCCATTAGCCAGTGTTTTGGACGGCATGACCGCCACGGGTGAATTGACAGAAGCCTTGCCCGACGGTTCCCTCCGCTGCACCGCCTGCGGACACCGTTGCCTGATTCGGACGGGACGGCGCGGCATTTGCCAGGTGCGTTTCAACCAGGCTGGAGAATTGCGCGTACCATGGGGATATGTGGCTGCCCTCAATGCCGACCCGGTCGAGAAAAAACCCTTTTACCATCTCCTGCCTGGATCAACTGCCCTGACCTTCGGCATGCTCGGCTGTGACTTCCATTGCGGTTACTGTCAGAACTGGCTGACGTCCCAGGTCTTGCGTGACCCGGTCGCGGACGAATCGGCCGGTTTCATACGCCACATTTCTCCCGAACAAATCGTGGAGGTGGCGCGCCGGACTGGTGCGGAAGTAATTGCCTCGTCCTACAACGAGCCGCTCATCACCAGCGAGTGGGCCGTGGCGATATTTAAACAGGCCATCCAGGCCGGGATGATGTGCGTCTACGTCTCGAACGGCAATGCCACCCCCGAAGTGCTGGAGTATCTGCGGCCTTTTCTGACCGGAATGAAAATTGACCTGAAGTCCATGCAAGACAAGAACTACCGGCAATTGGGCGGAGTTCTAAAAAACGTACTGGACACGATCAAACGGGTCAAGGAGATGGGTCTCTGGCTGGAGGTGGTAACGCTGGTCGTCCCGGGCTTCAACGACAGCAACGCCGAGTTGTGGGAGGCCGCCCGCTTCCTTTCAGGTATATCGCCGGATATCCCCTGGCATGTGACAGCCTTCCACTCAGACTATAAGATGAGTGACATCGACAACACACCCGCGCATACGCTGTTGCGTGCGGCTGAAATCGGGCGTGAAGCCGGCTTGCATTATGTCTACGCCGGAAACCTGCCAGGGCGGGTGGATGAGTACGAGACAACCTTCTGCCCAAAATGCAACAGTGCACTGGTCAAGCGGACCGGCTATCTCATCCACAAGGTAAATATCACACCCCAGGGGACCTGTCCGAAGTGCGGGGCATCCATTGCCGGGGTCTGGACACCCTCCCCAGCGGCAAAGTCCAAGAATATACGCATTAGCGATCTGTAAAACACACCTTAAGACGAGACTGCTCCTCAGGGGGAGTGTTTCAGAATGTCCAGACATTCGTCCGCCAGCATCTTGTATCGCGACCCCAAATATTGTACAATTTTATTAGGAATTGTGCCCCTCTCACCGATCGTTCGCTCAAGGGAGAAACACTATGGATATAATCAAGGTATCCGCAACCTCCCGTACCTCCGCAGTCGCCGGGGCAATCGCGGGCGTTGTCCGCGAACATAAACGGGCGGAAGTGCAGGCAATTGGAGCGGGGGCGGTCAATCAGGCTGTCAAGGCACTCATCCTGGCAACCGGTTACCTCAAAGGTGATAATATTTCGGTCGTGTGTGTGCCGGAGTTCGTGGACGTTGAGATCGAGGACAAAGTCCGTACGGCCATAAAACTGGTGGTCGAACCCCGCTAAACCTGAGCAAACTTTAAATCAATCACCACAGATGGGGTTGGCGCGCCGCGCCCTTGCCCATTGTGTTATCATTGCCGGGAGGCTGTCACTCCGGTCATGTTTCGCGACAAGAAATTCTATCTGTTTGTATTGACCACGCTGCTGCTGGCTGGGGGAATGTATGCTATGGCATTGGAGAGCAGCGTGCGCGCCGCCCCTACGAAAAATCCGGCACAGCAGGTTAATGCCGATACGCTAACAGAGACATCAACGGATACACTGACGCCAACAATCACACTGACACCCTCCAAGACCGACACCCCCTCGCCCACACCCCGCAGAACGCGTACGCCCACCCCCTCGCGCACGCGCAAGCCCACGAATACATCCACGCCCACGCGCACACCCACACCCACACCCACAATTACCAATACGGGAACACTCCCAACTCCCACTCCCAAAGCACCGCATCACATCGTTATCAGCGAATTCCGTACGATCGGGCCGTTGGGAGCCGATGACGAATTCATCGAACTCTATAACCCCACCGGAGCGCCAGGTCAATATTGGGTATTGGTACATCAGCAAGTCGAGCGGAAGTGAGCGGATGCGGTACCATCATTTCGACGTTGGTGTACATCTACTACGGAACCGTCCTCCAGCCCGGCCAGCATTACCTGATTGCCGCGATGGCTATGGTTCCACCTCCAGTATCCCCATCGCTGATCAGCGATTCCCTCCCGGCATTGC
The DNA here is from genome assembly GCA_963806575.1 of uncultured Chloroflexia bacterium. Classification (GTDB taxonomy): domain Bacteria; phylum Chloroflexota; class Anaerolineae; order Anaerolineales; family Villigracilaceae; genus UBA877. Next base: position 16,926 of record CAWDYX010000010.1, on the reverse strand, counting down.
AGATACCGGCGGCTTGGCCCTGGTCTCGTATGATGGTTCGGTGGTTGACCAGGTCGGGATGTGCAGCGAAACGTATTATCACGAAGGCAGACCCCTGCCCCCGCTGCCGGTGGCACCACTTGCGGGAACGCCCACGCCTGTTCCAGGAACTTCCGACCAAAGTTACGAGCGCAAGCCCGGCGGCAATACCTCCTGCTTCGACGCCAATGATAATGTCAATGACTTTAGCCTCATTTCTCCAGCCAACCCGCAATCCCAGGCCAACGGTCCTGTGTTGTGTGCCGGGGTGCAGTATGACCAGCCCAACCCGCACACCCACGATCACAATCACTCTCACACGCACGCCAACACGTGCTCCTACCGCGATACCTGCCTCGGTGGTGTTAAATGAGTTTCTACCACACCCGCAGACCGACTGGAATGGGGACGGTACGACCAACGTTGGTGACGAGTACATCGAGATCATCAACGTAAGCCCCAATACCCTTAATGTGAAGGGCTGGAAACTGGACACCGGCGTGAATAGCCCGAAAACCTTCACCCTGCCAGATTTGACTTTACAACCGCGTCAAATCGCCACCTTCTTCGGCTCGCAGACCGGCCTCTCCCTGAGCGATGGCGGCGGCACAGTCCGGCTGCTCTATGGGCGTGTTGTGGATGCGTTTACCTATCCTGTCGTTGAGTTACCGGAACGGACCTGGTGCCGTTTGCCGGACGGGAGCGCGGTCTGGGGGTTTGCCTGCCGGCCGACCCCGGGACAGCCCAACATTTCCGTCAATGCCTCGTTACCGGTGTCTGGCACTGTGACCGGTGGAGGATCCAACTGTCCGCAGGGTAATATCGCCCCACAAGCACTGGTTTTGGCCGAATGTGGCAGCTTTGGCACCGGGATTACGAATATTCTGGGGGAAGGGATCTTCTGGCTGCCAAGCCGCTGGAAGTGGGGAGTGTTCCTGGAATAAAAATTCCCCGGTTTGGCGGGGAATTTGGCTTTTCAATCAAAGGCTGCACGTGCTACTTCTTCCGGGTCAAAAATCACCTCCTCTTTTCCGGTCAGTTTTTCCTCCACTTTGCTTACGATCAGTTCCAGATGGCCCGGATGGGCCACGTAATCGACATCGTCAGCCGGGACAGCCAGCACCGGGCAGAGGGTGAAATCTGAAATCCAGGTTTCGTACAGGTTATTCAAGCTGGCGAGGTAGTCCGCCGGGATGGTGCGTTCATAATCGCGCCCGCGCCGGCCGATTCGCTGGATCAGGGTCAGCACGGAGGCGCGCAGATAGATGACCAGGTCGGGCGGAGGCAGGAACTCGACCAGTGTCAGGTAGAGTTCCCGGTAAGTCTGGTAATCCCGCGGGCGGATATGTCCCTGCAGGAACAGATTGTGGGCGAAGATTTCGGCATCTTCGTACACCGAACGGTCCTGTATGACAGAGGAAGGGTATTGGGCCAGTTGGTGATGGGCGCGCAAACGGTGGGTCAGGAAAAAGATTTGCGAGTGGAATGCCCAGGTCTGCATATCCCGGTAAAAATCAGCCAGGTAAGGATTCTCTGCCACTGGCTCAAAAAACGGCGTCCAATCTAGTTTTGCACATAGCATCTCAACCAGCGTGGATTTCCCTACGCCGATGTTCCCTGCAATGGCAATAAATTTTTTCATATGGTTTCTCTCATGAAAACACCCCGTCGGGCTGTTTGGAAGGTTAGGGTTTTGCAGCCAGTTCTTCGTCAATCACGGCTTTAAAATCGGAGAAAGGGAGGGCCCCGACGAGTATCCTGCCATTGACTACAAAGGATGGGGTGCCGCTAATACCTGCACGGGCCGCATCACTGGCGTCGGCTTGAACCTCACCTTGATAACGCTGGCTATTCAGACAGGCAGCAAAGGCTTTCGAATCCAGCCCCAGGTCGGCAGCATAATGCTCATAAGCTGCGCGGTTCAAACCATAGCGTTGCTCGAAAAGCTCGTCGTGGTATTTCCAATAGGCGCCTTGTGCTCCCGCACAGTCTGCAGCCTCAGCGGCGGGTATCGCCTCGGGATGACTTGGCAGCGGCAAGTCCCGGTATACGAAACGAATCTTGTTTGGGTAACTCGCCAGCAACTGCTGGTAGACTTGCTTGTACCAGACCTGGCAATAGGGGCATTGGTAATCGCTGAACTCGATGATGGTGACCGGGGCATTCACCGGCCCGATGGATGGGTCATCGTCTGTGGAGATATCCACACGCCGGATTGTATTCGTATCGGCTGCGGCCGGGGTTGTCTATTGCCCCAGAGCAGATATCCGCCTCCCAAACCAAGTAGGAACGCGATTGGTATGAAGATATAAACGAGCGGGGAAACCGACGTATGCCTAGTGTGAGTTGGGCGGTCAAGCATGGCGGCATTATACTGCTTCTTGCCTCAATCCGTGAACTTGCGTTGATCAAGAGGCAAAATATGGAAAGTCTGGCCCTTGGTACTGCGCAGTGCCCGTACGGTCTCTTAGAAGAATCCGGAAATGCCTTTGGCTAAATAAAAGCCCTGAGAAGAATTCCTCCTCAGGGCGATCAGCGTAAAATTTGATCCAAATTTATGGCTCGCGTTGAAGTTCGGATGTGCCGGAACTTCCTCCATCCGACCAGGCCCAATTAACTGTTAGAGCATCACCATTGAGGATACGGTATGCTGCGTGATGCAATGCATGTTTGCAGGGCAATATTCCCAGGTCAAAACACCGTTTGCCCAGGAGCTGGTTGTCAACTCGTTCGGGCCTCTGCCGGTATTAATCACCGATGTCACTACATACAGCCCGTTCTGGAACTCAATGGTCGATATGGTTCCACCGCCGGCGGAGTCCGGATCGATCCATTTCCCGGCCAAACCAGGCATAGGTTCTTGGCCAGTTCCTGACTGGTTTACAGAAGTTGCCGGAGGTAAGGTCGCCGGTGGTAATGTTGCTGGTGGTAACGTTGCCGGTAGTTGCGTTGCTGGTGGAAACGAGGTCGGTGTGGGCGTGGGAACAAGAGAACCGCATGAGCAGGCGATAATTACCATCCCCAGGATGGCTCCAATCAAAACAAGCCAGAATTTCCTTCGCGGGTTCATGTGTTCTTCTCCTCTTTGGAATTATGGAAGCGAATGAGTAATGAAAGTATAGCATTAAAACCAGTATTTCAATGAGAAATGATCTCAGAATAAAAAATTACCCTGGGAAGGGTCGCTTCTCAGGGTATTTGTTTGATCATCGTTCCCGGAATTTACGGCGCACGTTCGAATGTCGTTGTACCTGAGTTGCCTTGGTCATCCGACCAGGTTGTATCCAATGAATTGCCATTGAGCGATACTGTTGCGGAAGTGAGGCAGTTTCCGTTGGGAACGCAGTAGGTCCAGGTCAACACACCGTTCGACCACGAGGACTTGGTGACCTCGTTCCCGCCTCTGCTCGGGTTACTCACGGATACAACCACATACTGGCCATTTTCCCATGCAATCGTAGTGACGGTCGGGGAGGGGGTTGTGTCGGTAATGGTGTCCGGGTCATTCCATCGACCGGCCAGGCCCGGCATCGGCTCCTGGATGTTGGCAGGTAGGGGTGCCGGGGTCGGCGTGGACGCGGGAATAAGAGAGCTGCACGAGCAGGCGATGATGAACAGCCCCGCAATGGCTCCGATTAGAACAAGCCAGAATTTCTTTCGCGTGTCCATATGGTTTCTCCTCTTTGAATAATATGTTTGAATAAGTAATAAAAGTATAGCATTAATAACCCGGATTTCAAATAGACCATTTGGGTGACTTACGTCCAATTTTCGTTTTGCAACCCTACCAGAGGCGCTGTTCGTAATAGGGGAAAGAGGATATTCTTCATCCCTGACAGGAATGCTTATTATAGTAGAATATAAATCCGGGTCGGCAAGACCGGTTTATTGAAAGGTACTAAATGCCTGATGTTTCTTCGCAACCACATTCGCCTCAGATCACACCTGCCCCGATAAAAAAAGGTCCGCGCGGCGAAGTCATCCTGTATGCCACCTGGTGCAAAGGCTGCAGTATCTGCGTGGAATTCTGTCCTCCTAAAGTGTTGGCAATGGACCCGGATGAAGACCATCCCCGGGTGGTACTTCCGGATAAATGCACTGCTTGTCATTTTTGCGATACCCATTGTCCTGACCTGGCGATCGTGGTCAGGAAGCTGGATTAGGAACGACAAAGTCGTTTCTACAAGTAGGAGAAAATATTGGCCATCAGGTTGATGCAAGGGAATGATGCCATCGGCTGGGGGGCGCTTGCGGCGGGCTGTCGCTTCTACGCAGGCTATCCGATCACCCCCTCCACGGAAATTGCTGAAATCCTTGCGCGTGAACTGCCCAAAGTGGGTGGTAAATTCATCCAGATGGAAGACGAGATCGCCAGCATGGCAGCCATCATCGGCGCCTCGGTGGGCGGATTGAAGTCGATGACTGCCACCAGCGGACCGGGCTTTTCGCTGATGCAGGAAAACATCGGCTATGCCGCCATGGCAGAGATCCCATGCGTGGTCGTGGATGTCCAGCGTCTCGGTCCCTCCACTGGCCAACCCACCGCGGCCTCCCAGGGCGACGTGATGCAGGCCCGCTGGGGTACCCATGGCGACCATCCCATCATAGCATTAAGCCCGGTCTCCGTCCGCCAGGCCTTCGATCTGACAGTGAAAGCCTTTGAGCTTTCCGAGAAATTCCGCACGCCGGCCATCCTGCTTACAGATGAGATCGTCGGGCATATGCGTGAACCGGTCGAATTGCCGGATTTCAAGACCATCCAGCTCCCCGAATACCGCCTTACCGAGAAGGCCGGGGAGTATACCCCCTACCGCAACAAACCCGGGGATGTGCCGCCGTTGGCCAATTTTGGCGTGGGCTACCGTTACCACATTACCGGTCTCTTCCACGATGAGCTGGGTTTTTCCACCCAACGCCTGAATGATATCGATCCCTGGCTCGAACGGTTCAACACGAAATTGGAAAAACACTTGGACGAGATCCTCATGCTCGAGCAGGATACCATCCCCGGCGCAAGGATGGCCATCCTGTCTTACGGTGCCTCAGCCCGGACTTCCCGGCATGCCATGAAACTGGCACGGGCGCGCGGGCAGAAAGTGGACCTGATGACCCTGCTTACCATCTGGCCCTTCCCTGAGGCAAAGGTGGAGGCACTCGGCGAGCGGGTGGACCGCATCATCGTCCCTGAAATGAATCTCGGCCAATTGGCATACGAAGTGGAACGCATGGTCGGACGCAAGAAGGTCCGGCGCGTCACGCGCGCCAACGGCGAGATGGTCACACCGCAGATGATCCTGGACGCGTTGGAAGGCTGAAGCATGGACGATACCATATTGCAAGCCCAAGGTTTGGAAGAAAACAAAGCTCAGTTGCCTCCGGAGAACTGGTTCCAGCGCAGTGAAACCCTCCAGAAACTGCGTAAGAACAAGGAATTTCCCACCATCTGGTGTTCAGGTTGTGGGATTGGCATCGTCATGGGTGCCCTCATCCGGGCCATTGACCACCTGGGTCTTAAAAACGATGACGTGGCCCTGGTGGCTGGCATCGGCTGCACGGCCCGCATGCCCATCTACCTGGACTTCAATACCCTGCACACCACGCATGGCCGGGCCCTGGCCTTCGCCACCGGCTTGAAAATTGCCCGCCCTGATATGAAAGTCATCGCCATCATGGGCGATGGGGATGCTTTGGCAATCGGAGGCAACCACTTCATCCACGCCGCCCGGCGAAACATTGGCATTACTGCCATTATTGTCAACAATGCAGTTTACGGTATGACTGGTGGGCAGTACAGTCCGACCACTCCCCTGCATGGACGCGCCACCACCGCTCCCTACGGCAACATCGAGCCGCCCTTCCCGGTCTCCGACCTGGCCATCGCCGCCGGCGCCTGCTACGTGGCGTGCAGCACTGTCTACCATGCCCTCGAGCTGGACAAGTTCATCTCTGAAGCCATTGCCAAGGATGGCTTCAGCGTGGTCGAAGCAGTCAGCTACTGTCACACCACTTATGGCCGCCTGAACAACCTCGGCACCGCCGCGGATATGCTGCGTGCCTTGAAAGATAACAGTATCTCCCAAACTGCGTATGGAAAACTCTCTCCGGAAGAACAGGCACAGAACACGAAGATCGTGCGCGGCAACTTTATTAACATAGATCGTCCGCAGTATACAACTTCTTATTCCAATCTGATCACACAGGTCCAGGGAGGGCTGAAATGACCGTTCTCATGGCGCCACGCACCGAGATCCGGCTGGCGGGCGAGGGCGGGCAGGGTATGATCCTGGCTGGGGTCATCCTGGCGGAAGCTGCCTCCATATATGATAGGAAGATGGCCGTCCAAACCCAGAGTTACGGGCCTGAGGCACGCGGCGGCGCCAGCAAATCCGAGGTCGTGATCGCAGATGGCGAGATCGACCATCCCGAAGTCCTAGCTGCGGATGTGGTGGTCACGCTCAGTCAGGAAGCTTATGAAAAGTACGCCGCGGGTGTCAAACCGGGCGGACTGTTGATCGTGGATGACGAAAAAGTGCACCAGATCCAGGTTGCAGAAGCGATTAAAATCCCTATCAGCCGCCTGGCCTTCGAAACGACCGGGAAAACCATCACAGCCAATACGGTCGCACTGGGCGTGCTGGTCGGGCTGACCGGCGTGGTCTCCCGACAGGCCATTGAGAAAGCCGTAACCGCCCGGGCCCCGCACGGCACCGAGGAGATGAACCGCAAGGCACTCGAGGCCGGGTTTGCCGCCGCAGAGAAGGTTAAAGGTCGGAAATAGCCTCTTGAAAAAACCAAAAAGGTCTGACGGGTGCTCGTCAGACCTTTTTGGTTAATCCTCAGACAAATTACTTTTTTCCCTCTTCCCCCGGCCCGATCCCCAGCGGCTTCCACTTGGCGTCGTCCTTCAGGCGATGCTGGCTGCCGTGCCGGTCGTGGACCTCGTCAAAGCCTTCATTTTTTATGAACATCTGGTCACCATCCAGTAGCGCAGTCAAGCCTTCCTGCCCGGGTTCGGGGCGCTTGGGGCCCTTGTACTTGGCGGCCATCGCCGGAGTGTAATCGGTTGGCTCCTCGTACGTGGTGATGTAGCCCTCAAAGTTGCGCAGGACGATCTTGTGGTCTGACATGCTTAGCAGGTAATTGGGCATGACCGGGATCTTGCCGCCGCCTCCGGGGGCGTCCACGATGTACTGCGGCACGGCGATAACCGGAGGTATGCCCGCGCAGCCCCTCGATGATCTCGATGCCCTTGCCGACCGGCGTGCGGAAGTGACCGGCGCCGTGCACCAGGTCGCACTGGTAAAGATAATATGGGCGTACCCGGATCCGCACCAGGTCCTGTACCAGTTTGCGTTGGATGTGGACATTATCATTGACGCCCGCCAGCAGGACCGATTGGTTGCCGAGCGGGATGCCGGCCCGGGTCAGCTTGTCACAGGCTTCGGCCAGCTCTTTTGTGATCTCGTTCGAATGATTGACGTGTATATTCAACCACAGTGGATGGAATTTCTGCAGCATGTCACACAGGTCATCCGTAACGCGTTGGGGCATAAAAACCGGCACGCGCGACCCGATACGGACGATCTCGATGTGCGGGATCTCGCGCAGGCGTGTCAGGATCTCCTCCAGGATCTTCGGCGCCAGCACGAGCGGATCGCCGCCCGAGACCAGCACATCCCGCACCTGGGGTGTGCGTTTCAGGTATTCGATCTGCAGGTCGAATTCCTGGCGTGAGAATTGGGCGGCTGGGTCGCCAACGATGCGGGCGCGCGTGCAGTAGCGGCAGTAGGAGGCGCATTGGGTGGTGACGAGCATCAGCACCCGGTCGGGGTATCGATGGACCAGGCCCGGTACGGGGCTGTGCTTGTCCTCGGCGAGCGAGTCTTCCATCTCCGCCGTGAAGGGGATCATTTCACAATCGGTCGGGATGACCTGTTTGCGGATGGGATCGTCCGGATCATCCGGGTCGATCAGGGAGATAAAGTAAGGGGTGATATCCACCCGGAAGAGCCGGTCGGCATTGAGTGCTTTGCGCTCCGACTCGCTCAGTGGGATGACCTTTTCGATTTCTTCCGCCGAGTTCAGGCGGTGGCTCAACTGCCAGCGCCAGTCGTTCCACTTTTCATCTGGAATGTCAGCGAATGCGGGGGCGCGTTTGGAAGGGAAAGGTAGGTTCATTTGTCCTCTATTAAATTTTTGTCTAAGATCCTGATATTTTGTCCGAGAATTATGGAACTATCCACAAAGTCTCGAAGTCACAAAAAAAGAATAAAGGGAAACCTTGTGATACTTTGTGCCATGGTGATTTTGTGGTTAATTCCAGATAGACTAGACCTTTTGAGTTTGGTTATTGTAAGAGTAAAAAGGGAACAGGTCAATATAAAAATTCGGAGCTGGATAGTAAAAAGGGGGTGTCGGGCGAGCTTCGCTCTCCCAACACCCCCTTCACTTATCCTTTTGATGCGGGATTCCCCCAAGACCCATAAAAAATGTGGCGCTCGTAGCAGAGCACCACATTTTTTATAAGGGTTATGAAGCTGGGGGCAGGGGTTCCTGCGGGGGAAGTACCTCTGGCGTGGCAGCCGCGGCTGCGGGTTTCTTCTTGCGCAGGAGTAGGATCGGAACCACAACGGCGATGATGATGAAGATTACCGCCAGGCACAACAGGCCAAGCCCCCAACCGATGGGGAGTGGTTGTGTGGAAGAGAAGCCATTCACCGTTGTCGTAAATGGCACCTTGAAAGCAATCAATGCGCCAACGACACAGGCGACCAGCCCGGGGCATCCACATAAAAGGATGGCAGCGACCGTTCCAACAATCGGCCAGGTTTTGTTCTGTTTCTTCTCGACGGGCATCTCCATAATAATTCTCCTCTTGTTTTTCTTTATTATTTTCTTTCTGTCAGTATACAATTTCTGTCCTATTTATGCAAGCGTTTATTGGCGTAATTTCGCTCCCAATTCCTGCTCCAGCCGGTGCAGGATGCGCGTCCGGATGCCGGCTACATCCTTATCGCTTAAGGTACGGTCAGTTGCCTGGTACGTGATGCTGTAGGCCAGGCTCTTCCTGCCTGCGCCGATCTTCTCGCCGCGGTACACATCGAACAGGTGCACCTCCCGCAGGACTTTCCCACCGGTCTGGCGGATAAGTTCGGCGACATGCTCGGCCGGCAGACTCTCGTCCACTACCAGGGCTAGGTCTTCAAGTACAGGTGGGAATTCCGGCACGGGCGCCGTTTCATGGAGATCTGGTATGAGCGATTGAAGTGCGTCCATATCCAGATCGGCTGCCAGGATCTGCCTTGCATTATATGTCACCGGCCAGTCGTAACGTTCACGCACCTGCGGGTGCAATTCACCGAAAACGCCGACCTGCTTTCCGCCGGAAAGAATGCGCGCACACTTCCCTGGATGGAAAGAGGGATGTTCCCAGGGTTCGTAACGGACCTCGGGCAGGTGTAATCCATCCAGCAGTCCGGAGAGGATTCCCTTCAGATCGTAGAAATCCAGCGGCGTGTTGTCGGACGGTTGCCAGCTCGGCAGGCCGCGCGCTCCAGTCAGTACAATGGACAGGCGCTGCAATTCATCCGGGAGATCACCAACCTCAGATGTCATGAAGATCGGGCCTATCTCGAACAGGGCCAGCCGCTCACGTATGCGGGCATTGTGTTCGGCGGCCTCCAGCACGCTGGCGAGCACGCTGTGGCGCAGGAAGGATTTTTCATATGCCAGCGGATTGGCAATGTGCACGTATGGCCGGTCATCTGGCGGGGAATCAGGCGAGAGTCGCCGGTTTTCACGCTCGGACGTCGTCAAGCGGTAGCTGACGATCTCCTGCAAACCCTCATTCACCAGCAGGTCGCGGATGCGCTGCTCTTTATCCAGGCTGGGGTTGCCAAGTTGCGGCGGGAGTTCATCCGCGATGCGGGCCTCGGGAATATTTTCATACCCATGAATACGGGCGATCTCTTCGATGATGTCGGCCTTGCCGGCGATGCCCTCGCCGATATCGAGACGGTGATCAGGGGAGGTCACCAGCAGGCCATCCATCCCAAAGCTTTTGCAGGTGAATTCAAGCCTTTCCAGCATGGATCGGATTTGTTCCCGCGAGAGTTCGATTCCCAACCAGCGTTGCACGTCCCGGGGGGTGATTTCGACCGTCGGATCCTTGGGCGGGAGCGGGTATTCATCCACCAGACCGGGGGCAACCACCCCGCCTGCCCAAGTCTGCATCAGTTCCAGGCCGCGCCTGACGCCGTGCCCGGCCATGGCCGGGTGGACGCCGCGCGCGAACCGGTAGGAGGCTTCGGATGGCAGGCTCTGCGCCCTGGCTGTCTTGCGGATATTAATGAAATTCCAGGCCGCCCCTTCGAGCAAAATGTTCGTGGTCTTTTGGCTGATTTCGGACTCGGCTCCGCCCATGATGCCTGCGATGGAGAGTGGTCCGGCTGCGTCGCACACCAGGACGGTGTTCTCATCCAGGTTCCGCTCGGCGCCGTGCCTTGGGTTAAAGCACCATAAGGATCAATTCTTCAATTAGTTATTTACTGAAGGACAAAAATAAAATATACGTAATAGAAAAAAGAGGTTAAAAATGAAGACAAATCAAAAGAAAACGTTTTGGGTTTTGTCAATTATAACGCTGGCTTTAACGCCGTTAACCAATGGTCAGACAGGTGAGATTATTACCCACAAGGTTGCGCCTACGAAGTTAATCGAGACTATTCCTGCACCGGCGTACTGGCTTTTTCAATGGCCGGCACCATCGGTACTGAATGGACCGAACCACGTAGACAGCAATGACAATAAGGTGGTATGGGCAAAGAAACAGTGCACGGAATGGCTCAACAAGGTCATTGCAAAACAATTGCTCCCAGATAAGGATCCTGAGTTTATCTTTATCAGGGATGAGTTCGAGGGACGAGACGTGGTTCGTGCAACTTGGGAACATAACGACTACCGAATAGAAGTCTCTCAAACTGCCAGTATCTTTGCTATAAAGATTTCTCCTTTGGGGAACCGAACCACTGGAATGGATCTCGCGGAGAAAATTGAAAATGCGAAACGTCTTTGCTTGGAAATATTCAACAAAACAGGTTACAGATGGAGCGCAGATGGGGATAAGGTACAGGTTAAGGATTTGAACCAAAAGATAGCAACATATTCATTCCGGACGGAGTTAGTAAAGTGTTTGGAGAACGACCAATCTGTTTGGGGCAGACCTCAAACCGCACACGAAGCCAGCGTCTCTCATCCAAAGGATGACGCGGAAACCCGTCGACAAATGGATCCTAACAATCCTGATTGGGATTATTCATCGATGTCGTATAATTATTGGTTTAGGATGGTCAACTGGTGGAACGATGGTAAAAGCATCGGATTCTATTTTCTCAAGGTCGAGGAGGCGCATCGATCCCCAGTTATTGTGGCGATATCGACAAAAACTTTTTCGAGAAGTAGGCAGACCTATTGATTGTGGCGATGGCGACCCTAACAAGACCTGCTGTAACAACGGCAGTTGTTGCAACAAAACCCAATGCCGTAGCTGTAATCCCATCACCGGAGAATGCGAAAACGACTGTGACCCTAACCAGTTCTGCTGCGTAGCCGACGACGGAAGCACCTGTTGTGATGCGGGCAAAAAATGCTGTACGGATGGTTGTTATCCTGGTGGTGGTATCATCTTCCTTATTGCTGCGAACCTAATGAAACCTGCTGTAAAGGAGATTGTTGCGACCCAAACAAATGTGAAACATGTGTGGATGGCGAATGCAAAGTATGCGGCGGCGACCCTAATAAAGTATGCTGTGATGATGGGTCGTGTGCCAAGCCATGTGAACTCGATGCAAATACGGCAACGTGCAGTGGTGCAACCCAACCGTGTGCAAATTGTTTTCACTATTGCGAAACTTCTTTTAAAATAGTATATACTGGGAATTCCGTTTACACATGCAAGGAGCCGGGATGTCCGGGCGACTGTCAGGATGCTGATCCAGTGCGCTGCTATTCAAAAATTCCATGCAAAACCAACGGAATACACGATGCATTTTGCGGCCCAGGCGGTTGGTGTTGGGCTATGCAGGGTTTTCCCACGGTTTGGTGTTACCAGTGTATACCTACCAATGAGGATATTGAAGATTTTAATGAACCAAGCAAGAAATGTGGACCATAGAATGCTCACGGTTAAACGATAAATCCCGGATATATATAAAAAGAAAGGTATAGAAATGAACGTGAAAGATTTGACAATGAAGCTAAACGTGTGCATTATATTGATTCTTTCAGCGCACGGTTTAGCAATAGCACAAAGCGAAACATTTCAGGCAGTTGAGCCGAACAAGATTCCCGGTATCCTAATGACCATATCGAATCAAACAAAAGCGAACTTCGAACAAATACATACCTGGCAGGTCGAACTGGAGTCCTCAAGGTACTCCATCGATAAGGGAAAAAATGCAAAGGAGACCTTTGAAACTATAACAGATGCCATTGGCCCTTCTCCCAATGAGGTGGCTAGATTTAGTGAAAATAAAATAATTTTCAAGTGCGATTTAGACAAGGGGCAGTCCTATTCAAAAATTAGCCGGGTGACACCATCGCGTTATATCGACCCGGCTACCAATAGAGACCTTGGAACAAGGTCATTACCGAGAAGCAGCAGCGAAATCGTTACAAATGAGTATCGATATAGTGCAGAGCCGAGCGCAAGGAACAAGAACGGCGAGGTTATACAGCGCAAAGCAGTCAAAGAGAAAGCAGATACAAATGGCCCAGGTTACAAAGGGCTTCAGCCCGTCTATCTCCCCTTATATGTAATTGATATCGACTCTCAGGTATGGGGGTATTATCCTCGTATTGTTGAGATTATAGAAGAAAAAGGAGAATACGTTTTAGATGGCTTTGCTCTGAAAGTCGAGCAGCGGAATTTATCCGGCGATGTGCAATATCGCGTACATGAACCATCTAAGACGAACTCTCTTGGCATCAACAATTTCTGGGTAATCAACACCTTCTCTGCCAATGCCGGTTATAACAGAATTTCTCGGGAAATGACCAGTATCGACGGGAAATTAATGCAAAAACAGAGCACGGAGTATCAAAAGGTGAACGGTATGTACGTGCCGATTAGAGATACAGAAGATACTTACGATTTTAGAGACTTTAAGCCGCGAGTCCATGTTGAAAGGGTCTTTAAGAATGTTCGGATAAATGATGTTATTCCGGCAGAGACCTTCACCTACAAGAATCTCGGCTTAAAAGACGGTGATAAGTTTATAGACAAAATCCTCGATAAGGAATACACCTATCAGGATGGACAGCTCATTGCCGTTGAGAAAAAGAGCAAATAGTTGCAGCAAATAGTCTCATCATGCTACGGCCTGTCTCGGCGTGGCCGAGCCACGACGGGCTGGCACCTACGCCCAGACAAGTTATAATGGGGGAATGGAAGCCATACCTGCTCTGCTACGAAGAATGGATTTGAGTTCGCTTCTAAACAGACTCATCATCCGAATCGGATTTAGTTTTCTTTGCCTTCTTCGATTTTTTTGCTCTTTGGGCTTTTTGGGCTTAGCTGGTTTACTAAGGGCTTTTGTAAAATCGCCGGTGAGCATAAAAGCCGCACCGACAACCAAGCCGGCCAATACAACGGAAGCAATGACAATATACCAGATTGCGCCCTGAATTGCCGCCAGCAAAGAAGGCATCACACCTCTCTGGCCCAATATAGCTACAATCGCTGTGTAGAGAAGAAATACGAAGGGCAAAATCAGCAGCTTTCCCAGGATGTTACTCTGGACATCGGATTCCGGCTCAGCGTAAGGTTGAGCTATTGCCCCTACCTCAGGGGCAGATTGTGGAGCAGCCAGTTCATCTTCCGGCAGCATTTCCTCCACCTCGGCGGCGGTGAGGCCTGCAGCAGCAGTGCCGGGCGCTTCTGGCTCGGCGCTTTCGCCTTCGGCTGTGTAAATCTCATCAAGTATTCCGCCCAATGAAGTGTCATCAGCCTGCAGCGAAAGGTCCAGCAGACCCGAGCCACTGCCGAAAGAATCCAAATTTACATCTTTTTCAATCTCCTCTAATGAGGCTTCAGGTACGGTACCGGTTCCGCCTGGTATACCCGTTGCGCCGCCGGGTATACCCGTTGCGTCTACAGTCTCAGCCATCATATCTTCAGTTATCGGGTAATCCTTGTCTGTTTCTCCGAGTACGCTGATTCCTTCACCTGTGATAGCGGTGTCTTCTTCGGTCAGCCCGCCTTCTGCTGCCGGAGCCCCGGTTTCCGCTGCCAACAAAATCTCCTCCTCCGACGCCTGCTCCGGCTGAGGGGCTTGTTCTGCGGAGACCGGCTTCAGCACAGGGGGTTCCTCGGAAGCTGTAACAGCCGTCTTGGACAATAACGCTTCAATCTCATCTATCTTAAAAAGCAAATTTGAGCCATCACGAAACTCACGTAATTTGCCCTGCTTGATTAACTCTTTTATCTGGTCATCTGTTTTTTTGAGTTTCTCAGCAGCTTCATGTAACGAATAGAACATGCCAGCCATAATCACTTCTCTCCTATAACCTAAACCATGCTTGCGGGCCTTTTGGCCTTACAAACAACTTATCCATTCTCCGTCCCATGGGGACTGCGAAGGATAAATGCGATTCTCTATACTTCAATTCTATATTTATTATCGCCAATATGCAACCTTTTTTTTAATGGAAAATGCCGTAAACCCCGTTAAAAAGCGAGGTTGGGTTTAAAGCCCACCCTCGCTATGTACTTTTTACCCTGACAAACAGCGGGCGGGTAAGCCCGCACACTCGTCGCGACGCCCGCCGTGTCTGCGACACGTCGCGACAGGCACCGCAGCGGAAAAGGCAGAACTTTTTTCTAACTTGATAAATCGGCCTGTCAAAAGCACTTTGAAAATGCTCTTTCCTCGAATTTTTCACCCTATTGCAATGCTGACACATTTCATGTAGAATGGTTTTTTAGAATAACTTTTTCAACATACGTGTTTTGCTTACACGGGGTGTAGCTCAGTTTGGCAAGAGCGCCTGCTTTGGGAGCAGGAGGCCGCTGGTTCAAGTCCAGTCACCCCGAGTATTTTAAGACCTTTGCAATTCAATCACTGAGGCAAAAGAAAATTTGGCAAAATATTGCCGAAAGAACTATCTATCGGTAAAATGCTGAGCATAGCAGAAGATGAAATCTGCTTTCTGTATAAGGTGGGTGTTTGTAAAAGTAACGATTAAAAATGGCAAAGAGCAAAAAAAACGCTTGGATTCCGTGGTCAAAAGATGAGGTCAAGTTTGTCTGACGTCAACAGAAATAGTGTCTGACATCGACAGAAATGGCCATTACGGTTGCGGAGCCAAGCGTTTAATATGGGAAATTTCAAATGAAAGGATTCTAACAGTGCGCCCACCATACTATATCCCGCTTCTGTTTGCGTTCATGCTGGCATTTTTATCAGGTACAACATATGGGCATATACCTTTGAAGAGATTGCCGGACCAGAACGATATGTTCTACGTGTCCCCGCGAATATATGTGGGGGACTTAAAGGGTACAAACCGGTAACATAGGTTACAGATTATGCCAAGAACATGGGTAACAGTTATTAGTTTATAATCGTCTCCGAAAGGAGACGAATTATGCCGTGGACTGAGACCTGTGTTATGAAAGAACGAATAAAATTCATAATGGACGTATTGGACGGTACTTATTGTATGGCTGAGTTGTGTAACTTTTACGGCATCAGCAGGAAAAACGGCTACAAATGGCTTGAGCGTTACCAGCAAGGCGGCTTTGAAGCTTTGCGGGATCGCAATCGTGCGCCCCACAGCCATCCGCACGAGATTTCATGTCAGGTGAAGGAGTCTATTCTTTGCATCAAGAGACGTTTTCCAAAGTGGGGTGCACCAAAAATCCGCGTTCGTCTTGAGCGAATTCATCCGGAGTGGGATAGTTACCCGGCCGTTTCCAGTATAGGATTATTTCTATATAAGCAAGGTCTTACCTGTCCCCGTAAGCGTCGCCGTAAAGCTGTACCTACGGAACAGCCGTTGACCAGCGGTCGCTACTGCAATCAGGTATGGTGTGCTGATTTCAAAGGTCATTTTCGCACCGGTGACGGCAGTCGCTGTAATCCTCTAACAATCAGCGATCATGCCAGCCGTTATCTTCTGTGCTGCCGACACGTAGAGCATATGAGCTACGAGCAGGTAAAAATGCGGTTTGAGAATGTTTTCCGCCAGTATGGTCTTCCCGAGGTAATACGCACAGATAATGGTGAACCGTTTGCTTCCTGTGGTCTTGGCGGACAGAGCCGATTGTCGTATTGGTGGATTAGTCTTGGGATTCGTCCGGAGCGGATTGAACCGGGTCATCCTGAACAAAATGGCTGCCATGAGCGGATTCATAAGACACTCAAGGAGTATACAGCCAGACCACCTGCCACAACCATTGTTGGGCAGCAGAGACGATTTAATGAATTTAGTGCGGAGTATAATGAGCACAGGCCTCATGAAGCGTTGCAGATGCGAACGCCATCGGACTGTTACCGCAGTTCAACAAAGGAATTCCCATACCGTCTGCCTGAGGTGAGCTATCCGGATTATATGAAGGTCAAGCGGGTACAATTGCATGGCGACATTAAATATCTTGGGAAACGGTTGTTTGTGACAGAAAGTCTTAACGGTGAATATGTTGGAGTTGAGCAGACTGATGAACATTCCAGTTTGTTATGGTATTGTGGTTATTTGCTGGGCCGGATAGAGCATAGGCAATGGCGTATAGGCCCCGCCAAAAGTTGGCCGTTTATCTCCGCAGTTAACTGCGGAGATAAACGAACATAAACCCAAGAAAGTGTTACCCATGTAGTCGGATTAAGTGTTACCTATGTACCAGTTGACACA
>CAWDYX010000009.1:0-17925 GCA_963806575.1 uncultured Chloroflexia bacterium | reverse complement strand
TGGGCGCAAAGGAACTCGAACCCCTGACCTTCTCTGTGTAAGAGAGACGCTCTAACCAACTGAGCTATGCGCCCGATCTGAAGCTTTCACGAATATTGAAAGGATTTTGGGGTATTGGCTGGCGGCTTTACCGCCAACCAATACCCCAGACCCTAAAATTCGAAAAGCGTCCCCGGCGGTACTATTATACCGAGATTTTGGCATGTGTGTTACACTTTTATGGAAGAATGGCTTTTGGAGGATTTTATGCGCATCGTGCGTTATCAATATAAAACCGAAATGCCCTGCTATGGTTGGGTTCTGGACGATAAGGTTGGTCCGATCATCGGGAATATCTTCGACGAGTACCGCCGGCAGGAAGTGGCACTGCCGCTGGCGTCTGTGCGCCTGCTGGCACCGGTTCAGCCGTCAAAAATCGTCTGTATCGGACGCAATTATGCGGAACATGCCAAGGAACACGATGCCGAGGTCCCAAAAGTACCGCTGCTTTTCTTGAAGCCGCCCTCCTCGATCACCAACCCGGGCGAGGCAATCATCCTGCCGCCGCAAAGCCAACAGGTGGAACATGAGGGCGAACTCGTCGTCGTAATTGGAAAACGTGGAAAGAACGTTACCGTCGAGGCAGCCCAGGAATATATCTATGGGTACACGGTGGGGAATGACGTCACGGCACGCGACCTCCAGCGCAGTGACGGCCAGTGGACGCGGGCCAAAGGCTTCGACACGTTTTGTCCCTTCGGCCCGTGGGTGGACACCGATTTCGATCCGTCCGACGCCGTTATCACCTGCCGGGTCAGCGGCCAGCTGCGCCAGATGGCCTCCACGCGCGATATGGTCTTCAATGTGAACATGCTGATCGCCTTCATCTCTTCAGTGATGACACTCGAACCCGGCGACCTGATCTTTACCGGGACCCCGGCGGGCGTCGGTGCGCTCCAGGATGGCGATGAAGTGGTGGTGGAGATCGAAGGTCTCGGGAAACTGAGCAACCCGGTGCGTGCGGAATAAACGGATGAAGAGAATATTGCCTGTGATCTTTTCCCTGGCCGGATTGGCAGCCATTCTTTCCGCATGTGTACCAGCGGCAACCCCGATGCCAACTCCCACCCCGTTTGACAAGTACGGACAGGCGCTCATGGATGTGCCTTACTGCAGCCCGGACGGCCAGCCGCAAAAGATGGACATTTACTTCCCAAGTTCGGGC
This sequence comes from uncultured Chloroflexia bacterium, assembly GCA_963806575.1. GTDB lineage: Bacteria > Chloroflexota > Anaerolineae > Anaerolineales > Villigracilaceae > UBA877. The sequence continues at coordinate 16,721 of CAWDYX010000009.1, read as the reverse complement.
GGACCGTGGCCGGTGTTCCTATACGTGCATGGCGGCGGCTGGGATAAAGGCGACAAGGCCGAAGGAGCAGGCTGGAAATCGCTGAACGGACAGGACTACCTGGTGGTTTCAGTCAACTACCGGCTGGCGGCCTACAATGTCAAATTCCCAACGATGATCGAAGATGTGAAATGCGCCGTCCGGTACCTACGGGCACATGCCGGCGAATACAACCTGGACACAAAGCGGATCGGCGCGCTAGGCGTCAGCGCCGGCGGACACCTGGTGGCGCTGCTGGGCACCTCGGATAAGAACGCCGGCTGGGACGTGGGCGAATACCTGGACCAGTCCAGCCAGGTGCAGGCGGTGGTCGCGGAAGCGGTCTTCTCGGATTTCAGCCTGACGTTACCAAACAGCATGCAGATGGCGGTCTATTTTGCCTTTGGAGATTTCCCGGGCACGGCTTCTCCGATTGACACGGCGGCCAGCCCGGTCACGTACGTCACACCGGATGACCCGCCCTTCCTGATCATCCATGGAGAAAAGGATGGTTATGCCCCGGTGGAGCAGGCGGAGACGCTGGATGCCAGATTGAAGGCGGCGGGGGTTCCGTCCAAGCTGGTGATCGTCCAGAACGGCCAACACGGGCTGACGAGCGCGAATGAGGAGCCGACCGTGCCTATGGCGCAAGAGATCAACCAGATCATCCTGGATTTCTTGAAAGCCAATCTTATGAAATAATAATTGCAATGAAAAATGGGTGGAGAGCGGTGCTTTGCGCTGATTGCCCCTATTTTTCACTTTTTTTTTCTTATATCGCTCTAATAGCAGGCCCTTCCTGCCCATGCTATAATCCCCCCGAAAGGTTCTTTCCATGCTCCAGAAATTTGTCAAAGTCTTCGGGGGTGACCCCAATAAACGCGAAATCGAAAAGACCACCGACACTGTGGAACAAGTCAATGCGCTGGAAACGGAGTTCGAAGCTCTCAGCGATGAGGCCCTGCGCTACAAAACTGACGAGTTCCGTAAGCGTCTGGCCGATGAAGTCGAGGGCATTGAGGAGGATGACGAACGCCGCAAGGTCGAGCAAGCCACGCTCAATGAGCTCCTTCCCGAAGCTTTCGCAGTGGTGCGCGAGGCCGCCAAACGGACCATTGGCCAGCGCCCTTACGATGTACAGTTGATCGGCGGGCTTATCCTGCACCAGGGCAAGATCTCCGAGATGCGTACTGGCGAAGGCAAGACGCTCGTTGCCACCCTGCCACTCTACCTGAACGCGCTGACCGGCCGCGGGGTCCATCTGGTGACGGTCAATGATTACCTGGCCCGGCGGGATGGCCGCTGGATGGGCGCCATTTACGGCTTCCTGGGTCTTTCGGTTGGAATCCTGCAGATGGCAGCCGCCACCGAGAATGGTAAGAAGGCTTTTCTATACGATCCTACCCGGACATCCCCGCGCGAGGACCAGGACGAGATGCGCCTGGTGGAGCGTGTGGAAGCTTATAAGGCCGATATCACCTACGGCACCAACAGCGAGTTCGGTTTTGATTATCTGCGCGATAACATGGTCATGCGCGCTGAAGACAAGGTCCAGCGCGGTCATTATTATGCCATCGTGGACGAGGTGGATAACGTCCTGATTGACGAGGCCCGCACTCCGCTGATCATCTCCGGCCCGGCCTCGGGTGACGTGGATTGGTATGGGAAAATGGCTGTGCTTGTGCGCCAGTTGAAGGGGGAAGATTACGAGGTCAGCGAGAAGGACCACAGTGTAGCCCTGACCGAGATAGGCACCGCCCACGTGGAGCAGTTGCTGGGTCGGCCGCTGCGCGACCCCGACCGCCCCGAAGACGTGACCCCCGAACAGGCTCATCTGCTCGGCTTTCTGGAGCAGGCTCTGCGCGCCCAGCACCTGTTCAAACGCAACAAGGATTATCTAGTCCAGGGCGGCAAGGTCATCATTGTGGATGAGTTCACCGGGCGGCTGATGCCCGGACGACGCTGGAGCGATGGTTTGCACCAGGCGGTGGAAGCCAAGGAAGGCGTGAAGGTGGAACCGGAGAATGTCACCTACGCCACCATCACGCTGCAGAACTACTTCCGCATGTACAAGAAACTGGCCGGTATGACCGGTACCGCCCTGACAGAAGCGGAAGAGTTCGACAAAATCTACAAACTGCCCGTCCTGCCTGTCCCCACCAACCTAGAATTCCAGGCTTTTGGGCCGGATGCACCACTGGTGGAAATCAAGGCCAAAGACGATGACGGCTTTGATTATTCTTATTTTGCCCGCTCCGATGACCCGCAAGAGCAGATCTATTTCTGGCGCCGCAAGGATTACCCGGACGTCATCTATCGGACAGCAGAAGCCAAATTGCGTTCCATCGTCCGTGAAATAGTGGTTTACCATGTCCTGGGACGTCCGATGCTGGTCGGTACAAGCTCCGTCGAAGCCTCGGAGCGCCTTTCGAATCGATTGCGCGCCGAACCCGTCCGCCGCCTGCTGCAAATTCTGCAGCTCCGTAACGTCTGGCTCGAAAAGAACGACCGCTTTGAGGACGGGCGGCTTATTCCGGAACTCCAGCCACTCAATAAACCGCTCGAGCAGCTCCGTCCGGAGGATCTGCGCCCGATGGCCAAGGAACTTGGTCTCTCGCTCAATCCTGAAGACCCGGCCAACCTGAAGCGTTTGCTTACCATCCTGAAATTGGACGAGGCTGACACAGATCGGCTGAAGTCGGTCCTACAGGGGGGTGTGCCGCACCAGGTATTGAACGCCCGCAAACATACTGAGGAATCCATGATCATTGCCGGAGCGGGTGCTTTCGGTGCGGTGACCATAGCCACCAACATGGCCGGCCGCGGCGTGGATATCAAGTTGGGCGGCGACCTGGCCGAGGAAATCCTGAGCGGTGTCAACCGCATTCTGCGAAAAGTCGGATACAAAGACCCTTACGATATGCCCTTGCAGGAACGCCGCGAAGCCCTGCAAAAAGTGGACCCGTCGCTCTATGGCATCTACGAAACCGAAGCAAAATATTTCCTGAACTTTTTCGAGGAAATGGAACGTGTGCGCGAACTCGGCGGCCTGCACATCATCGGTTCCGAACGGCATGAAGCCCGCCGCATTGACAACCAGTTGCGCGGCCGCGCCGCCCGCCAGGGCGACCCGGGTTCCTCGCGCTTCTACCTGTCGCTCGAAGACGACCTGATGCGCATGTTCGGTGGTGACCAGGTCAAGGGCGTGATGGAACGCTTCAGCATCGACGATGACTATCCCCTCCAGGCCCGCCTGGTCAGCAATATGATCGAACAATCGCAGCACCGGGTGGAGGGCGCCAACTTCGATATTCGCAAACACACCCTGGAATATGACGATGTGCTCAACACACAACGCCAGCGCATCTACTCCCAGCGTGACCGTGTCTTTGAAAAGGAAGACCTCGTCGAAGATGTGAACGAGCTGTTGGCCCAGGAGGTCAAACTGCGTGTCAAGGAAGCCAACGAGACCGAGGAGTATTGGCGATTACTGGCCTGGCTGGAACAGGTGCAACCACCGTTCAATGCTCCAGACGGCATTTTCCCGCCTTTCACTTATAAACTCCTGCTGGATGAACTCAAAAAATCTGATACAGACCTCGCCGCTGCACTGCGTGCTCTGGCCTTACGTGCCATCCAGGCCGATCAAGACCACTTCCTGGCAGCAACCCTGGACCAGATAGATCGCGACGGTCTGGACCTGAAGAACCAGATTGACGACCGGATCGATAGCCTCGATACCGCTCTGGATGGCCTGGCTGACAATCTCGAAACCGAAAACCGCCGCCCGAATGTCATTTTGGAAGAGCTCTCCGGGCTGGCACACGTTCCTTTCCAATTGGACTCGACTCAGCTGACGCAATTGGCCAACAATCCAAAAGATCTGTCCGGTGACTTGCGTGCCCAGTTGGAGGCATATGTCACTTACACGACAATCACCCGCCTGGCCAATACCATCGAGTTCCGCCTCGGTGAGCCGCTTGGCCTGAATCCGGCTGACTTACAGGAGCTCGATTGGAATGATGTGGCAGGTCAGATAGAAGAACGCGTCCGCCAGGCGCTGGCAATGCGCCAGGAAAAACTGGTTGGACCTGATGGACAGATACCGCGCGACCTTGAATCTGCTCTGGAGCATTTGCCCGAACGCGATGACCAGACCAAACTGCGTCTGCTCGGGTTGATGTCACAGGGAACCAGCACCTCCTTTGATGCCAGAACCCATCGCCAGGTGCGCCAGGTTTTCACCCGCCTCCATTATATATATCTGGCTGGAGAGCTGCTGCGCAATTCCGACAGCCAGACTCTGGAAGAGGATGTGCTGGACCACCTGCAAAAAGCCCAGCAGGCGCAGCGGCGCGCCTGGGGTGAAAGTGAAAGTATCCGTCTGGGAGAAAATGCCCCGGCAATCCCGGCGGAAGAATTGGGCCACAGCATCCAGACGCAGATCTATCGCCAGGTTTTGCTCGGAGCGATAACGGAACTGTGGGTGGACTACCTGACACGCGTGGAAGCCCTGCGTGTATCTGTCGGATTGGAGGCTTATGCCCAGTCAGACCCGCTTGTAAAATACAAGAGTCAGGCTTCAGAGATGTTCCAAAGCTTGCTGAGCGATATCCGCGCGGCCGTGATCGGGAGAATCTTCCTATACCAGCCGCGCGCCGCTGTTGCGCAAACCGAAACGGGCGAAGGAACAGGGCGCCGCCCCGAACCTGCCGTCTCGCATCGGCTTGCCGCCGGGGCGCGTGGCAAGAACGGTACCGAGGTATCAGGAAGTGTGGCCTCGTCCTCCAGTCCATCTAAAACAGGTCAGGCCCAAATTTCAAGCAAGAAGCGAAAAAGACACAGGCACTAGTCCAGTGGAAAATCTGAAGGATTATTATTTCGCCCTTCCCAAAGTGGAACTCCACCGTCATCTAGAAGGCTCCCTGCGCCTCAGGACGATGCAGGAGATTGCGCGTGCACAGGGTCTCACCGTTCCAACCAGCACCGACCGTCTGAGCAACCTCGTACAGGTGCAAAAGAGTGAACCGACCACGTATCAGAACTTCCTGGCAAAATTTTCAACGTTGCGTTTGTTCTATCGCTCACCCGAGGTCATTTACCGCATAACATCCGAGGCGGTGGAAGATGCGGCGAAAGATAATGTCCGTTATCTGGAATTACGATTTACGCCGGTGGCCTTGAGCCGGGCCGAGCGTTTCCCTTTGGGCGATGTGATGGACTGGGTGTGCGAGAGCGCTCTGAAAGCAGCCAGGGAATTCGACCTGCAGGTGGGACTGATTGTAAGTATAAACCGCCACGAGAGCGTGGAACTGGCCGAGCAAGTGGCCTGGCTGGCAGTCGCCCGCCACGGCCGCGGCCTGGTTGGGCTGGACTTGGCAGGAAATGAAGCTGAATTCCCGGCCAAACCGTTTACGGGCATCTTCCGGGAGGCCCAACAATCCGGGCTTAAATTAACCATCCATGCCGGGGAATGGGGCGGGGCAGCCAATGTCCGCGAAGCGTTGGAGCTATTCAATGCCGATCGAATAGGCCATGGAGTGCGGGTGTTGGAGGATGAGTCAACCGTGGCGCTGGCAAGGGAACGTGGTGCTGCTTTCGAAGTTTGCGTTACCAGCAATTACCAGACCGGGGTCATTCCAGCCTTGACGGAACACCCGTTGATGAAAATGTTGAAAGAGGGTATAAATATTACCCTCGGCACCGACGACCCGTCCATATCCCAGATTACCCTGACGGATGAGTATCATCGTGTCTGCGAGGATATGGATTTGTCACAGCCGAACCTAAAGGAATGCATTTTGGCTGCGGCAAAAGCCGCTTTCCTATCTGACCAGGAACGGCAGAAGCTTGTTGATGAGCTTGAGATGAAATTGATCTACTCCAACCATGGATAATCCCGCCTTTCAAAGGCAGGGGCCGGAGGGCATCCGAAAAGCTTCCTGGTGCCTTTTGTTCTGTGTGCTTCCCCTCATCCCCACCCACTCCACCCTGACGGGCCCTCGTCCCACAAGGAAAGGGGCAGGGATGAGGAAAGATCACCCAAGGAGTTAATATGGTTCATGATCTTTTTAATTCACGAGACATACTCAAGATTGGGAATAAGCACTATGTCATCTACCGCCTCGATGCACTGGAGAAGACCGGTCTTACCCGGCTAGACAAACTTCCATATTCCATCCGTGTCTTGCTTGAGGCAGCGCTCCGTCAATGCAACGGGATGGAAATATCCCAGGATGACGTGGGTCAGATCGCCGGATGGACACCGAAAGGCGTTCGTCCCGGCATCCCTTTCCTACCGGCGCGCGTGATCATGCAGGATTTTACCGGGCTCCCGGCGATAGTGGATCTGGCTGCCATGCGAACTGCCATAGCCCGGCTGAAAGGTGATCCCAAATCGATCAACCCGCTCGTGCCGGTCGACCTGGTCATCGACCACTCGGTACAGGTGGATTTTTTTGCCAATGCGAATGCGCTCCAGCGAAATGTAGAGATGGAGTTTCAGCGCAATCATGAGCGCTATGCGTTCCTCAAATGGGGGCAGAAGTTTTTTTCTAACTTCCGTGTCGTTCCACCGATGACCGGCATCGTCCATCAGGTCAACCTGGAATACCTAGCCCAGGTCGTTTCAACCAAACACCTGGAAGGCGAATTGTTCGCCTTCCCCGATACGGTTATTGGCACCGATTCACACACCACGATGATCAATGGTTTGGGTGTGCTTGGTTGGGGAGTGGGCGGCATCGAAGCCGAAGCGGTCATGCTCGGCCAACCGATGGATATGCTCCTGCCGGATGTGATCGGTTTCGGGCTTCACGGAAAGCTCAAGGAGGGAGTCACTGCCACCGACATGGTCCTGACCATCACCCAAATATTACGCAAGAGAGGCGTGGTGGATAAGTTCGTCGAGTTTTTCGGCCACGGACTTGAAAATATATCTCTACCTGACCGCGCCCTGGTGGCGAATATGTCCCCCGAATACGGAGCCACGATGGGCTACTTCCCGGTGGATGCCGAGACGCTGCGTTACCTGCGTCTGACTGGCCGTAAAAGCGAACAAATCGATCTGGTTGAGGCTTATTACCGGGAACAGGGCCTGTTCCGGGAGGCAGACAGCCTACAACCCGAGTTTTCTGAAACGCTTGAGTTGGACCTGGGGTCGGTTGTTCCGTCCCTGGCCGGACCGAAGCGGCCACAGGATCGCGTTTCTTTGGATGCGATGAAATCCGTGTTCCAGAAAGCCCTTACCGCACCGATCAAAGAACTGGGTTATGGGCTCAAGCCAGAGGCAGCGGGTCGCAAGGGGAAGGTCGGTACCAACGGTGGGTCTTATGAAATCGGCCATGGAGCGGTGGTCATTGCAGCGATTACTTCCTGCACCAACACCTCCAACCCTTCCGTGATGCTGGCGGCGGGCCTGCTGGCCAGGAAGGCCGCCGAAAAAGGTTTGAAGATAAAGCCGCATGTCAAGACGAGCCTGGCACCCGGTTCACGGGTGGTGACGGACTATCTCACGAAGGCAAAATTGATTGAGCCGCTCGTCAAATTGGGCTTCAACGTGGTTGCTTACGGCTGTACCACCTGTATCGGCAACAGCGGCCCGCTGCCGGGTGAGATTGCCAAAGCCGTTACCGGATCTGATCTCGTGGCAGCGGCGGTCATCTCCGGCAACCGCAACTTCGAGGGGCGTGTCCACCCCCTTGTGAGAGCCAATTATCTGGCCTCGCCGCCTTTGGTTGTAGCATATGCATTGGCAGGTACGGTCGATATCGACCTGTCCACCGAGCCAATCGGGATGGGCAGGGATGGGCCGGTCTACCTGAAAGACATCTGGCCGACCACCCAAGAAGTGGCTGATTTGGTGGCGACCAGCGTGGACGAAGGCATGTTCGAGCAGCGCTATGCCAGTGTATTCGAAGGTTCCAGACTGTGGAAGGATATCAAAGTGTCGGGAGGCGAGCTGTTCCAGTGGGACGATACATCCACATACATTCATCATCCACCATTCTTCCAGGACCTGACGCTGGATGTCCCATCCATCCAGAACATCACTGGCGCACGGGTGCTGGCCCTTCTGGGTGACTCGATCACGACCGATCATATTTCCCCGGCAGGCAATATTGCCATCGACAGCCCGGCTGGCCGTTTCCTGCAAGAGCACAATGTTCAACCGCGCGATTTTAACTCGTATGGTGCGCGGCGAGGGAATGACCTGGTGATGGCGCGCGGCACTTTTGGCAACGTCCGGCTGAAGAACCTTTTAGCCGGGGGAAAAGAAGGCTGGTTCACCCGTTACTTCGGGCCGGACGGTGAGAAGTTTACCAACAATGAGGAAACCACCATCTTTGATGCGGCCATGGAATACCAGGCGCAAGGGATCCCCAGTATCGTCATCGCCGGCAAGGAATATGGAACGGGCTCCAGCCGCGACTGGGCGGCGAAAGGTCCGTTATTGTTGGGAGTACGGGCGGTGATCGCCGAGTCGTTCGAGCGGATCCACCGCTCGAACCTGGTTGGCATGGGGGTGCTGCCGCTGCGCTTCAAGGATGGCCAGAATGTCGAATCGCTTGGCTTGGATGGCAGCGAGGTTTATAATGTCGAAGGTCTGAGTGATGTCATACTGCCAAAATGCGAACTGACCATCACAGCCAAGAAAGCCGATGGTTCGGTGGTGGCTTTCAATGCTATCGCGCAGTTGAACACGGCAGTGGAAGTGAACTATTATCGGAACGGGGGCATCCTGCAAACCGTCTTACGAAACCTGTTAAAGTAGGAACTGGGGCGGCCCATTGGGCCGCCCCAGTTCTATCTACCACAGATAAGGTGATCCGTCTAAGCCCTCCCAAAGCCTGGATCACAAGCATAATATGGGTGAAATTTATTGGGCTACCCAGGGATGTGGATTATCTCCATCCCTGCACTTCCATAACTGTGGATCACTCCATCCATGCGCAGGCGGGCGTCCGATTGATAAAGGGACCGAACCGTTTCGATATCAGGTACATCACTGGAGGTCAATCCGGCAAGGTGGTCGAGGAAATTCAAGTCATCCGGTTCGTTCACTTCCGGTTTCTCGATAATTCCCCAGCAGTCCCAAGGTAAAAGTTCAACCTTGTTGAGCGCGGCCACGTCGCGGATAAAATCCCCCCGCACGAATCCCAGTCCATGCATGTCAAAGATACCGAAATTATCCGGGTCGGCCTGCCCGCTCCGGCACAATTGCCAGGCCTTGCCACCCACGATGAACTGGTCGCGCGGCACATCCAAAGGATCGAAATGAATCTTCAACACCTCGCACTGCAGCGCGTCCAGTTGGGCATCCACCAGAACCCAGCGCTGCAGATCCGCATTCCAATACTCGGCAACCCAGTGGTCTTCATAATGGCCCGGGATGAAGTAAGCGCCGAACCCGCAGCGAAGGCGCGCCGGGGTGCCCTGATGCCGCAAGATGGACACCAACAGCAACGTAAAATCCCGGCAGTTGCCCACGATCTTTCTTTCAAGCGGACGGGTTTCTATCAATGGACCCGGATCCAGTTCCAGTGTGTGCGTTAACCGGCGTTGCAGAGTGCGCAACTGCACCTCCGCCTTGCGCTGCTCGGACAAATTGAGTCCATAGCGCTCTGCCCAGAAAATATGGACGGTTGTCCCTTGCACGATCCTGCAGAGTTCATCGATGCCGGTAGGCAGGCCATCCAGAAGGTGGGCATAGGGTCCAGGATCCGTTAATAGGGAGGTTTGAACGAAAAAAGCCAGATCATTCTTCATCTGGGACTCCCGAGGGTCTTTCCATGACTACTGAGACTGCTGTACCTTTCCGAAAAATTCATCCTGTAATTTCTGGGTTTCCGTATCATCCTTGATCGCCCGGATGATCTTTGCTAAATCTTGAGCGCGGTCGGTCAGCCAGCGTTCGCCTTTTTCGGCCGTGGCGGGACGTCCATCCCCGCAGTAATGGGTCGGGTGATCGGCGTACCACCAGATGCCCATGTCCGTGCCCAGGTCGCGCAGGGGTTTAAGGCGCTCTAGGGGCATGCCCTCGCTGTCGGTAGGTAAAGCCTCGGTTCGGACCAGCTCGGGGTGGATGGCAAGGATCATGCTGGTTTCACGTTCTCCGGCATGACCGTCCACGGTCGTCTCCCATTGGGAGGCGGTGGTCACTTCTTCGGAAACATGAGGGGGTTGCGCCACATATACCACATAGTCTCGCGGACTGGCAAGCTGGATCTGGGCGAAGTAATGGATCAGGTGGTCGTTACCGCCATGTGAGTTGACGATAACGATCTTCTTCAGCCCATTCCGGGATATTTCGCTGCAAACGTTCTCCAAAAGACGAATGGTCAATTCCGGCTGGATGCCGATGCAACCCGGCATGTGGCGCGCTTCCAGGATTTGGGTGTAAATGAAATCCGGGAATACCACCACCGGTTCGAGTTCGGCGGCGCGCTTGCACAATTCGTGGCCGATATACATGTCCGTGCCGAGCGGCATATGATGCCCGTGCCGTTCGATGCACGAGAGTGGCAGCAGGCAGACGCCTTCAGATTGTTTGACGGCCTGTGGGAACAGGTCGCCGGTCAATTCTTCCCAACGCATAGGTTTCATCCTTTCTCGAAAATGGAAATGCTTTCGATGGAATAAGTTTGCGGGAACAGGTCAAATGGAGTGACCTGGATCAGCCGGTACCCTCCAGCGATGAGACGGACTGCGTCGCGCCCCAGTGTGGACGGGTCGCACGAGACGTACGCGATCCTGGCTGGCCCACGCGCCAGCAGAGCCTCTAGGACGCGTTTTTCCAGGCCGGCGCGCGGTGGGTCCAGGATGGCAATATCGGGAGTGACATCCAGGTTGGGCAGCACGGCCTCTGCGGGGGCCTCGTAAAGAGCTACATTGTCGAATTCATCCAGGTTGGCCGCGAAATCCTCGCAAGCCGATGGGGATGCCTCGACCCCAATCAAGCGCCCGACGTGACCTGCAAAGAATGCACTGAACAAACCGACTCCACAATAGACATCCAGCAGGATAGTGCTGGAAGAAACCGGTAAATGCTCCCGCAGGTGATCCACCAACTTCCCAGCCATCGCTGTGTTGACCTGGAAGAACGAAGCCGCCGAAACACGGAAACCCCGGTCTTTAACAGACATGCTCAGAGCTGCATCGCCTGCCATCACTACCATATCATCGCCAGTCACATGCACCACCGAGAGCCCTGCCTCAAGTTCCAGTTCGGGCAGTTCGAGAACCTCGGACTCCACCACCAGCATGGACTCGGCATTCATCCCCACACGCAACGAGATACGTTCCACCCCCAGTTCAGGGTCGAATTCCAGGCTGGGCCAGAGTTCGTTCAGGCCTGTTTCGGGAAGATGACATTCCGTTATGGGAAACACGCCCCGCCCGTTCGCTGCGATGTAGCCCATTTTCCCTTCACGCGTCAAATGGAATTGAACGTGGTTGCGGTAATTCCATTCAAGCGGGGAAGCGATAATCGGCTCGACCGGTGGGTCTGGGATTTTTCCGATGCGCATCAACTGGTCGCGCAAGATGGCGGTTTTTACCTGAAGTTGGGTTTGATAAGAAAGGTGTTGGTAATGACACCCCCCACATACCCCGAAATGCTTGCATCTCGGCGCAATACGCTCCGGCGATGGTTCCAGCACTTCGACCAGTTCAGCGCGCACATGGCCGGGCTTCTCCTCGATCACCCTGACCTTTACTTTTTCTCCCGGAAGTCCAAATGGGACAAAGGCAGCCACCCCATCGGAAAGCCGTCCAAGGGCATTGCCGCCGTAGACCAGTTTTTCGAGTTTGATGGTCAGCAGATCTGAAGGAGAAGTCATGGGTGCATGTGCAGGTCCCAGAGCCGGCCTAGCACCGTTTCGAGGCGAGCCTCCAGTAAGTCCGGTTTCCCAGTGGTAACGTCATCCTCATTCTCGAAAACCGCATAAGGCATGCGGTGACCATTGACTTCCAGGAAACCGTTTTCGCCGTGAGCCAGCTCCGCCCAATCGTCGTTCCCGTAGAGCCGTTCCAGTTTCTCGTCCGATAGACCGTGCTCGAGAATGCTGTCAGGACGGTCAGGGTTGAAGCGGAGGCGGTTCTTGCGCAGCGACTCGGCAAAGGAGACTCTGACATAGACCAGCGCAGCCTGGCGCAGGATTTCTTCCGAGAGATGGAGGAAGGCCTCCCGGTAACCGCCGTGTTCGCTGCCGCGCGAGAATTCGATCAGTGTCGTGGTACGGTCATGGTAAACCGGGTCGCGCAGGCGTTTGTGGTATTCGAGGCTGAGACGTTCGACCAGCAGTTGCCACAATCCCGGCGAAGCGAAATAGCCGTCAGCGTCGGTGTGTAGGCGCGCCATGCCGAGTTCGTGGCTGAGGATTTCGTCCTCCTCGAACCAGGTCCATAGCATGGGGAAGTCATCCAGAACATCCAGTCCACTGATGTGGAAACGCCTTCGCCGGTCATCTGTGTCGATATGGCTGAGGAAATCCATGATCTCACTCTTGCCCGAGGCTGGACGACCTACCAGCAGAATGATCTCGAAGGTGTCTTTGCTCATGACGTGTGCAGGATGGGAGTTGCAGCTCAACTGCGCTGCTTCCGGATCAGGTTATTTTATAAAGAATGCCAACAGTTGGTTCTGGAATATAGCCAGCACAATCAGAATAACAACAAATGTACCGGCCAGGATGCCGATCCGGCGCAGTTCGCGCTTGGTGTTGCTGTAGTCCGGATTGAATTCAACCGTTTTTGCTGCCATGCTGGTGGGTGGATGGGGAACCTGACGGTAAGACTGACGGGAAACCTGACGCTTACTTTTCTTGCTCATAATTCTCCTAAGGATTTTGAAGTGTTAGTAACTCCTCGATAAGAGGGAGAGGCTATCTAGATTATTGAGACGAAACAAGTTTTGCAAACACTACGATACGTTTTTTATCAACCATGTACGGGTAACAACTGATGAGCGTGACGGTCGTCTCGCCGGTAGGGTTCATCACTTCCACTTGCGTCGGTTCGACGATCTGGCTGCCGGTAACGATGTAAATGTATTGTCCCTGGGCCGTAAAGAGCATTACCTGATCACCAGGTTGGAGATGGTCCAGGTTCCGAAATATCTCGCCAAAAACGTCGTCGTGTGCAGAAAGGACTACATTGCCTACTTGGCCTGGATCGGCCGAACCAACGTGCTGGCCGACACCTTTCTTCAACTGCTCCCAGCTGTCGCCCTGGACAACCGGCGCATCCACGTTGATTGCCTGTATTTGGATACGCATGGCCTGGTCGGGTCCCGGTGTGGGGAGAGGCAGGTTGGCAATCGACTGTACCAGCGGACGCAGGTGCTCGGGAATCTCCGCTTCGTTGGGCTGCGCACCACCCGGTGCGGTCGGCGGGGTGTGGCCGCCTGGCAGTACGATTGCCGTAATGAGGGGAGTGGGCGTCAACGTATCCTGGCGCAGGGCGACAACCACCTCGTGGTTCAACGATTGCAGCATGCCGAACCAGTTCAGCATCAGCCCAACCAAACCAAGCACTGCCAGGATTTCAACGCTCAACAATATGCCATCATACCAGCGTCTGCGGGCTGGACGGACAACCGGTCTATCCGTAAGTGAGCCCTCTCCATCGACTGGAGGCTGCGTGCGCCATTCACCCAGGGCAGCCGGCGGCAGATCCGGAGAGAGCAGGACGGCCCGTCCGCTGCGACGGAAGCGCTCCAGGCGCTTCTGGCGCGCATCGTGGCGCTTATCGAGCAACAGGCGGCGCAACTCCTGTTCCGAAAGTTCTTCGGGGCTCTTCGGGTTGGTCACGGGCGTGATTATACCGCACCTGTTGTTCGGTTTTTCAGTGCCGGAAAAGGGCGTTCTGGGAGGCTCAAATGCTGTATAATAAGTTTGTCTGGCCAATTGTGCTTAATTTCCGGCACAACCTATTTTCAAAAGGAGGTTTCTATGGCTTTCAGTTTTAAAAACAAACGCGGTGTCACTTATTTCTTGCATGCAAGAGTAACCAAAACGAAGACAGGCAAGACCCAGACGCTTTACTTCTTTTCCAAAGAGAAGAAAGCGGGAGTTTTGGAAGTCGTGCCCCAGGGATACAAAGTGCAAGAAACAGCAAATGGCTTGCCAGTGTTGAAGAAGGTCTAGCAAGGGATATTTCTGGAATCAAATGCTCCCCGGATGGGGAGCATTTGATTCCAGGGAGAAGTATCCGGATATTTTCGGGCAAAGTCGATTTGATCCTATTTCTTGACGGGAAGATACAGCCGTGCGATATACTCTTTGAGCATCCGACGTGTGCTGAATTGCGGGGTAATGGTCTGGATGGATTTTTTCATCATCGCCAGCCACTCGAGCGGGGTGTTATCGGCGTTGCGTTCGGTGTAATAGAGCGGGATGATCTGGTTCTCCAAAACATCATAAAGACTCGTGGCGTCTGCTTCATCCTCGACCTCGGCATCCAGGCCGGGGTCGTCGCCGATGGCCCAGCCGTTGGAACCGTTATAGGCCTCGCGCCACCATCCATCCAATACCGAGAAGTTGATCACGCCGTTCAAGGCGGCCTTCATCCCTGAAGTCCCAGAGGCCTCGTTCGGGCGGCGCGGGTTATTCATCCACACATCCACGCCCTGGACCAGGTAGCGGGCCAGGTTCATGTCGTAATCCTCCAGGAAGACCAGCCGTCCTCCATTCTCGGCCTTTTTGATGATCCGGTACACATCCTGGATGATATGTTTGGCAGGGTCATCGGCAGGATGCGCCTTCCCGGCAAAGATGATCTGCACCGCGCGGTTGGGGCGGTTGATGATTTCAAGCAGGCGCTCCAGGTCATGGAAGACAAGGTCGGCGCGCTTATAGGTGGCAAAGCGGCGCGCAAAACCAATGGTCAGAACGTAGGGATCGAGCATAATGCCGGAGGCGATGGCCTGAACCGGGTGGTAGCCGCCTTCCATCCAACGTTGACGGGTGAGTTCGAGAGCATAGAATACCAGCTTGCGCTTGAGGTGCAGCCGGACGTCCCACAATTCGTTATCAGGGATCGCGTCCACCTTTATCCAGGTCTCGGGATCATCCAGGCGGTCGAGCCAGTCTGCTCCCAGATACTTGTCGAACAGGACGCGCATCCGGCGGGCCAGCCAGGTGGCAGTGTGAACGCCGTTGGTCACATAGTTGATCGGCACGTCGTCTTCGTTCTGGATTTCGGGCCACAGGAATTTCCACATGCGGCGGGCGACGCGCCCGTGCAGCTCAGAGACGGCATTCCGGCCATCCGAGAAACGCAGAGCCAGGATGGGCATGCTGAAGGTCTCACCCCAGGCCTCCCGACTGCGGGCAAGGTCAATGAACTGGTCGCGATTCAGACCAAGTTCGGGCCAGTAATTGGAGAGGTTTTTGTCCACCAGCCAGAGCGGGAATTCATCGTTCCCGGCCGGGACGGGCGTATGCGTGGTGAAGATATTGCCATGCCGGGTTTTGGTGATGGCTTTTTCAAAGGTCAAGCCCTTGGTAATGAGTTCGCGTGCCCGTTCGAGGGTCAGAAAGGCCGCGTGACCTTCGTTCATGTGCCAGACAGTCGGGTCGTACCCCAACGCCCGCAGGGCACGGACCCCGCCCACGCCGAGCAGGATCTCCTGGGCAATCCGCAAATCCAGGTCGCTCCAGTAGAGGCGCAGGGTCAGGTTGCGGTCGGCGGGAGTATTCTCGTCCAGGTCGGTATCGAGCAGGTAGAGCGGCACACGTCCCACCCGCAGCTCCCAGATATTGGCTATGACCGTGCGATCGGGGAAGCTGACCGAAATTGCAAGGGGTTTCTCATCGCTATCGAGCACCTGCAGAACCGGCAACTCCTCGAAATTAAGCAGGTTATTGATCAACTCTTGCCAGCCATCCTCGGAGATGCGCTGGGAGAAGTAACCCTCGGCATACATCAGGCCCACACCCATCAGCGGGAGGCCAAGATCAGAGGATTCCTTAAGGTAATCCCCGGCGAGTATGCCCATGCCACCGGAATAGATGGGCAGGGTCTCGTGCAGGCCGAATTCCATCGAGAAGTAAGCCCATTGCTGGTTGCATTGTTCATCGTATGTTTCGGTACACCAGGTCTCCTTGGCATTCATGTAGGCATCAAAACTGGCGAAGACGCGGTCGTAGATCTCCAGATAGATGGGATTCTGCGCGGCAGCGTTGACCTCGGTGCGGCCGACCGAACGCAGGAAGAGCAAGGGATTGTGGCTGAGACGTTCCCAGAGGGCGTAATCAATCCGGTAGAAAAGCCTCTGGCCGGATGGGTTCCAGGTCCACCAAAGGTTATAAGCCAGTTCACCCAGCCGGTCGATACGGCGTGGCAGGTCGAAATGGTTTGGAATTTTTGCGCGAAAATTCGGCATGTTCTCTCCTCCAAATATGCAATCATACCAAAGAATCAGGCCAGCCTGTAGCGAATGTCACAGAATTAAAATGAAGTCTTTTGATTGACGATTTCGTGGGCGGATGATAAAATCACGCCCGCTTGGCAAAGGTGACATCACATGTGCCTGCCTGCACTCGTACGCCACACCGTCCTGCGATCGGTGCAGGGCAGGTGCAGGCGAGCCACCATTGGCCATGCCGTTGATCCAAATTGAACGGCGCATAAAGCCCCCATCGTCTAGTGGCCCAGGACGAGGACCTCTCAAGGCCCAAACAGCAGTCTAGTCCGCTTGG
>CAWDYX010000008.1:0-14862 GCA_963806575.1 uncultured Chloroflexia bacterium | reverse complement strand
GTATATCTCTCTCCATGACATTGCTTATATTTGTGTTGACCTACTTTACCAATTCATGTTTTGCAGCAGCCATGATGGCATCTAATTCACGCTCCTGCGCTGGCTCTAGCGGCGGGACCTGGTGTTCGCGCAAGATCTGCTCAGCTTCTGCCTGTGCCCGTTCGGCCAGACCCAGTCGTCCTCCCGTCTCCCATCTCTCCCATGAGGAACGCTCGGCCAGCCGGGTGATGAATACCTCACCCGCTTTGAGATATTTCATTGTATGTTTTTGACCGAGGAAGTTGCGTGTGGTTGCCATTGCCGCCGCGACCACATCCACTGCTAGCGCGTCCGCCTCCGCCCCAAAGCCATTCCGAATCCGCAGGACAGAACCGGCAAACTCATTATCTGCCACCATCTGGGCGTACGACCCCATCACCCCCGCTTCCATCTCACCGATCCCGGAGAGTTCATCTGCTCCGGCCAGCGCCGGCAGGATGGCATTCAAGGCTCGCTCGAAGCCGTTTTGTACATCCAGCGTATGGGCATTTGTGGAGAAACCATATACGTTGACAGGTAATCCATAATGGTGACCCACCTGGACGGTCCCGGCGGAGGCCATTCCCATTTCAACCCCGCCCCACACCGATATTCCGGTACGTGGCTCCATCATTGCCAGTCGCCCACAGTAAATCATCGGCAGACCCGGATGGACCAGCTGCGCCAATACCAAGGCAGCCAATATTTCAGCATTCTGCTGAGCTATTGCCCCAGCAATCGAGAATGGAGCCGTCGTCCCGGCGGTGGGACACGGCAATGGTCCGAATGGAATGCCCGATTTCGCAATTTCGATAATGGCTTCCGCTTCGTTGTCCGGAATTCTCAATGGGCTGACCGGCGATATGCTGAGTGTCAACATTTCCGCAGGTGGACCGATCACTTCGGCCATCTTCACGGTATAGCGTACTTCGGCAGCAAGCTGTACACCTGGTCCCTGGAGCGGTTTGAGGGTATACGGCAGGGCATTCCGGTACATTCCCAGCGACATGAGTCTGCCTGGGATTTCAGTCGGTGTAAAGAACGGCGTGATGGTGTGGCAGTTCTCCAGCGCATCCAATAAACGGGTGGCGTCGCAAACATCATTTTTTGTTGCCAGCCGGCGCTTCCCTGAAGCCGTATCGAAGACGTTGGGAGCGCCGCCCAGGTTATGAAAATAGAGGCATCCATCGCCAAGAGTCTTAACCATGCCACCGCGGCCTCTGATGGTTGAGCTCTTGCCAGTCTGAGCGATACACTTCTCCACCAGGTCGGGAGGCAGCAAGACCTGTCTATCCAGCACTTTTGCCCCCGCCTCGCTCAGGATTGCGCGGCTGGTCGGTTGGGTCAGCACCACACCAATTTCAGCCAATATCCGCAATGTTGCTTGGTGAATGGCTTCAACTTCATCATTTGAAAGCAGGTTCCAAGACATCATGGCTTCCTCAGGTTGCCGAGCTATTTCTTGTTCTCATACGGGCGGAGAAAACGATCAAGGTCACCTTTACTCATAGTCCAACCGGATTACTTGGATCAATCGGTCTGGATTTTCTTCCATGCAGTCAGAAAAGCAGGTTCTCATCGGCGCTATCTGGAACTCAAGGAACCTAAACCATTCATCGTTTCGTTTCCGTAGATTGGATGGATCGCGTATGGCATATGGTTTAAAAGGCAGGCAGAGGGTACAAAGGTAGCCGCAACGAAGTAAGACCGTTGGTCCGGTCTTCAAATTATGATTTTTCCAGCAGTCGGGCGAGGAAGGCAACGCGGCGAATTTCTGAATCAAGGACATTCTCGAGTTTGAGAAAGGTATGGCCTTCATTCTCGTACATCTTGAAATCTACCTCGCGACCCAATTCCAGCAGTTTATCGCGGGCATGGATGGAATCACTGGCAGGACAACGAGGGTCATTTTCGCCACAGATAATCTGCACCGGAGCTTGGATTTGATCTAGGAAGAAATACGGGGAACGCTCACGCCATAATTCGTAGTTTTCTTCAGGGTTTCCCATGTTTTCTATATCCCAATGCTTCAGGTCTTCGCGTAATTCCTCATGGCAGTTAAACAGGTTCAGGAAAGGAACGACAGCCGATCCCCCCGCCCAGAGCATCGGGTAGCGGGTCAGGCAACTCATTGTCAGATACCCGCCATGACTACGTCCGGTGACAGCAATGTGTTTCGGATCGGCCAAGCCCTCCCGTACCAGGTACTGTGCACCGGCCGCGCAGTCATCCGCATCGCCACCCCCAAGGTCAAACCGGTTGAGGGTCTGCCACTCGCGACCATAGCCGGTGGAACCTCGGTAATTGGGAGCAAGCACTGTCCAACCGCGGCTGACGAGGTGAATCATGAACGGATACCAGGTATATGAAAAGTGCCAGGTAGGCCCGCCGTGGATGATGATCACCGCAGGGGTGTGAGGACCCACGTTTGCGGGACGGTATAACAGTGCCGGGACTGTTTCCCCATCCATGCTGGGGTAAATTACCTCGTCTGGCATGATGAAGTTCAATTTGCGCAATGCCAGCGGTAGAGATTGGGTTAATTGTCGGAGGTTTCGTTCTCGGAAGGAAATTTCCCACAGATCATCAGGGTGACCTGGATTATCAAATAAAAAGATGATTGCATCACCATCAGGTGTGAAAGCCGGCGAATAGTGCAACCCCGGCTCCATTTGCTGCATTCGCAGTGGGTAATGACCCTCCTGCCACAGCTCCAGCCAGGTCTCACCACCATTGGCAGCTACATACACCAAATTCTTTCCATCCGGAGACCACGCTGGCGAATAGCGTTCCCACTGACTGCCTTTGAGCCAGGTGATCTCCTGTTTGTCAATATCCAGAATACCAATGCTATGCCAGCCTGACAGATCGGAGTCAAAAGCCAGCCGCTTGCTGTCCGGAGACCATGCCGGGTTGCGGGCGTCGATTGGTGACCCGTCTTTCATGATCGCCCGGCTTTTCTTTCCATCCGGCGTGACGAGGTAAGTCAGGTAATCCTGGCCAGGGCCTTCAAAGACTACTGCCAACCACTGTCCATCGGGCGACCATTTGACGTTCCATCCCGGGCGGTTGATACTGAGGATCTTGCGGATCGGAAAGAGTGTCATCGTTTCCTGACCAGCCATGAGAGCTTTGTCCAGGTCCATCACGTAAGCATCGAAGTGTTGGTTTTGGTCTGCTATAAAAGCAATAGAATTTCCGTCCGGCGACCAGGCAATATTCGTTTGGAGTGAGAATGAAATTCTTGGCGTCAGATCGGTGTTTTTCCCAGAGATGAAATCTTGCAGGAATAAATGATTCTGCTCGCTGCCGTCGAAATCCACCATGTAGGCCAGGCGTGAGCCCTCGGGGGAATATTTGGGGCCGAATTTTCCCCCTGGACCGACAGAAACCCGCCTGGGAGACTGGTGTCCGGTAAGGGAGATTTCGTATATCTCCCACTGGCCGGTCTTATTCCAGGAATAGGCCACTTTCCTGCCGTCTGGTGAGATGTCAAAGCCCATCTCGACTTCCACACAAGGAACGCGTATCAAAGCCCCTAAGTCAATCATAGCCTTCTTTCCTTAGACCAGGTGGCAGGCCACCCAGTGTCCCGAGGCGACCTCCCGCCAGTCGGGAACTTCTAGATGACACTTTTCGACCGCGACCGGGCAACGCGGGTGGAAGCGGCAACCTGAGGGTGGGTTTAGTGGACTGGGAACGTCGCCGACCAGAATGGTACGATGGCGGGCGCGGTCTTTTTTAGGATCTGGTATTGGGACAGCCGAGAGCAAGGCCTTGGTATATGGATGGAGCGGGTGATCGTACAATTCATCACGGTCACCCATTTCCACAATTACGCCCAGATACATGACCGCCACCCTGTCACAGATGTGACGTACCATACTCAGATCATGGGCGATGAAAAGATAAGTAATGCCAAATTGATCCTGTAAATCCTCCAGCAGGTTGACCACTTGGGCTTGGATGGAGACGTCCAGGGCAGAGATTGGTTCATCGCAGACAATGAATTTAGGGTCGGAAGCCAGGGCACGCGCAACGCCTATCCGCTGTCGCTGCCCGCCCGAGAATTCGTGCGGAAAGCGATTGAGATGTGAAGGGCTTAATCCGACCAGGCGCAAAAGCTCCCGAACACGATCGGTGCGCTCATTTTCATTTGAAAGCAGGTTGTGTACGCGCAGAGGTTCACCGATAATTGCACTGATTGTCCAGCGCGGGTTGAGAGAGGCGTAAGGATCCTGAAAGATGATTTGTGCCTTGCGCCGGATGACCATCATCCTAGCGCCGCGCGACTTACGCAGGTCTTGGCCGTCAATCATGATCTGGCCATCAGTGGGCGGATACAAGCCGAGCAGCGTACGCCCGGCGGTCGTCTTCCCACAGCCACTTTCACCGACCAGGCCGAGGGTTTCGCCAGGATTTATTGAAAAGGAGATACCATCAACGGCGCGCACGGTCCCCACCTGGCGTTGGATCATGATTCCACGCATTACAGGAAAATGCTTGATTAGGTTTCTGACTTCGACTAGAGGCTGGGAGTCGGTCATTGTGCTCCTCCTCCTTCAACGTCCACCCAACAGGCAATGGAATGATCGTTTCCTACCAACCTCAATGACGGATTCTGCGTTTTACATTTGTCTAAAACATATTCACAACGCGGCGCAAAGGGACAACCGGATGGTTTGACCAGAAGATTGGGTGGCGCTCCAGGGATGGATTTCAAACGGCTTTCACGGCGTCTCTCTGCATGTGGTAAAGCAGCCATCAAAGCAAGAGTATAAGGATGGCGCGGATTTTCATAAAGAGTGTCCACATCCGCTTTCTCAACGATGTAACCAGCGTACATGACAATAACATGCTCCGCCAGCCCCGCCACCACACCAAGATCATGTGTGATCCAGATAATGCTCAGACCAATCTTGTCGCGCAATTCCTTGACGAGTTCGACGATTTGAGCCTGTATGGTCACATCTAATGCCGTGGTCGGTTCATCAGCGATCAAAAGGGTCGGATTACACGCTAGTGCCATAGCAATCATGACCCGCTGGCGCATCCCGCCAGAAAATTGGTGCGGGTAATCCCCCAGGCGCTTATTTGGGTCGGGGATGCCTACCAGTTCAAGCAATTCGATGGCTCTCTTTCGAGCCTTTTCGGGCGGGAAACTAAGGTGAACGCGCAGAGGCTCGGTTAACTGGCGGCCAATCGACAACACCGGGTTGAGCGAGGTCATCGGATCCTGGAAGACCATGGCGATCTCTCTTCCCCGAATGTCGCGCTGTAAATCGTTCTCGTTCAATTTGAGCAGATCTTTCCCACGATAATAAGCACTACCACTAACAATCTCGCCCGGTGGAATGGGAATGAGACTGAGGAGAGACATCATTGTCACTGATTTTCCGCATCCGCTCTCTCCAACTACGGCTAATGTCCCGCCTTCTTTTAATTCGAACGAAACCCCGTTGACGGCGTAAACTGTCCCTTCCGCTGTATGGAAACGGGTCTTAAGGTCCTTGACATCCAGCAACATAGTCATGTTAATCTCACACCATGCGGCTACGCGGGTCGAGGGCATCGCGTAATCCATCACCAACGAAATTAATGCTCAAGACAATGAGCAGAATTAGTAGCCCGGGGAAGAACCATAGCCAGTAAGCAGTTTCAATATAATTGTAGGCGCCTTCGAGCATGTTGCCCCACGTGGCAGTCGGCGGACGGACGCCCAATCCGAGGAAACTGATATAAGCTTCAAGCGTGATGGCATTGGCAACACCCAGCGTGGCCGTCACAACGATGGGGGCAATGCTGTTCGGGAGGATGTGGCGAAAGATGATATCGAAGGTGGAAGTGCCTGTTGCGCGCGCCGCTAGAACGAATTCGCTTTCCTTAAGCGTCAGAAACTCGGCTCGTACGATGCGCGCCAGATAAGGCCAGGAGGTCAGGCCAATGATGGCGATGATGACAACCACACTTCCGCTCAACTCCCGACCGAGGATGGTGATGTCGGGAATATTGCCCGCGAAGAATTTCGCCATGACCAGGAGCAGGAATATTTGCGGGATGATGAGGATGGCTTCAGTAAACCGCATCAAAAGATTGTCAACCAGACCCCCAAAATAGCCGGAGGCAGCTCCAATTAAAATTCCCAGTGTCGTTTCGAGCATCACCGCAGTGAGACCAATCAACAGGGAAATTTGCCCGCCATAAATTGTGCGTGCTAGGATGTCGCGCCCTATCACGTCCGTGCCAAAGGGATGCGCCCGTGAAGGCGATTGCAGTGCAATGCTGGTATCGTTATAGTTGGCATATTTTTCGCTAAAAACGACGCTCCCAATTGTGCAATACAAGATTATCAAGATCAGAATGCCCACTCCGACAAGCGCCATTTTATGGCGTCGAAATTTCAACCAGGCCATTTTACTCAGCGAGAGAGGCGGAGCCTCCAACGCATCCAAAGTGAGCGGCTTTATCGAAAGCACATTAGGTGAAGGAGATGCAACTGTCATGGTAACCCTAAACGAAGCGAATGCGTGGATCCAGCCAGGCGTACACGACATCAGTGAGGATTTGGAAGAATACTACAGCTACGGCGATCATTATCATGATCCCCATGACGACCGGTGTATCACCGCGCGACACTTGATCGATGAAAAGACGCCCCATTCCAGGCCATGCGAAGATTTTCTCGGTCACCAGCGCACCGCCCAGCAGAAAAGGCAGGTCGAGGCCCACCACGGTTACTATCGGAAGCGAGGCATTCTTCAAGGCATGGATAAAAACGATTTCACGCCTAGGCAGCCCCTTGGCGCGCGCTGTGCGGATATAGTCCTGGTTCATGGCCTCCAGCATCGTACTTCGGATATAGCGACTGTAGCCTGAAAAACTATTGACCGAGATCACAGCAACAGGCAAAATCATATGAGTGATCAGCTGCCAGAAAGTAGGACCGGCCTGTGGATCGAACATACCCACAGTCGGTAAATACGGCAATCCCCATCTTTTGAAGTTGACTGCGAAAATATACATGGCTCCCAATGCCAAAAAGAATATCGGCATGGAATAGCCAATGAACGATAAAGTTGTTATCAGGTTGTCGGCAAACGAGTATTGCCGCAGGGCAGAATATACGCCGATGAACAGCGCCCCGAGCACAACCACCAGTTCTGATACCAACATAAGGAGCAGGGTGTTGGGCAGGCGCGAGAGAATTAACTGCATGGCGGGTTGCCGAGTTACAAGGGAATTCCCAAAATCGCCGCGCAGAACACCCTTCCGGATGCCGGGCGTTTCAGCAATCCCGTCGCCGTTAATATCCACCTTGGTCCAATCATTCCCGACTAGCCAGTATACATATTGCACAAGAATTGGTTTATCCAACCCCAACTGGCGGGCGAGCCGTTCGCGGTCTTCGCGGCGGGTAACCGAGCGTCCGCCCATCGTGGCAAGCGGATCACCCATATTCTGCAGCATAACAAACATGATAATGCTGACGATGAAGATCAGCGGTATTCCTTGCAAAAATCGTCGAATGATATATCGGGTCATAGGATATTTCCGCGAAACAGGTAGGATGTTGCAGGCACGACTTGGGCCTGCAACATCCAGTATCAGGAAGGATTAAGGTCTTTGCTTACTTTATATTCCATTCTCCTATGTTGTAGAAAGGTGTCGCGCCCGAAAGTTTGACGCCTTCCAGCCGCTTGCTGAGTGCCCAGATATCCGGGTCCAGCCACAGACTTAACCAGTAGACTTGATCATACATCAGCTTGGTAATCTGATGGAAGGTTGCAACGCGTTGATTGAAGTCCACCTGTGTTGTCTGCACCTGGAAGAGACCGTCCAGCTTCTTATCACATAAGAATTGTGCATTCACACCTTGCGGATTTTGATCGCTGGGGATCTCACTGCACAGCCAGTAGGCAATATCCGGATCAGGGAAAGCCGTGGGCACATCTGACCACTCATAGATGTCGAGAGCGCCGGAATAAGTTGGGCCTTTATCTGCGTAGCTGGCGAAAAAGATATCGCTGTCATAGTTCAACAACTCCACCTTCACACCAATGCTCGCAAGCTCCTGTTGAATAATCGCCTGGGCGTTCTGGCGTACATCCCTGGTGGTGGTGCCATAGCGCAGATCCAACTTGACGCCATCCTTCTCGCGGACACCATCTGCACCCATTGTCCAGCCAGCTTCGTCCAACAATTGTTTGGCTTTCGCCGGGTCGTACGGATATGGTTTCAGCGAGGGATCCACATAAGGCATTTTATCCCACAAGGATGCACCTGGTTGGGTTTTTCCAAGCAGCAGGTCTTTGGCCATCTTAAAACGATCTATCCCATAAGCCAATGCTTGTCGAACGCGCACATCTTTAAGGGCGGGGTGACCTTTGTCGCCCAGATTGAAGTACAAACCTTCACTGTAGCCTGAATTGACAGAGACGATATTTACACCGGCTTGTTCGAGTGCCGGGATGTCGGGATAGGCGATAAAGATACCGAGGTCGCCATCTCCTGTTTTGAGAGCCGCTACCTGAGAAGCATCGTCCGGTACGATGCGAATAAAAATCTCGTCCAGATTGGCTTTTTTGCCCCAATACTTGTCGTTACGTACAAAACGCAGGAATGATCCGGATTGCCACTCACTGAACACGAATGGCCCCGCCCCGACAGTCGGGGCTTTATTCCAGGGAGCATTATCCAGTGTGCCGTCCTTATCAAAGACGGGCTTCAGGATATGTTCAGGAAGGAGGGCTTTCCAGAAGGATAACCATGGAGCAAACGGCTCAGCGAATTTCATCACCACAGTGTGCGCATCCGGGGTTTCAATGCTGGCAAGTTTGCTGTATGGATAAGTGGTTGACACGGCATTTTTGGGGTTGATATACATCTCGTAAGTGAACTTGAAATCCGCCGAAGTTATCGGCTGCCCGTCCGACCAGATGATATCGTTCCGAAGGTGCAATGTGATGGTCTTGCCATCCGCGGCGATACCACCGTTTTGAATGCTTGGTATTTCGGTCACGAGGACGGGATAGGGTTTGTTCTGATCGTCATATTGCCAAGCCCACACATCATAAGCCTGTTGAAGGATCTGGGAGAAATACATATTCGTGTACATCGTATTCAAGGATTCGGGCTCTTGCGTGAAAATCAGCGTTGCCACTTTTTTTGTTGAAGTCTGTGCCGTGTTCGTGCAGCCACCCAGGGCCAGGCTGGCAATGATCAGGACTGCCAAAACGGTATACAAGACAGATTTGCGTGACATTCTTCCTCCTTTGTTTATCGAGCCAATGGTAAAAAAAGCGCCACCAGAATAGTCGAAATCAATCCTGAAAGTGTAAACAGTTAGTGGGTTTTTGGCAGAGCGTCCATTCCGGCCTTTCGGGCCAAATTCTCGACCATCGTCCGCAACTCACGCTCTTGTTCGGGTGAATAACGTGGTTGCTCATAAGCAGCCAATAGCTCCCGGGTGCGTGCTTTTGCCCGGGCAAAGGCATCGGGACTGCCGGAGGCCTGCCAACCTCGGATGGAGTCGCGATCTATGACAGATGATGGTAAATGTTGTTCTTTTGAGAACAGCTCGCGCGTGATTTTTTGCTTTAGAAAATCGCCTTTGAAATTAATTCCTTCGAAAAGGTCTGTCGCCAGGGTCTCGGTTCGGATCTCGATCCCAGCCAGCAGGCGTTGTGCCATGGCAATCGCCTCGGCGTCCACTACCAGTTTTTCCGGGCTTTGACAGGCCAGGAAATCCAGCATCCCGGCACCTGAGATCATGTTGATACCCGCCAGAGCTCCAATCATTGCTGAAATGCCACTTTCCAGTCCAGCTTGGGCATCCACGATCTTGGCATCAGATGCCCCCAGGTATGCGTGCGTAGGCAAGTTCAATGATTTTCCGACCTGTGCATAAGCCGCGTCGATCATGGCTGTCTCGATGGCTCCCATTGGTGTGGTGCCATGCCTCATATCGAAAATGGCCGGCGCCCCTCCCCAGACGATTGGTGCGCCCGGGTTGGCTAGCTGGTGAATGGCGATCCCGCTCAGACTCTCGGCTGCATGCTGGACAACCGAACCGACTAATGTCACCGGCGCAGCCGCCCCGGCAAGTGGCATCGAAATAAGTTGTGCCGGCACGCTCGCATGCGCCAATTCGATCAGGTTGTCTGCCCCAAACTCGCTCCATATAAGCGGCGGGGATGGACAGACATCGAAGACTGCTTGCGGTTTATCGGCCAATTCCTGACGACTTCCGGCAAATAAGGCCAACATATCAAACATTACCGCCAGGTTCTGGACGATGAACGAGCCCGTTACAATCGGTTTTTGAGAAAAAATGAGGACGATGTACAGGCGATACAAATCCCCAATGGCTTTTGGTACTTCGTTACAGACAATGGCGGTGGACTGGGCAGCATATTGCGGCAGCATCTCCGCCACCTTGACTACGCGCACCAAATCCGGGGTATATGAGCTCTTGTGTTCCAGGGTTTCCGGATCGAGGATATGGACGCCGGATGATCCCGGGTCAAAATGCACCGCGTCGCCCCCATAACGGACCTTCGGTTGTCCAAACCGGTCATATAGAAAAAACTCTTCCGGGGTGGTTTCCAGTGCTTTGCGAATGATTTTTTCTGGGATACGAACCACCTCTCCATCCTCACTTGCACCGGCGGCTGTGAGCAACTTTCGCGCCGGGACAGATTGGACTTTTATCCCCGGCCTCTGCATTAACTGGAACGCTTCGTCCAGGATGCGGGCAATTATGTCTGGTGTGAGTAGCTCAAGTTTGGGCTGCATTGGAATCTAGTTCGACTCGAGTGACGCAATGATTTTCGCCATTTCAGTACTGATTTTTCCGTCAAGTGGGTCTGGTTGGTGAGTCTCCAATGTTTTACGGGCCTTTGCAAGTGCCCAGTCACGTGCATCATCTTTTTTAGCTTCCCATTCATTATACGGACGCCGGTCCATGAATTGAGGTAAGAAAAGGTCGCGCATATGCTTGAGGGTGTGCTTCTGCGAGAGAAAATTACCTCCGGGACCTACCGCCGCGATGGTATCCAGCGCCAGAGTCTCGTCATCTACAACAATGCCCTGCATGGTCTTGTGAATGATGGAATAGATTTCGCAATCCATCATCATCTCGGCAAACGACCAGATGCGGCTGCCATGCAGGAACCCAACCCCCAACAGCATATCTGACATGACAATGCTCGCCATGAAAGTGGATAAGCTGTTCTCTATTCCTGCCTGCCAGTCAGGCTCTTTGGCACCTGTGGCAAAGGAACCCATGGAAAGAGGAATTCGATAGAAATCTGATAACGCGTTCGTGGCTGCTCCGTAGAGAAAGTCCTCCGGACCACCGCCTGTATAGGCGCCTGTTCGCAAATCTGAAGCAGTTTGGGCGGCCGCATAGAAGACGGGTGCACCGGGGAATGCCATTTGGAGTAAAGCTGTACCCGCAATGACTTCGGCGTTGCCGACCGCCAGGTTCCCCGCCAGCGTGGCCGGACCCGTTGTCAGGTTCGCCGCCATGGTCATAAAACCGGTCGGGATTCCATATTCAGCAGCCACCAGCGCAGCCTCCAGGCTGCCGCCATCATGTCCTAGTGGCGAAGCAGAACACTGCATCAGCGAAAGGACTGGTCTTTGTCGCAGCTTTTTCTTGCCTCCGACAAGTAGCCCCGCCATTTCGATGGCTGCATGCGCCTCACGTTGGCTATAAATGGACTCTGTCTGAACATGCTTGGTGGAATTTTCCCAAATAGCCTTGATCTCGTGCAATCCGCGCGTCTCCGGCGGCGTATCTTGGGCAGAAACCGGTACCCAGTGGAAGGCTACTTCCTCGGTCGCATCGGCAATCCGGGAGATGTCACGCACATCCTGCAGTCCAGTAACCCGCCGCTTACCGGTATGGATGTCGATTACCTCCACCCCGCAACCATCCGTTCCCACGTAAACGTGGTTGCCATCCAGCGATAGATCCTGCAGCGGATCGCGAGCCGCCAGTGGATAGACCGGTGGACAGGTTTTCAGCGCTTTTTCGATAAGTTCCGCTTTGGCCCGGACGACCATTTTACCAGCATCCACTTCCGCCCCATTGGCAGCCCAGATTTCCAGGGCGCGTTTGGAAGGGAAACGTATGCCAACTTTTTCGATGATCCACAATGTGGCATCATGGATCTTTCTGATCTCCTGTGGGGTCAGGATTTCCAGGCGCAATTTCGGGTTGGTGATGGATTTGATCATCTTGGCCATGGCAGGCTCCGGGTTAGATCAGGCTGCACCAACCAGTTGCTTGGCCAGTCCGACCGCACCGATGGCGTCTTCCGAGTATCCGTCTGCTTCAATTTTCTGTACCCAGTCACGCGTTACCGGTGCACCTCCCACCATCACTTTAACTCTCTTGCGCAGTCCCAATTTATTTAGCTCATCGATGACTTCCTTCTGCTTGACCATGGTTGTTGTAAGTAGCGCGCTCAGGCCCACCAGATCTGCATCCACTTCCTTGACTTTCTCGATGATTTTAGCAGAAGGGACATCCACGCCCAAGTCGTAAACCTGGAAACCGGAAGCCGCAAGCATCGTCCCAACCAGCGTTTTACCAATTTCGTGGATGTCACCTTCGACGGTCGCCAGTACAACCTTGCCGAAGACCTGGCGGGTGGTGCCTCGCCTCTGCATCTCGGGCTCCAGGGTAGCGACTGCAGCCTTCATCGCTTCGCCTGCCATGACCAGTTCAGGCAGGAAGGCCTGCCCGCATGCAAAGCTTTCACCTACCTGGTTGACGCCCACCACAAAACCTTTGGAAATTGCCTCCAAAGGGTCTACTCCGGCCTCGATAGCCTGTTTTGCCAGGGTAATTGCCGCGTCGGAATCACCATCAAGAATGCTTTGCGCCATTTTCTGGAAAAAAACTTCGGTCATGATTTACTCCTCACTAACCTTTCTCAATGATCCATCTATCAGTGTCGCGCTTCCAATCTACCAATTCGCTTGGACCGAACCACAACGCCACCTCTCTTTCACCATTTTCGACCGAGTCAGAAGCATGGGTCAGGTTGCGACCCACTTCAAGGGCGAAATCGTGTCGAATGGAACCGGGAGCAGCCTCAATTGGGCGCGTGGCACCCATCGTCTGGCGGATGGCAGCTACAGCATTTGGTCCATCCCAGGCCATCGCCATGACTGGCGCAGAGGTTATGTATTTGATCAACCCTTTGTAGAAAGGTTTACCCTTATGGATGGCATAATGCGTCTCGGCCAATTCCTGGCTCACTTGAATGAACTTTGCGGCAACCATCCTCAATCCACGTCGTTCAAGCCGACCGATGACCTCGCCAATAAGTCCGCGTTGAACACCATCGGGTTTTACGAGCACCAGGGTCTGTTCCATGAGATCCTCTCCGATTTTTAATAATGACCTCGAGGTTTGAACAACCCCGAGGTCCGATTTTATCATTTTACCCAACTACGGCAGCGATTTCCCAAAGACCTGCTAATCGGTCTGTTATGCGTCACCGCAACAATTCCTCAGCCTTGGTATAGGCATCCAGGGCATCCTGTAAGCGATTGGCACGCATGTAGGCATCCCCAAGAGTTTGCCAGATAATCACATCCACCGGATAACGATAGATGGCTTCGCGTAGATCGTGGATTACTTCATCCAAGAGACGACCCTTCTTGATGAGTTTCGTATACTGTTTCATCGACTCGTCCAAAGAGTCTTGATCAAGGATTGTCTGGGCGTCGGATAAAAGCTCTGCATCCTTATCCTCTTCCGGAACAGCAGAAAGCATGCCGGTTTGTTTCAGGGTCGGTGGGTGCAACAGTGAGTGAACCGAAAACGTGGCGGGTTCGGATACTTGTTCAGGCACGGCAGCTGGTTTGGTTTCGGAAGCTGGTATCGTTTCATTCATAGAGACAGGTTCGGCAGCCGGCAGATTCTCTTCGACCGGTGTAGGTTCTGCACTTGTCCCAGGCTCTATACCTGCAACCGGTTTTGTCTCCGCCGGGATCCATTCTTCTGGCATCGTTGGAACAGCCTGTCCTGTACTCGGTATATTTTCATCTACCCAGGCCGGCACTTCAAATTCTGAGGTTTTTTCTGGTTCCATTGGTGCTATGGGAGTACGCAACCAATCCGGTAAATCTTCGACAGCTTTTGGAGATACAACCGGTATGGGCGGTCCTTCAAGGTCTTTTAACCAGTCAGGCAATTCCACAGCAGGCGAGGTCGGTCTTTCTTCATTCAGTCGTTCAGCTGCTGCTTTACCCAAAGCCTCTTCTACATCTTGCTTGCTTAGCCAGGATGTAATCGTAATATCTTCACCTGCAGCCGGTTCTGATGGGACAGGGGTCGATTTTTTGTCAACTTAACCGTAGGTTGCGTATCTGAAATTTGTTGATTCTTATCCGCTGTCGCCTCCGGAATTTTTTCTGGGCTTGGCAAAGCTTCCTTAAGTGACGATTCCTGATCCTCTGATAACCGCTCGAGCCAGGATATCATATCCGCCTCACCACCACCAGGCTGAACCTCTGGCTTCGCAGCTTCTTCTGTTGGCAATTCGGAAGGTTTTCCTTCTTCCCGCATAGGCATTGCTCGTCCTCGGGTAAGCCGGTTACTGTTGTCCAGGACCGGCAAGCCATCGGGTTCGAGCGAGAGTTTCACAAGACCAATGACCTCCTCTGTTGGAACTTCTGAAGCCTCGGTGGGCTTTTCGCCAGGCTGACGCAACCATTCGGGCATTTCCACAGGACGATCCTGGGGGTTGGTTAACAGTTCTTCGGGTTGCAACTGCTACAGCCAAACTTTCAACCAGCCCAGTGCGTCGCTCCGATATTAAGCGG
>CAWDYX010000007.1:0-16848 GCA_963806575.1 uncultured Chloroflexia bacterium | reverse complement strand
GACCTGGGCACGGACATGGGCATCTGGTGGTACGCCGATCACCCGACCCATTACTGCGGGGATGGACATCCCGCCACGGCCGAAAAAGGCGAACGCTGGCTGACCGACCGCGCTCAAGATTTAGCAAAGATCATCCGGGTGATCAAGGATGATACAGAAACCCAGAAATTACAGGATGAATTTTTCGGAAAGGTACAGCAGTCTCAGTAGTCATGGAAAGACCCTCGGGAGTCCCAGATGAAGAATGATCTGGCTTTTTTCGTTCAAACCTCCCCATTAACGGATCCTGGACCCTATGCCCACCTTCTGGATGGCCTGCCTACCAGCATCGATGAACTCTGCAGGATCGTGCAAGGGACAACCGTCCATATTTTCTGGGCAGAGCGCTATGGACTCAATTTGTCCGAGGAACGCAAGGCCGAGGTGCAGTTGCGCACTCTGCAACGCCGGTTAACGCACACACTGGAACTGGATCCGGGTCCATTGACAGAAACCCGTCCGCTTGAAAGAAAGATCGTGGGCAACTGCCGGGATTTTACGTTGCTGTTGGTGTCCATCTTGCGGCATCAGGGCATCCCGGCGCGCCTTCGCTGCGGGTTCGGCGCTTACTTCATCCCGGGCCATTATGAAGACCACTGGGTTGCCGAGTATTGGAATGCGGATCTGCAGCGCTGGGTTCTGGTGGATGCCCAACTGGACGCGCTGCAGTGCGAGGTGTTGAAGATTCATTTCGATCCTTTGGATGTGCCGCGCGACCAGTTCATCGTGGGTGGCAAGGCCTGGCAATTGTGCCGGAGCGGGCAGGCCGACCCGGATAATTTCGGTATCTTTGACATGCATGGACTGGGATTCGTGCGGGGGGATTTTATCCGCGACGTGGCCGCGCTCAACAAGGTTGAACTTTTACCTTGGGACTGCTGGGGAATTATCGAGAAACCGGAAGTGAACGAACCGGATGACTTGAATTTCCTCGACCACCTTGCCGGATTGACCTCCAGTGATGTACCTGATATCGAAACGGTTCGGTCCCTTTATCAATCGGACGCCCGCCTGCGCATGGATGGAGTGATCCACAGTTATGGAAGTGCAGGGATGGAGATAATCCACATCCCTGGGTAGCCCAATAAATTTCACCCATATTATGCTTGTGATCCAGGCTTCGGGAGGGCTTAGACGGATCGCCTTATCTGTGGTAGATAGAACTGGGGCGGCCCAATGGGCCGCCCCAGTTCCTACTTTAACAGGTTTCGTAAGACGGTTTGCAGGATGCCCCCGTTCCGATAATAGTTCACTTCCACTGCCGTGTTCAACTGCGCGATAGCATTGAAAGCCACCACCGAACCATCGGCTTTCTTGGCTGTGATGGTCAGCTCGCATTTTGGCAGCATGACATCACTCAGACCTTCGACATCATAAACCTCGCTGCCATCCAGGCCAAGCGATTCGACATTCTGGCCATCCTTGAAGCGCAGCGGCAGCACCCCCATGCCAACCAGGTTCGAGCGGTGGATCCGTTCGAACGACTCGGCGATCACCGCCCGTACTCCCAACAATAACGGACCTTTCGCCGCCCAGTCGCGGCTGGAGCCCGTTCCATATTCCTTGCCGGCGATGATGATACTGGGGATCCCTTGCGCCTGGTATTCCATGGCCGCATCGAAGATGGTGGTTTCCTCGTTGTTGGTAAACCTCTCACCGTCCGGCCCGAAGTAACGGGTGAACCAGCCTTCTTTTCCCCCGGCTAAAAGGTTCTTCAGCCGGACGTTGCCAAAAGTGCCGCGCGCCATCACCAGGTCATTCCCTCGCCGCGCACCATACGAGTTAAAATCACGCGGTTGAACATTGTGCTCTTGCAGGAAACGGCCAGCCGGGCTGTCGATGGCAATATTGCCTGCCGGGGAAATATGATCGGTCGTGATCGAGTCACCCAGAAGGGCCAGCACCCGTGCGCCAGTGATGTTCTGGATGGATGGGATATCCAGCGTCAGGTCCTGGAAGAATGGTGGATGATGAATGTATGTGGATGCATCGTCCCACTGGAACAGCTCGCCTCCCGACACTTTGATATCCTTCCACAGTCTGGAGCCTTCGAATACACTGGCATAGCGCTGCTCGAACATGCCTTTGTCCACGCTGGTCGCCACCAAATCAGCCACTTCCTGGGCGGTCGGCCAGATGTCTTTCAGGTAGACCGGCCCATCCCTGCCCATCCCGATTGGCTCGGTGGACAGGTCGATATTGACCGTACCTGCCAATGCATAAGCTACAACCAAAGGCGGCGAGGCCAGATAATTGGCTCTCACAAGGGGATGGACACGCCCCTCGAAGTTGCGGTTGCCGGAGATGACCGCCGCTGCCACGAGATCAGATCCGGTAACGGCTTTGGCAATCTCACCCGGCAGCGGGCCGCTGTTGCCGATACAGGTGGTACAGCCGTAAGCAACCACGTTGAAGCCCAATTTGACGAGCGGCTCAATCAATTTTGCCTTCGTGAGATAGTCCGTCACCACCCGTGAACCGGGTGCCAGGCTCGTCTTGACATGCGGCTTTATCTTCAAACCTTTTTCGGCGGCCTTCCTGGCCAGCAGGCCCGCCGCCAGCATCACGGAAGGGTTGGAGGTGTTGGTGCAGGAAGTAATCGCTGCAATGACCACCGCACCATGGCCGATTTCATAAGACCCACCGTTGGTACCGACCTTCCCCTTGCGACCCGCTGCCTCTGGCTTGAGCCCATAACCCAGTTCTTTGATCGGTGCGGTAAGGGCTTTCTGGAACACGGATTTCATCGCATCCAAAGAAACGCGATCCTGTGGCCGTTTCGGTCCGGCCAGGGACGGAACAACCGACCCCAGGTCCAACTCAAGCGTTTCAGAAAACTCGGGTTGTAGGCTGTCGGCCTCCCTGAACAGCCCCTGTTCCCGGTAATAAGCCTCAACCAGATCGATTTGTTCGCTTTTACGGCCAGTCAGACGCAGGTAACGCAGCGTCTCGGCATCCACCGGGAAGTAGCCCATCGTCGCTCCGTATTCGGGGGACATATTCGCCACCAGGGCACGGTCAGGTAGAGATATATTTTCAAGTCCGTGGCCGAAAAACTCGACGAACTTATCCACCACGCCTCTCTTGCGTAATATTTGGGTGATGGTCAGGACCATGTCGGTGGCAGTGACTCCCTCCTTGAGCTTTCCGTGAAGCCCGAAACCGATCACATCCGGCAGGAGCATATCCATCGGTTGGCCAAGCATGACCGCTTCGGCTTCGATGCCGCCCACTCCCCAACCAAGCACACCCAAACCATTGATCATCGTGGTGTGTAAATCGGTGCCAATAACCGTATCGGGGAAGGCGAACAATTCGCCTTCCACGTGTTTGGTTGAAACGACCTGGGCTAGGTATTCCAGGTTGACCTGATGGACGATGCCGGTCATCGGTGGAACGACACGGAAGTTAGAAAAAAACTTCTGCCCCCATTTGAGGAACGCATAGCGCTCATGATTGCGCTGAAACTCCATCTCTACATTTCGCTGGAGCGCATTCGCATTGGCAAAAAAATCCACCTGTACCGAGTGGTCGATGACCAGGTCGACCGGCACGAGCGGGTTGATCGATTTCGGATCACCTTTCAGCCGGGCTATGGCAGTTCGCATGGCAGCCAGATCCACTATCGCCGGGAGCCCGGTAAAATCCTGCATGATCACGCGTGCCGGAGGAAAGGGATGCCGGGACGAACGCCTTTCGGTGTCCATCTGGCGATCTGACCCACGTCATCCTGGGATATTTCCATCCCGTTGCATTGACGGAGCGCTGCCTCAAGCAAGACACGGATGGAATATGGAAGTTTGTCTAGCCGGGTAAGACCGGTCTTCTCCAGTGCATCGAGGCGGTAGATGACATAGTGCTTATTCCCAATCTTGAGTATGTCTCGTGAGTTTAAAGATCATGAACCATATTAACTCCTTGGGTGATCTTTCCTCATCCCTGCCCCTTTCCTTGTGGGACGAGGGCCCGTCAGGGTGGAGTGGGTGGGGATGAGGGGAAGCACACAGAACAAAAGGCACCAGGAAGCTTTTCGGATGCCCTCCGGCCCCTGCCTTTGAAAGGCGGGATTATCCATGGTTGGAGTAGATCAATTTTATCTCAAGCTCATCAACAAGCTTCTGCCGTTCCTGGTCAGATAGGAAAGCGGCTTTTGCCGCAGCCAAAATGCATTCCTTTAGGTTCGGCTGTGACAAATCCATATCCTCGCAGACACGATGATACTCATCCGTCAGGGTAATCTGGGATATGGACGGGTCGTCGGTGCCGAGGGTAATATTTATACCCTCTTTCAACATTTTCATCAACGGGTGTTCCGTCAAGGCTGGAATGACCCCGGTCTGGTAATTGCTGGTAACGCAAACTTCGAAAGCAGCACCACGTTCCCTTGCCAGCGCCACGGTTGACTCATCCTCCAACACCCGCACTCCATGGCCTATTCGATCGGCATTGAATAGCTCCAACGCTTCGCGGACATTGGCTGCCCCGCCCCATTCCCCGGCATGGATGGTTAATTTAAGCCCGGATTGTTGGGCCTCCCGGAAGATGCCCGTAAACGGTTTGGCCGGGAATTCAGCTTCATTTCCTGCCAAGTCCAGCCCAACCAGGCCGCGGCCGTGGCGGGCGACTGCCAGCCAGGTCACTTGCTCGGCCAGTTCCACGCTCTCGTGGCGGTTTATACTTACAATCAGTCCCACCTGCAGGTCAAATTCTCTGGCTGCTTTCAGAGCGCTCTCGCACACCCAGTCCATCACATCGCCCAAAGGGAAACGCTCGGCCCGACTCAAGGCCACCGGCGAAAATCGTAATTCCAGATAACGGACATTATCTTTCGCCGCATCTTCCACCGCCTCGGATGTTATGCGGTAAATGACCTCGGGTGAGCGATAGAACAAACGCAACGTTGAAAATTTTGCCAGGAAGTTCTGATACGTGGTCGGTTCACTCTTTTGCACCTGTACGAGGTTGCTCAGACTGTCGGTGCTGGTTGGAACGGTGAGACCCTGTGCACGCGCAATCTCCTGCATCGTCCTGAGGCGCAGAGAGCCTTCTAGATGACGGTGGAGTTCCACTTTGGGA
Organism: uncultured Chloroflexia bacterium; assembly: GCA_963806575.1. Classification (GTDB taxonomy): domain Bacteria; phylum Chloroflexota; class Anaerolineae; order Anaerolineales; family Villigracilaceae; genus UBA877. The sequence goes on along the minus strand of CAWDYX010000007.1, from coordinate 11,733 downwards.
AGGGCGAAATAATAATCCTTCAGATTTTCCACTGGACTAGTGCCTGTGTCTTTTTCGCTTCTTGCTTGAAATTTGGGCCTGACCTGTTTTGGATGGACTGGAGGACGAGGCCCCACTTCCTGATACCTCGGTACCGTTCGTGCCACGCGCCCCGGCGGCAAGCCGATGCGAGACGGCAGGTTCGGGGCGGCGCCCTGTTCCTTCGCCCGTTTCGGTTTGCGCAACAGCGGCGCGCGGCTGGTATAGGAAGATTCTCCCGATGACGGCCGCGCGGATATCGCTTAGCAAGCTTTGGAACATCTCTGAAGCCTGACTCTTGTATTTTACAAGCGGGTCTGACTGGGCATAAGCCTCCAATCCGACAGATACACGCAGGGCTTCCACGCGTGTCAGGTAGTCCACCCACAGTTCCGTTATCGCTCCGAGCAAAACCTGGCGATAGATCTGCGTCTGGATGCTGTGGCCCAATTCTTCCGCCGGGATTGCCGGGGCATTTTCTCCCAGACGGATACTTTCACTTTCACCCCAGGCGCGCCGCTGCGCCTGCTGGGCTTTTTGCAGGTGGTCCAGCACATCCTCTTCCAGAGTCTGGCTGTCGGAATTGCGCAGCAGCTCTCCGGCCAGATATATATAATGCAGGCGGGTGAAAACCTGGCGCACCTGGCGATGGGTCCTGGCATCAAAGGAGGTGCTGGTTCCCTGTGACATCAACCCGAGCAGACGCAGTTTGGTCTGGTCATCGCGTTCGGGCAAATGCTCCAGAGCAGATTCAAGGTCGCGGGGTATCTGTCCATCAGGTCCAACCAGTTTTTCCTGGCGCATTGCCAGCGCCTGGCGGACGCGTTCTTCTATCTGACCTGCCACATCATTCCAATCGAGCTCCTGTAAGTCAGCCGGATTCAGGCCAAGCGGCTCACCGAGGCGGAACTCGATGGTATTGGCCAGGCGGGTGATTGTCGTGTAAGTGACATATGCCTCCAACTGGGCACGCAAGTCACCGGACAGATCTTTTGGATCGTTGGCCAATTGCGTCAGCTGAGTTGAGTCCAATCGGAAAGGAACGTGTACCAGCCCGGAGAGCTCTTCCAAAATGACATTCGGGCGGCGGTTTTCGGTTTCGAGATTGTCAGCCAGGCCATCCAGAGCGGTATCGAGGCTATCGATCCGGTCGTCAATCTGGTTCTTCAGGTCCAGACCGGCGCGATCTATCTGGTCCAGGGTTGCTGCCAGGAAGTGGTCTTGATCGGCCTGGATGGCACGTAAGGCCAGAGCACGCAGAGCAGTGGCGAGGTCTGATCAGATTTTTTGAGTTCATCCAGCAGGAGTTTATAAGTGAAAGGCGGGAAGATGCCGCCTGGAGCATTGAACGGTGGTTGCACCTGTTCCAGCCAGGCCAGTAATCGCCAATACTCCTCGGTCTCGTTGGCTTCCTTGACACGCAGTTTGACCTCCTGGGCCAACAGCTCGTTCACATCTTCGACGAGGTCTTCCTTTTCAAAGACACGGTCACGCTGGGAGTAGATGCGCTGGCGTTGTGTGTTGAGCACATCGTCATATTCCAGGGTGTGTTTGCGGATATCGAAGTTGGCGCCCTCCACCCGGTGCTGCGATTGTTCGATCATATTGCTGACCAGGCGGGCCTGGAGGGGATAGTCATCGTCGATGCTGAAGCGTTCCATCACGCCCTTGACCTGGTCGCCACCGAACATGCGCATCAGGTCGTCTTCGAGCGACAGGTAGAAGCGCGAGGAACCCGGGTCGCCCTGGCGGGCGGCGCGGCCGCGCAACTGGTTGTCAATGCGGCGGGCTTCATGCCGTTCTGAACCGATGATGTGCAGGCCGCCGAGTTCGCGCACGCGTTCCATTTCCTCGAAAAAGTTCAGGAAATATTTTGCTTCGGTTTCGTAGATGCCATAGAGCGACGGGTCCACTTTTTGCAGGGCTTCGCGGCGTTCCTGCAAGGGCATATCGTAAGGGTCTTTGTATCCGACTTTTCGCAGAATGCGGTTGACACCGCTCAGGATTTCCTCGGCCAGGTCGCCGCCCAACTTGATATCCACGCCGCGGCCGGCCATGTTGGTGGCTATGGTCACCGCACCGAAAGCACCCGCTCCGGCAATGATCATGGATTCCTCAGTATGTTTGCGGGCGTTCAATACCTGGTGCGGCACGCCCCCCTGTAGGACCGACTTCAGCCGGTCTGTGTCAGCCTCGTCCAATTTCAGGATGGTAAGCAGACGCTTCAGGTTGGCCGGGTCTTCAGGATTGAGCGAGAGACCAAGTTCCTTGGCCATCGGGCGCAGATCCTCCGGACGGAGCTGCTCGAGCGGTTTATTGAGTGGCTGGAGTTCCGGAATGAGCCGCCCGTCCTCAAAGCGGTCATTCTTTTCCAGCCAGACGTTACGGAGCTGCAGAATTTGCAGCAGGCGGCGGACGGGTTCGGCGCGCAATCGGTTCGAAAGGCGCTCCGAGGCTTCGACGGAGCTTGTACCGACCAGCATCGGACGTCCCAGGACATGGTAAACCACTATTTCACGGACGATGGAACGCAATTTGGCTTCTGCTGTCCGATAGATGACGTCCGGGTAATCCTTGCGGCGCCAGAAATAGATCTGCTTTTGCGGGTCATCGGAGCGGGCAAAATAAGAATAATCAAAGCCGTCATCGTCTTTGGCCTTGATTTCCACCAGCGGTGCATCCGGCCCAAAAGCCTGGAATTCCAGGTTGGTGGGGACAGGCAGGACGGGCAGTTTGTAGATTTTGTCGAACTCTTCCGCTTCTGTCAGGGCGGTACCGGTCATACCGGCCAGCTTCTTGTACATGCGGAAGTAGTTCTGCAGGGTGATGGTGGCGTAGGTGACATTCTCCGGTTCCACCTTCACGCCTTCCTTGGCTTCCACCGCCTGGTGCAAACCATCGCTCCAGCGTCGTCCGGGCATCAGCCGCCCGGTGAACTCATCCACAATGATGACCTTGCCGCCCTGGACCAGATAATCCTTGTTGCGTTTGAACAGGTGCTGGGCGCGCAGAGCCTGCTCCAGAAAGCCGAGCAGATGAGCCTGTTCGGGGGTCACGTCTTCGGGGCGGTCGGGGTCGCGCAGCGGCCGACCCAGCAACTGCTCCACGTGGGCGGTGCCGATCTCGGTCAGGGCTACACTGTGGTCCTTCTCGCTGACCTCGTAATCTTCCCCCTTCAACTGGCGCACAAGCACAGCCATTTTCCCATACCAATCCACGTCACCCGAGGCCGGGCCGGAGATGATCAGCGGAGTGCGGGCCTCGTCAATCAGGACGTTATCCACCTCGTCCACGATGGCATAATAATGACCGCGCTGGACCTTGTCTTCAGCGCGCATGACCATGTTATCGCGCAGATAATCAAAACCGAACTCGCTGTTGGTGCCGTAGGTGATATCGGCCTTATAAGCTTCCACACGCTCCACCAGGCGCATCTCGTCCTGGTCCTCGCGTGGGGATGTCCGGGTAGGATCGTATAGAAAAGCCTTCTTACCATTCTCGGTGGCGGCTGCCATCTGCAGGATTCCAACCGAAAGACCCAGGAAGCCGTAAATGGCGCCCATCCAGCGGCCATCCCGCCGGGCCAGGTAATCATTGACCGTCACCAGATGGACCCCGCGGCCGGTCAGCGCGTTCAGGTAGAGTGGCAGCGTGGCAACGAGCGTCTTGCCTTCGCCAGTACGCATCTCGGCGATCTTGCCCTGGTGCAGGATAAGCCCGCCGATCAACTGTACATCGTAAGGGCGCTGGCCAATGGTCCGTTTGGCGGCCTCGCGCACCACTGCGAAAGCTTCGGGAAGGAGCTCATTGAGCGTGGCTTGCTCGACCTTGCGGCGTTCGTCATCCTCCTCAATGCCCTCGACTTCATCGGCCAGACGCTTACGGAACTCGTCAGTTTTGTAGCGCAGGGCCTCATCGCTGAGAGCTTCGAACTCCGTTTCCAGCGCATTGACTTGTTCCACAGTGTCGGTGGTCTTTTCGATTTCGCGTTTATTGGGGTCACCCCCGAAGACTTTGACAAATTTCTGGAGCATGGAAAGAACCTTTCGGGGGGATTATAGCATGGGCAGGAAGGGCCTGCTATTAGAGCGATATAAGAAAAAAAAAGTGAAAAATAGGGGCAATCAGCGCAAAGCACCGCTCTCCACCCATTTTTCATTGCAATTATTATTTCATAAGATTGGCTTTCAAGAAATCCAGGATGATCTGGTTGATCTCTTGCGCCGTAGGCACGGTCGGCTCCTCATTCGCGCTCGTCAGCCCGTGTTGGCCGTTCTGGACGATCACCAGCTTGGACGGAACCCCCGCCGCCTTCAATCTGGCATCCAGCGTCTCCGCCTGCTCCACCGGGGCATAACCATCCTTTTCCCCATGGATGATCAGGAAGGGCGGGTCATCCGGTGTGACGTACGTGACCGGGCTGGCCGCCGTGTCAATCGGAGAAGCCGTGCCCGGGAAATCTCCAAAGGCAAAATAGACCGCCATCTGCATGCTGTTTGGTAACGTCAGGCTGAAATCCGAGAAGACCGCTTCCGCGACCACCGCCTGCACCTGGCTGGACTGGTCCAGGTATTCGCCCACGTCCCAGCCGGCGTTCTTATCCGAGGTGCCCAGCAGCGCCACCAGGTGTCCGCCGGCGCTGACGCCCAGCGCGCCGATCCGCTTTGGGTCCAGGTTGTATTCGCCGGCATGTGCCCGTAGGTACCGGACGGCGCATTTCACATCTTCGATCATCGTGGGGAATTTGACATTGTAGGCCGCCAGCCGGTAGTTGACTGAAACCACCAGGTAGCCCTGTCCGTTCAGCGATTTCCAGCCTGCTCCTTCAGCCTTGTCGCCTTTATCCCAGCCGCCGCCATGCACGTATAGGAACACCGGCCACGGTCCGCCCGAACTTGGGAAGTAAATGTCCATCTTTTGCGGCTGGCCGTCCGGGCTGCAGTAAGGCACATCCATGAGCGCCTGTCCGTACTTATCAAACAGGGTGGGAGTTGGCATCGGGGTTGCCGCCGGTACACATGCGGAAAGAATGGCTGCCAATCCGGCCAGGGAAAAGATCACAGGCAATATTCTCTTCATCCGTTTATTCCGCACGCACTGGGTTGCCCAGTTTCCCGAGCCCTTCGATCTCCACCACCACCTCATCGCCATCCTGGAGCGCACCGACGCCCGCCGGGGTCCCGGTAAAGATCAGGTCGCCGGGTTCGAGTGTCATCACTGAAGAGATGAAGGCGATCAGCATGTTCACATTGAAGACCATATCGCGGTGGAGGCCATCTGGCGCAGCTGGCCGCTGACCCGGCAGGTGATGACGGCGTCGGACGGATCGAAATCGGTGTCCACCCACGGGCCGAAGGGACAAAACGTGTCGAAGCCCTTGGCCCGCGTCCACTGGCCGTCACTGCGCTGGAGGTCGCGTGCCGTGACGTCATTCCCCACCGTGTACCCATAGATATATTCCTGGGCTGCCTCGACGGTAACGTTCTTTCCACGTTTTCCAATTACGACGACGAGTTCACCCTCATGTTCCACCTGTTGGCTTTGCGGCGGCAGGATGATTGCCTCGCCCGGGTTGGTGATCGAGGAGGGCGGCTTCAAGAAAAGCAGCGGTACTTTTGGGACATCGGCATCGTGTTCCTTGGCATGTTCCGCATAATTGCGTCCGATACAGACGATTTTTGACGGCTGAACCGGTGCCAGCAGGCGCACAGACGCCAGCGGCAGTGCCACTTCCTGCCGGCGGTACTCGTCGAAGATATTCCCGACGATCGGACCAACCTTATCGTCCAGAACCCAACCATAGCAGGGCGTTTCGGTTTTATATTGATAACGCACGATGCGCATAAAATCCTCCAAAAGCCATTCTTCCATAAAAGTGTAACACACATGCCAAAATCTCGGTATAATAGTACCGCCGGGCGCGCTTTTCGAATTTTAGGGTCTGGGGTATTGGCTGGCGGTAAAGCCGCCAGCCAATACCCCAGAATCCTTTCAATATTCGTGAAAGCTTCAGATCGGGCGCATAGCTCAGTTGGTTAGAGCGTCTCTCTTACACAGAGAAGGTCAGGGGTTCGAGTCCCTTTGCGCCCACCATATATAGCATTGTTTGAATTAAAAAAACCCCATATTTTGCCATCACGGGGTTTTTCGTTAATAAGTGTAGGTTAGGGCATAGGTTCCAGAATTGCATTTTTGAGTGAATAAACAAAATCATTGGCAGGCACTACAGGCTAGCCAATGAAATTGTCGTTGATCCAGCCACCTCCTCCATGCCGGCGGATAGAGGAGGTCAAACCGGGGATTGGATCTCAACTTTCCTGTCACTAGGCCTCATTGGTATTCATTAACTCCGACAAGGAGCTTGGAAACGATTTGTTCTGCACTGTCCCTCAATGTTGGCACATGGTCATAGACCGGAATTCCCAACCGATCGGCTTCCTGCACAGCCAGGTCGGCAGGCATGTAACCTAAAATCGGCAAACCTGGGGTTTCGTTTGCGAGAAACTTCGCTTCGTCTTCGTTGCGGACTTTGTTGCCTACCAGATACAAGCGCTTCAAACCTATATCCTGCGCCAGTTTCTTGATCTGTCCGGCAGTGCCCAACGAACGCCGGGTCGGCTCGACAACGATCAGCATGGCATCTACAAAGTCCACCGTGGCACGGCCGAGGTGCTCCACGCCGGCGTACATATCGAACAAGAGCACGTCATCTTTGCGGAAAAGCAAGTGCGTGAAGAGCGTCTTGAGCATGGCCGATTCAGGGCAAATACAGCCAGATCCGCCTACATCCACACCGCCCATTTCAAGCAGACGCACACCCCGATGGAGAACGCTGAAGCGTTCGGGGATATCGTCCACGCGCGGGTTGAGAGTGAAGAAACCGCCCACTGTCCCGGGTTTGGCTCCGGTGCGTTCCTCGATCAGTTCGTCCATCTCAGCGATGGGATGCAATTGAGCGCGCAAGGCGTCCGGAAATCCCAGAGCACCAGCCAGGCACGGAGATGGGTCTGCTATCCACAGCCAGAACCTGCCGCCCCTTGTCTGCATAAACCTGCGCGAGCAGCGCCGTCAGAGTTGTTTTACCTACCCCGCCTTTACCTGTAATGGCAAGTTTCATGATTGCGTGTCCTTTGATTTTGCTGGGTACCAGAAGAGAAACGTCCCTTTCGAGGAGGCGGATTATACCAAAGAGGCCCGTTCTCAAAGAGAGAACAGGCCTATGTTTATTTTTACTGGAGTCCAAGTCGCCAGCTTTACGCTCCAGGTGCGGAGCTCACGCGTAGGGCGCAATCGCCTGCCAGACCAGCATGCCTTGTCCGAAATTCGGATCGAGCAGATGAGGCTTGAGGGAACGCACGTCGCTACCCTGGATCATCAAGGCGTGCAGATTTCCAGCCGCGCGGATGTCACCAACGAGTTGGTAGCCTGCCAGGCGGTTGTCTTTCAGGTAAATAGTACGCAGGCTGCCGTTCTGCTTCGCTTGCAGTATTTCGTCACCTTCCTTTAACCCGACAGCCATGATCGGCAGGCCGAGGTGTTTGAGGCTGTTCATACGGTCACCGCCCTCGTAGCGCACATCGTAGCCAGCCAGGTTAAGGCCAACCACGCGCCCTTGCTCGACTGCGTTGGGGAATATCGCATGTACGTAGGTTTCACCGGTCAAGCGGTCGGGCACTTCCACCGCATCTCCGGCTGCGTAAACATCGGGAGCGTTGGTGCGCAGATGGTCGTCCACACGGATGCCCCAGTTGTAGGAAATGTTGCTGCCCTCCAGCAGGTCAAGGTTGGGCTTGACACCGGTCGCGGCGATCAGGATGTCGCTCTCCAGCACCTCACCCGAGTCCAGTTGGACGGCTTTGGCATTCCGCTTACCGACGAAAGCTTTTGCCTTGGTCTTGAGTCGCACGTCCACACCGCGCTGACGCATCAGATCGAGGGCGATGGCGGCGGTGTCCCGATCCAGCATGCTGGACATGACCTGGTCGAGCATCTCGATCTGTATGACGGTCACACCCAGCTCTCGCAGCAGCAGAGCGATCTCCATGCCGATAAACCCTGCTCCGACGATGACTGCGGTCCTGGATTTTCCGCTTTTTACCTTGGCGACAATCGCCTCCGCCGCGCTCAGCGACTTGAAGTTGTGTACGCCGGGCATGTCGGATCCCGCAACAGGCGCGTAGAGGCGGCTACCCGTGGCGATGATGAGGCGGTCATATTGGATTGCCCGACCCTCCCGCATTTCCAGCCGGCGCGCCTCAGGCTTGATGCGGGTGACCTCCACGCCCTTTTTGTAATCCACGCCCATTTGTCTGGGCCAGTCTTCGCTGCGCCAGAGGTGCAGGTTCGAGCCGGTAATGAAGTGGTCGGCCATGGCCGGCGGCGAATAGGGCAAATATGGCTCGGCGCTGAGCATAACGATTTTGGCCTGGTGGTCGTAAGCCCGGAAGGTCTCCGCGGCGCTCACACCGGCCGGCCCGGCGCCAATGATCACGATTTTCATATGCGCCTCCTTCTCCCCATGCGTTCAGGGAGAAATTACGCCAGAGCCAGTTCAGGTTCGGGCATGCCGATCTTATCGGGGTCGAGAGCAGGCAGTTTGAGGCCGGCGCGCTTTTTCTCGATGTGACGGCGGATCAGGACGGCGGCCCGATTTCGGGTCTGGCTCTACTGCGAAGGTTGCACCGAAGACGCCTTCCAGTCCCTCGGTCAGCAATTTGACGACGTTCGGACTGCCAAAGACCGGCGGAGCGATCCCTAGCACGGTGAATATACCTGAAGCGACCACGTACGTGCCGATGGAAACTGCCTTCTCAGAGTACCATTCCGGTGCGGCTCCGGCCAGTGGCAGGGCGCTGATATCCACGCCGAGCGTGTTGGCCAGGGCGGCCGCCAGCACCAGGATGCGGCTATTATCCACGCACGAGCCCAGATGCAGCACCGGCGGTATGCCGAGCGCTTTGCAAACGGCTTTCAGGCCCGGGCCGGCCAACTCGGCAGCTTCGGGCACCATCAGGCCGGCCTTACCGTCCGCGACCGCTGTGCAGCCGGTCACCACAACCAGGATGTCATTCTCTATCAACCGCTTGGTCAATTCCGTGTGGCCGAGATCTTGCTTGATCTTGGGGTTATTGCAGCCTACCACGCCGGCCGCGCCGCGGATTTGGCCCTTGACGATGGCATCGATCAATGGCTGAGGCGTCCCGCCCAGCGCACCGAGGATGGCTTCGATGGAGAAGCCGGTCATCATCGGCACTGACGCAACCGGAATGAACACCCTTTCAGGGATACGGTTGGCGTAGTTCTCAACGGCCTTGCGGACGATCTCCTTGCCGATCGCCAGGCCGCGCGCCGGGTCGAAACTGATGTGCTCCGCGCCGGGGAATTTGGCCTTGTCGAAGGTGCTGATGACCTTGGTATGAAAGCACTTGGCAGTCTCGGTAACGGCGGGCATGATGCACTGGTAGTCCACGATCATCGCTTCCACTGCACCGGTCATAATGACCAGTTCCTGCATCAGGTGATTGCCCGCCATGGGGATGCCCTTGCGCATTAGCACCTCGTTGCCGGTACAGCACACGCCGGCCAAGTTGATGCCCTTGGCGCCTTTCTCATGCGCCAGTTTGAGCAGCTCAGGATCCTGGGCCGCCACGGCGATCACATCCGAGAGCATCGGGTTGTGGCCGTGCAGAATGATGTTGACCATATCGGCCTTGAGCACACCCAGGTTCATCTGCGACATCTTGGGCGTGGGTGTGCCGAAGAGCGTATCGGATAGTTCGGTGGCGATCATCGAGCCGCCCCAACCGTCGCTCAGGCTGGTGCGGACGGCCTGCAGGAGGATGTTGACCCAGTCATTGTCCACCCCCATGTGGGTGCGGTGCATCATCTCGACGTTCTCGCGATCGATGCCGCGCGGGTAGACGCCAACCTTATCCCACAAATCCTGACGAACTTGCGGGGCGCGTTTGCCAAGCGGGAGTTTATCGCGGCGCATGCCGTAGTCTTCCATTATCTCCCAGGCCAGTTCCTTGGCGATCTGCTGGTCGCTCCTGCCCTCGGTAGAGAGGCCATACTCGGCGGCCAGCCGTTTGAGTTTTGCGCCATCGCTGATTGTGTAAACGTCGGTCTTGCCTTCACCGACGCGATGGAAAGTCTCCAGGATGTCGCGCCCGTGGTCGGAGTGGGCCGATGCGCCACCTACGATCATGCGAGCCAGGTTGCGAGCCACGATGATATCCGCATCCGCTCCGCAGACACCTTTCTGGGGCCCATCGCCGAACGGATCGACGCGGCATGGGCCCATCGCACAGATGCGGCAACTCGTTCCCAAATTGCAATAGCCGCACTGGGGCTGCTGTTTCTCCAGCCGGTCCCAAACGGTTTCAATGCCGCGCTGGCGGGCCACTTCGAGCATAGCGTGCGTATCGGCATTGATGCTCTTGTTTTTGAATCCATTGCCACTGAATGTGGTCATGGTTCACGCTCCTTTCTTCTTGCCGTTGGCATTCAAATGAGTCACCGCTGCGCCGTAACCGCGCCAGAGTTCCACCATGGCGGGCAAAGCCACCACCTGGGGGCTGACCTCTCCCAATGCGACCGACACGGCCTCGGAATAACGCGTGCGCGCTGATTTGGTTAATTCGTTGATATCCCCGAATTCAAGCGCGGTAACTTTGCAGGCTTCCACGCAGGCTGGTATCTGTCCCTGCCGCTGACGGTCGATGCAGGCATCGCACTTGACTGCCACGGCGGTTCTTTCGGGTGCGACCCCCAGAGGGTAGTAGGTGAGCACATCGAAGGGACAGACCATGGCGCACATGCCGCAGGCGATGCACTTGCGCGCCTCGATTAAAACGATGTCCGGGTAATCAGCAGGCCGGTGAATGGCGGCTGTCGGGCAGACGGACATGCACGGGGCGGGGTTACAGTGACGGCACTTATTGGGGAAGGCGGTGTTCATTACCAGGCCCGGTTCAGCGTGGATGCGTGGTTTGGGCGTGGGGGACTCAAAAACGGCCAGGAAGAGATTTTTCGTTTGCGAATGGGCCACTGCGCAGGCAAATTCGCACTGCTTGCAGCCAATACAACGTTCTGGATGTACAAAAACTGTTTTCATCCACTTTTTCCTTTCTCCAAGCCGTGTAAAGAGGAGTAGCGTACAGATAGAATAATCTCTCTCGAGACACCTCCTTTCGTGAAAGTCATTCCCTCACTACCAATTAAGGGGTTATGTTCTTCCACAACCTCGTCCATGCAGGACAAACCCATTCCCCAAGTGCTTATTTTCATTGTAGAGCGGCGTGAATTTCAATTCAAGTGTCAGTTGTCACTGAGTTCTGTAACATATAAACTTGGTGAAATATAGAAATTGGTGGGACAAAGCCTGCATCTTCGGTTGTTCTAAGAACCGTTGGATTTCCTGCCTGCCTCAAGCCAGTCTGCCTCGCCGACCAGGTCTCGTAACCCCTGATAGATTCTATATCCACCACATGTGCGAAGCAGGCAACTTCCGGTACGGCAATTAATCAGTGGGTGCCGAGTTCGAGCTTTGGGCAGCATAATTAACCCTAAAAGTATGTTTACGAGCATGGACTCTTGGACAATTTAATCCCGCATTATCCATCGTTCAAGTCAAAGACAAGGTAATATCAGAATATGTTGTACAGGAATAAACTCACTCCTTACCATCTTGGAACGGAACCAGACTTGCTCTCC
>CAWDYX010000006.1:0-21770 GCA_963806575.1 uncultured Chloroflexia bacterium | reverse complement strand
ACCCGTTAAGTAAAACAACTGAGGCTTTCCGGTATTATGAAAAAGTGCATGCCAAAGGAAAAATCGTCATCACTGTAGAACAGAATAACAAAGGCTGATAAAGCGACACTCACCCCCATTTTTTCGATATATTTTCATTTCAATTTCACAGAGATTTGTGTGCCCTCTCCGGAGATGCTTTCGACCTTGAAGTGTGCCCCGATGGCATTGGCGCGCACGACGGCCTGCTCGCTGTTCGCCGTCTCGCCAACTAGGTCCTGGTCCGAGGCTGCCGCCAGGAAGGCCCCCAGCCCAGAACGGACGACGGCGTGGTCATCCACGATCATGACACGGATCCTGGTCTTTTCGCTCTTTTCTTAGGGGACGGATTTATTCTATATAGAAAAAGCGGAGAGGGTGGGATTCGAACCCACGGTGGCCCGAAGGCCACAACGGTTTTCGAGACCGTCCCATTCAACCGCTCTGGCACCTCTCCGAACAGCGCCGTGATTATAGCTTAAATCGCGCACTTTGCCACGCAGCAAAATTTCCAAAAACTCCCAAGAAGCAGTACAATCACCCCCATGCAAATCAACCAGCCTGTCATTGCCAAAAGCGAGGCCGTACGCGCCACCTGGGCCGAGATCAACCTGACACGTTTGAGCCGGAACCTGCAGGCCGTCCGCGCCCATGTCGCACCTGCCAGGGTGATGATCATTGTCAAAGCCAACGCCTACGGACACGGGCTGGCGGAGGTGGCCAAGCGGCTTGGTCCACAGGCGGATTATATTGGCGTGGCCGTTCTGGAGGAAGGGATTTTCCTGCGCGAGTTGGGAGTAACCACACCGATCATCGTCCTGGGCGGGATTTGGGGCGACCAGGTGCCGCAGTACCTTCAGCATGACCTGACCCTGACAGCCTCCTCGGTGGAACGCCTGGAGCAGATCGATGGCGTGGCGGCCGGGATGGGCGTCAGGGCAAAAGTCCACCTGAAAATAGACACCGGCATGGAGCGCATCGGGGTGCATTATTACAGCGCCCAGACGTTACAGGAGGCTGCACTTCACTGCAAAAATGTCGAGGTCGAAGGGATCTTCTCGCATTTTGCCAATGCCGAAGCCTCCGACCTTTCGCATGCCCGCCTGCAAATGGAACGATTCAATGAAGTGCTGCAGTTTTATGAGAAGAACAGCCTGCCGATGCCCATGCGCCACATGGCAAATTCGGCGGCGATCCTGCAGCTTCCAGAGAGCCACTACGACATGGTGCGACCCGGCATCATGCTGTATGGGGTTTATCCGGCCGCGGAAGTGAACCGTACGGTTGTGATCCAGCCGGCGCTGGCCTGGAAATCGCGCGTGGTCTATTTCAAAGTGGTACGGGCCGGGCACCCGGTCAGTTATGGGTCCACCTGGCAGTCCGACCATCCGGTGCGCATCGTCACGGTGCCGGTCGGGTATGGGGATGGGTATTTCCGCAGCCTGTCCAACCAGGCGCAGGTGATCATACGCGGTAAAAAATATCCGCAGGTGGGGCGGGTCTGCATGGACCAGATGATGGTCAATATCGAGGCCGATTCGGCTTTCAACGGCGATGAAGTAACCTTGATCGGTGAGGCGGAAAGCAGTGCGATCACTGTCCAGGACCTGGCTGATTGGGCCGGTACCATTCCGTACGAAATCTTGACCAACATCAATACGCGCGTGCCGCGCGTCTATATCACGGAGGAAGAAAACTAATGGATGTTATCCCGCCTGAGATGCAGCCAGGGCGGTTCAACCTGGGCTCGATTGTCCGCTTCGTAAAGGATTATTGGAAAGACTACGTGATCATGTTCCTGATCGCGGGGCTTATCATTGGCCTCGACCAATGGACGAAAGTACTGGTGCGGACGAATATCCCGCTGGGCGGTGACTGGCTGCCCACATGGCTGGTCTGGTTATTGCCTTTTGCCCGCATCCGTTACTGGTACAACTCCGGAGCCGCCTTCGGCATTTTCCAAAACGGCAACCTGATCTTCATGACCCTGGCGATCATCGTTGCCGGGGTAATCCTCTACTACCTGCCGCGCACCTCCCGGAAGGACTGGTGGCTGCGCCTGGCGCTGGCCATGCAATTCAGCGGGGCAGTCGGCAACCTGGTGGACCGGTTTCAGTTCGGGCATGTGACGGATTTCATCTCCGTAGGAACCTTTGCCATTTTCAACATCGCCGACGCCAGCATTTCGGTGGGGGTGGCGGTGCTGATATTGGGGGTCTGGATCACTGACCGGAACGAAAAGCGCCGCCTCGCTGCCCAGGCAGCCCGGGCGTCCGTGCCGGGTGAGAATGAAACGCCTGTGCCGGAGAATGAGGCAAAGGGTGAGTGACCGGCTGGAGACTTTCCTTTTTGAAAAGGATGAGAACCAGCGCCTGGATGTTTTCCTGACCGCCTGCCTGCCGGAGTTTTCGCGCTCACGGCTGCAGGGTTTGATCCGGGATGGTTTCGTCAGCGTGGACGGTGAACCGGTCACGAAAACCGGGCGGGACCTGGAAGCTGGAGAGCGGGTGGCGATACGCATCCCGCCGCCTGTCCCAAGCAGGTTGATCGCCGAGAACATCCCGCTCGAAATCATTTTCGAAAATGAGGATCTGCTGGTGGTCAACAAACCTGCCGGGATGGTGGTGCACCCCTCGCCGGGACATGACCGCGGCACGCTGGTGCAGGCTGCCCTCGGGCATGCTCCGGAAATGGAAGGCATCGGCGGTGAGGAACGCCCGGGCATCGTCCACCGGCTGGATAAAGATACCTCCGGCCTGATCGTGATTGCCAAGAACGAACAAACCCATCGCTGGCTGCAAGACCAGTTCCGCACCCGCACGGTGGAGAAAGTCTACCTGGCACTGGTGGATGGTAAACCACCCACGCCGAACGGGCGTGTGGAAGCTCCGATCGGACGCAACACCACCCACCGCAAACGGATGTCGGTGGTCCCATTGGAAAAGGGCCGTGTGGCGGTCAGTGAATATAAAACACTGGAAAGTTTCCACAAACATACCCTGATCGAAGTCCATCCGCTGACCGGGCGGACACACCAGATCCGCGTGCACATGGCTTTTTTGGGATGCCCGGTGGTGGGAGATACCATATACGGGAAAAAGAAACCAACGATGGAGTTGGGGAGGCATTTTCTGCATGCACACCGGCTGAAAATCGTACTGCCTGGCGAGTCCAAGCCGAGGGTATTTGAAGCAGGGCTGCCGGAGGAGTTGGAAAAAGTATTGGATGAAGTAAGATGTGAGAAGTAAGAAGGGAGATGCCCATGGAAACCATCGACCTGCGTTCCGACACAGTCACCCAACCCACGCCTGAGATGCGAGATGCCATGGCACACGCCGTGGTGGGTGATGATGTTTACGGGGAAGATCCCACCATCAACCACCTGCAGGAGCTGGCTGCCGAAAGGATGGGCAAAGAGGCCGGGCTGTTTGTGGCTTCGGGGACGATGGGAAATCTGATCGGTGTCCTGGCGCACTGTCAGCGTGGGGATGAGGTGATCGTCGGCAAAAGGAATCATACTTACCTGCATGAAGCTGGCGGTGTTTCTGTATTGGGCGGTGTGCATTCGTGCCAGCTGCCCAACCAGCCGGATGGTTCGCTGCGGTTGGAAGATGTTGTGTCAGCCATCCGCCCGGATGATACGCATGAACCGGTCACACGGCTGGTCTGTTTGGAGAATACGCATAACGCCTGCGGCGGGGTATTCCAGACGCCGGAATATACCCGCCAGATGGGGGAGTTTGCGCATGCGCGCGGCCTATCTGTGCACCTGGATGGGGCGCGCATCTTCAACGCGGCAGCAGCCCAGGGAGTGGAGGCCAGTGAACTATCCGGGCCGGCGGATTCGGTCATGTTTTGCCTGAGCAAGGGCTTATGCGCTCCGGTCGGGTCGGTGCTGTGCGGGTCGAAGGCATATATCGCCAGAGCGCAGCGCCTGCGCAAGATGGTGGGCGGCGGGATGCGCCAGGCCGGCATCCTGGCGGCCGCCGGGATCATTGCACTGGAGCAGATGACCGGGCGCCTGGTACAGGACCATGCCAGGGCGAAGAAGCTGGCAGATGGTCTTAGAAAAGTGGCGGGTATCACCCTCCACCTGGGAATGCCGGCGACAAACATGGTTTTTATTTCGCTGACAGCGGAGGTGAAGTGCACCACCGATGAGTTTATCGAAAGGCTGAAAGAAGGCGGTGTGCTGGTCGGGGCGACCGGCGAGCGGCAATATCGCCTGGTAACCCATTATTGGATCGATGATGAAGGGGTGGAAAAGACCTGCGCAGTAATCCGCGCGGTGGTGGCCGGATTGGGATAATTCCCGCTTTTTCGAACCCACAGCTGGTTTTAAACTTAACCGGGTTGATGCTTTCGGACACGGACATTACCGATGTCTGATTTTGCTTCAATCCCCACACCCTGCCCTTCCCCCAGAGCGGGGAAGAGAAGGGATCCCGGGGGTATTAATTGACGGGTTCGCCGCCAGTCAATACCCCGGACCCTGGCTTTGCGAAAAAAATAGCCCTCAAACCTGCGGAATGGTGTGCAGCGGCCGGAGTTAAGTTATAATTTATCCATTCAGCGGTATTTTTATGGATTTCGGAGGATGGGATGTCCATCAGCGTGGAAGAGATTGACCGCGTTGCCGGGGTGGTACGTGCAAAAATCAAGAACAAGCCGCGCATTGGCCTGATCCTGGGAACGGGACTGGGGGCTCTCGCAGAAGCAGTCCAAAGCCCGACGGTGATCCCATATTCTGAATTACCCGGCTGGCCGGTGTCCACGGTGGCCGGGCACTCCGGGCGCCTGCTCGCCGGCGGATTGGATGGGCAGGCATTACTGGTGATGCAGGGGCGGATCCATTTTTACGAAGGATATGATATGGCCCAGGTGACGCTGCCCGTGCGCGTGATGCAGCGCCTGGGGATTGAAATCCTGATCGTGACCAACGCGGCCGGAGCGATCAACCCGGGCTTTGAGCCCGGTGACGTGATGCTTATTACCGACCATTTAAATCTGGCCGGGATGGCGGGTTTGAACCCTTTGATCGGACCGAACCTGGATGTATTTGGGCCACGTTTCCCGGATATGAGCCAGGCGTATGACCGGAATCTGTGTGATATAGCCCGGAAAGTTGGCAGGGAGAATAATACCCTCTTGCACGAGGGTGTTTATGTTGGCCTGAGCGGGCCATCCTTCGAAACCCCGGCCGATTTACGCTTCCTGCGCACGGCTGGAGCGGACGCGGTCGGCATGTCCACCGTCCCTGAGGTGATCGTGGCGCGCCACGGTGGGACACGCGTGTTGGGTTTCTCGGGGATCAGCAATAAAGCCAACCTGGACGGGAATACCATCACCACGCACGAAGAGGTGCTTGCGGCAGGCAGTCTGATCGTTCCAAAACTGGAAACGCTCGTCCGCGGCGTACTGAAGGCACTTTGACCGGGGCGGAATGGCAGCGGTCCTGAGTTTTTTTATCCGTTGGGCCACGCTCATCTTTTCGCTGGTTACCCTGGGAGCTTTATTCGGCATCCGTGGATTGCTAAAAGCGCGCAAGGAGATGCATGGAGCGACTTACGGGTTGGAACGCGAAATTGCCCACCGCCACACGAGCCAGGCAGTCTCCGCCCTGGTGCTGGTCGGTTTCTTGGCATTTGCAGAATTCGTCCTGGTGGTTTTTCTGGTCCCGAATATCCCGGCACTCTCTCAGCTTGCCACCCCGACCATGAATCCTCTTTTGACACCCACCAGCACGTTCCCACCCGAATTGGTGGAAACCCTTGGGGCAGGCACACCCGCCAGCACACCAACCGCCGCTGCGACCGGCTGCATACCTGGGCAGATTGACATCACCTCGCCCAAGGCAGGCGACCAGATCCAAGGCGTTATCAACCTGAAAGGGACGGCAACCATTCCCAACTTCGGGTTCTATAAATATGAGTTTGCTCCACTCGGGTCAGATAATTGGGCCGCCATCCTGGCCAGCCGTAAACCAGTCCAGGGTGGCGACCTTGGAATCTGGGATACCTCTGCGATTGCGACAGGAGATTACCAGGTACGCCTGGTGGTCACCGATAATCAAGGGAATGAGCTGCCCGCCTGTATCATCCCGATACGGATCAAGGGCAAGTGAGGTGAAGTATGCCTGAAGTTGAGATACGTCCGGCCGTTGCCACCGAGATAAACCTCCTGATGGCGATCGACCATGCCTGTCAAACCGAGTATGTCTGGCAGATGGATGTTCAACGCCAGGAAGGTCAGCTCGGGGCCATATTTCGGGAGATCCGGCTGCCGCATACGATCTCCGTTCCGTATCCGCGGCCGGTTTCAGCCCTGCCGGACACGTGGAACCGCAAGTTGGGCAATCTGGTGGCAATGATAGATGGACAGGTGGTCGGTTACATCCGCATTAACGACATGATCCTGCCGCACACCGCCTGGCTGACAGATATTGTCGTCTCCCCCCGTTTCAGGCGTCAGGGCGTCGGCATGGCTCTCATTCTTGCGGCGCAAGCCTGGGCAGTGGATCGCAAGAATAGCCGTGCGCTGATGGAAATGGCATCCAAGAATAACCCGTCGATCTGCCTGGCCCGGAAACTCGGGTATGAATTCTGCGGGTATAATGACTTGTATTACGAATCCCAGGATATCGCCTTGTTCTTTGGACGTACGATCCGGTAATATAAAGACAGGAAACATCCAAACAAAGCGGGGAGGGGAGGCCTCTCCGAGTTATTGAAAAGGTAATTTGAAAGGTTTGTATGCTTAGCGGTTGGATGCAGGATTTACTGACGGGGATTATTACTGTCAATCAAATTTTCACTGCCGGGATTGCCATCACGGCTTTTTCATTATTCCTGTATGCCCTGTCTTTTAATTTACGTGACCGGGTTGCGCGTTCCTTTGCAATCATTCTTCTGTGCGTGGTGACGGTCTTTACATCGGAGGCGCTGGAGAGTTCGTCCAACACTCCCCAGGTGGTCTGGCTGTTTCTGCACCTGGAGTGGTTTGGGGTGATCTTCCTGCCCCCGGCGTATCTGCACCTGTCCGATGCCATTCTGGTGACGACCGGTCTTCCGTCGCGTGGGCGCCGGCGCATTTTCGTCCGGCTGTTGTATTCCATCTCCGCCATATTTATTCTGCTCCTGGCATATGGCTACCTGCTTGGTCCGATGGTGGCTGATGCAAAGCCTGCACCATACCTCCAACGCACGGCCTGGACCGAGATCTTTACGGCCTATTATGTCCTCATCATGGTGCTGGCATGGATCAATTTTGGGAGGGCCTATCGACGGACGCTGACCCGTTCAGGACGCCGGCGAATGATCTACCTGCTGGCGGGGGCTTCCGCGCCGGCGCTTGGTTCGTTCCCGTACCTTCTATATGGCTCCAGCCTGGCTGCCAATTATCCCTTCCTGTTCTGGGGAATGGCAACCGCCAGCAATTTATTTGTCGGCGGACTTATCATTCTCATGGCGTATGCGGTGGCCTTTTTTGGCGTCTCCTGGCCCGACCGGGTGGTAAAAAGCCGCTTATTTAAATGGATTATGCGCGGTCCGGTGGTAGCCAGCACCGCCCTGGGAGTGATGACAATCGTCCGGCGTAGCGGCGAACTTTTCGGGACAACCTACTCTGCGGCAGTTCCGGCTGTGATGGTAGCCACGGTGTTGCTGCTGGAGCATACCATAACGCTGGTGGCGCCAATCTGGGAGCGTTTTATTTTCTTCGGCCGTGACCGGGCTGACCTGGCCCTGCTGCAGAACCTGGAAGAGCGATTGATCACTCAAAACGATCTGCAACAGTTCCTGGAGGCAGTTTTGGCGGCCGTCCGGGATCATTTGCAATCGCCGGCTGCTTTCGTGGCTGCTTTGGATGGAGAGGAATTGTCACTGGTGGTGGCTGCTGGCAACTCGCCGTTCATCAAAGAAGCGAATCTTTCAGAGGTATTACAGGTTGTCAAACGCGAAGACAACGGGAATGGCGATGAGTATTCCTGGGGGGAATATTGGCTGTTCCCGCTGCACCAGCCGCCGGAGACAATGGAAGGTTCACCAATCCTGTTGGGTTTGCTAGGGGTGGTCCACCAACCGGACCAGGTGATCTTACAAGAACAGCGCCAGGCGCTTACTTTGCTGCTCCACCGGGCACTGGTGGCCCTGCAAGACCGCCAACTGCAGCGGAGTATTTTCCGCTCCCTCGAAGATTTGCGCCCGCAGGTGGATATGTTCCAGCGACTGCGTGCGGTCGGGCGTTACGACAGCAAGACCAGCCTTTTGGAGGAGACTTTGCCTCCCGAATCGGATATGGCGGAATGGGTGCGGGATGCCCTGACGCACTATTGGGGCGGCCCGAAGCTGACCCAGAATCCGTTGCTCAACC
Source organism: uncultured Chloroflexia bacterium (assembly GCA_963806575.1). GTDB lineage: Bacteria > Chloroflexota > Anaerolineae > Anaerolineales > Villigracilaceae > UBA877. The sequence continues at coordinate 13,382 of CAWDYX010000006.1, read as the reverse complement.
TCCAGATCGTCCAGCAGGTATTTAAGGAACACAACGATAACCCTGCCAATGCTTTACGATCCATTCTGCGCCAGGCCATGGACAACGTCCGTCCGGATGGGGATCGGCGTTTTACCGGGGAATGGATCCTTTTCAATATCCTTGAAATGAAATTCGTCGAGGGAAGAAAGGTCCGCGAGGTTGCGACCCGTCTGTCAATGTCAGAGGCGGACCTTTACCGCAAGCAACGTGTGGCAATCGAGGAAGTGGCGCGGGTCATCCTTGATATGGAACGGCAGAGGCAGGTGCGCGTAAACGGGAAGGAGGTTGGATAAATGTAATGGTACCCATCCATTATTCCGAACAGGATATGCCAGCCCAGGATGAGGGTTGGTGGGCGTCTGTTCTGGCAGAAGAAGAAAGCCGGGCATCCATGCCGGCCGTAAAAAATCAAAAAGCGGAGGAGCCAGGAAAACCTCCATCCGATTGGGGAAAGGCCGCATTGCTTTATCATCAGGATGAAATTGTCTCATTAACGGTAACAGGCCACAATCGGGGAGGGGTGCTGGTCGAAGGGGAGGGCTTGAACGGTTTTGTTCCCTGCTCTCATCTGGTGGAACTGCCTTACCAATCTGATGAAGATTGTCGCGAGGATTATCTCTGCGCTTATCTAGGCCGAACACTGCGCTTGAAGATCATCGAATGTATTCCGGAAGAAAGCCGTCTGGTTTTTTCGGAGCGTGCAGCCCGGGCTGAGCCAGGCAAGCGCCCGGAACTTTTCAACAAGATCCAGGTCCGGCAAAGACTGAGCGGTGAAGTGACGAACGTGACCGAATTCGGTGTTTTTGTCGACTTGGGCGGCGTGGAAGGCCTCATCCACATTTCCGAGCTTTCCTGGGGACGCGTATCCCATCCCAACCAGATCTGTAAAATCGGGCAGCAAGTCGATGTGCTGGTGATGGAAGTTGCTCCAGAACGCTGCCGGATTGCCCTGAGCCTGAAGCGGTTGATGCCCAATCCGTGGGAAACCGCTCAGGAGAGTTATCCGATCAATGGGATCGTGCCGGCAGTGGTGACGGTGCTGGTGCCCTACGGCGCTTTCGCACGCCTCGAAGAGGGGTTGGAGGGATTGATCCATGCCTCGGAAATCCCGTTGGAACCCAACCAATCGATCAAGGATGTACTCTCACCTGGCCAAAGTGTACAAGTGCGGATCCTCCAGGTGGATGCCTCCCGCCAACGGCTTGGCCTGAGCATGAAACCGGGATAACATGCCCACTGCACCTTCACGCAAGCCCGCCGCAGTTTCTCCGAAAGATCCCCCCAAGCCCAAGCGTTTTTCCGATTGGGTGGATTACCTGGCGCGATTCGAGGCCCATTTCGGGCGTTTTCTATGGGATATCCTGGGGGTTCTTCTACTTGCATTTGCCTTATTGAACCTGCTGGGGATCCTGGGGCTTTCAAGAGGCAGCCTGCTTGAAGATTGGGTGAAATTACTGTATCTCTGGATTGGTTGGGGATATTTGTTGATTGTGCTCTTTGCAGGCGCGGGAGGTGTGCTGGCTTTCCGTCAAAGCATCAAGCCGGTCGCAGTTCACTGGGGTCGAATCATCGCCCTGGAACTGGCGGCATTCCTGACCCTGGCATTGTTATCATTAGTAAATGGAAACAAGTTAACCGTCGGGGACATGTGGGGTGGCCAGGTGGGTTGGGGACTGTCAATAGCATTCACCCGATATACCGGTCCAATCCTGGGCGGGGTGATCATCTCCATCCTGTGGGTGTTGGCAGTAATGACCTCCTTTGGGCTTTGGCGGTCACTGGAGACCTGGCTGGTTCAACAGGCTGGCAGCGACTTTGGAGCGGTGCCCGGCCAGCTCGTCGCGGTGTCTGGTGGAAATGCCACTATGGAGGAACCGCTGATCTCCCCGCTTGCATCTGACAAATCCAATGCTTCAACAGCGAATAGACAAGCGGGAAAAAAGCCTGCACAGAAATTGCCGCCGGAGTTTCGCAAATCGTTCAAGATTTCGGACCGGCAGGAAAACCGTCAGGTAATACCACAACCGCGCAGTGACCGCCTGCCGCCATTGAACGTATTGCTGGGCGAGCAGCCGGTCCGCCCGGATGAACGTAATATCAACCAGACCGCCGGACTGATCGAAAAATCGCTTTCCGAATTTGGCATCCCGGCCAAGGTGGTGGGATTTCGGATCGGCCCGACCGTAACGCAATTCGCCGTCCAACCTGGTTTTATCAGGAAGGGCACGGAAGAAGATGCCCAGCAGATGAAAGTCCGGGTGGCGCAAATCGCCAACCTGCAAAAAGACCTGGCCCTGGCGCTCTCGGCGGAACGCCTGCGCATCGAAGCACCGGTGCCGGGGCGCGCCTTTGTGGGGGTCGAGGTGCCAAACTCACGCTCTGCGCTGGTGCGCCTGCGCCCGATCCTGGAGACGGACGCGTTTTACAAGGTTGGCTCGCCGCTGACCATTGCATTGGGGCGGGATGTTTCCGGCGGGCCGCTGGTGGCCGACCTGGCTCGCATGCCGCACCTGCTGATCGCCGGGACAACCGGTTCGGGCAAGTCGGTTTGTATTGCGGCAATGGCCACCTGCCTGGCGATGAATAATACCCCTGAAGACCTGCGCATGGTAATGATCGATTCGAAAATGGTCGAGTTGATCCGCTTCAATGGCCTACCGCACCTGCTTGGCAAGGTCGAAACGGATATCACGCGCATCCTGGGAGTGTTGCGCTGGGTGGTGGTCGAGATGGAGCATCGCTATAAATTGCTGGAGGCCGCCAAGGCGCGCGATATCGATGCCTACAACCGCAAACTTCAGCGCCGCAAGGATACGCCAACCATCCCGCGCATCGTCGTGATGATCGACGAGATGGCCGACCTGATGATGTCCGCGCCTGACCAAACCGAACACAACCTGGTTCGCCTGGCGCAGATGGCACGCGCCACCGGCATCCATCTGGTGGTGGCAACGCAGCGGCCCAGCACCGACGTGGTCACCGGCCTGATCAAAGCCAACTTTCCAGCCCGCCTGGCATTTGCAGTGGCTTCGGGTGTGGATTCGCGCGTTATCCTGGATCTGCCCGGCGCGGAAACGTTACTCGGCCGCGGCGACCTGCTCTTCCAGAACCCGGAAGTAGGCAACCCTATCCGCGCCCAGGGTATCATGGTCACCGATCAGGAAATCGAGCGCGTGATTGCCCACTGGCAGAAGATGACGCCGGAAAAAGATGTCAAGCCGCCGTGGGAAAGCATGCTGTCTGAAGTGGAAGCGGAAGGCACTGACGAGGTGCTGGTGGAGCAGGCCATCACCGTTCTTAAGAAGGAACAACGTGCCAGCGCCTCCATGCTGCAGCGTCGCTTACGGATAGGGTATCCGCGTGCCGCCCGTCTGCTGGATAAGCTGGAGGAGATGGGAGTTGTGGGTCCTTCGATGGGCGGCGGGCGCGACCGCGAAGTTCTGGTCGAACCGGACGAGGAGAACGGCAACCCGCCTGAAGAGGCCTAGCGCCGTTGTGGTATCATAGTTTCGTTCCGCCATAATAATAAAAAGAGGAAATTCCGTTGACTCAAACGACCGAACAAGAAAAGAAGTCCTTTTCCGACAACATGCGGGTCTGGTTCCGCTGGTATTACCATCCCATCGCCGAATTCCTGAACCGCATCGGCATCCGGCCAAACACGGTCACATTGATCGGTATGACAGGAACGGTGGGGGTATCTTTATTAATTGCAGACGGCCATATGCTCTGGGCCGGCCTTCTGCTGCTGGTGATGGGGCCGGTGGATGCCATGGATGGGGCATTGGCGCGCCTGCGCAACGAAGCCAGCGCCTGGGGCGCCTTCGTGGACGCTGTCACCGACCGATATTCCGAACTGTTCCTCTTCCTGGGCTTCCTGATCCATTTCATGGTGCATCCCAATGCGGTGGGTGTCCTGCTGGCCTACCTGGCTGCCGCCGGTTCGGTACTTACCTCTTATGTCAAGGCGCGCGCAGATGCCTCGAAACTGGACGCAAATGTCGGCGTGTTGACGCGGGTTGGACGCTACGTTATCATCATCCCCGGTTTGATCTTTAGCAGCCTGTATCCTCCCCTGCTGTTGATCGCGTTGACCATCATCGCCGTCTTTGCTAATTTCACGGCTTTGCAACGGATTTTCCGCGCGCGCCGGGACGCTCTCCACCAAATATCACAATCTCAGGAGTAATTCATGCAACCCTTACCGAATGGTTTTGATATTCCCCTTCCTTTCTTTCACACATCCTTCCACATTTACTTTTATGGCATCCTGATCATGGCGGGTGTGGTCGCAGCGGCTTTCCTGGGGCAGGCCGAGGCCAAACGGCGCGGCATCAATTCCGATTACATTTGGGATGTGCTTTTCTGGGTCGTTCTGGCCGGGATCGTCGGAGCACGGCTCTGGCATGTCTTCACGCCGCCACCCTCCATGGTGGCTCAGGGCATCACGACGAAATGGTACCTGACGCACCCGCTGGATATGATCAACATCCGCAATGGCGGGCTGGGCATTCCCGGGGCGATCATCGGCGGCGCCCTGGCTTTGTGGCTTTACTGCCGGAACAAGAAAATCCCGTTCCTGACTATGACCGATACAGTCATCCCGGGCGTGGCCCTGGCCCAGGCGATCGGACGCTGGGGTAACTTCTTCAACCAGGAACTGTATGGAAAACCGACCAACCTGCCCTGGAAGATCTTCATTGACCCGGAGCACCGCGTCCAGGGCTACCAGAATTATGATTATTACCATCCGCTGTTCCTGTACGAGTCATTATGGAACGTGCTCAATATGGCGATCCTGCTCTGGATGGGACGTCGCTTCGAAAAATGGCTCCAGCCCGGCGATCTCTTCTATGTTTATATGATCATGTATTCCATCGGGCGATTCAGCCTTGAATTTCTGCGTGTGGATGCCTCGCAGGTGGGTGGGATCAATTTCAACCAGACATTCGTGATCTTTGTGGCATTGGCTGCGGGTGTGTTCCTGTTCCTGAACCACCGCCCGCGCCGTGCCACGGCGCAATGATCCAAACCGGAGACCTCAGCAAGAAGTTCGGCGATTTCCTGGCCGTGGACGGCGTCACACTGGACGTACAACCCGGCCAGGTGCTGGCATTGCTGGGTCAGAATGGCGCCGGGAAGACCACCACCGTCCGCCTGTTGACATCGGTCCTTTCACCGACACGCGGCTGGGCGCGCATCGCCGGATATGATGTGGTCCGGTCGCCTGAAAAGGTGCGGGCATTGGTGGGTGTGCTAACAGAACAGCACGGTCTTTACCTACGCATGACCGGGGTGGAATACCTGGATTTCTTTGGAAAAATCTATCGCCTGGATGCATCGGCACGTCAGAAGAGCAGCCAGGCGTGGATAGAGTATTTCGGGCTGGAGGAGGTTGCGAGGCAACCGATCGGGCAATACTCGAAAGGAATGCGCCAGAAACTGGCGCTAGCGCGCACGCTTCTCCACGACCCGCCGATTTTGCTTCTGGATGAGCCGACCTCGGCGATGGACCCCGAGTCGGCGCAACTGGTGCGGAAGGCCATTGCGAGTCTGGGCTCTGAACAGCGGACCATCATCATTTGCACACACAACCTGGTCGAAGCCGAAATGCTGGCGAACAGGATCGCCATCATTTACCGCGGGCGTATTCTGACCAGCGGGACGATCGAGGAGCTCAAGCGGACTTTACTGGGACCGGCGGAATTCGAACTGCGGGTGCGAGGTGAGTGGCCGCAAATAAGCTTCGACCTGCCGTCGGGTGTGACCATGCTGGCTGCGGGCGAGCTCGGGCCGCGCTTCCGGATCGAAGATCCGCAGACGGCCAACCCGGCTCTGCTGAAAGAATTAATGAGTCGCGGCATGGAGGTGGTGACGCTGCAGGAATTGCCGCGATCGCTCGAACAGGTCTATCTGGCAGCCATGGCTCAGGTGCGGCATGATTAAGAGCTTGAAAGACGAACTGGGCTTGACCTGGTTGGTGGCCTGGCGTGAATTACGCGACCAGTTACGTGATTGGCGTATTATTTTCCCGATGGTTGTCCTGACCCTGATCCTGCCGTTCCTGGCAGATCTGGGAGCCCAGGCGGCGATCGATTTCACGACGAAATATGGCACTCCGCTGATCGCGGCGCGGCTGGTGCCGTTCCTGCTGATGGTGGTGGGTTATTTCCCGATAACGATTTCGCTTGTGATTGCCCTGGAGTCATTTGTCGGGGAAAAAGAGCGTGGAACGATCGAGCCGCTCTTGAGCAGTCCACTCAAAGACTGGCAGCTCTTTATGGGCAAATTGCTTGCCGGGACCATCGCGCCGCTCTTTACCTCCTATTTGGGTATCTCGGTCTATTTGATCGGTCTGCATTTTCAGCACATTCCTCTCCCGGATGCCAACCGGATGGCCCAAACGCTGATCCTGACGGCGGTCCAAGCTTTCCTGATGGTCACCGGAGCCATCCTTATCTCGACACAGGCCACTTCGGTGCGGGCATCCAACCTGATGGCCTCATTTATCGTCATCCCGATGGCATTGCTTATCCAGGGGGAAAGTGTCATGTTGTTTTGGGGCAATGACAAGGCGCTCTGGCTGGCGGTGGCGGGTGTGACGGTTCTGGCGGTGCTGCTGGCGCGCGTTGGCATCGCCCATTTCCAGCGGGAAGCCTTGCTTGGACGCGAAATCGATATGCTCAATTTACGCTGGATCGGCCTGACCTTCTGGAGGGCGTTCAAGGGGAATGCCCGGTCGCTTCCGCTTTGGTTCCGGAGCGAAGTCCTGGGTACGGTACGGAAACAAGCGCAATCCATCTGGATGACCATTGGCCTGGGTATTGTTGCAACAGTGGGAGGCTATATCTGGGTGGCCATGAATACGGTCAAAGTGGTCGGCGCGTTCCGGTCAGGTAACCTGGCGGGTATCTTGAGTTCCGGGACGGGAGTGCCGCTTGCGAACCTCGGGATTTCCTTCCCAATGATTTGGGGTCACAATCTGCGGGCTGTTGTCGTCATCCTTCTGCTGGGTTTGTTTTCCTTTGGTGTCCTGGGCACTTTGACCTTCCTATTGAACACAGGCATTATTGGAGCAGTCCTGGCGCTGGAAGGTGCCATGGGAATTTCACCAGTAAAGCTGGTTGTTTTTGGGATCCTGCCACATGGCATTTTTGAAATTCCTGCACTCATCCTTACGAGCTCCGCTGTACTCTACATTGGCATTGCGCTGGTAACACCCCGTTCCCAGCGGACGCTCGGTGAGGTAATGATCGAGGCAATTGCGGATTGGACGAAAATCGGGATTGGCCTGGTCCTGCCGCTGTTGACCATCGCGGCTGCGGTGGAGACATGGGTTACTCCTGTACTATTGATGTCCATGTTGAAGTGGAGGTAGGATAGAGCCAGGAAAGGCGCTTGCGCAACGATGGCAAAACTGATTTTTCTGGGCACATCGAACGCCATCTCCAGCGAGGATCACGAAAACACACATATGGTCCTGGTGGGGGAGAAACGAACGGTTTTAATCGATTGCCCCAACAGCCCATTCCTGCGTTTCAAGAAAGCCGGCGTGGATTTTAATTCCATTAGTGACCTGATCGTGACGCATTTCCATCCCGACCACGTTTCAGGTGTTCCGCAGCTATTGATGAATATGTGGCTGATGGGACGGATACCGCCCTTGAAGATCCATGGTTTGAAACATACCATCGAGCGCATCGAAAATCTGATGGATCTATATAAATGGTCCGAGTGGCCGGATCTCTACCCGGTCGAATTCCATCGCCTGCCTGAACAAGTGCGGGTAAGCGTGCTTGACTGCGAAGAGTTTCGCATCCTGGCCAGCCCGGTTCAGCATTTCATCCCGACCGTGGGTCTGAGGATAGAATTCGCCAGCTCGAAAAAAATCGTGGCCTATTCCAGCGATACCGAGCCATGCGTGCAGGTGACGGAATTGGCAGAAGGTGCGGATGTGCTTGTGCACGAGGCGTCTGGTGCATTACCGGGGCATTCGTCCGCAAAACAGGCGGGGGAGGTGGCGCGCCAGGCCGAAGTGGGATCGTTATATTTGATCCATTATCCGACCGGGCATTTTGCCTCAGGCGACCTGGTCACCGAAGCCCGGCTGCGGTTTGATGGCCCGGCGGTACTGGCGGAAGATTTCATGGAACTGGATTTTGAATAAAAGAAGAGCCACCCGAAGGTGGCTTTTTTTTACCAGCCCTTGATGAATTGCTCCCACTCGGCGTTCTCTTCCAGGTGGCGACCAAAAATATAATAGGCACTGACCGGTGGCGATTTAGGAATATGGAGCAGGTGCATGTGGACTTCCCCCAACTGGTGGCCGCCTTTGCGATGGTTGCAAACCGGGCAAGCCGCCACGACATTGTTCCAGGCATGTTCTCCACCCATGTGTTTGGGCAGCACATGGTCCACCGTCAGGTCGCCGGTGTGACGCCCGCAGTACTGGCAAGTGTAGCTATCCCGGCGAAAAACCTCCCGGCGGGTCAGCTTGATCTGCAGGCGTGGACGGTGGATCATCTGGTCCAACCGGATGACGGATGGCCGCGGCAGGGCCTGCCTGACGGTCTGGATATATCCGCGTCCATTCATCACCATGCCGGCTTTCCCGGAGAGGATCAGGCCAATGGCGCGACGGGTATTACACACATTGACAGGCTCGAAGTTGGCGTTGAGGACCAGTACCGGTGCGTTCATAGTTTTACACGTTGGCGTGTATTATACTCCAGAGACTGTACACCCTTGTGTAGGTTTTATAGTATCCAAGCGTTTCCACATTAAAAAACTCTGGATTTATCCGTAATTATGGCAGGAAAGTAACCTTCGCAAGGGTAATCAGACCAATCTCGACATGAAAGGAGCAAGACATGCGCGTATTGATTCCCGGAGGGACCGGGATGATCGGAACCGCCCTGTCAAAATCCCTGCTGGCGGATGGTCACCAGGTCTGGGTATTATCCCGCAACCCACGATCAGCGCGCCTGCCGGAGGGCGCCAGGGTGGTTGACTGGGATGGGCACTCCAGCCAGGGTTGGGGAGAATTGGCCGGGCAGGTGGATGCAGTGGTCAACCTGGTGGGTGAACGACTTTCTAGGTGGCCATGGACGAAGAGACAAAAGCGCCATTTTTTGGACAGCCGGGTGGAATGCGGAGGGCGCGCTGGTGGAAGCCATCCAGGCGTCTTCGACGCCTCCAAAGGTGCTCATCCAGGCTTCCGGCGTAAATTATTACGGCCCGCATGGCCTGACCCCCGTCAGCGAGGCGGAAGCGCCGGGGAACGATTTTCTGGCCGAACTATGCAAAGTGTGGGAAGCTTCGACTGAGCCGATTGAAAAGCTGGGCGTACGGCGTGTCATCGTTCGCTCGGCAATCGTGCTCTCGGCACGCCAGGGCATTTTGCCGATCATGCTTTTTCCGGTGAAAATATTTGCCGGTGGACCGTTGGGCAGTGGTCGGCAGGGCCTGCCCTGGATTCATCTTGAAGACGAAGTGGCCGCAATCCGCTTTCTACTGGAAAACGAAAGCGCCAGCGGACCTTTTAATCTGACCGCCCCCGGCCTGGTTTCCAGCGCGGACTTCAACCGTGCAGCGGCAAAAACCCTGCACCGGCCGTACTGGCTGCCCGTCCCGGCTTTTATGCTGCGTCTGGTATTGGGTGAAATGTCAACATTGGTACTGGATGGGGTTTATCTGCAGCCTGAAAGGCTGCAGGAATTGGGGTTTCATTTTCGCTTCGAGACTGTGGAAGCCGCCCTGGGCGACCTGCTGGTTAGTTGAGGATCCCTAAAATTGTTCTCGCCGCCGGGAGCATAATGATAGATGTTAACTGTCTTTCGGTTGCTCTGACTGATGGGCACTTCGAACTTTTTTTAGTACCCGCCGGATGGTTTCCCAGAGGGACTCTGCCCGGCGGGCGGTCTTCGCCGGAATCTCGTGGCGGCTGTAACGCGCTTCTATGAAGGACTCTGTCATTGCATCCAGGTCGTCTTTTTCCTCTTTCAAGCTGGATGTCAGGAGGCGGGCATATTCGTAGGGGGTTTGATCGTCGTGGCGCGGCAGGCCGGCTTCCCTGGCGCGTCTGACCAGGGCGAGATAGTAAAAAAGGACCTTCTGGCGCGGGGTCAGGCGGCGCGGGTTGACGAAGTCCCAACCCCCCGGACCGGCAGATTCGGGAGCGAGGCTGCGCAAACGCTTCAGACTGTTCTGGATGAACGCGGCAACAGTTTTGTTGGCTTTCTTAAAGGAGGCTTTGAATCGATCCCAGGCGGCCAAAAGCCAGCGCAGAGGCCGGAAACGCCGCAGCTCCTCGGCAAGCTCCCGGTTGAAAGCAATGTATTGGCGTAACGCCACAATAACCAGAACGATCAGGCTGCCCCAGAGCAGAACTGATTTCACCAATTCCCAGTTAATCGGGCCGGCATTCCCGTTCTGGATATTCGGGGGTGGAGGAGTAATCTGTGGCATTGGTGTGAGGGCATTCGCCGATGGTCTTATCAGCAGGTGAGCAATGAGGGTGAGAAGCAGCAGGAACAAGCCATACAGGGCCAGGATAAATTGATAAAGGATTGTAAGAACAGCGTTCAAGGTAGCGAATAACCCCAGCCCAAAATTGGTAGGCAGCCAGCTTACCAGCAGGACCAGTACGGCCAGAATCAGCGCACTGTAGGCAAACCAGCGGCGCGGGATCTGGACGGGTACGTTCAGTCTGTCCTGCCACCAGGTTGTTTCCAGGGTAAGGTACCTCGTCAGGCTGAGCAGGATGGTACCAAGGACGAAATATGCGATGACCGCCGGGACGGCATTGGATGCAACCGGCAGGGAGGTCATTACGACGTTCTGGGGCGGGATGCCTGCCAGTACGACTGCAAACATCCCCAGGCTCAAAAAACGCCGCAGGATCTGGGTGCGGACCGAGGTCTTATAGAAGCGGTCATCAATGGTATATGCCTCCTCGGTTCCCAGCAGGGAGAGGTCGGCGGCAAACAGATTACCAGCCCACCATGCTCCAAGTACCGGCAGGATCGTGAGAAAATATTGGATGTTCATTATATTGAACGGGAATTGAACCGGCCAGAGCAAAAAGTTGTTCCAAAAACTGGCCGGGCCGGCCCGCAATTCGGTGAATAATTTCAAAGCGACCAACAGGATCACCAGTTCCGTTGCGCGGTAATAGGCCATCTGCCTTTGCGCGGATGGCAGGCGTGCGACCAACCAGAACGAGAAGAAGGCCTCCAACACCGCCAGCGCACACACCAGGAGCATGCCGCGTGGGTCCAAAAAGGGGAAAAGCCACAGCAAAAACTGGATAAATGTGGCCGCGAAACAAACCAGCATGCCGAAAGAGACCGCGTAGCTGGCATACACCGGCCAGCGCCGCCTGCCTGCATTCAAGCCGGTGCTTCCGGTCATTTTCGCCTCCAGTTGTCCAGGCTTTTTTCATTCGGGAAGGCGTAAATCGGGAAGCCAAAGCGCCTGGCCTGCTGGCGCGCCTGCTTGATGTTGCCGCCATGACCGGCTATGATCATGACCACGTTCTGACCCCGGCGCTGGATCTGGAAGATCTCATCGAACAGGGCTTCGTCGATCGAACCGGAAATGATCACCACCGTTGTCCCCCAGGGCAGGTTGGGTGTCTCATGATTGAGCATTTCGGTGAGCGGGCGTGTTTCGGCGAAACGCAGGCGTGCCAGGAGATCGAGGATATGGACGAGGTGCCCGCGGCCTTTGCGGGACGGGATGGGCTGCACGTTGGTGTTGCCCGTATGACTGTCGACCCCGTTCGTGGTCAGACCGACGGCTTGCTTCCGGGTAACCGCCCAATTTGCCAGAGAGGCCGTGATAACGATGGCCAGTTCGGTCGAGTCGATGCGGTGCTTGGCGCCGTACTCGGCTGCGTTCAGATTGAGGAAGATCACCGTTTGCAGGGCGATGGATGGTTCGAACAGCCTGACCTGCAGGCGCCCGGTGGCGGCCGTGGCTTTCCAATCCACACGCCGCATGGAATCGCTGGTCATATAGTCGCGTTTACCGCGCGCCCGCGAGGGGTCTTCGAAAATCGGCTGGGTATGCCGCAATGTTCCCAGCGGCGAACGGGATGGCAGCCTGGCCTTGGTCAGGGGAAGGATGCGCGGGTAAACCGTGATGTAATCGGACTGTTTCTCCAGCTCCTGGATGTCGGCCAGGCCGAGCGTATCGCCCAATTTGGTGGTGAATGGGCCGACCGGATAATAGCCGCGCTTGTAGGCTCCCAGGTTGTACACGACCTCCGTCCGGCCATGCGGTCCCAGGCTGAGGACGCGCTTGATGGAAGTTCCGGCGGCGAGTTCCACCGGCAGGCTTTCATAGACAAGCAGCCAGGGGATGGGCAGCCAGCCGTTATTGCGGATTTCCAGCCGGACAGGAACAGCCTCCCCCAGGAAAGCCCGTTTTTCGAATTTCCTCTCGCAGGAGATATTTCTGGCGGATTGGCGCGTCCAGAACAGGCTGATGATATAAACCCCCAGGAACAAGTAAATGATCGTCAGGGCAAACCCGCCTTTTACAACGGCTGCGATACCAAGCAAAACTGCCAGGAGAAAAAAAACTTCGGTCAACAAGTTCCACTACTTCTTGAGCGAACCGAGGTCGAGGGGCGTGTTGTTTAGCAGGTCTTTAACGATCGCAGCCGCGCTGTGCCCGCGCAGCTCGGCCTCGGAGGTGACGATCAGCCGGTGCGTCATGGTATAGGGCACCAGGTACTTGATATCGTCCGGGATGACGTGGTCGCGGCCGCGCAGGGCTGCCAGGGCCTGGGAGGCCTTGAAAAGGGCCAGGCTGGCGCGCGGGCTGGCGCCCAGTGCCAGGTCGGGGTGGCTGCGGGTGGCGCAGACCAGGCGGATGATGTAATCCTGCAGCGTGTCATCCACATGCATTTCCCAGACTTTTTTCTGGAATTCCGGCAATTGGTTCCCGTCCGCCACGGCCCGGATGGAATTGATGGGATGTTCGCGTTGGAGGTGGGTCAGCAGGTCTTTCTCGTCGGTAAAAGCCGGGTAACCGACCGACAGGCGCATGAGAAACCGGTCTAGCTGGGCCTCGGGCAGCGGGAAGGTGCCTTCATACTCGACCGGATTCTGCGTGGCCATGACCAGGAACGGGTGTGGCAGTATATGCGTGATGCCGTCCACCGTTACCTGCTGTTCCTGCATGGCTTCCAGGAGGGCCGACTGTGTGCGTGGGGTGGCGCGATTTATTTCATCGGCAAGCAGGATGTTGACAAAAACCGGGCCGCTGCGAAACTCGAACTGCCCACTCTTCTGGTTAAATACAGAAACACCGGTCACATCATTGGGGAGCAGGTCGGGCGTGCATTGCAGGCG
>CAWDYX010000005.1:0-46559 GCA_963806575.1 uncultured Chloroflexia bacterium | reverse complement strand
TGGACTTACCTATCCCCTGCAAGGGGAAACCAGCGCCTAAAAAGAAAGACACCCTTTCGGGACGTCTTTTCAGTTGCGGGGGCTGGACTCGAACCAGCGACCTCCAGGTTATGAGCCTGACGAGCTGCCACTGCTCTACCCCGCGTCGTGTGCACATATCCGGCACTTCAAGCGAGCGGCTATTGTACACCACCCATTCGGGTGCGTCAAGGATTGAGGAAAATTTCCTGGCTGTAAAGATACATGATCCCGCTGATGCGGTCGTCAAACTGGCGGACGACCAGCAATGCCCACATTGCACCGGGAATGCGGTACGTTATGTCTACGCGAAAGGGAACGTAGCCATCATCCGGGGCAGGCGAAATGGGAATCAGGCTTGTCCCGATTACATCCCCACCCCGGGAGACCAGTTCCGCCGTCAGCGGCAGGCTGTTATAGGGACGCATTTTCCCACTCACGCTCAGAACCCCACCCGAGAGGCGCTGTCCTGCAGCAGGCTTTTCAATCACGCACCGTTCCTGCAGATTGCCCGGCGGTGTCACGATCGACGGGCCCTCTGAAAGTAAAAGCAGGTGGACCGAATTTAGCGCATTGATCCGGCCATACTCGTCCTTGGTACTCAGGCTCAACCGGCCTAATTCCCCCACCGAGCTGGCATGGAAGGAAAGTTCCCAATAGAAAAAAGCCCATTTATAGGGAGTGTACAACTGCAGAAGCTGCGAAGCCAGCAGCCGTCCATCCTCGCCATATAGGTCCAGGTATCCTTTATGTTCATGGCTGGGAATGGCATATCCATGCACACTGAAAGGCGAAACGAGCTTTGAAAGCGGACCGGGACTCAGGATCTGGATTGTGCCTGAATTGGCGGATGGCTGCGGAACGGATGTCGCCGCCAGGGTCGGCGCTTCCAGGGGTGGAAGCGGCAGTAGGGTGTCCGTGGGAAGCGCTTGGGGCGTGGGGCTGCTTTCCGGCAGGGTTGGAGAGGCTTTTTGCAGAGTTGGAGAACTTGCAGTGAGTTCAGGCAACGCTGACACAGACGGGGTCGGCGTATCCGGCACACTTGTCCGGGTCGGCGCCGATGTCACTGTTGCCGGCACACAGGCTGTCAGGAGAACAAACGCGCCACAGAGCAGGAGAAAGCGGCGGAACATGTCAGGATTATAACCCACTGAAAGAGAGACGCCCAATCTGGAGCATCTCTCTTTATTTAAAGGTTGTAGATTTCGCCGAACTTCTTGGTCAGGTAGCGCACGTATGCCGACGGGTCAATCTTGGAGCCAGTGACCTTTTGTACCAATTCTTGCGGTTCGAACTTGGCTCCATGCCTATGGATCTTCTCACGCAACCAGCCTAGCAGGCATTTAAATTTCCCCTCTTTTATTTGCTCCGCTAGATCCGGTATATCATGGTTGATCTTCTCCCACAGTTGCGCTGAGATGAGGTTCCCAAGTGCGTATGTGGGAAAATAACCAATCGTGCCACAGGACCAATGGACATCCTGTAATACACCCTGGGCATCGTCCGGTGGAGTGACGCCCAGATATTCCTGCATTTTTGCGTTCCAAAGCGCCGGCAGATCTTTAACAGCCACTTTTCCTTCCAATATAGCCATCTCTATTTCCAGGCGCAGCATGATGTGCAGGTTATAGGTAGCCTCGTCGGCTTCAACGCGGATGAAGGTCGGCTGAACCTTGTTGATGCCCGTATAGAACTTCTCCAGCGGGACCTCGCGAGCTGTGGGAAAACCTTTTTCAAGCGGGGATAAAAGTGCTCCCAGAACGGCAGCGAGCGCCCGACCAGGTTCTCCCAAAGGCGGCTTTGCGATTCGTGGACAGCCAGCGAGGCACCATTATCCAGGCCGGTGCGATCCAATTCCTGGGCCATGCCCTGGTCATACAAGGCATGCCCGCATTCGTGAGTGCTGCTGAAGAGCATTGTATTGAGAAAGTTCGGATCCACGCGGGTGGTAATTCGCACGTCATTGATCCCGAAACCGGTGGTGAAAGGATGTGCAGCCTTATCCTGCCGGCCGTGTTTCCAGTCATAACCGAAACTTGTGATGACTTCTTCCCCGAAACTCCATTGGCGGGTTTCGTCGAAAGACTGGTGGAGAAAGACATCCTCCACTTGTGGCTTCGCCGCAATGGCTTTTATGAGCTCCACCTGTTTCGGACGCAAGCCTTCGAAGATAACCTTCACATCCGCAGCCTTCATGCCCGGCTCGAAATCATCCAGCAGGGCATCGTAGGGATGGTCGAAACCCGGGAAAAAGCCCGCATACTCCTGCCGCAAGGCGACAATTTTCTCCAGGTGCGGCTGGAAAACGGAGAAATCCGAATTCTTGCGGGCCTCCAGCCAGACTTGTTGGGCCAGCGTGGTCACCTGGGCAAATTCAACGATATAGCGGGAGGGAACCCGTATGGCTTTATCGTAGTCACGCGCAGTCACTTTAAGCAGCCGGGCATCATCCGAATCGGGGTCGAGGCTGGCTGCATAGGGTTTGAGTTCTTCCAGCAATTTCCCCAGTTCAGGGGAAGTACCGCGCTCGTGCGCCAGACGACCGAGCAGGGCCAGTTGATTGCCGCGTCCTTCCGCCCCACCCGGAGGCATATAGGTTTGCTGGTCCCAGCCCAGCAAAGACGAGGCATTGTTTAATCGGAAATTTCTGCAAGTATCTTCCTGAGCTGCTGCATTTTTTCTTCCATGAGGGTCTCCTGATGTCAATCAAAATTATGGTAAATCCATTCGATTTTACCCCCGATATTAAGGACGAAGAAAATCCTGCCAAGCTGGCGCAAAGCGCCGCTTGGCAGGATTTTTTATAAATTTCAACCGCCTATTCGTAACGCAGCGCGTCCACCGGTTCCAGACCGGCTGCCCGGTTGGCCGGATAGATGCCGAAGAACAATCCGATTGCGGTAGAGAAGAGCGTCGCCAGCAGGATCGAGCTGAGGTTTACGGTTGGATTGAAAGGGCTGCCGCTAGCAGTGGCAATCCGTCCGACTAAAAACGCAAGTGCCCAGCCCAGGGCGATTCCGATCACACCGCCAAAAAGACTGAGCAGCGAAAACTCGGTCAGGAACTGTATCAGGATATCCCGCCTCCGCGCACCCAGCGCCTTGCGCAGGCCGATCTCGCGCGTTCTTTCGGTTACCGAAACCAGCATGATGTTCATGATGCCAATCCCACCGACCAGCAGGGATATCCCGGCAATGCCACCAAGGAAAATGGTGAACACACCCGTAATGGTTGTGGCGATCGAGAGAATGTCTTTTTGCGAAAAGATGGTGAAATCGTCGATACCGATCGGTGTGTGATGACGCTGCCGCAGAACCTGGGTGACCTCATCGGTGGCCTGGGTGACCGTATCGGCGCTGGTTGCCTGGACAAAGATCAGGTCAACTTCATTGACCGCGGCACGATGGATCAGGCGGGCTTGTGCCGTACTGATCGGAACGAAAATGCTGCTGTCCTGGCTGCCGAACGAACCGCCTCCTTTCGAGGCTGTTATGCCGATCACACGAAAAGGTTGTCCATTCAGCCGTAATGTATCACCGACCAGGCCATCATGCCGGCCAAACAACTTGTCGGCAATGCTCGGGCCGATCACAACCACGGACGCCTGACCAAGTATCTGATCCTGGCTTATAAAAGTGCCTTCTGTCACGGCATAGTTCTGCATGGAGAAGAAATTCGGTGTAACTCCAGTGATGCTGTTGGTGGTCTGTTTTCCGTTTGCCACGCTGACTTCAGCGCTGCCCTCGATTTCTGGAGCGACTGCTTCCACATCCGGTGAAACCAGCGGATCGGCGATCGCCTGTGCATCCTCCATGGTGAGCGGGCGTGGGTTGCGTACGTCCTGCGTCCGGTTGCCGGAGGTAACAAACAGCAAATTGGTCCCGATCCCGCTGATCGCGCCGGTGATCGTCGATTGTGCCCCCTGCCCGACGGATAGCATGGCAATCACCGCCCCCACTCCGATGATGATGCCCAGCATGGTCAATCCTGAGCGCAAACGATTGGCGTTCAGGCTTTCCAACGCCTCCAGGATGGATTGCACTATGTTCATATAGCCTCGATTAACCCATCACGCAAGTGAATGATACGATGCGTCTGCGCCGCCACGGTTGGGTCGTGGGTGATGATGATCAGTGTGGTGCCTTTTTTACGGTTCATATCGAGCAGCAGTGCTATGATCTCTTTTCCCACTTTGGAGTCCAGGTTGCCGGTTGGCTCATCCGCCATGATGATGGCCGGGGCGTTGACCAGGGCGCGTGCAATGGCAACGCGCTGCTGTTGGCCGCCCGAGAGTTCCGTTGGCCGGTGCAGCACCCGGTCCTTGAGCCCAACCGCTTCGAGCGCCTCGAGGGCCTGTTGTCTCCTGCCGGTTGTTACTCCGGCATAGCGCAGAGGCAGTTCTACGTTCCCGAGCGCCGTCGTCCGGTTTAGGAGATTAAAGCTTTGGAAGACAAATCCAACTTTGCGGTTGCGGATGTCAGCCAGCTGATCATCCTTCAACAACGAGACTTCTTCACCATCCAGGCTGTACTCACCCGTAGTAGGCAGATCGAGGCAGCCCAGGATGTTCATCATGGTGGACTTACCCGATCCTGATGGTCCCATGATGGCGACCACTTCACCGCGTTCGATTTGCACGGAAACTCCGCATAACGCGCATACTTCCTGTGTACCCATTTTATAGACTTTGGTCAGATTATTGGCATCGATTACAAGGTCTCCCATTAGCCGCCTCCTCCGAAAGGTCCTCCGCCGCCGCCACTGGGCTGGTTGAACAATGTTGAGGGTGGATTCAAGATAATGAGGTCGCCAGGCTTCAAATTGGTGGAGACGACTTCGCTCATCGTATCGGAGGAAGCCCCCAGGGTGACGTTGACCTGCTCAGGTTGGCCATTCCGCAGGATATACACCACCCGCTGGCTGTCTACCAGACGCACGGCCCGGTTCGGGACGAGGAGCACGTTACTGATCTGTTTCACAATGACGGTGACCGCCGCGGTCATCCCGGGTTTGACGCTTGCATCTGTGTCCGTCAGTGCCACGGTGACGGTAAAGTTGACCGCTCCCTGAACGGAAACACCCGCCCGGGCCACTTCCACAACCTTGCCGTTATATGTCTTGCCGGCGATCGCATCGAAAGTCAACGTCACCGGCTGGCCCACCTGGACGTTGTTGATATCCACTTCAGAAACTTGCACATCCACCTTCATCTGCGACAGGTCATCAATGCGGAACGCTTTCGTGCCCGGAGAGACCTGATCGCCGGCCATCCCACTGACTTCGGTGACCGTCCCATCAATCGGGGCGGATAGCTTGGCCGCATCCAGGTTCTCCTGTGCGGTCTGGACGGCCAGCTTGGCCTGTTCAAGCTGGAGCAACGCCGTCCCGGTGGCGTCCACGGGCACAGACCCGCCGGTCAGCGCCGCCAGATAAATTTGGGCGTTTTTCAGCGTGGCATTGGCCAGGTCCAGTTTCGCCTGGGCCTCATCCATCTGTCGCTGGGTCGGTTTCTGCGAATACAGGCTGTAATAATACTGGGCAGTGTCGTACACTTGCTTGGCGTTATAGAGTGCCTGGTAGGCATTTGCCTCATTGGCGTCATTAATATAATCCCCAATATTCAGGCTGTCGTAGGCTTCTTGCGCTTTGTCCAGGTTGGCTTTGGCAATGACGTAATTGGCATAGTAACTTTGAATGAGCGCTGCGTTTTTCCAATACTGCTGGTTGTTCAAGGCTGTCTGGGCATTGGTTACATCCGTCTCAGCCGTGGTGACAGCCAATTTGGCATTTGCGATCGCTTCGGGGGAAGTCAGCTCGGCCAGGTTTTCCTGGGCGGTGACAAGATTGGTTTCGAGTGTGCTCTGGGTCAAGGGTGGCAGGATCAGGCTGGCCAGGACGTCCCCTGCCTTGATCAGGTCCCCAGGCTCGACCTTGACAACGCCAACGGTACCGGTGTTCTGCCACGTCAGCACGGTGGTCTGGTTGGAACGGACGGTTCCCGTCGCACCGATCGTGGCGGTCAGGGTGCCTTTCTCCGCCTGGACCGTTTGGTATTGAGTGGCTGTCGTGCTGCTGTTACGCTTTCTTATGACCAGAAAGCCAGCCGCCGCGATCACGACGATCACGACCGCAATAATTATCCAGGTTCTTCCCCGGTTGTTCTTCAATCTACTGGGTTGTTTACTCATTGGTTACTTCCTCCATAAAAAAGTTAATTCCATGGTTCACCCGCACCAAAATGGGATTCGATGGTCACCCAACTTGAGGCCGGCGAAAATTCCTTTCGAGTTGCTTGGATGCTCACTCTACCCCGCTGCGCCATTGACGGATCAGAATTGGTTCAGCAAAGAACTTTACTATCATCAAATAGCCTGCGCAAGCCGGTGAACAACCTCAAAAAAGGACAGCCGTATATTATAGTTCCTTAGCCGGAAAAAAACTGTTCTGATATGAAAATGATTCGGGCATGTTTGGGATCATTCATTATTGTAAATATTAACGGATCTGGCATGCTGTTTATTCGGAAATCGGATTTTTAAGGATCCCTCTACTGATAAGGAAAATAGGTGGTTACCTTTCCAGCCCTCAAAGTATTCCGCGCCTCCTTTTGTCTGCCGCAACAAAAACAGTGCTACCAGTCAGTAAGCGGGCAGGATTTCTATGATAAACAAATATGCTCCCATTCATTGCCGAAAGCGATCTAGGGCACAGTATACAAAGCAATTGTGAATTACATTATGAAGGCGGGCAGGAGAAATTGTGCGCCTAGTTGCGTCAAAAGTGGGTGACATATCCGGTTTTTTGCACAATTTACATTGTGATAAACGTCGCAAGCAATAATGACATAGTAACCTGTATATACACCCTAAGATTGAGTATGATGTTATCAAATAAGTGTGAACCTGTCGGTATCGACAGGAGGCGTCCATGCAAACGATTCCGGGTGAATTTTTGGAAATTGACCGCAAAGCGCGCGTCTACATGCCCTACCAGGACCTGTCACGGCGCCCGCCCACGGAACGCGTCTGTGACTTCGGAGACGTGATTATTCCGCTCGATTCTGACCGGGCCATGCGGGAGGCCTCGCGTTGCATCCACTGCCCCGATCCGGCCCCCTGCATGTTGGCCTGTCCCACCCATAATGACATCCCGTCCGCGATGTGGCTGATTGAACAGGGTCGCTACGTTGAAGCCGCCGAGCTTTACCGCCAAACCTCCTCCCTGCCGGAAATTTGTTCGCGCGTTTGTCCGCAGGATCAGCTCTGTCAAGGTTCCTGCGTTCTCAATAAGACCAACGAACCAGTGCTGTGCGGTGCTTTGGAAACTTTCGTGACCTGCTACGAACGCAAGACGGCCGGGGTGGCCATCCCGGTGGGAAAACCGACCGGCCGGAAGGTTGCCATTGTCGGAGCCGGACCGGCTGGTTTGGGCTGCGCCGAGCAGCTCCTCCAGCAGGGCCACTCGGTCACCTTTTTCGATAGCAAGCCTGCCCCCGGTGGGTTGCTGGTCTACGGTATTCCAAACTTCAAACTGGCCAAGGAAGTCTTCTTCTGTCGCTGGGGTGATTTCGAAAAAGCCGGAGCCAGATATGTTGGCAATACCTATATTGGCAAGGATAAAACCATCGACCAGCTATTCGCAGAAGGTTTTGAAGCAATCTTCGTCGGTGTCGGAGTAGGCATCGACTCCAGAATGGAGACGCCGGGCGAGGACTTGCCGGGTGTGTACGAAGCCACCGATTTTCTGATGCGTGCCAATACGGAACTGAATCTGCTCCCCGAAAGCAAGCGCGAACGCCCGGTCCTGGGAAAGCGCGTGGTGGTCATCGGCGGCGGTGACACGGCCTCGGACTGTCTGCGTTCCGCCTTGCGCCTGGGTGCAGAGGAAGTGACCTGTCTATATCGTCGCACCGAAAAGGAAATGCCCGGCGGCAAGAAGGATCGCCAGATGGCCAAGGAAGAAGGGGCCAAATACCGCTTCTTGACCCAACCGGTGAAGTTCATCCCCGATGAGTCTGGTCACCTGACCGCCCTCGAGTGCATCGAAATGCGCTTGGGGGAACCCGACGCCAAAGGCCGGCGAAAACCGGTTCCGGTGGAAGGCTCCAACTTCTCCATCGCTGTGGATACGGCCATCAAGGCCCTCGGCTACTGGCCGGACCCGGTCATTGGGAAGACCACTCCCGGCCTCGAAACCCACGATTACGGTCTCGTCAGTGTGGTCGACAAGGAGACCGGCGCCACCACCCGCACGGGCGTTTTCGCCGCCGGGGATGGCGTCACCGGCCCGGACCTGGTGGCCACTGCCATGGTCGGCGGGCGGAAAGCTGCCCTGGCCATGGATGAATACCTAAAGGCAAAGTAAATCAATTGATACGAAAGAATATGGGTGAGCTGGCGCTAAGCGCCAGCTCACCCATATTCTTTCGTTCTTTTCCTATCCTAGAGTTTCGGGCAAGCTAGGATGTGTAAATCTCTAAGATGGGAAACCGCCAACCCTCTTTGGATTGGCGGCATTCTTGGTCGGGGCGCCCGGATTTGAACCGGGGACCTCTGCGTCCCGAACGCAGCGCTCTAGCCGGGCTGAGCCACGCCCCGAGAAGTTCCACTCGTGGGACAAGCAAGCCGGGATTATAACTGTCTGCATCTGATTTGGCAAGTACCCGAACCAGTCACACCAGATTTTTGCTAAAACTATTCACCGATTATCAGAATATTTATGTCAGACTGAAATGGTTCGGGCACAAGCCGTTCGCGGTATAATCCATTGGCTACTTCGATTACCCCGTAAGGGCACAGCAGTGCTGTGCCCTTACCGCGTGAGGAATAATTATGGTCGAACCCGAACCGACCGGCCCGGAGCCGGAACCAGTCAAACAGGACATTGGTAGTGTCCAGATGGCGGACATTGACGAGACCATGCGCATCGCCTACCTTGACTATGCCATGTCTGTCATCGTTGCGCGTGCCCTGCCGGATGCGCGCGATGGATTGAAACCCGTCCACCGGCGCATCCTGTATGCCATGCAGGACATGGGCATCCGCTCCAATTCAGCTTTCAAGAAATCCGCCCGCATCGTCGGCGAAGTGCTGGGCAAATATCACCCGCATGGCGATCTGGCTGTCTACGAGACGATGGCGCGCATGGCCCAGGATTTCTCCATGCGCTATCTTCTGGTGGATGGTCAGGGCAACTTTGGCTCGGTTGATGGCGATGCGCCCGCGGCCATGCGTTACACCGAGGCCCGCCTGCACAGAATGGCCGAGGAATTGCTGGCCGACCTTGACAAGGACACGGTGGACTTCACCGACAATTTCGATGGTTCCCTCAAAGAGCCGCTGGTCCTGCCTTCGCGTCTTCCCAACCTGCTGCTCAATGGTTCGTCGGGCATTGCCGTCGGTATGGCAACCAATATCCCGCCGCATAACCTGAAGGAACTGGCTGCAGCCCTGATCTACCTGATCAACAACTACGATACGATGGACGAGGTCCCCATCGAGTTCTTGATGAAATTCATCCCCGGGCCGGATTTCCCCACCGGTGGCATCATCGTCGGAACGGACGGCATCGAAGCCGCCTACGGGTCCGGGAAGGGCCGCATTGTGGTGCGCGGTAAGGCCCACATCGAAGAGATGGCCGGCAACCGCTACCGCATCGTCATCACCGAAATCCCCTATCAGGTCAACAAGTCCACCCTGATCGAACGCATCGCCGACCTTGTCCGTGATGAAAAGATCGACTCCATCTCGGACCTGCGGGACGAGTTTGATCGGCGCGGCATGAGCATCGTCATCGAGCTGAAGCGCGGCTCCCAGCCCAAGAAGGTGCTCAACCAGCTCTACAAGTACACTGCCCTCCAGTCCACTTTTGGCGTACAGATGCTCGCCCTCGTCGATGGCGAACCGCGTCTTCTGCCGCTCAAGCGGGCCCTGCAGATATTCATCGAACACCGCCAAGCCGTTCTCACCCGCCGTACCCGCTTCGAACTGGAAAAAGCCCGTGCCCGCGCCCACATCCTGGAAGGCCTGACCATCGCCCTGAACAATCTGGACGCCGTCATCCAGACCATCCGCGAATCCCCGGACGCCGATGTGGCCAAAGATCGCCTGATGAAGCGTTTTAAATTGTCCGATCTCCAGGCCCAAGCCATCCTGGATATGCAGCTGCGCCGCCTGGCCGCCCTCGAACGCCAGAAGATCGAGGATGAATATAAACAGGTCAAAGGACAGATCGTCCACTTCGAAGACCTGCTGGCCCACCCAAAGAAGATCCTGGCGCTCATCCAGGACGATTTGCGGGAACTTTCCGATCAATATGGCGACGAACGCCGCACGCACATCGCCGTCGAAGCCGTCGAGAACCTGAGCGAATTGGACCTCGTCCCGGATGAGGCCGTGCTGATCTCGCTTACCGCCCAAGGCTACGTCAAGCGGGTTGCAGCCGCCGCCTACCGTTACCAGATGAAAGGAGGCAGGGGCGTGACCGGCCACATGACCAGAGAAGAGGATGAGATCCTGACCCTCATCCCGGCGCGTTCGCTCGACACCATGCTGTTCTTTTCCGACAAGGGCAAGGTCTACTCTGAGAAGGTCTACCAGATCCCCGACGCCGACCGGGCTGCCAAAGGCATCCCTCTGGTGAATGTGCTCTCGCTCGAGCCGGGTGAGATCATCACCGCCGCAGTGGCGGTGCCAAACTTCGAGACCGTGGAATTTATCACGCTTGCCACACGCAACGGAAAGATCAAGCGCATGGCCCTGACCGAGCTGGCGGCGGTCCGGCCCTCCGGCATTATCGCCATCGGGCTGGAAGACGGCGACGAACTGGACTGGGCGCGTCTGACCCATGGTGAGGATGAGATCATCCTCGTCACCGAGCAGGGACAGGCGCTGCGTTTTCCCGAGGGCGAAGTCCGCTCGATGGGCCGCTCGGCGGGTGGCGTGACCGGCATCCGGCTGGCTACCAACGACAAAGTCACCAGCATGGAAGTCGTTGAGGCAGGCGGCGATCTTTTATTGGTGACGACCCAGGGCTATGGCAAGCGCACAGCTCTGACGGAGTACCCGGTTAAGGGCCGAGCCACCGGCGGAGTTCAGACCATCGCTCGCGCCGCAGCCGACAAGATTGGCACCATCACCGCCGCACGCGTCGTCCAGGAAGTCGACGATCTGACCATCATCACCGCCAATGGCATGGTCCTGCGCAGCCGGGTCAGGGATGTAAAACAGGCCGGGCGTGCCACGCGCGGTGTCCATCTGATGGAGGTCAAGGAAGGCGACCGGGTGGTATCCATCGCCCGCATCGCCACCGCCGAGCTTAAAAAAGCCGGCGCCAATACCAACGGCGAACCTGGCCCTGAGCTGGGCCAACAGTTCGAGTTACCAAATATATAAATGGATCCCCTCAGAATCAAAACTCCCGGTCTCGGAAAATGGCCGGGAGTTTCCATAATTTAATATGAGAGTGGCAGGATCCATTTTCCGGTGATCACCAGGAGGATCACTCCCGCCACGCACACGATCACCAGCAGCATCAAAGCCAACATCAAACGTTGCTTGTCGTTGGTATGGGTTATCTGGTCGAGCGAGCGGCTGGGTTTGAACGGCTTGGGCTGCTCCGGCCGGCTGACTTCCGGCGGGTCTTCTTCTTCCGGTATAAAAGCAGCCTCGTCACGCAGGTCTTTGAGCATGGGTCACCTCACGCCAAAAAGTATATCACACAACCGGACGCAAGTGCACTTCCCCGGTCTGGATCGTAAAGGTCCCTCCCTGCGGAGAAACCAGACGCAGCCGCCCATCCGGCTCCAGACCGTCCACTTGGCCCGTCCTCACGGCCTGTCCATCCGCCCGGATCTCCACCAGCTCCCCGCGGAAGGCCAGGCGTTCCTCCCAGGCGTGCAGGAAGATATCGGTTGCGACCAGGCTGCGCCAATACAGCATGGCCTGGAGGATCTGTTGGAGCAATTCCGCCCGCTGGAGCGTCCCAATCGTGTAGTCGGTAAAGGGCAGCTCGGCCTCCAGGCAGGTTGCCGGGAAAGTGAGCTTTTCGGGCGGAGGAACTGACTCAGGCTTGATATTAAGCCCAACACCCAGGACGATGCAATCCACCTGCTCTCCCAGCCAGACCGATTCGGCCAATATTCCACAAACCTTGCGCCCTCTGAGCAGGACGTCATTGGGCCATTTGATCTCCGGATCCAGGGGCTGCGCCGCCAGTACCTCACAGACTGCCAGCGCACCCAGGGCCGTAAAGAGCGGGGTGGTTTGCTCCTTGCCGAGCAGGGGCCGCATCACCAGGCTGAAGGCCAAAGCTGCGCCCGGCGGGGTAAACCAGACGTTGCTGCCGCGTCCCCGCCCGGCCGTTTGCTCCTCGGCGTAGACCAGCGCCAGGTCCGGGGCATCGACCGCGGCCCACGCCAGGGCAATATCGTTGGTTGAACCGGCCTGCTCGTAATAGCGCAGCCCGCCCAGTGGGAGGTTGGAAAGCGTTTTTCGAAGGGTGGTTTCGTCCATAATTTTTAATAAAAACCCGGTTTTCCAGAAAACCGGGTTGCGAATATTTTACGGTGCGGGTAATAAATACCACGGATCCTGGGGATTGCCGTCCAGGCGGATCTCGAAGTGCAGGTGCGGGCCGGTGGAGTTGCCCGTGCTGCCCGCCAGGCCAATCCCCTGCCCGGAAGCAACGCCCTCGCAGACGGTCACGTTGATCTGGCTCAAGTGGCCATAGACGGTCAGGTAGCCATTGCCGTGGTCGATCATGACCACATTTCCATATCCTCCGTTCCAACCGCCCTGTGCCATGGTCACCACACCGGCGGAAGCGGCCCAGACCGGTGCACCCTGCCCGGCCGCGATGTCGATCCCGGGATGACCCGACCAAAAATCGTTGCCCGAAAGATAATGGTTGGCGGTCGGCCAGATGAAACCACTTCCGACCGGACCGGCGCCGCAGGCCGTGCCGCTGTAGTTCGAGGCGCCCGAGCGCACGATGGTCGGGATGTTCCACACCACCACCTTTTGGTGCCCACCTGGAACCATCACGTAATCACCCGCCTTTACCTGTTGGCTGGCCAAGTCGATGGTGTTACCTGGCCAGTTGAGAATATCGTCCAGGTTGGCGGAAAACTTTTTCGCGATCGATGCAAGGGTATCCCCCGCCTGGACTTGATAATAGACCCCATCCACGGGTGGCACCTTGAGCACCTGCCCCACCTGCAGGTTTTCCGGACTATCCTTTAAAAGATCACTGTTGGCCCAAAAAAGAGTTTCCGGCTTGAGGTTGAACTGCTTGGCAACGCTGAACAGGGCATCCCCCGGCTGGACGGTATACAGCGTGACCGTGTAATTGATTTTCGACGTGATGTCGGTCTTGAGCCAGACCTGCCGGATAAGCGCCTGCGAAACCGCAGTGGGAGCAGCGCCAAGGGTAACGGTGGGAACAGCCGAACTGGTTTCCGCAGTCGGGGTGGTTTGCGGAGGCGCGGCCGAGACAGAGCGCGGGTAGAGACGCCAGAACCCGAAGCCAAGCAGGCTGAAGACGATCAGAATGGTCACTCCCCAGGAGATGCCGGTGAAAAGGCGGGGGGATCTCGAACCCTTACCCATGGATTTATAAGCCTTCCGTCAAGGTCTCCAAAAATTCCTGGTTGTTCATGGTCTTGGTGAGACGCTGCAGGAGCGCCTCGGTGGCCACAGCCGAATCCATGCCGGCGCCCTGAGGCGGCGGCGAAACCATCTGAATGTACATGCGGCGCATGATCCAGACACGCTGGAGGATATCCGGGCCGAGCAGCAGGTCCTCGCGGCGGGTGGAGGAACGCTCGATGTCCACAGCCGGGAAGATGCGCCGCTCCTGGAGTTTGCGGGTCAGGATCAATTCCATGTTGCCGGTGCCCTTGAACTCCTCGTAGACCACGTCATCCAGGCGGGAGCCGGTTTCCACCAGGCAGGTGGCGATGATGGTGAGGCTGCCGCCTTCTTCCAGGTTGCGAGCCGCTCCGAAGAAATGCTTGGGCGGGTACAAGGCCGAGGGATCCATACCGCCCGAGAGCGTGCGCCCGGACGGGTTGACGACCAGGTTGTAGGCACGCGCCAGGCGGGTGATCGAATCCATCAGGATGACGACATGCCGGCCGATCTCGGTCAGGCGCTTGGCGCGGTCGAGGGCAATTTCGGCCGTGCGGACGTGGGAGGTGACCGGTTCGTCGAAGGTGGAGGCAATCACTTCGGCATCCACCGAGCGGTCCATGTCGGTCACTTCCTCCGGGCGTTCGCCAATCAGGGCGACCATCAGGTGCACGTCCGGATATTGGGTGGAAATGGCATTGGCGATCTGCTTCAAAATGGTGGTCTTGCCGGCCTTAGGCGGCGAGACGATCAGGCCGCGCTGGCCGCGCCCGATCGGGACGATCAGGTTGATCAGGCGGGTGGAGAGGATGTCGCCCTTGGTCTCCAGGTCGAAGCGCCGGTCGGGGAAGATCGGGGTGAGGTCCTCGAAACGGGGACGGCGGCGGGCCTCCTCGGGGTCGATCCCGTTGACGGATTCCACCTTGATCAGTCCCCAATGCCGTTCCGATTCGCGCGGCGGGCGGACGTGCCCGATGACCAGGTCACCGGAGCGCATCTCGTAACGCCTGAGCTGGGCCTGGCTGACGTAGACGTCATCTTCACTGATGCTGTAACGGGCCGAGCGCAGGAATCCGATGCCCTCGCTCATGATCTCGAGGACGCCGCCGCGCATGTCAATACCCTGCTTGGCAGCCTCTTCCTGGCAAACGGACAGGATCAGGGCCTCCTTCTTCAGGCGAAGGGCGTTGACCACGTTGAATTCCTTGGCGATATTGCGCAAATCGGCCAAGGGCTTGTTTTCAAGTTCAAGTATGTTCATATGGCTTTCTCAATGTATATATATTGAAATGATGGAGACAAGGCAAAGAACAAGCCCCCCAGAGCAGGCTTGTTGAGTATTCGATTTTAAGGGGTTGGGTAAGGACTCAAGAATTTCAACTTTTCATCTTGACGGGGATATGTCAAGCTAAAGGTCGGCTGGATTATAGCACGCAAGTGGGGGAGGCGCAAGCGGGAGGGAGGAGGGTGGCAAGTGTCAAGAGTCACGTGTCACGTACCAAGTGTTACATATCATATGGCTGCCTTTCTCCATGCTGAGGGTATCCCTTGGACCCGATCCAAGCCTTTTGAGTTCATTCATCGTTCGTCGTCGTTTCAATATTTGCGTGTCCACTTTCCACTTTAATTTCGTCTTCACCCTTCGCCCTTTTCACTCCTCTCTCCCCTCAACCAACACCCGGTTCTGCAAATCCCACAAACGACGGTAAAGGCCGCCCTGCGCAAGCAAACCGGCCTGGGCGCCGCGCTCCACGAGGCGACCGGCGTCGAGGACGAGGATCTCATCCATATTTTCCAGCCCCACCAGGCGGTGGGTGATGAGCAGGAGCGAACGGTTGGGCGCCAGGGAGAAGAGCGCCTCGAGCAGGCGGCGCTCGGTGAGCGGGTCGAGGTTGGCGGTGGGCTCATCCAACAGCAGGATGGGGGCATCCTTCAGGAGCAGGCGCGCCAATGCCAGGCGCTGGCGCTCCCCGCCGCTCAGCCGGTAGCCGCGCTCGCCGATAAAGGTCTCGTAGCCGTGCGGCAGCCCGAGGATGAATCCGTGGATCTGCGCCCTTTGACAAGCCAGCTCGAGCTCGGAATCCGTGGCGGTCGGGCGAGCCAGCAACAAATTCCGGCGGACGGTGTCGTTGAAGAACCAGAGGCGCTGGGAGATGACGCTGAAGCACCGGCGCACGTCCGCCTGGGGATAGTCGCGCAGGTCACGGCCATCCAGCCGGATCCGGCCCGGCTCCACGTCCCAGTAGCGCAGCAGCAGGTTCGCCAGGGTGGACTTTCCGGCCCCGCTCGGCCCGACAATGGCAAGGCTTTTTCCGGGGTCAAGCCGGAAGCTGATATCCTGCAGGGCAGGCTGGGATCCGCCGGGGTAGGTGAAGGTGAGGTGAGAAATGGAGAGAGAAGGGATGGAAGAGAGGCGCCCCCTCTCATCCCCCCCATCCCCCTTCTCTCCCCATGATTTGGGGAGAGAAGGGGGGATAAAGTCGGAAAAAGGGGGTTGTTCTGGATCACGGACGGCGGGGGGAGCATCGACGATCTCGAACAGGCGGCGGGCGGCCTGGGTGCTGGAGGAGAGGCTCTGGGCGGCCTGGGGGAGCGGCAGTACGGCTTCGAACCCGGCCGCGGTAGCCAGGGCCAGGACCGCCAGCATCAAGCCGGGGATCCTCCCGGCCCGGACGAGCGGAATGGCCAGCACCAGCACCGCCAGCATGCCCAGGTTGACCAGCAGGACGGTCAGGCCGCCGGAAAGCCCGGTCAGGAGGGCCAAATGGCGCTGCGTTTTGGCGTAGAGCCGGCCTTCGTCCAAAAGACCCTTAGCGTAGGTCGCGGCATGGCCAAAGGCGAGCAGGTCGGGCAAGCCCTGGATGCCATCGACGAGACGGGCCTGCAGGCCGGCGCGGAGGGAGATGAGGGCAGCACCGGCGTCCCGGCTGAGGGCGGAAGCCAGCAGCGGAACACCCAGGCCGAGCAGGAGCATAAAGCCAAGATAAGTCCAGGCCAGGCTGGGGGCATAACGCACAAAGAAGACGGCCATGCCGGCCGCCACCAGCAGCGCTACCAGGGACGGGGAGACGACGCGAACGTAGAAATCCTCCAGCGCGGCTACATCCGAGACGATTCGGCCAAGCAGGTCGCCGGAGCGATATTGCATCAGGCGGGCTGGGGCGAGCGGCTCGAGCGCCCGGTAGAACCAGGTGCGCAGGCGGGCCAGCAGACGGAAGGTGACGTTGTGGGAGCTGAGACGTTCGGCGTAGCGAAAGACTCCGCGGGCGATCCCAAAGAAGCGCACGCCGACGATGGCGACCTGAAGCGTGCCAAGTTCCGGGTGCAAGGCAGCCGCAGAGATCAGGAAGGTAGAGGTGCCCATCAAACCGACGTTGCTGCCGACCGTCAGGACTCCCAGCAGGACCGAGAGAGCCACCAGGGACCAGGAGCCGCGGAGGAAAGTGAGAAGGCGGAGTAAGATTTCGGATTTGTGATTGTAGATTTTAGATTGTAGATTGTTGATCGACGATTGAGGTCTGAGGATTGGAGATCCCCATAGGGGACGCTGCTGAAGATTGATTGGTGGTTCATGGTAGAGGTTTGATCCCCAAAGATCCGGGACAGACGGTTGGAGACCAGGGCTGACTGCCGAGGTATGACTTTCAGCAGCGAGAGAGGCATTTACCAGGGCCGCGTAGGCGCCGTTTTTCGCCAGCAGTTCCCGGTGGGTGCCGGATTCGACGAGACGGCCGCCTTCGAGGACGAGCAGCCGGTCCGCCTGATAGACCGTATTGAGGCGGTGGGCGATGGTGATGACGGTACGCGGTCGCTCACCGCAGGTTGTTCGTCCCTGCATGAGGGTACGCAGGCTGGTCTCGAGCAGGGCCTCCTGTTCAGGGTCCAAGCTGGAGGTCGGCTCATCCAGGATCAGGATGGGGGCATCCTTGAGGAAGGCACGCGCCAGGGCCAGGCGCTGAGCCTGCCCGGCGCTGAGACGTGCGCCTTCTTCGCCGATCGGCGTGGCGTATCCCTCCGGCAGCGACAGGATGAATGGTTCCAGGCATGCCAGGCGCGCGGCGTCGTTCAGCTCTGCATCCGTGGCATCCGGCTTGGCCAGGCGCAGGTTGGCGGCGAGGGTATCGTGAAATAAATACGGATTCTGGGGCACCCAGGTGAAGTACCTGCGCCAGGTTTCGAGCGGAATACTCTTGGATGATTCATCGTTAAGGGTTATTCGTCCACCGGACGGTTCCATAAAACGCAACAGCAGGGCTGCCAGGGTGGATTTGCCCACGCCGCTGGAACCGACCAGGCCGATATGTTCCCCGGCATGGATCGCGAAGGTGAGGTCTTGCAGGGCAGGTTCGGTTTCGCCGGGGTAGGTGAAGGAGAGGTTTTCAAAGGTGATCCGGGAAAAGGGTGAAAAGAGATTGGGTGATAAGGGATCAGGTAATGTTGGACGGGGAGGAGAGGCCAGGAACCCTGAAACCGGTGTGTCCAAAATCTCGAAAATACGGCGGGCGGCGCTGGTCCCGGACATGCCGGCATGGAAGCGCTGGCCGAGCATACGCAGGGGAATATAAAACTCGGGGGCCAGCAACAGCAGGAACAAAGCCGGTTGGAAAGCCAGGTGACCGTAGAGCAGCCGCAGCCCGACCTCCACAGCCACCAAGGCTGTGCTGACGGTGGCGACCAGTTCGAGCACCAGCGCCGAGAGGAAGCTGACCCGCAGCACACCCAGCGTGACATCCCGGAATTTGTCGCTGGAGGCGGCGATGGAATCCGCCTGGTCACGGCTGCGACCGAGTTCCTTGAGGGTCGCAAGCCCGTGCAAGCTGTCGAGGAAGTGCGCACTCAGGCGGCTGAGCGTGTCCCACTGGCGTTTGGTCAGGGCTTCGGCGGTCTTGCCGATCAGGTACATGAAAAGCGGGATGAGCGGTGCGGTGACCAGCAGGAGCAGGCCGGAGAGCGGGTCACGTGGAAAAACAAAAACCAAGATACTGAGTGGGACCAGGGCTGCGAGGACCAGTTGAGGCAGATACTGGCTGAACCAGGCATCCAGCGCTTCGACCCCTTCGACGAGCGTGTTGGCCAGTTCGCCGGTCCTTTCGCCGCGGGTATAAGCCGGGCCGAGTGCCAGGAGCTTGTCGAACAGGCGCTGGCGCAGGTCGCTTTTAATACGCACCGCAACGGCCCTGGCGCTGACTTCGCTTCCCCAGGCCAGCAAGGCCCGCAGAATAACAATCAGGAGGATCAGCTGGAGCAGCCCGGTGACAGCGGGCAGAGCCTGCCCGCCCAGGAAAACCCGGTCGATGCTATGGCTGAGCGCCGAGGCCTGGGCAATGGTCAACAGGCCGGCCAGTAACCCGGACAGGACCGTCGCCGCCAGGGCGAAGCGGCTGTCACGGGCGAGGCTCAGCACCCCATTGCATGGGGCAGGGCGGCGGGGCATAAGAAATTAACCACTAAGGACACAAAGGAAGACAAGAATTGGAAAAAGAAAATGCGAATCCATCCCATCCACGTTTTCAGCGCGACAGTGTCGATTTTTCGGATAAGTTCTTAAGAACACTAAGAAATTGGGTAATGCCAGAAATTGGGCACGAAGATACGCAGAAGGGTATCGGCCAGCAGACCCAGGATGAACAGGTTCTCAAACAGGCGGTTGTGGTAAAAGGTGAAACCGGAGAACCAGGTGGGCCAGCCGGGCCATTCCTTGGGCGGTTCGGTCGGGCGGGGTTTGGCATGTACGGCAACCGCGTAAAATAGGCGCTTCCCGGCGATGAAGACGATCAGCATGACGGGGGTGAAAAAATGCGGTACGAAGATCAGGTAGAGGATGACGGCATAGATCAAGACCAGGACCGCCATGTTGAGGTAGCGGCCGGCTTTCTCGCCCAGGCGGACCGGCAGCGTACCGACACCTTTCTGACTGTCCTGGGCGGCCTTGTCGATGTGCTTGCCGAGGTTGATGCTGACAACGCTCAATCCGAAAGGCACGCCCGCCAGGGCCACCATCCATGTGTTCGCAGTCCAGCCGCGCGCCAGCACGCTGTAAACACCGGCCACCAGCACCGGGCCCCAGATCAGGAAAATGCATAGTTCGCCAAGCGCCAGATATTTAAGCGGCCAGGTATATAAGATCAAAACTAGCGCACCGAAGGCGAACAGTCCGATGATCAAAGGCGAAAAGTCCGTGTAGAAAAGGGCGTAGACTCCCGAAAGGAATGCCAGTACTCCGCTGACGAAGAACCAGGTAAGCTGCTGGCGCTTGCTCCAAAAACCTTGCACGAGCGGATGGACGCCGTACTGGGTGCGGAAATAATTATCCTTATCAATGCCGCGGCTGAAATCGGTGTAATCGTTCAGGAAATTGTTGGTACCATGGGCGATGAACAACCCGAGCGTGACGATGATCCAGGGCAGCCAGGCGAAATAAGCGTCCCGCCAGGCCAGCAGGCCGCCGATGACGCAGGCGTAGAGCGTCACAGTGGTCACGGCGGAACGAGTGGCGATCAACCATTTGGAAATGGCGTCAAGCCGGTCCCATTCCTCCTTCTTTTCCATTTTGACCAGACCCCACAGGGCCGTCTTCCACATCTTGAAATTGACCGTCATGGTGAACCTCCTTATCAGAAGAACAACCAACTCCATCCTGAAGATTAAATCTCACCGGCCCGGCGGGCAAGCGCCTTGAGCAGGCCGGCAAAGACAAGGCAAAGAAGGGTGCGGTTCCGTACCCTTCCAGCCAACCAGATCAATAAACCAACTTCTCCGGTCCGGTAACCACTCGTTTGCGGAAAACCCAGTAGGTCCAGGCCTGGTAAGCCAGCACAATCGGTAAAAAGATGGCGGCCACAATCGTCATTACTTTGAGCGTGTAATGGCTCGAGGCTGCATTGGTAATCGTCAGGCTCCAATCCGGGTTGAGGGATGAAATCAGGATGCGCGGGTACAGGCCAGTGAACACCATGACCGTCGCAAAGACAATGGTCCCTGCGCCGGCAACAAAAGCCCAGCCGCTCTTTCCGATGCGGATCAGCCTGCCGGTGACCAACAGGGCCAGCGCAGCCAGCACCGCCGGGACGAGGCCGTTGAGACCGGGTTTTGTGAGTATATCGGTTGCAAAGAACGTCCAGACGACAAAAGCCACGGTCAAAACTGTGGCGATGATCCAGCCGGTAAAAGCAACCTTCCCGGCGCGTTTGGCAGTTTCCTCGGGAGCCTTCAGGACCAGGAAATTTGCACCATGTACCAGGAACAAAGCCACAAACACCAGGCCGCCCAGCAATGCGTAAGGGTTCAGCAAGGGGAAGAGACCGCCGTAGTAATTCATGTCCTGCCCAATTGCAAAACCGCGCATCAAATTCGCCACGGTGACGCCCCACAACAGGGCCGGGAGCAGGCTACCGGTGAAGATCGCCCAGTCCCAGAAAGTCCGCCAGGCTTTGCCTTCACGCTTGCCGCGGAACTCGAAACCGACACCGCGCAGGATCAAAGCCACCAGCAGTAAAACAAGCGCCAGGTAAAATCCACTGAACAAGGTGGCATAGACGTTCGGGAAGGAGGCAAACAGGGCGCCACCGGCGGTGATCATCCAGACTTCGTTCCCGTCCCAGACCGGACCGATGGCGTTGATGATCCCGCGCCGTTCGGCATCGTCCCTGCCCAGGAACGGCATCAAAATGCCCACACCGTAATCGAACCCTTCCAGGAAGAAGAAGCCGGCAAATAGAATGGCAACCAGCACAAACCAGACGGTATTAAGGTCCATTTTCTCTGCTCCTCTCTTCTATTCAGCGGCTTGATCGAATTTCGATTCGGCCGTACCGGCTTTGAACATCAGCCAGCCGGTGACAGCCACCAGGGCGCCGAGAAGCACGATAAAGACAACCAGCGAGAACAACACATCGCCGGTAGTCAGGTTGGGTGAGACGGCATCCTGCACTTTTTGCAGGCCATAGACGATCCACGGCTGGCGGGCTTCCTCGGTCAATAACCAGCCGCAGGTCGAGGCGATATACGGAAGGGCCATGGCCGGCAGCAAAAGCTTCAAGAAAAGCGGGCTCTTGCTCAGGAACTTGACCTTCGTCCGGATGAGAGCCAGGAACGCCAGCAGCACCATCAGGAATCCAACCGCCACCATGATCCGGAACGACCAAAAGGCGATCGTCACGGGAGGAATATAGTTCCCGGGCCCGTACTTTGCCACGGCCGCGGCTTGCAAATCTTTCAGCCCTTTCACCTCCCCCTCAAATTTACTATAAAGCAGGAAGGATAGCGCTTTCGGGACCCGGATTTCAAACCCGTTTTCTTCGGCCTCTTCATCAATACTGGCGACAACCACAAAGTCAGCCGGGTTTTCCGTCTCCCAGACGGCTTCGGCCGCGCTGATCTTCATGGGTTGGTGCCTTTCAAGATATTTTCCATGCGCATCGCCAACAACCACCACCATCACCGTGCCGATCAGGGCATAAATGGCGGCGTATTTAAAGGACTTGATAAAGAGGTCAAGCGCGCCGGTTTTGTTTTTCAAGAGATGCCAGGCGCTGAAACCCAGTACAATAAATCCAGCCGTCGTCACCCCGGCCGCGAGAACGTGCAGGAATTGATAGGGCAAATTCGGGTTTGTCACCAGCGCCCAGAAGCTGGTCATGACCGCCCGGCCATTCTGGATGGCATACCCGACCGGGTTCTGCATGAACGAGTTGGCAATCAGGATCCACAAGGCCGAAAGGTTGGAAGCGATTGCCACCAGCCAGGCCGCCGCCAGGTGCAATTTTTTCGAGAGCTTGTCCCAGCCAAAGACCCACAGGCCAATGAAAGTGGATTCAAGGTAAAAAGCCAGGAGGGCTTCAATGGCCAGCGGAGCGCCGAAAATATCCCCCATGAAACGGGCGTACCCGGACCAGTTCATGCCGAAGTGGAACTCCTGCACGATGCCGGTCACCACACCCGCCGCAAAATTAATCAGGAACACCTTGCCCCAGAACTTGGCCATGTTCTTATAGGTTGCGTTACCGGTCGCGACGTACATGCTCTCAAAGATTGCCACCAGGATGGAGAGCCCCAGGGTAAGCGGCACAAGGAAAAAGTGATAGATGGTGGTGATCGCAAATTGCCAGCGGGATAAAACAAGTGCATCCATAGGGTTATCTCCTCCTAAAAAAAAGGACTCAAGCTATCAAAATTCAAATGCCTTTTCCTTTATCGACAACCTTATTCTCTCTTGTCCGTCGGGGCAGGCGGCCTGACAGGCATGCTTGTCACGAGCACTTTATCGACACGCTTGTCGTCCATGTCCATGACTTCAAAACGCAAACCGTTCCATTCGAACTGGTCGGCAGGTTGTGGGATGCGTCCCAACTGCAGCATGACAAAGCCGCCCAATGTCTCGTATTCTTCCTCAGCCGGCAGGTGGCGCAGGTTGAAGATCTCTTTGAATTCGTCATTTGGGATCTTCCCGTCCAGGAGCCAGGAGCCGTCCTGGCGCTGGGTGGCCTGGGGACCTCCCTCGAATGCGCCAACAATTTCCTCTAGGATATCGGCCAGGGTGATCAAGCCCTGTACCACGCCAAATTCATCCACCACCAGCATAAGTTCGCGTTTATTCTCCCGGAACATTTCAAGGGCGCGCGAGCCGAAAGCGGTTTCCGGAATGTGAATCGGCGGACGGACCAATTGTCTGAGATCGCGGCCGTTTTTCAGGTCAGCCAGGAGCAGTTCCTTGGCTTTCACCACTCCCAGGACGTTATCCAGGCTGTCTTCGGCCACCGGGAAGCGCGAATAGGGACTTTCCCTGACTTTCCGGCGGATCTCCGCCACCGAATTGTTCACATCCAACCAGACGATCTCGTTGCGCGGGGTCATCAGAGCGTTGATGCGTTGATCGGAGAGGGAGAAGACACCTTCCACCATATCCTGCTCGGCCTCCTTAAAAACGCCCGCCTGGGTGCCCTCGTCCAGTTGCACCAGAAGTTCCTCCTCGGTCACCGGCGGTTCCTGACTCGGCTTGACCCCCAATAAACGCAGAACCAGGTCGGAGGATTTTTCCAAGAGCCATACTGCCGGGGAAAAGAGCCGGGAAACAAAGGTCATGAAACCGGCAATCCTGGAAGCGACTTTTTCAGCGTCATGGATGGCGAGGCGTTTTGGGACCAGTTCGCCAACCAACATGGAAAAGAAGGTGATCAGAATGACAACAATGGCCAGGCTGACCGAGTGCGCATAGGGTACCAAGGCAGGGATTTTCTGCATTTGCGCGGCCAGGGATTTTGAGAAGACCGCACCACCCACCGCTCCGGTAAGCACCCCGATGAGTGTAATTCCAACCTGGACTGTTGGCAGAAAACGATTGGGGTTTTCCGCCAGGTTCAAGGCCTGGCGCGCCCTGGCATCGCCTTCATTCGCCCGCTGCTGGAGGCGTGCCTTGCGGCTGGCAAGGATGGCGGTCTCCGACAAGGCAAAAGAGCCATTGAGCAAGATGAGAAGGAATATGATTAGGATTTCCAATCCAACGTTCATTGAACCCTGACGGAATTATTTTACCAGAGAGGCCAACCGATGGATAGCTAATTCGAAGAAATAGGCGTAAGCGGCATTGAACAGCAGATCGCCCCATTTCTTCTTTTTATTTCCAACGAGATTTCCTTGAGACCACCCGAAAACCTTAAATTCGGGACGGGGCATGATCAGACCACCTGGATATCTGTCCCTGCCACCACCTCCCCCACCACCCAGGCCGGCTGTTTACGTTCTTCGAAGCGTTTCAGAAAACCCGCCAGCTTTCTGTGAGGAACAGCCAGAAGCAGACCACCGCTGGTCTGGGGGTCAAAAAGCAGCGATTGAGTCTCCTCGGGAATGTGCGGGGCAAAGTGGACATGCGGCCCAAAGTACGATTGATTATCGAACAACCCGCCGGGAAAAGCACCCATAGCGGCATATTTGCGGGCGCATGAGACAAAGGGCAGCTTGTCAACATAGATGCGCACGCCAGCGCCCGAGGCCTGCGCCATCTCGGAGAGATGCCCAAGCAGGCCAAAACCCGTCACGTCCGTGCAGGCATGCAGACCAAATTCCACCGCCAGGGCGCCGGCATCCTTATTCAAACGCTTCATCCATTGGACAACTTCGGCCACATCTTCCGAGGTGGCTTTCTGCTGCTTCAAGGCAGTGGTCGTCACGCCAAAGCCGAGCGGCTTGGTGATGACGAGCGCATCCCCCGGACGCGCACCGCCTTTAGTAAGCATCTTTTTCGGGTTAACAAAGCCCAGCACCACCAGGCCATATTTGGGCTCGTTATCCTGGACGGTATGCCCACCGGCGATGACCAGGCCAGCCTCCAGGGCCTTCTCGGCACCGCCGCGCAGGATTTCGCCATTGACCTCCGGCGGCAGGTCCGGTATGAGAGCGGCCACGTTCAGCGCCAGGAACGGCTGGCCGCCCATGGCGTAGATATCCGAGATGCTGTTGGCTGCGGCAATGCTGCCATAATCGTACGGATCGTCCACGACCGGCGTAAAGAAGTCGGTCGTCACCACCAGGGCGCGACGCGAATCGAGCCTCCAGACGGCGGCATCGTCGGGCTGGTCGAGGCCAACCAGGAGGTCCGGATAGTCACGGGATGCAAAGATATTTTCAACCGGGCGCAGAACCTGCGCCAGCGTTTCCGCATTCAACTTGGAGGCTCAACCCGCGCATTTCGAATAACTGGTCAAGCGGATCTGGCGCCCGGTTGGGTGGACTGCCGACATGGATCCTCCACAAAGTTAAGGGGTAGGAGTTGTTGGAGTGACCGGTGTGGTTGGAGTGGTTGGAGGTAGAGACGGCAATAGAAGCGGCGTGCCACTCGGCAGGTAGATCACCTGGAGATTGGGGGCAATCTTCTGGATATATTCGTATGTCAACATCTCAGGATGATCCTTGAGGACGGCCGCGAGGGCTGCCCAGGCGGCGGCCTGGGCCGTGGCTTTGATCTGGATGGACTGCGCATCACCCTGGGCAGCAATGACGACCGCGTCAGCCAGACCCTGGGCAGTCTGGCGGACCTGCTCGGCTTCCTGCTTCTTCTGCTCGACAACGAACTTGGCCTGCAAGGCTTGCTGCTCGGCGATCTGTTTCTGCTCCACCGCAGCGGCATATTCATCGCTGAAACGTATGTTCCGGAGCAGGAAATCATCCATGATCAAGTTATTAGCCGTCATTCCTTGTTTGATTTCATCACTGATGGACGCCTCCAATTCGGCCCGTTTGGTGCTGACGATCTCTTCCACTCCATATTGGGAAACGGCATCACGAATGGCAGAACGGGCCACCGGTCGCACCACGTTATCTTCATACCTGCCCTGCCAGGTAATATGCAAATTAATCAAATGCACAGGGTCGATGGAATAAATTACCGAGGCGTCGATGAATACCTGCTGGCCATCCTTGGTCCGGGCCTGGATCGAGTTGTCCCCCTGGACCGTCCCCTCGGTCGAAGCGGTTGCCATGGTATAGGTTTGCTTTGCGATGGAGTATGCTTTGACATTCTCGACAAACGGGACAACCCAATGCAGACCGGGCGTCAATGGCTGGGTCCGATAGCCATTCGGCTGGATGGCCGAGATCACAACACCATACTGGTCGGCCTGCAAAAACACCAGCCCGGCGCTGAGCGTAGTCAAAACCACGGCAAAAATGACCGTTCCTATCACCAGTGAAACCGCGCCTTTCAAGGGATGGGCACGGCTGGCGCGTATCACCGCAAGGACGATGATGCCGACAGCGACCAACCAAGAAAAAGTGGCCAGGCCTTGTAACACGCTTGCAATATTCATTGTTCCTCCTCGATAGTTTCGAATAATAGGTGGTCCTTCCCATTATGCCATATAAAGCGATGAGATGGGAACAGCATAAAACCCTCCCACCAGGAAATCGTATATCTAACAGGAAGTTAATACATTCTATTCAACCTTGTTGTATAATCATTTTGGCGATTCCGGAAAGGATCCCCCATGGACATATTGATTAATGCGAATATTGCCTACTTTCTGCTCATGTTCGGCACCATATTCGTAATGATGGCCCTCGTGACACCGGGTACGCACCTGATGGAAGGAGCCGCGCTGCTCCTGCTGGCAGCCGCCGGTTATGAGATCATTCAACTGGGTTTCAACGTGTGGGCGTTGATCGTTCTGGTAGTGGCGCTCGTACCGTTCATTTATGCCATCCAGAAGCCTCGGCGCGAATGGGCCCTGGCGTTAAGCATCCTGGGACTGGTGGTTGGTTCGCTCTACCTGTTCCCCGGGACAGGCTGGCTGCCGGCTGTCAATCCGATCCTGGCAGTGGTCATTTCAGCGCTGAGCGCCGGCTTCCTGTGGCTGGCCGTCCGCAAAGGCGTGCTGGCGCATCACGCCCATCCGCTGCAGGATCTCAAGAGTTTGATCGGCCAGGTCGGGCAGGCCAAGACCGAGGTGTCGGACGCAGGCTCGGTGCAGGTGGCCAGCGAGTTATGGAGCGCCCGCAGCGCGAAACCCATCCCGGCCGGGAGCCGCATCCGGGTGGTCGATCGTAATGGATTTATTCTGGTCGTCGAGAGCGACGACCAGTCAAAGAAATAATCAATTCACAATCTGTTCTCCAAGGAGGAACATATGACTAATGCAACATATTTACTGTGCGCCGTCGTTTTCGTTGTCGTGGTGATCGTCATCTTTCTAGCCAACGCCATCCGCATTGTCAACGAATACCAGCGCCTGGTGGTCTTCCGCCTGGGCCGCTGCATCGGGACCAAGGGACCCGGCCTGGTGCTGCTGATCCCGGTCGTAGACCGGCCCGTGAAAGTGGACTTGCGCGAGCAGATCCGCGAAGTACCGCACCAGGTCTCGATCACCAAGGATAATGCCCCCATCTCGATCGACTTCCTGTGGTACTACAAGGTGCTGGATCCCACCTTGAGCGTGGTCGGCGTCGGCAACTTCGAGCTCTCGGCAGCCGGCATGGCCACCACCACCCTGCGTTCCGTCATCGGCGGCATCCCGCTGGACGAAGTGCTCTCCCAGCGTGAACATATCAACCAGACCCTGCGCACGAAACTCGATGAGGTCACCGAGCGCTGGGGCGTCAAGGTCACCAACGTCGAAATCCGCGAGATCATCCCGCCCAAGGACGTGCAGGACGCCATGAACAAGCAAATGTCGGCCGAACGTATCCGCCGCGCCGTGGTGACGGAATCGACCGGTACGCGCGAGGCTGCCATCAACGTGGCCGAGGGCGAGAAGCAGGCTGCCATCCTGAAAGCAGAAGGTGGGAAACAGGCGGCCATCCTGGAAGCCGAAGGCCAGAAGCAGGCCCAGGTCCTTAAGGCTGAAGGTTTCTCGGTGGCGCTGGACAAGATCTTCTCCATCGCCAAGACCGTTGACCAGAAGACCATGACCCTGCAGTACTTCGAGACCCTCAAGAATGTCGGCCAGGGTGCCTCCACCAAGTTCATCTTCCCGATGGAGTTCACCAGCATGCTGGCTGATTTTGTCAAGGGAAAAGAGAAGTGAACAGGAAGAAGAAAAAAGTAATAAGTTAAAAGTAATTGGGAACGGGTAAAATAGGAGTCTCCCGCAATTCACGGGAGACTTCTTCAATTTTACGCCTACCTTCTCTCTGCTCATTGCTCTCGGCTCTCCTCCATGGAAATCCTCCCCGCCAACCTGCGCGACCTCGGTCCATTACGCCGCATAGAACAAGCCTGCTTTCCCAAAGATGCCTGGCCCTTGCTGGACCTGATGGCTGTGCTGACCTGGCCGGAAGTGATCCGCCTGAAAGCGGTGGTGGACGGTCAGATGGTCGGCTTCATCGCCGGCGACCCGCGCCGCACGGAGGGCATGGCCTGGATCGCCACGCTGGGCGTCCTGCCGGAATACCGGCGGCAGGGGATCGCACGCGCCCTGTTGCAGGAATGCGAAAAGCGGCTGAAAGCGGAAAACCTGCGCCTGTGCGTGCGGCTGGACAACGACGGCGCAATCCGGTTGTATGAGCAGGAAGGTTATCAGCAGGTGGGCACCTGGACGAAATACTACAATGACGGCGGGGATGCCCTGGTGATGGAAAAATTCCAGGCCAACGGCGGACAGCAGCCTTCATCCTGAGCGCAGCGCAGGACATATTTCCGCATGTGATGAGAGGTTTACTAAAACGATGAAATTAATACGCAAACGATTTACGTTACTCGATCTTTATAGGCTTTTTCTTGGCTGTTCCATTTTTGAAGGGGCCCTGGTCTTATGGCACTTGTTCAGGATCCCGTCTGAAACTCGTAATATATTCCTTTTCAATTTTTCCCTGCAGCGCCTCGCTCTCGGATTCGCTATTCTCCTCATCATTGGGATATTAATTATTTTATTTTTCGATTCACTTAGCTCCCAAAAGTTCCTCAAATTTCTCGCCGCGAGATTTGAGATACTTCTCAGGTTTGATATCCTTCATGTCATTATCAAGACGTCTCTCATCATGGTCATTCTGGTTTGCAGTATGGCCATTATCTTATTTTATCCACTCCCCTATCTTCAGCGATTGTTATTCTTTATTTTTCTGAACAATGCATTTCCAATCCTTGGAGAGCGCTTTGGATTTTTGATCGGCTGGATTCTACTCACAAGTTTAGAGATCCTGATTCTTTATTCGGCTTCCGGAAGGAGGGCGGGCAGTAATCTCTCCATCCCGATCCGGCTGATGATTGTTTCCTGGACTTCCGGGGTATTCTTAATCGGATTATTCATTCTGTGGAGTTTGGTTGCAGGCAAGCCATTGCCAGAACCTTTCATTGGGCCAGGAATAAAGATTCTGATACTGTCCCTCTGGCTTTCAGTATGGGCACTCCTCAATAAGGTTAAGAAATGGGCCGATCGGCTTTTCCATCTTTTTGTCTGCATCAGTATCGGATTGTTTTTCTTTATTGTTTCCATGCAATTGGCCCAATGGATAAATAACTGGAAAACAAATCCAGATAATATGTTTATTTTGCTGGCCTACTCATTTCTTCACGGAAAATTATATATCCTACCCCGGCTTCTTGCAGGTACTCATGATTTAGTGCTTAATAACCAGCATTGGTATGTTGCATTTCCTCCTTTTCCGGTCATCCTTATGCTCCCATTTGTTGCAATCTGGGGCATCCAAGCTTTCAACTTTACGGCGTTTTCGCTCGTGCTCGGAGCATTGGCAGTAGTCGTGATCTACCTCATCTTGGACCGGCTGATTCGATTGGGCTGGGTCAAACTTTCCCGCTCCGGCGCAATTTGGTTGACAAGCCTGTTCGCTTTTGGCACAGTATTCTGGTGGTTATCCATTCACGTTTCAGCCGGATTTCTCTGCCATGTGGTTTCTGTTCTGGCATGCGGGTTGGCCTTTCTTTCCGCGCTAAAAAAATATTCTCCGTGGGTGACAGGCGCTTTCCTTGCTATGGCTATCCTGTGCCGTCCGAATATATTCGTGCTCTGGCCGGCATTATTGGCAATCACCATTCAACACAATTTGAATGGGAAAAAAGTGAATTGGAGTTATTTATTTAGGTGGAGCGTACTATCAGCAATTCCCGTGATTCTTGGTGTGGGTCTCCTTTTTTACTATAATTTTGTCAGGTTCGGGAATTTCTTTGATTTCGGGTATGCCACCTTGAATGGTTCAGAGTTCATCATGGAAAATGTGCAGAACTACGGGGTATGGAGTTTACATTATGTCCCATTTAATCTTCGCTCAATGTTCGTGGCCTGGCCACAATTAATTGCCCAATGCAAATATTACCTTCCCAGGGGCAATGGGATGAGCATCCTCATGACTTCACCGGCCCTCATATACGTTCTACGCAAATTTAAAATTACCTGGTGGACTGGGGGGTGTTGGTTCTCCATTTTATTATCGATTGCGTTATTGGCGATGTATTCCAATAATGGCGCTATCCAGTATGGGTACAGGTACGTAATGGACTTTATCATTCCAGTGATCATGCTCATTGCCTTTAACGTTGATGGGAAAGTTTCCTGGTTTTTGAAAACCCTCATAATCGCAAGTGTGATCATCAATTATTACGGACTCATTTCCTGGTTCTATAGTCCCTGCTAATCTAAGGAATGAACAAGGGATGATTCATCCGTGCTCCCCCTGCATAAACCTGCCAACAGTTTTTATCTT
Organism: uncultured Chloroflexia bacterium; assembly: GCA_963806575.1. Lineage (GTDB taxonomy): Bacteria > Chloroflexota > Anaerolineae > Anaerolineales > Villigracilaceae > UBA877. The sequence continues at coordinate 15,768 of CAWDYX010000005.1, read as the reverse complement.
GTTCTTCTTTCTTTTCCATCGTGGACGTCGCGTCCTTTGTGTACAGGTTTATTCGCGTATGGTATGCAATCCAAAACGATTGTTTTCATCCCAGTCATGGACATGACGCTGCTTTGCTAGGATCACTGTCTCGGTTATTTCCAGGCCAAAGGCTATCACTGTCTTGCCCCAGGCTGCACGCGCCCTGCTGCAGGAATACGAAAGGCGGCTGAAAGCGGAACACCTGCGCCTGTGCGTGCGACTGGACAACGACGGGGTAATCCGGCTGTATGAGCAGGAAGGCTATCTGCGCGTGGGCACCTGGACGAAATCCTACAATGACGGTGGGGATGCCCTGGTGATGGAGAAAGGCCAATAGAGGGGTGAAGTGAAAAGAGAGTAGACAAAAATGGGGGGAGACTCATTCTGACGGAATAGGAAGTAGTTTGTTTATTCAGGGCAGGCTCTTACCCTGCACCTTCCCTCTACGTCAATGCACTGCTCCCGTAAACCTGCCAAACCAGTACCACAGAACGTCTTCGGCCGGCTTGCCGTGGACCGAGACGGATCCATCCTGCAGGGCGGCGGGCGGATAATAGCCGCGGCTGACGAAACCGCCCAACCAGGCACGCTCGTTCACGGCGATCATCAAGGCCTGGTAGACATCCGCCTGGGCCTGCAGGTCGAGCGGAGCCTGGGCTGTACCCGGCTGGAAAAGCGCCTGGGTCGGCAGATTTATGTTGGCCGCACCGTTCACGGACGGATAGGCAGCCGCCAGGATGACCGGCTTCCCAAGGGCCTTCTGGAAAGGCTGGATATCATTATCCAGCAACTGCCCGGCAGAAGCCTTCAGATCGTCGACACTGCTGCCGGTCAAGGGGGCGGTCCAGAGCAGGTAGAGGCCGTCCAGGTTTTTTACAAAAGCCGGCAGGGAATCCAGCGCGCCCGGATAAGCAGCTGCCCAGAGCACCTGACCGCTGAAACGCTTGCGCACATCCGCCAGTATGGCGCTCCAGCGCGCCTCTGCATCCGCCGGGACACCCGAGGCGGCGCCGTTCACCAGGCCGCCGGGCAGGGCCGGGGACAGCCAAGGGCCGCCCAGGATGAGCGCCTGCGCAGCGGCTTTCGAGGCCAGGTCGGCGTGGTAGGCCGCAAAGGCGGCATAGCGAGTGAACCAAGCCTCCCACCAGGTCGGGTCACGCGGCGCGGACTGCCACCAGGCGGCCGAATCGGCAGGCAGATTCACCCCCGGGAAGAGCGCAACATTCAGGTTGGAAGCGCGTGCATGGCTGATGCTGTCGAGATGGTCGGCCCATAACGCATCCGGGCCGGGGACGGGCGAAAAGACGAATGGGTTGGTACGGCTGACACTCCAGGTGGGGGCCAGCACCAGCCAGTTGGCGTAATGGCCTTTCACGTCCTGGATGGCCAGGGGGAGCCAGGCCTGCCAGCTTGGGTTTCCTGTGGGCAGGAACTCGACCCCGGCCCAGAACCCGGCAGCACGCTGGGTGACCGGCAGACCGGTCAGCGCAGACGAAGCGGCCGGCTGGAACCAGGCCCAGGCGTTGACGGTGTCCTGCAAGTCCTGCGGCGCGAGACTGGTGGAAACCGGGCGGCCGCTCTGGCCGGGGGCGGTGGCGACATCATCGGCAACGCCACACTGGTCATTGCGGCAATAGCGGTATTCGAAATCACCCAGCATGTCGAGCGGGCTGTAGAGCTGGTAAACCCACTGGTTGTTCCCGCGCGGCCACATGGGCACGGGCTCGGTCCAGCCAAACGGGTTGAATTGAATGGAAATGATGTCACTTACCGGGGTATTCGCCGGGACGTTCACCTCGAACAGGATCGGCGAAGAGGGGCCGGCCTGCCAGGTGGCAACCGCGTCCTGGACCTGGAGCGGGCTTTGCGAAGCCGGGACAACCAGCTGCCGGAGCACGAAGGCGCCGTCGCCGGCATGCTCGGCGTTCCATAGGCCATCCCCGAGGGTGTATTTGTAACGGATATCCGCCCCGGCCGGCAGGTTGAGGGTGATGGTATAGCGGCCGTCCGGCAGCGGGGTAAGCAGCGGCATGCGTGTGGCAAGTGTGCTCACGCCGCCCTGCAGGTCACCAAAGGTATTGCCCAACTGGTAGAGGTTGCCTGCCAGGCGGACGGGCAGGTTCTGGATGGTGCTGCCCGGCACCGAGACGGTAAAAACAACGCTGACCAGGCTGGCCGGGGTCAGCGAGAGGGTCACCTGGGTGGTTTTCCCGGCCTGGATGGAGGCACCCTGTTGAAAGGTCTGGTAAGCGCCATCCATGGCATAGGCCACCAGGTTATGCGTCCCAACCGGCAGGGCCTCGAGGCTGAACCGGCCGGAAGAGTTGGTCAGGGTCTGCTGGCCGCCGGCGGCAATCAGGATGCCCGGTATGGGAGCATTACTGCCAGAATCCAGGATCTGACCGGCGACCTGCCCATTCGGGCTGTTGAACAGACCATCGGACCAGGCGGAAACCACGTCATCCACCGCACCCGGGCCGGTGACGTAATACAGCCGGTAACGGACGGCCTTGTCGGCGGAATTGTCCTCCAGGATGGGCAACTTTCCCTGGCGCAGATAGCGATATTTCACGACGCTGCCCATCGCAAATGGGATGGTGGCGGTATAGTGTAGCGCGTCCATGCCCTGCATGGGATAATTGGCCGGGTTCAGTCCGAGTCCGGTGACTTCATCCACAACCGACAGATAAAGGACCTCCCCCGGCATGAGGGGGGCGGGCAAGGTCACGCTAAAGGTGATGGGAGCGGCGGGCTGGGGCGTGGTGGTGAGTCCGGAGGATATTGCCGGCGTGGAGGTGGGAGAGTTAAGCCCGGGGATATTGAGCAAGGAGAGCGAGCAGCCATTCAGCAGCAACACGATCAGGCTTGCCAGCGAAAGGAATCTGCGCATAGAAGGAATGAGACGAGTGGTAAACATACCCCTCCTCTGAGCTTGGAATCGGCTAATCCGGCTGGCGGCTGTGCAGGAATTGGACAACCTCATGCTCATGGTCGGCCAGGCTGCCCAATACGCCGTTGACGAAACGCGGGGCGCTGTCGGAGCCAAAGGCCTTGGCCAGTTCGACGGCTTCGTTGATGGCCACTTTGACGGGCGTGCCCTGCTGACCGGCGAATTCCCAGGCAGCGATGCGCAGGATATTGCGGTCGACCGCGGCGATCTGGTCAAGCGGCCATTCGGGAGCATAACGGGCAAGCACGGCATCCAGACGCTCCCGCAGCGGGAGCACTCCAAAGAGAATCTGGCGGGTGAATTCCGCCAGTTCTTCGGTCTGCGGCTCCTCCAACAAGCGTTCCTGTAAAACCTGTGCCGGAGGGTGACCCACCAGATCAATTTCGTAAAGTGCCTGCAGGGCCAGGCCGCGCGCCCTGGTGCGTGCTTTCATCAGGAACTATTCCCCGGGCTTGTAATCGATATCCTCAATGTGAATATTGACGTGCCCAACCTCCAGCCCGGTCATTTCGACGATGGCACGCGCGACGGTCTGCTGGACGGTCCGGCTGACCTCGCGGATGTTTATATCGCTGGCCAACACGAGGTAAAGGTCCACGAGGACAACATTATCTTCAACCGCCATCCGGACACCCTCATGGCCGCCTTTAAACAGGCTGTTCACGCCGCCCTTGACAGGAGCCATGCACTTGACACCCTCCACCTCGAGAGCCGCCATGCGGGCGATCGTCAGGAGCACATCGGGGGTCAGAGTGGTCTTTCCGGTAGAATGAGTTTCGGCCATTGTGCCTCCATTAAGTGTCTGGAATTATAACACCGGTAACAGCCCCCCTGTCCTGCGGACATCCTCCCATTTTCGCCAATATTGTGGACATGCCAGAATTCCGGCAGGCGAAAATGGGGGGAATATGGATAAATTCTTATTTGTTTTTTCGTGGTAGAGCCAGGCCAAGCGCCAAACCGGCGAGAACATCCAGCACGCCGGCGAACAGGAAGGCATCCTGCCAGAAAGGCAGCGGGAACAAGCGGATGAGCGTATCGGAATACTCGAACAGCCAGGAGCCGCCTGAAAAGAACAGCTCATGGAAGACCGTGAAGAACTGCCAGAAGCTGACCCCGGCAAAGATGCCGATGACCGCCACGACCCCGACCGTCAGCCAGCCGCCGCGCCGCAGACCTTGCACAAACTCAGGCCAGCCTCTGCCGAAACGTGCCCAAGCCCCGATCCCGAGGATCATGATCCAGACTGAGTAGCCGATCCACAGGACGGGCTTCACCACACCCTTGACATCGCGCATGTGGCTCAGCTCGCGTGGGTTGAACAGAGGGGATCCATCCGGAAAGGTCTGGTTCCCGAGGAAGGAGATACCGGCACTGTTGACCAGGTAATCCACGGAGATCTCCGACCAGTGCAGGCGGTCCTGGAGGTTGAAACCGTAGTCGTCGGGCGGGAAGCCGGGCGTGCGGTATTCAATCTCGAGGAAGGTGTGGGTGAGCAACAGCCGCAAGCCCAGGAAGGTCAGCGCGAGCGGGAGCAGGAGGGTGATTAGCCAGGCGAGGATCCGGAACAGGATTTTCATGATTTTTCCTATGAGGCAATAAGGACTAAATGGGAGATTGCTCACCTGCACTCGCAACTGCTGCTCGTGCAGGTGCAAGTGTCGCCACCTCCTGTACATGCGCACGGTGCAGGCAAGAACGCGGCTCGCACCTGTACCTGCGGTACTGGCGCAGGCAATGACACAAATTATTTTAGTGTATTCATATCTCCGTGCAGGAGGAAATTGAGGATCAGGTTATTCGTCAGCCACTCGATCGGGGACAGGTCATCCGTAAAGAAAAGGGTGTGCTGCGGCGCAGGCTGGAGGGCACCCAATGTCGCCGCCATGGAATTGGTCAGAAGCGGATCCACACCGGGATGCTCCAAGAAATCAACCAGATTGGCCTGCAAATCCTGCGCGGAGGTCGGCTGGAGGGTGGCGTAGAGGATCGAGTTGAACGTGTCCGGGATATCCATCACGTAAATCGAGGAAAATATCGTTCCGATGGTGGTTGCCAGCCCATCGATCAGGCGGCGGTCACCGGGAGCGCGGCCGACATTGATCGCCAGGGCGCCATCCTGGTTCAAATGACCGGCGGCGATCTGGAAGAACTCGCGCGTGGTCAGGTGCGGGGGAATATAAGGCGGGCGGTAGGCGTCCACGCAGATCAGGTCATACTTCTGCTGACTTTGCTCCAGCCCCCAGCGCCCGTCCCCGATGATAATATTCAGATTGGACAGGTTCAGGCCGAAATAGTCCCGCCCGACCTGGACGATCTTCGGGTCGATCTCAATGCCATCAATCACCACGTTCGGGAAGACTGCCGCTGCCTGACGGGCGGTGGTCCCGGCAGCCAGGCCGACGATGGCAATGCGGCGCATATCGGCGGGCTGGCGGTCCGGATAAAAGAACGGAGCCACAAGGAACTGCTGCCAGGGTCCGCCGTAGACGAGGGTGTGCGGGTTATATTCCGAGTGGACGCCTTGCCCGTCGTTGAGACGCAGGTAACGCGTACCGTTGATCTCCAGCACCTGGATGTAGTTATAGGCCGATTCGGTCTCGAAGATCTGACCATTGGATTTTTTGATGGCTCCACCGGTACCGAAAAGCGCCAGCAGGACCAGCACGACAAGCATGAGCAATGCCGGCAGGACGGCGCGCCGGCCAGCGGTCAAGCCCAGACCAACCAGCGCCACGAGCAGCAAGGTGAGACTGAAGACGAGGAAAGTGCGGGTGGTGCCTATGGTGGGGATCAGGAGCAGGGTCGGCAGGAATGTCCCGATGAAGGAACCGATGGTGGAGATGCCGTAGATTGTCCCGGCGGTGTTCCCGGCGTGACCGGCATCGCGCATTGAAAGCCGGATGGCAAACGGGGAGATCATGCCCATCAGGGTGACGGGGATGGTGAACAAAACCAGTACACCGGCAAACGCTCCGGCGATGATCCCGATTTGCAGGTTATCCACGGCGTTGGCGGCTGCCCGCAAGACCGGGCCAGCCACAAAGGGCACGACGCCCAGCGTGAAGGCCGCCCAAGCCAGGATGCCGTACATGGTCTTGGGATGCGGTGAGCGGTCCGCCCAGCGCCCGCCCAGGAAGTATCCGGCGGTCAAATATATGAGGATCAGGCCGATGATGGCCGCCCAGACCGGGTTGGAGGTACCGAAAACGTTGCCGAGCAGGCGCGAGGCACCAAATTCCGCCGCCAGGCTGGTCATGCCGGAGATGAAGACCGTGAAGTATAGGTACCTGCGCATGGCTGCATTATAACCGTGAAGGAGGCGGTGCTTTCACATCGTATGGAAGTATGTGAGGCCCCACCCCCCTGCCCCTCCCCATAGTACGGGGACAGGCGCCCCAAGGCGGGGGAAAAGATATCTCTGAGGTAAACCCCAGACCTCGGCTTTGAGGATCGGCTTCATTCTTGTCAAAAGATTGCGGGGCGTGTATAATTCCGCCCGCTTCCGGCACTCCGGCCGGAAAACCCGGCGATCGCCGGGAAAATTCATTCGCAGAGCGAAGGTAATCCCGGATGGGAATGGATGGTACGGCTGAAGCCGGTACGTCGACGGGGTGAGAGGCGCTCGAGGAAGGTTAAGATGGATAAAGTATTCTTAAAGGCCACCAAGCGTACGGCGACCGGGCGGCATGTGCGGGCCCTGCGACGTAGCGGAAGCCTGCCGGGAGTCATCTACGGGCATAACGTGGAGCCGGTCAATATTTCGATGGATGCCCGGGATGCGGCAAAAGTGCTGGCGCGACTGAGCTCCTCCAGCCTGGTGACGGTTGAGGTGGATGGCAAGGAGTACCCGAGCCTGGTACGCGAAAAACAAATGAACTATATCAAGCGCAACTGGATCCACGTGGATTTCCAGGTTGTTTCGCTGACGGAGAAGATCCGCGCCAACGTGGGCATCATTCTGACCGGCAATTCGGTAGCCGTGAAGGACTTCAACGCCATGCTGATCAACGGCCTGACCGAATTGGAAGTGGAGGCATTCCCGCAGGACCTGCCGGAACGCGTCATGGTGGATATTGGCGCCCTTGCCAAGATCGGCGACGCCATCCATGTGAAGGATATCGTCCTGTCGGACAAGGTGACCATCCTGAGCGCGGCCAATGAAATGGTCGTGCTGGCAACGGCTCCAGCCAAGGAAGAGGTCGAAGAGGTGGTCACACCCGAGGAAGTGGTGGTCGAGGAAGGTGAAGAGCCCGAGGTGATCGAGAAGGGCAAGAAGGAAGAAGAGGAAGAAGCCAAGTAGTTTCTCCCAATCAACAAATCGCCAGGGCGACCCAATGGGTCGCCCTGATGATTTTCGGGAGGGTGGCATCCCTGGCCCCTCCCCTCCCGGGGAGGGGAGAATTATGCGAAAAACGGACTGCGGGTGGCACAAAGTGCCCCCGCAGCCCGTTTTTCGCTTCTTTCCATACAGACTTTCAGGTGACACCGGTGTAGACCTCTTTTCCCATTGACTAGCCATCAATCCAGCCTATAATACGACAGGCTCAGCATATTTCATTCTCGGGAGAACCCGCATGTTGCATATTAGAGGTACTGTTCACAAAAATAAACTGGCAGCCGGGCTGCTTATCCTGGTATTGAGTGCCAGCGGTTTGAGGCCAAGGCCGGTCTTGGCCACTGAAGGGATCCTCCCGGGCCCGGAACTGGCTGCCGCCAGCCAAATCAAGGCAACATTTTCAACGCAGGCGCAAAGCGGGCAAGTGGACGTCCCGACCGACCAGCTGATCATCAAGTATAAATCCACGAGCGGCGCATTTGCGGCCCCGGCCCAGGCCGACCAGATGAGCCGCCTGGAGGCGGCCGCGGGTATACCCCTGCAATATCTGCGGGGCATGTCCGGGGATGCGAACGTCCTGCGACTGCCCGAACGCCTGCCGCTGGCACAGGTGCAGGTCATCAGCGATCAATTGATGACCCTGCCGGAGGTCGAATACGCCGAGCCTGACCAGATCCTCTTCCCGGCATTGACACCCAACGACAGCCTATATTCGAATCAATGGGACTTGTTCGGGACCAATGGCATCAATGCCCCGGCAGCCTGGGATGTCACCACCGGCTCGAGCAGCATCGTGGTGGCAGACATAGACACGGGCATCACGAACCATATCGACCTGAGCGGGCGGACCGTGCCGGGCTACGATTTCATCAGTACCACGGCGGTTTCTAACGATGGCGACGGACGGGATGCCGACCCAAGCGACCCGGGAGACTGGGTTGTGGCGAATGAGTGTTATGCCGGCTCGATAGCAAGCAACAGCTCCTGGCACGGCACGCATACCGCCGGGACGATCGGGGCAAAGAGCAACAACGCCCTGGGAGTGGCCGGCATCAACTGGAACTCCAAGATCCTGCCCGTACGGGTGCTGGGCAAGTGCGGTGGCTATACCTCGGATATCGTGGACGGCCTGCGCTGGGCAGCCGGGCTGGCGGTATCGGGTGTGCCGGCCAATGCAAACCCTGCCAAGGTTGCCAACCTGAGCCTGGGCGGGAGCGGGTCCTGTAGCTCAACCTGGCAAAATGCGATCAATGCCGTCAATGCCGTCGGCATGGTGGTCGTCGTGGCAGCCGGCAACAGCAACGCCGATGCCAGCGGTTTCAACCCCGCCAACTGCAATGGCGTCATCACCGTGGCGGCCACCGACCGCAACGGCTCGCGTGCCTATTACAGCAATTATGGCTCGCTGGTGGAGATCAGCGCCCCGGGCGGCGCGCAGAGTTTCGCCAATGACCCGAACGGCATTCTCTCCACGTTGAATACCGGTACGACCGTCCCCATCTCGGATACTTATGTCTATTATCAGGGTACCAGCATGGCAACGCCGCACGTCACCGGCGTGGTCTCGCTGATGTTTTCGCTCAATCCATCCCTGACCCCCGCCCAGGTACTTCAAATCCTGCAGAGCACCGCCAGACCATTTCCAAGCGGAAGCAATTGCAAACCTCCAACAACTTATTCCTGTGGCAGCGGCATGCTGGACGCAGCGGCAGCGGTTAATGCCGTACCGGCTATCACCAGTTTCTTCCCGGGCTGCGGACTCACCGGGGCAACCATCTCCATCCGCGGATCCGACTTTACAGATGTTACTGATGTACGGTTCAACGGTACCATTGCCATCTTCTCCAAACTCTCCAATACATCCATCAACGCAACAGTGCCGGCGGGTGCGACCACCGGCCCGATCAGTGTAACGACCACATACGGCACGGCTACGAGCGCAGCCAATTTCTTTGTTGCGACATGTTACCTGCAATTCATGCCGCTGGTGAGCAAACTTTAATGGGCTGTGGATGAATTCAATATTCCATCCAATTGGCAATTTCCTTAACAAGAAACTGGCCGCTGGGCTGCTTATCCTGGTTTTGACCACCAGCGCTCTGAGTCCCATGCCAATTTCGGCCGCTCTGGGGGTTCCACCCGAGGCGGGAACGGCAGGCCGGCTGCCCGCACATGCCCAGGATGCGGCGCCCGGCGCCTCCCCACCGGCTCCGCTCATCTCCCACCCTTTCAACTTCCATAAACCCGTCTGCCCGGGGCCCGCAGGGCCCAATTCCGCCCGCTGCAATTCCCAGGTCGTGACCGATGCGGCCGGGGCGCTGATGATCTCGAACAGCCTGCTGACCGGGTCGTATGGGCCGGCGGCGTTCCGCGGGGCCTACGGCGTGAGCGGCATCAGTGCCAGCACCCGCACCGTGGCCATCGTGGATGCCTATGACGATCCAACCGTCCTGAACGACCTGGATACCTACAGCAACAACTTCGGCATCCCCCGCCTGAACCGCTGCGCCGTAAGCACGGGCACGGCCGCCAGCCCCTGCATCCAGAAGGTGGATCAGAACGGCGGCACCAGCTATCCAGCCTATGATTCCGGCTGGGCGTTGGAGATCGCCCTCGACGTGGAATCGGTGCACGCTCTGTGCCAGAACTGCAACATCCTGCTGGTCGAGGCCACAAGCCCCACTTATTACGATCTCATTGTCGCCGCCGATCAGCAGGCCTACCTGATGGGCGCCAATGTGGTCTCCAACTCCTGGGGTGGCTCGGATAACAGTGGAGAGACATTCTATGACACCTACTATAACCACCCGGGGGTGGCCTACGTCTTCAGCACGGGGGACAGCGGCTATGGGGTAGAGTATCCGGCCGCTTCCCCCAATGTGACCGCAGTGGGAGGCACCACGCTGCTGGTCAATTCCGACTACAGCTACAACAGCGAGACCGCCTGGAGCGGCGCGGGCAGCGGCTGCAGCGGCTATGAGGCCAAGCCCTCCTTCCAGCACGATACCGGCTGCCCGACCCACCGGACCGTCGCGGACGTCTCCGCCGACGCTGATCCGAACACGGGCGCGGCGGTTTATATCAACGGGAGCTGGTACCAGGTCGGAGGCACCAGCCTGGCAGCTCCGCTGGTGGCGGCGGTCTTTGCCCTGGCGGGCGGCGTGGGGACCACGCTGGGGAATTCGCTGCCCTACGCCAACCTGAGTTACGGCGTCAACCTGCGGGACGTGACCAGCGGCAGCAACGGCAGCTGCGGTGGCTCTTACCTGTGCACCGCCATGGCCGGCTACGACGGCCCCACCGGCCTGGGCAGCCCTCTGGGATCAGCGGCCTTCATCGGTCCTCCAGGTGCCTTCAACAAGAGCAGCCCGTCGAACGGAGCCACGGGCCAGTCCACCAGCCCGAGCCTGCAGTGGAGTGCCAGCAGCGGGGTCTCCCACTACGAGTATTGTTACGGCACGAGCAACCCCTGCAGCAACTGGACAAGCAGCAATACTGCCACCAGCGTCAGCCTCAGCAGCCTGAACGCCGGGGCCACCTATTACTGGAACGTGCGGGCGGTCAATAACGCCGGCACAACCTATTCCAACGGTTCGACCACGGACTGGTCCTTCATCACGGCCTCCCCCACGCCGAGCAACACACCCAGCGCCACTTTTACGCCTTCGGCCACGGCCACGGCAACATCCACCAGGACGCCCAGCGCCACACCATCTTCCACCCCCACCAGAACGCAAACACCAACTTTCACTCCGAGCAGAACGCCAACATTCACTAATACGCCCTCGGCCACGTCCACGGCAACATCCACCAGCACCCCCACAGCCTCGCTGACTTCCACCCCTACCAGAACGCAAACACCAACTTTCACTCCGAGCAGCACGAGCTCCGCGACATTTACTCCAACCCTTACGCCGACCTATACACCCACACCCACGGGCACTTCAACACCCACCAGCAGTCCAACTGCCACGCGGACTTCCACACCCACTCCCACGTTCACTTCAACACCCAGCGGGACTCCAACCGCCACGCGGACGTTCACACCCACCAGCACCATTACCCCCACATTCACGCCGACCTTTACGCCGACCTACACGCCAACGATCACGCGTACAACTACCCGGACACCAACCCCCACACCAACAGCAACGAATACGCCAAATGGGCAGAATTTCTGGATCTTCCTGCCGCTAATATTCCGTTAATGACCCGTCCGGCCGATTCCCCGACCAGCCTTAAAACCGGTTAACAGAATAATAACCCTGCGCCCGCGGCCTTGTCCCTGAGAATTTTTTCCAGCGCCGCAGAGGCTGCCCAGAACCAGGTTCTATCCGGCGCGTTCAGCATAGGTATACCAGTTATTTCAACAATCCCAACATACCCAGAAAATTTTGCGTTATCCGGGCGCTGGCGCCCCACAGGACTTCGCCATCATACGAGTGGTACCTGAGCACCGGGAAGGGACGATCCACGCCATCAACAGTGACAAGCTGCTCGCTCCAATTGACCTGGTCGGCCAGCCAGAGTAAAGGGATGGTGAAGAGGCGGCCAACCTCCGCCGGTGCCAGGCGTGCCTGGAACGGCCAGGGGACAATGCCGACGACCGGCGTCACCCGGTAGCGGGTGATCGTGAGGTAATCATTCATCCGGCCCAGCAGTCGTACATCTTCCGGCTTCAGCCCAATTTCCTCCCAGGCTTCACGCAAGGCGGTCGCCTCAGGAGAAGTCTCGGCCACATCGCAAGCACCACCGGGGAAGGAAACCTGGCCTTTGTGTTGTTCCACTGTCTCCGTGCGACGGGTAAAGACGAGATGCCATTCGCCATTCTGCCAGACGAGCGGGATCAAGACTGCCGCACATTTCAGCTTTCCCTCTTCAATCATCCCGGGATACCCATCGGAGGAGGCCACCAGACCGGGTTGGTAGGCGGCATGCAACTGACTGATGATGAAGCTTTCGGTGAGCATCAGCCTTGCGCCCGCACGGCGCTCCCACAATAAGGGCATTCGGCAGTGAGCTCGTCGACCCATTCGACCTCATCCGAACGAAGTGGTCCACCGCAGCCCGGACAGGCGGTCGGAAGAACCGGCCTGGGTTTTTCCAACCCGCGTGCAGGGGCTGGGGTGAATCCGGACGGCAGGGCCGTCTTCATATAACTTTCGATTTGTTCCCCTTCAGGTGCCAGGCCACGCGCTTTAAGTTCGTTCGCGAAACGCTTCCCGATATAGTAGAGTCTCTGGAACTGACCGCGCCCGGCGAAAAGCGCAAGCCCCTGCTGGAGGTGTGCCATTCCTGCCGGCATCTGTCCGGTCAGCAGGCGGGCCTGCCCGGCCTGGAGAAAGAACCAGGAGCGCGCCGTCCGTTGCGGGCCAGTGCACCGCTGGCAAATTGTTCAAAAATATCCGCCGCCTGTGCATATTGGCCGGAGGCCATCAACTGGTTGGCACGCTGGAGGGCCGGGGGAATGCTCCCCACCTGAATACGACGGAAAGGTCGCCCCAAAGGTCGCCTGAACATGCAGCCTCCTTTTCACCAGATCCCTGGCAGGATAAGATCCTTGGAAGGACAAGTTATTCGACAGTGTGATATTATACGCCAGGGAGATAATATCTCAATGGAAACGACCTTCCTTAAGCCCCGCTATGATGCAGGTGGATTCGCGTCCCTGCCGAAGCATATCCTGGAACTTCTATCATCCAACCAGTATGATGCCGTAGTTTTCTTCCTGATCGACGCGTTCGGATGGCGTTTCTTCGACAAATTCCAGGACATGCCCTTCCTCCGACAAGTCACGCAAGAAGGGACTGTCAAAAAACTGACTTCGCAATTCCCATCCACTACCGCCGCGCACATCACCACCATCCATACCGGAATGCCGGTGGGCGAACACGGTATCTTCGAGTGGTATTATTACGAGCCAACGCTGGACAATGTCATCGCCCCGCTGTTGCACTCGTTCGCAGGGACACCCCAGCGGGACACGCTCAAGCCGACTGGAGTCAAAGCTTCCAGCCTATACCCAACTACGACCCTCTACTGTCCGCTCAAGAAACAGGGGGTGAAAGCGACGATCTTTCAACACCGCGAATATACCCCCTCCACCTACTCGGATATCATTTTCAGGGGGGCCAAAGCGATCGGCTACAGAACCCTGCCCGAAGCCCTGGTCAGCCTGGCCGCGAAGATGTCAGAAGCCGCGCCTCCGGCCTATTTCTTCTTCTATTTCGACAGGATTGACGCCATCGGGCATGTATACGGCCCCGGATCGGACCAGCTGACGGCTGAAATTCTCGTCTTCCTTATGGCAATGGAAAAAATCTTCCTGAAGGCAATGACCGGAAATCGGAAGAAAATCCTGTTCATTTTGACGGCCGACCACGGCCAGACCGAGACCGATCCGCTGACCACCATCTACCTCAACCGTGACCCGGCTTTTGCGGGTGTTGAGAAATTCTTGAAGGCCAATCGCAACGGAGATTTGATCGTTCCGGCCGGTTCGGCCAGAGACTTTTTCCTATACGTTCAAGAGGAGGAGCTGGAGGAGACCCGGGCGTTTCTCGCCTCCCGGCTGGAAGGTCGGGCCGAAGTGTGGAAAGTGGCGAAGTTGATGGAGGAAGGGTACTTCGGTCAGGTTCTATCCCCACAGTTTCACGGGCGCGCCGGGAACCTGGTCATCCTGCCTTATGGTGGAGAATCAGTCTGGTGGTATGAGAAAGACAGCTTCGAGCAAAGGTTCCACGGTCATCACGGTGGATTGACGAAGGAAGAGATGGAAATCCCGCTGATAATGTGGGAAATGTGATGTAAAATTGATCCATAACCCTGTCCCCGCCGCGCTGCGGCGGGTCCTATACGCTTGAAAGGAGATTCCCCATGTACCAAACCATTATCATCGTTGGCAACGTAGGGCGTGACCCGGAAATGCGCTATACCCCTTCCGGCCAGGCGGTTACATCTTTTTCGGTTGCCACCAACCGCCAGTACACCAACAACAGCGGTGAAACCATCAAAGAGACCATCTGGTTCCGCGTCTCGGCCTGGGGCAAGACAGGCGAGACCTGCAACCAGTATCTCAAGAAAGGCTCCAAAGTGCTAGTGGAAGGCCGCCTGACAGCCGACCCGGCAACCGGAGGCCCACGCGTCTGGACCGGGCAAGATGGTTCCACGCGGGCCTCCTTCGAAGTCAGTGCCCAGACGGTGCGTTTCCTGAGCTCACACGGTGAAACCGCCGAACCCGGCACGGGCGCGGCACCCGCAGGTGATGAAGGCTTGGCACCGTCCGGAGACGAAGGCGATATCCCGTTCTAACCCGAAAGCGAGGCCGTGATGGCCCTTCTACCCCAAAAACCTGCCACAACCTTTCCCATTGAAATCCCACCGGATTTGCAGCCTGCCTATGCCAACCTGGCACGCATCGCCCACGCCCCGGCGGAATTTGTGATGGATTTTGCGAGGCTCCTTCCGGGAGATTCCAAGGCCATTGTGGCAGCACGCGTGATCATGTCGCCGGTTGCTTTGAAACTGTTCGCACAGGCAGTCAACGAGAACCTGGCACGTTTCGAGGCTACTTTTGGAACGGTGAGTATTCCCAGCGGCGGCAGCTCCCTGGCTGATTCGCTTTTCAAGCCAATCCACCCACCGGAACCGCCCAAGGAACCGCCAAAAGAACCCGATAAATAAACCACAAGGACGCGGATTTTGAGCTCAAGCCAGAATCCGCGTCCCATTCATTTGGGAAGCTTCCATGGAAAAACTTGAAAAGATTGCCGAACAAATCCGCCAAACCTTTGACACTCTGACCGCCACGCGTGACCAGGCCCTGACACACGCCCCGCGCTGACACGAGCATGCGCACTATCCATCCGCGCCGTCCATCGGGATGAAACCGACGTGATGCAAGCTCACTTGGATGAAGCCCGCCAGCTTGCAGCCACGTTACGGACAGGCCTGGCGGAATTTCCAGCCCTGTACTACGCCGGTTACACGCAGGACTCCCTGAAGGAGTTCGCCGAAGCCAGCATCACCTGCGCACTCATCCGCCACGAGCCGCTCCCCACGCCCGAAGAGCTTGGCCTGCCTCCTCACACCTATCTGAATGGACTGGCCGAAAGCGTTGGTGAGATGCGTCGTCGCTGCCTGGATATGCTCCGCCAGGACTATTCCGCCGAAGCCGAACGCCTGCTCGGGCACATGGACGACATCTACTCCATCCTTGTAACAATGGATTATCCGGATGCCATTACGAACGGTCTGCGCCGCCAGACCGACATCATTCGCGCCATTATCGAACGCGCACGCGGTGATGTGACCTTCAGCCTCCGCGGCGAAAGACTGGAACGCTCCATTGCCCATTTGAGCGAGCAGTTACCCGGGTCAGAAACGTTGCCGGGGAGTTCGCTGCTCTCCAACCCCCCGGAACAAGACTAGGGAAATATGCCCAGCCACGGCCGCCGGC
>CAWDYX010000004.1:0-114629 GCA_963806575.1 uncultured Chloroflexia bacterium | reverse complement strand
GGGTCATCCCGGGATCGACATCGCGGCCGGGCAGGGTGCACCGGTCTGGGCCGCTTCCGCCGGTGTGGTGACCATGGCACAGGGCGGCTGGAACGGAGGATATGGAAATGTGGTCATGATCGACCACGGCAATGGCTACCTGACCGTCTATGGCCACTTGAGCCGGATCAACGTGACCGTCTGCGAGGGCGTTGCTTCCGGGCAGGGGATTGGCTTGGCGGGCAGCACGGGCAACTCCACCGGCCCGCACCTGCACTTCGGGATCCGCCTGGACGGCAATCCCCCGGATCCGTGGTATTTATTACCCGCACCGTAAAATATTCGCAACCCGGTTTTCTGGAAAACCGGGTTTTTATTCAGCCTCCTGGACGAAACTACCCTTCGAAAAACGCTTTCCGACCTCCCACTGGGCGGGCTGCGCTATTACCAGCAGGCCGGTTCAACCAATGATATTGCCCTGGCGTGGGCCACGGTCGATGCCCCGGATCTGGCGCTGGTCTACGCCGAGGAGCAAACGGCCGGGCGGGGACGCGGCAGCAACGTCTGGTTTACCCCGCCGGGCGCAGCTTTGGCCTTCAGCCTGGTGATACGGCCCCTGCTCGGCAAGGAGCAACCCAACCCGCTCTATACGGCCCTGGGTGCGCTGGCAGTCTGTGAGGTACTGGCGGCGCAGCCCTGGATACGGAGATCAAATGGCCCAATGACGTCCTGCTCAGAGGACGCAAGGTTTGTGGAATATTGGCCAAATCGGTCTGGCTGGGAGAGCAGGTGGATTGCATCGTCCTGGGTGTTGGGCTTAATATCAAGCCTAAGTCAGTTCCTCCGCCCGAAAAGCTCACTTTCCCGGCAACCTGTCTGGAGGCCGAGCTGCCCTTTACCGACTACACGATCGGGACGCTCCAGCGGGCGGAATTGCTCCAACAGATCCTCCAGGCCATGCTGTATTGGCGCAGCCTGGTCGCAACCGATATCTTCCTGCACGCCTGGGAGGAACGCCTAGCCTTCCGCGGGGAGCTGGTGGAGATCCGGGCGGATGGACAGGCCGTGAGGACGGGCCAAGTGGACGGTCTGGAGCCGGATGGGCGGCTGCGTCTGGTTTCTCCGCAGGGAGGAACCTTTACGATCCAGACCGGGGAGGTGCACTTGCGTCCGGTTGTGTGATATACTTTTTGGCGTGAGGTGACCCATGCTCAAAGACCTGCGTGACGAGGCTGCTTTTATACCGGAAGAAGAAGACCCGCCGGAAGTCAGCCGGCCGGAGCAGCCCAAGCCGTTCAAACCCAGCCGCTCGCTCGACCAGATAACCCATACCAACGACAAGCAACGTTTGATGTTGGCTTTGATGCTGCTGGTGATCGTGTGCGTGGCGGGAGTGATCATCCTGGTGATCACCGGAAAATGGATCCTGCCACTCTCATATTAAATTATGGAAACTCCCGGCCATTTTCCGAGACCGGGAGTTTTGATTCTGAGGGGATCCATTTATATATTTGGTAACTCGAACTGTTGGCCCAGCTCAGGGCCAGGTTCGCCGTTGGTATTGGCGCCGGCTTTTTTAAGCTCGGCGGTGGCGATGCGGGCGATGGATACCACCCGGTCGCCTTCCTTGACCTCCATCAGATGGACACCGCGCGTGGCACGCCCGGCCTGTTTTACATCCCTGACCCGGCTGCGCAGGACCATGCCATTGGCGGTGATGATGGTCAGATCGTCGACTTCCTGGACGACGCGTGCGGCGGTGATGGTGCCAATCTTGTCGGCTGCGGCGCGAGCGATGGTCTGAACTCCGCCAGTGGCTCGGCCCTTAACCGGGTACTCCGTCAGAGCTGTGCGCTTGCCATAGCCCTGGGTCGTCACCAATAAAAGATCGCCGCCTGCCTCAACGACTTCCATGCTGGTGACTTTGTCGTTGGTAGCCAGCCGGATGCCGGTCACGCCACCCGCCGAGCGGCCCATCGAGCGGACTTCGCCCTCGGGGAAACGCAGCGCCTGTCCCTGCTCGGTGACGAGGATGATCTCGTCCTCGCCATGGGTCAGACGCGCCCAGTCCAGTTCGTCGCCGTCTTCCAGCCCGATGGCGATGATGCCGGAGGGCCGGACCGCCGCCAGCTCGGTCAGGGCCATGCGCTTGATCTTTCCGTTGCGTGTGGCAAGCGTGATGAATTCCACGGTCTCGAAGTTTGGCACCGCCACTGCGGCGGTGATGATCTCACCCGGCTCGAGCGAGAGCACATTCACCAGAGGGATGCCTTTGGCAGCCCGGTCGGCGTCGGGGATCTGGTAGACCTTCTCAGAGTAGACCTTGCCCTTGTCGGAAAAGAACAGCATGGTGTCGAGCGAACGCGCCGGGATGAGGGTCAGAATCTCATCCTCTTCTCTGGTCATGTGGCCGGTCACGCCCCTGCCTCCTTTCACCTGGTAACGGTAGGCGGCGGCCGCAACCCGCTTGACGTAGCCTTGGGCGGTGAGCGAGATCAGCACGGCCTCGTCCGGGACGAGGTCCGATTCGCTCAGGTTCTCGACGGCTTCGACGGCGATGTGCGTGCGGCGCTCGTCGCCATATTGATCGGAGAGTTCCCGCAAATCGTCCTGGATGAGCGCCAGGATCTTCTTTGGGTGGGCCAGCAGGTCTTCGAAGTGGACGATCTGTCCTTTGACCTGTTTATATTCATCCTCGATCTTCTGGCGTTCGAGGGCGGCCAGGCGGCGCAGCTGCATATCCAGGATGGCCTGGGCCTGGAGATCGGACAATTTGAAACGCTTCATCAGGCGTTCCTTGGCCACATCGGCGTCCGGGGATTCGCGGATGGTCTGGATGACGGCATCCAGATTGTTCAGGGCAATGGTCAGGCCTTCCAGGATATGGGCGCGGGCACGGGCTTTTTCCAGTTCGAAGCGGGTGCGGCGGGTGAGAACGGCCTGGCGATGTTCGATGAATATCTGCAGCGCCCGCTTGAGCGGCAGAAGACGCGGTTCGCCATCGACGAGGGCGAGCATCTGTACGCCAAAAGTGGACTGGAGGGCAGTGTACTTGTAAAGCTGGTTGAGCACCTTCTTGGGCTGGGAGCCGCGCTTCAGCTCGATGACGATGCTCATGCCGCGCCGGTCAAACTCGTCCCGCAGGTCCGAGATGGAGTTGATCTTTTCATCACGGACAAGGTCGGCGATGCGTTCGATCAGGGTGGACTTGTTGACCTGATAGGGGATTTCGGTGATGACGATGCGGTAGCGGTTGCCGGCCATCTCTTCGATGTGGGCCTTGCCGCGCACCACGATGCGGCCCTTCCCGGACCCGTAGGCGGCTTCGATGCCGTCCGTCCCGACGATGATGCCACCGGTGGGGAAATCCGGCCCGGGGATGAATTTCATCAAGAACTCGATGGGGACCTCGTCCATCGTATCGTAGTTGTTGATCAGGTAGATCAGGGCTGCAGCCAGTTCCTTCAGGTTATGCGGCGGGATATTGGTTGCCATGCCGACGGCAATGCCCGACGACCCATTGAGCAGCAGGTTGGGAAGACGCGAAGGCAGGACCAGCGGCTCTTTGAGGGAACCATCGAAATTGTCGGTGAAGTCCACCGTGTCCTTGTCAAGGTCGGCCAGCAATTCCTCGGCCATTCTGTGCAGGCGGGCCTCGGTGTAACGCATGGCCGCGGGCGCATCGCCATCCACCGAGCCAAAGTTGCCCTGACCATCCACCAGAAGATAGCGCATGGAGAAATCCTGGGCCATGCGCGCCATCGCCTCGTAGACAGCCAGATCGCCATGCGGGTGATACTTGCCCAGCACTTCGCCGACGATGCGGGCGGATTTCTTGAAAGCTGAATTGGAGCGGATGCCCATGTCCTGCATGGCATACAGGATGCGCCGGTGGACGGGTTTCAATCCATCGCGCGCATCCGGCAGGGCACGCGCAACGATGACAGACATGGCATAGTCAAGGTAGGCGATGCGCATGGTCTCGTCAATGTCCGCCATCTGGACACTACCAATGTCCTGTTTGACTGGTTCCGGCTCCGGGCCGGTCGGTTCGGGTTCGACCATAATTATTCCTCACACGGTAAGGGCACAGCACTGCTGTGCCCTTACGGGGTAATCGAAGTAGCCAATGGATTATACCGCGAACGGCTTGTGCCCGAACCATTTCAGTCTGACATAAATATTCTGATAATCGGTGAATAGTTTTAGCAAAAATCTGGTGTGACTGGTTCGGGTACTTGCCAAATCAGATGCAGACAGTTATAATCCCGGCTTGCTTGTCCCACGAGTGGAACTTTTCGGGGCGTGGCTCAGCCCGGCTAGAGCGCTGCGTTCGGGACGCAGAGGTCCCCGGTTCAAATCCGGGCGCCCCGACCAAGAATGCCGCCAATCCAAAGAGGGTTGGCGGTTTCCCATCTTAGAGATTTACACATCCTAGCTTGCCCGAAACTCTAGGATGGGAAAAGAACGAAAGAATATGGGCGAGCTGGCGCTAAGCGCCAGCTCGCCCATATTCTTTCGTATCAATTGATTTACTTTGCCTTTAGGTATTCATCAATGGCCAGGGCAGCTTTCCGCCCGCCGACCATGGCAGTGGCCACCAGGTCCGGGCCGGTGACGCCATCCCCGGCGGCGAAAACGCCCGGGCGGGTGGTGGCGCCGGTCTCCTTGTCGACCACACTGACGAGACCGTAATCGTGGGTTTCGAGGCCGGGAGTGGTCTTCCCAATGACCGGGTCCGGCCAGTAGCCGAGGGCCTTGATGGCCGTATCCACAGCGATGGAGAAGTTGGAGCCTTCCACCGGAACCGGTTTTCGCCGGCCTTTGGCGTCGGGTTCCCCCAAGCGCATTTCGATGCACTCGATGGCGGTCAGGTGACCAAACTCATCGGGGATGAACTTCACCGGTTGGGTCAGGAAGCGGTATTTGGCCCCTTCTTCCTTGGCCATCTGGCGATCCTTCTTGCCGCCGGGCATCTCCTTTTCGGTGCGACGATATAGACAGGTCACTTCCTCTGCACCCAGGCGCAAGGCGGAACGCAGACAGTCCGAGGCCGTGTCACCGCCGCCGATGACCACCACGCGCTTTCCCAGGACCGGGCGTTCGCGCTTGCTTTCGGGGAGCAAATTCAGTTCCGTATTGGCACGCATCAGAAAATCGGTGGCTTCGTACACACCCGGCAAGTCCTCGCCCGGCGTCTCCATTCTGGAGTCGATGCCCACTCCGACACCGACGAAGATTGCTTCAAAACCTTCTGCGAATAGCTGGTCGATGGTTTTATCCTTGCCAATATAGGTATTGCCAACATATCTGGCTCCGGCTTTTTCGAAATCACCCCAGCGACAGAAGAAGACTTCCTTGGCCAGTTTGAAGTTTGGAATACCGTAGACCAGCAACCCACCGGGGGCAGGCTTGCTATCGAAAAATGTGACCGAGTGGCCCTGCTGGAGGAGCTGCTCGGCGCAGCCCAAACCAGCCGGTCCGGCTCCGACAATGGCAACCTTCCGGCCGGTCGGTTTTCCCACCGGGATGGCCACCCCGGCCGTCTTGCGTTCGTAGCAGGTCACGAAAGTTTCCAAAGGACCGCACAGCACTGGTTCGTTGGTCTTATTGAGAACGCAGGAGCCTTGACAGAGCTGATCCTGCGGGCAAACGCGCGAACAAATTTCCGGCAGGGAGGAGGTTTGGCGGTAAAGCTCGGCGGCTTCAACGTAGCGACCCTGTTCAATCAGCCACATCGCGGACGGGATGTCATTATGGGTGGGACAGGCCAACATGCAGGGGGCCGGATCGGGGCAGTGGATGCAACGCGAGGCCTCCCGCATGGCCCGGTCAGAATCGAGCGGAATAATCACGTCTCCGAAGTCACAGACGCGTTCCGTGGGCGGGCGCCGTGACAGGTCCTGGTAGGGCATGTAAACGCGCGCCTTGCGGTCAATTTCCAAAAATTCACCCGGAATCGTTTGCATGGGCGCCTCCTGTCGATACCGACAGGTTCACACTTATTTGATATACATCATACTCAATCTTAGGGTGTATATACAGGTTACTATGTCATTATTGCTTGCGACGTTTATCACAATGTAAATTGTGCAAAAAACCGGAAATGTCACCCACTTTTGACGCAACAAGGCGCACAATTTCTCCTGCCCGCCTTCATATGTAATTCACAATTGCTTTGTATACTGTGCCCTAGATCGCTTTCGGCAATGAATGGGAGCATATTTATTTATCATAGAAATCCTGCCCACTTACTGACTGGTAGCACTGTTTTTGTTGCGCCAGACAAAAGGAGGCGCGGAATACTTTGAGGGCTGGAAAGGTAACCACTTATTTTCCTTATCAGTAGAGGGATCCCTAAAAATCCGATTTCCGAATAAACAGCATGCCAGATCCGTTAATATTTACATATAATGAATGATCCCAAGCATGCCCGAATCATTTTCATATCAGAACAGTTTTTTTCCGGCTAAGGAACTATAATATACGGCTGTCCTTTTTTGAGGTTGTTCACCGGCTTGCGCAGGCTATTTTATGATAGTAAAGTTCTTTGCTGAACCAATTCTGATCCGCCAATGGCGCAGCGGGGTAGAGAGAGCATCCAAGCAACTCGAAAGGAATTTTCGCCAGCCTCAAGTGGGTGACCATCGAATCCCATTTTGGTGCGGGTGAACCATGGAATTAGCTTTTTAATGGAGGAAGTAACCAATGAGTAAACAACCCAGTAGATCGAAGAACAACCGGGGAAGAACCTGGATAATTATTGCGGTCGTGATCGTCGTGATCGCGGCGGTTGGCTTTCTGGTCATAAGGAAGCGTAACAGCAGCACGACAGCCACTCAATACCAAACGGTCCAGGCGGAGAAAGGCACCCTGACAGCCACGATCGGTGCGACGGGAACCGTCCGTTCCAACCAGACCACCGTGCTGACGTGGCAGAACACCGGTACCGTTGGCGTTGTCAAGGTCGAGCCTGGGGACCAGATCAAGGCAGGGGACGTCCTGGCCAGCCTGATCCTGCCACCCTTGACCCAGAGCACACTCGAAACCAATCTTGTCACCGCCCAGGAAAACCTGGCCGAGCTGACTTCCCCCGAAGCGATCGCAAATGCCAAATTGGCTGTCACCACGGCTGAGACGGATGTAACCAATGCCCAGACAGCCTTGAACAACCAGCAGTATTGGAAAAACGAAGCGCTCATTCAAAGTTACTATGCCAATTACGTCATAGCCAAAGCCAACCTGGACAAAGCGCAAGAAGCCTACGACAGCCTGAACGTAGGGGATTATATTAATAACGCCAATGAGGCAAATGCCTACCAGGCACTCTATAACGCCAAACAAGTGTACGACACTGCCCAGTATTATTACAGCCTGTATTCGCAGAAACCGACCCAGCGACAGATGGATGAGGCCCAGGCGAAACTGGACCTGGCCAATGCCACGCTGAAAAACGCCCAAATTTATCTGGCGGCGCTGACCGGCGGGTCTGTGCCCGCGGACGCCACCGGGACGGCGTTGCTCCAGCTTGAACAGGCCAAGCTGGCCGTACAGACCGCACAGGAGAACCTGGATGCGGCCAAGCTAACCGCCCCGATTGATGGGACGGTCACCGAAGTCAGTGGGATGGCCGGCGATCAGGTCTCTCCGGGGACGAAAGCGTTCCGCATTGATGACCTGTCGCAGATGAAGGTGGATGTGCAAGTTTCTGAAGTGGATATCAACAATGTCCAGGTGGGCCAGCCGGTGACGTTGACTTTCGATGCGATCGCCGGCAAGACATATAACGGCAAGGTTGTGGAAGTGGCCCGGGCGGGTGATTCCGTTCAGGGAGCGGTCAACTTTACCGTCACCGTGGCACTGACGGACACAGATGCAAGCGTCAAACCCGGGATGACCGCGGCGGTCACCGTCATTGTGAAACAGATCAGTAACGTGCTCCTCGTCCCTAACCGGGCCGTGCGTCTGGTAGACAGCCAGCGGGTGGTGTATATCCTGCGGAATGGCCAGCCTGAGCAGGTCAACGTCACCCTGGGGGCTTCCTCCGATACGATGAGCGAAGTCGTCTCCACCAATTTGAAGCCCGGCGACCTCATTATCTTGAATCCACCTCAACATTGTTCAACCAGCCCAGTGGCGGCGGCGGAGGACCTTTCGGAGGAGGCGGCTAATGGGAGACCTTGTAATCGATGCCAATAATCTGACCAAAGTCTATAAAATGGGTACACAGGAAGTATGCGCGTTATGCGGAGTTTCCGTGCAAATCGAACACGGTGAAGTGGTCGCCATCATGGGACCGTCAGGATCGGGTAAGTCCACCATGATGAACATCCTGGGCTGCCTCGATCTGCCTACTACGGGTGAGTACAGCCTGGATGGTGAAGAAGTCTCGTTGTTGAAGGATGATCAGCTGGCTGACATCCGCAACCGCAAAGTTGGATTTGTCTTCCAAAGCTTTAATCTCCTCAACCGGACGACGGCGCTCGGGAACGTAGAACTGCCTCTGCGCTATGCCGGAGTAACAACCGGCAGGAGACAACAGGCCCTCGAAGCGCTCGAAGCGGTTGGGCTCAAGGACCGGGTGCTGCACCGCCCAACGGAACTCTCGGGCGGCCAACAGCAGCGCGTTGCCATTGCACGCGCCCTGGTCAACGACCCGGCCATCATCATGGCGGATGAGCCAACCGGCAACCTGGACTCCAAAGTGGGAAAAGAGATCATAGCACTGCTGCTCGATCTGAACCGTAAAAAAGGCACCACACTGATCATCATCACCCACGACCCAACCGTGGCGGCGCAGACGCATCGTATCATTCACTTGCGTGATGGGTTAATCGAGGCTATATGAACATAGTGCAATCCATCCTGGAGGCGTTGGAAAGCCTGAACGCCAATCGTTTGCGCTCAGGATTGACCATGCTGGGCATCATCATCGGAGTGGGGGCGGTGATTGCCATGCTATCCGTCGGGCAGGGGGCACAATCGACGATCACCGGCGCGATCAGCGGGATCGGGACCAATTTGCTGTTTGTTACCTCCGGCAACCGGACGCAGGACGTACGCAACCCACGCCCGCTCACCATGGAGGATGCACAGGCGATCGCCGATCCGCTGGTTTCACCGGATGTGGAAGCAGTCGCTCCAGAAATCGAGGGCAGCGCTGAAGTCAGCGTGGCAAACGGAAAACAGACCACCAACAGCATCACTGGAGTTACACCGAATTTCTTCTCCATGCAGAACTATGCCGTGACAGAAGGCACTTTTATCAGCCAGGATCAGATACTTGGTCAGGCGTCCGTGGTTGTGATCGGCCCGAGCATTGCCGACAAGTTGTTTGGCCGGCATGATGGCCTGGTCGGTGATACATTACGGCTGAATGGACAACCTTTTCGCGTGATCGGCATAACGGCCTCGAAAGGAGGCGGTTCGTTCGGCAGCCAGGACAGCAGCATTTTCGTTCCGATCAGTACAGCACAAGCCCGCCTGATCCATCGTGCCGCGGTCAATGAAGTTGACCTGATCTTTGTCCAGGCAACCAGCGCCGATACGGTCACCCAGGCCACCGATGAGGTCACCCAGGTTCTGCGGCAGCGTCATCACACGCCGATCGGTATCGACGATTTCACCATCTTTTCGCAAAAAGACATTCTCTCGATCGCCACAACCATTACGGGTGTGTTCACCATTTTCCTTGGTGGCATTGCCGGGATATCCCTGCTGGTCGGTGGGATTGGCATCATGAACATCATGCTGGTTTCGGTAACCGAAAAAACGCGCGAGATCGGTCTGCGCAAGGCGCTGGGTGCGCGCAGGCGGGATATCCTGGTACAGTTCCTGACCGAGTCTTCGCTGCTCAGTCTTTTTGGCGGTGTGATCGGAATCGCCCTGGGCTGGGCACTTGCGTTTTTAGTCGGACGGATTGCCACTGCTAGCGGCAGCCCTTTCAATCCAACCGTAAACCTCAGCTCGATCCTGCTGGCGACGCTCTTCTCCACCGCAATCGGATTGTTCTTCGGCATCTATCCGGCCAACCGGGCAGCCGGTCTGGAACCGGTGGACGCGCTGCGTTACGAATAGGCGGTTGAAATTTATAAAAAATCCTGCCAAGCGGCGCTTTGCGCCAGCTTGGCCTGGTTTTTTTCGTTCCTTAATATCGGGGGTAAAATCGAATGGATTTACCATAATTTTGATTGACATCAGGAGACCCTCATGGAAGAAAAAATGCAGCAGCTCAGGAACATACTTGCAGAAATTTCCGATTTAAACAATTCCTCGTCTTTGCTGGGCTGGGACCAGCAAACCTATATGCCTCCGGGTGGGGCGGAAGGACGCGGCAATCAACTGGCCCTGCTCGGTCGTCTGGCGCACGAGCGCGGTACTTCCCCTGAACTGGGGAAATTGCTGGAAGAACTCAAACCCTATGCAGCCAGCCTCGACCCCGATTCGGATGATGCCCGGCTGCTTAAAGTGACTGCGCGTGACTACGATAAAGCCTTACGCGTTCCCTCCCGCTATATCGTTGAATTTGCCCAGGTGACCACGCTGGCCCAACAAGTCTGGCTGGAGGCCCGCAAGAATTCGGATTTCTCCGTTTTCCAGCCGCACCTGGAGAAAATTGTCGCCTTGCGGCAGGAGTATGCGGGCTTTTTCCCGGGTTTCGACCATCCCTATGATGCCCTGCTGGATGATTTCGAGCCGGGCATGAAGGCTGCGGATGTGAAGGTTATCTTCGAAGGCTTGCGTCCGAAACAGGTGGAGCTCATAAAAGCCATTGCGGCGAAGCCACAAGTGGAGGATGTCTTTCTCCACCAGTCTTTCGACGAAACCCGCCAATGGAGTTTCGGGGAAGAAGTCATCACAAGTTTCGGTTATGACTGGAAACGCGGCCGGCAGGATAAGGCTGCACATCCTTTCACCACCGGTTTCGGGATCAATGACGTGCGAATCACCACCCGCGTGGATCCGAACTTTCTCAATACAATGCTCTTCAGCAGCATTCACGAATGCGGGCATGCCTTGTATGACCAGGGCATGGCCCAGGAATTGGATCGCACCGGCCTGGAAAAAGGTGCCTCGCTGGCTGTCCACGAATCGCAAAGCCGCCTTTGGGAGAACCTGGTCGGGCGCTCGCTGCCGTTCTGGGAGCACTTTTATCCCCGCTTGAAGAAGGTTTTCCCACAGCTCGCGGAGGTCCCGCTGGAGAAGTTCTATACGGGCATCAACAAGGTTCAGCCGAGCTTCATCCGCGTTGAAGCCGACGAGGCCACCTATAACCTGCACATCATGCTGCGCCTGGAAATAGAGATGGCTTTATTGGAAGGCAAGGTGGCGGTCAAAGATCTGCCGGCCCTTTGGAATGCCAAAATGCAGGAATATCTGGGCGTCACCCCACCGGACGATGCACGGGGTGTTTTACAGGATATCCACTGGTCCGGTGGCATAATCGGCTACTTTCCCACATATGCCCTTGGAAACCTGGTCTCCGCCCAACTCTGGGAAAAAATCAACCAGGATATTCCCGACCTGAACGACCAGATCCGCGCTGGAAAATTCGAGGCCCTGTTGGCCTGGCTGCGTGAGAAGATCCATCGCCATGGAGCCAAGTTCGAACCGCAGGAATTGGTCCAGAAAGTCACCGGGTCCAGGATTGACCCGTCGGCATACGTGCGCTACCTGACCAAGAAGTTCGGCGAAATCTACAACCTTTAAATAAAGAGAGATGCTCCAGATTGGGCGTCTCTCTTTCAGTGGGTTATAATCCTGACATGTTCCGCCGCTTTCTCCTGCTCTGTGGCGCGTTTGTTCTCCTGACAGCCTGTGTGCCGGCAACAGTGACATCGGCGCCGACCCGGACAAGTGTGCCGGATACGCCGACCCCGTCTGTGTCAGCGTTGCCTGAACTCACTGCAAGTTCTCCAACTCTGCAAAAAGCCTCTCCAACCCTGCCGGAAAGCAGCCCCACGCCCCAAGCGCTTCCCACGGACACCCTACTGCCGCTTCCACCCCTGGAAGCGCCGACCCTGGCGGCGACATCCGTTCCGCAGCCATCCGCCGATTCAGGCACAATCCAGATCCTGAGTCCCGGTCCGCTTTCAAAGCTCGTTTCGCCTTTCAGTGTGCATGGATATGCCATTCCCAGCCATGAACATAAAGGATACCTGGACCTATATGGCGAGGATGGACGGCTGCTGGCTTCGCAGCTTCTGCAGTTGTACACTCCCTATAAATGGGCTTTTTTCTATTGGGAACTTTCCTTCCATGCCATCTCGGTGGGGGAATTAGGCCGGTTGAGCCTGAGCACCAAGGACGAGTATGGCCGGATCATTGCGCTGAATTCGGTCCATCTGCTTTTACTTTCAGAGGGCCCGTCGATCGTGACACCGCCGGGCAATCTGCAGGAACGGTGCGTGATTGAAAAGCCTGCTGCAGGACAGCGCCTCTCGGGTGGGGTTCTGAGCGTGAGTGGGAAAATGCGTCCCTATAACAGCCTGCCGCTGACGGCGGAACTGGTCTCCCGGGGTGGGGATGTAATCGGGACAAGCCTGATTCCCATTTCGCCCGCCCCGGATGATGGCTACGTTCCCTTTCGCGTAGACATAACGTACCGCATTCCCGGTGCAATGTGGGCATTGCTGGTCGTCCGCCAGTTTGACGACCGCATCAGCGGGATCATGTATCTTTACAGCCAGGAAATTTTCCTCAATCCTTGACGCACCCGAATGGGTGGTGTACAATAGCCGCTCGCTTGAAGTGCCGGATATGTGCACACGACGCGGGGTAGAGCAGTGGCAGCTCGTCAGGCTCATAACCTGGAGGTCGCTGGTTCGAGTCCAGCCCCCGCAACTGAAAAGACGTCCCGAAAGGGTGTCTTTTTTTTTAGGCGCTGGTTTCCCCTTGCAGGGGATAGGCGAGTACAGCCCCCGCAACTGAAAAGACGTCCGAGAGGATGCCTTTTATTTTTACTTTCCATGGGGAATCAAACTTGCTCAGGCAGTCATGGGAATTTGTTATAATGTTGACTACATTCGACCCAAGCCTGCTGCGAAAATCGGGCGGAAGCGATACCCACTCCGGAAGACGAAAAAAATGACCGCTTATTGGTATGTGTTGCACAGCAAGCCCCATAAGGAAAAATTGCTGGCTGAACAACTGGAACTCCGCAGGATCGAGACATTTGCCCCGCGCATCCGGGTGCAGGTTGTCAACCCGCGCGCCCAACCGATGAGACCTTACTTCCCAGGTTATATATTTGTCCGGGCAGACCTGGAGGAAATGGGCATGTCGACTCTGCAATACGTGCCTGGCTCTGCCGGGCTGATCGCGTTCGGAGGCGAGCCAGCTTTCATACCGGACGGCTTGATCCATGCCATCCGGCAGCGTGTGGAGGAGATAAACTCAGCCGGTGGGGAATTATTCGACGTGCTTAAAGCGGGCGAGACCGTCCTGGTGCATTCGGGACCGTTTGCAGGGTATGAAGCCATTTTCGATGCGCGCCTGCCTGGAAAGGAACGCGTACGGGTATTGTTAAAAATGCTCCGGGACCGGAGAATGCCAATTGAACTTCCGGCTGGTTATATTCGCCCGGGGAAAAAGCCCGGCCCAGTGACCAGGAAGAGTGGATCGTAGCCCATGTCAAATTACCTCGTTACCGGCGCGGCTGGATTTATCGGGAGCCGCCTCAGCGAAATGCTGCTCGAGCAGGGTCACACCGTCATGGGTGTGGACAACCTGAACAACGCCTACGATGTCCACATGAAGGAGTATCGCCTGCTGAAGCTGCAATCCCTTTCCGGGTTTACATTCCTAAAGCTGGACATATCCGATCCTGCTGGGGTTGCCGCCCTGGGAGAATTCGATGCAATCGTCAACCTGGCGGCGCGCGCCGGAGTGCGGGCCAGCGTGGAGAATCCCCGCGCATTCTATGAGACCAACCTGACCGGGACTTTGAACCTGCTTGAATTATGCCGCCAGAGGAAAATCGGGAAGTTCCTGATGGCCTCGACCTCCAGCATTTACGGCGCAGACCCGGTTTATCCAACCCCGGAAACGGCCTCCAGCAGTGAACCCCTCCAGCCATACGCGGCCAGCAAGAAAGCCGCCGAGGTGCTGTGCCACGTCTATCGCCATTTGTACGGGATCGATGTCAGCGTGGTACGTTATTTCACCGTTTACGGCCCGGCAGGACGACCGGATATGAGCATGTTCCGATTTACCAAGTGGATCTGCGAAGGGGAACCTCTGCACCTCTATGGAGACGGCGAACAATCACGCGGTTTTACCTACCTGGACGATATCGCCCGTGGTAGTATTGCCGCCCTGAAGCCGCTCGGATACGAGATCATCAATCTGGGTGGCCATGAGGTGATCAGCATGAATGGCCTGATCGCACTGCTCGAGCAACGCATCGGCAGGCAGGCCATCATCGAAAGACACCCGTCCAACCCGGCGGATATGCTGACCAGTTGGGCAGATGTGAGCAAGGCCCGCAGCATGCTGGATTGGCAGCCTGAAGTCGGCCTGGAGGCGGGGATTGCCCGGCTGGTGGACTGGTACATGGCCGAACGTGAATGGGCCTGCAAGATCCAAACTGCTTAGTCTTGGTCCAAAATTGATCTTATTGCACCGGCTGGCAGAGCAGAGCGTGAGTACCCGGCCCTTCCACTTGGGTAGGCACAAGCAGCCGGTATTTCAGCACATGGGCTTGTTCCTCGGCGAACATTACCCGGTTTCGGAGCGCATCGCCCGGCAGGGACTCTACCTGCCTTCAGGCATGACCCTCAGCGAATCCCAGCTTGGCCAGGTATGTGAGGAAGTGCAGCGCGTGTTGAGGGGAAAGTAAATGTTTACAGATGCACAAGGATTTTCTCGGAAGATGAAGACGAAAGGGGTTTGACGGGGTTCTTTTAATGTTGTACACTTTTCCATATAATTCTGAAACGAGGTCCCCCTCATGAAAAAGAAGCGTAATTTGTACCCTATATTCGTGGTGATCATTCTTATTCCTGTTCATCTTCCTGCACCAGACGGATAAGCTCCTGATCGGTTCGCTGCAGATTCCCATCAGCAACACCTTTCATCTGAGCAACAAGCAGTGGGGTTTGATCAACACCGGGGCATTGATCGTCGGCACGCTCCTTTTCCCGGTCTGGGGCTACCTGTACGACCGTTATGCGCGTGCAAAATTGCTGGCGTTGGCATCATTAATTTGGGGTGCCACGACTTGGCTGAGTTCTCTGGTGCGGACCTACCCGCAATTCCTTGGTACGCGCGCCTCCACCGGCATCGACGATTCATCCTATCCCGGGCTGTACAGCCTGGTGGCGGATTATTTTGGCCCCAAGGTGCGCGGCAAGGTGTACGGCATCCTGCAGATCCCCCAGCCGTTGGGATATCTGATGGGCATGATCCTGGCTTTAATGTTCGCACCGCTCCTGGATGGAAAGATCTTCCATCTTGAGGGGTGGCGGACGATCTTCTTGATCACCGGTTCGCTCGGTATTGTCATGGCGGTCGTCATTTTCTTTGGGATCAAGGACATCCCCCGCGGCAAAGCCGAACCGGAGCTCGAAGGGATGCAGGACGTAGGACAGTTCCACTTCTCGTGGCAAGAGTTGGGGGGAGTCCTTCAAAAGAGGACCATGTGGTTCATTTTCCTGCAGGGCTTTGCCGGTGTGTTTCCGTGGAATGTGATCACTTATTTCTTTGTCGCCTACCTTCAGAGCGAGCGCGGTTACGACAATAGTTCTGTCCTGTTTGTCATGGGGCCGGTCATCCTGATCCTGTCCCTGGGTTATTTTGTCGGCGGTTGGCTGGGCGATCTCTTGTTCAAATACACGAAAAAGGGCCGCATCATTGCTTCGAGCGCCGGGGTGATCCTGGGCGCCATTTTCCTCCTTCTAGCCCTGCTGACTCCGGTCGAGAATCGCACCATCTTTTTCATCTTGATGAGCCTGACGGCGCTCTTCATGCCGTTCTCTTCACCCAATGTCCTCTCGACCATCTTCGACATTACGCCTCCCGAGGTGCGGTCCACGGCACAGGCAGTGGAATACTTTATTGAGAATAGCGGCGCGGCCCTGGCGCCCCTGATCGCTGGCATCATTGCAGATGCCACCACCAAGCAGCACGCCATCCTGACCATCTGTGTCTCCACCTGGGTCCTTTGCTTTTTCCTGTACCTCGGGGCGCTGTTCTTCGTGGAAAAGGATATCAAATCCCTGCACACCCAACTGGAGGCACGTGCAGCCCAGGCAAAAAGCTGAGACTTTAGGTTAGCCGGAGCAGGGGCACGGAGTCGCCGTGCCCCAACGATTAATCCATGAAAATTCTTCAGGTCGATCCTGCCAAACGGAAACAGGTCCGGACCTTCCTGAACCTGCCTGGCAGGATTTACCGGGACATGCCTCTATGGGTTCCCCCACTGGCTGGAGACGAGCGTCTCCGCTTGGATACGAAGCACTATCCGTTTTACAAACACTCCACGGCTGCCTTTTTCCTGGCGATCCGGGAGGATCTTCCGGTTGGGCGCCTGGCGGTGCTGAATAACCACCGGCACAATGAATTTAACCATACCAAGGAGGCCTTCTTTTACCTGTTCGAGTGTGACCCGGACCAGGAGGCAGCTTGTGAATTGTTCGAGGCCGCCTTTGCCTGGGCGCGTGAGCGCGGGCTCGACCGAATAGTCGGTCCGAAAGGATTTACGGCGCTGGATGGCCAGGGGCTGTTGGTCAAGGGCTTCGAGCGGCGTCCTGCCCTGGGGCTGCCGTACAATCCCCCTTATTATGTGGAGTTGATCGAAGGCCTGGGCTTTACGAAGACATGTGAAATTGTTTCCGGCTACCTGGGGAAGAACATGCAATTCCCGGAGCGTGTTCACGAACTGGCGGCCCGCATCCGGGAGAGGCGCGGTTTGAGGATTGCCCGCTTCCGCACCCGCCGGGAACTGCGCGGCATGCTCGGCCACCTGAAGGAGCTCTACAACGGGGCGCTGGAGGGAACCGATGGAGGTACGCCGATCTCAGACGAAGAGATCCAGAGCCTGGCTGACCAGATCCTTTGGTTCGCCGACCCAAGCCTGATAAAGATCGTCATGAAGGATGAAAAGCCGGTTGGCTTTTTACTGGCATATCCGGACATCTCAGCGGCACTGCAAAAAACCCATGGCCGGCTCTTCCCCTTTGGCTGGATCACTCTCCTGCGCGAGCTGCGGAGGACCGACTGGATCAATATCAACGGCGCCGGAATGATCGAGGAATATCGCGGCCTGGGCGGGGCAGCCATCCTGTACAGCGAGATGTTCAAGAGCGTGGTCGAGAACCCGCGCTACCGGCATGCCGAAGTGGTGCAAATCGGTCTGGAGAACGCAAATATGCAGCGCGATATGGAGAACTTCGGGGTCGATTTTTACAAGACCCATTGTGTGTATGAGAAGAGCCTGTAAAGGAGAAATCATGGTCAAAATCGTAGCTGATACCACCTCCGGATTGCCGCGTGAAATGCTGAAAGCACTTGGCATCCCGCTCGTCCCACAGATTGTTTGCTTCGGAGAAGATTCCTTCCGTGACGACACTGAATTGGACACGGCCACATTCCTTCAAAAACTCAAGGCTTCGGCTGAACTGCCCAAGACCGCCGCGCCGCCTCCGGCACTTTACCATCCGATTTTCGAGCAGGCCCTTGCAGAGGGGGAGGAAGTGGTGGTTGTGGCGCCTTCAGGCAAGGTCAGCGGGACGGTGCGCTCGGCAGAAGTGGCCGCGCAGGATTTTCCCAAACTCAAAGTCCGCGTGGTGGATACACAGACCATCGCAGGCAACCTGGCCAGCCTGGTTCTGCTGGCGCATGCATGGGCACAAGAGGGTACCAATGCGGACGCCATCGTCAGTCGCCTTAAGGAATGGATCCCACGCGGTCACATCTTTTTCCTGGTGGATACCCTCGAATATTTGCAAAAAGGCGGCCGGATTGGCGGCGCTAAAGCCCTGCTGGGCGAAATGCTGCAGATCAAGCCCATTCTTTGCCTCCAGGACGGGCAGGTTGAGCCTTTCGAGCAGCAGCGCACCAAGCGGCGCGCCCTGGCGAGGCTTCTGGAAGTGGTCGAAGAACAATGCCCGAAAGAGCCACAGGCGCATTTATGCGTCATGCAGGCTGACGCCGTCCAGGAGGCGGAGGCGCTTGCGGCCGATCTGAGGTCCAGAATGAACCTGACCGATATCCCCATCTATGAACTGCCGCCGGCCATCGTAACCCACGGAGGTCCGGGCGTGCTGGGCATCGGCTTCTTTGTGGCCTAAAAGCCCTATGGTATAATTCGCGGGCTATTCCGCAAATTCCCACGTAGGTAGTGTTTGGAGAACAACTATGTCAGGTCACAGCCACTGGGCAACCATCCGCCGCAAGAAGGGCGCAGCCGATGCCAAGAAGGGCGCAATTTTCACCCGCCTGGCGCGCGAAATTGTCATGTCGGCACGGGAAGGCGGCGGTGAACCCGATTCCAATTTCCGCCTGGCGCTGGCGATCGAAAAGGCGCGCGCCGGAAATATGCCCAAGGAGAATATCGATCGTGCCATCAAGCGCGGCACCGGTGAGGACAAAGATGGCGCAATTTATGAAGAGATCACCTACGAAGGCTATGGACCGCACGGTGTGGCGTTGATGATGGACTGTGTCACCGACAACCGCAACCGGGCTGTGGCGGAAATCCGTCACCTGCTCAACCGCAGCGGAGGGAATATGGCTGAAGCCGGGGCGGTGGGCTGGCAGTTCAGCCGGAATGCGTATTTCTCGTTCCCATCGGAGATGTTGAGCTATGATAAGGCATTCGAACTGGCCCTGGACGCCGGCGCCGAGGATGTACAACAGGACGGGGATAACATCGAAATCATTGGCCCGGTGGAGGCTTTCAAGAAGATCAGTGATGCCCTTAAAAAGGCTGGTGTAACACCCGATGATGCCGAACTGCGCATGATCGCCAAGCAGGATCTGGAACTCCCGGTGGACCAAACGCTCTCGGTGCTGCGCGCCATCGAAAGCCTCGAAGAGCTCGATGACGTGCAGAGTGTATTTCACAATCTGAAGATCTCCGAAGAGGCCCTGGCTGCCCTCGAGGCCGAAGAGGCATGACTTTGGTGCTGGGGATTGACCCGGGGACGGCGACGACCGGTTACGGTCTGGTGCGCGACCGGGAGGATGGCAGCCTGGAATCAGTCACTTACGGCACCATCCAGACCCCGGCAGGCGCGGCGGCCCACCTGCGTTTGTCCTTGCTTTTTCATCAGTTGAATGATCTATTGCTTCTCCATCGTCCGGATGCCTGTGCGGTGGAGAAATTGTTTTTCCAGAGCAATGTGAAAACGGCCATCGCGGTCGGACAGGCACGCGGTGTGGTGTTGCTGGCCATCAGCGAGGCCGGGCTGGATATGGCCGAATATACGCCCAACGAGGTTAAACAGGCCGTGACAGGCTATGGTTCTGCAGAGAAGAAACAAGTGCAGGAGATGGTTCGTGTGCTGCTGGGTTTGCCTGATTTACCCAAGCCCGACGATGCAGCCGATGCGCTGGCAATTGCCATTACACATCTGAATACGCAGAAATATTAATTTACCTCAATGTAACGGTCACTTTGAAAGTGACTGTTCCATGCAACCTTTTTTATCTATGGCAAAAGGTGGCTCATGATCGCAACTTTACGCGGAGAAATCACCCAGATTGAAGAGAACGCCATCATCATCGAGACGGGCGGGGTAGGACTGCGCGTCTTTGTGCCAAAACCGCTGCGGGAACGCATGAAGACCGGCGAAGCCATTTTCCTTTTTACCCACCTGGTCGTGCGCCAGGATGACTGGAAGATTTACGGCTTCGAGACCCAGGCGGACCGGGAACTCTTCAACACCCTGCTGGGTGTGGACGGAGTGGGTCCACGCACGGCGCTGGCGGTGCTCTCGACCCTGACCCTGGATACCGTCCAGCGGGCGGTCTTCAGTGAAGAACCGGACCTGTTGAGCCGCGTCCCGGGCGTGGGCAAAAGGACTGCCCAGAAGATGGTGCTGTACCTGCACGACCGATTGAAACCGGTCAGCGGGTTGGAGAAGATCGCCTCCATGACCGACAGCGATTCCGAAGTGCTGGCCGCGCTGACGGCACTCGGCTACAGCGTCGTGGAAGCACAGACCGCCATCCAGAGCCTCCCGAAAGATGCGCCGGAGGACGTGGAGGAACGTCTCCGCCTGGCGCTGCAGCAGTTCACCGGGAAGTGAGTAATGAGCAACACATTTAGAGTCCCATCTCCAGGGTCGGTGGGAGTGGGGGGTGTGCGGGTGGAGTAGCCGCCTGGATTTATCCAATCCACCCGTATTTATTGAGATGTACCCTTTTGGAGGAAAAATGCTGGAAAAGAAGATCGCTTTCATCGGTTCGGGAGCCATGGCCGAGGCCATGATCACCAGTCTGTTGCGTCAGAAGCTGGCCAAGCCGGAAAACCTGCGTGCCTCCGATACCCACCCCGAGCGCGTACAGGAACTGCATGAAAAATATGGCGTCGAGCCGTTCACTGACAACAATCAGGCCGCCGATCGCGTCGATGTGGTGGTGCTTTCTGTCAAACCTCAACGCCTGACCGAAGTGCTTGGCAGCCTGAGAGGGGCCATCCCCTCGGGCGCATTGGTGCTTTCGATCGTCGCCGGAGCGACCATCGAGAAGATCAGCAAGGGGCTGAAGCACAACGCGGTCGTGAGGTCGATGCCCAATACGCCGGCCCAGATCGGTGAAGGGATCACCGTCTGGATCGCCTCACCATCGGTAAACGAGACGCAAAAAGAAACCGCCCGAACCATCCTGGGAGCGTTCGGTGAAGAGATCGACGTGGATGATGAAGATTACCTCGACATGGCGACCGCGCTTTCCGGAACCGGCCCGGCTTACGTGTTCATCTTCATGGAAGCCATGATCGATGCAGGCGTGCACATGGGTTTCTCGAGGCGCGTCTCTGAGCAACTGGTGGTGCAGACCCTGAGAGGCTCGGTGGACTATTACCAGATGATCAACCAGAAATCCAGCGTCCACGTGGCGGCGCTGAAGAACCAGGTCACTTCGCCAGGCGGGACCACCGCCGAAGCGTTGTATTACCTGGAGAAAGCGGGTTTCCGCACGGCCATCTCACGCGCCATCTGGGCGGCCTACCAGCGTTCGCTGGAACTGGGCCGGGAAAAGCCGGTCCACATCCCGGAAACAGAAACCGGGGATGAGAAATAGGGTTTACCAAGTGGACGGCATCAGCCGTCCGCTTGTTTTATAATCAATCCCATGAAACCCCCGGAAAGGTTTGAAACGGATCGCCTGGTGCTCCGTCCAGCGACGCAAGCGGACGCCGAGGACATTTTTCAGGTCTTTGCCCAGGATCCGGAAGTGACCCGTTATACCACCTGGCGACCCCATATATCCGTTACCCAGACGTTGGAATTCCTGGCGGGGTGTGAGCAGGCCTGGGAGGGGGGTCACCGGTTCCCTTACGGCATCATTCTCAAGGGTTCGGATTCCGCCATTGGTTTGTTCGAGATCCGCCTGGAGGATTTTAAGGCAGAGCTGGGATATGGCCTCGGAAAGGCGTTTTGGGGCAAAGGCTATACAACCGAAGCAGCCCGCACAGTGGTCGACTGGGCGCTGGCACAGCCGTCGATCTACCGGGTTTGGGCGGTTTGCGATGTTGATAATATTGGCTCAAGGCGGGTGATGGAGAAGATCGGCATGCAGCGGGAAGGAATACTTCGAAGAGAAATCATTCATCCGAACATAAGCGCAAAGCCAAGGGATTGCTACCTATATTCGATAATTAAGGATTGACCATTGGTATAATTCCGGGGCGTTTTAGGCCACAGATAAACATAGATAAACACAGATGGACACAGACAGGAGGATAAAAAATGGAGATCAATGAAATCACTCAAAAAGTCAAAGGCGCATTTACACAGTGTCCAACACCCTCGGTGGAGGCTTTGCTGAGAAGGTTTATCAAAATGCCGTTATCATCGAAATCGAGAAAAACGGATTACACGTTCAGCGACAATTCCCAATTGCGGTGAAATATGATGGTATTGTGGTTGGTGATTTCTTTGCAGATTTACTGGTGGAAGAATTGGTATTGGCAGAACTCAAAGCGGTTAAAATCCTTGAGGATGTCCATATCGCGCAGTGCCTAAATTACCTGCGGGCGACTGGCCTGCCAGTGTGTTTGTTGATAAACTTCTATCGTCCGAAAGTTGAGATCCGTCGTCTGATCCCGAATAATTCATGGAAGGCGGAAAGAAGGATTGCCATAGATGAAAGGGACAAACACATGATGAAAAGATGAAAAAAGGCGATCCTAAATCCCTTTTATCAAACCTCATTCCTTATTATCTGGGTTTATCCGTGGTCTTTTGATTTCTGAGTGTTCTATTTATTTTGGAACTTATCCATTATCGGTGGCTAATAAATGTCTCTAATCACTGTCACCAGCCTATCCAAATCCTTCGGTCCGGTCGACCTGTTCTCCGGGGTCAGCTTCGCCATCCCGAAAGGGGCGCGCTTGGCGCTGGTGGGCCCGAATGGCTGCGGCAAGACCACGCTCCTGCGCATCCTGGTCGGGTTGGACGAACCCTCCGGGGGGACGATCGGTCGCGCAAAAAATATCCGACTGGGCTATCTGCCCCAGGAAGCCGAGTTCGAAATGGATGGCACGGTCTGGGACGCCTGCATCAGCGTCTTCTCAGACCTGATCGCCCGGCAGGGGGAACTGGAGAAGCTCGAAGCCGAGATGTCCGAGGCGGAAAAACGCGAACAGGCCCTGGCCCGCTATGGCCCGTTGCAGCACGAATTCGAGCGGCGCGGCGGTTACGACTATCCCACCCGCATAAAACAGGTCCTGACTGGTCTGGGTTTTTCCTCCGGTGACTATCACCTGCCGCTGGCGTACCTCTCCGGCGGACAGCGCACACGGGCATTCTTGGCGCGCCTGTTGCTCTCCGATCCCGATCTGCTCCTGCTTGACGAACCCACCAACCACCTCGACATTGCGGCGGTCGAATGGCTGGAAGGCTATTTGGGGCAATGGGATGGCGCGGCGGTGATCGTCTCCCACGACCGCTATTTTCTGGACCGTGCTGCAAATGGAATCCTGGAGATGGCTTTTGGCGCCACCGAACACTATCCCGGCAATTACTCGGCCTACCTGCAAACGCGTGAACTGCGCTGGGAACACCGCCGTGAGGCCTTTGAAACCGAGAAGGAGAAACTGCTCAAGGACGTCGAGTACATCAAAAAGAATATCTCCGGCCAGAACGTCAGCCAGGCCAAGGGCAAACTGCGGCGCTTGAGCCGGATCGTCCAGGCCATCGAGCAGGTCGGTATGGAGGCCGTGATCAGTCAGAAATGGGCCGAGACCGCCGAAGAGGTGATTATTGCCACCTCTCCCTTTGGATCGGAGGAAGCGGAACGACGGGTACGGGCGCTGCGTCCTCCCAGGCGAACCCTGCCGCGCCTGCACCTGAACCTGCGCCCGGCCATGCGTTCCGGCGAACTGGTCCTGCGGACCTCGAACCTGCGCGTCGGGTACCCCGGACGTCTGCTCTTCACTGCGCCGGATATCCTGCTGAGACGCGGAGACTGTGCCGCCCTGATCGGTCCGAACGGCGCCGGGAAGACCACCTTCCTGAAGACCGTGCTAGGCCAACTGGAACCGCTGGAAGGTGAAGTAACGCTGGGTGCCTCCCTGAAAATCGGCTACTTCGCCCAGGCGCACGAAGGGCTCAACCCTGAAAACACTCTAATCCAGGAAATTGACACCGTCATGCCGAACTGGCTGCCAGGACAGATCCGCGAATATCTCGGGAAATATCTCTTTTCCGGCGATGAGGCTTTCAAGAAGGTATCGGTCCTTTCCGGCGGTGAGCGCGGCCGGCTGGCTCTGGCGAAACTGGCCCTGCAGGATACCAATCTGCTCTTACTGGACGAGCCCACCAACCACCTCGACATCCCCTCGCAGGAGGTACTGGAGGCGGTGCTGGACAACTACGCCGGGACGATCCTGCTGGTGACGCACGACCGCTACCTGATCGACGCCCTCGGCACACAGATCTGGGAGATCGAATCCCCAGATCCCTGCGAGGGTTCTGAACCTTCGCAGGGCTCCGGCCTGACCGTTTTCGAAGGGACCTACAGCCAGCGCAGGGCGGAGCGGGAACGCCTGGCGGCTTTGCGTGCCACCCAAGAGTCCAAAACTGTTGCACCCCGTGCGGTACGCCGGTCTGCAGACCCGGCTGCGAAAGAAACGCGCCGCCGCCTGGCACGCCTGCAGGAACTGGAAAACAAGATCGCAGCGCTCGAAGCGGAACTCGGACAGATCGGTCACCGGCTGGAAAATCCTCCCGGTGATCCGGCCAAGGTGGCCCAATTGGGCAAGGAATACCAGCGCGTCCAGCACGAGATGGATATATGGCTGGCAGAGTGGGAGGAATTACAGGGTTAACCTTTTCGCCGGGGATAATCCTTCACCGGGTAATTGCCAGGACAGGGGATTGTGAATCAGGTCATAATTTTCGCCAGCGTGTCAGGTCCATCTTTGCCTGCACGCGCACCTGGCGGTCCGCCCCCACATTTTCCCAGGCTTTTTGCGTTTCGGAATAAACCTGCTCCTCCACCTGCATGAAATCGCCCCATTTTTCACGGATGTGTTCCAGCATTTCCTCCGGTGAGTCCCAATAGTAAAAGAATGGAAAGTTCAGTTCACTTTCGAGGACAAACCAGCCTAGCCGGGCGGCTTCCTGGATGGCATTGTTGGCAGCCTGATCATCCGCCAACCCGGCCGGCAGATCCTTTATCCGGCCCGCTCCAACCTGCATGTCGCCCGATACCACCTGCACCGGCCAGCGGTCCGCCAACGGCCGCAGGTCGATCAGGACTCCGCCGTGGATAAGTACCCGCCGGATCTCTTCCAGGGCATGAACCATGCCCGCGTGTTCAATTCATCAGAACGACCAGGCCAGGATGGCCCTGTCGAATATTTCATGGGAAAATGGCAGGTCGAGCGAACTGGCTTGCACAAGAGAGACGGTTTCAGAAAGGTCGGCAGGACAATCCGCCGCAGCCAGCTTCAGGGCAGCGGCGTCCGGATCAATCCCGATGACGCGTCCAGCGGAATGGGCATATCTCCAGGTCAGTCGCCCATCACCGCTGCCAATTTCAAGCACGCGTTGACCGGTGAACAGGATGGGTTGATTCAGGTGGCGGATCTCGTTCCCTTCGGGGTCTTTTTGTAGCGTCATTTTTTCAACCTCAACTTCTTATTTGGGGCTTTGGGGGCTTCCACCGGTTCCACGTGGACGGTCACATCTGCCGGCGAGATTTCCCTGAGGATGGCGTCCTCGATCAATACCGTGGCAGCATGGGCTTCCTGCAAGGTTACATTTCCGTCCATGGTCACATGCATATCGATGAAAGTGTGCGCGCCGGAAGGGCGGATGCGGATGGCATGCGCGTCCACCACGCCGGGCACGCTGGCAGCCACCCTTTCGATCTTGTCGGTCAGGCCGCGCGGGGCGGTATCCAGAAGGGCCGCGATTGTCCGCCAGCCGAGTTGGCCGCTGATGTAGATGACGATGACAGCCACGACCAGGGCGGCAATCGAGTCGGCTTTGTGCATCCAGTTCAGGCCCGGAACACTGCGGGCAATGGCAAGCCCGATCAGGCCCAGGATGACCACCGAGGAGGACCAGATATCGGTGCTGAAGTGCAATGCATCGGCTTCAAGGGCCTGGCTTTTATATTTCCTGGCAGCCTTGTACAGGATCCGCGAACGGGTGTAATCAATCGCGATGGAGGTGCCCATCACAATGAACGACCAGATGGAAGCTTCCACTTTAACGCTTATATAGAACAAACGCAGGATGGCCTCGTAGATGATCCACCCGGAGGTTGCCAACAGGAGCACCGTCTCGAATAGAGCGGAGAGGTTTTCGATCTTGCCATGACCAAAGGGATGTTCCTTATCGGCGGGTTTGTCGGAGACGCGCACGGCGAAGTAAGTCATGGCAGCCGCCACCAGGTCCAGGCCGGAATGGGCGGCCTCGGCCAGGATGCCAAGCGAGTTGGTCAAAATGCCAACGATGAGTTTGAATGTGGTTAACCCGATTGCAGCAATGACGGAGCTTAATGCTGCAGAACGTTTTTCCTTTTTGGCTTCCTGAACGGTCATGGCTCTCCTGGTTCGAGCATACAAGCCGATTATACAGGTGAAACCCCCAGCGCGGAGCAAGAGGTCGAATGTCATAATTTTGTTGCCGATAGATCAACAACGGGAAATACCTGCTGATCACAAGCGAGGGCTTTACCAAAGATAAAACAGCCTGTTGATATGACCCATAACCGTGGCACCCTTCCCAATGGGAAGAGGCATAAGAATCAAAAAAATAGATGCGGTGCACGAAGCGCACCCACACCTATCCTTTCGGACAATCTTCACTTGTTTTAAGATTCGAAATCGGAGTATGATAGACTCCTATGGACGTGCAAACAAATTTCGATTTTCTTTGGTCCATAAAAACGCGCAGCCGTAACAAACGGTTACGTACCCGACTCCCTTTCCAGGGAGTTATTTTAATCTGAGGCTTCAATGAACGGTTTCAGTCCCCGGCGGGTGGCGATTCTTTACAACAAAGAAAAACAAGTAACCAGAGGTGATCCGCAAGATTTAATGGCAATCCAGTGCACCATTAATGCCACGCAGAACTTATACAAAGGGCTATCCAGCCTGGGCTATCAGGTGTTTAAGATCCCGGTCAGGGGGTCCCTCGGGGAAATCGAAGACAGGCTTGGTACTTATTCTCCCACGGACACATTTATATTCAATAACTGTGACGGCTTTAACGGCAACAACCTGGGAGCCGTACAAGTCATCCGTCTGATCGAACGGATGGGTTTCAGGCACACCGGCGCCAACGCCGATTCCATCGAACTCTGCATCAATAAGCCACGCTGCAAGGAGAAACTTCAACGGTGCGATATTCCGACGCCAGTTTACCAGGTTTTCGAAAGAGCCGAAGGGGATTTCCGGCTGGAGTTCCCGGTTATTGTCAAACCTTCGGTCGAAGACGCCAGCATGGGAATTGAACTGTGTTCAGTCGTCGGTAACCGGGAGGATTTGTTCAAAAGAGTTGCCTATATCATCGAGGAATACCAGCAGCCTGCCATGGTTGAGCAATTCATCGTCGGCCGAGAACTGGCGGTCGCCATGTTGGGAAACGAAGTTGTGGAAATACTGCCCATTGCCGAGGATGATTACTCGGCCATTCCCAACCCGCTCGAGCGCCTGCTGACCTATGAATCCAAATGGAATCCAGAATCGGCTTATTTCCAGAACATCCCCGCGCGTGTGCCGGCTGACCTGACCAGCAAGGAAGAGCAGGTGGTTTGCAAAGTTGCCGAAGACTCCTTCCGTGCGGTTGGCCTGCTTGACCTGGGCCGGGTGGACATGCGCTTCGACAACGGCATCCCATATGTGATCGATATCAACGAACTGCCCGACCTCTCGCCGGATGCCGGGTTCTGGAACTCGGCACGAGCTGCCGGGCTGACCTATGCACAAATGGTCGAACGCATACTGGTTCACGCCCTCAAACGAGAAGGATGGATTAATTAGATGATTGCCACAGCAGTCAAGGAAGACGGCTCGCAGATTCATGCCGTCAATGCCAATACCAGTGTTTTCAGCCAGGAGGAAGTGGAATGTGTGGATGAACTCTGGGAGGAGTACCAGGCCCGGGGACCGGAACGCAGCGGCTATTATTTTATCGTCGAGAAGGAAGATGGACAGGTTCTGGGCTACGCTTGCTATGGTCCGCGTGCCCTGACCGACCGGACTTATGACCTGTACTGGATCGCCGTCAGCTCCAGCGTCCGGCGCGGCGGGGTGGGACGCGGCCTGCTGGGAGCCACCGAAGAGGCCGTGCGCAAGCTGGGCGGGCGGCTGTTGATCGTGGAGACCTCCGGCCTGCCAAAATACGAGCCGACGCGCGCCTTCTATCTTGCCACCGGGTACAAGCACGAAGCCACCTTGAAGGATTTCTATAAAGACGGCGATGACCTGGTCGTATTTACCAAACACCTGTAAGCCCCTAGGCGGACGACCAGGCTAACCTGGTTGGGAAAAAACGAAAAAAAGGGTCGGGTGGCGCTTTACGCCAACTCGACCCCTTTCTTGTTAATATCACATTTAGTTACAGGTTAACCCGCTGCTTACCTGCCAAGAAAAAGGAATAAAGCCGCACCGAGCGCAAAGATGCCCGTCAGGATCCCCCATATGGCACCTCCCAGGCTGACGCCGAATGCGGAAAGTCCTGCAAACAGGAAGAACAGGACCATGAACCAGACAGAAATGGTCTTAGGCATTTTCATTTAAATTTCTCCTTTGGCGAATTGGGTGAGTGGACAGGTACAGATCGATTTCCTGTGCCTGCCTCTGATATGTTAAACACACTGGATATGTAAAGGTTGCGGGGGATCCACCGCAGGGTTTTTAAAAAATGGGGGTTCACCCCAAAATTTTATTTTTATTACGTCCCCAGCGTGGGGGTTTGGGACAAATTCTCCGTCCTCGCTGTGGAGATTACATGGTTTTCAGACTTTGTAAGGCCATAGTCTACCGAATGCGTAAATAGTTAATCCGATTCCGGTTGGTTTTATCTGACAACACTGGTGACGTAGAAATAATCCCGGGAATAATCCCACAGGTAACGGTCAATGTTTGCCACCATCAACCTGGGGAGCAGGGCTTGCGGGACAAGTTTCGTTCCGGATGGCTGAAACTTTACAAAGAGAGCCCAGTAATTATTGATGTCCAACTGGATGGCATTCCACGCTCCGGCAGCCTGCATGGATTTTGCCAGCATTTCCATGGATAGACTGGGCCCGCAGAAATAGAACAATGTATTGCCAT
The DNA here is from genome assembly GCA_963806575.1 of uncultured Chloroflexia bacterium. Lineage (GTDB taxonomy): Bacteria > Chloroflexota > Anaerolineae > Anaerolineales > Villigracilaceae > UBA877. The sequence goes on along the minus strand of CAWDYX010000004.1, from coordinate 85,690 downwards.
CCGCGCTCAGGCCTATGCCAGTCCGTACGGTCGGTGAAACATCGTTGACCGTATAGCCCCAATCCTGGGGTGAATTGTTATGGATGCGCGGGTTGATCCCGCCTTGCTGGACGACCAATGGGCCATTCTGCCGGAGAGCCAGCACGGTGGAAGTGAATGCTGAGCCCGGCCCCCATTCGCCCAGGCTGACCCTGCCGCTCTTATAAATCAGAAGAGTCCCCAACCCATCCCGGGGCGGCAGGGCCATAACACCATCGGCCATGGCGCCAAATTGTCCGTGCCTGGCCTGAAACCCGCCATTGAATGCAGCCAGGAGCACATTGGCAACCCGGTCGGCTGGCGGGATTGCACCGGAGTGCGCCTGTGTATTTTCCCCGGCCGATTCGAGGCTGCCAAGAACAAAATGCAGGCGTGTGCGGGTCAGGTCCACCGCCACGATCGCGACCAGGGTATAGGGTCTGGAAGGGTCCGGTTGGAGGAAGGTCCGGTAAGCCACGGTGTAACCTTCTATATCCTGAATATAAGCTGACCAGAGCCCTTCTCCGTCCGCGGCACCCAGAGGAGTAAGGGCGGCCGGCTGCCACAACGAGGGTGTTGGTGTGTAAGTGGGTTCAGGTGTATTTAGCACAGACAGGGTAGATGTTGGCTGAATAACCTGCGGAATTTGGATTTCCAGGGTGGAGGTGGTCGTTCTCGGAAAAGCGGTGGTGGGAGTCGGCAGCTGAGGTGGGCTCCAGGGAGCGGCGGGTTTTTCCAGACCGAGCTGATATTTCAGCCTCTGAAAACCATCCTGCAGCTGGTTGAATTTCATTTCCAGCCCGGCAACGGCTTTATCCCCAATAAGGCTTCGCAGCACGTCCGCTCCCTCAGCTCCGAGGGCGGGCCAGGTATTCACAGCAAGGAAAGCCAGAATGAGCAGCGCAATGCAAATCCCGCAGCCAAAGCCCGTCCACCGGAGTACCTTTTGCAGGCGGGAGCGCGTCTTTTTCATACCAACCTTGCCTGGGGGCCTTTATGTGCCCAGCGATATTTGCTCGATTTTCAGGTTCTCGAGGTCACTGCGGCCCAGTCCCATGGCTGTGCCGGCGACGATATAGGCCAGCCCGGCGGGTTTCAATCCAAAAAGAGAAGCCGCATAACTATCAGCCGCGACGACATCCGGACTGGCAATGACAGTATCCAATTTCCTTACATAAGACAGTGAGCCGCCGGTCGGACCGTTGGCGGTCATGATACGAACCGCATCGATGACGGTCAATTGAGGACGGACCAGGGCATTCAGGTCAGCGATACTTTGTCCCAGGTCATTATGGAGCACTCCACGGTCCCAGATCACACCCATCAGGTTTTTCATCCCGAGGGTAAGCCGACTTGAACTGTGAGTCTTCGCGACTGGAACGTTGATCAAGACGTCTGCCTTAAGGATATCCTCATAAACGGCGGTCTTTTTCAGTACAATGGCTTTCGGAATGTCCGTTTGAACATATTTATAGGCAAGCATATTGGCCATCTCGCCCCCGGCCGCCTCGACCTGTTCCTTGATCCCGCTCATTTCGTACGCCTGCTTCTGCGTGCCATTAAAAGGATTGTCCATCACTTTTACGCTGGCAGCTCCGGCTTCGAAACACAACTTCACCAATGTTCCGACCACCCAGGGATTGGTGGTGGCGGCATATTCATAGGTTCGATAGGCCACGCAAATGTTGGGTTTGACGATTACATTGGCGCCTTTCGGTACAAATTTCTGCATGCCGCCAAGCGCCGCAATGGCCTGCCGCACCAGTTCTTCCGGTTCGCCGGCGCTTGTCACGACCAGATCTGGCGGGACGACCGGGGTGCTGGTGTCAGTGGGGAGAGGCGCCGTCGCAGCCGGGAGCGTGTCTGTGGCAGCCGGAAGAGTGTCTATTGAGGCAGGGGATGTGGCCGAGGGTTGTTCGGGGGTTGGTAACGGGGTGGCTGTGGAGGCAACCGGCTCGAGCTGCACCGTATTGCAGGCCTCCAGGATGGCACCCAGCGATAAGGCCCCGATCCCTGCGGCAGTAGTCTTTAAAAAATCCCTTCGTGAAATTTTAGACATCGTTCACCTTTTCCTGGCAAGGCGATTTCGGATGGAGGCTTCCATAATATTAAGTTAATGATGTGCATAAGCCGCGCACAAAGCATTTGAGAAACCTGCGTATTATAGACGCGAACCGTGCCGACTTTAGTTATACGATGGGCTGGCTCATTGATTCTTAGAACTTTTCACCATGGATTCAATTTCATCCAGATGATTATTCCTGTGAAGCGACCGTTCCACCAACCTGTTGTTTTTCTTCAACAACTGTTCTATAAACTCCGGAGAACATTCCTCAAGCATTTCATCAAGTGCATCAGCAATATTAATTGCCATTTTTACTGCTTCAGGAGGAGAAATTGCTCCCAATATTGGCGTCAGAATGTCATTCAATTGATCATCAAAAAGGGGAGCATTCAACACGTTATTCTTCTTTGCCAATTCAATGACATGAATAACTCGCTGATCCCAAAACGCCAAATGAGCCAATGTAATTGATATTGTCCAATTATTACCGATGGTTTGAGATAATTCCTTTTCTGACAAACCATGAATTATCTGTCGCATTCTTTCTGTTGATCTTCGATTTGATTGAAAAATATTCTTGTTATTCATTTGTCATTGCTCTGTGGTTTTTTCCTGCTGGCAGGTTTTCCTTTTTTACTTTTCGCAGGCTTCTCCACGGCGCTCTTTCCAGCCGGTTTCCTGGTTGCGCGTGGCTTTGCTACCCGTTTCCTCTTCCCCTTCGTCTTCTCACTTTTCACTTCTTCCTTCTCTACAAACATCTCATCAAACCTGGCTTGAATGGACGGTACCCCGGTGCCGTTCAGTGTTTCGCATACACTTTTCCATTGCCCGCCACTGACCAGGCGCCAGTCCAGGAAGACGTGACACTGGTAACCACCCAAGAGGACGAACAAGCCTTTCTCAACCAGTTCCCGGCAGGAACGGATATATTCCAAGTGAGTCACGTAATCACGAAAAATCATGAAATCAAATTCTCCGGCGGGAAGGCTCAATCCCTCTGCCAGCGTCTTCTGGACCAGCTTGCCGCTGATTTTATCCATGTAAGCTGCGGAGGTCTTGATCCAGCCGCGCGTTTCGGCGTATCTATTGTGATACACCACCAGGCTGCCCTCACCGCCTGTCCGGTTGGAGTAGGCGAAGACATCCTCGTTGACATAACCGCTTGCCCCCGCATTTTGGGGGTCCTGAGTAAAGAAATCGTAGAGCAGGAAATTGTCCACTTCAGCGAAGAGGCCACGACGATGGGTGAGCGGGAAGATGCGCCATTCGTGCCCGCGCACCAGGCCCTCGTCGATGGATTCATTCCACTTGGCGTAGCGGTATTCCATGCCATATTTTTCGCGATAGCCTTCGATCTGTCCATGACCGAACATCGGCAGGCCGGGCAGGGTCACCATCATTGTGCAAACGCCGAAATACTTGTCGGTGGTACCAAACTGCTCTGCGGCGGTCTTTTCGTCCGGGTTGTTCATGAAGTTGACGTAGCGTTTGAGCACCTGCGGGTCGAACTCGAGGGTGTTCTTCATCACCTGGCGATACTTGGCGTTGTCCTCGTCGCGCAACATATGCATGAAGGCCGAATTGTAAACCCGGTGCATGCCCAGGGTGCGGACGAAGTAGCCTTCCATCAACCAGAAGGCTTCAGCCAGCAGCAGCGTATCCGGAACCTCGGCCGCGACGCGGTCCACCACTTCGCGCCAGAACTCGTTCGGGATGGCCGAGTCGAACTGGGCACGCGTCATACCGTACTCGGAACGCGATGGGATGGCGCCACCAGCCCCCGGTTCGGGGAACCACAGGCGCTGGATGTGCTTCTTGGCAAGCGTCATGGCTGCGTCGAATCGGATGATCGGGAAGTTGCGCGCCACGTGCAGGATGGTCTGGATGACGGCTTCGCGTACTTCCGCCCTGGAGAAATCCAATTGGGCGGTATCGTTCCAAGGCATGGAGGTTCCGTCATTCCCGTGGTAGATGTAGCGTGCGTTACCGGTCCAACGGTCGAGGCGCTTGAAGACCACCGCCGCGTCGGTTTTTTCGTAATAATGATCTTCAATAAAAATACCCACGCGGTTGTCGTTCGAAAGGTCGGGGCCATTAAAGGTGTAATTGGGGTAAGGGCTGTAGGGAAGGGAGAGGAACCAATCCGGGTGCTCCACCACCCAGCGCGAGTCGATGCCCATATGGTTGGGAACCATATCCGCGGATAAGCGTACGCCGTGCTGCCAGAGGCGCCAGCGCAGGTTCTGCAGCGCATCCCAGCCGCCCAGGTCCCCGGCGATCTGATAATCCATCAGCGAATAAGCCGATGCGACCGCCTCCGGGTTGCCCATCATCTGCTTTATTCTTTGCGAAGCCAGGCTGCGTTCCCACAGTCCGATCAACCACAGTCCGGAAATGCCGCGTTGCTGTAATATTTCCAGCTCTTCATCGGGAATCTGGTCGAGGTGGGTGATGGCGCGCTGGTACTTTTTGGACAACTGGTCGAGCCAGATGTAGGAGTTCCTGGCGATCAGCACGAGACGGGGCATCCAATCCTTATCCTGGCTGAAGCGTTCGTATTCGGTATAGTCGTACCCTCCGAACGTCAGCACGGGTGCGTTGCCGCCGAACCCACCCGGACCGGTACGCCGGATCAGCTCTTCCCTGACATAGTCAATCCCGCGCAGGATCCTGATTACAAAGTCTTCCCCCAGGACCGCTCCCCAGCGTTCGAGCAGGTATTCCAATTGGGCCTGGAGCGAGTGAGGAGCGCGCCTGGCCGGGGAGAGCAGGGCCTCGAAGAGGGTCTCGCCGACGGAGGCGAAACCCGGTTCGGTCGCGAAAAAAGCCTGCAGGCCGGATATGACTGCTTCGTAAGAAGTCGTCCGGCGCAGTTCTTCATCATCGAACAGCTCGTGATAGGGAGCCAGGGCGGGATTGGCGTTGGCAAGGAAAAGCAGCAGCATCTCCTCCAGAGTGGACTGGCGATTCGGCCGGTTGGCGGTTTCCATATCCAGGTAATGGCGCGCTTCGATCTCACCGCGCTGGACGGTTAATGGAGGGAATTCTTCCACAAATTTCACCAATGTTGCATCGGCGTCTTTCCGGACATGTTGAAATGCGCGCTGCATTGCCCCAGGATTTTGCCGTTCGTACTGGCGGATGAGGACATGCAAGATCTCGTCAATCAGTCCCATGGCATTGATATCGCTGGCCGGGACCGGCTCACCACGCACCCTGGTCATGCTCTCGGCAAAATGCCGGGAAGCAGCGAAATCCGCCAGGATTACGTTACCATCCAGGGCGAAAAGACCCTCATCAAACTGGTATTTCCTGCGGGCTTTGCGTGAAATGTGGAATTCAAATTCGGGCATTGTATCCTCGCCGGCGGGCTGCCTGGGATGAGCCATCAAGCTTAATCATACTCCATAAGACGACGTGGTACATGCTTTCCATAGTTCACAAACAGGGCCTTTTAACATAAGCCCTCTTTTCCCCGCCCCTGCCCCTCCCCGATTCGGGCAGGGGAGAACTCCTATTTCCCCCTTCCTTGGAAGGGGGACAGGGGATGGGAAGGAAGGAGATCTTCTCAATAATTTTGAGAATGCTCCGATTTCACAAAAATTCCACCTTGACTTATCCGAATTTGTGCTTTATCATTGTTTATGTAAGATGCCAGTAAGTTCACGTTGGAAAGAGAAAAACGATGACCCGAGGTTTCTTTACCCGGGTCATTTCATTTGATCGTCCGATGGAACGACTCTGACACACCATCTTTTTTCTTTTGCCATAAGGAGGCAAATAATATGTCTGAACGTATCGTCGGCACGGTCAAGTGGTTCAACGGCAGCAAGGGCTACGGCTTCATTGCTCGTGAGAACGGCCCGGATGTCTTTGTCCACTACTCCGCCATCCAGAGTGAAGGTTTCCGCAACCTGGATGAGGGGCAGAAGGTCGAATTCGAAGTCGAGCAGGGCAATAAAGGCCCTCAGGCTACCAACGTCACCATTCTGTAATCCCTGACCAAACCAAAACAAAATTCCCGCTGAAATGGCGGGAATTTTGCGTATATATACGGGTCAGCGGATCCCAGGCCTGCCCAAAGGGTAAAGTCTCGACCCCACCCCCAGCCTTTCCCCTAACGGGGAGGGGAGAATTGTGCAAAAAAGGACTGCGGGGGCGCTGTGTGCCACCCGCAGTCCTTTTTTGCGTCTTTCCATCAAGTGATCACTTGATCTCTTTCCTGTAGACACGGTGGTTCTTGTATTCCACCCCGTTCAGGTTTTTCAAATCGGCGCGCATCTGCCTGGTGGTCTCGGCCACCTGGGTCATTTCAACAAATTTGAAATCATAATGATCCAGGACGGTCTTGCCCAGTTCATAATAAAGCAAGGCATTACCACCAGTCCCCTGGAACTCGGGCAGAACACCCATGCCATTCCCGGAAACGGTCTTGGTACGCTTCATTTCGAGCAGCAAGTCCACGATACCGAAGGGGAACAGGTGGCCTTTGGCGCGCTGGAGAGCAGCCGAGGCATCCGGGAAGGCAAACAGGAAACCGACGATGTCATCGCCGTGCATGATCAGCTTGATCAGGCGATGGTCCGCCACCATGAAGACGTTTTGAACGGCGTAATCGACGTCGCCCTGGGTGAAGGGATAGTATTCCCAGTTTTTGATGAAGGTTTTGTTATAGGTCCGGCCGATACGCTGTGCCCAGCTGACGAGTTCCTTTTTACTTTTGAAATTCTTAACCCACAGGTTGCCGCGCTGCATGGCCCACTTGGCGATGCGTTCGACCCGCTCCGGAATCCTGAAGGCCTCCGCCGGTAGGTAGCAGGAGACGAAGTCCACTTCCTTTTCGAAGCCAAGCGTCTCGACCAGCCTGGAGTAATAATCGAAGTTATAGTTCGTCATGGTCATCATCTGGCGGTGTTTAAAACCTTCAATTAGAATGCCATAGCCATCGAAGGGAGAGAGGCCTTTGGGCCCGATCATTGTATCCAGCCCGCGCTGGCGGGCCCAATCGAAAGCGGCCTCGAAGAGCGTTTTGGCCACTTCCAGGTCGTCAACTGTGTCGAAGAAATAGAATTGGGCCTTCCTGGTCTTGTGATATTCGTTGAAGGGCTTGTTTTCGCCTGCGCAGATGCGTCCTACCACTTTTCCGTCCCGAACCGCCAGAAAGAAATCCGCCTCCGAATGTTCGAAGAATGGATGTTTCTTCCGGTTGAGCGGGAGGTAAGCGTCCACGAATAATGGCGGCACCCATTGCGGGCAATCCTTATAGAGATCATAATAGAACTGGACGAAGCGCTTGACCTGCGATTTGTTGCCCGTATCCACTTTTTCGATGGTGACCATGAGAATCTCCTTTAAGAGAATAAAATGCCATTCCTCAGTATATAACACAAATCTAATTTTCGGGTGCGATAACGGTCACAATTCGGCAATAATATGCGATAATATTTACCATATCACGAAATTGCGATATTGGCCAATTCTGCAACCAATTAGAAAAGGAGCTCCCATGTCTGAATTCCGTACGGAAGAGTTTCGTGTAAACGGCGAAGAATTGATCGCCAAGATCAAGGAATTGATCCACGAGGGCAATATTCGCCGCATTATCATAAAAGACCGGGATAGCAAGGTCATGCTGGAGTTCCCGCTGACTTTCGGTGTGGTCGGAGTGGTTCTGGCACCCACCCTGGCGGCAGTGGGGGCAGTGGCTGCATTGATTGGTGAGGCCACTGTGGTGGTGGAAAAGATAGCTGAAAAATAATTCTTCTGGTGCTGGTTGAAATTCTGGCGTGTTTTCATGGAAAAACCTTGATCTCAGATTCGACATGAAGAATCGCCCGATCAAATTAACTTTCCTGCTGCTCATTAGCATCATTGCCTTACAGTCAACCTGGTATGCATTGATTGCGGCACAGCAGGTTGCCACGCCTTCAATACTTAGGAAGGTCGATTATGTGGCCATTTATGCGGCTGGTTATATTGCCCATTACCAAGGCTTATCACACACATATGATCTGGACTTGCAGAAACGACTTGAAGATGAAATCACTTATCCGGAAAAGCTAATCCGCTTCTATCCCTATAACCACACACCCTTCCTTGTTCATATCCTCCAGCTGGTCACCACCAGCAACTATACTGTCTCATTTTACCGGTGGATAGTTGTGCTGATTGCCTTTCATTTGCTCGCTCTGGTCGTGCTGGCGCACCTGATGCATTTTTACGGCTGGCAACAGGAAGGTATACTGTTTGCGTCAATTTCCGGGCTGCTCTTCTATCCGATATTTGTGGCATATCTACAAGGACAGGATTCGGTTTTTTTGTTGCTTGGGATTGCCCTCTGAACTCATGGGCTGTTGACCGATGAGGACAGGGAGGCCGGCTTGGGTTTGGCACTGGCTGCCATTCGACCACAGATTGCCTTGATGCTGGCAATCCCCTTCCTGTTCAAGAGGCGAAAGATCTGGTGGTGGTTGGCTGTCTGGGGGTTCGTCTTTCTGATTTATAGTTACTGGTTAATAGGTGGAGAGGGGTTGAAGAATTTCATCCAGGCATTGATCTACAGCGGGAGCGGGATGGGTCTTGACGTCAACAGGATGCCAAATTTAATGGGTGCTATTATTCGTGCCTCTCCTGCCATGTCCTCTCAAAACCTCCACGCCATCGGATATGGTGCATATGCACTGGCGATCCTTTTCCTGTGCCTGCTATGGGCAAAGAGTCAAAGGATCGAGGTCAAGCAGGTTGGGCTTGCCATTCTACTGAGCATCATTTTTTCCCCCACCTTCAAGTTCACGACTTGAGCCTGCTGCTCATTCCTGCCCTGGGAGGGGCGCTGGTATTGGTCGAACATAAAATGCTCTCCCAGCAGGATGCGGCGCTTGTCCCGTTGGCAGCTTCATTGATCCTTTTGGTGAATGGAATATTCTGGTCTTATCTGGTCATCTACCTGTTGATGCTCCTGTTGGGGCTGCTCTTATGGTTCCCTGGCTGGAAGATCACATCAATGAAAAGGTTGAAAACATGATGAAGAGATTATCTTCCGCTTTCAGCCTCCGCCTGTTGTTTGCTGCGGGAGTGATCTTCCAGTTGGCGTGGTATGGTCTGCTATGGTCGAGAATGTTGACCCAACCGAATGTGTCCAGGCCCACCGATTATAGTATTTTCTATACCGCCGGGCGCATCGCCGCTTCGGGGCATTACAGCCAGCTATATGATCTCCAAACCCAGCGCCAGGTGCGAGAAACCCTGCTTGGGCATCCAATCCAGATCGACCAGGTACTCCTGTTCAACCATCCTCCATTGCTTGTCCCAATTCTGCAATTGATCTCGACGCAGGATTATATGACGTCTTACTGGCGTTGGGTTCTTGTCATGCTTTGTTTTGTTGCCGCAACGATGGTGGTCATCTACCAGTTGCTCAGGGCGATGCAATGGGATACAGGCTCTCGCTGGATATTCATCATTTCAGCCTTGTTATTCTATCCGATCTTTGTGAGCTTGCTTAAGGGACAGGATACAGCCTTTTTACTTTTTGGTGCTTTGCTATGGCTTTATGGCGTGATCATGAAAAGAGATATACCGGCCGGAATTGGCCTGGCATTGACCTTGATCCGCCCGCAAATCGCTCTGATACTGGCTGTGCCCTTCTTCTTCAATCGACGTAAAACCTGCTGGTGGTTCTGTGCGGGAGCGGCAGTCCTGGGCTTGTATAGTATTTTATTGGTTGGGTCCGGCGGCGTGCGGGATTTTCTTAATCTGCTCAGGATCAGCGCCAGCGGTGAAGGGTTTGGCATGGGTCAGAACGCCATGTTCAATTTTACAGGAATGGCTTTGCGACTGTTCCCATATGCCAATCTGAATGCGATTTATTTGATTGCATGGGGGCTATTCATGGTAGTTATCATTGGATTATCCATATGGTGGAAAATTTCTCCAGAAATTGACTATCGACATATCGTCCTGATCTCGACCTTGAGCGTGTTTGCAGCTCCCCACCTTCATTATCACGACTTGGCGTTATTAATCATCCCGGTTCTTGGCCTGGCCCTGGCGGTAGTGAAGAAGGGGCATCTCCGGGTATGGAAAGCCGCTTTATCGCCGATGCTGGTATCAGTTCTTTTTTTGATCGCCGATTGGTGGAACCCGCTCCTCTACACAATGCCCTACCTGATCATGGGTGCATTGCCAATCCTGGCCTGGTACTATGAAACCCATTAATTTTCGCCGTGTTCTTATCATCTCTGGATTATTGATTCTGGTTATTGTCTACAGCATACTCTGGCTGCGTATGATCAGCACTCCTGCTGAACGCTCCGGTTCGGATTTCATCTCCGCCTACACCGGCGGGCGCGTGGCAGACCGCTGGGGTGCAGCGAACGTTTACAACCTGGAGTACCAGCAGGCGGTGCAGGCAGAAGTGGTGGGTTTTGACCTGGCAGCGGGGCAGGTGCTGATGTTCAACCACCCGCCATACCTGGTGCCGTTCCTGGCGCTCTTGATGGATGAAAATTATATTGGTTCCCTGGTGAGATATGTTTTGGTAATGGTGGCATTGTATGCGGCTGCCCTGGCAGTGATCTGGCGGTTGCTCAGGCTAAAGGGCTGGCAACGTAGTCCGGCGGCGCTGGCAGTGGCGGGATTGGCGACCTTCTACCCGCTATTTATCAGCCTGGTCAATACGCAGGACACTGCGCTGATGGTGCTGGGCGGTGTGCTCGTACTCTATGGGCTGCTGACCAGGCGTGGCTGGCTGGCAGGATTTGGATTGGCTCTGACAACCGTCCGCCCGCAAGTAACGGTCCTGCTGGCATTTCCATTTTTATTCCGGCGGCAAAGGATTTTCCTATGGTTCTGCGCCGCAGCGGCTGTGCTGGGACTGGTGAGTCTGTTGGTGGTTGGCCCGGGCGGCCTGCAAGCCTATCTGCGCCTGCTTTTAATGACGGCAGGCGGACAGGTCTACGGAATGCAAGAGGCGGCGATGGTCAACCTGGTCGGTTTATTGACCCGGTTTGGGCCGGTTCTGGGAACGCAGGCGATCCATACGATAGGATGGGTTGTTTATGGGGCGACGTTGATCGGATTGTGTGTTGTGTGGGCGCGCAGCCAGGAGATTGGTGAAAAACAGATCGGGCTGGCGGTTGCGCTGACTGTCTTTGCCGTTCCGCACCTGCACTATCACGACCTGACCTTACTGGTTGTGGCGTTGCTCGCGCTGATTTTGATATTGGTGCGCGGCCAGTTTTCTACACGAGCAAACAGCAGCCCTCATACCTCTGGGTCTTTCGCTAGTATTGTCTGCTCAGCAACTGTGTCCCCGGCCTTAAGATATAACCTACCATACCTGGTCATGCTCCTGCTGGTTCTGATCCTGTGGGTTCCCGGTATCCTTTTCCGGCCTAGGGGAATTTCCAACAAAAGGCTAGCCCGATGGAAACCCAAAATAAGAACCACCACGTTCCAGGCTTTCCTTTCGAAACATATTCGTGATTGGTGGGATTGTTTCCCTATTGATTATCTACCCTGTGTTGTGGCTGCGCGTCATCAACGATCCCGCCCAACGTACCGCAGCGGATTTCCTGCCTTTTTATGCGGCCGGGCGTATCGCCATCACACAAGGAATGTCCAAAGTCTACGATTGGGAAACCCAAAGACAGGCGGAAAATGACATACTTGATGAGACCATCCGGCAGATCCTTGTTTCGCAGAGGGCAACCGCTAAATCCTCAGAATTCTAGCCCACCCATCCAGACGACGGAAGTTAACCCATTTCCCCATCCGCCTTTTATTATTCCGCTGCTCATGCTGCTGGCTCACCTCGATTATGTGCCCGCTTTTGTAATCTGGTCGGTGCTGATGAGCATTATCTTTATCATCAGCGCGACTCATTCTCGTCCGGTTGGTTCCGCAGGTGCAGGGACGGGACAGGTGGGTCTTGTTCTTGGCAACGGCCTTATTCTTCCCGGCTTTCTTCAGTATCCTCAATGGACAGGACACGGCTTTATTGCTCCTCGGCGCATCAATGTGGGTGTATGGCTTGTTCCAGGAGCAGCGACTCGGCTTTCGGGAATTGGCCTGGCGTTAACTCTGATCCGTCCGCACATGGCGGTGATGCTTGGCGCTCCCTTTTCTTTTCAAGCGGAGCAAGGTCTGGTGGGTTTCTGTGCTGGGGCGGGCGTTCTCGTACTCGTCAGCGTGCTGCTGCTGGGAAGGACCGGGAGGTGAATTATCTGCGCATCCTGCTAACCAGCGCAAACGGAGAAGGCAATAAGTTTTTTAATGAAAACCTGATGGTAAACCTGATCGGATTCCTCCGGCGTGCATTCCCTTCGGTTGAGTCTTCCCTGATACGGTTGGTGGGATGGATCGGTTATGCGGTCTCCATCATCTACCTTTGCTTCGTCTGGATCAGAACCGGCGAAATCAAGGAGAGGCATATCGGGCTGGCGATAATCGTCACGATCCTCGGATCGCCTCACTTTCATTACCACGATCTCGTGCTCCTGCTAATTCCCATTTACGGGGCCATGCGCATCATGCTAAATCAGAAACTCCTGAAGACAGACGAGACGGTTCTCATCCCTCTAGCTGCTTCAATCCTTCTTTTTATCAGTTATCTGCTTCTTCCAATTCTTAAGTATGTCGTTCCATATCTGATGATGATTATTGTCCTTGCCGCGCTCTGGTTCCCTGAGAAAATCGCGTTCTGGAAGAGAAAAGAAATCCAGGAGTGAAACGGAAACTCCCATGCAGTTATTGCAGACCATCCCCAGTCACTTATCCGGGAGGGCAAAAATAGCCCTCGGTGCATGCTTGTGTTTCATTTTTTTTCTAGTCCTCTATGGTGTCACCTCGCGTGCGGACATCCAGGTGACCGACGAGGCGGCGTCATTTGCAACCGGGATCTCGCTGGCAGTCAGGGGCGACTTTGCCATCGATAATATGCAGTGGCTCAAGGACAAGTACGATATCGGACAGTTCGGCAGGGGAGACCATCTGTATTCGCGCTATTTCCCCGGGAATTCATTGGCGGCAGCACTCATCTATCGGATGACGGCGCGTACCAATGATAGCCCATTCATTTGGGGCAACGAAGATTGGGGATTTCATGTAATGGCTGATTCACAGCAGGGCGCACGCCTGGCCTTGCGATTGAACGCACTGTGGGGAGCCTTCGGGCTGGCCATATTTTTAATTTTGCTGAAGAAATATTATCCATGGAAGACGGTTATCATAACCGTCCTCTTATTCGGTTTATGTACGGATTGGTGGTATCAAGCGCGCGGTTTTTTCCTGGAAGTCGGGGCGGGCGCATTCCTCATGACAGCCATCTATTTTGCCGATGACGAGCGGCCTTACCTGTGCAGCCTCATGCTGGCCATCTCGCTGCTTTTCAGACCCACGAACCTGATCGCGTTGCCCATCTGGGGATATGCGGTTTGGAAGAAGGGGTGGAAAAGTATCTGGTCAATCAGTTTGATACTGGGTGGTTTGGGCTTCCTGGCTTTTTACAATTGGCTCAGGTTCCAGTCCCCGCTGAATTTCGGCTATGGAAGCGAGGGCTTTACCAGTTCGTTGCTCGTGGGCCTGGTGGGTGTACTTCTTAGCCCGGGACGGTCAATATTTTTCTATTCTCCCATTTTGATACTGGCCATCACAGGCGGCCGGTTCATCTATAAAAAGGACAGGATTAAATTTGTGCTCCTGCTCGTCACCCTGGCAGGTTACATCCTAATGGTTGCGATCTGGCACAACTGGGATGGAGGCGCCTCCTGGGGATCACGTTTGTTGACACCTATCCTGCCAATCCTGGGGGTGATGCTTGCTCCCGCCATCCACCGATCATTTTCCAGGTCAGGGAGCGTGTCCACCCTAGTGGTGCTCCTGCTTGGCGCGATCGGGTTGGGCATCCAGGTGCTTACCCTCACCAGGGACCCGTTACTTGTCCTGGTGGATTACGTTGGCCGGGGATATGCCACCTATACCGACTCGGTCATCTCCTTCGATAAGAACTGGCTGGCTCTACAGGTGAAGAACCTAACTCAATGGAGGCTGTGCGATTTGGATGCATATACCCTGCGAAATCTGATTGCAAGGTGCAGATAGCCCCGAGTCAATGCGCCGGATGGAATTTTCTCAATTTTAATGGAAATCATTCATTACGCGTTTCGACCCTGCTGCGCTTTTCAAGCCTTCTCATTGCCCCAAGTAACAAAATCGAAACTAACACCAGCATCACGGATAATGCAATTGCCGTCCCCAATCCGTGCTCAAAGCCCAGGTAAATGGCCAAAGGCATCGTCTGGGTTTTTCCTTCCAGATTGCCGGCGAACATAAGGGTTGCTCCAAATTCGCCCAGGGCCCGGGTCCAGGTCAGGATGACCCCGGTCAGAAAATGCGCGTCCAGCCAGGGGCACCATTATAAAACGGAAAAGCTGCCACTCATTGGCGCCTTCCACAGTGGCGGCCTCTTCCAGTTGCTTATCGATCTCGGCAAAGCCCACATGCGCAGAGCGGACGAACAGAGGCGCCGAGACAAAGGTCTGCGCCATCACCACTGCGGCGGTTGTGAATGGCAGGGTAATTCCAATGGCATTCAACCAAACCCCGAAGACACCCGTCCGCCCAAAGGCGATCAGCAATGCCAATCCCGCCACCGAGGGCGGCAGGACAACCGGCAGGTCGATCAATAATTCGAACGCTGACTTGCCGTGGAACGTCCAACGCGCCAGGAGGTATGCCATGGGTGTCCCTAAGGCAATTGCAAGGATGACGCTGATCGTGCTGGTCAGCAGGCTGAGCTTCAATGCGGATAATGCAGTGGGGGAGAGGACGTTGTTGATGAAATCCTTCCCGATGGCCCGCCAGGCCAACGCCAGGAGAGGAAGTCCCAGCAACGCAATTAAACCCAGGCTGGGTAGAATAAATATCCAGCCTGGGTCATGTTCAGACGAAAGTCTTCGAAAGAAGCGACGCAAAGCAGCCTGCACCTATGGGACGATTGGGGTGAAGCCCCATTTCTTCAGGATGGCCTGTTCATCCGCCGAGAGAACGTAGGCGATGAATTCCGACGCCAGCTCAGGTTGCAGGGCATAGGTCAGCGCTGCGATGGGATATTTGGCAATCACATTGAGATTTGCTGGAATCACAATGGTCTTCAAATCCGGGGCGGCGACCGAATCCGAGATGTAGACGATGCCGGCATCCGCCTCCCCGAGTTGCACCTTGGCCACAACCTGTTTCACGTCGGTTTCGTTCGAAACGACGTTGGCCAGCACTTCAGAACTATAATCTGCGCCGAAGGAGGCATCCTTGCTCATATTGTCAAGGATTTGACGGGCGTATTTTCCAGCCGGCACGGTTGTATCCGCCAGGACAAGCTTCAGGCCGGAACGGGCCAGATCCTGCAGGGTCTGGACATTGGCCGGATTGTCCTTGGGGAGAATGACGATCAGCTGGTTGGTCAGGAAATCTTTCGGTGTGTCCTTTTGGATCAGGTTGCCGCTGACCAATTTGTCCATTTCGGTATGGTTGGCGGAAGCGAAGATATCCGCCACCGCTCCCTGGGTGAGCTGCGTGCTGAGCGTTTGGGACCCGGCAAAGTTGAGCGCCACTTTGACGCCCGGATGGCTGGTCTCGAAATTGTGCCCGATCTCGTTAAATGCATCCGTTAAAGAGGCGGCTGCAAAAACGGTCAGGGTGCGAGGCTCAGCGGTCGCAGTGGGCGGGATCGGGGTTGCTGTCGGTGGCAACGGGGTTTCGGTCGGTGGCACGGCAGTGGGAGCGGCTGATGGTGTTGCTACCGGTCCGCAGGCGGCCAGAAGAGCCGCGATTAAAAGTACGAGACCTGTAAATCCTTTCATGATGTTTTCCTCTGTCATGCGTTTACTTCAAATGCCTTGCGGCATTCGATCAACCAGGTGCGAACAGAATGGAGCTGCCGGATGCGCAGATCCAGGCTTAGACGGTTGAATGGCTGTTCCGGCGGAATGGCTTTCTGATTCGTTTCCAGGCGAGTGATTGCCGAATTGATATCAGCAGACTCGTCTTTGAACAGCTTTGGGATTATTTTCGGAAAAAGCTTTTGGGCAAAATACAGACGGGTGATGAACTCCAGCCGGATGGCGCGCACGCTGCTGCCAGAGGGTGTTTGAAGCCATTGTTTAAATCGCCGGCGGCCCCTGGCAGTAATTTCCAACATCTGGCGCGCCGGGAGTTTTTCCTGCTCGAGGATACTGGAGGAGATATCCCCTTGATTTACCAGTCTCTTCAGGATGGCATACGTTTGACTCTGGCTGACGTGCCAGACATGGCCGAGTTCGGTTATCAGCTGCTGGTGCAGGTTGTAACCATGGTTGGACTGTTCATAAAGGAAACCAAGCAGGGCGTATTCTGGCGATCGAGAGCCGGTATGATGAAGTTTTTCAGGCATATATACTCACCGGGTGAGTATATCAGATTGTCCGCGTTTGCACAATTTGGTACCAGATCCAATTCTGGCTTTCCCAATATGGAATGATGACCTGCAGGCAGGCCTCCTCCAACTTCCCGCCGGGAAGTGGGTAAGAGGCCAAAAAAACTGGTGCCCAGGCCAGTTTTTTGGGACAATTTAATTTATATTTTCAGTAATACCCGACAGGGCGCTGCGGTACTCACGCAGCAGGAAAAGACAAACGCAAAGTGAGGTAAATGGAGTCTGACATCGTTCAACAAATCCATTGCCTGGTTTCACTGCTATTGCCATGAACCTTCTTCACCCAAGGGCAGGCATGTGTGATTAATCCATATTGTATTCGTGCTTTCCTTCCGGTACAATATGACCAGATTGTTGTCCTATAATTCGCCACCTCCATTTTCGTTCGAGCTATCTTGAACCGGAAAAAACACTCAAAGGGAATGGGTACGTAGCCTGTGAAAACGCACGGGGTAAGGCACCTCCTGCTTCGGACATTGGTCGCGTTGGCTGTCATTTCAATCCTGTTCAGCCCCATTTTCACCATCCCTGTTTCAGGTCAATCCCAAACCGTCCGGTTCGAGAATATCTCCACCGAACAGGGGCTATCCCAAAGTACGGTGCATGCCATTTTACAGGACCGGCAGGGGTTCATGTGGTTTGCCACAGAGGGGGGGCTAGACAAGTATGACGGCTATCAATTTACTGTTTACAAACATGATGCCAATGATTCCAAAACACTTTCGAATAATCTCGTTCAACTTTTGTACCAGGACAAGCAAGGGGCTTTGTGGGTTGGAACAAGCCTGGGATTGGATCGGTTCGATCCCAAAACAAACTCATTTTTACACTACCCACAGGACCTGGCAGAATCGGCCGGTCTCCAAGGGCAATCGATCTCAGCCATTTTACAGGATCGCTCGGGAACACTTTGGGTCGGGACGGACGGGGGAGGGCTCATTGCACTGAACTTGACCACCAACCAGTCGAAAATATATAAGCGCTCTCCAGATGTTCCTCAATCCCTTTCCGGGAATTCAATCAATGCAATTTATGAGGATCAGGCCGGAGAGTTGTGGGTTGGAACCGATTCTGGTTTGGATCATTTCGACCCCACAAATGCGAAATTCGCGCTTTCCTTCGAGGAACCTGTCGCAGGTTCCTCATTTATTGGGAATGTAAGTGTATTATCCATCGCCGAGGATGAGCAGGGAGCACTGTGGATCGGAACCGCTGGTGGATTATTCGAATGGAACCGCAGCCAAAACCTGTTGACCGAATATCATCACGACACAAATATCCCCGAAAGCCTCAGCGATAATTCAGTGACTTGTATTCTGGAAGACTCCAAAGGGGGGCTTTGGTTTGGAACCAGAAAAGGTCTCGATCTTTTCGACAATACACAAAATCGATTTATTAATTATATACATGACCCGAACGATCCTAACAGCCTGGCCAGCAATTCCATCCGCTCCATTTATGAAGATCGCTCAGGTGTGTTATGGATAGGAACTTCCGGTGGGTTGAATAAATATGCCGCGTGCAACCCAAAAATTCGCCTTGTATCAGCACAATCCGAACCTTCCGAACAGCTTGAGCGATAACAACATCTGGTCGATCTACGAAGATCACCTTGGCAGCCTGTGGGTGGGTACGTTCTTCGCAGGACTTGACCGCCTGGATCGTAAATCGGACACGGTCACTGTCTACCAGAACAATCCCGGAGATCCGAACAGTCTGAGCGGTAATGAAATTCGGGCGATATTGGAGGACCACAATGGTAACTTGTGGGTTGGAATGGAGCGCGGCGGCCTGGACCGGTTTGATGCACAGACCGGGACTTTTATAACCTATCGGCATGACAGCGCAGATCCCAACAGCTTGAGCAATGACGATGTCTTTTCAATTTTTGAGGATCATCTGGGCAGGTTGTGGATCGGCACCCAGCGTGGAGGCCTAAACCGATTTGACCCGGCTACGGGAACCTTTATCCATTACCAGCATGATGGCAACGATCCGATGAGTCTTAGCGAAGATAACGTTAGAGCGATCAACGAGGACAATACCGGGGTTTTATGGATTGGCACACTGGGAGGAGGCATCGATCTTTGGGACGGCCAGTCGGACCACTTTACCGTCTATCGTAATGATCCCAAGAATTCTTTAAGCCTCAGCAGCGATGAAGTGAGTTGCATAAATGAAGACAAACAAGGGATCATCTGGGTCGGGACCTTCGGAGGCGGATTGAACCGTTTCGATCGTACCAACCAAACTTTCATTCATTACAACCAGAAGGACGGTCTGCCGGACGACACGGTCTATGGCATCCTGACAGACTCAGGCGGGGACCTGTGGTTGAGCACCAACAAGGGTTTGTCAAAGTTCGACCCGAATACAAAGATATTTAGAAATTATGACGTCAGCGACGGGTTACAAGGAGACCAATTCAACCCCGGTGCATTTTTCCAAAGTAAGAGTGGGGAAATGTTTTTTGGCGGCACGCAGGGCCTGAATGCGTTCTATCCGGCCCAGGTGGTGGATAATCCTATTCCGCCTCCCCTGATGATCACCGCATTCCAGAAGTTTAACCAGACTGTCCAGACGGATCTGAATCCAAACGAAATCATTCCACTTTCCTATCGTGATAATTTTGTTTCCTTTGAATTTGCAGCCCTGGATTACAACGCTCCAGAAAAGAACCAGTACGCATATATGCTGGAGGGGGTTGATAAAGACTGGGTCTATGCCGGGACGCGCCGCTATGCCAGTTACACCAACCTGCGGGGGGGAAATTACACCTTCCGGGTGAAAGCCTCGAACAACGATGGAATTTGGAACTCGCAAGGAACGGCCATTCATATTCATATTACGCCGCCTTTCTGGCAAACGTGGTGGTTCATTGGAATTGTATGCCTGGTGGCGGGGGCAGGCGCGTTTGGCGGTTACCGGCTGCGGGTCAGAGATATCGAAGCCAGGAACCGTGAACTAGCAAAGCGGGTGGAACAGCGCACCCACGATCTCGCAACCCTCAATACAATCTCTGAGGTTGTGAACCGCTCATTGGATCTAACCGAGATCCTGAATGCTGCGCTGGACAAGACGATTGAGGTCATGCGCATGGATGGGGGATTGGCTTACCGCTTGGAGGAACCGGACAACGGTTCGTCGGACGGCCCTTTATTACGTTTGCTTGCCCACCGGGGTGTGGTGGACGACTACATCAATATCGTTAAAGTTCTACCATTGGATGCGACCTTGATACGAGAAACCGTCAAGACGGGCAGGCCGGATGTCCGTCTGGTTAACAATCATCCCAACCCACAAATAAGAAAAGCAATTGAGCAAGCAAGGGTTCGACTGGCAATTAACGTTCCTCTTCTCGTGCAAGGAAAACTTGTCGGTGCGCTTACCCTCGCTGCTTGGGAAATACGCGAGATCACACAAGAAGAATTGTCTTTACTTACTGCGATCAGCCGGCAAGTTGGTATGGCAGTGGTAAACGCACAACTATATGCGCAGGCTGAACAGACGGCAATTACAAGCGAACGCAGCCGTCTGGCGCGCGAGTTGCACGATTCGGTCACCCAACTCCTCTACAGCGTGACCCTCTACGCCGAAGCCGCGGCGGAATTGCTTGATTCCGGTGAAACGGAAACGGCGGCAGGGCACTTGCGCGAATTGCGTGACACCGCCCAGGAAGCCTTGCGCGAAATGCGCCTGCTCATATTCGAGCTGCACCAGCCTGCCATTGGACAGGCTGGACTCGCAGCCGCCCTGCAAGCACGGCTGGACGCTGTGGAAAGGCGCGGTGGGATCCACGCCGAATTGCAGGTCGAAGGCAGTGAACAAATATCGCGCCCGGCCCAGGCGGAGCTTTACAATATTGCCCAGGAAGCATTGAACAATGCGCTCAAGCATGCGCATGCAAAATCCGTTCGAATTCGGCTGCAATTTGGAGAGTCAGAAACCAGAATGGAAATATCCGATGATGGGGTGGGATTCGAACCTGGCATGGACGGAACGGGAGGCGGGTTTGGCATCCCAAGCATGCGGGAGCGTGCCCAGAAGATTGGCGGGACCTTGCAGATTGAGAGCAGGCCGGGAAAGGGGACCAGCGTTATCGTGCAGGTTCCATTGAGTAATCATTAACCCAAGCAGGCAGACATGAACATCTTTCGTCAACTTCGCTGGAGACTGACCTTGAACTACACCCTGGTGACCGTTGGCACTCTGCTGGTCATCACACTTGTGCTGGGAGGGATTCTATTGATCCGCATATTTCAGGCGAAAGTTTATTTGCCTCCCGGGTATTCTCCCACAAATTATATTTCCGGTTTTATGAATATCGAAAACGAAATCCAGCTCCTACTTGTATTATTGCCAGACCCTTTCACAAACACCAGTGGACTTGAACCTGGTCAACCGCATGTTGAGCAAAATGCAGTCGGTCTTTGCTCAGTATCAGCTATTTCGCATCGGACAGGTGAAGGTCACAGCGTCGACCATTGCTGAGCTTCGTATTGCAGTCTTCAAACCCGATGGCACCCTCCTGGGAGTCTCAGCCCCGGATGATCCAGCATTCCGCAATCAGGTTGGCAAGGTGTTTGATCCTGCGCGGGTTCCGGGCCTGGAGAAACCATTTGGAGCCGCCCTGGCGGGAGAAACAAATCCGAGTTTTTTGTACACCGAGATTGAAACAAACCAACGCTATGTTTTCGCCGCCCCGTGCTTCAACCGAGCCGGCGGGGATCCAAAGCAGGTGACGGGCGTCATCGCGATTCTTATCGATGCCGTTCCCACCCAGCAGGATGTTCCCCGCTATCTCTTTGACGTCGCTGGAAGGAGCCTTATCATATTTCTTTTGTTTTCAGGGATCATAGGAACAGTCTTTGGTTACTTCTTCTCACATGGACTGGTAAAACGGTTCAATCGATTATCGTCCACCACTGATCGTTGGAGCGAGGGCGATTTTTCGCACTACATTGATGATACTGCTGGAGACGAGATATCCCAATTCGCCCAACGGTTGAACAATATGGCGCAGCAATTACAAAGTCTGTTACGCAGCCGGCAGGATCTGGCGGTCTCTGAGGAGCGCAGCCGCCTGGCACGCGAATTACATGATTCGGTGACCCAATTGCTTTATAGCGTGACCCTGTATGCCGAGGCCGCGGCAGAATTGCTGGACTCGGGCGAAACAGAGACCGCCTCAGGGCACCTGCGCGAATTGCGTGACACCGCCCAGGAAGCCCTGCGGGAAATGCGCCTGCTCATCTTCGAGCTGCACCGACCGGCTCTCGGGCAAGGCGGTCTTGCAGCCGCTCTGCAGGCGCGGCTGGATGCCGTGGAAAGGCGCGGCGGGATGCACGCGGAATTGCGGTCGAAGGCAGCGAACAAATATCACGCCCGGTCCAGGCGGAGCTTTACAACATTGCCCAGGAAGCGTTGAACAATGCGCTCAAGCATGCGCATGCAAATTCCGTTCGAATTCGGCTGCGGTTTGGGGATACCGAAACTGAAATGGGAATAACCGATGATGGGGTGGGATTCGAACCAGCCGCGGATGGAATGAGGGGTGGGTTTGGCATCCCAGGCATGCAGGAGCGTTCCCAGAAGATCGGCGGAACACTGCAGATCGACAGTGCGCCGGGCAAGGGAACAAGCGTTATAGTACGGATGCCGGTAAAGGCAATTGAACACACAAGCCCATCAATATCCGCCTCGCCAGAGGAAAAAACGGAGTAAAAATGTCCACTCCCATTCGTGTTTTGATCGTAGATGACCATGAGATTGTCCGCAAGGGGATCCGCGCACTCCTGGCAACCAAGCGGGATATTCAAGTGGTCGGCGAGGCAAGGGATGGTGCGGAGGCAGTGACTCAGGCACAAACGCTGCACCCTGATGTTATTCTCATGGACCTGATGATGCCAAAGATGAACGGAATCGAGGCCACACGCGAGATCATGGCCGGGCAACCCGGGGCGCGCGTACTGGTCCTGACGAGCTTTGCTGCGGACGAACAGGTCTTTCCCGCCATCAAAGCCGGGGCGCTCGGTTATCTCCTGAAGGATTCAGGTCCTCAGGAATTGGTTCAAGCAATCCGGCAGGTTTTTCGCGGCGAGCCGTCCCTGGACCCTTCGGTTGCGCGGAAAGTGCTGAATGAATTATCCACCCCGCCCCAAAAGCCTCTGACCCCCGACCCGCTTACGGCCCGTGAATTGGAAATCCTACGGCTGGTTGCGCAGGGAAAGAGCAACAGGGAAATTGCCGGAAATTTGGTGATCGCCGAGGAAACCGTTCACACGCATGTGAGCAATATCCTCAACAAGCTCCACCTCGCCAGCCGCACTCAGGCGGCTCTCTATGCCTTGAAAGAGGGCATCGCCTCGGTGGATGATATTCCAGGAATCAAAACTGAATAATCTCTTCTACCCATTTTTGGGTAGATAACGACAACCCATTTCGATGAGACCGCCGAAACAGGCGGTCTTTTTTGGTTAAGTCAGAATGAACCTTTCTCCTGATGACATTGAATGGTTGGTGTGTTATCGTGTGCTAGTCCGGGTCCATTTTGTGTAGTCAATGATTGTAACAAATGGTGCCTGTCTACTGGGTCACCGTTGGCTGAGTTGTTGGGAAATATGAAAACAGATGGAAAAGCATGAAATCTAAGGAATAAAAGCATGAATAAAAAGGCATGGCTCAAAGGCGCCGCAGGGTTGAGCTTTTTTATGGCAATCTGTCAAATCGTAATTTCCCTCTCCCCTGCTGCTGCCGCATATTTTCAGGCTCCACCATCCCTCCTGGAGAACCGCATGCAGCTTTTTCTTATTGGAGAGGGAGCAGCACTGATCTTTGCCATTTTTGGCCTGTATGCATTATCAGGAGCCGGGAGTATCCCACATTTGCCTCTGTTACGCCTGGGGCTGATCGGGATCAGTAGCCTCTATCTTTTGCGCGGGTTGTTTTTCATCCTGGCTGTGTTAACGATCCTGGGAATTTTAGAAGGAGAAATCCAGATCCAGGGAGTAATTACCCACCTGGTGTTCTTGGCAGCAGGAATCGCGTATTTGGTAGGGACCGTTTGGAATTGGAAAGAGATGCAAATTCGAAGCACTACTATAACTGGAAGGAAGGAATGAACCCCAAAATGCGAGTTCTCATTGTTGATGATACATCCCGGGCACGTCAGAGCATGAAAGCCCTGTTGGATGTCTGGTACCAACTGGAGGAAGTCCGCGAAGCCACGGATGGAACCGAAGCAGTCGATGTGGTCGAAGAATTTCTACCCGATGTCATCTTGATGGATGCCCGCATGCCTAAGATGGGCGGCCTGGAAGCAACAAAACTCATCAAAGGCAAATGGCCGCAGATCAAGATCATCATCATTTCCATCTACCCGGATTGCCAGGGTCTTGCCCTGGCGGCTGGCGCGGATGGCTTTGTTTGTAAAAGTGATCCTCCTGAAAACCTCCGGAAAGCGCTTGCAGAGGTTATGCAGAAGAAGTGATAAAGGCAACAAAATGGACAAGAAAAGCAAAACCATGCTCGAGATCATTGTTTTCCTGGCGTTGACCGTTATTTTCAGCGCCGTGGCTTATATCCCGATCATTCGAGTGGGGACCATCAATGGAGGGCAATCTAAATTGGCAGGCCTTCTTAATGCTGGCGCCCGGACTCGCTGCAATCATCACTTACCTGGTCTTCGAGCGTAGCCTACGCCCAATCGGCTGGTGGCTGGGTAAGGTACAATATCTGGTTTTAGCGTTAGTGATACCACTCATATATTGTTTACTCGGATACGGCCTCGTATGGCTGACCGGTCGGGGCAAATATAACGGCCAATTTCCACCCAACTTTCCGGTCTACCTTTTGACCATGCTGTTCAATGGCACCCTGTCAGCCCTATTGGAAGAAATTGCCTGGCGTGGATTTCTCGTGCCCAAAATGATCAAACTCACCAGTTTCACCGGAACCGCCATTATTACAGGTTTGATTTGGGCAGTCTGGCATTATCCTTTGATCATCTATTCAAACGTTCGGTTGGGTAACACCCCCTTGCCCTACAGCCTGGTCTGTTTCACCGTTTTCACGGTTGGATTAAGCTTTGCGGCTGCCTGGCTCCGGCTGAAATCTGGCAGTATATGGACTGCCGCACTGCTTCACGGTAGTCATAATGTATTCATGCTGCATGTATTCAATGTTCTAACAACGGACTCTGGCAACACCTGGTTATTGTTGGGTGAGTATGGTGTTGTGACTGCTGTGATGGGATTATTAATCGCCATTCTCTTCTGGTGTCTACGAACTCGATTAGCTTTTGAAAGCCGAGGTCCGGGAAATAGCGCCTAGACATCCATGAAATCGATCCTGCCATCCTTTAATAAGGTGGAATGGACACAAAAATGTCGTACCTTTTTCTCGCACATCTTCTGAACGGCCTCCTGATGATCGCGATGCCCATCGGGTTGGCGCTCTTCCTGTCCGTACGTTGGAATCTCGGCGCACGCCTCTGGCTGATCGGCGCAGCCACCTTCATCCTATCGCAAATCGGGCATATCCCTTTCAACGCACTTTTTACCTTGGTCGTCAATCGCACGCCTTTGACGGAAATGTCAAAGGGATCCGCACTGCTATTCAACGCCGTATACGTCGGCTTGAGTGCCGGCCTGTTCGAAGAGTTCTTCCGCTATGGAATGTTCCGCTGGTGGGCCAAGGATGCGCGCTCCTGGCGAAAGGGCGTGCTGACGGGAGCCGGACATGGCGGCGTGGAGGCGATCATTTTCGGCGCGATTGCCCTGTACACTTTTGTGCAGTTCGCCTATCTGCGGAATGCGGATCTCTCCAAAATAGTCCCGACCGGTCAATTGGCGCAGACCCAGCTACAGATTTCCGGGTACTGGTCGATGACCTGGTTTAAGTCCCTGCAGGGTGCCCTGCAACGGCTTTTCTCCATCCCGACCCATATCGCCATGGCCGTGCTCGTCCTGCAAACCTTCACGCGCAGGCAATGGTTCTGGGTTTGGCTGGCGGTTCTTTACCATGCCGCGATGGATACCGGGGCGACCCTGCTCTCGGGTCTCGGCGGCGTTCTCCCGGCCTGTGCCTTCATGTGCGTATTCGCGATCGTCAACCTGTTCCTGGTCTTCCGTTTGCGCCAGCCCGAACCTGGGCAGGAAAATCTTCCGCCAGACCGTGGTCGCTTGAACAAGAAATATCTTAATATTCCATTTCAGGAGGAGCTATGAAAGCCATTCTCGAAGTAAAAAACTTGAAACCTTCCACCAAACAGAAAGGAAAAAAATTATGAACAACCAAAATCCAGCTCCCAACCAGAATCAGCCAACCAATCCGCCGCCCGAACCTTCCCCCTGCTACCATGACTGGCGTGAGCAGCGGCGGGCGGAGCGCTGGGCCCGCCGCGAGGCCCGCTGGCAGAGGCGCGGCTGGCGTCACACCGGCTGGTTTTTTGGCGCGCTTTTGATCCTGCTGGGCGTGGCCCTCTTGATGCAAAACCTGGGCATTCCCTTCTTTACAAACTGGTGGGCGCTGTTTATCCTGCTCCCTGCATTTTGGGCCTTCGTCGCTGGTTGGGATATCTATCAGGAGGACAAGCGGCTGACGCGCCGCGCGGCCAGTTCACTGACCGTGGGGATCCTGTTGACCATCCTGGCGCTGGTTTTCCTGTTCAACCTTACCTTTGGTATCTTCTGGCCGGCCGTGCTTATTGTGGGTGGTCTAGCCCTGGTGGGAGCTGCCTTGTTCCCGGAGTAGTCTTTGTTCGTGTCATGAGGATGATATGGGCGCATTCACTCAGGCTGTGACAGGCTGGCACGATTATTACCAAGTCATCGGAGATGCCGCGGCTGCACTAATGGGGCTGCTGTTCGTTAGCCTGTCGCTGAACGCGGGTGTGATCACACGCAAAACCAACGCGGACCTCCGCGCACTGGCCATTTCCGCAAGGCAGCTTGAATAAATAACACATCTTTCGTAAGTATTTCAGGAGGAACCATGACAGCTATTCTCGAAGTAAAAAACCTGGTCAAGAAATATGGCGACTTGACCGCCGTGAAAGGCATCTCGTTCGATATCCAGAAAGGCGAGATCTTCAGCCTGCTGGGCCCGAACGGGGCTGGCAAGACCACCACCATCTCAATGATCAGCGGGCTGCTCGAGCCCACCAGCGGTGAAGCAACCATCGGCGGCTACTCGATCACCCGCCAGCCGCTGGAAGCCAAGCGCCTGCTGGGTGTCGTCCCGCAGGAGATTGCCCTGTACCCAACCCTGAACGCACGCCAGAACCTGGAGTTTTTTGGCCGCATGTACGGGCTGAGCGGGAAGGACCTGGCCCGACGGATCGACGCCATGCTGGAATTTGTGGAACTGAGCGACCGCCAGTCCGACCGGATCGAGACCTTTTCTGGCGGGATGAAGCGGCGCATCAATATTGCCGCCGGACTGCTGCACGATCCGCAGGTCATATACATGGATGAACCGACGGTTGGGATCGATCCACAAAGTCGGCGGCGCATCCTCGATACCGTCAAGCAGTTGCGCGAACAGCGCGGCATGACCGTACTCTATACCACCCATTTGATGGAAGAAGCCCAGGAGTTGAGCGACCGGGTCGGCATCATCGATCATGGCGAGATCATCGCCATGGGTACGCCTGGCGACCTGATCCTGCAGGTGGGTGAGCAGGACCGGCTGATATTCAAGGTAGGTGAGGCAGTTATCAGCAACGAAATGTTGGAGCATATCCGCACATCAGTTGAAGGTGTCACCAAGGCTATCTACGATCCGCCGGGCGAAGAGGGCGAGAACAAAACGAATGTCAGCGGATTGATGGTCATCAATGCCAAGCGCGGCCGCAAGGCCATGCCTTTCATCCTTCGACTGGCCGATGAGGCCGGCATCCAGATCGAGTTGGTCGAGGTGCATGAACCTGACCTCGAAGCAGTGTTCCTGCAGCTGACTGGCCGGGCATTGAGGGATTGATATGAACAAGCTTTGGGTAATTGCCTTCAAGGATATTCGCACCCGCTTCACCGATCGGCGCCTGCTCCTGATGATGTTTGCAGCTCCGCTGGTCATCTCGACGCTCATCGGCCTGGCGTTCGGTGGACTGGGCCGTTCCAGCAGCCCCATCCAGAATATTCCCGTCGCGGTGATCAACAACGACCAGCCCGGGGCGGACGGCACCTCTTTTGGAGCCATGCTGGCCGGGCTGCTCACCACCGGCCAATTGCCCGCCGGAACGGGCGCTTCCCTGGCAGCCTGCCCGCAAACCTCCGGCGGGTCGGGTCAGGCTTCAATCGGGGGCAGCATGACGCTGGGGGAATTGATCCATGGGACAACCTTTGACGAGACCCAGGCACAGAACCTGGTGAGCGGCAAAAAGATCGATCCCCTTATGATCTCTGCCGGCGCCCCAACCTACCTGGAGGCGGTGGCGAAGGCTGCCACCAACAAGGGCCTCTACACGGCGGTCGTGATCATCCCGTCCAATTTCACCCAGGCCCTCTCGAGCCTGGCGGATCCCCGCCTGTCTCCGACCGCAACAACGGTAACCATCTATGGTAATGCCGGTCAGAGTTCTGGCAGCCGGGATCGTGCGCAGCGTGGTCGATTCGATCACGGCTCAACTGGTCAGCGGCAATATTGCCATTGGCGCCACCATGGCCCAAATAAGCGGACAACCGTCTGCCGCCCAGCCTGCAGTCACCGGCGCCTCCAAGCAGGCCATCGGCAACCTGTTTATATGTGCCTTCGCCCCGGGGAATGACCTGGTCCAGGTGGCAGACACGCCTGTTCAGGCCGCATCATCCAACCTGGCGGGAGTGTTGCTGGTTACGTTTGGTTCCGCCCAGGCCTTGTTCTTCGCCCTGTTCACCGGGGAGAATGGGATTTTGAGCATGTACGACGAGCGCCGGAACGGAACCCTCCAGCGCATCCTGGTCTCGCCCACACCGCGCTGGACGATCCTGGGCGGCAAGCTGGTGGGAACGCTGGTCAGCGTGCTGGTCCAGTTACTGATTTTAATAATTGCCCTGACGGTGGTGGGTAGCATCATGGAAGGGCAGATCACCTTCATCTGGGGAACGGACGTTGCCAAGCTCGGTTTGGTACTCCTGGCAGTCAGTGTGGCCGTCTCCGGGCTGGGGATATTCCTGGCGGGGGTGCTGAAGGGTATCGAGCAGGCCAACATCGTGAGCTCGGTGCTCAACATCGCCCTGGGAGTACTGGGAGGCGGATTCGGCTTTCAACTGCCGCGCTCCGTGGCCCAATTCTCCCTGGTTTATTGGGCCAGGGACGCCTTTGACCTGCTGGCAGCCGGCCGGGGCGATATATGGCTCAACATACTGGTTCTCTTCGTGGAGGGCGCGGTGATGTTCGCCATCGGATTGTTCTTCTTCAACCGAAAGTTTGAAGCGTGAGGTGCAGTATGGCAAAAATATGGGCAATTATCAAACAAGACCTGCGCGTTTTCCTGAAACAGCGCTCAAACCTGATTACTTTGATGTTCACACCGGCCGTGATGACGATCATCATCGCCCTGGTTGACTCAGGTGCCTTCAGCGGTGCGCCCATTCAACGTCTGGACGTGATCGACCAGGATGGCACACCGGCATCGACGCAATTCCTGGCCTCCATCCGCCAGGCTAACCCGGACCTGACCCTGTGCCCGATGGATAACACCCCCAAGGATATCTGCAGCCTGGGCAAGTCTGCCAGTCTGACCGAGAGCCAGGCCCTGGACCGGGTGGCCAAATCCACCTCCCTGGCCCTTCTGGAAATTCCGTCCGGTTATGAGGCCAGCCTGGCGGCCCAGCAGCCGGTTTCACTGACTTTACACAGCTCGAGCAGTTTAGGCGCCTCCCAGCCGGCCGAGCAGGCAGTCCAGGCCGCCCTTTCCCAGGTCAACGCGGCCGCCGTGGCTTCCAGGATCGGTCTATCGGTCATCAACATTGTGCAGGGTCAGCCCCTATTGGGCGACCAAGCGCAGCAACTCAAGAGCGCCCTCTACCAGCAAGCGCTCAAGATGGGGAAGGCGCAAACCGTCACGGTGGCTTTCAGCCTGTCGGATAACCCCCAGGAGCAAACCATGGGGCAGCACCTGCAGTATGGCCTGGGGCAATCGGTGCCGGGGATGGGGACGATGTTCGCCCTGATGACCATCTTCGGCGGCATGGCTGCTCTGGTCGTCGAGCGCCAACAATGGACCTTGCAACGCTTGGCGGTGATGCCGGTTTCGCGCCGCACCCTCCTGGTCGGCAAGATCCTGGCTCGCTTCTGTCTGGGGCTGCTCCAGTTCCTGGTGGTGTTCGCTGTAGGTGCGCTGCTCAAGATGAACTTTGGCAAAGACCCACTGGCGCTTCTGCTGCTGGTCATTCTTTACAGCCTCTCCATTACCGCCTTTGCCTTCGCGATTGGTTCTGGGTTGAAGAACCCCGCCCAGGCCAGCATGCTGGGGCTGCTGCTGACCCTGACCCTGTCCCCGCTGGGGGGTGCCTGGTGGCCGATGGATATCTCCCCGCGCTTCCTGCAGATTATTGGCCACGTTTCACCGGTGGCCTGGGCCATGGATGGCTTTACCGCCCTCACCTATAACGGTGCAACCTTGGTGGATATCTGGCTCCCGCTGGCGGTTTTAACCGGCATGACCATCGTCCTGTTCCTGATCGCCATCCCGCGCTTCAAGTACCAGGTGGATTGAGTTGTAAGAAGATATGGAGGCAGAAATGAATAAGAAAGTCTGGAAGATCATCGTTCCCATTCTGGTAGTCCTTGTGCTGCTCATCGTTGTGGTTGTAATCAAACAAAAAAAGGCAGGACAAGCCATGGTTTCCGAATTCGGCAAATACCAGGGTTACTCCGAACCCATCTATGATGGCTCCAAACGGACGTCTGACTACCTGACGCTTTCAGATGGGACACGCCTGGCGTATGACCTGATCATCCCGACGAAAAAGGGCCTTCCCGCCGATAAGCCATTGCCGACTTTGTTCAAGTACACCCCCTACGGGCGGGCGTGGACCATTATCGACAAGAATGGCAGGATCGCGGCCAGTGAATTCATGGATTTTCCCACCCAGGTGATGGTTCGCATCCGCTACTGGATCATGGGCGACCAGGGCCGGGTCTTTGGTCCAACCTGGCGGGATAAATGGCTGGATCCTGTGGTCAAGCACGGCTATATCGTTGTATCGGTTGACCGGCCCGGCACAGGCGCCTCGTTCGCCTCACCCACGCCGGGTAGCATGGAGACCGCGGCCAAATTCGAAAACGAGATCATCAACTGGATCGTAGCCCAGCCCTGGTCGGATGGCAACGTCGGCATGTATGGCGACTCCCAGCAGGCCATGGTCCAGTTCGCGGCAGCCGTGGCAGGCAACCCGCACCTGAAGGCCATCCTGCCGGCTGCCAGCGACATCGAGATCTATCAAGCCGTGGATTTCCCGGGTGGCGTGTTCAACAAAGCCTTCACCTCCGTATATGCCATGGTTCCCCTGCTCGATAAGATGGCCACAGCGGTCGACAGCGACCCGGACGGCGTGCTCCTGAACCAGGCCCGCGCCTCGCGGACGGACACGGTCACAGTCCAGAGCACGATCGTGCTTTCCGGGCAGTGCCCGTACCAGGACAGCGTTGCCCCCAACGGGGTCCACCCCTGGCAGGTTTACCAGCTCTATCCGTTCATCGACCGCATCAACCAGTCCCATATCGCAATCTACATGACCGTGGGCTGGTACGACATATTCACCGCCGACATGTTCTACTGGTATAACAGCCTCAGCGTCCCCCGGCATTTGACGGTCCGCCCCACAGACCATAGCCAGGTAAGTTCCAGCATGGCCGACCTGGACTATGGGGCTGAAGCCCTGCGCTGGCTCGACTACTGGCTGAAGCGCATCGACAACGGCATCATGGCCGAGCCGCCCATTCACTATTACGTCCAGGATAGGCCGAAAAAAGGTACCTGGCAGACTTCAGACCAGTGGCCGCTGGCCTCTCAGAAATCGGCGGCCTACTATTTCGGCCCGGGCAGGAGTGGGAGCAGCGCCTCGGTCAACGACGGCAGCCTGGTCACGAGCGCACCGGAGCAGGCATCCGCCGCAGATGCCTACACCGTGGATTACACAACCACGACCGGGACGAAGACCCGCTGGGCGGCTATCGATGTGGCGCACGCCTATCCCGATCTGAGCGCCCACGACGCAAAAGCCCTGACTTACACTACACCTCCCCTCGCCGCGGATGAAGAGCTCACCGGGCACCCGGTTGTGCACTTGTGGCTGACCACAGCCGCGCCGGACCTGGACGTCTTCGTCTATCTGGAAGAGGTCGGCAAGGATGGCAAATCCATCTACATCACCGAGGGTGACCTGCGGGCCTCGCATCGCAAGCTGGTCCAGGCGCCGTTCGACAACTTCGGGCTGCCCTTCCAATCTCATCACCAGGTCGACCAACTGCCGGTCCCGGCTGGGGATCCGTTCGAAATGGTTTTTTCCCTGCTGCCCACATCCTATCAATTCCACGCCGGCAGCCGCATCCGCATCACTGTTGCGTTCGCCGATGCTGGAAATTTCGATACACCGATCCTCAACCCGGCGCCCTCACTCCAACTGTTGCGAGAGAGCAATCACCCGTCTTATGTGGAATTACCTGTCATTCCATAGGAGAAGATCTAATGATCATTGATGCGCATGCCCATGCCGCCAGAGAGTACTCGACTGTTGAATCCATCAAGGACATGGCCAAAAAGTACGAAATAGAGAAAATTGTGTTATGCACCAGTCCCAAGAACAACCTGGACTTGAAAGATCCGCCCAATATCCCGTTCATGACCACCCCCGGCAGCATCTATCTGCTTAACCGCATGCTGCGATTTTCTTACAATTCATTCTTCAAGGATAATGGGGATGGCAACAAATATGTCTTCGAGCTGAGGAATAAGCTCCCGGAGACCGTGATCCAATTCCTGTGGGTAAATCCGCTCGATCCAAAGCAGATGGACAGCCTTGAGAAGAACATCCTGGAGTATCAGGTCAAAGGGATCAAGCTTCATCAAGCCTGGAATCCATTCTCAATAGAAGGCCGCGAGTTCAATCAGCTTGTTGAAGTTGCCAATGCTCATAAACTTCCAGTATTCATCCACTTGTACTCAAAAAAGGAAACCTGGAAGCTGCTCCAGTATGTTGGCAGCCACCGGGATGTGATCTTCATCATCGCACACATGCTTGGATTGGTCATTTTCAGGGAGCGTGCCAAAGATCTTCCCAATGTGTATTTTGACACTTCAGGCTCTGAGAGGGTGAGAGGGCAGGATATCCTTGAAGCAATCCATTTATTTGGTCCTGATCATGTCGTTTTCGGTTCTGATACGCCTTATGCCAGCATAGGAGACCAGATCGAAAAGATAGAACGATTAAATCTATCTAAAATTGTGAAAGAACAAATATTTAGCTTGAATATCAAGCATATCCTTTCTTTGAACGGATAGTTTGTACCTTCTTCAGAGGTTGCCTTGACAGGAATATCTGGTTTCGAAGGATGGTAAGAATGCGTATCCTTATTATCGACAGACTATCCAAGGCATGCCAGAGCCGGAAGGCCGAGCTAAATACCTGGTATCAGACCAGCGTGGTGCGTGAGGCTGCCAATGCTTGCGAAGCGCTCCACCTGCTCGAAGAATTTGAACCGGATATGATCCTGGTGGATGTTCGCATGCCGGATAGCCATGGCCTGAAAGCGATCCACCTGATTAAGGCCAGATTTCCGTCGTTCCAGGTTCTTGTTCTTTCGTTGGATCCGATCCTTAAGGCAAAAGCTTTTTCAGCGGGCGCAGATGCATTCGTCAGCAAAAACGATCCTCCGGAAACGCTTTGGGAGGCAATCACCGAAAGACTGTGTGATTTGGAATTGAAACCCGGGCATCTGGTCCGAATACAAAATGGGAAAGACACATATGCAACCAATTAAAAAGGGCCAGGAAAACGGCCTTCGCTTTCCAAAACTGCTGGCGTAGTTCGTAATAACGAAATGGATCTTCGAAAGGAAATCACCATGGAAAAGATCGATAAAGAAGAGATCGTTCGCTTGACTGAAGAATACGGCGGGCCATGGGGGATCAATCACACTCGCCGGCTTTTGCATTTAATTTCCATTATTGGAGAAGGGCAGGAATATAACGCGGAGGTGGTCTGGGTTGCGGCCCACCTGCACGATTGGGGAGGCTACCCCAAGTGGGCGCAGACGGGCGTGGATCATGCCTTGCGCTCCCGGCAGGTGGCTGAAGAATTCCTGGCGGAAAAAGGGCTATTCCCACGAGCTCTTGACGCCAATATTGGAGTGCATCGAATTTCATCACGGCATTGATCCTCACCGGCGGATCGAAGCGCTTTTACTGAGCGATGCAGATGCATTGGACTTTTTGGGCGTGGTTGGCGTGTTGCGCGATTTTTCGAAAAAGCCCGGCGATCTACGGAAAGCCTATGAAGTGGTGCAAGATCGTAAAGAAAAACTGCGCCAGTCCATCTGCCTGGAGAGTTCCAAGGCGATGGCAGCACAACGGCTGGAGAACATGGAAAGATTGCTCGTAACTTTCGAAGAAGAGACTTTCGGATACTTCTAAGGAAAATAGCAGGCAACGGCACGCAGGATGGCTCCCCTTGTTCTGCTTACCACCTTCAGCATCTTTTTTCCCACTTACCTGGCAGGTCCATTGGTGGCGGCAAGCTTCAGTGTGCTGACACCCCCCTGCCCGCTCAATCGAATGGTTGTATGGTATGGCAAACCGACCCAAAAAGGATGCACAAATGACTGAGGCACAGGCTAAACCTACCCTCGCAAATGTACTCGAAAACACCAATTTCAGGCTGCTGTGGATCGGGCAGGGCACCTCCTTACTGGGAGACCAGTTCTTCCTGATCGCCATCCCACGCTTCAAGTATCAGGTGGATTGAGCAAGAGACTGCTTTGGCCATGAAATTATCCTGGCCTAGGCATGGATTATGGACCCTTAGTTAGCTGCATCTCTCAGGAGAAATAATTATGAATAAGAAAGGAATATTCCAGTTGATAAAATGATCAACCGGTCAGTTTCATAGCCGGCCTGCTTGTGACCCTTTTTTACCTTTCGTTTGCCCTGCTGGCATTCTGGCATTTTCCGGGGATTTACTCCCCGCTCAGCAACTGGCTAAGCGACCTTGGCAGCCCCAAGCTCAACCCACAGGGCGCGATTTTCTACAACCTGGGGATCATTGCGACCGGCCTGCTGCTCTTGCCGTTCTTCCTGGGGCTATACCGCTGGAGAATGGAGGGCTCCCGGATCCAAAATCCAATGCTGGTGCTCACCTGTGCACTGGGTCTCTTGGGTCGGCTGGCCATCATCTTCCACACGGTCTTCCCGATTGACCACATCGAACAACACCGTTTCTGGTCGATTTCCCTATACATCTTTCTTGGCACTGCGTTTGTCTTTCCCACGACCGCTCTGCGCTACAACCGGCGGTTTCCACGCTGGGCCCTTGGGTTGGGGATCGTCACCGGGTTGGTGGATATCCTCTCGGGCATATTCCACGAAGTCTATCTCCTCGAATGGATCACCGTGGCTATGCTCCTGGTGTATGTCTTGATTCTCGGGATTATGACCATAGCTGTGTATCAAGCCCCATTGCCGAACTGGCGCAGTGGTTGAAAGTATCCTGGAGTTTCTTGCCAATTAGCAGATCAATGGTTAAACCTCCAACCACCCAACCCTGGGAGCAGTTCTGAAAAAATTTCAACTCTTTTGGCTTAGCTGCCAGCGACCGGTTATTTTCTGACCGGGTGGGCCGAAACCGATCTATGAACGACTGTTTGCCGATGACCCTGCAAGCGAATTAACGAAAAAGACAGAAAAAATGATACAGGATAAGGATATGAGCAAGCAAATTGATGATAGTAAAAGGAGAAACTAAAATGAAGAATAATGATGGTTTGGTAATCGAAACCCATGGCCTGAGCAAAGGCTACAAAAACGTGCAGGCGCTCAAATCCCTGGACTTGAAAGTGGCACAACATTCGATCTTCGGCTTTCTAGGCCCCAACGGCGCCGGAAAAACGACCACCATCAAATTCCTGCTCGGTTTGGCCCATCCGACCGGCGGCAGTGGATCCATCTTTGGGTACGATATTCAGCGCCAAAGTGTGGAGATCCGCCAGCGGGTGGGGTACCTCGCCCAGGATCCCCGCTTTTACGAAAGCATGACCGCCCGTGATACGTTGCGCTTCACCCTCGGCTTCTTCTTCAAAGGGCCCAAGAACAAAATCGAGGAACGGATCGAAGAAACCATCGAGCTGGTGGGGCTGGCAGACAAAGCCGACCGGCCGATCCGCGGCTTTTCAGGCGGGGAACGCCAGCGGCTGGGGATTGCCCAGGCCCAGGTCAATTACCCCGACCTGCTCATCCTGGACGAACCCGCCGCCAGCCTCGACCCGATGGGACGGCATGATGTCCTGGAGGTGATGGAGCGGCTGCGCAAGTACACCACCATCTTTTATTCCACGCACATCCTGGACGATGTGCAACGGGTCAGTGATACGGTATGCATCCTCAACCGCGGGGAATTGGTGGCGCAAGCTCCCATCCAAGAATTACTGGCGGGCAGTGGCAAGGTGATGTTTCAGATCTAAAC
The DNA here is from genome assembly GCA_963806575.1 of uncultured Chloroflexia bacterium. Classification (GTDB taxonomy): domain Bacteria; phylum Chloroflexota; class Anaerolineae; order Anaerolineales; family Villigracilaceae; genus UBA877. The sequence continues at coordinate 49,476 of CAWDYX010000004.1, read as the reverse complement.
CCGTGGCGATATCCAGCAGATCCACTCAGTGGTCGCCAGTCAGCCCTGGGTAACCGCCGTGCAGGTCGAGCCATCCAACGGCCGGGCAGAATGGCAGGTCAGCGTCAGCGATCCGAATGCAGCCGAAGACCAATTACTGGGACTGGTCATGTCAGACCCAGGAGTTAAGGTGACCAGCTTCGGCCAGTCCAAATTTGATCTGGAAGAAGTATTTATGAATTTAGTCGGAGGAAACAGCCATGGCAAGCAATAGTGAGTTTCAATTGATTGGAAATCAGGGTCGATTGCAAGGATTTGCCAATCTTCTGCGCAATGAAAACCGCCTGTGGTGGCGGACCAGCCGCTGGTGGGTGCAGACCCTCATCTGGCTGGCAATCGCCAATGGGATCCTGTTCATGGTCATCGGCATTGCCCCCAAAATGGAAAACCCGCCGGGTCAGGACTTCAATGCGCAAGCTGCCCAGGCTTCTGCGCATCCTGAACAGGCCCAGGAATCCCTGGCCATCCTCGGCCTGACTGTTTTTCTAAAGATGGCAGGCATTGCCATCGCCATTGGAGTGGTTGTTCTCGCCCAGGATACTTTGATCGGCGAAAAACAATCCGGTACAGCTGCCTGGGTATTGTCCAAGCCGGCCTCGCGCAGCGCATTCATCCTCTCCAAGGTTATTTCCTACTCCTTTGGGATCTTGGTAACCATGGTGATCGTTCAAGGAGGGATTGCCTATCTCCTTATCTACCTGGTGACCGGAAAAGTCTTTCCCATCCTGCCATTTGCCGGGGCTCTGGGAATGCTCTATCCAAGCCTGCCGCTCTGGCTCGACCATGGCCATCATGCTCAGCTCGTTGTCCAATATGCGCAGATTGTGATCGGTATCCCTCTGTTCCTGATCCTGGGCTTCACGCTTTTCGTGGAGGCTGTCCCCTGGCTCGCAGATTTCATGCCCTGGAGCCTGACTTCATGCGGTGAGCGCCAACCAGCCAGCCTTGGCTGTGTCCCTGGTTCTCGGCCAACCCATCCCTACCTGGATGCCATTGATCGCCACCGTGATCGGGTGCCTGGTCTTTACGTTCGTCGCCATCTGGCGGTTCCAAAAAGAGGAGTTCTATCTTTTTTTTTTTTTTTTTTTTTAAAATTGGGGGGACTTTTTTTTTAAAAAAAAAAAAAAAAAAAAAAAAAAAAAAAAAAAAAAAAAAAAAAAAAAAAAACCTTCCTGCCGGAAATGCTTGAGCGCAACCATGCACCTTCCATTTGCGTTTCCTCCAGCGGCAGCGAGTTCATGGCAGCTATGAGTTTTTCAAGGCTGCCCAGGTTCATCTGCGAACACGCTGACGCCGAACTTGAGGCACGGCGTGATCGCCTTCACCATCGGTCCGGCTGTTTCTCGAACCCCAAACTGCCAACCAGGCGGTCAAAAAACTTGCCCCTCGATGGCATGACTGTCGAGCAGTTTTTTACCATGAACAAAAGTATCGTCCTTTCCGTCGAGAAGGCGGGTGCCGGTTTTGCGGCGGCGGTCGTGCGCAGCCCAATTCCGAGGTCAGGAGACCTCCTCCATTCAGGCGTCCAATTGGCTGGTTGGGCCTCCCGGTGAAAGGAGGGGCTACCGGCCCGATTTTCACGCAGACAGAGGCGCAGGCTCTTGAGCAACCCGTTGCTCCGTCATGGACGACCTGAACCGGGCAATCGGAGGTTGGCGGGGCGCTCCCTGTTCGAACGCCAGTGGGTGATCAGGGATTTCAAAAAGATTGCCGGGATGCCTGCTCCGAGCAATGGCTGAATGCACTCCTCCAGCTCCAATCCAACTTACAGCCGGAAAGTACTGCCTCGCAAATCCCGAACCTGCCGCTGAGCCAGTTGGCCGGGTACTATAACCACCTGGCGGAATTGGCAAAGGGAGACCAAGAAGAATGCTGCCAAATTGGAGGAAAACCTGATGCATGTCTATGCCTGGAAAGATGAAGTGGATCAATTGATCAAAACCTATCCTATGGAAACCAGGCAGATTATGAAGCAGGTTGTGTTGCCGCTGATACTCCCAGGTTGACGAAAGCGAATCTGTGGAGAACAGCAGGCCTGTGGCGATGCGATGGCTTTACCACGCTTACTTACAGGGGCGCCCCCTGTGGATACCGCCGCCGCTGGGAGTTCTGGCAGGCATGACAGTCGTGCTGTTCCTGATCGCCATTCCGCGCTTCAAGTACCAGGTTGACCAGCTGCCGGTCCCGGCTGAATCTGTTCGAAATGATCTTCAGCTTGCTTCCCACCTCAATCAATTCCACGCCGGTAGCCGAATTGCATCACAGTGGCATTCGCCGATGCCGGTAACTTCGGTACGCCGGTACTTAATCCTGCCCCTACGCTGCAAGTCCTTCGGATACGAACCATTCCTCTTATGTGGAAATGCCTGTACTTGATGGGAGGTGGCCTATGTATTATTGATGCACATGCTCATGCAGATCATAAATCTCACTGTAGAATCAATGTTCTTCCTAGATTCTGGTAACATCTGGATTTGGCTGGGCTAGTATGGTTTTTGACAGCTGTTGGCTACTATTGCTTGCCATCCTTTTTGGAATCTACGGTCTTGATTTCAAAGTATTTCCGATGCTTAGTCTCGTAATATCCAGTCATCAAGTATAGAAAGGAGTATTTCCATGAATACTTCAAAGGCATCCGGTCAATCAACATCTGATTCCAGAAGTCTGCAACAAATGATGCGGCAGCATCCCTTGTTCTCTTTCTTCTTCATGGCATACGCATTCACCTGGATCATGTTGATTCCCTTTATACTCTCAGTCTGGGGCATCTTGAAAGGGGATTTCACATTAGCGCAAATCCTAAGCATATTCGCGGGACCGTTCTTGTCTGCCATCATCATGACCCGCATCACCGAAGGGAAAGCAGGCTTGCTTCGCTTGCGGCAACGCCTTATACAATGGCGCGTCGGCTGGCAGTGGTATCTGTTCATCCTGCTGGGCATCCCGGCGCTGATTCTGCTTGGGATCATTATCCAGCCAGGCGCGCTGGCGAGCTTTCAAGGTCTTACAGCCCGCTTACTGGTGAGTTATCCGATGTACTTTGTCGTCGTCTTCTTTGGGGTTGGGGCTACCCGAGGAAATCGGCTGGCGCGGCTTCGCGCTGCCCCGCATGCAACCGCGCTATGGGCCACTGTGGGGTACCCTGTTCCTGGGTGTCTTGTGGGTCTTCTGGCATTTGCCGCGCTTCCTGTCGCCGGATCATGGGGGAGGGCCAGGCACTAGCTTCGCTACCTTCCTCAACAAGCTTCTCCTATTTCTTTCCTGATGGTTATGGCACTTGCAATCATCTTTACATGGGTCTTCAACCATACCCGGGGGAGCATTTTCACCGCTATCTTGGCGCATGCCGCCATTTGACACCCCACAACTTGTTTGGATACCACTCTTTCTCGCCGTGGACGTGACCACGTTTGACCTGGCCATCCTTATCGGCCTTGTAGTTCCAGCACTGCTGATTCTCATCCTGACACGCGGTCGGCTTGGTTACCAGCCAGGCCAGGAACAGCCCTTGGGGCCAGGAGAGAGCGAAGCGCAACCTCCCCCTTGAGCACCTCCTCTTTTTTTTTTTTTTTTTTTTTTTTTGAGGCGCACGCGACGAAAAGAAACGAGGAATGCAACCATGTGGTTCCCGAACACCGCCGCCCCCAGCTATCGGTAGCCTGGAGGCTTAACTCTTCGACCCGGAGCGAATTGTGACTGAACATTGCGTGGTTTACAGTAAGCGTTACCTTGAAAGCCGGAATATCAAAGTAAAAATACCACCCGGCATACCACCCGGCGTGTGATGAAAAAAGGCCATTTCTCCGGCATACTAGAGTGTTTCAGATGACCCGTTTTATGTACAGTTTGAAGGGAGAATTGTCATGCCCCAACAAACATCCGTCTTGCGAGCCACAAGGTCCAGGGTGCAAAGCCAGGCAGCCTATCAGGCCTTCCTGGACCAACTGCCGGTTCCCTACGAGAAACGCCACCCCCACCCGCTTCGGCGCAACGTCCGTGATAGCCTGCGGACCAAGCGAGGCGCCCCCGGTGATGCTCCTGCACTCGGGAGATGCGCATGAGCCCGTCTGGATCTGTAACGTCACCATGCTCAGTAAAACCTACCGGGTGTATGTATTGGATGTGATCGGCGAATTGAACAAGCGCATTCGCATTCGCCCGATCCGCAGCCACCGGAAGCTCATGGATTGGATGGCCGACCTGTTCGATGGCTTGGATATCGAAAGTGCGGATCTGGTCAGCAGTTCGAATGGATGGTTCTTTGCCCTTGAAACCGCAGTTTATCTACCCAGGCAGACCAGGAAAATACCTTTGATGAGTGTGCCGGAGATCCCGCCTTCACGATCCAGAAAAGCCGTGCGTGTGAAGATCGAGCAAGCCAGCTGGATCGAACTGAATCACATGAAAGAAGAAACTTTAACAAAGATACCGCTTCATCGAAAGGTTGGTGAGAAGTAAATGGACGACCCGATCAAGCTTTTCAAAACTTCCAAAGGCCAGGCTCAGTATTTCGCCGCCTACGATGCCGCCCTGGACCTGTGGCCGGTTCCTCACGAAACGCGCTTTATAACCACTCCCTATGGGCGAACGCATGTCATTTCCTGTGGCCCGGAAGATGCCTTTCCATTGCTGCTCCTGCACGCCGGGCAGGCCAGTTCAACCATGTGGTTCCCGAATATCGCTTCGCTGAGCCGAAAATTCCATGTCCTGGCCCTGGATACCCCCGGGGAACCCGGTAAAAGCGTTCCCGCACGGCGCAACGATTTAAAATGCGTGGGCGCGGAGTGGATCGTGGGTGGTCTGGATGAACTGGGAGAGCCCGGACGCATGTGATGGGACTTTCACGCGGCGGCTGGTTTTCCCTGAACCTTGCCATGCAGGCGCCTGAACGCCTGGAACGGATCGTGCTGCTCAGCCCGGCGGCTTCCTTCGTGGCGCTGAACCCGTTCTTCATGACCGTGGCCCAGGCCGTGATGCGCGTGCCAACGCGTCTTTGTCTCGAAATTTGCGCTTAGCTCGTGGGTGGCGAAGGGTTTCGTCGTCAACCCTGTATTCGGCGAGCAGTTCATGACCGGCCTGCAGAACTGGAACTGGTCCGTCAATAAACGCGGGTATGCCGGGATCATGCCCTGCACCTTCAGCGACGAGGAATTGGGTCGGTCATGAGCCGGTGTTGATGCTGATCGGCGACCAGGACCGATTGAACCGACCCAGGGCTCTTGAGCGCGCCCGGTATACTATACCTCATCTCGAAGGCGAGATCGTTCCCCACGCCGGTCACTTCCTGAACATGGAGCAGCCCGAATTGGTGAATGGCTAGCAATCGCATTCCCCCTTGTTGAATGATAAACATCCAACGAAACTGGTGAAACAACAACATGTGATCGCAATTGGATCTCAAGATGCCATATCGCTTGACCCTAAAGTTGGTGGATGAGTATGTCCTGACATTCCTGTATAAAACCGGTCATCCAGAGCGTGTACAACCGAACGTACAAGTGGTTCCTGCTCCTGAAAGGAGAAATTACTTGTCCGAAATAATACGGATCTTTAGAACACCCGAAAGCGAAGCCGGGTTCTATGCTGCCTATGATGCAGTACTCGCCCAGTGGCCTGTTCTTTTGGGGGGGGGGGGGGAAAAAAAAAAAAAAAAAAAAAAAAAAAAAAAAAAAAAAAAAAAAAAAAAAAAAAAAAAAAAAAAAAAAAAAAAAAAAAAAAAAAAAAAAAAAAAAAAAAAAAAAAAAAAAAAAAAAAAAAAAAAAAAAAAAAAAAAAAAAAAAAAAAAAAAAAAAAAAAAAAAAAAAAAAAAAAAAAAAAAAAAAAAAAAAAAAAAAAAAAAAAAAAAAAAAAAAAAAAAAAAAAAAAAAAAAAAAAAAAAAAAAAAAAAAAAAAAAAAAAAAAAAAAAAAAAAAAAAAAAAAAAAAAAAAAAAAAAAAAAAAAAAAAAAAAAAAAAAAAAAAAAAAAAAAAAAAAAAAAAAAAAAAAAAAAAAAAAAAAAAAAAAAAAAAAAAAAAAAAAAAAAAAAAAAAAAAAAAAAAAAAAAAAAAAAAAAAAAAAAAAAAAAAAAAAAAAAAAAAAAAAAAAAAAAAAAAAAAAAAAAAAAAAAAAAAAAAAAAAAAAAAAAAAAAAAAAAAAAAAAAAAAAAAAAAAAAAAAAAAAAAAAAAAAAAAAAAAAAAAAAAAAAAAAAAAAAAAAAAAAAAAAAAAAAAAAAAAAAAAAAAAAAAATATATGAAGAACTCTACATACCCACGAAGTTCGGCGACACGCATGTCATTGCAAGCGGCTCCCCGGGCGCCCCTGCGCGGTCCTTCTCCATTCCGCCGGCAGCGGCGCGGTGAATGGTTCCGGAACGTAGAACCTTTCAGCCAGCGCTACCGCACATATTGTGTCGATGTGATCGGCGAAGTGAACAAGAGCAGCACAACTCGGAAAATCACGAAGCGCCAGGAGTTTGTGGATTGGATGGTGGACCTGTTCACCGGGTTGCACATCGAAAGCGCCGACCTGGTCGGAAACTCCTTCGGGCGGTATGCTGGCCTTCACCGCCGCCCTGTATTTGCCCGAACGGGTCAAGAAGGTCGTGCTGATCAGCCCGGCGGCTGTTTTTATGCAGATATGGGCTTTCTACATTCATCTTGCGTATCCATATAAGATTGGATATGTACTTAGATCAAAGCGGATCATGATGAGCGGATCTAATTGGATCTGGCAGGATTTCCCTAGGGACGAGTGCTTCACACAATACACACGGCTCAGCAAGACGAACGGTTTTCCCAGTAACCAGTTTATCCCACCTGTTTACAGCGACGAAGAAACTGCGCAGGATCCACACTCCCATGTTGCTGCTGATTGGCGACCATGAAGTGATCTACAACCCCCAGCGTGTCATCCAGCGGCTGTCAGGCTAGTCGACGGCCTGAAAGCTGAGATCATCCCGAACGCCAACCACAACGCTCAAGTCACGGCTCCTGATCTGGTCAACCAGAAGATCCTGGACTTTCTTGCCAATTGCAGATCAATAGTTAAACCTCCAACCACCCAACCCTGGGGGTTGCGTTCAGTCTGGTTTCGTGATCCGGATGGGAATATTGTCAATTTCTATGCAAATGCTATAGGAGGAATAAATGAATGAGATCGATAAAGACGAGATTGTTCGTTTGACGGAGGAGTACGGAGGGCAATGGGCATTAACCATACACGCCGGCTCTTGCATTTCATTTCGATCATTTTATGAAATCCTTCCGCAAAGAACTCTGGTTCAACCTCCCCAACCGGCGCGGTTTTGTCAACATCACCCCCGAGGTGGAAAAAGCCCTGGCGGATAGTGGCATCCGGGAGGGATTCTGCCTGGTGAATGCCATGCATATCACCGCCTCGGTTTTATCAACGATGACGAGTCCGGTCTGCACCACGATTACGACGAATGGCTGGAAGGGCTGGCTCCGCACGAGCCGGTCGGGAAATACTGGCACAACCGCACCGGCGAAGACAACGCCGACGCCCACCTCAAGCGCCAGGTGATGGGCCGCGAAGTGGTCGTGGCCGTCACTAAGGGCAAACTGGACTTCGGCCCCTGGGAGCAGATTTTCTACGGCGAGTTCGATGGCCGCAGGCGAAAACGGGTGCTGGTCAAGATCATCGGGGAATAAAATAGGCCGAAGCATTTTGGGCGGAAAGAGGCTATTCGAAGGAATCCTGTTGCCGATCCTGGAGTGATCGAGTCCATCAGAAGCATTTTGGGCGGAAGAGGTACAGTAGTGCCGAAAGAATAGCATATGTCGAATATTTTATCGATGAAGGTAAATTCGTCTGCAAATTTTAGGTGTATTGCATTCTTGAGCATGGACATCTCAGTATCCGAACATACAGATGTAAATGAAGATTTTCTCAAGGATGTCAAGTTCTTTTCGAAAGCAGAACTTCAGGCAATGAACGCATTTCCCTTGATATTGTTGAAAGATGTTTTTTGGCAGGTTCTTGAAGCTGGATTTCTACCGATAAAATATTTGGGTTACCAGCGGAATGAGAACTGATGCTATGATAGATCTGCCAAACGGCACAGTTACTTTTCTCTTCACCAATATCGAAGGCAGCACCAGGCTTCCGCGTGAATATCCCAATTCATGGAAGGACTTGCACTCCTGGCATGATGCCATCTTCCGCGAGTCCATCGAGTTCGAACCACAGCTTTGTCTTTTTAAACCTGGTCGAAACGTTCTGCTGAGTCTTCCAAAAAGCCCGGGGATGCTGCAGCCGTGAAAGCCTACGAAGTCGTGCAAAGCCAGCAAGGCGAAATGCTGCTGTTCGCGTGCGCATGGGAATCCACACCGGTGAAGCCGAGACACACGGGAAAGATTATCGTGGTTATCTCACTCTCAGCCTGGTCCAGCGCGTGATGTCCGCCGGGCATGGCGGGCCGTGCTGCTTTCCAACACTGCCGAAACCTTGCTACACGCCCAATTGTCCGGGGATGAAACCTCACGACCTCGGGGAACATAAGCTCAAGGATGTTCCCCGGCCGGTGCGCATTTTTCAGGTCATCGCGTTGGACTTGCAGAGGAATTCCCTCCCCTGCGGGCATTGGATGTAGCCCCGAACAATCTTCCCGCACAACTCACCGCATTTATTGGGCACGAAAATGAGATCCCTGAAGTCAGACAGGAATTGGACGAACATCGCCTTGTCACATTGACCGGGTCAGGAGGCACAGGTAAGATGCATCTGCCCTCTAGGCTGCTGCGGGACTGCTCGATCGTCTCGATTATGGAGTTTGGTTCGTGGAACTCGCGTCTTGGCGGCTCCGGACCAGATACCCCAAACGATCCTTTCCACCATCGGCATCAGCGAGCAACCTGGCAGGCCGCCGTTGGAGGTGTTGAAGGAATATTTGCATGAAAGACAGGCCTTGATCGTGCTCGATAACTGTGAGCATCTCGTCGCCGCCACGCCCGGGTGGCAGGCGCCTTGTTGAATGCCGCGCCCAGGATCAAGGTCTTGGCTTCGAGCAGGGAAGCGCTCGGCGTCAAAGGAGAGGCGGCGTATTCCGTTCCCTCCCTGTCATCGCCGGGATTCCAGGCATCTGTCTGCCTTCGAGCAGCTTCTGCAATATGCGGCGGCCCGCCTCTACATGGAACGGCCCTGCTTGTTGCTCCAAATTTTGTGATGGATCAGACGACACCTTTATCGCCAAAATATGCTGCCGCCATCGACGGCATTCCCCTGGCAATCGTGCTAGCCGCGGCCAGCTTTCAGGCTGATGTCTGTGAAACGATCTCGAAGCAACTCGATGACCGCTTCCGCCTGTTGACGGGCGGCCCCGCGGACCGCCTTGCCCCGCAGGCAAAAACTGCACGCCATGATCGATTGGAGCTACAATATCCTCTCGGAGGATGAGCGCCTGTTACTGTGCCGGCTCTCCGCTTTCTCAGGTGGCTGGTCTCTTGAAGCGGCGGAGGAAGTGGGTAGTACCCGTCCGGTAGCACTGAACACTGGCTACTGAACACTGACATCCTGGACCTGCTCACGCAACTCGTCAACAAATCGCTGGTTGTGGTGGTAGGGAATTCCCGCAGCGGGAAACCCGCTACCGCATGTTGGAGACCATCCGCCAGTATCCGCCGCGAAAAATTGCTCGAAACCGGCATGAGTGAGACCATCCGGCTGCAGCATCTCGCTTATTTTGTGAAATTGACAGCCCAGGCCGAACCCGAACTTTATCGTTCCGATCAAGCTTTCTGGTTGCATCAGCTAGATGACTAACTCGACAACGTCCACGCTGCGATGGTGTAGGCATTGGCTGCTGTCGTTAAATCAGGTCTGCGGCTGATCATTTTCCCGCAGCTTGTCTGGGAAGAGCACAGACATCCGGGAGTTGGGGAGTTGGCTGGCGCAATTGTTGGAACTGTACAAGAAGACTGAATCCCTTTGCGCCCGTTCCCTCGCTGCCTATTGCTTTAGTATTGGCTATAACAGGGGATCTGAAGCAAGCCGAAAGCATTGCGGATCAAAGCCTCGAACTGTTGCGCACGATCTTCAGATAAACAAGCCGAGGCGCTTTGTTTGGAGTATATGGGAGCGGTGATCTCAGTTCAGGGCAACTATCAGGAAGGCATTCCGTTTGTGGAACAGAGCCTGGCCCTTTACCAATCCCTGGGGGATAAACTTGGACAGGCAACTGCTACCAGGTGGCTAAGCATAAAGATCAACGACCTGGAGCGGTCCAAGGCTCTTGTTTTGGAAAGCCTGAAACTCTGTCGCGAATTGGGGCATCTTTCAGGCATTGCGGATTGTTTGTGTGAACTGGGTATTCAAACCATCTGGGGGGGCGATTTTACTTCGCCGGTTCAATGGCTCGAGGAAGCACGAGCGCTCTACCGGCAATTAAAGATCCACTGGGGGAAGCAAACGTATTGGAATATTACGGGAGCCTCGCTTATTGGCGGGGGGACTATCAACAAGCGTGCGGGTATTATCAGGAATCTTTGAGTTATTCGAAAAACGGGCTATACGGATACGATACAAACCATCTGGGTAAGCGTTCACATGGCGTATGCATTATTACGGCAGGGTGACCTATCCAGAGCGAAGGAGATATTTGAAACCGTTAAATACGCGCCTGGTCAGGAAATATGGACCTCGTGATCTTTGCGCTGGAAGGATTGGCCAGCCTGTATGTGAAAGAGGGAGGGTACGAACGCGCCGCGCGGCTCTTTGCCTGGACGAATGCAATGCGTGAGAAGATGGAAAATCCCAACCCGCCTGTCGAGCAGGCCTCCATCGAGCGCGACCTGGATACCATTCGTTCCAGGTTGGATGAACCCCTTTTTGCAAGTGCATCCGCCAAAGGCATGTCCATGACCATTGAGCAGGCGATCGCGGATGCAATCGAGGTGTGATCATGTCTTCCAATCAGTATCAATACCGCTCCGCCTTGTACGATTTTCAATCTGCGCGAAGGAAGGCAGAGATGCAGAAATACTGGCGCGCCTCACGGGGAAATCCACCCAGCTTCTTTCGTATGAGGAGGTTGCCGAGAAATTAAAGTTCCACATCCACATCGAACGCGGCATCAAGACCATCCCTCTCGATGCGATCGTGGGCAGCGTGGGGCGCTATGCCGAATTTACACGCTCCTTCCTGCCGCGCCACGATGATGACAAGCAACGCTGGGCACGCGTCAAGGTGGAGTTCATTGAGGGTCAGGCAGGCCTGCCACCCATTGATGTGTATGAAGTGGGCGAAGCATATTTCGTCATCGACGGTAACCACCGCGTTTCCATTGCCCGGCAGGAGCACTTCCCCAGCATTGGCGCGCATGTGATCGAGGTCAAGACCAATATCCCCTTTACTCCTGATGTCCTGCCCGATGACCTGATCATCAAGGCCGAATACGCCGAGTTCCTCCATGCCACCTGCCTCACGGATTCAAAACCGAATGTGGACTTGACCTAACCGCCCCCGGTCAATATGAAAAATTGGTGGGCCAGGTTCTCGTCTGCCAGCAGCTATTGCAGCAGGAAAGAAAGCATGAGGTTTCGCTCCCGGATTCGGCGGCTTACTGGTATGACGCCATTTACCTGCCTGTCGCCGAGACCATCCGTGACCGCGGCCTGCTGCGCTGGTTCCCGGGCCGCACCATCGCGGACCTGTATGTCTGGATCTCGGAGAACCGGGCCGCGCTGGAGAAGGAACTGGGATGGGAGATCAAATCGGAGGCAGCCGTCACCGATCTGATCCTGAAGGGGAGAATCCAATCCAAAACCGGGAGTTGGCGCAAAGCACATACCATCACACGTTATACCGAGACCCTGTTCGCCAATATCCTTGTCCCTTTGAGCGGTGATGCGAAAAGCTGGGAATCGCTGGAACAGGCCATTCTCATCGCACAAAAGGAAAATGCCAGAATCCATGGCTTGCACATCGTTGACACCCGGGAGAAAATGCGGGAGGAGAACGCGCTTACGATCAAGGTGAAGTTCGATCAACGTTGTGTCGAAGCGAATGTGGATGGAAATCTTGTCATCGAAGCCGGAGAGATCCCAAAAAAGATCTGCGAACGCGCCACTACGACCGATCTGATCGTGTTGATGATCGTCCACCCACCGATGGGCGGGCTGTCCACGCTGCGCTCTCCCTTCCGCCTCGTCCTTGCAAATTCATCCCGCCCCGTGCTGGGTATTCTTGTCAATGCCACCTCCTCCAGCGCGGATTGCTGGCGTTCGATGGCAGCCCGCTCGCAAAAGAGGCGCTGTTTGTCGCGACCTATCTCGCCGAAATCTGGAAGACCGAACTGACTGTCTACACGGCGTTGGATGGCGGCAGAGTGACCAGGGAAGTGCAGGATGATGTCCGCCGTTATCTTGACCTGCATGAAGTGGAGGCGGATTATGTGATCAGCGAAAAAGGTGCCACCGAACATCTGAACCGGACGGTTGAAGAAAGGAATGTTGACCTGGTGTTGATGGGAAGTCATTGCGGTTCAACAATTCAGCAGGTGTTGATAGGCAGCGTGCTGGATTATATGTTGCGGGAATCCAGGGTTCCCATTTTTATTTGCCGGTGACAAAAAGGGAGATTTTGGATTGACGATATACGATTGAACCCACATTCCGCACCTAAAATCGGGAGGGGCGGGCAATTATGGGGTAAGCTTGGGGAATGGAACGCTATTAGACACGTCGGATCGAATATTTGGGCATAGTGGCAAGGGTCTGCCGGTAAACTGGCCTGATCGAGCAAGTGGATGGGGGGGTCAAGGCGAGCGAGCGGAAGGTCAGCTGCGGTCAAGCCGTCCAGGCGCTGGTTTTGAATGCGCTAGGGTTCACCAGCCGAGAACTCTATCTGGTACAGGACCATCTGAAAAATCGGCCAGTGGATATTTGGGTAGGAGAGGGGGTGGGTGCGGCGGATCTGAATGATGACACGCTGGGACGTGTTGGAAGCCCACCAACGAGCCACTGCCCATACTGCTGCCGCGTTCCTCGAGACCTTGTTGGCGCACATGCCATTCAAGGTCAAAGCCATCCAAGTCGATGGCGGCAGTGAATATCGGGCCGGGTTCGAAGAAGCCTGCCAGCGCCTGGACCTCCAGTTATTTGTCTTGCCTCCTCATTCTCCGAAACTCAATGGCCGGGTCGAAAGGGCCCATCGTACCCACCTGGAAGAGTTCTATGCGGTCATACCTGATAGCGCTCAATTGGATAAGCTCAACATTGCTCTTTACAAATGGGAATGGGTCTATAACCAGATCCGCCCTCATCAAGCTCTGGACTATTTGACCCCGGCTGAGTATATTTAGACGTATCATCCCCTTGTGACCTTACCTGAGTCTCATATGTATTGAACGAGTACAGTCACTTTTAATTGGTTGGCACTTCGGAGTAAAATAACTTTGTCATGGGTTGTGACAAAAGCGTAACAAAGTCAGGTGATAAGCGATAGTAGGTATTGTGTAAGTCTGGTGAACGCCATGCACATCACGGCCTCGGTCTTTATCAACGATGATGAGTCCGGATTGCACCACGATTACGAGGAATGGCTGGAAGGGTTGGCTCCGCATGAGCCGGTCGGGAAGTACTGGCACAACCGCACCGGCGAAGACAACGCGGATGCCCATCTCAAACGCCAGGTGATGGGACGTGAAGTGGTCGTGGCGGTGACCGGAGGCCGGCTGGATTTTGGCCCGTGGGAGCAGATCTTCTACGGCGAGTTCGACGGACGTAGAAGGAAGCGTGTGCTGGTTAAAATCATCGGCGATTGAAGACAAGATCATCCATTTTGGGATCACACCTTGCATAAAAAACAATTCCATGCCCTTGGAAGACTGACACTTGGGCTTCTCGCCCTGGTCTGTTTGCTGCTTCAGCCGGCCTCCGTTGCTTCGCGGACAGCCGCTCAGGATCTAGCGCCACTGAAAAGCAGTGCTCAGCCTCCCCGGACCGCTGATCGAAACATCCCTGCTGAAGCGGTCCGCCCAGTTCCTCAGATTGGCGGTTGCGCCATTTTCCCGGCGAATAATATCTGGAACACGCCTGTAGATAAATTTCCGGTGGATCCGCATTCGTCCGCCTGGATCAACACGATCGGTCGCACAACCGGCTTTCACATGGACTTTGGGTCGGGCACATGGGACGGCGGCCCGATCGGGATCCCCTTTAACGTTGTCGATGCGACAGTCCCAAAAGTGACATTTACCTTCCAATACGCCGACGAATCTGATCCCGGCCCCTATCCCATGCCCTCCAGCCCGAAGATCGAATATGGAAGCGACCATCACCTTTTAGTCGTGGATAGCAGCACCTGCACTCTCTATGAAGTTTATGCCGCCCATAAGTCTGGTGGCAAATGGTACGGCGGGTCGGGCGCGATCTGGGATTTGAACTCGAACGCCCTGCGCCCCGCTACCTGGACCTCCGCGGATGCTGCCGGCCTGCCAATCCTGCCAGGTCTGGTGCGTTACGACGAGATCGCCGCGGGTGCGATCAACCACGCCATCCGTTTCACGGCTTCCGAGACCAATCGCTACATCTGGCCGGCGCGCCACCTGACATCGGATGATCCTGACCATCCTGAAATTCCTCCCATGGGGGCGCGCTTCCGCCTGAAAGCCTCTTTTGATATCTCCCCTTATCCTGCCGAACTGCAGGTGATCCTGCGCGCCATGCAGACCTATGGGATCATCCTGGCAGACAACGGCTCAGACTGGTACGTCAGCGGCGTACCGGATGAACGCTGGGACAATACCATGCTCCACAGGCTCGATGCTCTCACCGGGAATGATTTCGAAGCGGTGGACTCTTCCGGGGTGATGGTTGATCCCGATTTCAGGGGAGGCCTTGCAACCCGATCTGTGGAAATCGTTCTTACCGCTTATAATCTCGTTCAGCCGATAAAAAAGAAACCTCCTGTTGTACTTCGCCTGCCCCCACCTGCCCCGGTTCTCTCAGGGTGATTTGGGGATCGTGATTCTCAGTGTTAAAATATATATGGAGTTTTCATGAAGCGCCTGCGCTGGTACGACTATCTCACGGTCAACATCTTCTGGCTTGGCCTGAACATCCGCAACACCGCCCTGGGCTCCATCTTCATGCCCTACCTGGTGGGCATCTTTGCGCCGGAAGCCATCAAGAATACCGCCCTGGGCGCCATGCGTTCTGCCGGACTGGTGATCGCCATGCTCGTGCAGCCTGCCGCCGGGATGTTAAGCGACCGTTCCACTTCCCGCTTTGGACGTCGCCGGCCCTATATCCTGATCGGGGCGCTCTTCGACTGCCTCTTCCTGGCGGCGATCGCCCTCTCCCAGACTTATTTGGCCTTGCTGATTGCCATCCTGCTGATCCAGTTCTCTTCCAACGTTTCTCACGGCCCGCTTCAGGGTCTTATCCCCGACCTGGTGCCCGAAGACCAGCGCAGCCATGCCTCGGCGGTCAAGTCCATCATGGAATTGCTGCCGATCGTCCTGGTCGGGCTGACCATCGCCAAGATGGTCGGTGCCGGCCACCTGGACGCAGCCATCTTCGTCACCGGGCTGTCCCTGCTGGTGGTTACGTTGATCACGATGATCTTCGTCAAGGAAACACCGCTCCAGGAGAAACCAACCACCCCGTTCTGGCCGCCGATGGTACGCGTGCTGGGGATGCTGGGAGGAATTGCCATCGGAGCCGTGGCCGGTCTGTTGGGCGGCGGGTTGGTGGGTGGGTTGGCCGGCTTGGCCACCCTGGCATTCGCGGATAAGTCCACGGCCCTATCCGTGGGCATCGGCGTGGGCGGGGCGGTCGCGATGCTCGTGGCGGTGGTGGCCGGGGTCTGGGCCGGCTGCCTGGGGACTTTGGGTCAGGACGCCCGCAAGCAGTCCGCCTTCGTCTGGTGGATCGCCAACCGGCTGATGTTCCTGGCGGCGGCCACCTCCCTGCAAGGTTCCATCTTCTATTTCGTGATGTATGCTTTCAAACTGACCGGCGAAGGGGCCTCCAGCCTGACCGGAACCCTGACCTCGGTGATCGGGATTTTCATCATTATTACGGCCGTCTTCAGCGGTTGGATCTCGAACTGGGTCGGCCGCAGGCGGCTGGTGATGATCAGCGGTGTCGTTGCGGCGGTTGGGAATATCCTCCTGCTGGTCACCATCTGGGTGCCCAAGCTGGGCATCGTCTACGTGGCCGGTACCATCATCGGCATCGCCACCGGATTGTTCATGACCGCCAACTGGGCGCTTGGCACCGACCTGGTGCCGGCGGACGAAGCCGGTCGCTATCTCGGCATCTCGAACCTGGCCGGAGCGGGGGCTGGCATTGTCGGAGCGGGTATCGGCGGGCTGGTGGCTGATGGCATCAATCACTACTTCATGGGGCTGGGCTATTTCGCGATTTTTGCCGCCTATGCCATGCTGTTTGCCTTGAGCGCGGTTATCCTGCAATGGGTCAAGGAGCGTGTCAGCAAGCCGGCTTAAGGACGGACTTCGTTTTGGAAAGGATTTTCACATATGTTGCAGCTTCGACGGTTTGGCCGCACTGAACACCTGAGCAGCGTCGCCATTTTCGGGGCGGCGGCTTTCTGGGAGATCAGCCAGGAGCAAGCTGACCGGGTGATGGAACTGGTGATCGCTTCGGGCGTGAATCACATTGACGTTGCGCCGTCCTACGGGCAGGCGGAGCAGCGCCTTGGACCCTGGATGCGGCGTGAACGCGGGCGCTTCTTCCTGGGATGTAAAACCACGGAACGCACGCGTGCAGGTGCCTGGAGCGAACTGCGCCAATCCCTTAAGCGCCTGCACAGCCTTTCTTTTGATTTATACCAGTTGCATGCCGTCACCAGTTTCGAAGAGCTGGATGCGGTCACTGCTCCCGGTGGCGCGTTGGAGGCGCTGGTGGAAGCCCGGCAATCCGGCCTGATCAAGTTTATCGGCATTACCGGTCACGGGGTGAATGCCCCGGCCATTTACCTGGAAGCCCTGAATCGCTTTGATTTCGACTCGGTCACCTTCCCGCTGAATTATGTTCAGGCGGGCAATCCGGAGTATTATCGGCAGGCCGAAGAGCTCATCCGCCAGTGCCATCTCAGGGATATGGGACTCATGATCATCAAATCCATCGCGAAGGGGGCCTGGGGGGAAAAAGAACCGACCCATACCACCTGGTACGAGCCGTTTCCTGAAATGGATCAAATCCAACCGGCGATCAATTTTGTGCTCTCACACGCTGTCACCGGCATCTGCACGGCGGGCGATACCCGCCTGCTGCCGATGGTGCTCAAGGCCTGCGAGAATTACGTCCCGATGTCGCCTGAAGAGCGCCTCAATTTGATTGAGTCTGGGCGGTCTTACCAGCCTTTGTTTGTATAAATAGTTCAGCTCTCCGGCTTGTCTTCCACCAGCGTCATAACCCTGAAGCTCTCGGCGGCTTTGAGTTTTTTCTCCTTGCCGGTTTCGGCGGCCCATTCCCGCAACATCTCGGCGGGATCCCAGTCGCCCAACTGGCTGGCGTGTTTCTTGAGGGCGGCGATTTTCAGTTCCAGGGTGGCGTGTATGTCCACCCAGACATCCGGTTTTTCGGCGCCGTGCAGGTAGAGCTTCCTGACGTTGTGCGGTTCGTAACCTTCATCCAGCAGGTCGGTAAAGATCAGGCGCGTCCCGGCGGACGGGAAAGTGGCATAGACGGCCGCTTCTGCAGCCGCGCGGTGGTCGGGATGGTTGATGTAATCCGCGCCGTAGAAAACGCGCGTTGGGTCACTGGTGATGACCAGATCCGGTTTATACAGGCGGATGAGGCGGGTCAGATCCTTGCGCAGTTGCAGGGTTGGTTCCAGTTCGCCGTCCGGGTAATGCAGGAAAGCCGTTTGCTGAATTCCCAAAACGAGGTTGGCGGCAATCTGCTCATCTTCCCGTATATGCGCCAGGTTGGACTTGTAGTCCGACCCTTTGGAGGGCTCATTCGATCCGGCGTCGCCGCTGGTGACGATCACCGAAATGACCTGGCTGCCTTGCCTGACCCATTTGGCGAGCGTACCGGCGACGGTGAATTCCTGGTCGTCCGGGTGAGCGTGGATGCTCATGGCAATGCCTGGGATGTATTCTTTTTCGCGCATGGGGACGATTGTACCCGGTTCAAGTTGGAACTGGCGGAAAATCCAGACTGGACGGATGTGGCACCCGCCAGTTTCATTCGATTACGTCTCGAGCGGAGGTTGGAGCTAGATTATTGAGGTGGAAGGGCCCAATTTATTCTTCTTCTCTCGCTTCAATTTCCGTTTTTCCTTGGGATTAAGCTTGGGCTTTTTGCGTTCTTCCTTTCTGCCCTTATCCTTGCTGCCTCTGTCGCCCATATGTGTTTCTCCTTGTTTGAGAATAATTCACGCCGGACTGTGTCACGCTGTGAATGGTTGCATTATTCCTGCCGGGATGGATATAGCGAGCCGACTAGCCCTTTTAATGCTTGCGTTTCAGTTGCTCTTCCAGCGTTTGCTGATCCTTCTGGCGCTGTTTGCGTTTCTCTTCGAGCTGCTTCTCCAGTTGTTGCTGCTCCTGCTGGCGCTGCTTGCGCTCCAGTTCCTGCTTCTTCTCCAACTGCTGCTGTTCCTGCAGCCGTGGTTTTTGTTCGCGGACCTGCTCCTGCTCCAGGCGCTGCTGATCCTGCTGGCGCTGCACCCGTTCCTGTTCCTGCTCATCCTGCTGGTTTTTTTGTCCTGTATCCATACTGTTTTCCTGTTTTTACCGTGGTCTTGTCGGAACTGCATCCATTGTACACCCTGGGCCGGGAAAAACCCCGGTTTTATGCTGCCGATTTTTGCTTCCGGGAAGATGCTGACCTGATCAACAAACAGCCTCCGTAGGAAGCCCACAGCATGGTGGAAAGTCCTCTGAAGCCGCGTGTTGGGCTGCCAATTTAGTTGCCACCTGGAGAGAAAACGGCATAAGTGCCCGGAGAACAGATGAATGTTTTGATCGTATTGGTAGTTGTATCCGATGATGGCAACGGGAGATTACATACTGTCTCTACTTTTTCCCAGTCACTGCCTGTCCAATAGTAAAGGGCCAATTTCTCAAGGGGTTGGGATATTACGGCAAACTTGATTGAAACAGAGATAGGTTCATTGAAGGAATACCGTTTAAACCCTTCCATTTGATCCCCTGGACCGGCAAGTAAATCAAACGCATCGCCATGGAAATCTAAATCGGATGAATAGGTTGTTGAGAGACCGGGAATAATCATGACTCTAGCAGGCTGGAGAGTCGCATTTTGGGGAAAATCCAGCCAGAATTCTGTACCGGTTTCACTTGCGTAAATCAGACTTGCTTCAACGCCTGGAAAGAGGCGAATTGAAAAAGATTCCTGGTATTGAATTTTCGTCGGGTATGGAGTGGGAGGAAGAGCAGTATAAGTTGGGAAGGGCGTGTAGGTTGGATATGGTGTTTGAGTTGGGATCGCAGCTTGTGTTTCGGCGACAGCGGTATCGAAGCCGACAACCGTTGGGGAAGAAGTACAAGCTGGTAAAAAGAGCAAGGCCAGGAAAATAACGAAAAAGCAGAATTTGTTCAACATATTGTCCTCCATGAGTTCATCATGTCGATAATTCTATCTAAATCGGGTCGTCCAACGGTTCGACTCAGCGCCAGCGGTGGGGCCGGCTCGAACTCTTCGCATTATCGCGCCGCTTCTGTCTGTGGGGCCGCTGCCTGCCTGTGCCCCGAAGGGGTATCCCGAGTGCCTATCTCGGGAGAGCCGGTGTTGGGCGGAATATTTTTTATATTGTAGAATATTGGATAATAATTATCACCCTCTTCTATTATTTTGCGGTATATTCTTGTTTTGCATATAACTCGAGATAACCACAATTTTGACAACGAAACGCACCAATTGGAATATTGACATCGCTTTGCGGATCAACCCCGCCTAAAAATGATTTCTTTGGTATACCTTCACACCAAGTAGAAATTTTAAAATTATTGTGGAAATAGTTTGGAACAAATCCTTGGATCATTTTGTTTTTACATTTTGGACATACTACAATTTCTTCAGACATAAAATACTCCTCTCGAGTTAATATCCTTTACAAAATAATCCCTTTGAGAAATTACTTGATTCCGCCCAACGGTTTGCGTCTCGTCCCCGCACTTTGGGGATATGGCGCTGGGGCGGGCGTGGACTCTGCTTGGGAGCAGGAAAAACTCGAAGCCAGCCTGTCCTGGCCGTCAGGCCAGGGAAAAATGCTCGTAAATCGCGTAGAATCCCCTCCGTCCAGCAGTTCGCCCCGAACTGCGAAGCAGTGACGGGGTGCACGCTTTGTTGGGCAACCTTGCGCCTACCAGAACTATGATTGAAAGAAGACACCACTGCCAGCACGCCAAATTTTTACACCCAACTTAATCTATGGCAATCGCCAATAACAGCCCACCAAAACGCTGACCAAAGACATTAAGCCAATTTATGTTCTTTCCGCAGTGCGCTTCAAACGCGCGAGCGAATCGGCGACGCTGTCATGCAGCTGCTTTGATCCGAAGTGTTCCCATATCCAACCCCACCATACAGGTGAGAAGGCAAAGTCTCAGCCAAACGAAACTTGCGTGGTTGAATTGGGAAGTGCCGTGCAGGTAAGGTGATTGAAGCCCGTGATGCCAAAGGGAAATTTCGTCGTGAAATCAATCTTATGTTTCGATTCGTCCACAGTATCGACCGTAAGAAGGATATTGAATCCGCCCGCTTTGGCATTGACTCTTTGTCCCACTCGTGCGCGTCCTTCGGGAACGATGGAACGTGTTTTTGCGTCCCACCATAAATCATAGTTGGCGGGCACAGCTAATAATTCCCACACGCGTTCGATGGGTGCATTGATGGTGGCGATGGGACATGTGCTAACAGTCATAAGCAATTCCCTTTTCATCCGAGAGTGTTTGTATTTCATCAACAAAGTCACGAAGCGAAACGATAACAGTTATATTTGAATTATAACCTTTGCCGAAGAAGAGGTTGCCCAACGGTTTGCGTTAGTGGTTGGTGGGCGGGCTGGGAAAATGTTTGAGGGTAAAAAAAAGCCCAAAGCCAGCCTGCCCTGGCGGGTTAGGCCAGGGAAAAATGCTTGTAAGTCGCGCAGAATCCCCAGCGTCCAGTGCGAAGTCCCGGGAGATCTTCCCGGGGCACGCTTTGTTGGGCGGCTCTGCGAACTTTGAACTTACTTGGTTATTAAAAACCCTTGCCTTTTTGTATTTTAACAGTAATTCTGTTGCTCTTTTTTTGAATTATTAACCTTTTCATAATCTCTTCTCTTAAGTTTTCAGGAATACGGCGTGATTGCCAACTTCGTTCTTTGGCGACTTTTACCTCAGCAGTCGCAGGGTCAATTGCCGCAATGGCTTTTAGAGCATAATAAGCACTACCATAGGCATGTTGGGGGACGTGCGCAGTTGCCACCGCCTGACCTGCGGCATGCGCAGCAAAACAAGCGACATCATTTTCTTTCGCCTCACGAGCAGCAGCATGAGCCGCAAGAGAGGCTCCACGTATATCAGCCATCTTAAACACCCCTGTGCGGACCCATGTTCGGCATACTTCGATTGCTTTGCGGGGTCGGTCGTCGTTGGGATATGCCTTCTCGAAAAACGGAAGCACTCGTTCGGCACAGTCCACAGCCCAAGTTGCCAGCGATCTCTGATCTTCTCTGCTATATTTTTTGTAGGCAGATTTATTCATGGTTGTTTAAGAACCTTCTCGCTCTTTGAAGTCTTTTGTTATGTTTCTTCATGCGAAGCCGCCCAACGGTTTGCGTCTCGTCCCCGCACTTTGGGGATATGGCGCTGGGGCGGGACGCTGACTCTGCTTGGGCGCAGAAGAAACTCGAAGCCAGCCTGTCCTGGCCGTCAGGCCAGGGAAAACTTCTTGAAAATGGCGACGAATCCCCAGCGTCCAGTGCGAAGTCCCGGGAGATCTTCCCGGGGCACGCTTTGTTAGCCCGTGCATGATTGAGAAGACATCAAACTCTGTTATCACTTGCCAAACTCATATGATTGACCTAATTCAATTGCAAACCGAACAAACTCTATTGTGTCCTTCACTTCAATTGTTTCAGCGGGTTGACGGCACTTTTAAAGATGGATTTGGACGTTCGTCCCATGCTCGTTGAATAAGACCAGTCCACCGACTATCTAAAGTGTTTTTAGCCCACTGTACCCCAGATAATTTTGAATTTATTCTTCCTGTATTGAGTGAATGTAACATGCGACAGTATATTAATACCACAAAAGGTTGTGCCCACTTGTTATCCATTTTCCATTGACCAGAAATAATTTCGCTACCCCATTCTCGCATTGTGGATAATATTTCTTTTCGCAAATCATCAGCAGGCACGAAATCTATTAAATCTTTAGCAGGAATTCCTGCTAAAGTTATTCCGTGTTCACGCACAATCCAACGAACAACCAAGGTATTATCATGATTTGACAAGGCTAATTTGTCGAATGTGTTATTAAGATACCAAAGTCCTTTGAAGGTGTTATCAAGATACCAAAGCCCCTTGTTGGCATAGTTACCACTTTTTAGAATGTTTTTTGGAAAATAAGAGCCTTCAAGATGTTTAGCCCATTCAGATTCTAAATTGTAGATTCGTGCGTGCATGATTTGCATTGCTTGTAAATCTGTATCGGAGATATCGTTTTCAATGACAATTGTAAAATCAACATCACTGTCATTATCCCAATCACCAATGGCAAAAGAACCCTGCAAGTATGCAGAGACAAAATTGTCCTTCAATATTTCTTGAACACTTTTTACAAACTCATATAACACGGTGTTCAACTCAGGATTTGATGTTGGGAAACTTGCGTTCATTGATTCCTTGTTGTGTAAAGAACGGGCTAACGGATGGGCTCACCTGCCGCCGATTTGAGCGAGACGAGATTGCGTAAAATCACTTTTTCTGCCAAATGGCCGCCGCGGGCCGCGCCGACTGCGAAGCGTCCCCGTAGCGCAGCGGAGGGGAAGACGGTCAGGCCGTTTCGCCCCGTCGGGCTGGGTCTCGCGGCCCGAACGGGGTGGAGCCGGCCTGCCCCCAGACATGGGGGTGTTGGGCCGCTTTTTACATCACAGAAAGATCCTGAACAAATAGGGTGACGCCTTCAAGTGCTTGCTTAAGCAATGGTAATACTGGCTCATCGTTTGTTGAGAAGTGGAATGAAACCCACGTAATAACTTCTTTCTTCCCAGGGCCAATAGTTATTGGAGGCTTATTTACATCAAAGTTTTGTCCACCTGGAATTATCATACCTCCAATCTGAATTGAAGCCCCAGTAGACATTGATATTGATGCGCCAGGAGTCATTGAAATTGATGCACCACCGGAATAAATTCTCAGCTCCTTGATTTCCTTACGAGTTTGAGGAGTTAAGTGCTGATGTTTGTTCTCGTTATTTAA
This sequence comes from uncultured Chloroflexia bacterium, assembly GCA_963806575.1. Lineage (GTDB taxonomy): Bacteria > Chloroflexota > Anaerolineae > Anaerolineales > Villigracilaceae > UBA877. Next base: position 26,039 of record CAWDYX010000004.1, on the reverse strand, counting down.
ATCCATAAATACCGGTAGCCATCTGTTACCTGGGGATGCGAAGTGCTGGAATGACTCGATTTTCGTCACAATATCTGGACGACTAGCGGAAAGGCCTGGGATACAAGCATCAATACGGTGGGAATTCTGAAAATCTAGCTTCGATTGACTTGAAGAAGCATATGGAAAGTATATTTTCGGATTGGATGATGTGGTCGAACCATATTTTTGAAAAATGCCATGTGCAGCAAAATCCAGTGCGGAACGTAGATTTTCCATGAAATTCTTGATCTCAATAAGTAATCTGGGCGTTATTTCCTTCTCAGAGAGGGATGCTGCATAGGACTCCTCTATTTTAGGCAAATGGTCTTTAGCAAATTGAATCAACTGATTTGCATCATCAAAGTGGCTCATATCTTCCTCTTAAAGCGGCCCAACGGATTGGCTCACCTGCCGCTGATTATAGCGAGACAAGAAAGCCTGAAAATCGTTTTTTCTGCCGAATGGCTGCCGCGTACTCACGCCGACTGCGAAGCGTCCCCGTAGCGCAGCGGAGGGGAAGGCGGTCAGGCCGTTTCGCCCCGTCGGGCTGGGTCTCGCGACCCGAACGGGGTGGAGCTAGTGTTAGGCCGCAGATGGCTTCATTTCGTCAACCGAAGGATAATTGGATAATCCTTTACAAGCAAGTTGCTGATGACGAGATTGGTGCCGTCCCAGGTTACCGTAGCCTGTTGTTGGTCGCCATGTACAACATCGATTACCATCACTTGTTGAGCCGAAAATCCGGGGATAATTAATGCTGAATTAACACCTGTATTCACATCGACTGGTATCTCATCTGCCCATAATGCGATGAGAACGTCGCCATTAGGCAGGGAAAAAGTGTAACTATCCAAAGTGCTTGTGTTGTTTTGGATGTAAATAGGCATATTAACAGGAATAGCTCCAGCCAAAATGTCACACAAATTGTGTATAGCCTGAACCTTTGGAAGAGTAGGGTCATGCGCTCCAGGAAGTGCTATCGTCACAATAATGCCTAGACCTCGCTGCATGACAATTGCCCGCAGGAAATATTTGGTGGCAACTTGTTCAGTTACCCTTTGAACCATTGGATCGAGCTGATCACTCGCAGTTCGCCATACACTTTCCTCGGTAATGAATTCTCCATGAAAACCTTGTGAGACTGCCAGCTCTTGAATACTCCTCACCATTTGCGGGTAATCTTGATAATAGGGATCATCCGCTCTGTTACCATAGAATGGGTGCCACGAGACCGCATCAGCGAGTGGGGCTACCCCCGATTTGAGGAGATTGCGCAGATAGTTAACATCTAGGCTGAAACGACCAGACTGTCCATATCCCGGATAACCGTTTTCCCAATTTCCCGGTACAGCGCCGATCACGATCTTCGCTTCAGGGTATTCTTCCCGGATGACCGGGACAACCTGCTTGACCAGATTGGCATAATCTTGTACCGCAATATCGCCGGGTTCATTCCAGATTTCATAATACTGAATTCGATCCTTGAAATAGTGAACCATGAAACGGACAAAATTAATATAGCGAGTTATATCTTCCTGGGATCGAAATCTCGTTACATCCAGGCGATTTTCCCCATCGCCCACACCCAGATTGAGGATGATTTTTATGCCATTTTGAGCATACTCGGTAATTTTCTCGTCAGCGTTAACATCTATCGTATATTTGCTTGGTTCGCTTTCTACTCTTTGCCAGTTGAGCACATCTTTACTGAATGATATCCGTATCCATTTAAAACCTATTGGGTAGACAATATCCGGATTGTTATAGCCAGGGTCGTAACTTCCAAGGTCGGTACCGATATAGTTATCGATAAGTTCTTGGGATTGCTTGGGCTGCAACTCGAGTATCGGAGAATAATTCCTCTCTGGAAGCACCATCGCGGGCGGGATGGGCGTTGGTGTGAATGGTGTCAATGTTGGCAGCATAAGGCTCGGTGTAAGTGGTGGTGAGGTTCGGGTGGATACTGGTGTCTCCGCCATAGATGTAGTCATATTACATCCGATCAAGAATAAGGCCAACGCTACTCCCATCATCGGCTGTAGATATTTCGGACGTCTCATTTTTTCCTCCTTTTCGCAATAGGTAGCGGCCCAACGGTTTGCGTTACCTGCGTGTGGGCGGGCGTGGACTCTGTTTGCCTGCACCTGTGGCGCAGGCACAGGTGGGAGCAGAAAAAACTCGAAGCGAGGAAAATACTTGCCTGCACCGTGCCGCCCCGTCCCTGGCCCGGGACGGGACAGGGGCAGGCACAGGTGAAAATGTCGCAGAATCCCCAGCGCCGGCACCAGCAGCCCAAGGAGGATCCATTTTCGTCGTGTGATGCTTCAATTATTGCACACTTCTTCCCTTCCCAAATAGATTCTCCATGATCTCTTGCGGCACTGGGATCATCACCCTGGATTCAGAAATCAATGCGAGCGCGCACAACGGAAACCAACACCCCCGCCACCGGAGAGGGAATTAGTACCGGGACCGGCCGTGCCGCGGAATGGGGAATTGATGAAGTTCTCCGTGTTCCCAAAACCACCGCCCTTCATAATGCGATAATTACCCGAGGCGGGTCCCTGTGGGTTCTCCGCCGGCGACTGGCTGTAATAATCCCTTCCATACACATCCGCTACCCATTCCCAGACATTACCGGTCATGTCCAGCGCCCCGTACGGGCTGGCTCCGGAAGGATAACTACCCACAGCGGTGGTATCGCCAATGCAGTCAGCCATCTGGTAATATGGATAACGAGTGTAATTTGCCAGACTGCAGCTAGGGAAGGTGTTTCCCCAAGCGTACAGATAGGCGTTAATACCGCGGGCGGTTTTCTCCCATTCAGCCTCGGTGGGTAGGCGCCGCCCCGCCCATTGGCAGTAGGTTTGGGCTTCGACCCAAGAGACGTAAATGACCGGGTAATTGTCGTATTCTGGATTGTCATAATAGGAATTACGCGTGGCGGAGGCAAAATTGCTCGGCGGCTGGCAAACCCCGATTTGCACACACAGGGAATACATCGCATTGGTCACTTCGGTTTTATCCATCCAGAAGCTGTCCAGTATGACCTGGTGAGGCGGCGTTGCGTTGGAATACCAACTACTCCGGCATGGGATTCCTGCTTTTTGACATTCTGCCACTATCTGTTCGATGGTGCTTCCCATCGTAAAGGGGCCTTCAGGCACGAAGACCATTTCCATGTTATCCATCGGCGAAACCCAGGTGGAACCGATGCCTAGCGTGGGTGTCGGTGTTTGGGTTGGGGTGGGGGTAGAGGTAAGGGTAGGAGTAGGAGTAGGGGTTGGAGTTGAGGTCGGAGTTGCGGTTGGGGTGTGTGTGGGAGTGTGAGTGGGCGTTGAAGTTCTTGTTGCCATGAGAGCCAATGGCCCTTTGCCTTGTCGCCCCAGAAGTAACAAACCACCAGCAATTATCAAAACCACTATGAGTAAAAAAGATATCAACCACAGGCGCATCCTATTATTTTGCAGCTGAGATTTCATACTTCCTCCAACAATGTATCCCTTCCGCTTCCAGGTTTACACTGATGCCATCAGTGACAAGTTGGTCATTATTTGAGTATGAGATGAAAACAACTTGTGCCATGGGAACTCTCACTTACTAATTGCTCCTCATTCGTCAACCTCCACTTTTCCCGAAGCCCGTCGTCCGTCTCCTCATTATCGCACCAATTCTGGCAAACCGCGCCGATTTCCAAGCGGCGGATCCACTGCTTGCCCCGTTCTATTGTGACCAGCTGGAATCCGCCCGAATGGCTGGCCATCCTTCAATCCACAAGAAACATCGGATGAAAAGCTGTTTCTTAACAGCCAGTGCTGGGCCGGATCTATATCACTCATTCTTTCTTGAACCACTTCATTGGGAAAGTCAGGGATTGGTTATCACTAAAATAATATTTGAAGAGATCAGGTATTCCGAAATGATACTCGGCCAGAACTCGAAAGAGGCACAAAGTAAAAGTCATTAAAGTATCTTCTTTTGATTCAAAGAACATGATGGAATTGATTGAATCATTGTTAAGGTTATCCCAAAGATGGAATATTTTATCCGCAGAAATTATTGTATATCCATCCAATACGCACACCAAATTAATCCTCTGTTCAGATGGTATCGATAATTGAAACTCTATCCATCTTTTGTAAAATGTTTCTTGCTTAAGGCTTAAGTTATAAGCAAAAAGGCAGCCTAATATTGGTGTAGGTTGACCAAAGCTAATTGATCCTGGTGCAACATGCGTCGACATGCCTGATTTTGATAACATCTTTGCTTTTGAAATATTTTTCGTCGCATCTTTAATTTCTTTGGTTCCAAGCGTTGACTTCACTTTAATAATGGTTGCGACACTCTCGATGGGGAATATCTGCGACCTACTCCCCACGAATAGACGGGGGCAATTCAATTTGTCATATAAAATAAGGTCTTCCTGCTTGCTCCAATGTCCATTTGTGGCTCTGATCTCTCCGCGACCTATCCCAATCTTTTCGGGAAGAAGGGGAGACAATAATTCGCTTAGCAAATCTTCCCTTTCTACGCCCCGATCACCATCATGGTGAACAGTTTCTAAAGCTAATGATTTAGCCGACAAAACTTTTGACTGATGTCGAAATGTTTCAATAAAGGTCATTTGAATACCTTAATCGTAAATTTTACAAAGCTTAACGGTTTGCGTCACCCGCTAGTGGGCATGCGTCGACAATGTTTGAGAGCAGAAAAAGCCCTAAGCCAGCCTGTCCTGGCCGTCAGGCCAGGGAAAAATGCTTGTAAACCGCGCAGAATCCCACACGTCCACTGCACGCTTTGTTAGCCACCGTTTTGATTTAACAGTTAACATATTTTATGGGATTTTGCGCCCCAATATATTTTTCAACACAGCCACCGATATAATGCTGTAAATCTTGGGCAACAATACCAGTAAATCGCCAGCGGTCTTGTGTCTTTGCGTCTTGGCTTCGTGCCTTGATAGGATGCCATTTTTGAATTTCATAAACCTGCCTAACAACGCCATTATAAACAGAGAACGCAAATTTTGCTTTATTCCTTCGTTCACCCACGACCCAATTGCCACGAGTTATTTCATAAAGTTCATCGCCATTCATGTTACGCCTGAACAAACGATTAACAGTAATTAAAATCACAGGCTCGGCTATTTCAATATCGGGGGCATTATATTGAGCAATAACTTCTGTGATACTCATGAGACCACGATTATCTGAATGATGACCAATCACAATATTTGTTAATTCTCGAATGTCAATAAAATCTATCAAGGATGCTTCAACTTCAAAGGCTTCTTTTTCAGTAAGTCCATGCCTGATAATTGAGTGTTTGACCTGCAAGCCTTTTGAATGAATCAAGCGGATTTTACTGAGTTTGTCGCTTTTAAGTGGTGAAGAAATTGCGCTGTTGATATGGGCAAATATTCGGTTTCCAGTGCCTTTGCCAATATAAAAGACTTTGTTGGTTTCGGGGTCAATCAACATGTAAACATAATAACCAAGTTTTTCGATTACGGATTCTGGTAACTCGTTGATTTGGCTCATTGTTTTTTTTTATGATTTGCAAGGAAGGTGGCTAACTAGTGTAGAAGCGGATCGTATAACTGATTTTGGACGATCTGTATTCTGTTCACTTCGGAGTACGATGCAAATTATGATTAAACTCATCCTGAAATAACTATACAACAAATCCATCGCGTGGGCAAGCGCATCCCGCCTCTTCGTTCCCCCTATTTTCGCCTAACATAACTCTGGCTTGTCCAAGATAAAAATGGCGAAAATGGGGGGATGTCCGCCTGCACCACACAGTAGCGAAAGGGCGGAGGACAGGGGGGCTGGGGAAGCTGGAACGGCCTCAAACATCGAAAAATAGATAAGCCCTGAAAATTATCCAAGAGAATTGACAAAATAGAACATTTGTTTTATTATTATTGCGCGGCAAGGGCGTCTCATAGTTATCCTTGCCGTTTTTTCCACTGCACCTTACCAACTGAAACCTCCTGTAAATCCTTTTTATCCCATCCACATCGTACCCGCAGGGTATCTGTGGCTGGATCGTGTTTCCGAACGCCCACGCTTCATTCAACCGTCGCCTCCCGGTGCTTTTACGGGAACATATTTATTCCTTTTTTCGTTCTTGAGGATCAAATCCTCTTTTTCCACTCTCAACTTCTTCATAGTTAATCATCGTCCTGCGCTTGCGCTCGTATTTGATCCTGAGGAATAAATACCCACTCGCTTCTGAAGGCTATCCACTCTCTTTTCCGCTCTCTCCAACTGCCAAACGCCAAATGCCAACAGGTGGGTGTACAATCGGGTTGCCTCGCAGACTTCCGAGTTCTCTAAGAACTCGCAAGTCTAACCACCCCAAGGAGATCCCATGCCCATCACCCTCGACGGTTCTTCCCTCACGATCGAAAAATTGGTTGCGATAGCACGCAATAACGAAAAAGTGCAGCTGGCTCCCGCCGCCCTGGAGCGCATCCGGGTCTGCCGGGCCATGCTGGAGCAGAAACTGGCCGCCCATGAGATCTTGTATGGCACCAACACCGGCATCGGCGAGTTCTCCGAAAAAATATTGAGCGATGAGCAGGTCAGGGAATTCCAGAAATACCTGATCTACAATCACGCCGCCGGGATCGGCGAGCCCGCTCCTGTGGAACACGTCCGGGCGGCGCTGGCAGGCCGCATCAACGTCCACGCCCACGGTAACTCGGGCTGCCGGCCTGAGATCCCGCTGGCATTCATCGAGATGCTCAACAAAGGCGTCACGCCGGTGGTCTGCCAGAAAGGCTCCGTTGGGGCTTCCGGCGACCTGGCGCCCATGGCCCAGGCCGCCCTGCTGCTGTTGGGGGAGGGCGAGGCCTTTTACAAGGGCGAACGGCTGCCGGGCGCTGAAGCCATGCGGCGGGCTTCCATCCCCGTGCCCGGATTAATGGCGCGTGACGGGCTGGCGGCCATCAACGGCTCCAACCTGCTGACGGCCATGTCGGCCCTGCATATCTATGATATGGAGCGCTTCCTGAAACAGGCCGAGATCGCCGCGGCCATGTCCATCGAAGCCCTGCTCGGCAATCTCAAGCCTTACAACGCCAGGCTGCACGAGTTGCGCGGCTTCGACGGCGCCGTGACGAGCGCCGCAAATATTATCAAGCTGATCGATGGCTCGGACCTGACCACCGGCAAGATGAAGACCAAGGTGCAGGATGCCTACTCGATGCGTTCCACCCCGCAGGTGATCGGGGCAGCCCGGGATGCCATCGCCTTCGCCCGCTCGCAGGTGGAGATCGAGCTGAACGGCGTGGGTGATAACCCGATCTTCGTGCCTGTAGGGGCGAGTCATGACTCGCCCGCACAATGGTTGACCCTTACCGGGGCCAACTTCCAGGGTTCGCCGGTGGCTCTGCCGATGGATATGGCTGGCGCCGCCATCACGATGGTGTGTGTGCTCTCCGAGCGGCGCCTGAACCGGCTGACCAACCCGGCCCTTTCGCAGGGCCTGCCGGATTTTCTGGCGCACGAGCCGGGCTTTTATTCCGGCCTGATGCTTTCGCAGTACACTGCCGATCACCTGATCGTCGAACAGCGTCTCCTGAGCGCCCCGGCCAGCGTGCAGTCCATCCCGGCCGCAGCCGACCAGGAGGACTTCGTCTCGATGGGCATGAACACGGCCCTCAAGAACGGCCAGATCCTGGATAACGCATTTGGCGTACTCGGGATCGAGTTCATGGCGGCCGCCCAGGCGTTGGACTTCCGGTCGTTCACGCCCGGCAAAGGCACACAGACTGCCCGGGAGGTCATCCGCAGGCATGTCGCCCATCTCGAAGTGGACCGCCCGCTCTACCCTGACCACAACGCCATGAAAGCGTTGGTGCAATCCGGGGAGATCCTCGAAGCGGTTGAGGCCGTAATTGGGAAACTTGGGTAAAAGTTAACCCGTAACTCGATAACACGGTACACGTCAACACGTTGAACGTTCAAGATTAGGAGAATACTATGATCCTGAGTGAAGTCCATTTTTCTTCCGATGTGCTCCCCGGACGCTGCACGATGAACGTGCTCCTGCCGCAGCGCAAGTCATCTGATCCGCAGGATCTCTTTCACCCACCCTTCCGCGTGCTTTACCTGCTGCATGGGTATACGGACGACCACACAGCCTGGCAGCGCTGGACTTCGATCGAACGCTATGCGGAGGGCCTCAACCTGGCCGTGATCATGCCGGCCGTCCAAAATAGCTTCTACACGGATATGGTTCACGGTGGGAAGTTCTTCACCTTCCTGACCGAAGAGCTGCCGGCAATTGTCCACGACCTGTTCCCGCTCTCCATCGAACGCTCCGGCACCTTCGTGGCCGGCCTGTCGATGGGCGGTTATGGGGCTTTCAAGTTGGCCCTCTCCTGCCCGGATCTCTACGCAGCCGCGGCCAGTCTCTCCGGTGCGCTGGATATCCGCGAGCTGGTCAAGGAACACGACGATCCCGAAAACGCCGCCTGGCTTGAGAGGATGCGGAATATCTTCGGCGACCTGGAAAAGGTTCCGGGCAGTCCGCATGACCTGTTCGAGCTGGCGCAGAATGTCTCCCGATCGGCGAACAAGCCCCGGCTGTTCCAATACTGTGGGACGGAGGATGTCCTGTATGCTGATAACCTGCGCTTCCGGGACTTCATCCGCCCGCTCGGGTTCGATTACACCTACGAAGAAACACCTGGCGACCATCGCTGGGTGTATTGGGACGCGATGATCCAAAAAGTGCTTGAGTGGCTCGCAATTAGATGAAGAAACTGAGCTTCCTTACCCGCACCTCGCTGCTGCTCTTCTTCCTGTTCGGACTGGATAAGGCCCTGGCATTCCTGCGCTCGATGATCGTCACGCGCCAGTTCCAGTTGTCTGCGGCCTTCGACGCCTTCAACTCGGCCAACAACCTGCCGGATCTGCTGTATGCGCTCATCTCCGGCGGGACGCTGGCAATGGCGCTCATCCCCGTCCTGAGCGAGACCCTGACTGCCAGCGGCAGGCGTGATCTCTGGAACGTATTCTCGCGCGTCGCCAATATCTTTTTCCTTGCGGCGGCACTGCTGGCTGCCGGGATCGCCGTCTTTGCCCGGCCCATCGTGGAATCGCAGATCGGGATCGTGCCGGGCTTCACGGTTTCCCAACACATCCTGGTGGCCAACCTGATGCGGCTGAACCTGATCGCCACCCTGATCTTCTCCATGAGCGGGCTGGTGATGTCGGGCCTGCAGGCCAACCAGCATTTCCTGTTCCCCGCGCTGGCGCCCATTTTCTACAATGTCGGGCAGATCTTTGGAGCGCTGGTGCTGTCTCCAACCAAACCCTATTCTTTCGGGCCGGTCAGGTTGCCGGCTTTCGGATTGGGTGTCTACGGGCTGGTGTACGGTGTCATCCTGGGTGCCGTTCTGCATCTGGCCATCCAGATCCCCGGGTTGGTGAAGTACCATTTTCATTGGACTGCCTCGGTCAGCCTTAAGGATGAACGCGTCCGGCAGGTGCTCAGGCTGGTCGGCCCGCGCTTGATCACGATGTTCTTCATCCAGGCTACATTTATCGCCCGCGACAACCTGGCCTCACGCCTGCCTGGATCGGGCGCCATCTCGGCCCTGGCGATCGGCTGGATGATCATGCAGGTGCCCGAGACGCTGATCGGCACGGCCATCGGGACGGCGCTCCTGCCGACCATTTCCGAGCAGGCCGCCCGCCTGGACTGGTCCTCCTTCCGCCTCACGGTGGAAAGGGCCGTGCGTGTGCTGGTGGCCCTGTGCCTGCCGGTGGCGGCCATCTTGGCGGTGATATTGCACCCGCTGGTGCGGGCCGTCTTTGGCCTGGATGAGGCCGGGACAACCGTGGTGACCTGGACGGTACGGGTCTACCTTCTGGCGCTGACGGGGGAATCGGTGCTCGAAGTGGCCGCACGCGCCTTCTACGCCCGCAAGGATGCCTTGCGGCCGCTGGCGGCGTCCTTCCTGAACACGGCTATTTTCATCGGCGGCGGGGCGCTGATCCTGCTGCGTTGGCCGGGCTGGGGCGCGCCCGGGATTGCCTTGATTGAAATGGCTTTCACGATCGAGGCAACCCTCCTGCTTGTCTGGCTCAACCGCCTGCTCCCGGCGAAAGTGACGTTTGGTTCTTCCCTTCTGCGTGGACTGGCGGGCGCCCTGATCGGCGGAGGCGTGGCCTACGGTCTGGCGCTTTGGCTGCCGCTTTCGGGCGTGGTATCCAGCCTGGTGGCGCTGCCGCTCGGTTTTGGCGCCTGCCTGCCGCTCATCTGGCCGGAGATGCGCATTTTATTCCGCCTGTAAACATGGGGTATAATCGCCCGCATGTCTGAAAATGAAATGAAGGATACACAACCTCATGCTGTCAACGCCGCGCCTTCCCCCGCGGCCAGGAAGAAATTCCCGGGCTGGCTGGCCGCGCTGGTTCTCGTGGTATTGATAGCCATCGGGATTCTGGGCGGTTATGGTTCCGGCATGGGCAAGCGTTATTCCGCCCAGGATACACTCGTGACCGGACAGCTCCAGGAACAGTACCAGTTGGGTGTGGAAGCCGTCAAAGCGGGCGAATTTGAGGTTGCCAAACAGCACTTCGAGTTCATCCTCCAACACGACCCGGAATTTCCGGGAGTGCAGGCCGCTTATACGAACCTGCTTGTGCAGATGATGATCACACCCTCACCCACCCTCACCCTTACCCCGAGCATGTCCCCGACTGCTGACTCGCGCGGTGTCGATGAAATCTACAATAACGTCATTGCGCTTCTTTCCGCTCCCGGCGCGGATTTGTGCGCGCGTGACTGGGATGGCATTATTGCCAAACTCGACTCCCTGCGCAAGGCTGATGTGACCTACCATACAGCCGAAGTGGATGGAATGTACTATATTTCCCTGCGCAACCGGGGCATGTGCAAAATCTACCCGCAAGCCTTTGAACCCAACGCATACTGCCATGACCTCAACATCAACCTGGAAGGGGGGATCTACGACCTGACCATGGCGGAGGCCTTCGGGCCTCTGGATACGGCTGCCGATGGCTTGCGTACCTGGGCGAGGATGTACATCGCCGGCGCCAGTTTCTGGGATCAGGACTGGGTGCAGGCCCAGAATTTATTCGCCCAGGTGATGGCCAGCGTGCCGCACTTGGCGGATTCCACCTGTACGTCGGCTACAGAGCGTTGGCGGCTGGCCACCATCGGTTATGCCAACCAATTATGGGCAAGCGGTGATTTCTGTGGAGCCAACAATCAATTCAAGGACGCCTTCTCCATCGACAGTCCGAACAATGCGACCGTTTACCCGACCGCCACAGCAGTCCGGAATCAATGTGTGGGCGAAACTACGCCAAAACCCAAGAAAACCAAGGCTCCGGCTGCGACCAAGACTGCGCCTCAGCCTTCCCCCCAGGTGCCGACGCCGTAAACTTTTTCACAAGATCACCTTGCAAAAGCCTTGCTAGTGAGTAATTGTGATTTTCGATCAATGATAGCGCGACGGGAATCCGTCGCGCTTTGACAAAGGAGCGCATGCAGACCTATCTGGATCTCGCCCGGCTGGGAAAGAATGACTGGTGGCGCTTCGTCCTTGCGGTACTGCTGATGCTGTTCATGTGGCAGATCCTCGGCAATCTGCCGGCTGCAGCCATGGTCATCAGGGGCGTGGTCAGGGACGGCTGGCGGGCTGGCAGCAGTGCTGGCGCTCTGCCTGGCATGGACACGCTGTCCGGTTTCGTGGCGCTCATGCTGGCTTCCGTTTTCTTTATTTGCGGGATCTATCTGGCAATGCGGTTCCTCCATCAACGCCCCTTGCGGACGCTGATCACTCCTGCCCATTCGATTGCCTGGGGGCGTTTGTTCCAGGGATTTGGCTTGTGGTTTGGACTGGCTGTGCTGATGTCCGCGGTCGAAGCGCTCCTGTATCCGGGACGATATGTCTGGAGCCTCGACATGCGCCGTTTCGTCCCATTTGTCTTTCTGGCACTGATCTTTATCCCCATCCAGACTTGCGCGGAAGAGTTATTCTTTCGCGGGTACGTCCTTCAGGCGGCCGGCCTGCGCTTGCGTAATATCTGGACTTTAAGCACGATTTCCGGCCTGTTGTTCGGTCTGCCGCATTTGATGAACCCGGAGGCTTCGGTAAATTATCCCCTGTTGGGGTTTTACTATTTTGCTTTCGGTTTTTCCCTTGCCTACATCTCCCTGCGGGACGGGCGCTTGGAACTGGCATTGGGTGCACACGCCGCCAACAACCTTTTCTCGGTCATAGTTGCCAATTACACGATCACTGTATTGCCAAGTCCCTCGCTCTTCACGATCACCGTCCTCGACGCGGTTTACTCCGTCCCGGCGGCTCTGATTGGGATGGCGATCTTCTTATGGGTTTTCGCTGGCCCGTTACGGGGGAAAGAATCTGCAACAGTTTAACGAATTACCTCACCGGTCAGATCATAAGCCATCGCTCCGGTAATCTTCACCGGGAGGAGGCTGCCAATTTCCGCTTGTCCTTCGGCAAGTACCAACCCGTCGATCTCCGGTGCATCACGGTAGGAGCGGCCGATGGACAGGCCCTGTTCGTTGTGACCTTCGAAAAGAACATCCAGGGTCTGCCCGACACAGGACTGGTTGATCTGGAGTGAGATGGTCTGCTGGAGTTCCATCAGCCTTTGATAACGTTCTTCCTTGACTTCGGCTGGCACCGGGTCTCCGAGCGGTTCGGAAGGCGTGCCCGGTTCGAACGAGAATTGGAAGGCGCCAACATGGTCGAAGCGCAGCTCCTGGATGAAATCCAAAAGGGTCTGGAATTCCACCTCTGTTTCGCCGGGATAGCCGACGATGAAAGTCGTGCGTATGGCCAGCTTTGGCAGAGCCCGGCGCATTTTTGCGATGGTCGCATAAACCCAGTCCATGTTGGCGGGACGGCGCATGCGGGTGAGTGTCGCCGGGTGGGCGTGCTGGAGCGGAATGTCGAGGTACGGTAGAATTTGCGGATGCGCTGCCATGGCATCGATCAGACGGTCAGTGACGTAACCAGGGAAGGCGTACATGATACGGATCCAATCCAGCTCTGGAACAAGCCTGGTCATTCGCTCGAGCAGGTCCGCCAGACCGTCCTGCATTCCCAGGTCGTGCCCGTAATCGGTGGTGTCCTGGGCGATCAGGACGAGCTCTCGCACACCCAGCCCATGCAGGCGACGGGCTTCTTCCAGGATCGTTTCGGGTGGTCGGCTGACGGTGGTACCTTTGATGAGTGGAATGGCGCAGAACGCACAAGGACGGCGGCAGCCATCCGCGATCTTCAGGTACGCGCTGGCCCCGGCGATGCTGGCGCGCAATGTTCCGTTCTCGTCCAGACCGATCGTGGGTGTTTCCGGAAGATGGTAGAGCGGTTCGGGATAAGAGCCTTTGCGCAGCGTGCGTACGACCTGAACGATATCCATCCAGCGGCGGGTGCCAAGGATACCATCCACGCCGGGCACCTGGCGCGCCACCTCCGCGCCATAACGCTGGGTCAGGCACCCTGCGGCGATGAGTAACTGCCCCGGACGTTTGGTTTCGGCCAGGGCACGCAGGACGGAATAAGATTCCTCGCGTGCAGGTCCTATGAATCCGCAAGTGTTGACGACCAGTACACTGGCTTGTTGAGGCGCGCCGACAGGCCGGTAGCCGTCGCGTACCAGCAGTTGGGCCATGGAGTCAGAATCGACGGTGTTCTTGGCACAGCCGAGGGAGGTCAGGTGAAAGGTTTTTCGATTCATGGCGAAGAGGTATCGGGTTAACAACCGTCAACACGAATATTCCAAATAATCCTCACCTATTGCTCTGGCGTTGCGGCAGGCTTCTGAGGCGTGCTGCTTACGCGCGGCGTTGGTGATGGAGAGGGTGTGAGCGAGTGAATGGGTGTTATGGTCGGTGAGGGTGTGAAGGTTGCGGTCGGGTTCAGGATGGCGTTGGCGGTGTAAATGCGATCCACGACCTGTCCAAGGTTTCCCATCGGTCCCAGGTCACTCTGGTTGAACAAAATACTGACAGCTGCGCCGTTGCCAGTGAGGATCTCAATCTGCGTGTTCCCATCGAAAGGATAAGCCGTTCCTGCCTCGACGCGCCCTTCGAAAAGTTTTTTTCCATCGACAGTCACACGCACAAAAGACTGTTCCAGGGCGACGAGCACAACCTGGACCGGTCCCTGACCGGCAGCCGGAACCGTCACAATGGCCGTGGAACTCACTGTTGGAATTACCACACCAGTGCCCGGTTCGCTGGTGTGCAACGGAGTGGGGGTGGCTGCCTCCGTCGAAGCAACCAGTATATCGGAAATGGATTGAGCAGTTGGTTGCGGTGTGATGGCAGAGCGTAGTCCTATAATGCGGTTGGTGCCCCAGATGGCAAAAACAAGCAAAACCAGAACCAGCCCGACGCCGACGAGAACATCCATGGAAAGGTAATGCTGCAGGCCGGAAGGCTGAACGGTTTTGGGTGAGGATTTTGCCACCGAAATCCGTGTTATTTCCACCTGCGCCGGCTGGCGCTCCAACCTTTGGGCTTGCAGACCTTCGGCAAACTGCAACAGGATGGCATCCACATCCATATCGAGGAAGCGGGCATAGTTATTCAACATTCCGCGTGTCTGGACCGAGGATGGCAGATGGTCGAAATCTCCCAGCTCCAATGCCTGCAGGTAATGCTTTCGGACGTGCGTGTGGTGCTCGATTTCGTCCAACGTAAGACTCAACGATTCACGACGTTGTAGTAAAGAATTCCCGATATTGGTGAAGATGGCTTGCGACCGTAGCTTCGCAGGCATCCTTTCTGGTGGAATGAATTCTTCCGGCTCGTCCGGGATGGGTTCCCGAATCTCTGTTTTCCTGGACTTGGCCGGCTTGCCGTGAATGCGCTCTGGCCCGGAAGGTGTGTCTTGCTTGGCGGGCTTGACGTTTTTTGTTGTTTTTCCTGGCTGAGGCAGGCTTCGCCGGGGGCGAGGGATGTGCCCCCTGGCCTTTCCCGGGATTGGCTGCAGGGATTTACCCGCCGGATCTTCCCGGTCAGGTGCGGTTATGGATGGATTTTCCGCTGATTCTTCCGGCGCTTGATTCCGAATTGGCGCAGGTGCTGTAGTAAGGAAAGCGTCATGTGCTTTGTCGACGTTGAGGCGCTGGCGGGCGATCAGGTCATCGAGCGAGAGTTCGAGGAACTCAGCATAAAGACGTAGGAATGCGCGCGCCTGTACCGGCGATGGCAGAGATTCGAAATCGCCGGCTTCCATGGCCTCGATGAAACGCGCCTGGATGTGTGTGGCCTGGGTGACTTTATTAAGAGTCAGGTTACGCGCTTCGCGGGCCTGCTTGAGTTGTTGACCAATGGTCTCTGTCATTATATTTAATGAAACATCACCGGTTCCCCTGCAGGTTGGACCGGTGATGTTGGGTAGTTATTCGCTTTTAGTAATCAGGCCTCGGCGGGTGCGGAAGCTTCGGCAGTCTCTTCCGGTGCAGCCTTGGCAGGCTGCTGTTCTTCCGCCTTTTCAGCGGGCTCTTCGATTGGCAGGCTGGGTTCAGCTTCCCCTTCCCGGTAAACGGTTACTTTTATCTCCGGGATCTGGTCCATCGTCAGGCGGATCCGGATGGTGTGCTCGCCCAGGGTGCGCAGGGGTTGCATATCCAACTGCTGGCGCTTGATGGTATAACCGCATTTCTGCTGGATGGCATCCACAATCTCTTGAGAGGTGATCGAGCCATACAACTTGCCGGTTTCACCAGCACGGGCGCCAAAAGCGATCTGGACATTCTTCAGCGCCTCGGCTACCACACTCATTTCATCGTTGAGAAGGGTGCGGCGTTCGGTGGCCTTCAGGCGGATACGTTCCGCCGTCTTCATTGCGCCGGGGGTGGCCAGCACAGCCAAACCTTGCGGAATAAGGAAGTTGCGGCCATAACCATCGGCAACCTTTTTCACATCGCCAGCGCGTCCGAGTTTGTAAACGTCCTTGACAAGCAGTACTTTCATTTCTTTTCAAGCCCTTTCTATCAGGAAGATTAGAGCGAAGGGTACAACGCTCCGGGGGCTGATTTTACCAGAGGCCCGCCGGGTTGGGAAGGCCAGGTTTTAGACCCATCACGGCTTGACACACAAGAAATGGGGGGCCTAGGAAATGGTACCATGGATGGAGACGGATTCTTTAACATTGGTGTATAATGGGCAAATCCTTCCGGATTGATGCACCTAATTCCCATGAGAGATTCCACACTTCTGGTCATTGAGGGCAAACACGCAGACCATCCTGGTTTCGTCCCCGCCCTGCGTAAAAAAGGTTTCGTTGTCGAAGCAGTAACGAACGGCAGCGAGGCGCTGGTGCGCCTCGGCGACGGATTTAACCCTGACGTGATCGTGGTCAACGCGGCTTCCTTACGCACCAGCGGTAAACGCATGTGCAAATCGCTGCGGGAGAAAGCCCCCAAAATGCCCATCCTGTTGATCCTCGATCCCGACCGCGAAATCGAGAAGGTGGATGCGGACGTTATCCTTTCGCTGCCCTTTACCGCTCAAAAATTGGATAACCGGATCCGGCACCTCCTGCCAGGGGATGCCAACGACAACATCCACGCCGGGCCGATACGACTGGATGTTGAAAAACGCATTGTCCGCTGCCTGGGCAAGCAGACCCGTCTGACACCACGTTTGATGCGACTGCTAAAATCCCTGATCGAACGCCAGGGTGAAGTGATTGAACGCAAGGCGCTTTTCTCCCATGTCTGGGAGACGGATTACACCGATGACACGCGCACGCTGGATGTGCACATATCCTGGCTGCGGCAAGCCATCGAGGTGGATCCGGAGGATCCGAAGTTTTTAAGAACGATCAGGGGAGTGGGATACCGGCTAGACGTTTAGCTGGATCTGTTGCCCGTCTACGGTAACGGCCCGCAAGCAGACATTCGTCGGCGCAGCGGGCAGTTTTATTTCCAGGGGGATCTTCCCGGCACGGTTCGGACGGCGGGCCTGCATGGCGCTGCGGAAGGAAACCCCATCCCAGTCGGGATCCACATCCCAATAATCCAATTCCGGAGCATCCACCAGCCGGATGGCATCCGCGTGCAGGTCGACCTGGATGGGAGCAAGCGCGGCAGGGATGGCACAATCAGCCTGCCGTTGCAGGGTGAAAGGGCGGCCTTGTTCAGAGAGGCGGCTGCGTGTGGTGTGGACGGCGCGCCAGGTATCATCACACGCCAGGAACCGGCGCCCATGCCGGGAGGCGACAAGCGGAGTGGTCCCGGAGCCGCAGAAGAAATCAGCGACTAGGTCGTTGGGATTGGACGAGGCCAGCACGATGCGCTCCATCAGCGCCTCGGGTTTTTGGGTGGGATAGCCGGTGCGTTCGTTGTGGAGACGAGCCACGACCGGGAAATACCACCAATCTTCGGGGACCTTGCCGCGCTCCAGGTTGGGTATTTTTCCGAACCCGGCTCTGGCAGATGACTTGAAGGTCTTAAGCGTATTGGGATGGTAAGGCTCCCGGACCGCATTGACATTGAAAGTGTATTGGTTGCTTTTGGTATAGACGAGAATGGTATCGTGCTTGCGGTTGAAGGCACTCCGAATAGGGGAGGGTCCGTGGTAAATCCAGATGATTTCATTCAGAAGACGGTCATGTCCAAAAATCTCGTCGAGCAGCAGACGGGCGCAGGCGTCCGCATGCCAGTCCAGGTGCAGGTAGAGGCTCCCGTGCGGGGCGAGCAGGCGGTACATGAGCGCCAGACGTGGATAAAGGAAATTCAGGTAGGCATCCATATCCTCCCAATGATCCGCCATAGCCATCCGCCAATTCCCATTCCAGCGGGCGGCGGGAATCTTCACCACGCCCGATGCGGGCCGGGTATTGTTTGTTGGTAAAAAAAGGCGGGTCGGCATAGATCAAGTCCAGGTGACCTTCATATTCCGGCAGCAGGGCAGCCATCAGCCGCAGGTTATCCCCAAGATAGAGGTGGCTTTCGGGAATGCCAAGCGGATAGCCCTGCCCATGCGGGTAGATGACCGAATCCAGGATCAGGTCGGCAGGATCCGGATCTGGGAGTGCTTTCGAAGGCCAGCTCAGAGTGGGCATGATCAGTAGTGAACTTTCACGGAAGTCCCGTAGCCCTTGATGTCGAGAGTCTGCTTGTTGATATTCTCGAACCCGCTGGTGGGGCGTGTCCAGCGGAAAAGTCTCAGCGCATCCTCGTTGCGCATATTAACGCAGCCGTGACTCATCGGAAACCCGAAATTGTCGTGCCAGTAGGTACCGTGGAAGGCGTGCCCTTCGGCAGTAAAGAAACTGGTCCAGGGCACACCCACCAATGGGAAGATATCATCGGCAAGCGGGCTGGAGGTGCTCATATTCCGGGAGGGGAGTTTGACCATGATGTTGAAGTTCCCGGCTGGAGTTGCCAGCAAACTACCCTGCCCGGTCGAGACCTGGGTGGTCATGAAAACCTGCTCATTTTCGTAACAGGTGAGGGTCTGCGTGGTCAGGTTGACGTCAATGCGCTTGTCCGCCATGGACACATCCGGGGAGATGGGCGTGATCTCCTGGGATGAGATGGGCCGCAGTTGCACGGTGGGGACGTAGTAGTGCAAATTCTTATCAGCTTCATCCTGGATCACGTACCAGGCCTTGCCATCCGGGCCGGCATCGATGCCGGTAATCCATTGGGTTGAACTGTAATACAGACGGTAGATTGGAAACCAGCCGTCCCATTGGTTGTAGCGGTATGCCTGGGTGAACGGGACGGTGACCTCGGATAGAAGTTTTTCAGCCGGCATGCTGGAGAGCGGAACGTTGTAATGGACCCGCACCTTTTGCAGGCGCGCCGCGTTCATGTACCCGCCGAAGACGCGATACCAGTGCGGGTTGTTACCGGGAGTCTCGACCGTGACCGTCTCATAGACGTGGATCAAGGTGTCGCGCTCCCAGTTCCGGACGATCAGGCTCTTGTCGTTTGGCTCTTTGTAAACGGGAACTCCCCTGGGATCGACTGTGGCCACCCGCACCAGATCCCCATCTTCGAAGCCGGTAACTTCCGGCAGGAAGGATGTGAAAGCCAGGCTGGCAAGGGTCAGGCCGCCCAGCTTGAGGAAGTCACGACGCGAAAGCTTGTTCATAAGTGGGAATTGTACCTGAAAATGCGACCTCCGAGGCTGGAGGACCTCGGAGGTCTATGATTCTGTTTGGTTGGCCTGCTCAGGATTTCACAGGGACGGGGAGCATGCCTTTCAGGAGTTCTTCGAGGGCCATCGTGTGGGTGCAAAGGCCATGACCGTGGAAGAAGTCACAGTCGCAATTCCATTTCCCGTCTGCAAAGGAAATGTGGTGGGAATTATTGGCTCCCTCCATGGAAACTGTCAGGGCTTCGATGTGGAACCTTTCCCGTTCCTGGGCGTACCGTTTGGCTTTTTCGATCTTACCGATCATTCCAGAGTCCATTTTTTCATCTCCTATAGAAGATAGAGAAAGGCACGCGAAATAAAAGCGTGCCTTTCAGGAAACAAAATGGGTATATATGTATAAAACTCGCATAGGCAAGGTACTCTATTGCCAGTATAGTGCGAAACGGGATGAAAGTCAATCAATATATGATCGAATTGCGAAACTGTATAGGCATTGTTGGGTAAGCGTAGGGAAAATATCAATCTGCCGGGCTCACGGCAGGAATGGGCTCGTCGCCGTTATAGGAACGCATTTGCGGCCATTTCAGCATGATGAGAAGCATGCCCACGATGCAGCCTACGCCGCCGCTGATGATGGCAAATGGTACGCCGAAGAGTTGCGCCACGACCCCGGCTTCCACTTCACCCAACTGCGGTCCGCCCTGGAAGAAGATCTGGTTGATGCTGGTCATGCGCCCGCGGATCTGGTCCGGGGTCTGCAACTGGCGGATGGTGTTGCGGATGATGGTACTGACGGCGTCGGCCGCGCCCATCACGACCAGGGCCAGGAACGCCAAAATGAATATATGTGAGACTCCAAATAGCACGGTCGCCGCGCCGAAAAAGACGACCGCGACCAGGAAGAGCGGTCCCTGGCGGCGCAGGTGGTGCATTTGCGAAATGACCAAAGCGGCCAGGACCGATCCAGCCGACTGTGCGGCGGACAGGAATCCGTAACCCACTTCGCCGACCTTGAGAATATCGCGCGCCACGATCGGCATCATGGTATTGGCCGAGGCGAAGAAGGTGGCGACGAAATCGAGCAGCATGGTCGACAGGATCATCGGGCGGCTGAAGATGAACCGGAAGCCGTCCTTCATTGCCGAAAGATTAACCCCGGCGGCATGCCTGGTTTCCTGCGCCACGGGGCCGATCAGGATCAACGCGAGGATCACTGCCAGGAACGAAACGGCGTTGAAGAAATAGGTATAGCCCTGGCCAAGCGTGGCGATGACCACACCAGCCAGCATTGGTCCCAATACCGAGCCGGTGTTCGAGGCGATCGACTGCATGCTGAAGGCATTCGAGAGGTCTTTTGGCTGAACGAGGTTCGGGACCATGGCCTGCCGGGCCGGCAGGTCAAACGCCACGGTGGCGGCCTGCAGGGCGGTGAGAGCGTAGATGTGCCAGAGGGTGATATGGCCGGTAAATGTCAGGACTGCCAACGCCAGAGCGATCAGCGCCAGCAGACTTTGAGTGATGAAGAGGATCTGGCGGCGGTTGAAGGCATCCGCCACCGGTCCACTGACCAGGGAAAAGACAAGGATCGGCAGGATGCGCGCCAGCCCGATCCCGCCCAAGGCGAGCGGATTCGGACTGCCGGTGAGGCTGCGGATGTGCCAGAAGAGGGCGGTTATCTGCATCTGCGAGCCGGCAATGGAAACGAGCAGACCAGCCCACAGGTAAAAGTACCGGCGGTTCTTAAGGGCAGGAGGGATATGGAGTTTCAAGTCCCCCAATCCCTCAGGTAAAGGAAATCGTAGCCGACCGTGCGGTTGGTAAGCTTGGCGATCGGAGGCAGGATGCGCTTGAACTGGTTCCTGCGGATGCGTTCGACCACAACACGGACGAACTTCTCTTCGAACCCGGCCTCGACACATTCCTCGGGGCGGTAGCGCTGGTCGACGAGCAAATAGAGCAGCTTGTCCACTTCCTCGTAAGTAAAGCCGAGCTCCCCTTCGTCCGTCTGACCGGTCCACAGGTCGGCGGAGGGTGGCTTGGCGATGATGATCTCGGGGATATTCAAAGCACGCGCCAACTGCCGGACCTGGGTCTTGTACAAGTCGCCGATGGGATTGAGGGCGCAGGCGGAATCACCGTACAGCGTGGTGTATCCGAGCAGGATCTCGGTCTTGTTGCCGGTGCCGATGACGAGTCCCTTGAAGGCCTCGGACTGGTCGTAGGCGACGATCATGCGCAGGCGCGCCATGATGTTGCCCTTGCGTTTGTCTGACATGCCTGGTTCGCGTCCGATGAGCGGGTCCACCATCTCTGTGATCGGGATGATGACGGATTGACAGCCAAACTGGTCGATCAGCAGGCGGGCATGTTCGAGTGAATTGGCGGAGGAGGTCTTGTAAGGCAGGCAGACCGCCTGAACATTCTGCGGTCCGAGCGCATCGCAAGCCAGGGCACACGCAACGGCCGAGTTGATCCCGCCGGAGAGGTTGATGACCGCCCGGGAATAGCCAATCCGGGTGATCTCCGTACGGATGAAAGCCGTCAGGATCTTGCGGACGAGGCCGGTATCGATGGCAAAGTCATTTTCCATGCAGGATCCTTTCCAGTTCGCGCTGGACCAATTCCGGGCGCTCGTCTCGCAGCAGCGGCATGCGGGCACGCGTGCGGTGGAACTGGTTCAGGTCGATCTCGGTGGTAATCAGGGCTTCCTCGAAATAAGGGCCCTGGACGACCAGGTTGCCATCCGGGTCGAAGACGGTCGAGCCGCCCCAGTAATTCAGGCCATCTTCGAAACCGGCGCGGTTGGCATGGGCAACGAAGGTGGTAAACAAGCCGGCATAGGCGCGGTTGGTTTGCTCCACCCAGGCCGACGATTCCAGTTTCGGTTCGCCGCTCAAGCCACGTCCCGGTGAAGCGGAGGCAAACAGCAGCACATCCGCGCCGTCCAGCCAGAGCAGGTAGGGCGGGGAGGCGTGCCAGAAATCTTCACAGATGAGCATGCCGAAACGCCCGAAGCGCGTATCGAAGGCACGCACGGAGTTGCCAGGGGCGAAGAAGCGGCCTTCATCGAATAACCCGTAGGTGGGCAGGTAGACCTTGTGGTGGACGTGGACGATCTGCCCCAGCGAGAGATAAGCCGAGGCGATATAGAACCGGTGACGGGAATCCTCCTCCACAAAACCAACCATCATGTCGATCTTGCGGCTGGCCTCCAGGAGGGCCCGGAAGACCGGGTCATCCGAATCCGGACGGCAGGAGACGGTTGGGACGAGGTCCTGGAGGATGTAACCGGTCAGGGAGAGTTCCGGGAAGACCAGCAGGTCCAGACCGTCCCGGCTGGCCTGTCTGGCGAGGGCCAGATGCTTCTCCAGGTTGGCGTGGACGTCCCCGAGTTTGGTATTGATCTGAGCAAGGGCGAGTTTAAGTTTCATAGACGTGGTCTGGGCTTATATTACCATAGAGGAGAGAAAGTAGAGAGTAGAGAGAAGTAAAAAGCAAGAAGAAATGGATCACGAGTGGTGAGGAATGCGGAATGGAAGGCGGTCAGACTTTGAGAAGCCCTGGCTTGACAAAGCATTGAAATTGACAACGGAGAGAATGGCTTATAATGGATCCATGCCTGCGCCAGTTTTGGCTACGAAACTTTTTATTCCCCCACCTCGAACCAAAATTGTCCTTCGCCCCCGCCTGATCGAGCAGCTGAACGAGGGTCTTAATCCGGGCCGCAAACTGACGCTTATCTCCGCTTCCGCCGGATTTGGTAAAACCACGCTAGTCAGCGAATGGGTCGCTGTTTGTGAACGACCGGTTGCCTGGCTGTCGTTGGACGAAGGGGATAACGACCCCATATCCTTTCTGGCATACCTCGTCGCGGCTTTGCAGACGATTGCGGCGAATATCGGAGCAGGGGCGTTGAGGATGCTCCAATCCCCTCAGCCACCGCCAATTGAATCGATTCTGACAGCCCTGCTCAATGAAATCACCACAATCCCGGATAACTTCATCTTCGTTCTTGACGACTACCACATTATTGATTCCAAACCGGTTGACGATGCCCTCACCTTTCTGGTCGAGCATCTGCCGCCACAGATGCACCTGGTCATTGCCAGCCGGGAAGACCCTCATCTCCCCCTGGCCCGGTTACGCGCCCGGGGCCAACTGACTGAATTGCGCGCCGCCGACCTACGCTTCACCCCCGCCGAGGCCGCCGACTTTCTCAACCAGGTGATGGGCCTGAACCTCGCGGTGGAAGGCATCGCCGCACTGGAAACCCGCACCGAAGGCTGGATTGCCGGTCTGCAACTGGCCGCGCTTTCGATGCAGGGGCATCAAGACACCACCAGCTTTATCCAATCTTTCACCGGCAGTCACCATTTCGTGCTGGATTATCTGATTGAAGAAGTCCTGCAGCAGCAGTCCGAAAGCATCCAGACCTTTCTGCTGCGAACATCCATCCTTGACCGCATGTGCGGGGCCCTTTGTGATGCCGTTTTGGGTTCTCCTTCTGCTTCCGGGCAGGAAACCCTGGAATATCTCGAACGCACTAATCTGTTCATTGTCCCGCTGGATAGCGAGCGGCGCTGGTACCGCTATCACCATCTCTTTGGCGATTTGCTGCGCCAGCGCCTGGGAAAACCCAAAGAATTCGCCGAATTCCACCAGCGCGCCAGCCAGTGGCATGAAGAGAACGGCGACCTGGGCGCGGCGTTTCACCACGCCATCGCAGCCGGGGATTTTGTACGGGCGGCTGAGTTGGCTGAAGCGGGGTGGCAGGGCATGGCTGAAAGTTTTCAGATGGCCGCCTGGCTGGGTTGGGTGAAGAAGCTGCCAGAAGAGGTCATTCGCCTCCGCCCGGTGCTTTGCGCCCAGCTTGGTCGCGCATTCGCAGATGTGGGCGAACCGGAGGCCAGCGAATTGCGCCTGCAGGACGCTGAACGATGCCTGGATGGTTCGGACGTGGCGAACGAAACGCAGCTTGGACCCCTGCCAGCGATGATCGCTTTGACCCGCGCCTACAACGCCCAGGCGCAGGGCGATCCCACCGCAACGGTGAAATACACCGAACTGGCGCTCCAAACCATCCCCGAAGATGATTTTGACCGGCGCGCCCAGGCCGTCATCTCATTGGAGGTCACCCACTGGGCCAGCGGCAACCTGGAGTCGGCCACACGGGCGATGGGTGATTGGATGGAGAGCATGACCCGGCTGGGCAATCACGTCTACGTGGTTGCCAGCGCCTTTGCTGTAGCCGACATGCTGGTGGGCCTGGGGCGCCTGAGCGAGGCCGAACGGACCTATCAGGATGCCTTGCAAGTAGCTGCCCAACACGGCCCGGAGGCTGAACACATCACTGCCCACCATCATCTCGGATTGTTCATGATCTACCGTCAGCGGGGAGATGACACCCTCGCCGCTCATCATTTGAAACGAGCTGCCGAATTGGGTCTGCAAACCACCCTGGTGGATTGGCTGTACCGCTGGCATGTGGCCCAGGCCCAACTGAAAGAGGCCGCAGGCGATATGGAAACCGCCCTGGCCCTGCTCGACGAGGCCAAACGGGTCTATATCCAAAGCCTCGTGCCTGACCTGCGCCCCATTGCGGCCTTGAAAGCGCGCATCCATCTCAAACAAGGGCGGGTCGATAAAGCCCGGGCGTGGGCGGCAGAACGCGGGCTTTCTCTGGCAGATGAAGTCAGCTACTTGCATGAGTTCGAGTACCTCACCCTGGCCCGGCTGGAAATCGCCAACCCGCTGGTCAACGCCCTGCTTGCACGCCTGTTGCAAACCGCCGAAGCGCAAAAGCGCCGGGGCAGCGCGCTCGACATCCTGCTGGTGCAGGCGCTGGCACACGAGGCGCAGGGCAATCACCCCCAGGCTCTCGCTGCGCTGGAACGCGCCCTGGCCCTGGCCGAGCCGGAAGGCTATATTCGCATATTCGTGGATGAAGGTGAAGCGATGCGATTGTTGATTGAAAAACAATCGCGCAATCGTAACCATCCGCTGAGCGGTTATGCGGACAAACTCCTGGCTGCCTTTACACAACCGGTGGCTGCGCCAAAATCAGCCATCATCCATCAAAAACCAGACATGATAGAGCCTTTGAGCGAACGCGAGCTGGAAGTGCTCAAGCTGCTCCGCAGCGAATTAAGCGGCCCCGAAATTGCGGGTCAATTGATCGTCTCGCTCAACACCTTTCGTACCCACACCAAAAACATTTTCAACAAACTGGGGGTCAATAATCGCCGGGCGGCTGTCCAACGGGCCGAGGAACTCGATTTGTTCTAACTGACCCAAAAACCCCAACTCCGACCCCGACAGGTGTCCTTAAACCATCTGCCGGGTCTTTTTGTTTTTCACTAATAATCACAACCTCAATCACATCATGTGGTGATGACGCCTCACCACATCGGGCGGTATCCTTTGGGCAGATAAACAACGAAAGGAAAAACGCGAGGCGCATGATGAGTGACAAACAAACATTCGACGAAAAAAATAACCAGCCTCAGTGCTACGAAATCCGCCTCAAGGGACACCTGGATGACCGGTGGGCCGAATGGTTTGAGGGCCTGACCATCACGCTGGAAGAGGACGGCGATACGCTCTTGACCGGTCCGGTGATTGACCAGGCCGCGTTGCATGGCTTGCTGAAAAAAGTGCGCGATTTAGGTTTGCCGTTGCTCTCAGTCAGTCCTGTTGAACCCGGCCCCTCGAATACGCTCCCCCTTCGGGGACTTCGGGACTGGCCAGGCGGATCGGTCAGACATCAAATCGTAAATGGATAGTAGCTACTTGGAAAGGAGGTTTGCCTTTGATTACATTTCTAGCCCATTTCAACCCCCGGTAACCGGGTGGCGACCACAATTTTACTCAAGTCC
>CAWDYX010000003.1:0-76165 GCA_963806575.1 uncultured Chloroflexia bacterium | reverse complement strand
AATCCAGATATTTGCAATAAGGACCGAAATCAGTGCTAAATGCGGATCTGTCAGCCATGCTATATGCTGCGTGTTAAGCGAAATGAGCGGATGATGTAGTTAATCATCCCATAATCCATATCGAAGAATCGTACCCATACGGCTCCTGAAACGATTATTGGAGCCAGCCAAGGTACGAGAATTAGCCGATCGAAGAGAACCGCTTAAAGGAAACTTTTGTTGAAAGAAAATGGCGATCGCCAGACCAATTGTGAACTGGAAGAAGAGCGATCCCACGGTGAACAAAACCGTGTTCCAAATAACAGTGACGAAATTTGGATTGGTGACAAGACGACTAAAGTTCTGGAATCCGAATAAACGGCAGGGGTCAAAGTAACCAATGATTTGGCTGTGTATCGCTCCAAGCTCATTTCTATGTTATAGATAATCGGGTATCCATAGAAAACGATAAAATATGTAATCGCCGGAACAAGAAAAAGCAGGCCCTTGATCTCCTCACGTTGTACCGGTGACAGATTTCGCCGCTTAGGGTTAAGAGAAGGCGCGACGACTTTCGCCGCCGCGCCTTTAACAATTTTATGTCATTTTTCAGTGCACTTTCAGCTTCTTGCTGAGCCGCGGTCAGCGCATCTTGCGGAGACTTGGCTCCGGTAAGAGCCGCCTGGATTGCTGTCCACAACGGTTGAGACACCTTGGGGTAATTTGGACCAAGATTGGCAGGCGGTCCTGTCCGTGTCAGTTCGGCAGCAGCTGCATCCACAAAAGACTTCATGTTCGGATCGTTTGCAACAGCCTGGGCTGCCACTGACTCTCGCGCTGGTACGAACGCCGCGTAGGTTGCCCACTCAAGCATCATCTTATCCGAGAGTAGGCAGTTGGCAATCTTGCCTGCCGCCTGCATTCTAGCGGTGTCGCCGGTATTCGGGATCGTCACGACCTCGCCTCCCATCGGGCCAGGAGCGGCGCCGCCGTCCGGCTTCGGGATAGCAACTACACCGAAGTTGATATTGGATTTTTCCAATACGGCCAAGTTCCAGACGCCGTTATTCTGCATCGCTACCTTTCCGGCCATGAACTGGTCGTTCACGTCGCCTTTGGCCCCACTGGACAACAGACTTGGAAGCGTAGCCCCTCTTGACCAGGTCGGTTAAGAACTGAAGTGCCTTGACAGCCTGCGGTGAATCGAGTTTCGTAAGGTCGGCTCCAGCGCCCCAGAACCACGGTTCGAACTGCCAAGATCCTCCTCACCTGCAGTCGATGACCAAGCAATTCCATACACACCGTTCTTTGTCAGAGCGGCAGCATCGCTTTCGATCTCGGCCCAAGTCGTCGGCGGCTGCAAGTTGGCTGCAGCGAACATATCTTTATTGTAGAAAAGCGCCAACCCATTGATGCCTGGAGCGATCCCGTAAATCTTACCCTTATACGTCCCTGCGGCAACGAGGTTAGGGTATATTCCGGTTATATCCACCCCGTAATCGGTCAGTTGAGCAAGCGCTCCTGTGTCTGCCACCTGTTGTAGGTATGGATTATCGAGCCGCAGAACGTCAGGCAGTTGTTTCTGCTGTGCTCCGAGTAGTACCTTTGAAATCAAATCATTCCCTGGTATCGTCTGTCGATCAATAGTGATGCCAGTCGATGCCGTACACTCGTCGAGTATCGTTTGGTACTGCGTCTTCTGGGGTTCGTTGGTCCAATAATCCCATTCAGTGACCTTGGTCACGGCAGGTGCTGCAGTCGCGGGCGCACTGGTTGGAGGTGCTACAGTCGCCTGTGTTGCGGCAGGGCCACAGGCTGTCAGAATCATGGCGGCTGCCATGATAACAGCCGCAAAGATGAACATCTGCTTTTTCATTTCTTTCTACTCCTTTCAGAATGTAATTTGAACGTGTCAAGGGCAACCAAGACGTGCTTGACATTATTGAGGTAAAATTTATCTGTCTTCGCAAGCTTATTTATTCTCCTTTCTTTATAAAACTCAGGTTGAGTTTTGTCAATCAAAAGAACACATGCTCACCTATAAATGGCATTAGTGACAAACTTATTTTCCTTTTTTTTTGTTGCCTTTTCAACATTTTTTTGCCATATATTTGACAAATTTTTGCCACATATGTCCTCACTGCATTTCGGAAGCAACACAACTTGCCATGCAAGGCCTCATCACGGTTCGGAGACAACAGATATAAAATGGATCACTCTCCGCTTGAGAACTGGATAATTTCCCAGGACTTTGTCCAGCAAATACGGGATTTGTTGGAAAATCTTTACGATTTTCCTCTCCTGCAGAAAAAAGTTTTGGTATCAACTTCACCAGAGGCTGGTCATCCCCCGCTTGAAATCACGGGCCAAAAAGCACGAAAACTTGTTCTTGATGCATTGGAAAAAATCGGGGGAGAGAAAGGCCTGCCTTTCCGCTCTTCACAGGCGCGCATTTATAACTTGTTGCGTCTACACTACATTGAAGGCATGGAAGTTCAACAGGTCGCCCAGGAATTAGGCCTTTCCCCACGCCAAGTCTACCGCGACCTACGCGCTGGTGACGAGCATATTGCTTCGATTGTTTGGGAGAACCTCTCAAGTCTACCATCTACCGGAGAAAAGATGGCCTCAACAGAAACAGTTCTTGAAGATGGTCATCTGCAGATGGAGACTCAATTCCAGTCTACCGACATGAATGAACTTGTCAGTGTAGTGTGTAATACGGTGCAGCCTTTGTCAGCCTTGCGATCGGTCAGCATTGATCTTCATTTGCCAGAGCGCTCGGTGATAATCCCAACCGACGAAATGATAGCGCGTCAGGTCATCACTGGTCTGCTCAGTCTGGCAATTCAACAAGCATTGGCCGGTTCTGTGGAAGTAAATCTGCTACCACGTGGCGACGATTGCTTACTACAAATAATATTTCATGCAGCCGGCATTCCGGAAAAGAGGTCCGATCCTTCCATTGATCTCTATGCCCAGAATTTGGGCTGGAGTTTTCACCAAAAAGTGAATGCAGGTAAGGTAGAGATAATTATTAAAATCAAAACCCGTCAACAGGTTTGTCTTGTTATTGACGACCATCAAGGATTCATTGAACTACTAGAACGCTATCTAGCCGATTACTCCTTACATATTGTGGCTTCGAACAATGGGCCAAAAGGAATTGAATTGGCTCAACAAATTCAGCCAAAAGTTATCCTTCTCGATGTTATGGTCCCGGAGATGGATGGCTGGCAAATTCTCCAACGTCTGCATTCCACCCCGGTAACCAGAGCGATTCCAGTCATTATCTGTTCTGTGTTCTATGACCCCGATTTAGCCTTCACTCTAGGGGCTGTTTATGTACTTAAAAAGCCTGTTCGCAAAGAGGATCTTATCGGGGCTCTAAAAAAAATTAACATCCTATGATCTACTACAGGGCTTCCAAATGGCTAAAATTGTAACTTTTACACCATCAGGTGAACGTGCCGATCTGGATGAGCTCCGAGAGATAATTATCCGCTACTTGGTTGTCGGCATTATTTTATTGGGTGCTTTCGAATCCTGGATTATCGCCTGGCTTACTTTACCAAAAAACCCTCTTCAATCCAATCAATTCTTAATCTGGTTATCCATAACTCTTTTGGGGGCGATTACATGGTCTATACTTGATCGCTCTCTATTATTGGCGCGACACATGTTCGTCTGGGGTTGTATTATTTGGTCTCTGGCTGCAATTTGGGTCCTCCCAGTGCCTTGGATACCATTACTTAGCTTACTAGGTAGTTTGATTTACAGTGTGCTCGTTCCGGGTGCCGAATTGGTTTCAACGATTTTTGTCTTAATTTTCATATTCATACTTGGGCAAACAGGTCAGCGGAGTTATTTGTTTCCCGAGCTTTTTTTGCTCTTCTGCATGGGTTTATTCATCACATACGTTTTACGGAGGACATTTCTTGCAGCCTTGGAATGGGCTTGGTCAAGTCAACAACGCGCTGAGCAATTACTCCAAGAAACCCGTGAGCATCGGGCGGCTGTGAGCAGGGTTTTAAAATCGCTGGAAATATCTTATGCTATCCAAAGAAAAATCAGGGATGAGTTGTTGGTGGCCCGTAAACAAGCTGATGAAGCCCGCCGTATGAAAGAACGCTTTGCAGCCAATATCAGCCATGAGTTACGCACGCCGCTTAATCTCATCTTGGGCTTTAGCGAGGTGATGTATAAATCACCGGAAACATACGGTAATGTATCTTGGACTCCTACTCTTCGTCGGGATGTCTACCAAGTCTATCGCAGTAGCGAACACCTGCTGGAGATGATTGATGATGTCTTGGATTTATCGCGCTATGAAATGCTCGGTTTTTCCCTTTATAAAGAGCTAGTCCCAATCAGCACGACAATTTTGGAGGCGGTCGAAATCAGTCGAAACTTGTTTACCAGTTCGGCCGTGGCCCTTGAAACCGACCTAGCATCTGATCTACCCATTCTGGAGATTGACGTTACGCGTATTCGCCAGGTTTTAATTAACTTACTCAAGAATGCTCGCAACTTTACCTCTGAAGGCTTTGTAAAAGTTGCTGCCCATATGGAAAAAGATAGCGAAGAAAGCGGTCGGGTGGTGATCTCTGTCAAAGATAGCGGTGAGGGTGTTCCCAAGGAAAAACTCCCCTACGTTTTTGATGAGTTTTACCAAGCGGATCAATCCCGCTCGCGCAAACGACAGGGTGCCGGCTTGGGCCTGGCGATTTGCAAACGCTTGGTCGAAGCACATGAAGGTAGTATATGGGTGGAAAGCCTGGAAGGAGTGGGAACAGAGTTCTTTTTTTCATTGCCACTTCCGACAAATAAATACCATCTTCTGACGGCTTCGACGTCTGACCTCTCCGAAGTTTTACAAGTGACCTCGCGCCAGACCGTTCTGGTGGTGGGATGTGACCAGACAATGACCCGCATGCTCACCCGACGGCTAGGAGATCTGGAAATTGTCCGGGTAGAGGACGCATCTCTTCTCGAAGAATATAAAATCCGCTATCGTCCATGTGCGATGGTCGTTAACATCCTCGCTAGCGATATTCAGCCGGCTAAACTCAATGGTAATAATTCGATCCCAGTAATCCAAGTGTCACTACCCAGCCAGGCCTGGTTAGCCCAGAAATATGACATCACCAAAAGTATAATCAAACCCGTGACTTCCGACCAACTCTCGGAATGCATGGAACAGTATGAACACGTTAAAAATATTCTCATTGTTGATGATGACCGGGAATTTGTGCAACTTTTATACCGTTACTTGCAGACTACCGGTAAGGAGTACAACGTACGATTTGCTTATGATGGCGATGAGGGTTGGGAATCTCTAAACCAGCAACCACCAGACTTGGTAATATTGGATTTGGTTCTCCCTGGAAGAGATGGTTTGGGAATCATAGAAGCTATGAAGCACAATCCATCTCTCTCCAATACCAAGGTACTTGTTATTACAGGCACACAATTTGATGAGGAAATGAAAGATAAATTCGAGAGTCAGATACATATCCAACAAAAAGGAGGCTTGTCTTACAATCAAATTGTAGCTTGCATTAAGGCAATCGTTAATGTCTCAATAGCTGGGGATCTTTCAGGCGAATCAATACAACAATCACATCATCTTT
This sequence comes from uncultured Chloroflexia bacterium, assembly GCA_963806575.1. Classification (GTDB taxonomy): domain Bacteria; phylum Chloroflexota; class Anaerolineae; order Anaerolineales; family Villigracilaceae; genus UBA877. Next base: position 70,553 of record CAWDYX010000003.1, on the reverse strand, counting down.
AGATAAGTAATGATCGGGGGACAAAAAGGATAAATGTGAAAGGAATGCTTCCTTAAGTAGATAGAGTATGTTATGAACTTTGCTGAGGTGATAGACTCTGGCCATAGCCAGAAAACCTTATCCCAGTGACGTAACCGATGAAGAATGGGCGTTTGTCGCTCCATACTTGATGTTGATGAGACAGGATGCACCGCAGTGAGACTACGAATTGCGCGATGTATTCAACGGTGTGTGCTGGAGAGTCCGAACGGTCTCTCCCACTTCGACGGGCAAACGTGGACGTCCTACATACCCGCCGACGGATTGACGAATATGCGCCTTTCCTCGGTCGTTGTGACCGACGCTGGCGCAGTCTGGGTGGGTGCAGGCGGCGACGGGGTGGGCGGCGGCGGTCTCTCGCGCTACACGCCGTAAATGGTGGACTAAAGAAGGAGTTTTTACCCTATTGTCCTCGTTTTTTTCAACCAACGGTCGATGGCAAACCCAAAATCCGGCCTGCCACCTTCCCTTGAAAATCACTGCGTTCGCCCTCAGCTTGTCTCCCGCTTCCAGGGGAAAAGGAAAAGGCCAGGGGCAAATGAATTATGGCAGATGTGTTGTGGGGAATGGGGAGAATGATATATACTGGGATGGAGATTTTGCCGAATCTTAATTAATTGCAGCCTGATGCTGATATTCCGCAGTACCCGGTACTTTCGGTGATCCAACCGTGGCGGTCCTTAAGGTGTGGGTACCTGGTTGGCCGGCTGGTTTGTACTGTATTTCCTGGGAGAAAGCGCCATGAAAAACCTTGCGCCATCCATGTCATCTCCAAAAAAGGCTCGCGGCTTGTCGTTGGCGTGCGTAAGCGCGCTCATGCTGGCCGCTCTGGCCTGCATTATTTTCACACCCGCCTCCACCTCGATCCCAGCTCCGGCGGCGGCTCTCACAGCGCCTGCGCCTCCCACGCCGACCCTGTTTGTGTCCCCGCCACCGGTTCCCACGCCCTCTACGCCGGCGGCCGTCCTCGCCCCTGTGATCCACCCGGGCTGGACTTCGTTCACCAACGGCAACGACGTGACGCAGATCGCTTTCGACCACGCCGGCAACCTGTGGGCGGCCACTCACGGCGGGGTGGTCAAATGGGATTTCTGGGACAACTCATACACGAAGTACACCACCGAAAATGGCCTGGCGGACAACGACGTTTGGTCGGTGGCAGTGGCCGCCGACGGCACGCTGTGGTTTGGCACGTGGGATGGCGCTTCACGCTTCGACGGGAAGTCGTGGAAAACGTATACGACGGGTGACGGCCTCGCAGATCGCTACGTCAGCAGCCTCGCGGCATCCCCCGATGGGGCGGTGTGGTTTGGAACGAACCAGGGCGTCTCGCGCTTCGACGGCCGGCAGTGGAAAACGTACACTCAGGCGGATGGCTTGAGTAACAACATCGTGAACGCCCTCGCCGTTGCGCCGGATGGCGTCTTATGGATTGGCACGGGCGGCGGCGGGGTCGCGCGCTTCGACGGCCAGCTCTGGCAGACCTTCACCACCACCGAAGGCCTTGCATATTCGATAGTCAATTCGATCAGCGTTGCTCCGGATGGGACGGTCTGGGCCGGGACGGGAGCCGGTGCCTCACGCTTCGACGGACAGCATTGGCGGACGTTCACCACCGCCGACGGCCTGGCGCGCGACACCGTCGAGTCCATCGCCGTTGCGCCCGACGGAGCGGCCTGGTTCGGGTTTGGCAGTGACAGCGGTGGTTTCGGCGCGACCGGCGGCGGCGTCACGCGCTTCGACGGTTCGGCCTTTGTGACGCACACCGAAAATGATGGGTTGGCGGACGGCAGGGTCACTTCGATTGTCACCGGCCCCGATGGCGCGCTGTGGTTCGGGACCCGCCGCGGAATCTCACGCTTCAACGGGAGCGAGTGGACGACTTTCGCGACCGGGGATGCTCTGATCAGCGATCATATCAACGCCCTTGCCGTTGCGCCCGATCAGTCGCTCTGGGTGGGCACCTATCACGGGCTGGCGCATTACGACGGGCGGAAGTGGACGGGCTACACCACCGCCGATGGGCTCGCATTCAACATTATCACCGCGCTGGCGGTTGCGCCGGATGGCTCGGTCTGGGTCGGGTTGAAGGATCGTTATGGCACTCCGGCGGGCGGCGCGGCGCACTTCGACGGCCGGGGGTGGACGAATTATTCCGCCGCTGACGGGCTGCCTGACGAATCCGTGTACGCCGTTGCCATCACCCCCGACAAAGCCGTGTGGTTCGGAACGCATTCCGGAGCTTCACGCTTCGACGGTCGAACGTGGCATACGTACACGACGAGCGATGGGCTGGCCGATGATATCGTCTGGGCGCTGGCGGTGGCTCCGGATGGCACGCTGTGGGCCGGCACGAACCATGGCGTTGCGCGTTTCGACGGCAAGAAATGGGAGTCGTTTACTCAAAAGATCGTCATTACGCTCGCAATCGCGCCAAACGGCGCTGTGTGGTGTGGTTCCGGCCAGGACGGCCAAGGCATACTGCGTTTTGGCGGCGGGCAGTGGCAGACATTTGTCTCCAACGATGGATTGGCGAATGACGAGGTGAATGCGATTGCCGTCGCACCGGATGGCGCGTTGTGGTTGGCCACGGAGGACGGCGGTCTCTCCCACTTCGACGGGCAAACGTGGACCTCCTACATACCCGCCGACGGATTGACGAATATGCGCCTTTCCTCGGTCGTCGTGACCGACGCTGGCGCGGTCTGGGTGGGTGCAGGCGGCGACGGGGTGGGCGGCGGCGGTCTCTCGCGCTACACGCCGTAAATGGTGGACTAAAGAAGGAGTTTTTACCCTGTTGTTCCTCATTGTTTTCAACTAACGCTCGATCGCAAGCCTGAAATCCGGCCTGCCACCTTCCCTTGAAAATCCCTGCGATTTATGTCTGGTAATTCATCTCCATATTTGCTATAATCTTGATAACTAATCTCTTATTGATAACCGTATGGAGGTCGCCGTGAATCGTATCGTACGGATTGGCCTGATGATTGGCCTGATGATTGGCTTGATCGCCTTGCTGTTTCTCCCCGCCATGGCGGAGGTGTCCGCCCAGGCTGGATGGGATATCCGCATCACCCAGGTTTCGCCGCTGGAAACCCCCGACCGGATGGTCATGAAGGTCTACTTCAATGTGTACGAACCGAAGAGCGGGGCGCCGGTACTGAATGCGGAACCAACCAGCGCGCAGATCACGCTCCTGAACACCAACTATGTAGCCCAGGGGCAGGTCAAGAAACCGGATGTCCCCATCTACATCACCATGGTGATGGATTCGAGCGGCAGCATGGGCCTGGCTGCGCCTGCCCTCAGAAAGGCAGCCAAGCTGGCGCTGAACAACACACCGGATAACTCCTTCTTTTCCGTGATCCAATTCGATGAATCGATCAAGCTGCTGCAGGATTTCACCCAAAATCTCAGCGCGATCACCTTGGCGATCGACCAGTACAAGGTGAATCCCAAGGGCACCTGTCTCTATGATGCCGCCTATACTGCCGCGGAAACCCTCAGCAAGGCGCCCACCGGGCGGCGGGCGGTGATCCTGTTCACGGACGGCAAGGACGAAACAGTGAACGGCACCCCATGCAGCAAGCACAACTTCCAGGACCTGACCACTTTCGCCAACCAGGTGCAGGTGCCGATCAACACCATCGGCCTTTCCGATGTGGCCGCGAACATCAATGCAGTGGAACTGCAGAACATGGCCGCCAGCACGGGCGGTTTCTCCGCCATCGGCGGCTCGGCGGACCTCTCGGCGTCATTTGGAAAGATCATGGATGCCCTCAAGGCGCAATGGATGGTCCAGGCCGATCTCTATCCAATGCAGGGGGACAACCAGGCCACGGTCAACGTCACTTTCGCGGATAACACCACCCTCGCCAAGGACATCAGCTTCAAATCCAATACCAATTACCCGGGCCCGCCCAGCCCCGTGACCGCACAATTTGCCGGTCTGTTGTTCCATCCGCAGAACAGCACCTACGATATCCAGCTCAGCCTCACTTCGCCCGAGCTGGTCAGCTACATCAAGGTTTCCATCTGGGATACGAAGAATGGTTCGAAGGTGGCCGAATACGAATTCAAGGATCCGGTGGCCTCCAACACATTCAATATCCCGACCGACCAGTTGATCGTGGGGGGCAATTACGCGATGCACATCATTGCCGTAAGCAAGAGCGATAATACACCCTTCAACCTGTCCACGGATAGTCAGGGAAAGTCAACGGCGGAGCTCATACATGAATTTACGTATGACCCGACCGCCCTCTCTCCGAAGATCGATATCCAGTCCGTGGCCCAGCAGGCCAACGATATTGCCGTCACGGTCACAACCAACAATATCGACCTGATCGGCGGTTTCGACGGCTGGCTGATCGACGAAGCCACCAATACGCGCGTTCAGAACTCCAACTTCAAGCTGCCGCCAATGGGAACGGCCAACGGCACGCTGGTGATCCCGGCTGGCAAAAACAAGATCCCGGACGGCAAGTACACGGTGGTCGTGGAAGTCCTGGGGCAGAACAACCAGGTATACTCGTCCATGCAGTACCAGGGGGTGGTGTACAAGGCCACCCGGCCTTCCATCATCCAGACCCTCTGGGTGGCGCTGGTGGCAGCGCCGATTATATTCGGCGTGGTCGTTGCCATCCTGCTGGGGGTGGTCGGTTACTTTATGTTCACATCGATGCGTTCGAAATCCCTGACCGGGACACCGGTGCTGCAGGGGCGCATGGGTGGGAAATTACCCAAAGGCTCCGGCGGTGGGCAGGCGCTGCCCCTGGCGGATAACGAGCCGATCCCCACGCGCGGCCAATCGCAGGCAACGGCCAGCACCCCCGTCCCGCCCTCCATACCGCAGCCGCCACCCAGCTCAGACTGTCCCTGCACAACCGGCTTATGCTCCCCACGAGGATCAAACCAGGCTGGTCGGCGGCGTCGAAGCGGGATCCACCATGATCGCGGCCAAGCAGGTTGCGGCTGGAGCCAGCCTGATGGTGATACACAGCCCGGAAGATGCCTCAACCCAGGGCCGGCAGATCGCCCTGACGCAATTCCCCTTCATGATCGGACGGGTGGAGGGCAACCTGCATATCCAGGATGCCAGCATATCCCGCCGGCATGCACAGATCACCTATGACGGTGCGAGCCAGACCTACTTCATCACCGACGTGAACAGCAGCAATGGCACGCGCGTGAACGATCAGCTCCTGGCGCCGGGAATGCCTCACCGACTCACGCCTGGTGCAATGATCCGGCTGGGTCCTAACGTAACGCTCCGCTTTGACTTGGGCTAGGACGGGACGATCCATGGGAATCAAGGTGCTCCTGGACTACGATGAATTGAACACGGAGGTCAAGAAATTCCGTGACGAGGGGGAGGATGTTGTCAAGATGCACACCACCATGCGTGACCGGGTCCATGACCTGCGCAAGGAATGGATCGGCGAGGCCGCGGATAAATTCTTTCACGAAATGGAGAGCGAGCTTCTCCCCGCGCTTGTGCGCCTTTCCGGTGCCTTGTTCTTGGGGCAGGACGTGCTGCTGAAGATCATAAAGACCATCCAGACTTACGATCAGGAGACAGCCGGTTATTTTAAAGGCGATTTCATTCAAATGAGAGCAATCGACCTGGGGGCGTTCCTGGCGGGCGCAGGAGTGGGCGTCGGGATTGGCAGCATGTCGGGTGGAGCATTGTCCTGGAGGAGCATCGACCTTTGAGCAAGCCGGAGTAGGGGGGCCAGCCGGTGCCGTATTATCGAGCGCCGGATCGGGAGATTCCGCTGGCGAGACAGGTGGGACACTCTCCGGTTCACAAGCAGGTGCGGGCCAGACCGGCGGCGGTGCTCAAACGCCCGCAGGCGGTCAGTCACCAAAGGTGGCAGCCGGAAAGGTGGCCGCGACAAAAACCGCTTTCGCCGGCATTGGCGCGGCCGGCGGTGGAGTGGGCGGAGCCGGCTCCGGCCAGGGTATTCAAGGCGACCTGAAGAGCATGGGAGTTGGAGCCGTTGGCCAGGCGGGAGGCGGCGGGGGCGCAGGTGCCGGATCAGCGGGCGGCGGGTCACAGGCCCCCGATCACATTTACGATGGTTCCTCCGGGGCAGCCGGAGCGGGCGGCAGCTCAACCCAAGCCTCGCCGGGAGTCGTCTCCGCAGGCGGTGGAGCGCAGGGATCCGCCGGAGACGCCAAAACAACGGCATCCGGCGCCGCGGCCGCGGTTGGGGCGGGCGTGGTTGGCAGCGCCGGCATTGGCGCAGCCGCCAAAGCCGGCAAGGGCAGGGGCAGGAGGAAAACGAGGTAAGCTGCCCGGCAGGGGTCTGAAAGTCCCAATAGGTAAAAGAGACTACTTGACTCTGAATTCCGTTAATGTTACAGTAATCATAACCATATCATCATCCGAAAGGAGGCGCAACAACGTCAAAAACCATAACCCTTTCCAGTCGAACAAGCCAAACAATATGCCGGCACTCGCAGCCAAAAACGAGGGAAATTCACAAAGCCGGAACAAAATAATCGAATGCTTACGAAAGGATAAGCTATGGCACTCTCTGTAAAGCTTAATTATGCCGATTTGAATGGCGCTGTTGCCAAGTTCAGAAACGAGGCGCAATGATATCGAACAGGCCCGCAATACAACGAATGGCAAGGTCCAGGCCCTGCACAACAACCAGTGGATCGGGGACGCGGCGGATAAGTTTTTTGGCGAAATGGAAGACCATGTCTTGCCTGCAGTAGCCAGACTGGTCACCGCCCTGGGTACCGCCGCTGATGCCGTCCAGAAGGTCGCAGGCACCATCCAAACTTTCGATCAAGAGACCCAGAACTACTTCAAAGCTTGATCTAACATAGGAGGAACCAATGGCCGAAAAAATTCGTGTTAATTATCCTGCGCTGGAGGATATGGCAAAAAATTGTGATCAATTTGGCCAACGCCTGCAACAGACGATCAGTCTGGCCAATCAAACCGCCCAGCAGATGCAGAACGGCGCGATGGTGGGTCAATTCGGGGATTCATTTGTACAGGCCCTGAGCGTTTTCCAAAACAAAGTAAAATTGCTCGCAGAGAAGTTCGATGAGGAAGCCCGCGATATTCGCGGTGCGATGGCCGACATGCGGCAAGCTGATCAAGCTGCCGGCGGAAAATTCTAGGAGGTGAGACATGGACCATTTTTCATTCTTTGGAGAGCTGATCAGCCCGATCATCAACCAAATCATGCAAATATTCAACACTATCACGGATCAGATCACCGCTCCTCTGAAAAACTGGGTAGGTCAGGTGACCGGAGGCATATGGAAAGGGAATGGAGCAGACAAGTTTGTGGCTGAGATGACCGATTCGGTCATCCCGATGATTGCCGGCCTCCTTACCGGCACCCAGAATTATGCCAATGCGATCACGAAATCCGTGGAACATATGGAGCAGGCTTTTAATCAGGCCAATTCCATTGTGCAGACCCTGTTCGACCCGTTCCAGGGTATCTTTTAGGACAAGGAGATAACATGGCTACTGAAGAAGTCTTCATGGACATTCCCCAAGTCGAGAGCCTGGCAAAAAGCTTTACTACTTTTGGCGAAGTCCTGGATAGTGCAGATAAAGTATTGAGCGTATTGAGCGTCACTCTGCATGTATCGGCCTGGTTCTCCTTTGGAGCGACCGAGGCAGCGGCACAATACGTGGACCGGATCGAGCCCGGTGTCAAGAATGCCGCCAATAAAATGAGGGAGCTCAATGGTGATATTATGAGCGCCATTGCTTCCTATCGCGACGGTGATAATTCAGGGTCCAAGCGATTCATCTAATTTATCGCCGGCAAGCGAGGCCCCGGGAGGATAAATGAGTGTGGAGATTGTCCAAACCGGAGCCTCAGGTAGAACGAACTTCGGGAGGTGTCAAAGGATCCGCCCTTTTGGAGAGCGATCAGCTCTGAAAGCGCGGATCCGCTTCCCGGCATGATTAATCCACAGTTTACTGGATCACGCGAGGCATTATGAAGCGAATCTGTCAACGCTGCAATGTGATCTCACAGGACTTCAACCTGTGGTGTCAGGAAAAGTATTGCCCGGCCGAAAACGCCACCGAGATCTTTGATAACGGAGAATGGTTTGGACCGATCGAAATCGTCCAACCCATGGTGATCACACGCTCAGCCATCCTCTACCAGGCGCGCCGCGGTGAAGAGGCGATCCTGCTTAAAGTGGCCAACGTCGGCTGTGAGGAAAAGCTCCGGCTGGAAGCCAAAGCCTTCCTGCAGCTTGCCAAGGCCGGACAGCACCCGCTGCTGCCGGTGCTGCTGCCGGCGCACCCGCAGGGCAGCATTGACTACCATCCCTACGGCTGGACGGTGATCGAAGGCCGCGTCAAGTACTACGAGGTCTTCCAATTTGTTGACGGCGCGATCCTGCGCAATCTGCTGCTCAAAAATCCACAGCCCTGGTACCAGCACGTCGGCTGGATCATTTTGAGCGTTGCCGATTGCGTATATTACCTGCACAAGGCCGGCAAGCTGCACCTGTGCCTCAATCCCGACGTAATCCTCGTGCGATATGACAAGCAGGGCATCCCGCGTCCGATCCTGCTCGACCTGGGTGTGGCGGATCCGGGCAACAACATCTATGATCTGTGGAATGAGAACTACAACCTGGCCGCCTATACCGCCCCTGAAATCGCCGACGGGCGTAGCGGCGTGAGTCCCGCCTCGGATGTCTACGGGCTGGGAACCCTGTTATATGAAATGCTGGCAGGTCACCCACCCTATGAATATCATCTTAAAAAGGACCCGGCGGTTCTCAAGAACGTCATGGAGGGAGAGTTCAAAACCACCGGGCGCATCGACTTGAAGAACATCCCGGGGATCGCTGAGAAATCCATCACGCGCGAGCGCGACCAGCGTTTCCCGGATGTGCTGGCCTTTGTGAACGCACTCCAGCCGAACTTCCCGCCGATCCCCGCCGAGCGCCGGTCGTTCCATGTGAACTGGCGGATCTTATTCATCGTCCTGGGAGCGCTGCTGGCGATTTCGCTGCTCCTGGTGTTTGCATTAACCATAGTGCCCGGTTAACCGGGGAGATGAGCCATGTCTGACAAAATCTTCATTGACCGCCCGCCCCGTATCGAACCCCAGATTCCCTCAGGGACGTTCACCCTTCCCAACCCGCCGGAAACAAAAGAGAATTTCGCGCAGTTGATGCAGCAGGCCTTCCTGCCTGCAGTGATGATCATGGGCTACCTCCTGGCTTCGGTCCTCGGAGGCCAAAAAGGCGGCCTGATGATGATGATACCGATGGGCCTGTCGGTCGTCGCCACGATTGCCCTGGCGATTTACTCCGGCATGAAGGAACGCAAACAGCGCGAGGAAGCGGAAGCAGCCTACAAGCGCCGTATCAGCGAGCTGCGCCGAAAAATGGAAAGCGAGCACGAGCAGCAGCGTATCTATTACTACTACAACTATCCCGACCCGGAAAAAACACTCGGCATCGCCGCCGACCTCAACCGCCCCCCCGCAGGGCGCGAGGAGGAGATCCGCTCGGGTACGCGCCTGTGGGAACGCCGCCCGCACGATCACGATTTCATGGTTCTGCGTTTGGGGATCAGCACGCGCCAATCCACGGTGGTCTACAAGATCTCCGAAAACGAGAAAACCGAAAGCCCATTGATGCGCGAGGCCACCCGCCTGGCCGAAGACTCGCGCCTGCTGTTCGACGTGCCGGTGACCGTCCCGGTCATGCTGCCGACCGATGAAACCGAACAGAAGAAGGTCGAAGAAAAGAAACAGGAAGAGGAGGGCAAAGAAGAACAAACCCAGGAGGCCAAGGGCATCACCATCCGCCATTCCATTGGCATTTCGGGAAAATCCTCCGAGAAGGTGCATGCCTATGTGCGGACGATGCTGGTGGATTATGCCGCCTTCCAATCGCCGCAGGACACCACCCTCTACGTGGCCGGGACGAGTGAAGGACGGCAGTACTGGCGCTGGGCCTATGCACTGCCCCACTGTGTTGGATCGGACAGGGCCGAAACGCTGTTGTTCGAAAGCGACGAGAAGCCCGGTGAGAACGAAGCTGACAAGATGCGCCTGTTCTGGAAGAATATCCGCACCATCCTGGAGCGCCGCCGCATGCGCCTGCAGGATAAGGAAAGCGGCGCGGATGTCAAGCTGCCCTTCATGCTGGTGGTGGTGGACGTGATGTCGCCGGCTCCGGATTGGTCCAACCTGAAAGACCTGGAGAGCGAAGCGGCCATCTCCACCATCCTGATGGATGGGCAGATGCTGGGCGCCGGCATCCTCTTCCTGGTCCCGGACCGCTCGTCTGTACCCAGCCGCTGCCTGTCGGTGATCGAGGTGGACGACAACCCGGCGGACGAGGAGGTGGCGGTTTTCCGTTACGCCGAGACCGGCTTCAACTCCATCCTGTATGTGGGCAGCACCAAATTGGTCTCCACGCAGGAAAAGGCGCGCGAGTTCTCCCGCAATCTTGAAATGGTCGACATACGGCGCGGCTACGGTTCCAGCCTGGCTGCCACCGTCACCCTGATGGAAATGCTGAATGTCACCACCCTCGACCAGCTGCAGCAAATGGCCGAGGAGAACTGGCGTCGCAGCATGGATCCCAAGGTGGCGGACTGGCTCTTCACAGCCGTCGGCCTGCTCTCGGGCAACGAACCGCGCGTGCTGACCTTCTCCGCCAAGGCGGACGGCGTGCACGGGATCATCGCAGGTTCGACCGGTTCAGGCAAATCCGAGCTTTTGATGACCCTGATCATCGGACTGGCACTCAATTTCAACCCGGATGTCCTCAATTTTGTTCTGGTCGATTACAAAGGTGGCGCAGCATTCGAACCTTTCAAACGCCTGCCGCATAAGGTGGATATTGTCACCAACCTCGACCAGTCGGCCACCGCCAGGGTGTTTGCATCGATCATCGCCGAGCTTGACCGCCGCCAGAGGCTCAACACCTACACCAACTCGAAGGACATCGTGCACTACCGCCGCAAGGGCTTGAACCTGGAACCCGACCGGCCCCCGTACCCGCACCTGTTCATCATCATTGACGAGTTCGCGGAAATGATCTCCGGCAACGCCGAATACAAGGCGCAGCTGGAAAGCATCACCCGCCTGGGCCGCGCCCTGGGCGTGACCCTGATCCTGGCTGCCCAACGGCCGGCGGGCGTCACCGACCAGATGCGCGCCAACATCAAGTTCCGCATCTGCCTGCGCGTGGAAACGCCGGACGACAGCCGCGAGGTGCTGCGGCGCTCCGACGCGGCCTTCCTGCCGCCTGGCATCCCCGGCCGCGGCTACCTGCAGATCGGCAATGAAAACGTCGAACTCATCCAGACCGCCTACACGGGCGGCGATTACAAGGGACCCCAGGAGGAGAACGCCGTACCAAATGTGATCTGGGTGGACCGCCCGCGCAAATCCGCGGCGCAGAAGGCCACCGAGCCTCCCAAGCTGTACGACGTCCTCGTCGATATGATGGCCAACCTGGCTCTAAAGGAATCGCGCCCGCAGTGGCGGCCGTGGCCGGAGTTCCTGCCGACCCAGACCGGCGCCAACGTGCTCAGCCTGCAGACCCCTCTCGATACCGCCTACATGAATGATGCGGACATTGAAGTGCTCCGGATGTACAACAAGGAAGATGCAACCAGCCAGACCCTCAATGAAAAAGCGAGCTCTTTCTGGAATGATGGGTTTGAATGGCCGGTTGTTCAATGGGGTAAGAATTCCATGCGCCCCCTGATCGGGGTGGTGGATAATCCATATCAGGCCAGCCAGAGGCCACTCAGTGTCAATTTCCCCAACGGGCATGCGGTCGTGTTCGGGGCATCCGGGCGCGGGAAAACGACCTTCCTGCGCACCATAATCACCAGCTTGGCGCTGACCCACTCGCCCGACGATATGCACGTCTACATCCTGGACTTCGGCGGGCGTGCGATGACCATGTTGAGCGACCTGCCGCATGTCGGCGCAGTCGTGACCTCTGAAGAGGAGGAACGCGTGCTGCGGGCACTGCGCAAGGTCAACGACATCATTGATCAGCGCCAGGTGCTCTTCAGCGAGGCCAAGGTCAACAGCCTGGATTCCTACAACCTGGCGCACCCCGATAAGACCTTGCCGGCGATCCTGGTCGTCATTGACAACTTTGCCGAGTTCAAGGAGTACTATGAAGGGTTGATGGGACCGCTGATCTCCCTGGTGCGTGAGTCGCGCGCTTATGGCGTGCACTTCCTTATCTCGGCGGATACACCCAATTCGCTCACCGGAAAGCTGTACAACCTGATCACCGAGCGGTTTACGCTCAAACTTTCGGACCCCTCCGAGTACTCCGACATCGTCGGACGCGGTGTTCCAGCCGACCTGAGCGCGGTCCCCGGCCGCGGCTACGTGCGGGTCGGCAACAGACCGCTCGAGTTCCAGACGGCGTTGACCTTTACGCCCGAGGAGGGCGACCCGGGCGGGATCAGCAAGATCAGTAAAATGTGCATGCGCATGAAAGAAAAGTGGGCAGGAAAATGGAAGGGCGAGAAACCGTCCACCGTCGAGACTCTGCCGCTGCGGTACTCGCTCGACAACCTGATGAAATCGGTTACGCTGCCCCAGGTACGCCACATCTACTCCGTGATGGGCATCGACGACCGCACGCTGGGACCCGCGCTGATCGATATCGAGCGCCAGGGGCCGCACATGGTGGTCATCGGCCAGCCGTTCTCCGGCAAGACCACGACCCTGCGTACCATGATGCTATCCATTGCAGCCAACTACTCGCCCGATGAGATCATGATGGTGCTGGTCGACTTCTCGCGCAAACTGTGGAAGGCCAGCCAGACCTCGCTGGCCAACATCCCGCACGTGGTGCAGACCATCGACAACATCGAACAACTGGACGATTTCCTGGAGAATATGAAGGTCGAGTGCGCCGAGTTTGATACGAAACCCAAGCGGCGCAAGATCATGATCTTCATCGACGACTACGACGCCTTCACCGAAGAGGCTGGCCGCAAGAAGATGTCCTTCTTCGAGGGTCTCTCGATGCTCATCCGCAAATACCAAACCGCCGGCGTGTTCCTGATCGTGGCCGGCTCGCTGGGCATCATGAGCGCGTCAGACGACCTGCGCAAGGTCTTCGCGGCGCCCAACTTCGGCATCGCGCTGAGGAGCGCCGAGGCGGTCAACCGGCTGAACGGCAAATTCCCGCGCAGCCTGGCGGAGACGGATCTGCCCATGGGGCGCGCCTTCACCGTCCGCTCGGGCATCACCAGCATGCTGCAGATCGCCACGCCGTACGCCAACGACGAGGACGTCGAGGGTTCGCTGGACCTTTGGGTGAACCGCATCAGGGAACGCTACCCGCAAAAGAACGTCACATGGCTGTCCGGCGGCAAGGCCAAGAAAGCGGGTGACCAGTCAGGAACAGCGGGCGGTGGCGCGGTTCCGGCAGGTCCCGACCTGTCCAAGTACGACATCCCCGCCCTCAAGAAGCTGCTGGTGGGTGCAGGTCTGCCGGAATCGGTGGTCAACATGTTCAGCAATGCCGACATCGTCGAGAATGCCCGTGCGATGGGTCTGCTGGAAGCCAAGCCGGAAGCCAAGCCGGAAGCCAAGCCGGAAGACAAGGCGGAGGCCAAGGTCAAGAAGAAGAAGGCAGGTTGAAATGGCTGATTATATCGACGTCAAGATCGATGTCTTTGAACACGAGAACCAGCGGGCGCGCATCCTCGAAAGCCTGACGCCGGCCGGATTGATCCTGGAGATCCTCAAGGAGTTCGACGATATCACCGCTGACGCACCGGAGAAATATGCAATCTATCTCAAAGGCGTTGACCGGCCGCTGAACTCCACATACACCCTGCAGCAGCTGGATATCCAACCCCAGGATGAACTGGTTTTCGATTACGTCCGGCAGGCAATCCGACAGATGCTGGACTCACAGAATTACGCCTTCCTGCGCGAGGAGGCGACCGGCAAGGTCTACGATATCCAGTGGCAGCCGGCGGTGATCGGCCGTCCCGATGCGGATGTCGGCCATAATATCATCCTGGCAGTCAACATGAAGTTGCACCCGGCCGGCATGACGATCTCGCGCAAGCACGCCCAGATCACTTTTTCAGAAGGCCGGTATTATATTGAGCCGCTGGCCGAGCATAACCCGGTCTTCCTGAACGGCAAGGAGATCCCGCTGAACAGCCGGCGCGAAATAAAGAACAACGATAAACTGGCCTTCGGTCGCAACAAGATCAGCATGGTCTTTGAGACACAGCGGGCGGTTGGTCCGGCGCGGGTCGAGCCGAAATCCCAACCGGCCTGGCAGATGCCGCCAACCCCTTCGGCACCTGCTCCGGTTCGACAGCCGACCGCAGCTCCGGCGGATGCGGATGGCACCTTTTTCTCAACCGGCCAGGCTCCCATCACCATTCTTGTCATTGAGAAATGCACCAATCCGGGAAATGTCGGCCAGAAAATGAGCATGATCGAATATCCATTCCTGCTGGGCCGCACGATGCCCCAGTTGGTTGAGGAAAAGGAGATCTCGCGCAGACATGCCGAGATCACTTACGACGCCAATACCAAGAAATTCTACATAACCGATTTGAAAAGCACCAACGGGGTGACAGTGGATGGCGTTCCCATTCGACCGGAGGTACCCACCGAGGTCAGGTCGGGCGCCAGGATTGGCCTGGGCATGGTGCTGGTCCTGCGGTTTGAAGCATAGCCAATCCCGCAAGCAGATAAAATCGTCCGTGTGAATTCAGGAAAAAGGGAAGGAGACAAACATGCATCGCAAAATCCTGATCTTTCTTTTTGCCATTCTGTTCATCGGTGGAGCCTGCTCCCTGCCTTCCGCCATCAAAGCAGTCACCCCTCAAAATACCATTCTGCCAGCCACCCCAACTCAATCCCAGGCAGCCACCCAGGCTCCCACTTCCGGTGGGAGCGAGCAAAGCGAATCCCAGGCGACTGTGCAAGAATCGATCCCTCTGGCACCGGATTCCCAGTTCGACCCGAACCGAGCCTCTTCCGAAAAACCGGACGACAAAAATGGTTCGTTCACAATCAACTCCCAGTCCACTATTGACTCGCTCGTTCATTTTTATGCAGATGAGCTTCCCAAGCAAAGCTGGACTTTGCGTTACGTCGACGCCAACAGAATGGGTGGGGTGACCCAATCCTGGGAAAAAGGCAACATCTACATGTCACTTGATTTCGGGTTTGAAGATGGTCAGTTATTGATCAAGGGCAATTACCACCGCCTGGATCCCCAGGCTGCCCAGAAGCTTCCCAAGGACTTTCCTCTCCCCGTGCAGGCCGAGCTGGTGGACGCTTCCGATAATTTCTGGCAGATATATGTGCCTCAAGATTATCTTTCTGTGACGAATTTCTACAACCAAAGGTCCACATCTTTGCAATGGACCAAGGGCACTCACACCGAGCAAGGCGAATGTGGCGGTGATTGCGAGAATAGCACCTCATCCTTCCCGGCTGGGGTCACACCCATGCCCTCCCCGACCCCGGATTCCAGACGGAGCAATGACCTGTTTTACACCATGCCGGATGGGAATGAGATCGATCTGCTCATCAACCCTCACCAAAATGGCACCATTATATATGTCACGGTTACTCTTAAAAACATTGCATCTGCCGGCCTTCCCAAGGATGTGCCGATCTACCCGGGCGCCACGGTAAGTCAAATCGAAACCGGGATGGCGACCTTCGATGTCAATGCCGACGTAGCCACCATTGAGAATTTCTATAAAACGCAGCTCACGGCAGCTGGCTGGACAAAGGGTGAAAACTCCTCTGTATCCTCGAGCGCCTACTTTCAGGATTGGCAGAAAGCGGGTCAAAGCATCTCGATCAACGTGAGTTCAGCAGGTGAAAATAAGAGCATATTGATGTATCATCTGCATCACCTGCTCGCCATGAGGGTACCAAGAGTCACATGATAGTCTCTCCGAACCAGATCATTGCTTTAACCTTCGGGCGGGTCGTGTGGATCAATAACACGACCCGCCCTTATATTCAGGGCGGGCCAATTTTGGTGCCGATGCCAGCGATCATCACCAACACGCTACAAATGCGTCAAAAATCAGCCGGGTCAAAGCAAAAGATCACAGGATAAATTTAAGGGAAGAGTGGGCAGCATGCACCCGCGCTGAAAAAACAGTAAATCGTCGTGAGGATCATTGGAGCAAGGTTGGCGCACAGACCTGGTTCATTGAATGATGACGCTGACCTGAACCGCTTCTCCGGATGGACCATTGACAGTGATCATGACATCGCGGGTTTCGCCCTTCGAGAAAGTCCAGAAGTACATATCGGCTTGAGTGGTTTCATTCGTTATTTGCCAGCCATTGGAAGTCATCCCGGACTTGTAAAAATCAACGACCTGTTTGAACTGCATATTGGTCGTAAAATGATACATGGTCATCCCCTGCGTGGTCGTCTTCATCAGATCTCCGTTGTTGTCCTTTAATAATGGGATATCCGTGGGAAACCCTGGAATGCTTTGGAAGGGTGTGCCTTTTGCATTCGCAACGGGAGAGGTGACTTGAGTTTGAGCAGGTTCGAACAGGAGCGTTCCTGGTGCGGTGGGAACCTGGGTGCCTTCGAGACCAGCCGGCTGGGTGGGATTTTCCGGAAGCCCTCCAACAACCAGGGACGTCGGTGTAGTCGACTTCGGCTGGCCGGCCATCCGTGAGGCGAAGTAAAATCCACCTGCCAGCAGGACTATAACAAAAACCACGACCGCAACGATTGCGACCGCGATCAGACCGATCTTCCAGCCGGCCATCTTCTTTTTCGTGACCGGAACCACGACCGGGGCATGGACCAGCGGTCGATGCATGGAGACTACGGTTGCGTTCGCCATGGCCGATGCCATCCCCCGCGAAACGGCGGTCAAACTGCCCTGGTCACCCAGGGCCAGCTTCCCAAGCGCATCAGCAAAAGCTTTCATATCCTGGAAGCGGTTTTCCGGTTCCTTGGACAACGCTTTGAATATCACCTGTTCGACCGCCTCCGGCAGATCGGGAACCAAGGATCCGGGACGCGGCAGCGGGTCCTGCATGTGCTTGATCAAAACAGCCGCCGGGGTGTCTGCCGAAAATGGCAAGCGGCCGGTGACCATCTGGAAGAAAATAATACCCAGGGAATAGATATCCGTACGCGGATCGGCTTTGCCCATCCACTGCTCCGGGGCCATGTAATCCGGCGTGCCAATCCCGACCCCGGTGGCAGTCAGTTGAGTCGAATCCTTTGATTCGAGGATCTTTGCGATCCCAAAGTCCGATAGGAGCGGCGAGTTGGACTCGGTGATCAGGATGTTGGCGGGTTTCACGTCGCGATGGATGATCTTGCGCTGATGGGCGTAGTCCAGCGCCTGGGCAACCGGCGCCAACAAGGCGGCCGCCTCCCGGTAGGGCATGGGATGGCCCATCTTTTCCTTTAATGTCCCACCCATGACGAAAGGCATGATCAGGAAAGGCGTACCTTCCTGTTCTCCATAATCCAGCACCTTGAGGATATAGGGATGATCCAGTTGGGCGAGCGCCTTGGCTTCGCGCTGAAAGCGTTTGAGAAATTCGTTCTGTTCAGTGCCTTCCTTCTTATCAGTCCGGATGATCTTGATGGCCACAAAGCGTTCCAGAGTGGTATCGAAGGCTTTATAGACCGAAGCCATTCCACCCTGCCCAAGCTGCTCGATGACATGGTACCTTCCAAGGTTCTGTCCAATCAGGTTATCCATAGAGACTTCCTTTTATTATCGCTGCGTTTCTACCAACAAAGTGAATAATCTTTACTATTATACAACAATGGAAATCCCTGGCTGCCTCCGAACGCAGTAGAATAGGGGCAATGTACCTCCATCTCACCACCCACTCGGCCTACTCCCTGCAGGAGGGTCTGGCGCAGCCCGCCGATCTGGCCCGGGCAGCTGCCGAGGCGGGCATGCCCGCCCTCGGTCTCACCGACCATCGCCTGCTCTCCGGTTCGGTGGAGTTCGTGACCGCCTGCAAAACGGCCGGTGTGCAGCCGGTGCTGGGGCTGGAGATCGATTTGGAACCGGGCGACTTTGCCCGCGCCTGTCCCGTCCGCCTGCACCTGCCCTGCACCGACCGCAGGACGGTGGCGCAGCACAGTGGGCCAGGACGGGGCGGCACTGGTGCAGGCGGGCCGCCCGAGCGAGCTCCCGCCGGGACGACTCCGGCGGGAGATGATGCTCCCCTTTCGCTCCTGGCGATGAACCTGGCCGGCTGGGCCAACTTGTGCCGCTTGAGCAGCGCCCTGGCAAGGCGGGATGTGCCCGAGGCGGCTTGTCCACTTGACCTGCTGGCTGCCTGCTCCGGTGATCTGATCGCTCTACGAGGGGAAGAGGGGGCAGGAGGCCGGGAATCGCTGGGGGCCTTGAGAGAAATCTTTTCCGACCGGTTGTATGTGGCTTTGAATGATCCAGCCACTGCCCTGCCAATGGCGATGCTGGCACATAAGCTCGGTCTGCACATAGTTGCCACGCACCCGGTCTATTATCTGACCCCCGAACAGGCACCCCTGCAGCGTACCCTGGCGGCCATCCGCCTGAACCAGCCGCTCGCACGGCTCCCGGAGCTGGCGGCCGCACCGCAAGGCGCCTATTTCGTGGGCCAAAGCGAGATGGAGTCGCGTTATCCGCACTTCCCGGCCGCGCTGGCCGCCACCGAGGAGATCGCCGCCCGCTGCAAGTTCGACCTGCCGCTGGGGGTGGCGCACATGCCGACCGTCCCGCTTCCGCCCGGGCTGACTGCCGCCGAACACTTGCGCCGCAAAGCCGAAGATGGCGCGCGCCGCCTGTATGGGCAGATCGCCCCCAAGGTCCGCGAACGCCTCGACCATGAACTGGAAGTGATCGCCCGGATGGGCTATGAACCGATCTTCCTGATCGTCGAGGAGATCCTGGACTTTGCCCGCCTGACCGGAGTGCCATTCTCCAGCGCGTGGTTCGGCGGCCTCCTCACTGGTGGCCCACTGCCTGGGCATCACCAGTCCCGATCCGCTGCGGCTGGACCTGTACTTCGAGCGCTTCCTCAACCCGGCCCGCACCACCCCGCCCGACATCGACACCGACCTGTGCTCGCGCCGGCGCGACGGGGTCATCCAGCACGTTTTCGATACCTATGGCGCCGAACGGGTGGCGATGGTCGGGACGATCAACCGCTTCCGGCCGCGCTCGGCCCTGGGGGACGTGGCCAAGGCACACGGGCTGGCCCCCGACCGGGTGCGCGAGATGGTCGACCAGCTGCCGTATGGGTTTTGGGCGCGCATGGAAGAGGCCGGGGCAGGCGAAGACCATGAACCGCCTTCCTCCTTTGCCGAGCTGCGCCTCGGCCATGCCTCTCCGGCTTATCAGCGGATTTTTGACGAAGCGGAAGCGCTGCTCAAGCTGCCGCGCCATCTTTCCGTCCACCCGGGTGGGGTGGTGGTGGCGCCCGGCGCGCTGACCGACCTGGTGCCGGTGATGCGCTCGGGCAGCAAGGGGGTCACCATCACCCAGTTTGACCTGGAGGCGGTCGAGGCCTTCGGACTGGTCAAGATCGACCTGCTGGGAATCCGCGGCCTGACCGTGCTGGGCGACGTGGCTGAGTTCATTCATGCGAGCCGGGCGGGTGATTACAATAGCCCGCTGGCAGTGCTGGAGTCAACCCCGGACGACGACCCGCAGACATCCGACCGCGTGGAGAGCGGCGGGACGATCGGCTGCTTCCAGATCGAGAGCCCGGGCATGCGCGCCACCTTGCGGGAGATCCACGCCCGCAGCCCGGACGATATCATGGCGGCCCTGGCGCTCTACCGTCCGGGCCCGCTCTCGGGCGGGTTGAAGGATGCCTTCGTGCGCAGGTTTAAAGGCGAGGAACCGGTCCAGCATCTGCACCCGGCCCTGACGACGCTGCTGGCTGAGACCTTCGGGGTGATCCTGTACCAGGAGCAGGTGCTGCGCATCGCCCACGAGCTGGCCGGATTTAGCATTGCCGAGGCCGATTTATTGCGGCGGGCGATGAGCCATTTCGACCCTGGCAAACAGATGCAGTACCTGCAGCAGAAGTTCGTGGCCGAGGCACAGGCCCGCAAAGGGGTCCCTCCCGAAACTGGAAACCAGATCTGGGAGATGATGGCCGCCTTCGCCGGATACGGTTTCCCCAAGGCGCACGCGGCATCTTACGCCCAGGTTTCGTGGCGATCCGCCTGGTGCAAGACGCACTTCCCGGGTGAGTTCATGGCAGCCGTACTGGCGAACTGGGGCGGCTACTACAGCCAGCGCGTGTATTTGATGGAGGCGCGCCGGCTGGGATTGGCTGTCCGCCCGCCGCACGTGAATTTCTCCGGAGGCAATTTCAGTTACGCAATAGATGGAGCGGGGCAAAAGGCCTTGTTCATGGGCCTGGACCAGGTGCGGGACCTGACCCGGCGGACGATCGAACGGATCCAGAGCGGCCGGCCATACCGGACACTGGAAGATTTCCTGGCACGTGCCGACCCGCGCCCGCAGGAGGCCGCCGACTTGGCGCGCGTCGGGGCGCTGGAGGGCTTCGGGACGATCCCGGCCCTCCTGAGCCGAGTGGAAGGCGGTGGAACATGGCAGGCTGGGCAGCCCAGCCTGTTTGAATACAACCCGGAGGGGCCCAAGAGCAGCCAAGGCGGGGAAGAAGACTGGACACTCGAGCAGAAGGTGACGGCCCAGCAGGAACTGCTCGGGGTCAGCCTGGAAGCCCACCCGCTCGAACTGGTGGCGGAGAAGGTCCGGGCCGCCGGGGCGATCAGCACGGTCGAGGCGGCCGCGCGCCTGGGGCAGAGCGTCACAGTGGCCGGGTTGCGCCAGAGCGGGCACCGCAGCCGCACCGCCAAGGGGGAGGCGATGATGTTCCTGACCCTGGAGGACCTCTCCGGGATGCTGGATGTGGTCTTGTTCCCGGATGCCTATCGCCGGGCCAGGCAGGTCATCCACTCTTCCGCGCCGCTGCTGGTGACCGGCGTGATGGAGATGGATACAAACCGCGGCGAGCCGTTCCTGCGGGCCGAAAAGGTGGTCAGGTTGTCGTAGGCGCTTTCAATCGTACCAATGAAAATGGAATTAACACAGGAGCATAAGACGATCATTACTGACCATTCTGCAACCAACCGTCTGGATGCCAACCCCGACCCGAAGCATTTCAGTTATAAAGTCTTGGGTATGTTCTCCTGGGGCGTGCTTATTTTTTGCTTCGTCAGCCTCCTGGTGGCGAGGCGGCTCTTATTGGACGTGGCGCGGGGGGTGGCTATTTACATGATGGTCCGCTTGATCGCATTCACGTTCTTCTATCTGGTGGGACTGGTTAAGATCAGGCGGATGGAAAAGCAGGCCAGCGCGGGCCCTTACCGGGGCCTTTCCGGGAGAGAGATTGCCCTCTGTAAGGCTATCCATCACTTGGTGGTTCTCCCAAATTTCAATGAGCAGCAGGAAATTTTAAGCCGTACTTTGCTGTCACTGAGCATACAGGCCGGGGCGGACCAATCCATCACGGTGGTATTGGGCATGGAAGAACGCGAGCCCGGGGCTGTGGAAAAAGCCAAGGCCCTGATCGCGCAATACCAAGGCAAGTTTCATGGCATGCTGGCCACAGTTCACCCTTCCAACCTGCCCGGCGAGGCTCCCGGTAAGGCGATGAACGAGACATGGACGGTCCGCTGCGCCCGTCAGGAACTGGTTGAGCACCTGGGTATTTCGCCGGACCGGATCGTGGTGACGGTGGTCGATTCAGATTCGATCATCCATCCCTGTTATTTTGCTGAGCTCACCCGCCAGTTCACGGCTGAGGCGCGCCGTTATTCCCTGGTTTGGCAGGCCCCCATTCTCTCTGATAATGATATCTGGCACACCAGCGCCGCCATCCGGCTGGTGACCTTTTACACCAATGCGATCACCACCGGCGATTACTTCAATCCCTGGGAAGCCAAGTTCCCCTACAGCACCTACTCGATCAGCTTGAAACTGCTGGAAGAAGTGAATTACTGGGATCCCACTGCCATGGCTGAAGATGTGAGCATCTTCATGCGGGCTTTTTTTAAGAAAGGCGGCAAGGTCTTCGTCCAGCCCATCTACCTGCCCGTGCACGGCAACCCCATTTATGGAGCTAATCTGTGGCACGCCATCGGCATCTTCTATGACCAAAAAGTGCGCCAGGGTTGGGGCGGTGCAGAGATCGGCACCCTGTTCCAAAAGTGGAAAACCTCGCCCGGAGTGCCGTTTTTCTATAAGCTTGGACGACTTTTAAAGCTTTTCCACGACCACCTTTTTTTCTCCACGGCCGGCTTTATCGTCAGCCTGGGTACAGTCCTTTCGATCATTATCGATCATACTGCCGTCATCACACTTCCGCCGGCCAGCTTCAGTCCGCTGTTGTTCATCATCCTTAACTTGTTGGGCGGTTCCGCCCTGGCGGTGGTCTGGTTCACCGAACGGGTACGCTTGAGCCGGGGTTGGACAGACTGGAGACCCAAAACGCTTGCGAGCGAGATCGTATCCTGGTTAATTTTTCCGGTTTTGTTTTTCCTGTTGATGGATCTGCCGGGTCTGCAGGCCCAAACCAAAATGCTGCTGGGGCAGCCCCTACCCTACACCCGTACTCCGAAAGGGCTCAATTCGAAAATAGGTGATTAACTTCCTATAAAAATATGTTGAATGAGGTTTTTATTCATCCGCGCAATAAGCGGGGTGACTAAAAATAAGTTCCTTATTCCTTTTTCTTCCCATCTTGAAATCATTCTGAATGCAACAGGCCAGCCAGGTTCAAATGGCTCAGCCACCAGGCCGGCAGAAGGCTGCCGGCCAACATTATCAGACCGATCCATCCCAGGCCGGGGAGCAGGATCCCTGCCTCCACACGCGGGACGATCGTGAAGCTGGAGACGGTCAGACGTATGCTAATGGCGAAAACCAGCGTGAACAAGCCGCCCAGCAGGAGACCGAGCAGGGTGATCCAGACCGCCTGCACGAACAGGTAACCCACCAGGGACTGAGTGGGAAAACCGCAGGTGCGCAGGATGGCCATCTCACGCCGGCGCAGCCAGGCCAGCCGCCAGAGGACATTGGCGAGGGCCAGGGATGCCGCGATCCCGAGCGCCAGGGAAACGATCTGCCACATGTTGAGCATGGGCTGGTACTGTGCCGCGATCAGGCGCAGGTTCTGGCCTTTTTGCGTTACAGAGAGACCTCCGGGGAGATTTTCGCCATCGTGCAGGATGCCTTCATCCGGGATGATGTAAACGGAAACGTCCTTTCCCCATCCCAGCAGGGTCTGGGCATCGGCCAGCGCTATCCAGGCCTGGTTGTCCATGTAGGTGCCATTCTGGAAGATCCCCACGACGGTAAAATTCCGGCCGCGCAGGGAGATCACACCGCCTGTCTTGAGATGCAGCCTTTCGGCCAGAAGCCCACCCACCATGGCCAGGCGGGCAGGATCGCCAGGTTGCAGGCGGCGCCCGGAGAGCATGGAAAAGGTTTCCAGGCGCGTATATTGGCCCAGGTCGATGCCGCGCAGAAGGGTGGCGTTCTGGATGGAAGTGCCGGTCAATGCATGGATCTCTGGGATGATCATGCTGACCCCCATCCCGGAGAGTACTTCTGCCGCCTGGTCTGAGATCCGGCTGCCGGCGATATCGCCGGCATTCTGGCTATCGTGGACAACGAGCAGGTTGTGGGTTTGTTCGTTGAACTCGGCTGCCAGGCCGGCGCGATATGCTTCCAGGAAGGCCACCATGCCGGCTGCAATGGCAACGGAGAGCGACATGATCAACGCCAGGCGGCGATACCGGAACAAATCGTGCAGTCCAAGCCGGAGGGTGACCAGGTAACCTGACATTCTCAATCGCCCCCATTCAGCGGGTTCAGGGCAGCCAGGCGTCCGGAGGTAAGCCAGACGCCCAGAAAGGCAAAGAGGATTGCCAATCCCAGGCCGGACAGGCTGGACCAAAGGGTCAACCGGAGGGTAAGAAAAATAAGGTCAACAGAAGCATGCAGCCTTTGTTGATCGATGAAAACCAGGGACACCACCCAACCGAGGCCGTAAGCCAACAGCGTGAGCACCAGGGCGCGTGAAAGTAGGAAACCTCGCAGCCTGCCCAAAGAGAAACCGATCAAACGCAGCAGCCCGATCTCGTGGCTGCGTTCGGTAAGACTTCAGGCTGGTGGCATTGTAAATCCCGAAAGTGAGCGCCAGCAGGGAGACCAGGACCATCAGACCGCTCAAGATCAGCAGGTTGGTAGTGGACTGGTTGTAGTCATTGGTGAATACGTTTTCGAGGTAGACGGAGGTACCGGCAGAGATGCGCGGATCAGCCAGCAACCTGAGGCGGACGCTTTCAGGGTTCGCGGAAGGTACCAGCGACAGGTAGCCGACCTGGAAGCCGTGCGACGTCCCAAAAAGCTGCTTGCCTTCGGCATAAGTGATCCACAGGGAACCGAAAGCATTTTCCGGGGAACGGACCAGGCCGGTCACCAGGAAATCCGTACCATAGATATTCACTGGAGAACCGATCTTCCAGGAAGCCAGCTGGGCGGCCCCTTCACTGACCACCACCTCGCGGGGGCCAATCGGCCAGCGACCCTGCACCAGCGTCAGGGCCAGCGCCTTGGGCATCTCTTCCAATGGCACTGCCCGCACCTGCAGGATGCGCCCATCGATGGTGAGATGCCGAAAGAGGATCGGGAAGGCGCGCCGGATCTGGTCCGGAGCGATCTCCAGGGCGGCATGCAGGACACCTTCATCCAGGGAACTATCCTGGGGGTCGATGGTATTTGCAGCGACGATCAACAGATTATCAGTGACCTGCGCCTGTCTGTTCAGGATCACCAGTGCCTGTGCAAGCGAGGCCAGAAGCAGGTAGCCAACCACAACCACTGCCAGGCTGATGATGCTCAGCAGGCTGCGCCAGCGATCGTGCAGCAGGTCCCTCAAGGTGAAATAGCCCAAAGCCAGCATGACTTATCCTGAAGGCCGTTTATTCAATGATCCATCCACCAGCTGATAGGAGCGAGCAGCCACCTTGAGCAGGTTCAGATTATGGGTGGCAACGATGAAAGTCACACCCAGGCGTTGGTTCAGATCGACCATCAAGGTTATGATGCTATTGGCGGAAGCGCTGTCCAGGTCGCCGGTCGGCTCATCCGCCAGGATGACACACGGCTCGCACACCATGGCGCGTGCGATGGCGACGCGCTGCTGTTCCCCTCCGGAAAGCTGACCCGGTGTGTGCTTGCGGCGGTGAGCCAGGCCAACCTGCTCGAGCATGGCCGCACCGGCCTCCCGGGAGGCTTTCCAGCTTCTGCCCCTGGCCAGCAGTGGCAGGATGACGTTATCCAGGGCATTCAGCGAAGGCAGCAGGTTGTAGAACTGGAAGACGAACCCGATGTTGTCCCGCCGGAAGCGGGTCAGAGCCGCATCGCTGGCGCCGGCCAGGTCGACGCCATTGACGTGCAGTCCGCCCCGGGTGGGTCGGTCGATCCCACCCAGCAGGTGCAGCAGGGTGGACTTGCCGCTGCCGCTGGGGCCGATAATGACAACGAATTCCCCTGTACCGACGGCCAGGTTTACATCCCGCAGGGCAATGACTTCTTCATTGCCACGCTTGTAGACTTTCCCCAGTCCAGTTGCCTCGATCAATTTCGAGGGACCTGTTGTCGTTGGCAAGCATGCCTCCTTGGGCCAGGCGAACTGCCGATTCCAAAGCTATGCGCCCTCCGCATTTTGGAATTTGGTTTTGGTGCCGAAAAATTTTTATCCTTGATTATATCCAACAATGCAGTTCACGGTCAAAACCAGTCGTGGACCGTGGGATTGCTTCGCTCGCCCTGGATAGCTCACCAGGATAAACCGAAAGCGCCCGCTCGCAATGACATTTCAATGAGTATAATTACCGGTTCGAGGACTTTTCATTATGACCCTTCCCAAAATCGAAGAATGGATCAAGGAAGTCGAGCAGCGGCCGGGATCGGCACTGACCATCCTCAAGTTGATCGCCGGGCGCCTGCGCGACCTGGCGGAACGCAACGAGGAGTTGCTGGCTGAAAATATCGCCTTGCAGGACGGCAGCCGGGTGGAGGAATACCGCAAGCGCATCCTCCACCTGGAATACCAACTCGACCTGCTCAAGCGGCGTTTCGGTCTGGACCAGGAGCAACTGGCGGCCCTGGCGTCCAAACCGGCCGCAGTGCCGCTCGACCTGCTGGTGTACACAGCCATCGGACGGATCCTGCGCATCGAACCCGTCCCCGAAACCGGCGCTCCGGTTCATCTCAGCGGAGACCTGTCAGCCGGGGGCGAAGCGCCGCGCCTGCTGGCGCTGCCGGCCAGCGAGGAGCTACTGCTGCTGTTCAGCTCAGGACGGATCAGCACCTGCGCGGTCGAGGATATTATGGCCCAACCAGACGGCGGCAGGTGGGACCTGGAGCAGGCCGCCCTGCCGGACGAGCCGCATGCCGGCGAACGCCTGGCCTGCCTCATGCCGCTCTCGGCACTGGCCCTGGCGGATTTCTTCCTGCAGACCAGCCGGCGCGGCTGCGTCAAGAAGACCATGACTTCCATGGTGGAAACAGTGCTCGAAAACCATTACCTTGGGAAGGGCACCGTCCAGAAAATGGACCAACCGCTCGACCTGACGCTGTGCCTGAAAAAAGATGCCTATGCCCTGGTCACGCATGCCGGCCGTGTGCTCGGATTGAACGTGGACGAGCTTTCCTATTCCATCGAAGAACGGATCAAGCTGGAACCGACCGACCACGTGGTGGCCGGGTTCACCATCCGACCGGACGAGCTGCTGCTGTGCCTGACCCAGACCGGGAAGGTCGTTTCCAGGGGCGCCGGTTTCATCGAACCGGTCAAATCCCTGGCCAGCCGCGGACAGGTCCTGATCCCGCCGACGCGCCTGGAGCAGGGCGTGCGCTTCATCGGGGCGGCACCGGTGCGGGAGATGGACCGGGTGGCGGTGCTGGACGCGTCCGGGAATTTGAGCCTGCACGTACAGGCGGATCTGACCGGCGCAGGCGTGCTGCGCAGCGAGGTCCCGTTGGTGGCGTTTTGCATCGTGCCCGCCGCCGTGGAAAGTACCCCGCAGGGGCAAAGTACCCCGAAGGGGCAAGGCGGGAAGAGCAGTATCAGGAAAGATACCGAAGCATGAGTCTGAAGGTCGGTCTCGATTTCGGGACGTCCAACTCCGGTGTGGCGGTCTGCGACCCCGCCAAAACAGGCGGGGCAGGCGGGCAGCAGGTGAAAGTGCTGCCGCTCGACCGGCAGAGCATTTTGCCCGAGGTCGTCAAGTCCGTCCTGTACATCACCCGGGATTACCAGTGTGCCATCGGGCAGGAAGCCATCCGGCAGTATTACCTGCACAACGTCAACCGCCAGCGGCGTTACGTGCGGCAGTGGGCCGGGGAGATCGACGTGGTCGGGGCGGACATGCACTTCGTGCGGGACGTGTATATCTATGTGGATGAGCTCAAGCCGGGCCGCCTGATGCAGTACCTGAAGACGGCCCTGCGCATGAACAAGCCGGGGGGTTACGCCGGGACGCAGGTCTTCGAGCGCTGGTACAAGGCCGGCGAACTGATCCAGATCTACCTGGGCCAGCTCAAGACGAGGGCCGAAGCGCTCCTGGGGGAATCCATCCAGGGTGTCACCCTGGGCCGGCCGGTCAAATTTGCGGATACGCCCGAGCAGGACGCCAAAGCCGAAGAGACGCTGCGCCAGGCGGCCTACGGCGCCGGCTTCGAGGAAGTGGACTTCGAGCTGGAGCCGGTGGCGGCTGCCCTGTACTACGAGCAGTCCATATCCAGTCCGCAAAACGTCGTCATTTTCGACTTCGGCGGCGGGACGCTGGATATCGCCGTGATGCGGCTGGGGGAGGGCGGCGGGCGGGAGGTCCATGCCAGCGGGGGAGTTGATATTGCCGGGAGCGACTTCGACCGGGCCATCATCCAGAAACGCATGCTAGCGCATTTTGGCCTGGGCCAGATCAGCCACCAACCCGAAATCCTGGAGTTGATCCAGTCCATCCCCGATTGGATGGCGCTGCCCGAGCTGGCCACGCCCCAGAACCGCAACGTGCTCGAAAAAGCCATCCGGGCGGGACTGGCGCCGGCCCGCTTGAAAGCCCTGCAGGCGCTGATCTACAACGACCTGGCCTTCACATTCTATAACCGGGTCGAAGCGGCCAAGATCGCCCTGTCGGAGCAGGGGGCCAGCGTGATCAGCCTGGCGGACCGGGACATCCCGCTGTGGGAGCTGTACACCCGCAGCCAGTTTGAAGCCGACATCCAGGAATATACCGGTCCGGTGGAGCAGACCCTGCTGGATACGCTGGCGGAGTCCGGCCTCGAACCCGGGGAGATCGATGCGGTGGTCAAGACCGGCGGCTCGTCCAGCATACCGCTGTTTACCGGGATGCTGGTGCGCCTGTTCGGGGCCGAGAAGGTGAAGACCTCCAATGCCTTCAGCAGCGTGGTGGCGGGGCTGGCGATCCGGGCGGGGAGGGGGAAGCAGGGATAAAGGACCCTTCTCCACGAATGAACACGAATGTACACGAATAACAAACTTTTCAATGGACCTCTAAGAGCAGAGGCAGGTTCTCACGACCCTGTTGAAGAAAGCCCAGTCGTGCGATTTGAGCACGGAGAATGTACTGTATAATGGAAAATTGTCGAACCACCACTCTGCCTGCAACTTTCCGGATAGCCTTTTAATAACCCAATAACCCCCACCCTGAGGAGCGGATATGACCGATTTTCGCGGTAAAGCATTTTCCACCCGGGCAGTCCACGCCAGCGGGAGAATACTGCAGATGAACTATCTATCATATTGAGGAAAATGGAGGAAGAATGAAAACAATCAATTACGTGATGAGAGATAAAGGGGGGGAGATATGGACCATAACTCCAGATACTTCAGTGTTCGATGCACTTAAGATCATGGCTGAAAAAGATATAGGCGCACTACCTGTATTGGATGGCAAGAAGTTGGTTGGAATCTTCTCGGAGCGCGATTATGCCCGTAAAGTAATCCTGAAAGGCAAATCGTCCAAGAATATGGCAGTAAGTGAAATCATGTCCACCAACCTCATCATAATCACGCCAAACCAGACAACTGAGCAGGGGCTGGCCCTAATGACCGCCAAACATGTTCGCCACCTGCCGGTGATCCACGCGAGGAAACTGGTTGGGTTTATCTCCATTGGCGACCTGGTCAAATCCATTATTTCTGAACAAAATCAGGTCATCGACAAAATGGGAAAGTACATCGGCGAAAAAACCGGTTGGTATTGATCTTTAAGGTCCATCCTTCAACGCGGCGATCAACTCATCTTACAGTGGAATAAGGTTGCCTTATGGAATATGCCTGAGGCAGCCTTATGAGGCTGGCATGCCAAGAAAACACACAAAATCAAGAAACCAATCCCTTGAGGAGCGAATATGACCGACCTTCATGGCAAAGCATTTTCCACCCGGGCAGTCCACGCCGGCGAGAGAATACCACCGGGGAACTATACGCCTGTAACCACGCCGATCGTGCCCAGCGTGGGATACCTGTACGAGAGCATGGACGACCTGGATGCCGTCTTCGCCAATACGCAGCCGGGCTATGTCTATGCACGCTACACCAGCCCGACCGCGGCGGCCTTCGAGAAAGCCGTCGCAGACCTGGAAGAAGGTGAAGCAGCCCTGGCCTTTGCTTCGGGCATGGCTGCGATCCATGCCAGCCTGCTGGCCGCGGGGGTGCGCGCCGGGTCGAGCGTGGTGTCTGCCTTCGACGTGTACGGCGCCACCTACAGCCTGCTGAAGCGTCTCTTCGCCGACCTGGGGGTAAGCACGCGCATGGTGGAGGTAACTGACCTGGCCGAGGTTGAGGCGGCTCTGATGGAAACCAAGCCGGCAGTGTTATTGGTGGAGACGATCTCGAATCCCCTGCTGAAAGTGGCGGATATTCCGGCATTGGCCGGGCTGGCCCACCGCCATGGGGCGCAGCTTCTCGTCGATAATACCTTCGCCACCCCTTACCTGTTCCGCCCGCTGGCTCACGGCGCCGATTACGTCATCCACAGCGCGACCAAGTACCTGGCAGGCCACGGGGACGTGCTGGCCGGCGTGGTGGTCACCTCGGCGACCAACCGGGCGCGCATGTTCGAGCTCAACAAGCTGGTAGGCGGCACGCTCGGCCCGTTCGAAGCCTGGCTGGCCTTACGCGGCTTGAAGACCCTGCCTCTGCGCGTGCGTCAGCAATTCAGTAATGCTCAACAACTGGCCGAATGGCTTTCCTCCCGCCCGGAGATCGCACGCGTCAATTATCCCGGCCTGGCAACCGCTCCACAGCATGCCCTGGCTCAACGCCTGTTCGATGGGCAGGGAGCGGGCGGGGTGTTATCCTTCGAGATCCGGGATGCCAGCCGTGCACAGGTATTCCGCTTCATGGAAGCCCTGCAGCTCTGTCTGCCCGCCACCACCTTGGGGGATGTCTACACGCTGGTGCTGCATCCGGCCACTTCCAGCCACCGCACGCTGACCGAGGCTGAACGGGAACAAATTGGCATTAGCGAGGGACTCGTACGCCTTTCCGCCGGTATTGAAGACCCGGCCGATATCCAGGCAGACCTGGAGCGGGCGTTGTTGAGGATTTTTGGTTGAGGGAATCTCCGATGAGCAACCCCACTCCGCCTCCCTACACCGGAACGATGATCGCCATGTTCAGCCATGCCGGTCTCGAGAGCAGCCAGCATCTTGATGAGAAGGAGATCTACGCCTTCGAAACGTTGATCGGACGGAAAGCGGCCGGCGTGTTATGGTACAACAGTTGGGACGACCCGTTCCCAACGGCCGATTGCGAGCTGGCGCGCCGCTGCCAGGTAGTGCCTCATCTCACCTGGGAGCTGTACTGGCCTTCCAAGGACTCGGCCAATACGCGCACCTGCCGGCCGGACGCGACCGGCCTGGAGCAGGTGCTGGCGGGCGGATATGATGCCTACATCGATCAATTCGCCGCTGATGCCAAAGCCTGGGGCGGTGAGATCCTTTTACGCTTTCTGCACGAGTTCAATGGCGATTGGTATACCTGGGGCGGAGCCAAGAATGGCGGCGCGCACGGCGGCCCGGAAAAGGTCAGGCGGGTCTGGCGCTATGTGGTGGAGCGCTTCCGCGCCGTCGGCGCGACCAATGTCAAGTGGATGTGGTGCCCGCACGGCGTCACCATTGACCGGTCGGAAGAAGAATGGAATGACCTGATCCACTACTGGCCGGGTGGGGACTATGTGGATTGGTTTGGGATGGATGGGTATAACTGGTACCCGCAGGACCCGTGGGGACATGCCCGGCCCTACCAGAGTTTTGATGATTGCTTTGCGGAGGTATATGCCAAGCTGCTGAGGCTGGCGCTCAAACCGGTCATCATCGCTGAGTTTGCTTCGGGCGAGTTCAGTCGGGGGGAGATGAATAAAGCCGCCTGGATCACGGAGGCTTTCGCCAGGATGAAAGCGGATTATCCGTGGGTCAAGATGTTCACCTGGTTCAACATCAAGAAGGAACTGGATTGGCGCGTGAATTCCAGCCCGGCGGCATTGGCAGCATTCCGGACAGCCATGGGGGACCCGTATTTCCTGTCAGAGTACCGGCCGGCGAGGTAGTCCCGGAAACAGCACGGGGCGGCCTAGATCTGCCCGAGGCGCAGGCGCTTCTAAAGCGAGAGAAAAGACGAGGCCAGACCGGAAGATCAGGAAGTGACTACCTACTCTACCACCCCCACCAGTCCTACCACAAACCATGAATCATGGTAGCAGGCAGGTGGTAGTGGGACTTCTATAGATTACCCCCTTCTAAAAATCATTGTACGGTTATAGAGAATGATGGAAGTTGCTACCCACCCTGCCCATATACCCGAAACCCAGGTTATGGGTAATGGGTGGCATGGGTACCCCTGCGCCCCTTCGCCACTGCGTGGTGCCCTGCCAAATACGCAGGACACCCGTAAGAACCGGGTGCAGGCAGGCAGCGATGGAACCCATGAAGATGATCGTGCCAATGGCAGCGGATCTCAGTGATCCTTCTTTTCCAGGTACATTGCATTATCAGCAATCTTTATTAATGTCTCAGCATCCCTGCCATCCTGAGGGAAGAGACTGATACCAATACTGGCTGTAATCTTTATGCGATGTTTTTGCAAAATTAATGACCTGGAAATAGCACGCTGGATTTTCTGGGTGACAATTTTGGCATCTTCTCTCTGACGAATTACCTCAAGAATAATTACAAATTCGTCGCCCCCAAACCGGGAAACCGTATCACTTACCCGTACGCATTTCGTAAGTCTTTCTGCAACTGCACGGAGCACAAGGTCACCAAAATCGTGTCCATAGGTGTCGTTTATCGATTTGAAACCATCCAGGTCAATATAAAGGATCGCGGAAGTCAAATTGTATCGTTGAGAACGAACCAAGATCTGATTGAGGCGGTCATTCATCAAATACCGGTTCGGCAAGCCGGTTAGCCAGTCGTGTGTAGCAAGTTTCTGTAAATCCGCCTCGATCATTTTTAATTCATTAATCTCCCGCGTGATCCCCATCAAGCCGATCACACTTCCAGTATTGTCATGGATCGGGAATTTGGTAGTGAGGGTCCAGTTGAATTGACCGTTTTCCAAGCGACGGTTCTCGACCACGCCAATGATAGGTTGGCCTGTCTCCATGATCTTCATATCATCCCGCATGGTCTTCTGGCCAAATTCCTCGCCGAACAATTCAATATCCGTTTTTCCAATAATCACCCTAGAATCCGAAAATCCGAGAGACAGGGCTAATTTCCGGCTGGCGCGCAAGATGCGGCATTGCCGATCCTTGAAATAAATACTATCGGCCGTGTTATCCATCAGCTCATGGAAACAGATATCATCAGAAAGGGGTTCGTTTTTTTTCATATTTCCTCGAGAAATAACAGGGGTTGCCGGTACATTTTTTATACGACCAGTTTCCATCCAACATTCTGACGGGTTTGAGACGGTGGATGGCGAAAGATCAAGCCTTGCTGCATCCAGTATATACCATCCGCCCGCTCATTTCAACACCCTTGGTTTAAATTGCACCATCTCCATTCACTTTTCGAAATTTACCAATTAAGACAGACCAGAATACCCTGAAAAGATCAAAAAATTGAAATAAACCAGGATTGAAAGTGATAAAGACCTAGGCTGAACGGGAACAGGTTGGGATCAGCGAGGGACTGGTACGCCTTTCAGCCGGGATCGAAGCCCCGACCGATATCCAGGCAGACCTGGAACAGGCCTTGCAGGTGCTGCAAAAGGAAGCGTGAATTAGTTATTTTGTACTAATCCTCCGGCAACCCATTGAAAATGATCATAATCTCCTCAATATAACGGTATGGCAGGAAAAAACTTATGGGTAGAATAACATCCGTCCGTTTGAAGCGCCGGCCCGGGGGGACGTTCATCCAGCCTGGCAGATCCCCTGGCAGGAAGATCGCCCTCCTGGTGGCATCTGTCCTCCTGGCGGCAATGCTGCCGGCCTGCGGCGTGGCCTCTCCAGGCTCAAAGTGTATAATAGATAAACTATCCCTCTAAAACAAGGCTGAATTCTTTATGGAACTCTCCGCTCTGCACATTCTGCTGACCTACCAGTGCACCTTCGAATGCGAGCACTGTTTTGTATGGGGCAGTCCATGGCAGCAGGGGACGATGAGCCTGAGGCAGATCCACCAGGTGCTGCGCCAGGCCAGGGAAGCCGGGAGCATCGAGAAAATCTATTTCGAAGGCGGCGAGCCATTCCTGTATTATGCGCTGCTGCTGAAAGGGATCCAGGAGGCCGCGCGGATGGGGTTCAAAGTGGGCATCGTCTCCAACGCATACTGGGCCAACAGCCGCGAGGATGCAGCGGTCTTCCTGCAACCGTTCCAGGGATTGATCGAAGACCTGACCATCAGCAGTGACCTGTACCATTACAGTGAACTGATGAGCACGCAGGCCAGGTATGCGGAGGCTGCGGCGAAGGAGCTGAACATTCCGATCGGGATGATCTGTGTGGCCCAGCCCGGGGAGGAGGCGAGGCCCAGCCACGGAACGATCACCGACCAGGCGGCGGTGATGTACCGCGGGCGGGCGATCAGCAAACTGGTTCCAAAGGCGAGTCTGCAGGCCTGGGAGCAGTTCACGGCCTGCCCGCACGAGGACCTGTGCGAACCCGGTCGGGTCCATCTCGATCCGCTGGGCAACCTGCACATCTGCCAGGGCATTTCGCTGGGGAATGTATTCGAGACGCCGCTAAAGGAAATCTGCCGGAATTATCAAGCCGAAGCGCACCCGATCTGCGGGCCGCTGCTCGGAGGCGGACCGGCCGCACTGGTGCAGGAATACAGCCTGCCGCACGCGGAAGCCTACGCGGACGCCTGTCACCTGTGCTACGCGGCGCGCGTGTCGCTGCGCGAGCGCTTCCCGGAAATCCTGGGACCGGATCAAATGTACGGGGTGGGGGTATGAGGGGTTGAATCTTTATTGGCTTCTTCTCTCGCAACCTTCTACGGGGGCAAGCGAAGCAAAGTAAGCAGAATTTCTTAAGAGTTTTCCTGGAAGCCTTAGGGGCTCGGCGTGAACAAATTCATTATTTATGGAATTGTGAGACACTCGAAGCGTTCTTCGGCGCGCTGACGCTGGTCGGCATCCAGCGTAGCGAGCGGCAGGTCCAGGCGGCTGGCAACTGCAACGTAGACAGAATCAGCCCCGCGCAGACCCAGTTCACCTGCCAACCTGGCGGCTTCTTTTATCAGGGTGCCATCCATCTCCACCAGCCGCAAGCCGGGCAGATGCTCCAAATGTTCCACCGCCTGGGCGGCCAGAAGCGCGTCACCGGTGCGGCGTGAGATGGCGCCGGCTGTCTCAGCCAGAAGCAAGGCAGGGGCCAGAAATTCCGAGCCTTCGAGCAGACAGGCCTCCATCCAGTTGCGAACGGAGGCATGGAAAGCATCCTGCGGAACCAGGCGTGCCACCCACACGCTGGTATCCACAACCAGGAAGGTTTTCCCACGCAGCATCACTGCCGGCCCTCGTCCACCGCCTGTGCAGCCGAAACTCCCTCCGGCCAGCGCTTGCCGATCTCGGCGGCCAGGCGATCCAGGTCGTCCCAGGCGCTCCTGGTATCCTGAGGGGTCGGGCCGACCGGCAGGATGCGCGCCACCACCTTGCCGTGCAGCGTGACCTGGATCTCATCCCCGCTCTCACGCACCCGGCGGATCAACTCACTGGCCCGCTGTTTCAATTCGCGTACGCCTACCGTTACCATATCGGCCTCCTGAAAAATGTAGATATATTTGTGTCTACATTATAGCATGGATTGAAGGAGGCAAGAAGGAAGAAACTGTCACTGCTCCAGGTAGACCGAATTGACGATCCCCACGATGACCGAGATGACGCAGGCGTCCGGGTTCTTGAGCACCTGGCGCGCCCCGTTGCCCTCCCGGTTGACCAGCACGGTATCCCCGATGCCGGCGTGGGTGGTATCCAGGGCGATGAAATCCTCATCGGGGGTCTGGCCTTCCAGTCCCAGCGGCTGCACCACCAGCAGCCGGCGGTCCTTGTAATCCCGGTGGCTGATGGTGGTCACGACGGTTCCGATGACTTTTCCGAGGATCATGACTGCCTTTCAGGTAGAGTTCAATAATTAAAATCGACCACCGATGAACACAGATGAAAGAGATTTTTTTAATGAATTTATGTGAATTTGTGTTCACCTGTGGTTAAAAATCCGAGAATTGGAACACACTTGCGAAATGCTGCACCTCGTGCACTTTTGTGGATCAGGAGAACTGCTGCCAGCCAGACTTCAGGGTGAAATCGAACTGTCCGTCCGGGCGCACCTCCAGCTCATCCACGATGCCGACCAGCGCCAGGTCCACCGGCACGAACTTGACCTCCGGCATGGCCAGGGCGGCCTCGCGTGAACGCACCATCACGCACAGGTCATCCGGCCCGGCCTGGACCACGTCCGCGGCCACCTGCAGGCCGCCGACCGGCTCCAATTTTTTATTGAGCGGCTGGACGACCAGTAGCTTCAGCCCGTGCGTCCCGGCGTATTTGAGCGTGCAGATGGCGGTACCCTTGACCCGGCCGAAGAGCATTATTTCACTCCCGTGCTCTTGAGCACGCGCTGGATGATCACATCCAAGAGGGCCGGATCGACCTGGCTCCCAAGCTGTGCCAGAACCGCCGCACGGATGCGGCCGGTCAGGTCCGCTTCGGAGGGCGCAGGCGCTGCAGCCGAGGCTTCGGGCATGCGGATCTGGGAGATGTACGGCCGCACCGGTGCGGACGGCGGTTCGACCGCCGGCGCTGGCTGGTCGTGAGGCTCGAATGGGCGCCCGCGCAGCAATTGCATGCCCAAACGGTTGGCCTTCTCATAGGCCAGCTCGGTCAGGACGACATCGTTATTGACCTGCAGCGACAGGATGCCGCGCTTGAACATGTCCTCGATATCCCGTTCGGTATAGAATTCTTTCGGCATCGCTAACTCCTTTCAAGGTGCGTGATGAGCTGGAGCTTTTCACCGCGAAGCACGCCAAGAACGCCAGGGAACCTTTATAAGAATGTGTTCTGCGTGCTCGCCTGCCCCGCCTGCCTGTACCCGGCTTTTTCGGGTGTCCCGCGTTCGTTGCGGGGCGTTCTCAGGCGGGGTCGCGGCCTGCGCGGTTCAAACTGGTCTCGTAAATCAAACACCTTTGCGGCCCTCCAGGGCTTCCAGCGCCTGGACTGCCGCGTTCCTGGCGGTCATGATCTCGGCCTCCGTCCCGGAGAGCCACATGCGCCCAAAGCGCCCGACCGAGGAGACGTGGATCAACTTGATGCTGGCAGTCTTCTCGGCTTCGTTACAGGCGATGTTGATGTAAGCCGCCGGGGCACACTCCAGCACCAGCATGGTCTCGCCCGCCACCAGCATCGAGCCGCGCCTGAAGCGGTTGAGCAGTTGGGCCTGGTATGGGTCGACGCGCGTGATGACCTGCGTCGAGACCACCTCCGGCTTGATGCGGTCCGCCACGTTCAAGCCCAGGCGGGCCAGGACGATGTTGCCGGATTCGATCACGGCCGCCTGGTTGAGGGAATGCACTTCGAACATGCCGAACTCGCGTTCGACGATCTGCGCACCCGGGCGGGCTTCCGTGGCCTTGACGGCAATGTCGACCACCCGGAAGACTTCGTTACCGGGTGACATCTCGACGTACAGGGCCGCCATGCCCTCGGTCGGCAGGTCACCCTGGGTGACCGTCCCGACGAAGGAGGCGAACTGGGGCTGCATACGGTCCAGGTAACAGTAGCAGCGCAGGGAAAATATATCAGCCATGTTTATTTCTCCTTGGTCCCGACCCGATCGGGCAGGGCAATCTCAAGCCAGCGTGTGCGGCCTCGAAAGCCGGCGCGCGCGCAAGATTGCGTCTGCCCGGGTCAGGATGGAAGTCAAGCTTGCCGAAACAGGTGATGGCATGAAAATGCCTCACCGGTCAACCCCTTACAGGGCTTCCCACCCAGGATTATTTGGGTTTGGCTTCGGCCGAACGTCCACCAAAGCTGCCCTTGCTGGCCTTGGGCAGGATCATTTCCACCTCCGTATGGGGGCGGGGAATGACGTGGACCGAGACGAGTTCGCCAACGCGCTTGGCTGCGGCTGCGCCGGCATCCGTGGCGGCCTTGACGGCGCCCACGTCACCGCGCACCATGACGGTCACGAACCCGCCTCCGACGTACTCGGAGCCGAGCAGGGACACATTGGCGGCCTTGACCATCGCATCGGCGGCTTCCACAGCACCGACCAGGCCTTTCGTCTCGACCATGCCGAGAGCGATCAAAGAGGGATCTAGAGCCATTTTGTTCCTTCCTTTCTGGATATGAAATAAGCCTTATCAGGAGTTCTTGCTTTCCAGGATTTCATTGACCACCTGCCTGACCATGCGCTCGATCTGCTCGGGCGCGGGGCCGGTCGGGCTTTCGCCTCTTGAAAAAGCCTCCGCCGGGGGCGGGACCGTCTCGAAGGCCAGGCGCTTGATGTTGATCAGGTGGGTGACGGTGATGTTGTCGCCGGTGATGGCGCCGCCCACGCCGCCCGAACCGAGCGTCAGCGAGGGCATCACCCCGGCGGTCATGCCGATGGCGCCGAGTGTGCCCATGGTATTGACCAGGATGCGGAAGACCGGCTTCTCCAGCCCGAAGGCCATGATGACCTTTTCGTCGTTGGCGTAGATGATCTGGGTGTGGCCGCGCCCACCGGCGTTGATGATCTCGATGGAGGTATCGCAGCCCTGCTCCCAGCCGTCCACCACGTACCAGCCCAGCACGGTGGTGAGCTTCTCGTGTGAGAGGGGTTCATCCTTCCCGACTTTGGACAGGGGCGTCAGCAGGATGCGCCGGTCAGCCGGAACGTTGAAGCCGGCGTAGCTGGCGACGTACTGGGCCGATTTTCCGACCACGGCGGTGTTGACGCTGCCATCCGGATAGAAGAGCGCCCGGCGCAAGGCTTCCGTCTCGGCCGGATCGGTGAGATAGGCGCCTTCGGCCTGCATGCGCTCCAGCAAGCGGTCGGCAATCGGCCGGTCGGCGATGACAGATTGCTCGGTGGCGCAGATGGTCGAGTAGTCGAAGGCCTTGGAGGCCACCAAATAACGGGCCGCCTTTTCCACGTCCGCGCTGCGATCCACGTAGACGGGCACATTGCCCGGGCCGACCCCATAGGCGGGTTTGCCGGTCGAATGGGCCGCCCGCACCATGGCTGTCCCGCCGGTGGCCAGGATGACGGCCGTGTGCCGGTGGGTCATCAACTCCTGGGTGCCCGGCAGGCTGATCTGCTGCAGGCAGCTGATCAGGCCATGCGGGGCGCCGGCATTTTCGGCGGCCTGGGCCATGGCGGCGACGGATTCATAGGTGCAGCGCTTCGCCGAAGGGTGCGGTGAGACCACGATGGCGTCCCGGGCCTTGACTGCGATCAGGCACTTGAAGAAGGCGGTCGAGGTCGGGTTGGTGGACGGCACCAGGGCAGCCACCACGCCCATCGGCCAGGCGATCTCGTACAGCCGGCGGATCGTGTCCTGGCGGATCACGCCGACGGTCTTCAGGCCACGGATGGATTCCCAGACCATGCGCGAGCCGAACTCGTTCTTGAGTTTCTTGTGCAGGACGACGCCAAAACCGGTCTCTTCCTGGGCCAGGCGCCCCAGCCGTTCGGCGGCCTGGTAGCCGGCTTCGGCCATGGCCGCGCAGACGCGGTCCACCTGCTCCTGGCTGGCATGGCTCCAGGTCTGCCAGGCTTCGTGCGCTGCCTCCACCAGGTCACGCGCTTCTTGTATGGATGCGAGATCCTTGTCCATCGGCTCCATCCTTAATCCTGGTCTTCACGCCGCGTTCACGACTTGCGGAAGACCACTTTGCCATCCACTTCCAGCGAATCGATGACCGCCATGATGACGGCATCCACCGGCGTATCCCGGGTGACGGTCGTTTGCCGGGCGGACGAACCGGCGGCGGTCAGCACCAGGTCACCGATGCCGGCGTCCACCGTATCCACGGCCACGTAGGGCTTGCCGGTCGGGCTGCCCGTCTCATCCGTCTGGCGCAGGATGAGCAGCTTGCGTCCGGTCAATTTCTCGTCCTTGACGGTTGAGACGGTCGTTCCGATCACTCTTGCGATTAGCATAATCGTTCTCCTAACCAGAAAAAGAACTCAACACGAAGTGCACGAAGTACCACCAAGGAGCGCAAAGAAAATGATAAAGAAATCCTACAAAGACCTTCGTGAACCTTGGTGTCCTTAGTGTTTAGTAATTCTTTCCTGCCGGAGCGGCAGAAGCGGTGGGCGCCTGGCTGGGACCCTGGATGATCTTCACCCCGGCGCTGGCGCCGATGCGGGTGGCTCCGGCCTTAAGCATGTTCTCGGCATCCTCATACGTGCGCACGCCGCCGGCGGCTTTCACACCCATCTCCGGGCCGACCGTCCTGCGCATCAGCGCCACGTCGTGCACCGTCGCACCGCCGCTGGCAAAACCGGTGGAGGTTTTAACAAAGTCCGCACCGGCCTCCTTCGCGAGCAGGCAGGCGATGGTCTTTTCTTCATCCGTGAGCAGGACCGCTTCGATGATGACTTTGACGATGGCGCCGGCGGCGTGCGCTGTGGTCACCACGCCGCGGATGTCCTTCGCCACCAGTTCCAGGTCGCGCGCTTTCAGGGCGCCGATATTGATGACCATGTCGATCTCGCTGGCACCCTGGCGGATGGCGGTCCGGGTCTCGAAGACTTTCACTTCCGGGGCGGTGGCCCCGAGCGGGAAGCCGATCACCGTGCAGACCTTGACCGTTGAGCCCTTGAGCAACTGGGCGCACAGCTCCACCCAGGTGGGGTTGATACACACCGAGGCGAACCCGTACTTGCGGGCTTCGTAGCACAACTGGGCGATCTGATCCTGCGTGGCATCCGGTTTGAGCAGGGTGTGGTCGATGGTTTTGGCGAGATCAATGTTGCTGGGGATCACGCCCAGCGTGGAGGAAAGCCGCTCCGCCCCGGCGTTGACGACGTTGCCGGCCCGGTCGAAGCAGGTGCGCACGCACATTGAATCGGCGCAGTTGAACTTGCACTGCCCGCCTTCGGTTACCTGGTCTTTTTCCTTCTGCTCCAGCATGGATACCAGCACCTCATGGGTGATGATCTCCACCAGGTTTTCAACCACTTTCGGATTTGTTTTCAACTCTGTGAGCATGATTTGCCTCTATTTCAGGTACTGTTTTTCAACTGCCGTGATCTTGTTGACTCGCCCGGCATGCCGCCCACCGCCGAATTCGGTTGTCAGCCAGACCTGAACGATCTGTTTGGCCAGGTTGACACCGATCAAGCCCGCCCCGAGGGTCAGAACGTTGGTGTCGTTGTGCTCGCGGCTGTTCACTGCAGAGGAATAATCGTAGGCCAGGCCCGCCCGTATGCCCGGGACCTTGTTGGCGACGATGCAACTGCCGATGCCGGCGCCATCGATCATGATGCCCCGCCAGGCCTTGCCAACGCTGACCAGGCGGGCCACCTCATGCGCAAATTCGGGATAGTCGACTGCGCCCTTGTTGTACGCGCCCACGTCCCGGACGTCAAAACCCAGTTCATTCAAGGTGGTCTTGAGGATTTCCTTCAACTCGTAGCCCCCGTGGTCCGCCCCGATCGCCACCACTTGCTTGGCCTGGGCCTGCGGCACGTTCCCGGACGTGGTCTCCGCCGCTGGGAAGGGGCAGGAGGGAGCGAGGCGGCCGCGGGCTGCGACTGCCCCAGCACCTGTTTCAGCACACGCTGCACCATTTGATGGATTTCCGCATCATCACTTGCGTTCATGCCCGATATTCCTCAATCAAGGCAACTGGTAGTGACCACATGACCACATTACCATTATAATAGCACGGGAAACGTTGAAAGTCAAGAGGGTACCCGGGGGTTAAAAAAACGATTCGACGAGGGTTGCTCGTCGAATCTCATTTTTTACCTCTGATTCAGCCGCGGAAAACTAGCGCGTCAACTTGGCGATATAGCGGTAACGGTCTCCCCGGTACAGGATCTTTACAAATTCGATCACCCGCCGGTATTGGGAATACGTGGTGCGCTCACTCAGCAGGAGCGGGCTGCCAGGCGGGATCTGCAACAGGGCCGCCTCGCGGGGGTCGCCAGGGTCACCTCCAGCGTTTCATCCGCTTCGGTCGGGATGAGATGGAATTTCTCCTGCAGCATTATATAGATCGAGCCATACTTTTCCAATTCTTCGCGCGTGATCGTCTGCCCCTCAGGGAGCAGATAATAGGCAGTTTGCAGTCCCATCGGCTCATCGTCCCCCAGGCGCAGGCGCTCGATGCACAGGACCTGCTTCCAGGTCGTCGGCAGTTCCAAATGCTGGCGTACCTGGTCGGAGGGTTCCACGTAGCCAATCTCCAAAATCTTCTGTCCCGGAAGGATGCCCCGCTGTTTCATGTCCTCGGTGAAGCTGGTCAGCTCCGAAATACCCTTCTGCAGCTTTTGCGGAGAGACAAAAGTGCCGCGGCCGTGCTCGCGGTAGAGAAACCCCTGCCGGATCAGCAGATCGATCGCCTGCCGGATGGTCGTCCGGCTGACGGAATACAGGCCTTCCAACTGGCGTTCGGAGGGGATGGGGTCGTGCGCTTCGAACCTGCCATTCGAGATGCTCTCGCGCAGGATGTTTGCCAACTGGTAATAACGCGGCAAATAATCGTCCGGATCGATCATTTCAGGCATAAAAAGCTCCCAGGCAATCCCGTGGTAATGACCAGTTGGATTATCGGTTTATTCCCTGCGGCTGTCAAGTAAGTAAAAACGGCCCGCCCTTTCGGACAGGCCGTTTACCATTTACCCTTTTGACTACTTTTGGGGCGTTGGGGTTGGCGTGGGCGCCTTGGCGGCAGCCTCTTCGGCAGTTTTGGGCATCCCGAAAAGGATCCAGCGGGTCAGCATGTCGATATATTTCTGGTCGAGCAGCTTGGTCGGCGGCATCTGGCGGATGGTATTGCCGGTCTTTGGATCCTTGCTCTCGTGTCCGTTGATCAGCTGGATCAGCAGGCTGTTCGGATCGCCAGCCGCGATCACCGGGGCGTTATCGCCGCTATTCAGCATCTCGTCATATGAGGTCATCAGGTAGTTATTGTTCGTCTTGCCTTTCTGGTGGCAGGAAACACAGTAGCGTTTGGTCAGCAGCTGGATGTGCACATCCCAGGATGGCACCTCGTTCGCTCCAAGGGTGGGGATCGAAGAGATCGCCCCGGCTGGCAGAGTGGCCCGGTCATCCCAGCTGTAGCGCAGGAAAGCCACCAGCGAGTTGATTTCCGTCGGCGAGAGCGCGCCTCCATAGGCACTGCCAAAAGGCTGCATGCCCAGGTTCGGCTGTCCGTACGTGATGATCTCCGCCAGGGTCTGGTCGTCGCGGGTGTACATTTCATCCTGGCTGTGGATGGCTTTCATGTTGAAGCCTTCCAGGCCTTCCACCCCCTGGATGATCCCGCCTTCGCCATCCGCCCCGTGACACTCGACGCAGTTGAGGGAATACAGGTCCTGGCCCTGGGCAATCTGCTCCGGCAGCGTCGCGGCCACCTGGACCGCGCTGGCGGCGGAGGGTGGCGCGAGCGCCAGCACCGTCAGGGATAACGCCAGCATTACCAATGCAGCGCCCCCCGCCACCCAGATCTGGGCGTGGCCGACCCGCCGGATGGCCTTCTTCGCCAGGAGGGACAGGCCGAACAGGAGCACAAATGTCAGCCCCGGCACGGCCAATCCGGACAGGAACTGGAGCACCGGCAGAATGGTGGTGGGGATGGGAGCCAGCATGGTCAAGGTAACCACGCTGACCAGGAAAACGCCCATCACGGTCAAAGCCAGCACGCGCCGGGAATAGGCGCGGTAGGGGATGCGGTCGATCAGCGGCAGGACGAAGAGCACCGCCACCGCCAGACCGGGGATAAGCGTCGTGGCGATCCATTCGATCTTTCCCAGCACCGGGATCTGGCCGTAAAGCGCCAGGAACTTGAACAGGAATAGGAAGTACCACTCCGGTTTGGGGACATAGGTGGTATCACTGGGATTGGCTTTGGGCTCGGTGGGCACACCGAGAAAGGCTGCCAGCAGGATCAGCACAAAGAATATGGCCAGCGATACGATCAGGTCTTTATAAATGCTGTCCGGCCAGAAGCGCTCCCCTTTTTGCAGGGCGATCTTGTATTTCTCAAGGATGGACTTTTTGTGTTCGTCTTTCATCGCCATGCTCCTTCAGTCGTCCTTGCCTGGGAACTGCGATTCGCCGTGTTTGATAATGAGATACAGGTGCGCGCCTATCAGTCCCGCCAGGGCGGCCGGAAGCATCCAGATGTGGGCGGCAAAGAAACGATTAAGGGTCAGCGCGCTCAGGTCCGGCCCGCCGCGCAGCGCCTTCAGGATGAAGGGACCGATCCACGGCACGCTGCCGGCGATGGAGGTGCCGACCGTGGTGGCCCAATAGGCTTTTTGATCCCAAGGCAGCAGGTAGCCGGTAAAACCCATCGCCAGCGTGCACAACAGCAGACCTGCGCCAATCAACCAAGTCAGTTCACGCGGATACTTATATGAAGCGGTCACGAAGACCCGGATCATGTGGATGAAAACCACAATTACCATCAGAGAAGCGCCCCAGTGATGGATGCCGCGGATCAACCAGCCGAAGGCCACGCCATTCATGATGTATTGGATGCTGTCGTAGGCATGGTCGGGGGAGGGCGTGTAATAGACGGCCAGAAAGATGCCGGTGACTGCCTGCATCACAAACAGGAACAGGCTGGCGCTGCCGAGCGTATTCCACCAATTGCCCTTTGGTTCGGGCCGATCCAGGACGGCCTTGTACATGTCGTTCAGGCCCAGACGTTCGTCCAGCCAGGTGAAGAGTTTTTTGAACATGGGTCAGCCTTCCAGGAAATGGAACAATAGAATGTCCTTCTCG
The DNA here is from genome assembly GCA_963806575.1 of uncultured Chloroflexia bacterium. Classification (GTDB taxonomy): domain Bacteria; phylum Chloroflexota; class Anaerolineae; order Anaerolineales; family Villigracilaceae; genus UBA877. The sequence goes on along the minus strand of CAWDYX010000003.1, from coordinate 25,997 downwards.
ACTTTCAGCCTGTTCCCGGTAAACGAATCCAGGGGACGCGGCGGCGGGCCACCCAGCACGGAGCCATCCAGCGCGAACTGGGCATCGTGGCAGGGGCAGACGAACTCGTTCCGGTCGGCTTTCCAGTTGACGCTGCAGCCCAGGTGGGTGCACTTATTGGAGAGCACCAGGAAATTCGTATCCGATTTCTTTATCACGAAAAGCCCATGACTGGTGACCGTTTTTTCCCAGCCGTTGACCTTGCTGATTGTGAACGAGACCAACGCCGGTTTGCCAACCTCGAAGGTTTCCAGTTTTCCCAGGGGGATCCAGGCATCGGATTTGGTGGCCTTGAACGCCGGATCGATCAGATACGCGATGGCCGGCAGGCCAATGGACGCACCGATGAACGTACCCACGGCTGCCGTGGTCAACTTGATGAAATCACGCCGGGTGATATGACCGGAACCTGCCATGCGAACCTCCAATGAATGGGGATTTGGGAACCGCCAAGCGGGTGAGGGAAATCGGGGTGTTTGGGCGGGTGGCGAAGCATACCCGAAGGGAACGGAACCTGCCCAACCAGCCCGTCTTTTCCTCCGTCATGAGAATTCCTGATGACCCAGGGTGTTCATAAAGAAACCATAAACCTTTATAATACATGATTATAAGGGATGTACCAGCATTCCCTATAAGGATGTCTGGAATGAATATTCCGTGAGTATTGTCACTTTTCCTCATTGAAATGAAGATGGGATAATAGGATGTATTCATATCGCGAGAACGCAGTAACGACTTCAGTTCGGCGAAAAACCGACTGCACGGTCCTTTGGTCTGTGCAGGGAAGTCGCTACTCATATTAAGGAGGCGTGGATGGGCTTGAAAATGAATGTCAGCCTCAAAGATGCCCTGCGATACCAGGGCAAGGGTCCGATGTTGACCTATATCCTGCACCGTATCGGCGGCCTGGGGATCGTCACCTTCGTTGGGTTGCACGTCCTGGCTTCCTTCGTGGGCGGCAGCTTTGGGAGTTTCGTCAACCTTATTTACGAGCACTGGGCCTTCCAGATCATGGTCTTCTTCTGCGTCCTCTTCCACGTCATCAACGGCCTGCGCATCGTCATCCTCGACCTGTGGCCGAAACTGATCGAATACCAGCGCGAAGCTATCTGGGTCGAGTGGGCGGTCTTCCTGCCCATCTATAGCATGGCAGTGCTGGTCATCGTCCGCACGGCTCTGGGAGGTTAAGCATGGCTGCAAAAAACCGGACTCTTTCCCTCGCCGGGCGCGGTTTCAATTTTGATATCTTCATGTGGCTCTTTGTACGCCTATCGGCGCTGGCAATGTACCTGTGCGCCTTCATCGGCCTGGTGGGAGCGCTCATCATGGGGGCGCGCACGCAGGTGAATTTTGCGGACCTGCTGCGCTGGACTTTCATGCCCGACTCGAACCATGTGCTGATGAATACCACCCTGAACAACATCGCCAATGCAGATGCCTGGGCAAGCCTGTTCTGGAAGATCATGGGCAGCGTATTTGTCGCCTTTGCCGTTTCACACGGGCTGCATGGCGTGCTCAGCGTGGTGGAAGATTATCTTAAGAATTCCATGGTGCGCCGGACCCTGAGGATCATAAGCTTGGTGCTCACCTTCGTTGGAATCGCAATCGCGATTACCGTGATCTGGACGCGCTAGGAGCCGCAGGATGAAATCACATCAATTCGAAGTGCTTGTCGTCGGGGCGGGGGGAGCTGGCCTGATGGCTGGCCTGTACGCCTCCCGGTCCGCCAGGACGGCCATCATCACCAAACTCTATCCCACCCGCTCGCACACCGGCACTGCCCAGGGCGGCATCGGTGCGGCGCTCGGCAGCCAGGAGGAAGATCATCCCGAATGGCATACCTACGACACCGTCAAAGGCTCGGATTACCTGGGCGACCAGGATGCCATCGAGTTCATGTGCAACGAGGCCGTGCCGGCCGTCTACGAATTGGAACATATGGGCTTGCCCTTCGATCGTACTCCGGATGGCAAAATCGCCCAGCGTCCGTTTGGCGGGCATACCAATAACGTGACCGGCAAGCCGGTCCGGCGCGCCTGCCATGCGGCTGACCGCACCGGCCACATGATCCTGCAGACGCTCTACCAGCAGTGCATGAAGAATAACGTCACCTTCTTCGATGAATTCCAGGCAGTTGACCTGATCATGGCAAACCCACAGACTTCGGGGGCAGGCGCGGCGGCCGCGGGTGTGGTCGCCATCGAACTCGCCACCGGAGAGATGCACGTCTTCCATGCCAAGGCAGTTATCTTTGCCACCGGCGGGCATGGCCGCATCTGGGAAATCACTTCCAACGCTTACGCATTCACCGGCGACGGCCCGGCCATGGTCATGCGGCGCGGCCTGCCGCTGGAGGATATGGAATTCTTCCAATTCCATCCCACCGGCATTTACAAACTCGGCATCCTGATCACCGAGGGCGTGCGTGGGGAAGGCGGCATCCTGATCAACGGCAAGGGTGAACGCTTCATGGAGAAATACGCCCCCAAAGTCAAGGACCTGGCCTCCCGGGATGTGGTCAGCCGCGCAATCTATATGGAGATCCGTGACGGCAACGGCGTCAACGGGCAGAACTACGTCTATCTTGACGTGCGCCCGGAGAGTGTCAACAAATACGCTGCCTTGGATGGCCGCAAGAACCTGGATGGTTCGCCATACACAGTGACTGGAGAGGATATCCTCGCCAAGTTGCCCGATATCGTGGACTTCTGCCGAGTCTACCTGGGCGTGGACCCGGTCACGCAGCTCATGCCGATCCAACCCACGGCGCACTATGCCATGGGCGGCATCCCCACCAATAAGTTCGGAGAAGTCCTTGGGGACGAAAGGAATACCGTTGTACCCGGCCTGTACGCGGCCGGGGAATGCGCCTGTGTCTCGGTCCACGGAGCCAACCGCCTAGGCACGAATTCATTGCTCGACCTGGTCGTTTTTGGCAAACATGCCGGCCTGCGGGCGGCGGAATTCGCCCAAGGGACCGACTTCCAGCCCCTGCCGGATGATCCGACCGAATCCGCCCGGGCGCAGTTCGAACGGATTCGCAGCGCGGATGGGAAGGATAATGCTTTCGATATCGCCACGACCATGAAGAAAATCATGTTCGACGATATGGGCATCTTCCGCAGCGGCAAGGGAATGGAGAATGCCCTGAATGTGGTGCGTGAACTCAAGCAGCGTTACCAACATGTCACGGCGACCGATACCGGGAAGATCTTCAACATGGAGATGATGAACATCTGGGAGTTGGGCAACCTGCTCGACCTGGCCGAACTCACCACCGTTTCGGCCATCGCCCGGACCGAAAGCCGGGGCGGCCATTCGCGTGAGGACTATCCCGAGCGGGATGACAAGCAATGGCTGAAGCATACGCTGGCCTGGGTGCGTGAGAATGGCCAGATCGACCTGAAGTACAAGCCGGTGGTCATCACCCGCTTCGAGCCGAAAGTAAGAACGTACTAAAGTTTCACAGTGTCACCTGTACCTGCCCCGTACACCGTCCCGGGCCAGGGACGGGGCGGTACTGGCGCAGGCACATGTTTCCGCAGCACGTGACACTGAAACACATAACACGGGAGTACTGCTGATGGAAGTCACCCTCAAAATCTTCCGCTACAACCCTGAGATGGATAAAAAGCCAGCTTATAAAACCTACAAGCTGGATGCCATCGAGATGGACCGCGTGCTGGATCTGCTCGAGAAGGTCAAGGGCTACCAGGATGGGACGCTCTCGTTCCGCCGTTCCTGCGCCCACGGCATCTGCGGTTCCGATGCGATGCGGATCAACGGGATGAACCGCCTGGCCTGCAAGACCCTCGTGCGCGACGTAGGAGTGAAGATCACCGTCGAGCCTATCCTCGGCCTGCCCGTCATGAAGGATCTGATCGTGGATATGGATCCCTTCTTTGAGCATTACCGCTCCGTCAAACCGTGGTTCATCAATGACGAACCTGAACCGGAAAAGGAACGCTTCCAGAGCCCGGAAGCGCGCGCCCGCTACGACGATACCACCAAGTGCATCCTGTGCGCCTGCTGCACCACCTCCTGCCCGTCCTTCTGGGGCAGCGATGAGTACATCGGCCCGGCGGCCATCGTTGCGGCCCACCGGTTCATCTTCGACGACCGCGACCAGGCTGCCTCGGAACGCCTGAAGATCCTGAACGAGGTCAACGGCGTCCACCGCTGCCATACCGTCTTTAACTGCACCATGGCCTGTCCGCGCGAGATCCAGATCACCAAGGCCATCAGCGAGGTCAAAGGCGCCCTCAGCACGGGTAGGCTGGAATGAGCAGATGTTTCCCTTTCTAAAGTCCCCACCCCTATCCCTTCCCTGAATCCGGGGGAGGGGATTTTGTCAGTGAAAAGGGTGCGAGTAAAGCGCAAAGCTTTTACTCGCACCCTTTTCACTGAATTCACGAAATAACCGGGCCAGTCTGGCTCAGGGCTGCGATCAGTGCAATCGCGGCGTTTTCGGCGGCTTTCGTGGTATTCCGCCCCATCTGCACGAGTTGGGGCAGCTTGCGCGGATGGCTGAGTACCGTCTTGATGATCTCCCCAATGCGCAGGTTATACTCTTCATCCATCACTGCCTCGAGGTTAAAGGGATGGGTGCGCGTGGACCGTCGCTGATGGCGCGCAGCGACAGGAGCGGCATGGCCTGTTCCGCAGCGACCTGGGCGATCCCCCACGTCTCCATTTCCAGAACAGGGTTTGTCAGTTGCTCCGGTTGAGGCGCCACGTATTGAGAGCCATGCGTGCAGACCGCGGTCCCGGAAACCAGGTGCGCCTGGCGTAACTGCAGAGCCTGGGCGGCTGCCTGCCAGGCTGCCTCGGATAGTTGGGCAAGAGGCTGGAACGAACCCGGCGAGACCAAATCCAGGCGGCCGGTGCTCCTGGAAGCCACCACGTCCCCGATCTCCAGATCGGCATTGACTGCACCCGCCACGCCGACCGAGACGAGGAGCTGCGGACGGATCACCTCTATCAGCGTGCGGGCGGCCTGTGCAGCCCGCTTGAGACCCATGCCAGATGTGACTAATACGCAATCCCGATCCAACAGCCGGAAGCGCTGGCAGCGGAACGGGCCGAGCACACTTCGTTCCCGTTCCTCAATAAAACGGAGGAGAGCATCTCTTTCCTGTGGCAGGGCTGCAATGATCCCAATCCTTTCCATTCGACCTCCAGGTTCATTTTACCCGGATTGCTGGTATGCCAGGCAAAGGCATAATAGCTCCATTTTCATGATCGCGCGCGTCCGGCCCGAAAAACGCGCCCATGATCGGACGCGTTTTAACTCTGGCGGGGAGGGTGGGTATTCGAAAACTCTCCCCTTACGGGGACCCGTGGCTGACCCGAAAAACGCGCCCATGATCAGACGCGTTTTAACTCTGGCGGGGAGGGCGAGACATGTGCCCCGACAGGGGTATTCGAAGACTCTCCCCTTATGCACCCTACGGGTGTGCTTCGCGAGGGGCCCGTGGCTGGCCCGAAAAACGCGCCCATGATCGGACGCGTTTTAACTCTGGCGGGGAGGGTGGGTATTCGAAGACTCTCCCCTTACGGGGACCCGTGGCTGACCCGAAAAACGCGCCCATGATCGGACGCGTTTTAACTCTGGCGGGGAGGGCGAGACATGTGCCCCGACAGGGGTATTCGAAGACTCTCCCCTTACGGGGGCCCGTGGCTGACCCGAAAAACGCGCCCATGATCGGACACGTTTTAACTCTGGCGGGGAGGGCGGGATTCGAACCCGCGGCCGAGTTTTAACCCCAGCACTCACTTAGCAGGCGAGCCCAATCGGCCACTCTGGCACCTCCCCAATCAATTTTTGATTGCTGATTTTGGATTGTTGATTTGGACACAACCCAATCAGCAGTCATCAATCTGCAATCGAAAATCCTCTGCGGAGGGAGAGGGATTCGAACCCCCGGTGACCTTGCGGCCACGACTGATTTCAAGTCAGTTGCCTTAAACCACTCGGCCATCCCTCCGGGAGGAAAGATTTTACCATAACTTACAGAGTACTGCGTAAATATCTGAACCAGGCTCCACGATTTGCAGGCGATTCGCCAACATCCAGTTCAGATATTTATGCAAGAAGCATTATTGGCGTTGCGAGGCCTCCACAGCGGTTTTACAAGCCTTGACAATTCAGAATATTTGTTCTATAATCCCGCAATAGAAAATTTGTTCTATATCCGACCAAAATGACAGGAGGTTGTTATGAATACCAATACTTGGAACACTCGCAAGATCGGCTCCATGCTCAAGGGCATCACCATCCGGCGAGGCATGGCCTGGGGCATCATCATTGTCGGTGCCCTGCTGGCTTTTGAGATCTTCAATTACTGCACCACGCAGTTCGCCCTGGCGGATGTGCTCGGCAGCCTGAAATTTGCCGGGATCCCCTGGGCCACCATCCTGGCACTGGCGTTCTGCGGCATCGATTTTGCCGGAATTGCCCGCCTGTTCACGCCCGAACAAGGTCGTGAAGAACCGGCCGAAGTCTGGTATCTCTTTGGAGCATGGCTGCTGGCAGCCGGTATGAATGCCACGCTGACGTGGTGGGGCGTCTCGGTTGCCATCGTCAACCACAACAGTCTGGCCGGCGGCGTGGTCATGACCAACACAACCCTCACCAAAGTGGTACCGGTCTTCGTCGCCATCATGGTCTGGCTCATCCGCGTGTTGATCATCGGAACTTTTTCGATCGGCGGGGAACGTCTCTTCAGCCAGGGTGAGCCGCACAGCTCCCAGCACCCCGCCCGCCCAGCGCTCCAGCCGGCCGGCTCGTTGAGCGCGCATGTACGCGCACCCATACCTTCCCCCTTCCGTCCAGCCTCCAAGGCAGCCCGCCCGGAAACGGCCTATTCCCATTCCCAATCCGAACCAACCTACCCCAGCCTGTCCATGAACGCCAGGTCAGTCCGTGAGGCTGAGTATATCGATACTCCGCGCCATTCATAAAAGGTTCCCGGAGAAATGCCCCGCAGGCACTCCCTGACTCCTTCCGATCAGACAGCCGCCTCATTCGGAGGCGGTTGTCTGTCTGGTTTCGTAATCCCGCCACTGGCCGTAATCTGTATCGGGGTTGTGATGGCATTCCTTTTGCCTGGCTTTGGACCGGTGGCCACGCTTGCCGCCTCCGGGCAAAACGATGCCGAACCGGCACAAGCAACCACCGAACAAATGGTGAAGACTTCGAATGCCAGCCCAGGTCAGGCTGGGACGATCTCACCGGTATTCCGGCCCGAGGTCCAATACTGGAGCCGGGCCATCCAGACCTGGTCTGCCGCAGCGGGGCTGGATCCGAACCTGGTTGCGACGGTGATGCAGATCGAGTCCTGTGGCGATCCAAACGCCCGTTCGCGCGCCGGAGCGATGGGATTGTTCCAGGTGATGCCCTATCACTTTGCTTCCGGAGACGACCCCTATAACCCGGATACGAACGCGAGCCGCGGTCTGGCCTATCTTAAGCGTTCCCTGGAAGCCGCCAAAGGCGAGGCCCGCTTGGCCCTGGCCGGGTATAACGGCGGGATCGGTGTGATCGGGCGCCCGGAATTGACTTGGAAGGCTGAGACGCAACGTTACGCCTACTGGGGCAGTGGGATCTACTTCGAGGCCTCCAACCGCGCGACCGGGAGCCTGCGCCTGCAGGAATGGATCGCAGCCGGCGGAGCAAGTCTGTGCCGCCAGGCGCGTTCCCGGCTTGGGCTTGATCCTTAACGAAGGCTTCCATTCATTTTAATATCGGTAGATAGATGCAGAAGGTGGCGCCTTTGTTTTCTGACGAAGCCACTTCTATCCGCCCTCCGTGGTGGTTGACGATCCAGTAGGCAATCGAAAGTCCCAATCCAAAACCGCCGGATTTCGAGCGGGTTCGTGATTTCTCCGCCCTGAAAAAACGCTCAAAGATGTGGGGCAAATCTTCGTCGGAAATGCCCTGCCCGGTATCACGGACAATCAGCCGGGCATTCTCGCCCACTTTTCCCAGGCTGAGAAAGACCTCTCCACCCTTGGGTGTGTATTTGATCGCATTCGAGACCAGGTTGATGAGTACCTGCTTCAAACGGTCACGGTCACCATTGACGATGATCTGATCGATCTCGGTCAATCTAATATTCACACGGTCGCGCGCCAGCACGCGCATTTCCTTGAATACTTCCAGTAATAACGTGTCCAGTTCAACCGGGGCAAAATAAAGTGGCAATTTTCCAGATTCTGCCTGCGCTTCCAGCAGGAGATTCCCGACCAGGCGGGTCAGGCGGTCGGCTTCATCCTCAATGGTATCCAGGGATTCTTCATCCACCTGTTTCATGCGGCGCAGTAAATCCACATTCCCCTTGATGACCGTCAAGGGTGTGCGCAATTCGTGGCTTACATCCGCCAGGAAACGCTGCTGGGAGGCGAAGATATGTTCCAGGCGCTCAAGGGTTTCGTTGAACGCATTTATGAAGCGGCCCGTCTCATCGTGTTTGGAACCGGGATTGGGGATGCGCTGCGAGAGGTCATCAGCCAGACTGATCTGGAGGGCGGTCTCTGTGACCGTCGAAAGCGGAGAAAGCGCCTGGCCAATCGCAAACCAGGAGGCCGCGGCAGCCATTACCATCGAGGCAGCCGCGATAATGGCAATGATATCCAGCAGAGCGCGCCTGGCGATGTCGACCACGCCCATGTTGGCGGCCACTTGCAAAGTCCCGATCGGACGCCGGCCGGCTTCCAATGGAACCGTCAGCACGCGCACGTGCCCCCAGGAGGGGAATGCGTCGTGAAAGATGGAAGTCTTCGATTGAAATCCAATCGGGTCGAGCGGCTTGGAATAAACCCCCAGATTCGGGGAGGAAAAGCTCAAGCGGCCATGCTGATCCCAGACCTGATAACTCATATTCGTGGTCAGAGTCAGTTCGGTCATGACGCCCGGGGTGATACCCCCGCTGGCGCCGACGCGCCAGTTCTTCAGCAGGTCTGAGTAGGTCTGGATGAGGGCGTTGTCGATTTGGGTTACCAGGAGAACGTTAACAAGAAAATAGACCAGCACACCGAAAATGAGCAGAATCCCCCCGGTTAGGGCAGAATATAAGATTGTCAGACGGTAACGCAGGGACATTACGGATTCTCGCGCAGGACGTATCCCACGCTGCGTACGGTATGAATGAGACGCGGCTCATTCTCAGCTTCCAGTTTTTGACGCAGATAACGGATGTAAACTTCCAGCACGTTGCTTTCGCCCCCGAAATCATAGCCCCAGACGCGGTCAAAGATCACCTCACGCGTCAAAACCTGGCGTGGATGACGGAGAAAGAGTTCCAGTAATTCATATTCCTTGGCGGTCAATTGCACCAGGCGCTTCCCGCGCGTCACCTGGCGGGAATCGGAATCCATCGTCAGGTCGGCAAACTGGTAGACCTGGTTGCGTTCCGTCTGGGTGCGGCGGAACAGGGCGCGGATCCGGGCGGTCAGTTCGTCCAGGTTGAACGGCTTGACGATATAATCATCCGCGCCGGCATCCAGCCCCTGCACACGGTCCTGAATGGTATCCTTGGCTGTCAACATCAGGATCGGCAGGCCGCCCTGTAACCGCAGCCGGCGGCATACCTCCAGCCCGTCCATACCGGGCAGCATCCAGTCAATAATCACCAGATCCGGATGGTGGTCATGTGCCTGGTTCAGGCCGGTGCGACCGTCCGTGGCTACGTCCACGGTATAACCCTCATAGGCCAGTCCACGCTGCAGCACTTTCAGAATGGCTTGGTCATCTTCAATAATCAGGATGCGTTCGTTCATGGTGCGCCTCCGCTTAAAATATACCACAAACTTTTGGTAGAATGGGACCCATGCGCTACGTTAAACGCGTTTTCGACCTGATAGCGACCACCATCAGTTTGATCATCATCCTCCCGCTGATGCTGGTCCTTTCCGTGCTGGTCTGGATTTTTTTGGGAACTCCCATCCTGTTCCGCCAGGAACGGCCCGGCTATAAGGGACGACCTTTTATCACCTATAAATTCCGCACGATGACGACCCGCACCGGGCCGGATGGGAAGCTGCTCCCGGATGCCCAGCGTTTGACCCCCTTTGGACGTTTCCTGCGTTCCACCAGCCTGGACGACCTGCCCCAACTCTTCAATGTGCTGCGCGGCGAGATGAGCCTGGTGGGACCCCGCCCATTATTGATGCAATACCTGCAGCGCTATACCCCCGAGCAGATGCGCCGGCACGATATGCTGCCCGGTATCACCGGCTGGGCACAGATCCACGGGCGCAACGCCCTGGATTGGGAGAGAAAATTCAGCCTGGATGTGTGGTATGTGGATCACTGGTCCGTCTGGCTGGATCTTAAGATCCTGCTGCTGACTCCCTGGAAGGTTTTCAGGCGCGAGGGCATCAGCCAGCCGGGCCACGTCACCGCAGAGGAATTCAAAGGATCAGGTGATCAAAGATAAACATGAAGTCACACCCAAGTGTAATCATTTCAGGTGTTTCTCTTAAGAAAAACCCCTACCCCTGCCCTCCCCGAAATCAAGAAGGGGGATTAATCGAAAAAAGGGTGCGAACGGCGCTTTGCGCCGTTCGCACCCTTTTTTCGAATCTTCCTTATCTATGAGATCAATCCAACCTGGCGGCCGACCTTTTCAAACATCCCCAGTACCTGCGCCATTTGATCGTCAGTATGGGTGGCCATATAACTCGTCCGCAATAGTTCGTGACCCTCTGGAACGGCCGGACACAATACCGGGTTGACAAAGACCCCGGCATCGAAGAGCGTCTTCCAAACCGTCAGGGTGCGGGTGTGATCGCCGATCAGGATGGGGACCACCGGCGTAACCGACCTCCCTATATCGAAACCGAGCCGGGTATACTCCTTGCGCATGAATGCCCCGACATCATTCACGCGCTGGATGCGTTCCGGCTCGTCATGCATGACGTGCAATGCTTCCAGGGCCGCGGCTGCATTCGCCGGTGGAATGCTGGCACTGAAAATGAGCGAACGTGCGTGGTGCTTGATGTAATGAATTACTTGTTCATCGCCTGCGACGAACCCCCCCAGGGAGGCGAAGGATTTACTGAAGGTGGACATGATCAGGTCCACCTGGCCGGTCATGTTGAAGGCTGCGACAGTACCATGGCCTTTGCCCAACACGCCCATGCCGTGGGCATCATCCACCATCAAACGCGCTCCGTATTTCTTGCATAGCGGAACCATTTCTGGTAGAGCGGCCAGGTCGCCTTCCATGCTGTAGAGGCCATCGACGACAACCAATTTTCCGGTATGCTCCGGGATCTTCTGCAGAACTCTTTCCAGGTCGGCCATGTCGTTGTGCCGGAAACGCCGCGTTTCACCCCAGCCCAGCCGTGCGCCATCCACTATGGAGGCGTGGTCCTGTTTATCGAGGATCACCACATCCTCCCGGCTGACAATGGCGCTGATGACGCCCAGGTTGACCTGCATCCCGGTGGAAAAGACCAGGGCGGCTTCCTTCCCGACCCATTCGGCCAGCTCACGTTCGAGTTGTTCGTGCATCTCCAGCGTACCATTCAGGAAGCGGGAACCTGTGCAGGAAGTCCCATAGCGTTGGATGGCCTCCAGGGCGGCCTGCCGGACCCTGGGGTGGGTGGTCAATCCAAGATAATTGTTGGAGCCGCACATGATCAGCCGGCGACCGCGGAAAACTGCTTCGTTCCCGTCATTTTCGGTCAAAGGGATGAAGTACGGGTAATAACCGGCCGCCATGGCTTCCTTTGCCGCGGTGAAATGCGAGCATTTCTCGAAAATGTCCATAATATTCCTCCATCTCTTCCAAGAATTTTGAAAGCTGGTCTGACATTTCCTCTCAATCAGCTTGGGAGGCGCGGCACCCTTACTTACCCCTTTGCCGGACCACTTCGAATAAAAGGATCGACCCGGCTATCCCGGCGTTCAATGACTCGGTGGAACCGACCATAGGGATAAACACTGATTGCGTTGCAAGGGTGCGCGCGGCTGCGCTGGCGCCTTCGGCTTCCCCTCCGATGATCAATGCCAGGGGAGCCTCGAAACAAGCCTCCCAGCAGGATATGGCGCCCTGCACATCCGCCAGGTAGATTTGCAGGCCCGCAACATGGCTGCGAATTTCATCCCACGCCAGTGACAGGATGGGCAGCCGGAAGTGGGCGCCCATCCCCGCCCGGACGACTTTCGGTGCAAAGGCATCGGTCGTTTCCGGCGCGAGCAGAACCGCCTGTACACCGGCAGCCGCCGCCGTCCGCAGCAATGTGCCAAGGTTTCCGGGATCGCGGATCTGGTCGGCAATCAGGACGAAGTCTGGAGATGGGGGAAGGGGGAGTGGAGCGAGGTTCAAAACAGCCAGGATGCCCTGGGAATTCTCGGTTTCGGAAATGGAGCTCATCAGCGCCTCCGAAACCTGTTCCACTTCGATCCTTCTCGCTTCCAACTTCTCGATCAATTCCAGGCCGCGCTCATTCAGCCCGGCTGCGTAAAGGACAAAGCGCATCGGCCAATCTGCAGCCAGGGCTTCCTCCACCATCCGCACGCCTTCCACCAGAAAAGCCTGCGCTTCGAGGCGTTCCTTCGGGCGGCCTGCCAGACTGCGGGCCAGTTTGAGTTTGGGGTTTTGGGGTGAAGTGATCATGCCGGTCTGTCCCTGGGGGATCGTTTCCTGGAATATTTTACCCCGTTAAACAAAGTAGGGGCACAGCGTCGCTGTGCCCCTACCAGGTGGTTGATTTATTACTGGTTGGCCTGCGCCACCACGGCTGCAAAAGCCTGCGGTTCCCGCACGGCCAGATCGGCCAGCATCTTGCGGTTGAGCGTGATATCGGCCTTCTTCAAGGCTGCGACCAGGCGGCTGTAGGTTGTGCCGTTCAGCCGTGCGGCCGCGTTGATGCGGACGATCCACAATTTGCGCAGGTCGCGCCGCCGGGTGCGCCGGTCGCGCGAGGAATACCACATGCTCTTGAGCATCGCCTCGTTGGCGCGCTTGAATAGCAGGTGCCTGGAGCCTCGCTGCCCCTTGGTGTATTTTAGAACTTTCTTGTGACGCAGATGGCCATGCGGTCCACCTTTTACACGAGCCATTTTTTACCTCCTGCGTACCCCCGGGCGCCGGTGCAGGGACCTGCCCTGCGCTCCAGTTGCATACACCCGGTAGCCGCAAATAAAACGAATATGTACGATGAAGCTACGGCTTCATGTTCGGCGCCAGGCGCCGGACGCGCTTGATGTAACTTTTCCCCTGGACGGCAACCATCTCACCGAACAAGGCCTTCACGCGGCGTGACCTGTTGCGGCGCAGATGGGCCTTGCCGCCCTTGGTGCGCACGATTTTGCCTGAACCGGTAACGCCAAACCGTTTTGAGGTGGCCTTATGGGTCTTCAGCTTTAACTTACCAACTTTCGACTTGCGCGGCACAGCTTTTACTCCTTCACTACAGATTTCGCAGGGGCTTGCTCCTGCGGGCTTTCGCTCTTTTCGGAAGTTTCGTCAGAGCCATCTTTTGTCTTTTTCTTGCCGGCTTTGACGGGGACAAGCATCATGGACATGGCCCGGCCTTCAATGGCGGGCGCCTGTTCCACTGCAGCCACGTCTGCCAGGCTTTGGGCAATTTCTCTCAAGTCTTCGAGTGCAATTTCCGGATACGTGATTTCGCGGCCGCGGAACCGGATAGTCACACGTACTTTCATGTTATGTTCCAGCCAGCGGCGGGCATCGTCAACTTTGAAATCGCGATGGTGACCGGTTGTCTTGGGGCGCAGGCGGATTTCCTTGACTTCCACTTTGGTCTGGGCCTTGCGCGCCTCGCGCTCCTTCTTTTCCTTTTCATAAAGGAACTTGCCGAAGTCCATGATCCGGCAGACAGGTGGGACGGAGTTTGGGGCGACCTCTACCAGGTCGAGTTCCGCTTGTTGGGCCATCTGCAGGGCTTCGCGGGTGGGAACGACCCCCACGTTTTCGCCCGTTGCGCCGATCAGGCGCACTTCGTTAACTCGTATGGACTCGTTAACTCGAAATTCGTTAGCGCTGATACTTCTCTCCTCGATAATAATAGGAACCAGCCATACGGCTGGCTTAAGCGGGCTGATGATACCATGGAGTCGGACGAATTGTCAATAAACTTGATGGATTCCACTTACTTGAAGGGAAAAATCAAGAAAAGGGCTGCGGTGTGGTTCCGCACCACCCGCAGCCTTTTTTCGCATAATTCTCCCCTCCCCGATCCGGATCGGGGGGAGGGAGAGGCTGATGTTTTCTACAACTCGCCCGCCCGCCTTGCAACACGGTCATTGGCCCGGGCGATGAACTCGGCCAGCGGGATGTTGTCCGCCCGGCTGCCGTCCCGCACGCGCAGGGAAACCTGCCCGGCTTTGGCTTCGTTCTCGCCGACCACCAGCATGTACGGGACTTTCATCAGTTGGGCATCCCGGATCTTGGCGTTCATGCGCTGGGCGCTCAGGTCGGCGCTGACGCGCAGGCCGTGTTCGCGCAGGCTGGCCACCACCTTTTCGGCATATTCGTTCTGGTTGTCCGTGATCGGGATGATGCGTGCGTGTTCGGGGCTGAGCCAGACCGGGAAATTGCCGGCGTAATGCTCGAGCAGGAAACCGATGAAGCGCTCATGCGTGGAGAGCGGTGCGCGGTGGATGCACAGCGGCGTCTCCTCGACCCCGGCCTTGTTCATGAAGACCAGGTTGAAGCGGGCTGGCTGGGCAAAATCCACCTGATTGGTGGCCAGCGTGAACTCGCGCCCGATCGCCGACCAGATCTGCACGTCGACCTTCGGGCCGTAGAAAGCCGCTTCGTTGGCAGCCTCCACATATGGGACCTTGCCATTCTTCATGGCATTCCGCACCATGTCCTCGGTCTTGAGCCACAGGCGCTCGTTATCCACGAACTTCTTGCCCAGCCCCTCCTTGCCGTGCAGGGACAGCCGCATGACGTACTTGCCGACGTGGAAAAGGTCGAAGTACTTCTTGTACAGGTCGATCACCGCCATGAACTCCTGCTCGAACTGATCTTCGGTCACGTAGATATGGGCATCGTTCATCTGCATCGAGCGGACGCGCATCAACCCGAACAGTTCCCCGGATTTCTCGTAGCGGTAGCACGTGCCGTACTCGGCCAGCCGGATCGGCAGGTCACGGTAGGAGCGCGGCTTGGAGCCGTAGATCTTGTGGTGCATCGGGCAGTTCATCGGCTTGACGTAGTATTTCGTTCCCTCCATCTCCATGGGCGGGTACATGCTCTCGGCGTAATAAGGCAGGTGGCCGGAGTGCAGGAACAAATCTTCCTTGGCCAGGTGCGGTGTACGCACCCGCACGTAGCCGGCCTGCTCCTCCATCTCCTTTGCCAGCTTCTCAAGTTCATCGATGATCACTCCGCCGTGGGGCAGCCAGAGCGGCAGGCCGGGGCCGACTTCCTCATCGTAGATATAGATCTCCAGCTCTTTGCCGAGTTTGCGATGGTCGCGCGCCTTGGCCTCCTCAAGCATCTTCAGGTACTGCTTGAGTTCCGCCGGCGTCCTCCAGGCCGTGCCGTAGATGCGCGTCAGCATCTTGTTGTGTTCATCCCCGCGCCAGTAGGCCCCGGCGATCGACATCAGTTTGAAGGCCGACGGGTTGATCTGGCGGGTCGTCTCGACGTGCGGCCCCCGGCACAGGTCCGTGAAGGTGTCGCTCTGGTAGAGCGAGATTTCCGGCTTTTCGGCCAACGGGTTGCCGTATTCGTCCAGACCGCCTTTTTCGAGGCCGTCGATCAGTTCCAGTTTGTAGGGTTGGTCCTTGAAAACTTTGCGGGCTTCTTTGGCGGAAATGACTTTTTTGACGAATGCATGCCCGCCCGCGATGATCTGGCGCATGCGTTTCTCGATCTTTTCCAGGTCTTCCTGGGTGATCGGCTCAGGCAGGTCGAAATCATAATAGAAGCCGTTCTCGATCGGCGGACCGATGGTGTATTTGGTCTCCGGGTAGAATTCCAGCACTGCCTGCGCCATGACGTGCGCGGCCGAATGGCGGATGCGGTAGAGTTGCGAATCTTCGTAGCGTTCGTCTTGCTCGGACATTTTTACCTCCTGATCTTTCAGATCGGTTTAGCCGCGCCGGGGACGGGCGATCCCGGAGTGCGGCTATCGATCTCCGGGTCGCCGGTTAGTAAGGGTGGCTTCTTCAGTCATGGCGACCTCCTAAAAATAAAAACTCTCGCCCGATCCTGGGGCGAGAGCTGGCTCACGCGGTTCCACCCAGATTATGCCTGGACCCCAAGGGTCTCCGGCATATCTCTTTGGGCTGATAACGGGGCCGGCCGTTTCCCTTACTCGCGCTCAGCGGGCGCTGGTCGCTTTCGGGTTCTCGCTCGCGGGTGGTTTTCGGCGGGTTTGCCGGAGCAGGCTCTCAATCATCGGCCGGCTCTCCCTGTTGGCAGAGGAACCGCTTACTCGTCCCGGTCATGGCGTTATGGATATGGGGGGTATTATATGCCGGTTCACCTGCCTGTCAAGGACGATGGCGGGCAGCCATGGGCGATTAAACAGAACGAAGCCCCGCAATATGGAGGCTTCATTCTGTGGGCGGAATAGGGCTCGAACCTACGACCTCTGCTATGTCAAAGCAGTGCTCTAACCAACTGAGCTACCCGCCCCAGGCAGGCGCATATTATAAACGAGGGACATCGGAATTGGCAATAGAATGCCGCCTTTAGAATGTGAACTTCCCGTTCTTGTAAACGACCTCACCGTCCAGCAGAATTTCCGAGTCCTTTTGCATCCCGCAGATCATATCCCAGTGGATGACGCTCTTGTTCTTGGAGCCGGTCTCCGGGTAGCCCGCGCCGAGCGCCATGTGGAACGAGCCGCCGAGTTTTTCGTCGAACAGGATGTTATGGATGAAGCGGTCGATCTCATAATTGGTCCCGATGGCGAATTCGCCCACGTAGCGCGCCCCGGGATCGGATTCGAGCATTTCCATCAGGAAGGCTTCGTTCTTCTCGGCGTGCGCCTTGGTCACTTTCCCGTAGCTGAAATCCAACTCCACTCCCTCCACCAGCACGCCGCTGTAGATGGCGGGATAGGAGAAGCGCACGAAGCCGTTCAGGGAATCCTCGACCGGGCCGGTGAAGACTTCGCCGTCCGGCATGTTGCTCTGCCCGGAGGCACTCAGGAACGTGCGGCCTTTGACGGACAGGCTCAGGTCCACGTTGGGACCGCGCAGCACCACCTGGTCATGTCCCTCGATCCGGTTGACGATCTTCTTTTGCTTGGCTTCCACCTGCTTCCAGGTTGCCACCGGGTCGGCCTGGTCGGCGTGGCAGGCGCGGTAGACAAAGTCCTCGAAATCGCCCAGACTCATCCCGGCCTCGGCGGCGTACCCTTCGGTGGGGAAGAGCGTTGACACCCACTTGAAGGAACGGTCGGCGCCTCGCCGCATCTGGGCCTCCAGGATGGAGGCATTCGCCTTCTGCCGCCGCTGCTGCTTGGCGGGGTCCACGCCCGAGAGGGCACGCGGGTTCGTTTCCGAATGGATGCGCATGCGGCTTTCGAACTGGTCATAGGCAAGTTTGCGGAAGGGCGGGGTGGCATCCAGTTGTTCGTCCTTGGCGTGGGCGAACAGCAGCTCGTTCTGGTCGGGCAGCTCCAGCAGCGGGTACGGATATCCGCCGCGCTCCAGGATGGCAGTGTACAGCGCACGCACCAGCGGCTCGGCGGCGGTGGTCGCCTCGATCGCCACCCGGTCGCCCGGCTTGATCTCCGCCGAATAGTCCACCAGGATTTGAGCAAGTTTTTCAACCCGTGCATCTGGCATGGGAAATCCTCCTCTCTGACATGGTTTGCAAAATTATATCATCCCACCCGGCAATTGGCCTTTGGAGGATTGTGCGAAAAATGGGTGCGTGGGTGCGGAGCACCCACGCACCCATTTTTCGCCTCTTTCCCCCTGCCTTGGGGTAGGGGGTGGGGATATTATTCACCCATTCCCCGCCAGGATTTCCCTCATCCTGGCATGCAGGACCGGCGGAGCCACCAGCATCGAGCACGGCGGGGTGATGAAATCGGCCTGGCCCTCCGAATTCGTCACGGTGGCACCGGCTTCCAGGGCGATCAAACCCCCGGCGGCAATATCCCAGGGCTTGAGACTCAATTCCCAGTACCCGTCGAACCGTCCTGCCGCCACGTAGCACAGGTCGAGGGCCGCCGAGCCCATCCGGCGCACCCCCTGCGACAATTTGGCAAAGCGGCCGTAATACTCCAGGTTGTCGCGCGGGCTGGACCAGACGTCGTAGGCGAATCCGGTCACCAGCAGGCTGCGCTGGAGTTCCGTCACTTTCGAGACCTGCAGCCTGCGCCCGTTGCAGCGCGCTCCCGGCCAAGCTCGGCCGCGAACAATTCGTCCCGCATCGGGTCGTAGACCACGCCCAGCCTGACGACGCCATTTTGGGCATAGGCGATCGAGACCGAAAAAACGGGGATGCCGTGGGCATAGTTGACCGTGCCGTCCAGCGGGTCCACGTACCACTGGTCGCCGGCGCGCCCGGGCACCAGCCCGATCTCCTCCGAGACGATCCGGTGCCCCGGGAAGAGCCGCTGGATCTCGCCCAGCAGGAGCGCTTCCGATTGGCGGTCCACTTCGGTGACCAGGTCGATCGCCCCCTTGTAGTCCACCTGGTGCTCCTGCTCGTAGCCGCCGCGCAGGATTTCGCCGGCCTGGCGGGCCAGCCGTTCGAGGTCCGAAAGGCTTGGCTGCATGGTCATGCCAGCCTGGTTGTAGTCAGGATGGGATCGAGATCAATCTTCATGGTGGAACTATTGTAGCCCGGTTTATATCGCCGGACAAGCGCGCTGTGCTTATAACACGTCTTCGGAGCAGGGGACTCTCGTAGGTTTGGCTTTGGTCGTCTCCAAAACAGTGTCACCCCGCACTTTTTAACGGAGAGGACCATGTGTCCACCCAACCACCCAACTACACAACTGACCAACTGGCAGCCTGGCCGATGGCACTTGAGACGCATGACAAACCTTACCAAGTTCGCATTAAGTTGTACAATAAACCGTTCCCTCAATGATAGATGGAAGTATTTGAATTATCAGGAAAAACTGATGCCGGATAAAATCGTTCTTATCGTCAATGAAAAACCGCATACCATTCTGGCGGCACCGGATACACCGCTCCTGTATGTCCTGCGCAATGAACTCGGACTTAACGGCCCGCACTTCGGTTGTGGCGGGGAAAAATGCGGTGCCTGCATGGTACTGGTCGGTGCAAAGCCCACGCCGTCCTGTCACCTGCCCATTTCCGAGATCGGCAGCTTCCACATTACCACGCTGGAGGGCTTGATCGAAGATGGGGTTATGCACCCGGTGCAGCAGGCGTTCATCGAGGAACAGGCCACACAGTGCGGCTACTGTGTCAATGGGATGATCATAACCACTGCAGCGTTGTTATTGAAAAATTTCCATCCGACCGACAAACAGATCCGGGCAGCCCTGGATGGGAATCTCTGCCGCTGCGGCGCCCACCTGCGCATCCTGCGCGCCGTCAGACGCGCCGAGAAGTTGATGTGGGGAAGGGCGGCGCAATGATGGCGAAGCAGAGCAGGTTGGGGAATTCCGAAGGCACCCAGCGGCACGGCCGGCATGGGTCGGGCAGGCGTGAGGCCTTCTGGGGAGAGTTGACCAACTGGCTGGACGACTGGCTGGCGATCAACCCGGATGGGACGGTGACTGCCTTCAGCGGCAAGGTCGAGCTGGGCACGGGCGTCCGCACTGCCCTGGCTCAGATCGTTGCCGAGGAGCTGGAGGTGTCCCTCGAGCGGGTCTCCATGGTCATGGGGGATACGGAACGTACGCCGGACGAGGGCTATACCGCCGGTAGCATGACGATCAGCTCGAGCGGCACGGCCCTGCGGAATGCGGCCGCGCAAGCCCGCCGTCTCCTGCTGGAAATGGCGGCGGAGCGGCTGAATGCCCGCCTGGACGAGTTGACCATTCGGGATGGCGTGATCTCGCTCAGCCGGCAGCCGGAGCGAAAGGTCACGTATGCCGAATTGATGGGGGGCCAGGCATTCAACCTCGAAGTTACGGGGTATGCCCCGCTGAAGGATTCGAAGACCTATACCATCGTCGGCACATCCACTCCGCGCGCGGATATTCCCGGCAAGGTGACCGGTCAGCCCAGTTTTATCCAGGATTTGCGCGTGCCTGGCATGCTGCATGGTCGTCTGGTGCGCCCGCCGGGCCCGGGTGCGGAACTCATATCGATCGACGAGGATTCGCTGGCAGGGATGCCCGGCCTGGTGAAGGTCGTGCAGCGCGGCAATTTCGTGGCGGTCGTGGCGGAACGCGAAGAGCAGGCCATCCTCGCCGCCCAGCAGCTCAAGGTGGAATGGCGTGAAAGTGCCTCCCTCCCGGCCATGCAGGATCTGTACACGACCCTGCGTTCCCAGCCGACGCAGGATAATTTGCTGCTCGAACAGGGCGATTATGAGACCGCCTTCAGGCAGGCGGCCCGGCAGCTGCAAGCCACCTATTACCAGCCCTACCATGCCCACGCCTCGATCGGTCCTTCGTGTGCGGTGGCCGATGTGAAAGCGGATCAAATCACGGTATGGGCAAGTACGCCGGGTCCGTATCCGCTTAGCGGGGCACTGGCGCAATTGCTGGAAGTGCCCGCCGATAAAGTGCACCTGATCCATGTGGAAGGGGCGGGCAGCTACGGTCAGAACGGGTCGGATGATGCCGCTGCAGATGCCGTCATCCTGTCACAGGCAGTCGGCAGGCCGGTGCGCGTGCAATGGTCGCGCGCGGATGAGTTCACCTGGGAACCAAAAGCCCCCGCGATGGTGATGGAGGTGCATGGCGGCCTGGATGCACAGGGCAATGTGGTCGCCTGGGATTACCATGTCTGGTCACCCAGCCATGTGGCACGCGCGCACTCCCCGGAACAACTGGTGGCAGGTCAACTGCTCCACGGCCAGGTTGTGTCGCAATTCGGGTTTTCCTTCGGCGCAGAGCGTAATGCGCCCACCAATTATTCCTTCCCCAACCAGCGCGTGACCGTCCACTACCTGGCCGAATCGCCGCTTCGGGCTTCCTCCTTTCGAAGCCTGGGCGGCGCGGAGAATACCTTCGCCAATGAATCATTCATGGATGAGCTGGCGGCCGCCGCCGGCATGGACGCGCTGGAATTTCGCCTCAGGGTTCTGGCCGATGAACGCGCCCGTGAAGTGTTGAAGGCGGCCGCTTCACGCGCCGGCTGGGAGAACCGTCCATCCTGGCCGGGAAAGCTGGATAAATTGGCGGAAGGACGCGGCCTGGCCTTCGCCTGGTATGAGAATGATCAAGCCATTGTGGCCTGCGTTGCGCGTGTCCAGGTGGACACCAGCCGTGGAATCGTGCGCGTGAAGCGGATGGTCCTCGCCCACGACTGTGGCCTGATCATCAATCCGGATGGTTTGAAGAATCAGATCGAAGGCAATGCCATCCAGTCCCTCAGCCGTGCCCTCAAGGAAGAGGTGATGTTCGACGAACGGCGGGTAAAGAGCCTCGATTGGGACTCCTACCCCATCCTGACATTTTCCGAAGTGCCTGAAGTGGATATCGTCCTGATCAACCGTCCCGACCAACCCGCGCTGGGTGCGGGGGAACCCTCCACCATCACGACGGCTGCCGCGCTTGCGAATGCGATCTACGACGCCACGGGTGCGCGCCTTCGGCAGATCCCATTCACGCCCGCACGGGTCAAGGCCGCCTTGAAATCAGCCCGGCCTTGATCTGTTTTCCCCACGCCTCAGGCTGTTTCCCACCCATCTGCCGTTCGTTCCCGCTTACACAGGCTCCGGTTCAGCTCACCGGAAGCATGCCTCTCCGCCTGCCCTTCAATTTACCTTCCCATGGATGAATGACCAGTAGCGCAGTCTTTTCGGCATATGGCTGCCGGACAGGCCAATGACCAGCGCCGCTGCCAGGCACGGAATGGCCAGGTCGGGCCGGAAACAAAATAGAATAAAAAGCCCGACGTGGAGGTACACCATGACCCCCCGACCCTGGTAGGGCCAATGCAAATTATGGAAGACCTCGGATGCGATCAGCGCGATCCCGCTGGCGACCGCGAGAATTCGCCAGGGCAAAAGCTGGTAAAAGGGGATCTTGAAAACGGCTCCGCCGAACAAAACACTGATCACGAGCACATGCGCGGCTCGCAGGGCTATATCCAGTATGCGTGTCCACGCGCTGCGCTGGTTTTGTTTCCCGGAGAATGTGTCATTATCATCGATCATGCTTGACTTCCTGGTTTGAAAAAGCCAATGACTGCATTAATTTGTTACTTCCATTCAAACGGAATGGCTTGACCACTGCCTGCCTCGGCCTGCTGGAGTTATTCCTGCAATACGACCTTATCTTCCATCTGCCGGACGGTTTCATCGCGGACGGCAGCCGGCCTTCGGCTTGCTAATTCCCGCGCACGTCGGGAAAATCGTAAAATAGAGGCCGGGCGAGCAATAGCAGAAATATTGCATTCGCACCGTATTCCAGGTACGAGGTAAAGGCCCCCTCGAACCTCCTCCCGGAAGTTAAAACAACCAGGCTTTTATCAGTTTTAATTCTGCCAACCCGTCTTAATTTCAGCGCTAACCAAAAATCCGCGCTCAAATTGACATTTGGATCGATTCCTCCTGCTCGTTCCAATGCTTCCCGCTTGATGGCCATATTATTGCCAGGCAAGCCATCCACGAAGAATAGGAACAACTTCGCAGCTTGGACGAAGATTGGATTCGTGTCGAAAAATTCCAACTTCCCCCCGATGGCAACGATATCCGGCGATTCTTCGAAATTCTTGAGGATTTTTGAAACCCAGGTTGCAGGTGCGCGACAATCCGCGTCGATGAATGCGAGGATATTCCCCTCACTTACCTCCACTCCCTTTCGAATCGCATGCACATAGCCTTTTTGAGCTGCGATTTCCACTCTTACTCCCTTTTTCCTGGCAATCGCCGCCGTTAGATCGGTTGAATTATTGTCGATGACCACAACTTCATATTGTGCATGATCAGCCGTTTGATTCAGAACGGAATCCAGGCAACCTGAGATTAGATTCTGTTCATTGTAGGCGGGAATGATGATCGAGAGGTTTTTTTGCATGGTAACTCCATTGGTGAAGATCCGCATGCCTGATCGGTGGCACTACCAGCCATGGAAAAAGGCGAAAGGGAAAATCCCCGCAGTCCAGGGAAGGATAAATTGGAGCAGCAGGGTAAAAGCGGCTGCGATCTCAATCGGTTTATGGAAGGATTCTTGCATGGCGATGCGCGATGAACGCTGCCGGAGGCGGACCAATTGTGGGATGACCAGAATGGCGGTAAGCGCCACCCAGAACAGGATTGCCCACGCCGGGATCAAGTGGATGATAAAAATGGTTACCACTCCCGAACCAATCCCGATCATCAGCAGTCCGATCATCAGCCAATAGGCCGCCCGTTGGCCGATCAGGTTGGCCGTATGGGTGATGCCGGCTTTCCTGTCTCCTTTCAGATCGCGCAATTCATTGATCATCTCTCCATACAGACTGATCCCCACGACAAACACAAGAGGATACACCCAACGTGAAAATGGGACCGGCTGGAAGGAAAAAAAGGCGGACAGGTATTGCAGGCCGGCCAGCATCAAACCATGGGAAACCAGATCGGCAAATGGCTTGGATTTCAGGCGAACACGCCGCCAGGAATAAAGGTAGGCGATCATCAGGCAGCCCAGGCCGGTGATCAGGGGCCACACGCCGAGAAAAGCGTACACCAATCCGGCCGCCAGCGCCACTCCAAACGCCGCCAGCCGGCCGGTTCTGGCTGAGAGGTCTCCTGCCGAGACCGGGTTCCGGTTTATTTTGACCGGGTCGAGAGCATCGTCGGGAGCGTCCTCCACGTCGTTGATCATGAACGCAAAAGCGACTGCCAGGAGATTGGCGGTCAGAACCCCCATCAATTTCCACCCAAGGCTGCCATGCGCCGCCGCCGCACCCAACAATGAGGTAATGATCACAAAGAATGGATACTCCTTATAACGCGTCAAACGAATTAAACCATTTAACCGCCTTTTCATGCTGGACCTTCCTTTTTCGCTGCATCCGCCTGACTGCCCTGCCTGCCCCCACGTGCCTGCACCCGGTTATGTGGGGTGTCCCCGCACTTCGGGGAGATTATGGTTTTTTTTAGGGGGTGTCCGGGCGTCTTTAGCGTTTTTCCAAAGGTTCGCTGCAAACGAGGGTTGGGCGTACTGATACCCGGGACATGCAAGATATTCCCCGACTTTCATTATCTTGCTGCATGCAACTGCCATTTGCCTGGAAACGCCCTTCAATGTGTGCGAACGACGCTTAAGGCCCATATAAGGTGACTGTTGTGGCCTTTATGCTGCCGAGTCTTTCATCACAAGCCAATTAATGGCTGCTTCAAAGTCAGTGAAGGCTGATATATTGACTCCTCGATTCAAGGCCGCAGTCTCGAAAAAATGTACTTTCTCCGTCTCGGTCATGGGCGCCAGGAGAGCGATCTTTGTCGAGTGCAGCGCTGGGTGGGAGGCTATTGCGGCGCCAAGTTCGTAAAGTTCCATGATTGTCAACGTTACTGCTGCATGTCGCGTATCGATCAATACCTCGTATTCTCCAGGCGTCTTGATGAGCGAGATTATGTTGTTTATGGCCTCTAAGCTGGCCGTGAAATCGATTGTGCCTGTGGCAGTCAATTTCACGAAGTCTTTCGGATTGATTATTTTGACATTGACGGGCATATCAACCTCCAATCACCGCCTGAACCGTGGTTATGCAGACGGCTATACTGACCATGGACGGTAATTAAAAATAGTATCGCGCAAATTGTCCTCGATGGCAATATCCATCCCCGGACCAATTCCGCTACAGGCCAAAGGTACGTTGTTGACTGTGGGGAAGAGGGGGTAGCCGCTACCTGCATCATGCCAAAGGCACACTTGAAGAGCGGTTTCAACCGCGCCGATTATCCTCCTTCCACTTATCTTGACCTTCCTGCCCCCGTTTTTAGGGATTGTCCGTGCGTCTTTCCGGGGAGCCGGAGTTAGGCGCTTTTTATACCTTCATTTACGAATTCTTGAATTGCCTGCACGATTTGATTCAATGCCGCCAGCGATTTTGAAATATCCTCAGAGATTTCCAACCCATGATTTGCACCTTCGATTACAACAGACCGCCCTTGCGTGCATTCTTCGAGATGTTTCAGGATATCAGGCTGGTAGTATTTATCGGCAGTTCCAATGATAAAAAGGGAGCGTGGATGGACTTGTTCGATGCGGCTCCGTAGCCATTCGACGGTTAGCACTGGCGTCAACCAGATGCAGTTTGCTCCTTGGAAGCGATCGTCCGCCAATAGATGTCCCATGGCAAGCGTTCCGATCGATTTTCCGACCAGTGTGATTTGATTGTAGGAACGATAAGAAAGCCCGGCATTGCACGCTGCAAGAACGTCCCTTGAAAGCCAATCGGCCTGCTCGCTCTCGGAGTGCTCCATGAAATCGGTCCGAAAATAAGCATACTCCACCCGTAGCAGGTCTGCTCCTTTGGCGAGCAGGACACGGCCGGCATAATACAAGTCCGCCATCTCTGCCGGGTGACGGTAACCCGGCAGGATGATTGCCAAATGCCTGGCTAGAACCGGCTGAATAATGAAGGTATTTGGAACCGGTTGATTTTTATACCCGATGACTTTTAGAGAACTCAACTCCATAATGATCTACCTTTCACCATTTTCTGACAAAACGCCGGACGTTTTGCCTCACGCCAGCGGTGGGACCGGCGAGATTCCTTCCCAATTATTGCTCACTTCTTTCAAGACAGGCGGGATAAATCCCTGCCTTATTTCATGGAAGCCCCTGCGGGGCTGGTGTATGGTTAGTCCGCTTGCACCACGAAGTGGCGCAGGACTTTCATGCACTGAGGAGCGGTTTCAACCGCT
>CAWDYX010000002.1:0-114429 GCA_963806575.1 uncultured Chloroflexia bacterium | reverse complement strand
TCAGCCAGATTTGTGGCGGAAAAATCATGGCCGAGGGGGAACTGCCCGGCCCGACTGTCCTGATCACCATGGTGCCTGGAGGCTACAAGGCCGAGCAGGGTCAAGCCGCCCAGGCGCCGGTCGTGACCAGCATCCCTTCCCCGGCGCTAGAAGGCCTGCGTGTGATGCTGAAACAGTACATCCAGCCCGATACCACCGACGTGGATATCACAAAAGAGAAAATGTTGGTTTCGGTTGGGCGTGGCATCCAAAACAAGGATAATATCGAACTGGCAAACGAATTGGCCGCCGCCTTGGGTTGTGCGGTCAGTTCCTCCCGTCCGGTGGTGGACCAGGGCTGGATGCCAACTACGCGGCTGGTGGGCAAATCCGGCAAACATGTCAAACCGAAAATCTATCTGGCGCTGGGCATCAGCGGTGCGCCGGAACACGTCGAAGGCATGGGCGATAGCGAGGTGATCATTGCCGTTAATACTGATCCCAACGCACCCATCTTCAACATTGCCAAATACGGGACAACCACCGACCTCTTCGACCTGGTGCCCGTATTAACCGAAAAAGTCAAACAGGCAAAGTAGTTAGATAATAGGAAACGCGAGACCATGCCCATTCGAGTAACTTTCTGGAACATCCCTTCCTGGGCCAAATCAACGCAATATGTGCTGGCATTTCTTACGGTTGCGGTCTTTCTGTACGGGGTGACCCGGCGCGTTCTTCGTTGGAGGAAGGGACGGCCGGAAAAACGGTTCGACCATATCGGAAAACGTTTATGGTCGCTGATCGTCCAAGTATTCGCCCAACGTCGGACCCTCGACGAGGTATATCCGGGCATCATGCATTTCTGTATTTTCTGGGGTATGCTTACCCTCGCGATAGGCACGGTTTTGGCAACCGTGGATTGGGATGTTACCCATCTCCTTTTCGGTTTCCAGTTCCTTAAAGACGGAATCTATGTTGTTTACGAACTTGTGTTAGATATCCTTGGCTTATTCGTCATCCTCGGCCTGGGCATGGCGATCTATCGCCGATACATCACCCGACCTGCACGCCTGCAGGATCTACCAATGAAATCCCTGGCAGGTGACGACATATATGTGCTCGTCATGTTATCATTTATTGTCCTCAGTGGCTACCTGATCGAGGGTTTGCGCATTGCGGTAATACAGCCATCTTGGGCGAGTTGGTCACCAATAGGCAAGCTCATCGCCGCGGCCTTCAGCGCCACCGGAGATCCAACCAATCGTACGCTACACCTGACCATTTGGATTTTTCACATGCTGACGGCCTTTGGCTTCATAGCCAGCGTGCCATTCACCAAACTATTCCACATCTTTTCGCTGCCGGTAAACATCTTCTTCCAATCCACCCAGCCGGCCGGGGTACTGCCCGCGGCAAACATGGATGCGGGGATGGGCGTCAAGGAATGGAAGCAATTCACCTGGAAACAACTGCTGGATTTTGAAGCTTGCATCCGCTGTGGGCGCTGCCAAGAAGTCTGCCCGGCCTATGCCAGCGCACAGATCCTTTCGCCGCGCAATATGATGATCAAACTCGAAGCCCATCTGTGGGATAAGGCTGCGGGAAGAGCCTTGATCGGGGATGTCATCAGCGCTGATGAACTGTGGGCCTGTACTACCTGCCGGGCCTGCATGCAAGTCTGCCCGGCCTTTATAGAACACGTTCCTGCCATTGTGGACATGCGTCGTTATATGGTGGATCAGGGAAGTATGGATAAGATGCTCCAGGACGCCCTTGCCAATCTTGGCCGGTATGGCAATTCATTTGGTCAATCAGAACGGATGCGCGCAAAGTGGACGATGGGCTTGCAACCAACCGTGAAGGACGCTCGCCGCGAGCCGGTGGAATACTTATGGTTCGTTGGCGATTACGCCTCGTACAACGCAACGCTTACCGACACGACGCGCAAAACCGCTGAAATCTTCCAGAAAGTCGGATTGAACTTTGGCATCCTTTTCGACAGCGAGCGCAATGCAGGTAACGACGTACGCCGTGTGGGGGAGGAAGGCCTGTTTGAGATGCTGGTGGATAAAAATATGCAGGTGCTTTCGAAGGTCAAGTTCCGGACAATTATCACCACAGATCCGCACTCCTATAACACCTTGAAGAACGAATACCCGGCTAACGGCGGCCGCCCGCCGGTATTGCACTACGCCGAATTGCTCGACCAAATGATCGCTTCCGGGCAGATTAAGTTCAGCAAGAAGTTGGGATACAAAGTGACCTACCACGATCCTTGCTACTTGGGACGCTACAACGGTGTTTATGAAGCGCCGCGGCGGGTGATCAAAGCCACTGGCTGTGAACTGGTCGAAATGCCACGCCATGGTGATCGTTCCTTTTGCTGCGGCGCGGGTGGCGGCCGTATTTGGATGGAGGAGAAGAATATCAAGGAGCGCCCTAGTGAAGCGCGCATTCGCGAGGCGGTCACCCTCGAAGGCGTCCAAACCTTCGTTGTGGCCTGCCCAAAGGATTTGACGATGTTCCGGGATGCATTGAAAACGACTGGGTACGAAAAGAGCCTGGTTGTAAAAGATCTGATCGAACTTGTCTACGCGGCTTTATAGCATTATCGAGGCCGCCAAGAGGAGAAACCACAGGAATGTAATCTCCCACGCATGAATGGCTGCCAATAAAAAGGATGAAAAGAATTTCTGAGGCCTTCAGCATGCAACGTCACCACCTTGCTGAAGTAAGAAACAAATTCCGTCATACGCCCATTGCCACCAAGCTGGCAATAAACTTCGTATTGATCATTGTGGTAATCAGTATCATTTTCACGATTGTCGGCATTCAACTGATCAGTAACCGGATCGTGGCCGAAACTCAGGAGAAAGTGGATCAGGATCTCAATTCCGCCCGTGTCATTTATCAGAGTAAATTGGATCACATATATGATGTAGTTCGGTTGACTGCCAACAGGTTTTTTATCCAAACCGCCATGACAAGCGGAGACATGTCAGGAGCCGAAGGTGAACTAATCAAAGTAAAAAAAGATGAAAAACTTGACATCCTGACCATCACCGATGCTAATGGCAAGGTAATATTTCGTGCTAATAACCTACAGGCTCTAGGAGATAGTCAAACGCATAATGAACTTGTGGCCACAGTACTTAGCAAAAAGGTTCCAGTTTCAACGACAATGATCATATCAGCGGAAGACTTGCGCTTGGAGTCGCCCCTCCTGGCCAAACAAGCAGATATATTACTGGTTAATACTCCCAAAGCCAGAGTCACGAATGAAACGGAAGAAACCTCCGCGATGGCCATTGGATCAGCAGCACCGATCTTTGACGCAAACAATCATATGATTGGAGTTATGTATGGAGAAGTCCTTTTAAATAGGAACTATGAAATAGTAGACCTGGTGAAGCAGACTGTTTTTCAAAACATGAAATATGAAAACAGCGACATTGGAACGGCAACGATTTTTCAGGATGATATCAGGGTTTCAACAAATGTCAGGAACCTGGATGGTTCAAGAGCAATTGGAACACGGGTGTCTGAAGAGGTATACAATCAGGTTGTCCTCAAAGGAAGCCCTTACATAGGAAGAGCCTATGTAGTAAATAATTGGTATATAACCGCTTATGAACCAATAAGAGATTTAAATCAAACTATCATCGGCATCAGGTATGTAGGCGTATTGGAACAAAAGTATGTCGATATTAAAAGACAAATCGTTCTTGTTTTCATGACGATCACCATCCTCGGTGCGATTGTTTCGACGATACTGGCCTACCTGAACTCATTACGCCTTTCCAACCCAATCAAGAAGCTGGCCTCGGCTTCCAAGGAAGTAGCGCAAGGCAATTTGAAAGCAAAAGTGAATATCACATCGAAGGATGAACTGGGCGAATTAGCAAATACGTTCAACTTTATGGCCACTGCCTTGCAAGATCGAGATGAAAAATTAAAGGAATACACGAAAAATAAGATTATGGAGTCAGAAAGACTGGCACTGATCGGTCAACTCTCTGCAAATGTAGCCCATGAGTTGAATAACCCGCTTCAAGGAATTGTAACGTATTCACATCTGCTTCTCGAAGCCGAGAATTGCAACGAAGACGCAAAAACGAACCTTCAAAAAATTGTTGTACAAGCCAACCGCTGCAGAGATATCATCCGCGGTTTGCTGGATTTCTCACGCCATAAGAACCCGGATAAAACATCATGTAATGTAAACTCTTTGCTGCAAGGCTGCATCTCTTTGGTGGAAAAGCAGGCAATTTTCCTGAATATCAAAGTGGTCCTGAACCTAGAGGACAATCTCCCCATGGTGATTCTGGACCCTTCACAGGTTGAAAGAGTGTTCCTCAACCTGATCATCAATGCAGCCGAAGCCATGGATGGAAATGGAACACTAACCTTGACTACCAAGTATGGTCGGAAAGAGAAAGCCATTGAAATCAAAGTTCAGGATACCGGTCACGGCATCTCGAAAGAAAATATAAGCAAGGTTTTTGACCCCTTCTTTACGACAAAAGAGACCGGTCATGGGGTAGGTCTCGGCCTGGCAATCAGTTACGGCATCGTAAAGGAACATAACGGTGATATATCCGTTGAGAGTGAGCTGGAAAAAGGCACGACTTTCACGGTGAGCTTCCCTTTAAAGAGCTCTGAGCGTGGCACAGCAGATGGAAACTAAATCTAAGATATTGATCATCGATGACGAGGAAGTTGTACTGGATTCCTGCACCCAGATTCTGAAGGGCAGTGGCTATCTCATCGCGACTGCTCCTGATGGGATAAAGGGGCTGAAACTTTTGCAGGAGTTTCTACCAGACCTGGTGTTTGTCGACCTGAAAATGCCGGGCCTGTCTGGCTTCGAGGTGCTCGATAGGATTCAAAAGTTTGATTCAACCATCGTGACGGTCGTGATCACGGGTTACGCTACGGTAAGTTCAGCCGTGGATGCGATGAAGAAAGGCGCCTACGATTTCCTCCCCAAGCCTTTCACCCCCGATGAGTTCCGCTTGATCACCCGTCGAAGCATCGAAAGGCGAAGATTGGTCCTGGAGGCCATAGCCCTCCGCAGAGAAAAGGAATTGCTGAGAGAGCAATTTGCCTCCATCGTGTCACATGAGCTGAAAGCCCCTTTGAATGCCGTGCAGCAAAACTTGCTCGCCTTTGGATTCGAGTTGTCGAATGTGCTTGATGAGAGACAAAAAGAGGAACTCGAGCGGTTAAAGACCAGGATCGACGAAATGCTGAAACTCATCAATTCCTGGCTCCGGGTGATTTCTGTTGATATTAATAAACTGAAGGAGAATTTTACTCAAATTGATATTACCAAACCTATCCGGAACGCCCTTGATAGTACCGAAGTGCTGGCAGCGCGCAAGGATATCGTGATAATTACTTCTTTTGATCCGCAACTGCTCCAAGTTTTCGGTGATGCCCTAAGTCTTTCAGAAGTTTTTGTGAATATTATTGGCAACGCCATCAAGTATTCCCCAAGCTGGAGCAATATCCACGTAAAGACCGAAAGACAGGGAGATAAGATCCTTGTAGTCTGTAAAAGACAGCGGAATCGGCATTTCACCTGAAGACCTACCCCACATTTTCGAGGGCTTCTACCGTGGCAAGTCCGGTCAGACGACGGCAGGTCACGGGATAGGATTGGCCGTCAGCCGGCAGATTGTGGATGCTCACGACGGTTCCATTACGGTAGATAGTGAAGTAGGCAAAGGTACGACATTTGTTGTTAGCCTGCCTGTATCACCCGCGTAAACGGCCTTTTGATGGCCATTATCCCGCACATTTTGAATGGAGGTGTTTTATGAACAAGAAAGTGCTCATGATTGATGACGATCCCGATTTCGTCTCGGGCATCAGATCTATCCTCACAGCCGCGAATTTTGAGGTGGATGTCGCTTATAACCAGAAGGATGGCATGCAATCCTTACAGACCAAGCACTATGATATATTGCTGCTCGACATTATGATGGGACGCGGGGCAGAAGGCATTATGATCGCTCGCAAGCTTCGCAAGGATACTAAACTACGTGAGTTGCCGGTATTGATCATCACCGGCATGCGGGAGCAGATTGCCTTCCTTTTCCCCGGTGAACCAGTCCATCCCCGTTTCGTAGAAATAGATGAAATGGTTGAAAAGCCGGTGGAGCCGAAGCTGCTGTTGGAAAAAGTCAATAACCTGATTCAGGCTGCCGAAGCCAAAAAGGCCGTTAAAAAATAACCGGGCCCATGCCGTGCTGAACCATTGGTAGCTAGCCATTCTCCGATCCGGCAAGTTAAGAGAAGGAACTTATGACAAATACCATTACATTTGGCCAAGAAGTCGAAAATCTTTTACAAACTGCAGAAGGGGAGCCTTTGAGAACCTGTATCCAGTGTGGAACCTGTTCCGGGACGTGCCCGGTAGCCGGCTTTATGGATTACACCCCGCGCCAGATGATTGCCATGATCAACCAGGGCATGAAAGAGCAAGTCCTTGAAAGCAATACTTTCTGGTATTGCGCTTCGTGTTATCACTGCACGGTACGCTGCCCGCAGGATATCAACATTACTGAGTTGATGTATGCGCTGAAGCGCTACTCCATCTGGAATCATCGACACAAGGAAGGATTGGTGGGGCCTGATTTCTCAGAAGCCTTCGTGAAGATGATCGTTCGGGGTGGGCGTTCCTTCGAACCCATCCTCGCGCCATCCTACATCTTCAGCTTCGGCATGCGTGAGTTTCTGCAAGAAATCCAGAATGCCACCGAACTGTTGTTGAAGGGCAAACTCCCCGTCATCCCCGCCCGGATCAAGCATCTTGATAATTTCAAACGCATGATCGGGAGGATCATCCCCATGGGAGGCCTTGAATGAAAGAATACGCATACTTTCCGGGATGCTCACTGGAAAAGATGGCCGTTAGTTATCATATGTCGGCCATGGAGACAACCCGCAAACTTGGCATCACGCTCCATGAAATCGAGGACTGGAATTGCTGCGGTGCGACAACTTATTTCTATATTGATGAATTGCTGGCATACACGCTGTCCGCCCGCAACTTGGCAATTGCTGAAAAGACCGGCCTCGATGTTGTCGCACCTTGCAGCGCCTGCTATAAGAACATGTACTTCACAGCAGCCCATCTGAAAAAGGACGCCGACCTGGCAGAACACATCAATTTCGCCCTCGAAGAGGATAATCTGCATTTCAATGGAAATATTAACGTCAAGCATCTTATCGAGGTCTTCGCCAAGGATGTTGGTCCGGAAGAACTTAAAAGCAAGGTCACCAAGGCATTGGGAGGAATCCGCGTGGCCCCTTATTATGGGTGCCAGATCGTCAGACCGCAAAAAGAGAAAGAGAATGTGGAGCAGCCGCAGTTCTTTGAGGAATTGCTCTCTGCCATCGGAGCCAATCCTGTCAATTACCCCCTGAAGATGCGTTGTTGTGGCGGTTCGTTGATCCTCTCGAGCCGGACTGCCGCCTTGAGCATGGTCCGCAACCTGCTTCAATGTGCGGTGGATTCCCAGGCAGCGGTCATAGCGACCGCTTGTCCAATGTGCCAGGTCAACCTCGAATGCTACCAACAGCAAGTGAACCAGGAATTTGGCACAAACTTCTCCATGCCGATCCTTTATTTCACCCAGTTGGTTGGTCTGGCAATGGGCATCTTACCGAAGAAATTGGGTTTCGGCAAGGAGTTTGTGACTCTGGCTCCTGCACTGCTTCTGTCGCAGCAGGAAATAAAAGCACCAGAAAATGAAATGACGAAGGAGTAGAACGTATGGAAAAGAGAGAAAAGATCGGTGTATACGTTTGCCATTGTGGTACCAATATTGCGGGTGTTGTGAACGTGGGTGAGGTGAGCGCCTGGGCTGCCGAGAATCTCAAAGAACAGGGGGTGGTAATCGCGCGCGATTACAAGTTCATGTGCTCCAGCCTGGGACAGGAACTCATCCAGAAGGATATTCAGGAACAAGGACTCACGCGCGTGGTGGTGGCGGCCTGCTCACCCCACCTGCATGAGAGAACCTTCCGCAATGCCACCAAAGCCGGCGGGTTGAACCCGTACCTGTGCGAGTTGGTCTCCATCCGTGAGCAGGACTCGTGGGTGCACACCGACAAAGCTGCCGCAACCGAAAAAGCCAAAGCCATTATTTCGGGTGGCGTTGCACGGGTGATCCATGACGAACCACTCGAACCACTGCTTGTTCCCATCCACCCGGCCACCCTGGTCGTTGGCGGTGGCATCGCCGGCATCCAGGCTGCTCTTGAAATTGCAGATGCGGGTTTCCATGTTTATCTCGTGGAACGGGAACCCACCATCGGCGGGCATATGGCCCAATTCGATAAGACTTTCCCCACCCTGGATTGCTCGGCCTGCATCCTGACCCCCAAAATGGTGGACGTGGGCAACCACCCTAATATCACCCTACTGACCTACTCCGAGGTCGAAAAAGTGGATGGATACGTCGGAAACTTCGATGTCACCATCCGCAAGCGCGCCCGCGGCATCAAGGAAGCAGACTGCACCGGCTGTGGCATCTGCTGGGAGAAATGCCCTAAGAAGGTGGTGGATAATGTCTTCGAGGCTGGCATGGGCAACCGCAAGGCTGTCTATGTCCCGTTCCCACAGGCCGTTCCCAAGTACCCGGTGATCGACCGCATCAACTGTACCTATTACATCAAGGGTACCTGCAAGGCCTGCGAGAAGTTCTGCCCGACCAACGCAATTGACTTTGCCCAAGAAGACGAAATCATGAATGTCCAGGTTGGTAATGTCATTCTAGCCACCGGCTACGATACGTTCGATGCACACCGGATCACCCAATATGGCTATGGCAGACTGGCGAACGTCTACACCAGTCTCGAGTTCGAACGCCTTTGCAACGCGGCCGGCCCGACGGGCGGCAATATCGTCATGCGGGACGGCAAGACTGCTCCAAAGGTCGTCGGGATCGTCCACTGCGTGGGCAGCCGCGACAAGAACTACAACGAATATTGCTCGTCCATTTGCTGTATGCAGAGCCTGAAATTCGCTCATCTCGTGCGCGAACGGACCGGCGCGGAAGTTTATAACTTCTATATTGATATCCGCGCCGCCGCCAAGGGGTATGAGGAGTTTTATCACCGCCTGCTTGACGAAGGTACTCACTTCATCCGCGGCAAGGTAGCGGAAATCAGCGACGCAGTCAGGCTACCCGGAGAAGAAGGCAAGCTGATCATCCAGGTGGAGGATACGCTGACCGGTAATCAGTTGCGCGTCCCGGTGGATATGGCCATCCTGTCGGCCGGCCTCGAACCCCGCCATGACTCGAAGGCGGTGGCGAAATTGTTCGGAATATCCTGCAGCGCAGATGGTTGGTTTATCGAACGCCACCCCAAGCTGGACCCGGTTGCCACCGTCACCGAAGGCATCTATATTGCCGGCTGTGTTCAGGGTCCTAAGGATATCCCCGCCAGCGTGGCACAGGGTGCAGCCGCAGCCGCCCGTATCCTCGGCAAGATCCAGCAGAAGGAAGTTGCTCTCGAACCGGTCCGCGCCACCATCCACGAAGAGCAATGCTCCGGTTGCCGCATCTGCAACGGCTTGTGCCCCTTCAATGCCATCCTCTTCCACGAAGACAAGATGGTCAGCGAAGTCAACCCGGCCCTGTGCCAGGGCTGCGGCACCTGTGTAGCCGCCTGCCCGGCGGGTGCCATCTCAGGCACTGGCTTCTCCAACGAACAGATCCTGTCGCAAAT
Organism: uncultured Chloroflexia bacterium; assembly: GCA_963806575.1. Taxonomy (GTDB): domain Bacteria; phylum Chloroflexota; class Anaerolineae; order Anaerolineales; family Villigracilaceae; genus UBA877. The sequence goes on along the minus strand of CAWDYX010000002.1, from coordinate 104,706 downwards.
TGACGGGCTGCTGTTTTTGAACGTCCCGAACCCTGGAGAGCTCAGGGTAAGAAAAGAAGCCGCAACGGTATAAGGAGAGATAACCATGACTGATACACCTGAAACCAAACCTTTTGAGCCCGTCATCATCGGCTTCACCTGTAACTGGTGTTCCTACCGAGCCGCCGATTTGGCCGGTACTGCACGGATAAAGTACGCACCCAATGTGCGCCTGATCCGGCTGATGTGCTCCGGTCGCCTGGACCCGACTTTCGTTTTCAAGGCTTTTACCGGCGGTGCGGACGCTGTACTCATCTCCGGTTGCCATCCCGGTGACTGCCATTACATCGAGCAGAACTACAAGGTCCTGCGCCGCTTCCACCTGATGCAGCGTTTCCTGGCGCAGATGGGCATCGAACCTGGACGCCTGAAACTACTCTGGGCGAGCGCAGCCGAAGGTGCCATTTTCGCCAAAGAGATAAACAAGTTCACCGAGGAGGTGCGCGAGCTCGGTCCGCTCAACTGGCCTGGAATGGAATCCGAATTGTTCTCAACACCTGTTGAGGAGGAGGTAACAGCATGACCACGAATGATAAACCTAAATTTGCGATGTATTGGGCCGACTCCTGTGGTGGCTGCGAGATCGCCGTCCTGAACATCCACGAGAAGATCCTGGATGTGGACGCCAATTTCGAGGTGGTCTTCTGGCCGGTCGCCATGGACGCCAAGTATAAAGACGTGGAGGCCATGCCTGATGAGTCTATCCTGCTGACGTTGTTCAATGGCGCCATCCATTCGGCCGAACACGTACATATCGCCAAGTTGCTGCGCAAGAAGTCGAAGCTCCTGGTCGCCTTCGGCTCCTGCGCTTGTGAAGGTTGCATCCCTGCGTTGATCAACTTGAGCAGCAAGACAGAATTCTTCGACACTGTCTTCAGCACAATATCCACTGACAATCCAAATAATATCCGCCCCCAGACTTCTGTAAGAATGCCAGAAGGCGTGATCACCATCCCTGAAATGTTTTCCGTGGTCAGAACACTGGATCAAGTTGTGCCGGTGGATTACTATATGCCCGGCTGCCCACCCGAATCGCATCAAATCGCTGCGGTGATTGATCTCGTTATCCAGGTTCTACAAGGGAAAGCTGAATTGCCGCCGCCCGGTACTGTGATCGGGGCAGGAGGTTCGACTGTATGCGACGATTGCCCACGTAAGCGTAATGTTAAAAGATCAAGAAATTCGACCGCATCCAGTTCATAGTGCCAGATCCAGAACTTTGTCTTTTAGAGCAAGGGATTCTCTGCAGCGGCCCGGCAACGCGCAACGGCTGTGAGGCTAAATGTCCAAGCGCCGGTTCACCTTGTATTGGTTGCTATGGTCCTGCCGAAGGCGTAGTGGATTATGGAGCTCGCTTGATGACTGCCATAGCATCAGTCATTGACAGTAACAGTCCAGATGAAATTGATCAAGTTCTGGACGGAATTCCCGATCCCGCCGGTCAACTCTATCGGTTCAACATGGCGGGCTCCTTATTACGGGCGTCCAAAGCCGCCTGGCAAGGGAAGTAGGAGGTAATTAACAATGGAACGCATCACAATTGATCCCATTACCCGTCTCGAAGGCCACGGCAAGATCGAAATCTTCCTCAATGAGGAAGGCGATGTCGCAAATACGTACTTCCAGGTTCCTCAATTGCGCGGCTTTGAGCGTTTTTGCGTTGGCCGGCAGGTTGAAGAGGTTCCACTGCTCACCAATCGTATCTGTGGCGTATGCCCCGAGGCCCATCACATGGCCGGTGCAAAAGCAGTCGACGCGGTCTACCATGTAGACCCGCCACATACAGCCAAGTTGCTACGAGAGTTGCTTTACAGTGCTTTCTACGTCACTGATCACACTACCCACTTCTATGCTTTGGCTGGTCCCGATTTTGTTATGGGCCCGGACGCCCCAGTCGCCGAGCGCAATATCCTGGGTGTCATCCATAAGGTCGGCTTGGAGATCGGCGGCAAAGTGCTCCAATGCCGCAAGTACGGTCACACGGTCATTGAGATGATCGGCGGGCGCAAGGTGCATCCCTGCACCTCCATTCCCGGCGGCCTGACCAAGGGCATCACCGAGGAACAGCACAAAGAAATCTTGGAGATGGGCCACTGGGCGGTCGAGTTTGCCCAGTTCAGCCTGAAACTCTTCAACGACATCGTGCTGGGAAACAAGGCTTATGTGGACTTGATTCTGGGCGACATTTACACGCACCAGACCTATTACATGGGCCTTGTGGACGAGAACAACAAGATCAATTTCTACGACGGCAAGGTACGCGTGGTCGCCCCGGATGGCAAGGAATATATCAAGTACGCTCCCAAGGACTACGCCATCCATATCGCCGAACATGTTGAGCCCTGGACCTACCTTAAGTTCCCCTACCTGAAGAACGTCGGCTGGAAAGGCTTCGTGGATGGTCCCGATTCGGGCGTTTACTGCGCCACGCCGCTCTCCCGGCTCAACGCCGCCGATGGCATGGCCACCCCGCTGGCCCAGGCCGAATACGAGAAGTTCTACGCTACCCTGGGCGGCAAACCCGTTCACCAGCGCCTGGCAACTCACTGGGCGCGCCTGATCGAACTTCTTTATGCAGCCGAGCACTGGGTGGAACTGGCCTCCGATCCCGAAGTGGTCGGCCCCAACTTCCACACTATTCCAACCGAGAAACCAACCGAGGGTGTGGGCATCGTCGAGGCGCCGCGCGGCACCCTGACACATCACTACTGGACCGACGAGCGCGGTGTCACAACCCAGGTGAACCTGATCGTCGGCACCACCAACAACTACGCACCCATCAGTATGTCCATTAACAAGGCCGCCCGCAGCTTGATAAAGAAAGGCACTGTGGTTACCGAGGGTTTGCTTAACATGGTCGAGATGGCTTTCCGCGCCTACGATCCGTGTCTATCCTGCGCCACCCACTCCCTGCCCGGCCAGATGCCGCTGGAAGTCACCATCCATGACGCAGACGGTAACCCGGTCAAAGTCTTGAAGCAGTTTGTGGATTAGTCTGATAGTTGGATAGTCGTCAGTCAGATAGTACCCCCTATAAGACCATTTGACTTAAGACTATCCGACTTTTTATATGAAAACATTGGTCATCGGTCTCGGCAACCCCATTCTCGGCGACGACGGTGTCGGTTGGGCCGTGGCGGAGCAGGTCCGGTCCGTCCTTTCCAATCGCCCACCCTCACCCCCAATCCCTCTACCCTTACCCCTAAAGGACGAGGGCGGGCGGGTACACGTCCCGAAGGGAGAGGGGAGTGGTAATGAGGGACAGGTCGAGGTGGATTGCGTCTCGTTGGGAGGGTTGAGTCTGATGGAGCGTTTGACCGGTGCGGAACGCGTTATTTTGATCGAACTCGATCTTCACCGGCAGGAAGAAGGTCGGGACCATCAGCCAGTTCCGCTTGAGCGACCTGCCTGATCTGAGTGCCGGCCACTCCGCCTCGGCACATGACACGTCCCTGCACAACGCCCTGAACGTCGGCCGCAGCATGCAGATCGACCTGCCGGGAGACGGGAACGTGATCATCGTTGCCATCGAAGCCGAAAACGTGTATGATTTCAGCCAGGAATTATCCCCAACTGTGGCAGAAGCCGTTCCCCAGGCTGTCAGGACCGTACTCGATTTGCTGGATAGTCAGAAATAATAAGGAGAGAGACATGGTATCCCCCGAACTTTTACGGCGTTATCCATTTTTCGCCTCGCTCGATGAGAAACAGCTCGAAGCGCTAGCCGAGATCACCCAGGAGAAGAGCTATCCAAAAGGTGCTGCGTTGGTCAAAGAAAACGCCACTGCCACCTGTTTGTCGCTCCTGATCGACGGGGATATCGATTTGATCTTCAGCGGCGGAGGCGAGGGTGCCATTTCGAATGCCCTGGTTGGCTCGATTGCCCCGGGAGAAGTCTATGGTGTCTCAACGTTGATCGAACCCTATCGCTATACCGCCACTGCCAAAGCCACCATGCCGGTCAAAGTGATCGAATTGGATGGCCTGGCCTTGCGGGCAATGGTGGAAAAGGATCCAAAACTGGGCTACATCATGATGCGCAACGTATCCATCGCGGTGCTCGAACGCCTGCGCTACACCCAGGTGGAACTGGCTGCCGCCAGGGCATAATGAAATGACCGGGTCTTCCAGGACCCGGTTTTTCTTTGCCATGCTACTCCCTGACCTTTCCAAACGTATATTAATGCAGCATCTTCCATTCGGACCATTCAGGAGGCCTTTATGAACGAGACACCTACTCCCCCCGCCCCAAAGAGGGACAGTCACGCCATTGTCATCACCGCCATCATCGCCACCGCCTTTGTCCTGATCGCCTGCATCGCAGGCTGCTCGATACCCTTGATCATCGCGGCGATGCATATCCATTAATAGTCGCGTGTCAATCCACCTGAAGAACGCGGGACAGGCAGATAAAAGTCTAATAGGAGTGATGATTAAGAATGTAGATGGATAGGATTTAAACCTGGAACCCCTAAATTCGTGGCCTCTTTCCTGGGAGAGAAATACCGAAATCGACTCTTTTCCACGGTCCGGACCACTCACCACTAAAACAGACACCCGGCTTACTAAAACCGGGTGTCTCGTTATCCCTTAGCCTTCGCTGGTCATGATGAACATGGGCTTCATTTCGAAGCTTTCGTACTTTGGTCGGTAACGCTCGGTATTGTAGAACTGCTCGACATTGACCATTTTCTTCGAGCCGGTTACCACGTCCAGCGGGACGTTGTCGTAGCGGCCGTTCTTGAGCACCACCAGGCGGCCGTGGATGCCCTTCAGGAGCAGGTCCAGGGCCAGGTTGCCGAAGGCCATCGGGACGATCGAGTCGACCGCATCCGGGTCACCGCCGCGTACCATGTAGCCGAGATTCTGGTTGATGATGTTGATCGTGACACCCTTGTTGTATTGGGCGGACCGTTTCAGCATTTCCGCCGCGACCGTATCACCGATGCCGCCCAATTTGGCATGCCCAAAAGCATCCGTGGCATCGTCCTTGAACATCATGTCGCCGCCCTCGAACTTGGCGCCTTCCGAGACCAGCACGATGGCGTATTTGCTTGGGTTGAGGTTGCGATCGGCCACCAGAAGTTCGGTCAGGTGATCGATGTTGAATTTCCATTCCGGGATCACGCAGCGATGGGCCGCCCCGGCCATGGTCGGGAGCATGGCCGTGAAACCGGCATAGCGCCCGAAGACTTCCAACACCATCAGGCGCTCGTGCGAGCCGGCAATGGTGCGCAGGTTATTGATCAGGGAGATGGTGCGGGTGACGCAGGTGCTGAAACCGATGCAGTAGTCCGTACCGGGCACATCATTGTCCATGGTCTTGGGGATGGCAATGACCTTGAAACCTTCCTTATAGAGCCGGACGCCATAACTGAGGGTATCATCCCCACCGATGGGGATGAGATAATCGATCCCGAGAAATTCCAGGTTCTTGAGGATTTCTGGGGTCAGGTCGTTGCGCTCTTCCTTATACTTTTCCTTCAGGTGGACAGGGACATTTTCAGGCTTGACCCGGGCGGCATTGGTGCGGGAGGTATGCAGGAAAGTGCCGCCGGTGCGACCGGCCCGGTTGACCACTTCCTCGGTCAGGACCTGGTAGTTGTCGCTGTTATCAGCATCCTTTTCGCGCACAAGATCCACCAACCCGCCCCAGCCGCGCTTCAGCCCGATCACTTGGTAGCCCTCGCGGATGGCGCGCACGGTCACAGCCCGGATGGCCGGATTGAGCCCAGGCACGTCCCCGCCGCCGGTCAGGATCCCGATGACACCAGGTTTCTTCTTAACTGGCATATTTCTGCCTCCTTGGCATTAACATTAATTGGATCTCATCTCAATAATCTGAGGGGAAGGGCAGTGCCAGCGGCGAGGCCGCTTGCACTCCCCCATCCTCCCCAACTTATTGCGCATTCATAATAATCATGGCAATCAGGCGGCAATTATACTGCTATTCGCGCAGGACTCTATAATCCTCGCGGGTATAATTACCAAGAAATTCTTGAAGTGAATGCGAGGGAGCCATGCCTCTGGATAACGCCGGTCCATATCTCACCGATCCAAACGGTCACGAACACCACCTGACCAGCCCGCCCTCCACCATCGGCCGGGCGGTTGAGTGCGACATCGTCATTGCCAGTAAAAGCGTTTCGCGCGAACACACCCGCATCCGCCGGGATGGACGGCGCTGGTTCGTGGACGATCTGGGCTCGACAAACGGCACGTATCTCAACGACGAACGGGTCATCGGCAGTATGGCGTTGATGGACGGGGACTGTCTCAAGGTCGGTGACGTGGCGTTCATCTTCCATGACCCCGACACGACCACACGGGAAAGCCCCATCCCGGACTTGGAGATTGATACCAGCGCCGGGGTGGTGCGGGTCAACCGCAAGGCAGTGGCACTCTCGCCCAAGGAATACCTGCTGATGGCGTATCTCCATGAACGGCGCGGCCAGGTCTGCTCGAAGGATGATATCGGTCACGCCGTCTGGCCGGAATACACCGCTGGCGGCATCTTCGATTACCAGATCGAAAACCTGGTGCGACGTTTGCGGACGCGCATCGAATCAGATCCCGCCAACCCGCAACTCCTGTTCACCGTGCGTGGGCTGGGATATAAATTGATGGTGGCTTAATTCATATTCAGCCAATAGCCTAATGTTAGCCAGCCGATAGGTTGATTCCGGGCTCTTCAGGTATCATCTGGACCGGATGAAACCCATGGCTGAAAAGATTGCTGCACCTTCCAGGAAAAACGCCGAAATGGCACCGCTTTCGCTCGAAGGAAAATCCCTCGGTAAATACCGCATCCTCGAACCGCTCGGACGCGGCGGGATGGCGCAGGTCTTCAAGGCCTACCACCCGCAGCTTGACCGGTATGTGGCCGTCAAGATCCTGCGCACTGACCTTGTGGAAGATGCTGAATTCCTGAGTCGCTTCCGCCGGGAGGCACGTGCAGTGGCAGCCCTCCGGCACCCCAACATTGTCCAGATCTTCGACTTCGATGTACAGGATGACCTGTACTACATGGTGATGGAACTGCTGGAAGGGGATACGCTCAAAGCGTATCTGAACACACTGCGCGTACAAGCCGGCCGCCTGCCGCTGGGTGAAATGGTACGTATTTTCACTGACGTGCTGGCCGGATTGTCGTACGCCCACGCGGAAGGCATCATCCACCGTGACCTGAAGCCGGCCAATATCATGCTGACCAGGCGAGGCCAGGCCGTACTGACCGATTTCGGCATCGCCCAGATCGTCGGCGGTACGCAATACACCATCTCCGGCGCTCTGATGGGTACATTGAGCTATATGGCCCCGGAGCAAGGCTTGGATGGCCACTGCGATGTCCGCAGCGACATTTATTCACTCGGCATCGCCTACTACGAGGCTCTTACCGGCAAAGTTCCCTTTGACGCGGATACGCCGCTGGCGATCCTGATGAAACACATCAACGACCCACTTCCGCTGCCGCGCAAGCTGGATCCGTCCATCCCTGAAAGCTTCGAACGGATCGCCCTCAAGGCGCTGGCCAAACGTCCGGACGACCGCTTCCAGAGCGCCGGTGAAATGGCTGAGAGGCTTTCGGCTGCCTCAAAAGAGACCGGCATCGATGTCCCGGAGACCATTAATATCCCGCAGGTGAGTTCCACATCCTCCTCCGGAACCGGACCCGTGGCCGTCTTCTCAGGCCCGGCACGCCAACAGATCCCGGATGCAGGTTTTGCCTCCGGCGACACCGATATCACGTTTGGAAAAGAGATTCGATCGAACGTTTCCAAAATTACCGACCAGGTTAAAGACCTGTTCACTCCTCCGGTCAAGTATGACCCGGTGGTACCCAAACATGTCACTGCCGCGACGCTTTACTCGGTCGGCGCGATCGTTTTCGTCAATTTGGTCCTGTTATGGTTGAGCGGGATCTTCGGTTGGAAGGTGTTTGGACGCTCCTGGCCGCTGGAAATCATTGCCGTGGGCGTATTACTTTCCGCGCTGATGGCAGCCCTGGCGACACCCTGGCTGCTGATCCCGGCCGGGATCTTGATGGGAAATGGTCTGATCTTTTCCTTTTTCGCCCTGACCGGCTGGTGGAAAGCCTGGACCTTCCTATGGCCGCTGGAGCCTCTGCTGGTGGGCGTGTCGATCGTTGCCCCATTCGTGCTGGTCCGCCAGGGGTCGCGCGGCGACTGGCTGGCCCGTCGGATTGGCCTGGCCCTCATCGCGGTTGCCGTCATCATCTTTTTCATATCGGTTCTCTTCGGGATCGTTCTTCCCTAGACCTGTAACCGAAGCAATTCTGGCTTTACCACTGCACTGGCAGCGTCAAAAGCAATTAAATCCATGGCCGCCAGATCTATTCAACGCGGCCAAATTCAAACACGAACCAAAGGAGGTTCAAATGCAAAAAAAAGCTTCTCTACTGATAGGTCTGACCCTGATCCTGTTGGGTGTGCTGGCACTGGCTGGAAACCTGCTGATCCGGGCGGCCGGCAATGGAATCATGCTCGGTTTCCGCGCCTGGCCGATCACAGTGGTGGGCGCCGGTTTATTGTTCTGCCTGCCGCCCTTCCTGTTCCCAGGGCAGCGCGGCCTTAGCGGCTTATTTGTTCCCGGCATCCCGACCCTGACCACGGGAATCCTGCTCTTCATTGCCAGTGTGAGCGGTTTTTGGTCGATCTGGGCAATTCTGTGGCCGCTGGAAGTGCTGAGCGTGGCGGCGGCTTTCGTCCTTATGGCGGTCTTCCTGAAGGTTCCCTGGTTGATGATCCCGGCTTCCATCGTTGGATTTACCGGGCTGGTGCTGCAATTTTGCGCCGCCACCGGCTGGTGGAGTTCGTGGGCAGTGCTGTGGACGGTGGAACCATTCGCCGTCGGCCTGCCCCTGCTGCTGATTGGCATCGCCAGGAAAATCGAAGGTGTCAAACTGGCCGGCATCATCCTATGCGGTCTGGCCGGACTGGCTTTCGCGGCCATGTCCACCTTCCTGGTGACATCCCTGTGGATCACACGCCTGATCGGTCCGGTGCTGGTATTGGGACTGGGTATCGTCCTGGTCTTTTCGGCAATCGGCAGGCGTTCGACCGAAAAGGCGGAGACGCCGGCAGAAGAACAGACCGCCTGAGATCATTCGTGGCCCTACTTGGCGTGGCTTCGAGCTTCAGTTGTTGGCGGGTTGCGGCAAAGTCAATCAAGATCAGCCGATGATTTTACTTCCAATCACCAGCCCGGACGTGGGAGACTTCCAGGCTGGTTTTTTTATTCGATTGCCAGGGTCACCCGCCGGCGGCTTCTCAAATAACCTTCCCCCCAGAACATGATCAGTGCCAGCCAGACGATACAGAAACCGATCAGGTGAGACTGGTTGAACGGCTCATGATAAACCAATACGCCCAAAAGGAATTGCATGGTCGGAGTAATATACTGCAGGACGCCCACCGTGGAAAGAGGAATGCGCTGAGCGGCCGAAGCGAACATCAGTAGTGGAATAGTCGTCACCACGCCTGTACCGACCATCAACAGATCTGCGACCGGACCGCTGTGCAGAAAGGCTCCCTGCCCCATCCCCTCCATATAAATAAGCAGCGCAACCGCAGGAAGGAAAAGCAGGCCCGTCTCGAGTGTCAAACCGTTCAGCGAACCGAGCGGGGCGGCTTTTTTTATCAATCCATAAATCCCGAAGGAAGAAGCCAGTGTCAGGGCGATCCAGGGAAACTGACCATAGGAAACGGCGACATAAACGACACCGATGGCCGCCAGCCCGATCGGAACCCACTGCCACGGGCGCAACCTCTCACGCAGGAAAAGGACGCCCAGGAGGACACTCAAAAGTGGATTGATGAAATAGCCCAGGCTGGTCTCAAGGACAAAGCCGGCATTGACCGCCCAAACATATGTCAGCCAGTTGATGCTGAGCAGGATCGCCGAAGCCAGATAGATCAGGACCACACGCCGGCTGAGCGCCGCGGATCGAAACGCTTTCCACTGGCGGGTGACAAAGATGATCAGGGCCAGCAGGATAAAAGACCAGATGACGCGATGGGAAATTATCTGAATTGCCGGAACGGTTTCCAGCCATTTCCAATAAATCGGGAAAATACCCCAGAGTAGATAGGCGCCAATCCCATACAAAATACCTTTTTTCATGCGATGAAGTCTCCTTTGCTGGGAGTAAGTATACACCGGCGGCCAGGCATAGGGGAATAAACTCTGAATGGCACATTTTGGGTATCTCTAGTTCCAACCCCACCCTGTCTCACCAACCCCCACCCAGCCTCCCCCAAATCCTAAGGATTTGGGGAGGGTGTCCGCGTAGTACCCGCAGGGTGAAGGCCGGGAGGGGTTGAGTGCCCGTTTACACCCCGTAGGGGCGCAGGGCGGAGGGGGTTGATTTGGGGGATCGCGCAGCAGTCCGCAGAGCGGAGGGGGTTGCCCGGCCTAAGGTGGATTTGGAAAGTACTCCTATCTTTTTTATGATCTCGAATTTGATTTCGGACTTGGTTGAATTCTCCTCAAAATTGAACAAGATCGGACCTCTTCCTGCCTTTATTTCGTCTTGTACTCAGCCAATTCCTCACGCAGAACCCTACGGAGCAGTTCTTCCAACGGCGCCTCATGGCCCAGCATGTATTCCCGCAAGACCTCATTGATATTGGTCTGGTAGTTTCCACCCCCTTGAGAGATGACTTGCTGGCGGAACCAATCCAGCACCTCTTTATCCAGGCGAATGGTGATGCGCTCCTTCCCCACCGGCATGGAGAGAACGGCCCCGCGCTTGCCTTTCGAAAAATCATATTCCGGTTTCATATCATCATCCATGCTTTTGCTCCTTGTAAACTTCTTGTTCCAGTGATGTGGCTTTGCGTGCCGAAATGATCCGGACTCTTTCACCACGGTAGGTATACACAACCACCAGAACCCGCCCGGTCTCGCCCAGGCCAATGCTGATGAAGCGCCTCTCGCTGGGATGGTCATCTTCAATGGTGACCGCAAGCTCATCTTCCAGGGCCGTTACGGCTTCTATGAAGGATACTCCATGCTTCCTGAGATTGTTGTGCTCTTTTTGTGGATCCCATTCAAGAGTTGGGTGCATTTATCTTCTCCTCATGATTATATGCACACCTGTACATACAGTCAAGCCTCTCTCTATCATTCCACCCCCCACCCGGCTTCTCCCAAATCTTACGAATTTGGGGGAGGTATCGCGATTGACGGTGGGGGTTTTCATTTGTACGTTTCTCCAGCTAATGCTATACTCTAGTAGCTAACGCAACTAAAAGTAATACGATCCTTTTACCGTGAGAGATCAATGATAAATTTACCGTTGTTTCCAATTGAAAAAAATATTGCAGAAAACTTTGACCCTAATGCCGAAATTGTTCTTTATAAAGGCGATGTTGCCGATCTCCTTGCTACAATTCCGGATAATTCCATAAATTTAATCGTCTCATCCCCGCCTTATAATTTAGAAAGGTTATGAGACTCGCCAATCCGTTCAGGCTTATCTATCAAATCAAGCCAATATTATCAGTGACCTGGTCAGAGTTCTCTCACCAAGCGGCAGTTTATGCTGGCAAGTTGGAAACTTTTTGACGATGGAAATAATTCCTCTTGATATCCTTTATTACCCCATATTTAAAATCTGGGTTAAAACTCAGAAATCGGATTGTTTGGCGATTTGGGCATGGTTTACATGCAAGTCGAAGACTCAGCGGAAGATACGAAACGATTTTGTGGTTTTCTAAGACTGATGATTATTACTTCAATCTTGATGATGTTAGAGTTCCAGCAAAATATCCGGGTAAACGATATTACAAAGGCCCTAAAAAAGGTCAAATCTCTGGCAATCCTCAAGGTGCAAATCCAACAGATGCTTGGGAAGTAAACGTTTTACAAGATTGGGAAACTCTCTGGTGGGATGTTCCAAATGTAAAGTCTAACCATCCTGAAAAGACTTCACATCCTTGCCAATTCCCCGTTGAGTTAATTCAACGGTTAGTCTTTGGCATTAACAAAAAGAGGGGATTTGGTATTTGACCCTTATGCAGGTGTAGGATCATCTCTCATTGCTGCCTTAATGCACGAAAGACGAGCAATCGGAGCAGAAAAAGAGAATGCTTACGTAGAAGAAGCCAAAGCAAGAATTAGGCATTTATTAGCTGGTACTCTCACATTAAGACCAATGGGAATGCCCGTTTTTCAACCGACAGGGAAAGAAAAGATTTCTCAAATACCTGCAGAATGGTTACTTAAACCGTAACGGGAGATCATATGAGAGTCGTAAAAAAGTTTTCTCACCTAAATGGCGAAGAATTTCTGCTCGTCCATAAAAAAGCTCTGTATGAAGAAATATTGCAAGTTATTTCGGAAGTGGACGGAAATAAATTTAAAACCAAAGTATCTGAAGAAAAAAGGAGAGTTGGAGAATTACTTTATAATCCCGATGCTCTAAATAGGGAATTCAAGCTGATATTTGGAAAATATCACTGGAATGCTGTATCTCGAACGTATTATGTTTCTGATAAATATGAAGTCGTTAAAATAATAGAACCTCTTAATCTTCATGATCAAAAAGAATATCTAGAATCCGTCGGCGAGCCATTAATTAGATCTTATAATCAAACAGATTTTGTAAAAGAGAAAATATCAGTAGAAGTTCAGATGGGAAAATATTTCGCTGTTACGTATGATTTATTTGTTAAGCATTTATCCTTTTATACAGGCGGCATAATCGATGTTGGCGTTGAAATTCTTCCAAGTCGAACTATGCACGAGAAAATGTCATCTGGTCCGCCTTTCTTTGAAAAGGAAGTTCACAACGTTTTACGACATGGAAGAACTACACCTCCTGTTCCATTAGTTATTCTGTCAATCGAACCATAGCAGTTGAGAGAAGCCTCCTCCTTTCCTGCTATAATTCTCCTTGCCCTCTGTCCCTGCTGAGGCTGAAACATCCATCATCTGTGTCAACGTCTCTTGACGCCGACATTTTCATTTTCCCTCTTGGTTTTCTAGTAAATTTGTTCAGTATTATTACAGGCAAGGGGTGGCCAAACTCCGTTCCTTTTTTCGTCGAACTAACCGAGGCGAATCCAGCCACCATTAACTGTGCCGGCGAAATGAGTCGCCGGCTTGCCGAGCCCGCGTCTTTTGATAGCCGAGTTATCCTTCAGTACGCATCGGCTACCAAGCTCCATCGCAAATCCTCCCCGAATGGGGAGCAGGTAAAATCTTCGGAAGTCTGCTTTCCGCAGCCTGTTGACAAATTCGCACAAATGTTCTATAATAAGTTCAAGCACGACCAGGCGAAAGGTCTTTCCGTGATTCTTCTCTTAACTCCTTGCTTTCAGCTTCCGTGTCCCCGCAATTTGGGGATCAGCTTCTTGCTTTCAGCTTCCGGCATCCATTCGTTCCTCGAAAAAAATATTGTGAGAATTATTTATTATTATTCCCCTCTCCACATTATTCTTATCCATCTGGGCATCGCGAAGCCAGCGCGCAGCCTGCCCGTCTGTCTGTCCCGCTTGTCCTGGCGGTTTTGGTCAGGGCGTATTTTGTGGGGCACCCCGTTTACACCCTGCAAGGGTGCATGGGTATGCCCGCAGGGCTGCGCCAGTGCCGGAGGTTTACGGAAGTGCAGGTCGAGTAGCCGATGTTTGCCTGCCCCGATGACTTTACGAGGTCCGGCGTATCGCCTGTCCTGCCTGCACCTTGCCGCAGGCACAGGTGGACGGACAGGCCAGGGAGACCCTGTCGAAGTGGGTTGGGAAGGGCATTTGTTTCCCAAAACGAATACCTCATTTACCCCCATATATGTGCATCATTTCCAAAAATCGCTTCCAAATCCCCCAGATATGGGGGCAAAGGCATTCGTTTTTTTTTCGATACGAGGAACGAATATCGTAACCGCGCAGTGCCCGCAGGGTGCAGGGTATATCTCTTTTTAAATCCTCAATGCATCTTCTCTTCGTACTCCTTCGTGTACGCCTGCCCCCGCTATCTGGGGGTCGTGGTTAATCTTTTCCATTCCTCAAATGGTACAATCACCCCATGCCCGATCTCTTCGACCACGCCATGCAAGAACGCATGAATGCCGAGGCCCCGCTGGCGGCCCGGATGCGCCCGCGCACCCTGGACGAGTTCGTCGGGCAGGAACAGATCGTCGGCCCCGGCAAGCTCCTGCGGCGCGCCATCCAGGCCGACCGGTTGTTCTCTTCCATCATCCTGTGGGGTCCGCCGGGCACCGGCAAGACCACCCTCGCGCAGGTCATCGCCAACCAGACCAAATCCCATTTCGAGACCCTTTCGGCGGTCCTGGCAGGAAAGAGCGAACTCAGGGACGTCATCGATGCCGCCCTCGAACGCCGCCGGCTTTACCAGAAAAAAACCATCCTCTTCGTGGATGAGGTCCACCGGTGGAACAAGGCCCAGCAGGATGCACTCCTGCCGCATGTTGAGAACGGTACGTTCGTATTGATCGGCGCGACCACCGAAAATCCTTATTTCGAGGTGATCGGTTCGCTGGTGTCGCGCTCCCGGGTCTTCCAGCTTCTGCCCCTGACCGGGGAACAGATCGGAATAATCCTGGATAAGGCCCTGATGGACAAGCAACGCGGTTACGGGAAACGCCGGGTTGTTCTGGACCCGGATGCACGCGCCCACTTGATCGACGTCTCCAGCGGCGACGCCCGCAATGCCTTGAATGCACTTGAACTGGCAGTTGAATCCACTCCTGCAGATGCGGATGGTGTGATCCATGTCAGCATGGAGGTTGCCCAGGAATTGATCCAGCGGCGTGCCGTCCTTTACGACAAGGATGGGGATGCCCATTACGACACGATCAGCGCTTTCATTAAGTCGGTGCGTGGTTCTGACCCGGACGCGGCCCTGTACTGGCTGGCGAAAATGCTGTACGCCGGGGAAGATCCACGCTTCATCCTGCGCCGCCTGATCATCCTGGCCGGGGAGGATATTGGCCTGGCTGACCCGATGGGACTGGTGGTGGCCGCTTCGGCCATGCAGGCCTTCACTTTCATCGGGCTGCCGGAGGGAGTCTACCCGATCGTGGAGGCCACTCTGTACCTGGCCACTGCCCCCAAATCCAATACTGCCACATCTTACTTCAAAGCCTTCGAACGCATCGAGCAGGCAGGCGTCGGCAATGTTCCGGCCCACCTGCAGGATGCCAACCGCGATTCCGTCGCGTTGGGCCATGGACAGGGATATGTCTACCCGCACATGTACGAAGAACACTTTTATGCCCAGCAATATCTCCCGAAGGAACTGCTGGGCACATACTTCTACAAACCTTCCAGTGTGGGTTATGAAGTTGAAGTGGCGGACCGTTTGGCACGCTGGCGCGAGGCCCAACGCAAGGCTCTCGGCATCACCCGCCGTGAGGAGATTCCCGACCTGACGCAGGAACGGATCGACGAGATGAAGCGGAAGATCAAATAGAATGCCGATTTTGCTGCTCATCCGCCATGGGGAAAATGATTTTCTCAAGCAGGGCAGGATGGCCGGTCGCCTCCCGAATATCCACCTGAACAGGAAAGGGCAGGAACAGGTTGCGGCCCTGGTCGAAAGCTTGAAGGTATTACCGATCCGGGCGATCTATTCCAGCCCGTTGGAGCGCGCCGTCGAGACCGCCGGGCCGCTGGCCCAGGCGCTCGGCCAGTCCATCCAACTCCGCCCCGGGCTGCTGGATACGGACGTTGGTGAATGGGAAGGGCTGCAACTCAGAAAATTGCGGAAGTTGCCCCTGTGGAAGCAGGTACAGGAGCAGCCATCCCGGGCACGCTTTCCAGGTGGGGAATCGTTCCAGGAATTGCAGGAGCGGCTGGTCGGGGAAATCGAAGCCATCCGCACCGCGCACAAACCGAAGGATATGCTTGCAGTGGTCTGCCATGCCGATCCGATCAAACTGGTGCTGGCGCATTACCTGGGCCTGCCATTGGACAATTTCCAGAGGTTGGTTGTGGCGGCGGGTTCGGTGTCGGTACTGATGATTGGCAAGTCCGGTGGACAGTTGGCTGCGCTCAATCTCAGGCCCCCATTCGTATTAAAAAAGTGACCGGTCCCAGGTTTCTAGGTCTATTTCTTGGCTTTCCCAAAAATCAAATGCAGCTTGGCGATATGAACCATCCCCTTGCCCCCATCCCTTTGGGAAGGGAAATAGAGTTGAAAAAACAGGTGCGAGGCACTTCGTGCTCCCGGACCTTTTTATTTGTAAAATCTCCACGCAGGATTAACAGTTATTAATGATGCGAGACTATCAATGGCAGGAACACCCCCAAGCCTACCGAGAAGGTTCTCCAGGGGCTGGGATCACTGGTGCCGGTGGCGCTCGCGAAAACTTGGAATTCGTAATTTCCAAGAGACAGCTCCACTGCAGGATGATAGGTACAGACTCCGCCCGAACAGACAGAAGCAAGTACATTATTATCATCGATAACGTTGGCCGAGGCACTGAAGGAATATACTGTTACATGGTAGCTGATGGCTCCATTGGATTCGTTCCAGACATAGGCCGGCTGGGTATCGATAATTATCCCATTAGGCGAGATCGTAACCGGGATGGCCGGAATTCCATCGCGGGTGAAGGACCACCAGCCTCCGGTGGCGTCAGTGGTATCCACCTGGTTCTTGGCGCGCACCTGCCAGTAATATGTAGTGGAAGGGAGCAGGTTGCTCAAGGAGACGCTGGTGTTGGTGCCAGTGGAGACCCAGGTGCCAGAATCGCAGGTATCATTGTCGGTCATATCCAGGCAATATTTGTAGCTCGTGGCACCTGTGCTGGTTTCCCAGCTCAAGGTGGCATTTGCAGGCACATCGGAGGTGCCATCTCCCGGAGATAATTTATTAAAGTGACCGGGAGAAGCCATCAGGTTGGCTGTCACCGCCATATTTTTATTCATGATCAGGCTGAGCGGGTTGGCATTACCGGAGGCATCCCCGCTCCAGTTGGCCAGCCAGTAATCCGGATTAAGGACAACCGTGACCTGCACGGATGTGCCAGAGAGATATTTGCCGCCAGGACAATTCGGCGGAGGGTCGACGGTCAGACTGCCTCCGTCAGCAGGAGTTGCCAGGGTGGTCAGAGTGTAGCAAGATTTGATATGGTTGAGCAGGCGGGCAACCCGGTGCGTGAAATTCCCGCCAAGGAGCATTTTTCCATCCGGCTGCAATATCAGCGTCTGCACCAGGCCGTCCAGGCTGCCAGAGAAGGTGGTATCGCGCGAGCCATTGTAGTTCAGGCGCCCAATATTATTAAGCGTTTCACCGTTGTAGATGGAGAAATTCCCACCGATCAAAATCCGGCCGTCCGTTTGAGCCAGGATGGTTTGTACATAGTCGGAACTCCCGGATATACCTGTGCCAGGGTTAAAAGAGGCATCCAGCGAGCCATCGCTGTTCAGCCGGGCTACTTTGTTGCGGAAAGCGCCGTTATAGGCGGTGAAGTTCCCGCCTATCAGCAGCCTGCCATCCGGATCCAGGGAAATCGATGCTACTGCATTCGCCCCCGTTCCAGTCCCGGGGTCAAAGCTCTGATCCAGCTTACCGTCATTATTCAGCCGGGCGACTCCGGCGCGACTGACACCATCCGCTTTCGAAAAATCACCGCCAATGTAAATCGTTCCATCCAAAGATTGTACGGCAATATCACGGACACTGTTATTCGTTGAGGCGGTAAATTTCGTATCCCGTGCGCCGCTGTTTTTCAGGCGGAACAGCAGGCCCGCTCCACCCACCAGAATCTTGCTGGTCGTGTCGGCCGGGTTTACGATGACTATTTTGTAGACATCAGCATTGATATCCGACGGAGGGGTGAAAGTGGTATCCAGTGAGCCGTTGCTGTTCAGCCGGGCAATATATTTACGCGGTGTACCGTTATAGCTGTCGAAATGTCCGCCGATCAGGATCGCTCCCATCGGAATAAAGAGCCAGTGCATACACATGGGGAGTGTCGCCCGTCATAGCAACCCCCACGGGATTAAAGTTTGTATCCAGGGTACCATCGGCATACAGCCGGGCAAAATGGTTGACGGGGCTGCCGTTGTAATTGCTGAAATTCCCGGCAATCAGGATCTTGCCATTTGGCTTGATGGCGATGGCATTCACCCGGCCATCCGCCCCTGTACCGGGTGTGAAAAGTGGGTCCTGCATTGCCGTCATCCTGGTTGCCTTTGACGTGCAGCCAACCCTGGATGGTCTGACCCCAAGCCCATGTATCCGGTTGGACCTGCCAATTCTGCACATTTAACGACCGCTGTCCTGAAGAGGATGCATTCTGTTCCAGAATACTGATGGTGCCGGTGCCGGTGCCATTCAGGGAAATGCCGGTAACGACCGCCGTATGTCCGGCGGAATTTTGGGTGGAGGCGTTTTCGGTGATGATGTCGCCTGGAACGATCCCCCGCGATCCGTCGTTTGGGTAAAAAACGAGCGAATTGGGTAAATGAGGAGAATAGGCAATCTGGTTGGCGTTACCTCCCCAGGGCGCTATGCCCCATTCCAGGTAGAGGAAGCGCATGACCAGTTCAACGCATTCGAATTCGTATTCCCCCCAGGCACCCGGGAAGAATTGGACTGCATAATCCGGGCCGCCGACCGGTCCGCAAGCGGACACCCCATGCCATTTTGCCAGGACTGTTGAATGTGTATGTGGAGTTGTATGTGCATAATAATTCGTATCATCGCATTTGCCGCTCCACCATGAAGGAGCGCCGACGTCGACGGGGGCTCCCATAATGGAAATTTCACCGGCTGATTGGTTCTCCAGGAACGCCGTTCCAAGGTCGATGGCCGTATCAGCCAGATTTTCACTTTCCGGTTTTTGTACCAAAATATTCCTAGAGGCCGCTTCCCACTCGCTGGCGTTCTGCATTTCCGTGTTCCAGGTGATAATGAAGCTCCAGAGACGGTTGTCATGAGTCACATACCATTCAATCGAACGGACTTGCAGATTGCCAGCCGAAGTTGTCAGGGATAGGTCCTCCTGGATGCCCTGAATAGTCTCATTCCAGAAAAGACCCGTGGGACCATTGGATACATTCCGGTCGGTCTTGACAATCTCTTGATTCCAAACAGCCTGGCGATAGGCAACCGCGTCGTCCAAAGTGTAGACGGGTCTGCCAATGCCCGGCGCGTTTCCGGGAGCGGTGGCTTTAATATTTACAATGCCATAGCCATCCAGTTGGGCGAGACCGGCATAATTAACCGAGGCATCCGAAGTGCTGTCTTCGACAACAGTGTAAGGCAGGTTCGCAGGTGCGCAAAAACTGACCTGCTCCCCGGCCAAAGAGATGCGAATCGCCTGTGTGAGACATGCGCCGGGAGGCGCGGTAGGCGTGTTTACCGCCCCAATGGTGGAGAGGGCGAGTCCTAGCGTCATTAGCCCAAGCAAGGTTGTGCGGACGGATTTCTTTAGAAGGGCGAAAATAGTGATTCCTTTCCAAAAGGTGCCGGATGAGCCGGATCGGAACAAGAAACCAAACATGGATAATTATACAGTCACTTTCCTTGCCCGTTCAAGGTTCTTTTTATACCCTTCAATATCGGTAAGAGTTTGATTCATCAGTGACTGATCACAAGTGGCAAGAAAACCCGGTAGGCGTCGACGGTTATGGAAGTGCTGCTGGTCAGATTTTCCGCGCCCCAGGAGCTGCTGACCGTCAGGCTGACCGTGTACGTCCCCGGACTTGCGTATGTATGCGTATGAGTGAAGTCGCACGACGTGCCGGTTTGACCATCGCCGTATTCCCAGGCACAAGTTGATAGGAAGGCCGTGTTGGTGATGGTAAATCTGACCGTCAGGGGAGGATTGCTCAAGGGTGCCGCGGAAAAATCCGGCGACGGGGTTCCAAAGAACGGGACAGCCACCACTCCATCCAGGACATCGTCATCGATGCTATTCAATGGCATGCCTCCCCACGTCTCGGAGTGGTCACCCGCATACTGGCGAATACGCTGGTGGTTATTCCAGGCTGTGACCGGGACACATTTTCCAATATCCCAAACACTTGCATTGGGATCGTAATTGCCCTGCCCGGCGGGCAGATACCAGCGTGCCGGCCAGATGACATCCGGGATGTTGGGGATGGTCAGGTAATCGCTCAAACCGGTCTTGCATAACGTGGATGCATAGATCCCCCCCAGGTTACCCAGATCATGCAAATGGGTAACCCAGCCATTTACGAAGGCATTGACAGCATTCCGGCAGGCTTGATCGGAACCGTACCCTTCCATATCATAGTAGACGACCGAGCCGCTCATATCTGCATTGGTCAGCCCAAGTTTTGCCAGGCGCGCCGAGGCCAAGTAGGCTTCATCCTTTCCCTGGACGAAAGCGTTATTCACATCGTAACTGAAACGATCATTAAAGGTGGTACAGGGAGCCTGCGGCCCTATCCATGTGGGGATAAAAGCCCAGCCCTGCTGCCGCATTTGATTGACATAGTCAGCGGTCAAAGCAGGGTTGGGGCAGGCCCGCGCCGAACCTCCAATATACAAGTTCACGGTCTGGTATGGGCTGTTGTTCCACCAGGATTGCAATTGAGAAAGGGTCGGGATGGTACATATATCAAAACCCTGTCCAGATATCAACAAGGTCTTGCCCTGACCGGCTGCGACGGCTTGCGCCAGGCCGGAGGAAGTAGTCTGGAAGCTCTGCGAGAGTGTCCCTGAACCATCCGGCAATGTCAGGTCTTCCCAGGTAATTCCACCATCCCGGGTTGCAATCAGTCTGGTCGTAGTGGTACATGAAACTGTTTTCGAACCATCAGGCGCAGCCTGTTTCGTACAGGCGGCTGTACCCCACTTCGCCCAGCCAAAATTGGACGTTAGCATCTTCAGATCGACAATACCTGCGGACAGCCCATCCTGGTTCTGGGTGGTCTGTGCCTCGCCAGCGATCATTCGAACGATCCGGTTGCTGCCTGGGATGGTCGCCGACAAATCGCTCGCATCCAACAGGCTCACAGGCGGCTGGCCGACCGCGGCGCTTTGCAGGAGATGGGAAGCCAGAATCCAATTCTCCCCCCCATCCTCGGTCGAATAAAACTCAAGTTGGAACCCGTCTCCGGTTTGTATTACAAGCGGAAGCAGTCCTTTTTCCGGCGAGTCAAAGACCGGAGGGTAGACGAAAAGGCTCCGGCCGCTGGCAAGGCTGCCAGGTACGGGCTGTTTTCCCCAGGTCCTGCCACCGTCCAGCGTCTTGAACAGCTGATCACCTGCCGGTCCGCCTGCCAACCAGCCAACCTGGTTGTTGACAAAATAGGCTGGTTCCCCGATAGGCAGGTCCGAGCGTGCCCAGGTTTGGCCGCCATCTTTTGTCCGGAAGAGAGTTCCGGAACTAAAATTCGATCCGGTCGGTTGTTTGACGGAGATCCAGCCGGTCTTTTCATCCAGCCAGTCCATGCTGGCTTTTTCCACACCGGTGTTGGTGTCATCCAGCCTCATGTTCTGAATTACCGAAGGTATCCAATTCCTGCCCTGGTTGGAAGTGCTTTCAAGTTGCAAGATCAGGCTTCCATCCGCCCCGAGGTTACTCCAAAGTACCCAGCCAACTTCAGCATTGAGAAAGCTTACGGCGTGAATTGTCCCCGTGGAAGGAAGCACAGGGGTTATGTCAGACCAATCCATCCCACCTGTGCCGGTCCAGAAAAGGCGGCTGTCGGTCAGAACCCAACCATTCTTGCGGGAAACCAACCCAAAATCCTGGAGGATACCGGACATTTGGATCCGAACTCCTGGATCTGCGGAGGCTCCGCGCTTTTCGGGGGAATAGCCGGCGCCGCTGAGGGAGCCTGTGCCAGGTGCAGAGAGAAGCATCCCTACAAGCAGTCCTCCACACATGATTTTCCGAACGTGGTAAGTAAATGTCACGTGAATGGCTATTCCTGGCAAACACGACCTGATGGCTTAAAACTGACAATGGGTTTATCGGCTACAGACTCGCAAAGCGGGTTGCTATTCCAATTATCCCACAATTACCCCCAAGTCTCACCAAATTCGCAAGTGGTAAAGGTTGGTAAAACCAGGGTTACTTGTGTAGAACCGTGTTGCTGACAAACGCCAGCCGTTTGCCATCCGGCGACCAGGACGGCACATTCAAGGTGCCCTGGCCTCCGTAGAGATAGGCCAGTACTTTGGGAGTGCCGCCATTCAGCGGCATCCAGCGGAGATAGACCCGTTTGGCGGGTGGGTGATCACCCGGTTCAGCTTCGCCCAGGTCGATATCGGCGGTATGAAGCGTGCTGAACGGCTCACCATAGTGAGCGACCGACATGCTATAGGTTTGGCCCTTTCGATCCATTTGAATGACATCCGCCCCAGTGAGAGACGCCGGCACCTCTTCCGTCAGGCCGCCAGGTGTCCGCCGAAATTGTAGCGAGAGCAGCCCATCGCCATGGACAGTGGTGCTGACATGGGGGGAGCCGGGGGCGAGCCGGGCGTGCGCCATCCATCCAAATTTGCGATGCGGATTGATCCCCGCACCAAACCAGGCGGCACGCATGGTCACAATGAAATCACCGGTCAGGCGCTTCCAGACGAAGTGGAAGGCATCGTGGTCTCCCCAGATGTTGAGGCCGGCGCCGGCGATGGTGTAGGCTTGCTGCTCTGGATCGTAATTACAGGAACCGGGCAGGTGGACCGATCCGATATCCGCCTGGCCATCAAACTGACCGAGGGGGGTTTTATGCACTGAAGAAATCATGAGGAGAGCTTGATTAAAAAAGTTGAATGCCTAGGTGAGTCTCCCGACGACCAATGTTATATCATCAGATAGAGGTCTATCCACAACAAACTCCTCGATAGTCTCCCGGATCCCCGAATCACTTCTTTAACGAAGAATTGCTCAGTCGCTCAACCACTCCTACCAAGCGGTCCGTCCCAAAGAGGTCGTTGTTGGGGTTGGCAGCTTCAATTACCCCGTCCGTATACAAGACCAAGAGATCGTCTGGGTGCAAGGTCAATGCGCCCTCGCCAAATTCGTTCACTTCAACTAATCCAATGGCAGGTCCGGTTGGTCGGAGCCAGTTGATAGATATTGCCTGGCTGCGACCCGGACGGAATACCAGGGGCGGATTGTGACCCGCGTTGCAGTAAGTGAGTGTCCTGGTCGCCGGGCTGAAAGCTCCAATGAACAATGTTACAAATGTTGTGAAGTGAATATTGTGGCTGAACAGGCCATCAATGCGTATTGCAACTTCGGCGGGAGAGCGGCTTGCCGGAACTAGTGCGCGGGTCAACGCCTGAAAACTTGCCATTTGCAGGCTTGCGGACACACCATGGCCAGCTACGTCGGCAATTACCAAGCCGTGGGTATCTGCATCAAAATCAATGAAATCAAAGTAATCGCCTCCCAGGAACTCCGCCGGGCGACTGTACGCAGCAATATCCAGACCTGGGATAGCGGGGGCTTCTTGAGGCAGGAGTGCCTTCTGGACAGTCTTGGCTAGCTCAAGTTCATCTTCCAAGCGGGTTCTTTCTTCATCAGATAGATGATCAATACATACATCCGCCGTGTAGTCCACCTCAACCAGCTCGTCCTCAATGGTGCCTCCACATACCTTGCATACGCCAAGAGCCCCCGACTTGGTTTTTGCAATGGCTTCGTCAATAGCTCCTAATTGATTGAGCACTGCCTCTCGGTTTGAAGGGCCGAGCAGTACTGTCCTTTTTTCTGTGGGGCTAGCGGTGAGCCATTCACCGAGGCCAGCCCGTTTCTGCAAGAGATAGGTCCCGATACGCTCGAGCAATGTGTTCTCCATTTTCAACCTCCGAAATCATGCGCTGAATAGGCGAACCGACCTGCCTGTATCTGTGGCATTCCATGACTATTGGAACGGGGCAGCGGCAGGCAGGCGAGACTCGCGTTCAATTATATATCTCTTCCTGACCGGTGCATCCCCACGGTGGTAGACAGGGTGGCTATAATTGTGCGGGCAAATGCTGTGCCCAGATTTTCGTCCGGCCGTTCATAGTTTATTGATATCTGTGGCTCTCTATTTTTACTGGGAAGAAATTATCTGTTTATTATAGAAATGCCCCGGTCCTCATAAGGTTCGGGGCATTGAGCTTCTTGAAATGAGTAGGATCGGATTAAGGCACTACGCACCACGGGCAAGCACAGGTCTGAACTTGTACATGTACATCAGATATAAACATCTCTGGGCAGCTCTTTGTCCTAATTTGAAACCTGTTCTGGTGGTTTGCCAATTAAAGGAACGTTTCCAACAGATTCCCCACCTCGATCATGTTGAAGACTGGTCCATCCACACAAACCAATTTTTCTCCGAGATTACAGCGTCCGCATTTTCCCAGCCCGCAGTGCATGCGTGCCTCAAGCGTGACATAATTCCATTCCGGCATGAAGCTCATCTTCTCCAGCAGGTGCGTAGTATGGTAAATCATCACCGGCGGGCCGCAGGTGATGGTGACAGCGTTCTCCGGTGAAGGAGCCACCTTCTCAAGCAGTTGCGTGATCAGGCCCACATTGTGATCCCATTTTTCATCCGGGACATCCACTGTCAGATGCAGGGTTGTATCCGGAGCGGCGCGCCACTCGTCGTATTCCTCGGTGAAGACCAGCAGGTCCGGACGGCGCGCAGCCCAGATTATGGTTAGGTTTCCAAAATCAAGGCGGTGGTCCAGAACATGCTGAATGACCGGACGCAGAGGCGCACCTCCGATGCCGCCGCCCAGAACGATCAGGTTCTTCCCTTTGAACTTGTCCATTGGGAACCAATTTCCGAGCGGACCGCGCAACCCGACCACGTCGCCCTCACCGAGCTCGTGCAGGCCGGTCGTCACGGATCCAAGACGGGCCACTGCGAAATCCACGGCCGGTCCACGCTCGGGGATATTAGCTATACCAAATGGGGCCTCGCCTAGGCCGAACGCTGAGATGAAGGCAAACTGGCCTGGCCTGGAGGTCTGGAATGCTTCACTTCCTCCGTTCTTTAGTTCGACGCGGAAGAATTTGATCTCGGATGCCAGGTCGCGCACCTGGACTAGTTGTCCCAGATACGGGCGCATGGGATTCTCGTTCATGCCAGTTTCTCCAGATCCATCAGCATTTCAGTGATGTCCACTCCGGCAGGGCAGACTTCAATGCAACGCCCGCAACCGGTGCAGGCCGAGGCCGTGCCCAGGCTGTACTGCCTGGGGTAGTAGTAGAACTTGCAGAAGAAGCGGTTGCGCAGGCGCTCGCTCTTTTCGGCGCGCGGTTTATGCCCGCCGGCAACGCGACGGTAGTTTTCCCCAGCGCAGGCATCCCAGCAGCGGATGCGCTCAAACTCGCCTGGTGCGAGCACTTCATCCCGGACGGCGAAACAACGGCAGGTCGGGCAGACATAAGCACAGGCACGGCAGGAAAGACAGCGCTCGGAGATCTTTGCCCAGTAGGCATCGTTGAAATGTTCCGGCCATGTACCTTGTTGAAGAACCGTGAATCTGCCGCTGATCGCTGCTTGCTGAAAGTTGTCCTCTGTTTCCTTCCATGTGTCCTTCGGGATGAGAAAGCGCCCTTTTTCGGTGATGGCTTCGATGAGATAACCTTTGTTCGTTTCATGGAGCATGATGTCCACATCGCGCCCGTCGTGCGGTTGGACGCCGACTGACGTGCAAAAGCAGGTCTCACCCATTTCTTTGCAAGCCAGGCCAATAAGGGTCGTATTTTCACGGCGGCGTGCGTAATATGAGTCCACTGGATCGGTGTTAAGGAAGGCGGCATCTAACATGCGCAGGCCGCGCGCGTCACACGGGCGGACACCGAAGACGACAGTTTCCCACTCCGGGAAGGTCTCCTCTAAGTGGACCTCTTGCCCGGTCTTCGTGATGGTGAACAGTCGTTCGGTGGGTGGGAAAAAGACTTCCTTGATGGAAAGTAGCGGACGGGTGAAATTTTTAGCAATCTCCTGGCTTTTTCCCACTCGCCGGTAAAGCACCACACCGGAGACATCCCGCGGCGCGATCAAGGTGCGCTGCGCGGCAATCCCATCCAGCCACTCGTTGAGTTCAGGCTGCGAGACAATCCAACGCTTTTGCAGATCAGCCACCTTGCTCACATCAGCCTTCCTTATACTCGCCCGAAAGCACGCTCACAATGGGCGAGGGGGCCATCGTCAATCCGGCCCGGAATTCGAATGTTTCCTCCAGCACCTTGGATATTTTTTGGTTCAACAGACCGATGGGAATATCCATGGGGCAAGCACGCTCGCACTCGTTACAGCCCACACACCGCCCAGCCAGGTGGTAGGCCCGCCCTAGGTGAAAGGTGCGCTTCTCGTTCAGGCGGATGCCAAGGCCGACGAACGTCGAGTCATCACGCTCATAGAGACAGGTCGGGCAGTTGCACATTGGGCAGGCCTGGCGGCAGGCGTAACAGAGGATGCAGCGGTCGAACTGGCTCAACCAGAACTCCATCCGCTCGATGGGGGAGGCGCTCTCGAGCTCGGCGATGCCTTCGGTAACAATGGATGATGGATGATGAACTACGGAGGCAGTTGGTTCACCGATGAGAGTATCGTAGATGACCGGAGTGCGCTCCTCGCAAGTGATACATTTCGATTGCAGGCTGCCTTTGCCATCGCGCACGCCTTCACACGTTACGCCGATGATGTGGACCTGGTCGCGGCTGAACTGGTTTTCTGCCAACAATACGTTAATTGCCCGGCTGTCACACGGCTTGACGACCACCGCCACTTTCTTGGGAAGTTCTTTGCCTTTGGGTTTCAATTTGACTGGCAGATACGTAGCTAGGTTATTGCTCACGTCCGGATTCCAGACGAGACGGTCGGCTTCTTCTGCGGAATAGGCGAACGTGGGACGCGTCCGGCCGCGCGGTCCGACCTCGTACCCGATCACACACCCGACCTCGCCACTGGCAAGCAGTTCCTTCGCCTTGGCGCGGATGGCATCCGTTTTACCAGCGCAATCTAAAGCGGGCATGGGGATTCCCTCTTCAGGCGGGAGCAGTACCTCCGCCGCAGCCTGCCATTCGCCCGGCGCGACGCACCAGGATGCTGGCCCGAGAGTCCGCACTGCTTCAGTAAATTCGGTGGCAATGCGGGCAAAGCGTTCTCCTTCTGAAGCCGAGACCCAGTCCAGGCGGAAACGTTCTGGTTCCAACCCGGCAAAGGCCATCAGGCTGTGCAGGATAGGCAGGCGCTTGGCGGCACGATGATTGCCAGTATCGTAGTGACATTCACCGATATGGCATCCGAGCACGAGTACGCCGTCGGCACCCTGGTCGAAGGCTCGCATCACCAGCTCGGGCGAAACACGCCCCGAGCAGGGTACGCGGATGTCCCGAATGTTGGCCGGGGATTTGATGCGGGCGATCCCGGCGGTATCCGCGCCGGTGTACGAACACCATGTGCAAAGGAAGGCGATGATTCTTGGTTCGTAGTTCATGCTGCCTCCGAAGGTTCCACCGCTAAAGCGCCCATGATTTCAGCCACGATCTGACGGTCGTCAAAGTGGATCATCGACATGGCCTTGTTGGGACAGGTCGCAGCACACGTGCCGCAGCCCTTGCACAGGTAGCCGTTGACTTTGGCAATGTTGTCGGCCAGTTCGATGGCCTTGTACGGACACGCCCCCACACACTGCCCGCATCCGGCACATAGTAGCGGATTGACTGCCGCTATGCACGGATCCAGCGCTATCACGCCCTGATCCATCAGCGACAGCGCCGCCGCTGCTGCTCCCCCTGCCTGCGCGACTGTGTCCGGAATGTCCTTGGGTGACTGGCACGTTCCCGCCAGATATATCCCCTCGCTGGTCGTCTCCACTGGCGCCAGTTTCGGGTGCCGCTCCAGAAAGTACCCGTCCCGGCTGCGGCTGATGCCAAATTCCGCCGCAACAGACCCGGCGTCCGCTTGCGGCTCAAACCCAGTCGCCAGTACCACCATCTCCACTTCGACCTGGTCTGGCTGCCCGTGGAAGGATTCGTCCCAACTCACGACCAGTTTGCTGCCCTTCTTCTTGTGGATGCTCTTGACTTTCCCGTGATAGAAGTGCACGCCCATCTGCTCCGTCCGGTTGTAGAACTCCTCATACCCCTTGCCATACGAACGCATGTCCCGGTAGATCTCGTGCACTTCCGCCCCAATGTACTCGTGCACCAATTGCGACAACTTCAGCGAGTACATGCAGCAGGCACGTGAACAGTATTCATGATATCGCTCATCCCGGCTGCCAACACAGTGGATGATCGCCACGGATTTGGGCGGCTTGCCGTTCTTCAGCAGCACCTTCCCGTTTGTTGGCCCGCTTGCGTTTATGAGACGCTCAAATTCCAGCGCCGTCAGCACGTTCGGCAGTTTGCCATAGTTCAATTCAGGGATGCGGGATGGATCAAAATCCTTGAAACCCGTCGCCAGGATGATCGTGCCCACCTGCACTTCAAGTTCCTCGTCCGCCATATCGTGGTTGATCGCGCCGCGTTCGCACGCCGACAGACATTCCAGACACTCCGAACATACCCCGCACCGCAGGCACCGCTCCGATTCAGCAAGGGCTTCCTCCTCTGTTAGGGTTATGTCCACTTCGCGGAAATTGTTGAACCGCTCCGCGAGCGGGATACTCTTGATGGGGATGCGCTTCCGTTGAGAAGCCTCGCCCAACGCGAATTTTTTCTTGATCTCTTCCGGGCTGAGCATTACTGCCTGCAGCTTATGCGGTTCCTGCAGGCCTTTTTCACCACGCAGGTAACGGTCAATCGAACGGGCAACCCGGTGTCCTTCGCCAATTGCGTCCACAACAAAGAAGGTCACGCCGCGGCGCACATCCCCGGCTACGTAGACACCCTTCATCGTGGTCATCATATTCATGTCGCTCTGCACGCCGCCCGGGAAGCGCGTATGCTTACCATCCTCTGGCAGGAACGAGAAGTTAGGCGCTTGACCGATGGCCCACACAACGATATCTGCCGGGATAATGTGTTCTGTCCCGGGTTTTTCCGTGATATCGGGATCGCCCATGCTTGAAGCCGCGGAACTCCATCTCCATAATCTTCACACCATCGATCTTGTCATTCTTGACAATGACTTCTTTGAAGGTTCGGCAGGGAAACATCCTTGCGCCTTCTTCTTCCGCCACGCCAATCTCCCACTGGATACCCTGGCCTCATTTCGCCGCTTGCGGCAGGCCATGCTGACTTCGGACGCCCCCAGACGCACTAGTGAGCGAACTGTAGTCAAGTGCCACGTTGCCACCGCCCAGCACGACCACTTTCTTGCCCTTGAGTCGCGCCTCCTGACTCCGACGGTGACTATCTTGCCGCGCATCCCACCCCGGCACTTTTTCTCCCAGGCAGGCTTTGCGCAGCACGTCCAGGCTGAGCCAGTTGTCGGGGTGGTTGCAGTCAGAATGGGGAGTTTCTTGGCCATGTGTCGCCAGTGGCAATCAGCACAGTGTCGTATGCCCTCGATTCTCGTCTTTTAGCAGGCCGGGAATGTCATCCACCCAAGTGTTGAGTTTCAATTCCACGCCCTCTTCCACGATCTGCCGAATTTCCCAGTCCAGCAATTCGGTGGGAAGGCGGTGTGGTGGGATGCCGACCCGCATCATCCCGCCCGCCACAGGCAGACCATCGAAAACAACCACCTTGTGCCCGAGCCGGACCAGGTCCAGTGCCGCCGTTAGTCCTGCCGGTCCCGCCCCGATCACGGCCACCTTCTTCCCGGTCGGCGCCGGGTTATGCTGGAACTGGGTCCCGACAATGGACTTGTCGCGCATGTTCGGCAGTTCATCCCGATGCTCGTAAGCCCAGTCTGCCACGAAACGTTTCAGCGCCATGATGTTGACCGGCTCATCGTACTTGCCGCGCGAGCAGGCATCCTCGCAGCGATGGTTGCACACCCGTCCGCATACTGACGGGAATGGATGCTCGCGCCGGATCGCCCAATACGCATCTGCATACCGCTTCTGCCGGATCAGGGCGATGTACCCCTGGGCACGCTGGTCGGTCGGACACGCATCCCGGCAGGGAGCAATACCCCGCTTCTCGATGACATACGCCCCCGGCACCGCCTGCGCCGAAAAACGATACGTCGCCTTACGCATCGAAAGCCCCAAATCAAATGAATTGCTGACCTCGATCGGGCAGACACTGGCACAATTGCCGCAGCCGGTGCATTTCGCCTCGTCCACATATCGGGCTTTGCGGTGCACACGCACCTGGTAATTGCCCACATAGCCGGAGACAGACTCCACTTCGCTGTAGCTCAACAGTTTTATTTTGGGGTGGCGTCCCACGGACACCATTTTCGGTGTAAGTATTCAGGCAGAACAGTCCAGCGTAGGAAAGGTCTTGTACAACTGCGCCATGTGACCGCCGATGGACGGTTCCCGCTCGACCAGATAGACCTGCTTCCCCGCATCCGCCAGTTTGAGGGCTGCTTCAATGCCTGCAATCCCCCCGCCAACAACCAGTGTGGCGGGGGTCATCTGCACCTGGCGCATGTCCAGCGGATTGTGATAATGCACCCGCTGCACCGCTGCAGCAATGAGCGACTGCGCTTTCTCCGTCGCCTGGTCCCGCTCATTCACCACCCACGAGCAGTGCTCACGAATGTTGGCCATTTGGAAGAAGAACGGGTTCAGACCGCCCTCAGCACATGCCCGCCGGAAGGTCGGCTCGTGCATCAGCGGCGTGCAGGCGGCCACCACCACCCGGTTCAGCCTGAAGTCCTGGATGTCCTGCTTGATCAGGTCTTGACCCGGGTCCGAGCACATGTAGGTGTAGTCGCGGGCGATCACCACCCCCTCCAGCTCCTTGGCGAACTCAGCCACCGCAGCTACGTCAACGGCCCCAGCTATATTCGTCCCGCAATGACAGACGTAGACACCTGTCTTGATCTTGGCAAGATTCATTCCGGCTCCATGAGTGACACCACATTCTCATCAGGAACGAGGTATCGCTCCTCTTCAAAATCCAAAATACCTTCAATCTCCGCCATTATCTGGTCGTTTGTAAACCCATTTTGCATGGCCGCTCCAGCCGGGCAGGCGGCCGCACACGCACCACAACCCTTGCACAACACCTCGTTGACCTGCGCCACCTGCTTGCCATTCCATGCCACCATCGAGATGGCACCGTAGGGGCACAGGCCCTCACAGGTGCGGCACCCACCGCATCGTTCGGCATCCACGTGGGTCGTGAACGGTTCAAGTTCGACCAGGCCGTGATCCATCAAGGATAGCGCTACTGCAGCGGCTGCCCCGCCCTGCGCCACACTGTCGGGGATATCCTTGGGTCCTTGGCAGGTGCCGGCCAGGAAAACGCCGTCGGTGGTCGTCTCGACCGGGGCAAGTTTGGGATGCTTCTCAAGGAAGAATCCATCTGGGCTGCGGCTGACACCAAACAGTGCCCCAATCTCATGCTGGTCGGGCTGGGCCTCCATACCTGTGGAGAGGATCACCATATCCACCATTGTTTCAGATGACTGACCGGTGTACACATCGGTGGACAGGACAGCGAGATGATCGTCCCTCTTCTCAACGCGAAGGTCACCTTCGAAACGGACGAATTGAACGCCGTGTTTTTCAGCCCGATGATAGAAGCCCTCATAATCTTTGCCGAAGGCGCGCATGTCGCGATAGAACTCAACTACCTCCGCATCGATATATTCGCGGACGAGCGTCGCAAGTTTGAGCGAGTACATGCAGCAGACGCGCGAGCAGTATTCATGCTGCTTACCGCGCGAACCGACGCAGTGAAGTATGGCAACCTTTTTTGGTTTCTCACCGTTCTTGAGCAGCACCCTGCCTGTGGTTGGTCCGCCGGAGTTGATCAGTCTCTCCATTTCCATGCCGGTCACCACATTCGGCAGCACGCCGTAGCCATACTGCGGAGCACGCTTCGGGTCGAAATCACTGAATCCAGTGGCCAGGATGATTGTCCCGACCTCGATATCTACATGCTGTTCCCTCTGCTCGAAGTCAATCGCATTGGCCGTGCAGAACTTTTCGCAGGCGCGGCATTTTCCGGTTTTGAAGTAGGTACAGTTCTTCGTGTCTATGACCGGGACACGCGGTACAGCCTGTGGGAAGGGATAATAGATTGCTGGCCGGTTGCCCAGCCCAAGATCGAACTCGGATGGGATTTTCTTCCACGGACATTTTTCCATGCAAGTCCCGCAGCCGGTGCACAGCTCTTCATTCACATAGCGCGGCTTGCGGCGTATGGTCACAGTGAAGTTACCCACATACCCTGCGACCTTCTCTACCTCACTATAGCTCATCAGCGTTATGTTTGGGTGGCGTCCCACGGACACCATTTTCGGTGTGAGTATTCAAGCCGCACAGTCGAGCGTTGGGAATGTTTTATACAGGCGGGACATGTGCCCACCGATGGAAGGCTCGCGCTCAACCAGGGTGACATGCTTGCCTAAATCAGCCATACGGAGCGCCGCTTCGATGCCCGCAATCCCACCGCCAACCACCAACGCTGATTGCTTTACACTTACCTGGCGCATCTCCAAAGGGCTCTGCCAGGTGACGCGGCGTACGGCGGCCGCGACCAAGCCATCGGCTTTTTCAGTGGCAACTGCCGGGTCCTGAGTGACCCACGAACAGTGCTCGCGGATATTGGTCATTTGAAACAGGAAGGGATTCAGCCCAGCTTCGGCGCAAGCCTTGCGGAAAGTCGGCTCGTGCATCAGTGGTGAACAGGAGGCCACAACTACGCGATCCAGACCCTCGTTCTTGATGTCCTCCTTAATAAGCGACTGACCCGGATCGGAACACATGTAAGCATAATGGCGGGCGATGACAACATTGTTGAGCGTGGCAGCATAATTAGTGACCGCCTCCACGTCCACGATACCTGCAATATTTGTTCCGCAGTGACAAATATAAACACCGACGCGTGAAGTGCCTCTCGCCAGCCCTACTGCTGGTGTTTTCATCCGATGCCCTCCTTCGCCATTCTAAAGTTCACTAAAGTAAGCGATAATATGCTCATCTTTGGCCAAGCTGCTTTAATTCAATGCTAATTGTGCAATTTTCCTCAATAAAAGCAAGTGATGTTTGTAATGGATTTCACAATAATATGAGGTGACAAATTGGGTCAAATTACACCTCAGACTGCCAGGGCACCGATGATTTCAGCCACGATCTGACGGTCGTCAAAGTGGATCATCGACATGGCCTTGTTGGGACAGGTCGCAGCACACGTGCCGCAGCCCTTGCACAGGTAGCCGTTGACTTTGGCAATGTTGTCGGCCAGTTCGATGGCCTTGTACGGACACGCCCCCACACACTGCCCGCATCCGGCACATAGTAGCGGATTGACTGCCGCTATGCACGGATCCAGCGCTATCACGCCCTGATCCATCAGCGACAGCGCCGCCGCTGCTGCTCCCCCTGCCTGCGCGACTGTGTCCGGAATGTCCTTGGGTGACTGGCACGTTCCCGCCAGATATATCCCCTCGCTGGTCGTCTCCACTGGCGCCAGTTTCGGGTGCCGCTCCAGAAAGTACCCGTCCCGGCTGCGGCTGATGCCAAATTCCGCCGCAACAGACCCGGCGTCCGCTTGCGGCTCAAACCCAGTCGCCAGTACCACCATCTCCACTTCGACCTGGTCTGGCTGCCCGTGGAAGGATTCGTCCCAACTCACGACCAGTTTGCTGCCCTTCTTCTTGTGGATGCTCTTGACTTTCCCGTGATAGAAGTGCACGCCCATCTGCTCCGTCCGGTTGTAGAACTCCTCATACCCCTTGCCATACGAACGCATGTCCCGGTAGATCTCGTGCACTTCCGCCCCAATGTACTCGTGCACCAATTGCGACAACTTCAGCGAGTACATGCAGCAGGCA
Organism: uncultured Chloroflexia bacterium; assembly: GCA_963806575.1. Classification (GTDB taxonomy): domain Bacteria; phylum Chloroflexota; class Anaerolineae; order Anaerolineales; family Villigracilaceae; genus UBA877. The sequence continues at coordinate 70,840 of CAWDYX010000002.1, read as the reverse complement.
CGTGAACAGTATTCATGATATCGCTCATCCCGGCTGCCAACACAGTGGATGATCGCCACGGATTTGGGCGGCTTGCCGTTCTTCAGCAGCACCTTCCCGTTTGTTGGCCCGCTTGCGTTTATGAGACGCTCAAATTCCAGCGCCGTCAGCACGTTCGGCAGTTTGCCATAGTTCAATTCAGGGATGCGGGATGGATCAAAATCCTTGAAACCCGTCGCCAGGATGATCGTGCCCACCTGCACTTCAAGTTCCTCGTCCGCCATATCGTGGTTGATCGCGCCGCGTTCGCACGCCGACAGACATTCCAGACACTCCGAACATACCCCGCACCGCAGGCACCGCTCCGATTCAGCAAGGGCTTCCTCCTCTGTTATGTTGAGTTCTACTTCATTGAAATTGCGAACCCGTTCTTCAGCTGGGAGATTCCGGAAATAAATGCGTTTCTCCCTTGAGATTTGTCCGCTGACAATCCTTTCCTTGACTTCTTCCGGCGTTAGTTCAGCCAGCGGGAATTTACGCCGTTCCTTCAACCCTTTTTCACCACGCAGGTAACGGTCAATCGAACGGGCGGTTTTATGGCCTTCCCCGATGGCTTCCACAACGTAGGTGGTTCTGCCAAGGCGACCATCCCCCGCGGCAAATACGCCTGGCAAAGTGGTCATCATTTCATGGTTGGTTTCAATTCCGCCGCCCTTGGTGATGGCGATGCTTCCATCCTGCGGTAGAAATGAAAGGTCCGCACCCTGACCGGTTGCCCAGACCACGACATCGGTGTCCTGAATCTGCTCTGTACCGGGCACTTCATCAATCAGAATCCGACCCTTATCGTCATAACCCTTGTAATCCGTCTTTATGGTCTTCAATCCTTTGATCTTGCCATCCTCGACGACGATTTCCTTGAACATCTGCAAATCGCAGATCTTGACGCCCTCTTCCTCGGCTAGATCTATTTCCCATTGATAGCCGGTCACCTCATTGCGCGGCTTGCGGCAGACCATTTTGACTTCAGACGCCCCCAGACGCACTAGTGAGCGAATGCAGTCCAGTGCCACATTGCCTGAACCTAGCACGGCCACTTTCTTGCCTTTCAGGTTCAACGCCTCCTGACTCACGACGGTGACTATCTTGCCGCGCAAATCCACACCGCCGGAACTCCAATCCCCAGGCAGACTTGGCGGAGCAGGTCGAGACTCATGATGTTATCGGGGTGGTCGGCATTGGGAATATCGAGTTTTCGAGCGGCGTGGGTTCCAGTGGCAATCAGCACAGCATCGAAGGGACCGTCGAATTTATCAGATTTCTTATTTAGTAGAAGGGGGATGTCATGAACGTAGGTGTTCAAGCGAATTTCCACACCTTCGTCCCGGATCTGTCGAATTTCCCAGTCCATCATTTCATAATTTAAACGGTGTGGTGGGATGCCGACCCGCATCATCCCGCCCGCCACAGGCAGACCATCGAAAACAACCACCTTGTGCCCGAGCCGGACCAGGTCCAGTGCCGCCGTTAGTCCTGCCGGTCCCGCCCCGATCACGGCCACCTTCTTCCCGGTCGGCGCCGGGTTATGCTGGAACTGGGTCCCGACAATGGACTTGTCGCGCATGTTCGGCAGTTCATCCCGATGCTCGTAAGCCCAGTCTGCCACGAAACGTTTCAGCGCCATGATGTTGACCGGCTCATCGTACTTGCCGCGCGAGCAGGCATCCTCGCAGCGATGGTTGCACACCCGTCCGCATACTGACGGAAATGGATGCTCGCGCCGGATCGCCCAATACGCATCTGCATACCGCTTCTGCCGGATCAGGGCGATGTACCCCTGGGCACGCTGGTCGGTCGGACACGCATCCCGGCAGGGAGCAATACCCCGCTTCTCGATGACATACGCCCCCGGCACCGCCTGCGCCGAAAAACGATACGTCGCCTTACGCATCGAAAGCCCCAAATCAAATGAATTGCTGACCTCGATCGGGCAGACACTGGCACAATTGCCGCAACCGGTGCATTTCGCCTCGTCCACATATCGGGCTTTGCGGTGCACACGCACCTGGTAATTGCCCACATAGCCGGAGACAGACTCCACTTCGCTGTAGCTCAACAGTTTTATTTTGGGGTGGCGTCCCACGGACACCATTTTCGGTGTAAGTATTCAGGCAGAACAGTCCAGCGTAGGAAAGGTCTTGTACAACTGCGCCATGTGCCCGCCGATGGACGGTTCCCGCTCGACCAGATAGACCTGCTTCCCCGCATCCGCCAGTTTGAGGGCTGCTTCTATGCCTGCAATCCCCCCGCCAACAACCAGTGTGGCGGGGGTCATCTGCACCTGGCGCATGTCCAGCGGATTGTGATAATGCACCCGCTGCACCGCTGCAGCAATGAGCGACTGCGCTTTCTCCGTCGCCTGGTCCCGCTCATTCACCACCCACGAGCAGTGCTCACGAATGTTGGCCATTTGGAAGAAGAACGGGTTCAGACCGCCCTCAGCACATGCCCGCCGGAAGGTCGGCTCGTGCATCAGCGGCGTGCAGGCGGCCACCACCACCCGGTTCAGACTGAAGTCCTGGATGTCCTGCTTGATCAGGTCTTGACCCGGGTCCGAGCACATGTAGGTGTAGTCGCGGGCGATCACCACCCCCTCCAGCTCCCTGGCGAACTCAGCCACCGCAGCTACGTCAACGGTCCCAGCTATATTCGTCCCGCAATGACAGACGTAGACACCTGTCTTGATCTTGGCAAGATTCATTCCGGCTCCATGAGTGACACCACATTCTCATCAGGAACAAGGTATCGCTCCTCTTCAAAATCCAAAATACCTTCAATCTCCGCCATTATCTGGTCGTTTGTAAACCCATTCTGCATGGCCGCTCCAGCCGGGCAGGCGGCCGCACACGCACCACAACCCTTGCACAACACCTCGTTGACCTGCGCCACCTGCTTGCCTTTCCATGCCACTTTGGCCGAGCTGCTAGATTTTTTATGCTAATTGTGCAATTTTTCGTAATAAAAGCAAGTGATGTTTGTAATGGATTTCACAATAATATGATGTGACAAATTGGGTCAAATTACACCTCAGACTGCCAGAGTATCGATGATTTCAGCCGTAACTGGCAGTCACTAGGGGAAAAAAGTTCTAGACTTGGGAAAATTTTTTCCCGCAATGTGCAGTCGAACAACATCCCTCATATCGGCGTTTCTGCTCAAAGATTATGATTCAAATACCTTGGTGCAAGAAAAAAAAGACCCGAACCTTTGTGAAGGTCCAGGCCTTTGAACTTCGCCTTTTTGAGCAGAATCAGTTCAAACTGCTATGCACTACGCGAAAGCCGCGGTCTGAACTTGTACCCGTAGATCAACATACCGCGCTCGTCGCCATCCTGGCGCAGGCGGCGGGTGACCATCTCGACCGGCATGCCGATCTCGACCGGCTGGCTGCCCAGATCGGTCAGTTGGGCGGTCACCAGCGGGCCTTCCTCCAGTTTGACCAGCGCCACAGTGTAAGGGGCACCCTCGTCGAAACCGGTTGGAGCTTCATAAATGGTGGTATACGAAAACACTTCGCCCTTGCCGCTGAAGGTAAAGGTGGTTTTGGCCTCGCCTCCGCAGTTCGGACAGATATCGCGTGGTGGGAAGATCTTGGCGTCGCAGTGCGGGCAGACCTCCCCCATCAATCCGTAGCGTTGTTGCTTTAGTCGCCAGTGGCGTGGAATTTCCATGATGGTTCTCCTTGTCAGCCTCTTCGTTAATATCCTCTTACTAACCTGAGGAGGGAGGCGGGAGAGCGGGCGGCAGAGCCGCCCGCTCTCCCCCACTCCCCATTTTATTAAGATGTTCGCCCGTAATTTTATTCCGGAGTACTATCAGGAACTATCAGGCTTCCTGACGAGTTTGTCAGGCCTATTCCACTCTTTCGAGCAGATGTGTCACTGCCGTTGAGGCCGGGCCGCCCAGGCACTGGATCATGGCAATCTTGGCATCGGGGATCTGGTTCGGTCCCGCCCGCCCCTGCAATTGCGCGGCCGCTTCGACGGCCTGGTAAACGCCAGTGGCCCCGCCCGGGTTGCCTCGCCCCTTCAAGCCGCCCAGCGTGGCGCACGGGATCTGGCCGGTCAGGGCGATCGAACCGTCCATGGCCAGTTTCCAGCCCTCTCCTGCCTGGGCAAACCCGGCGGCTTCCAGGGAAAGCGCCGCATAGATCGAATAGGCGTCATGGTATTCGAACAGATCCACCTGCTCACGCCTCATCCCGGCTTTTCGGAGCGCCTGCTCCACCGAGACCTGCGCGGCGGCAAACCAGAGCGGATCGAGGCGGTTGTGCAGCCCCAGCGCATCGGAAGCGCTGGCTGAGGCGGCGATCCGCACCACTGGATGGGGTAATTCCTTTGGCAGTAATTCGCGTCGGGTCAGGATGAGGGCGGCGGCGCCGTCCGCGTTGGGAGCCACGTCGTACATATTAAGCGGGTCACAGACCGGTTCGGCTTTCTGGTAGGTCTCCAGGCTGATCGCCTTGCGGTACATGGCATTTCGGTTGCCGGCCGCGTTGGCATGGGCTGTCAACGGGAAACCTGCCAGCCCGTCCGCCGGGACATTGAACTCGTGCATGTAGCGGCGCGCCAGCAGGGCCGCCTGGGCGGTGGGTGTGAGACCCTGAATAGCCTCGAAATCACTATCAATAGCTGTGGCAACGGCCGCCTCCACATCCGGCCCGACCATGTCAGTGAACTTCTCCACTCCAACCACCAGCGCAACATCCACAAAACCGCTTGCGACGGCCAGATAACCCTGACGCAGTGCCGCGCCTCCGGAGGCGCCGCCCGCCTCAACGGTCTCGGCCTCGATCCCGGTCCGGTGTTCGGCATCCTCGAAGCGCAGCCCGGCGAAATCAGCCAGCAGGGTGCCCAGGTGTGCCTGGCGGGAGAGGTTGGAAGCCAGCATGTTGCCGACATAGAGCGCTTGTGGGCGCAGGCCTCCGGCATCCTGAATGGCTGACCGGATGACTTTCACAGCAAACGAACGCAAGGTGATATCCCAATGTTCGCCGACGGGATTTTGGCCGATACCGGCAATGATGACTTCAGTCATAACTGCGCCTTCTTCTTGCTAAATTCTTTCTTCGCCAATGAAAATAATAATTCCTTTTTGCCATCAATCAAAGCTTCCCGTTTGGCCCGGCTCCAATTCTGGACTTGCTTCTCCCTGGTAAAGGCTTCTGATACGCGTTCGAATTCTTCAGAATAAACCAATTTTATTGGCAACCTCTTGGATGTATACTGTGCTCCTGTCCCTTGCTGGTGTTGGAGAATACGCTGCTCCAAATCCTTGGTGGAACCAACATAATAAGAACCATCAGCACATTCCAACATATACATCCAGGCCATATATTTTGTCACCAGTGGTTGTCGAGTAGACCCGAGAGAATTTCGAGGGGCATATCGAGACCACAAATTTCTTATTTCTGCCAATTGCTGGTCTCGATACATTCCTCACTTCGTTCGGAACTACTCGACCAGCGGTGCTTTATTTCATCGTAATCTTCCCGCGCAGGCGGGCATAGGTGGCGTAATCGATCTCAGTCCGGCGGGCGATGTAATCCTGGGTCGAGGCAGCCTTGTCACGCCGTCCGGGCAGCTTGTCCGTGGCGGTGATATCGAATGCGTCCGACCCGGCTCCGGAGCCGAACGAGACCATCAGGATGCGGTCTCCCGGTTTGGCCACATCCAGGATGGCGGTGAGACCGATGATGGCAGCCCCGGCGTAGGTGTTGCCGATGACTGGCGAAAGCAGCCCGGGTGCGATCTGCTCAGGGGTGAACCCGAGCAAACTGGCGGCGCGCTGCGGGAATTTGGCATTAGGCTGGTGGAAGACGGCCCATTGGTAATCTCTGGCGGTGGTACCGCTGGCTTCCAGCATGGCCTTCCCGGCCTCGATGGTATGCTTGAAATAAGCCGGTTCACCGGTGAAGCGCTGGCCGTGTTCCGGGTACTTCTGATACTCTCGACGCCAGAAATCCGGCGTGTCGGTGACGAACGAATACGAGGAATTGAGGAGCGCCAAACTCTCCTTAGCCGGGCCGATGACGAAGGCCGCCCCACCGGCTGCGGCGGTGTACTCCAGTGCATCGCCGGGCTTGCCCTGGGCGGTATCCAGGCCGGCCGCCACGGCGTAATGTGCCATCCCTGAGCCGACCAGCCCCATCGCCATGACCATCGCTTCGGTACCAGCTTTGCAGGCGAACTCCATGTCCGCGGCCTGGACATGCGGTGTCGCCCCGATGGCCTCGGCGACGATCGTAGAAGTGGGCTTGACAGCGTACGGGTGCGATTCGGACCCGATCCAGACGGCGCGGATCTCAGCCGGGTCGATCCCGGCGCGTTTCAGCGCATTGCGCACGGCCTCGAGCGACATGCTGACCACATCCTCGTCCAGCCCGGCGACGGCTTTCTCCTTGATCGGCAGGCCGGAGACTTTGCCGCCGGTCCAGATGCGGGCGACTTCCCTGGCTGGAAGGCGGTAGCGCGGCACGTAAGCTCCATAGCCGATGATGCCAACCGGGCGGGAAGGTTTGAGCAGGGTGGAGGAGGGTTGAGCAGGCGTCATAACATCACCTTTTCTTAATCGAGAGGCAGGGAAGACATTGGCAGATTATTGTCAATAATAATCGAGAGTCGAAAATCCTTGATCTGTAAAATTCCTTTTCCTTCGTGTACTGCTTCAAGATAGACTGGATAGCATTGTGGTCCCATTATGGAACCGTTGGATACATATCCGAGCAGCTCATCCGGGATTGAATTAAATAGATCCCGCAGTGGATAAATTCTATCATCGAGGTAGATCCAAAACCGTGAGGTGACATGGATAACGAAAATTTTCCCAGTATCTTTGATTGTGATGGAATTATTGATGAAATCCTTAAACTCATCCGGCGAAGGAGTCGCACAAGGGCCTGGTAAAGGAGTAAAAGACGGTATTGCTTGAAGAGTTTCTGCTTCAATGGTCAACTCCGTAACTCTGGTATCGTTGATCAATATCTTGAGAGTATTGGAAGGCATTTGAGTAGCTGCAGGCAGGCGTTGTGAAAGGCCACAGGCGGAGAATGAGACGAAAAGGATAGAAAAAAGATAAGCAGCATGTTTCATGAAGATTTGGTCTTTTTCATTATCTCTTCCGCCCGGTCAATCCTGACCATTTTTTCCGCAACCATCTGAGAGGCGACCTGCTCGATCTGCTCTCCGGTCGCCCCGGCGGCGATGGCCACCTGGCGGGCATGCAGGGACATGTGCCCGCGCTGTATGCCTTCGGTGGCAAGGGCGCGCAGAGCCGCCAGGTTTTGCGCCAGCCCGACCGAGACGATGATCCCGGCCAGCTCGGCTGCAGTCGTGACACCCATCAGTCTCAGTGCCGCTTTTGCGGTGGGATGCACCCGGGTAGCCCCACCGACGACGCCGACGGCCATCGGCATTTCCAGTTCACCAACAAGATTGCTGTGTGCGTCCTTTCCCCAGGTGCTGAGACTGGTGTAACGCCCTTCGCGGGCGGCATAGGCATGCGCGCCGGCTTCAATGGCGCGCCAATCGTTGCCGGTGGCGATGACCACCGCATCCACACCGTTCATGATGCCCTTGTTGTGGGTGGCGGCGCGGTATGGGTCCACGGAGGCGAAAGCCCAAGCAGCGATGATCCCATCGCGAACCTGTTCACCAGCAAAACTGTGGCCATCTGCATTTGTGAAAGCCAGTTCCTCCAATGAGATCGTGCAAGCAGCCTTTGCCAGCCGCAGGTCCGCCAGGTTGGAGAGAATTTTCAAGAGGACACGTCCGCCGGTGATCTCTTCGATGCGTGGGGCTAGTTTTTCACAGGCAGTATTGACGGCATTGGCACCCATGGCATCGCCCACATCATAAATAAGATGCACCACCAGGAACGGACCGATGGGAGATTCCTCGATCAGGCGCACTTCCAGGTCACGCGCCCCGCCGCCGAATTTTTTCAATAGAGGGTCGACCGAATCGGCTTCGGCGAGCAGCTCGGTTTTGTGTTCATATACCTTCAGACTGGCGGTTATTAGATCCCTGACATCCAGCACCTGAATCTGCCCGATCATTTCCGGAGAAGATACGCTGGCAGTGAAACCGCCCTTCGCACTCGCCAGTTTTGCCATGAACGAGGCGCCAGCCACCACCGAGGGTTCCTCAATTGCCATTGGTACGAGGACTGCGCGTCCGTTGACGACGAAGTTCAGCCCAATGCCGAGCGGCAGACCGAAAGTGCCGAGGGCGTTTTCGACCATGTGGTCAGCTTGTTCGTCCGTCAATCCATTCGAGGTCTGGAACGCCTTGATGTCCCCGGAGGCGAGTCCGGCGGCTTCGGCCAGTTTATCCAACCGTTCGGCCAGGGATAGGTCATAAAATCCGGGAATGCGGGATCTGGTCATCTTTGCGTCTCTCTTCAGCGTGAAGGTCAGGTTGTATTTTATCGTACCGCTCTGGCAAAAGCTATCAAACTCGCCGGTTGGTTGGAAACCGCTATGAATATGGGAGGAAAACGGCATTTCGGGTAAAGTAAACCGCCCGCTGCATCCATACCCGGGAGAAACTTGTCACAATCCTGACATCTGGAGTAAAATTGTCTAGTTTGTCGAGGTGTCTAAATGCTCCTGACGCGTGAAGAGCTTCAAGAGAGATTGATTGCATTACACCGGGCGAGTCTGGAACTGGTTAAAGATGTCTCGCTCGAAACGCTATTGGAGCGGATTGTCTCGCTGGCCTGCGAACAAGCCGGGGCGAAATACGGTGCGCTGGGCGTCCTCGACGATGAGGGAACACTCAAACAATTCATCACCGTCGGCATGAGCGCCGAAGAAATCAAACGCATCCCACACCCACCACGCGGGTTTGGGTTGGTCGGCGCGCTGATGCACGGCGACACCGGCAATATCCGCATCCCGGAGATCAGCGCGGATATTCGTTCAGCCGGCTTTCCTCCCGGACATGCCGAGATGCATTCATTGTTGGGGGTGCCCATTCATCAGGGAAACCGGCAGTTGGGCCAGATCTACCTGACAGAGAAAATCAGCGCCACCGAGTTCACCCAGGACGACGAAACGATCATCGAAATGCTGGCGGCCTACGCCGGGGTGGCAATTGATAACGCCCGCCTTTACGAAAGCCTGCAAGAGCGTGACCAAACCCTCACCTATCGCAACGAAGAGCTGGCCCTGCTAAATCAAATTGGCATGGCACTGGCTTCTTCGCTCGAACTGGACGACATCATGAATAAAACCCTGGCTCTTTTGATGGCACATTTCAAAGTGGAAGCCGGGGAAATCTTCCTGCGGGAAGAAGATGGTGAGACCCTGCGTCTGGTACTGCACCGCGGGGAAGCTGCCGAAGCATTCTGGACACGGAACCGCTACAAAATAGGCGAGGGCATGGTTGGTCTGGCTGCACAGACCAAACAGCCGGTCGTGAGTAACCATCTCGAAAAAGATGAACGTGTCACCCGCCAGGCAGTGGTCAAGGCCGGGTTCAGGCAGATTGCCTGCATTCCATTGACGGCGCATGGAGATATCATCGGTGTGCTGACCATCGCCACCCGCAGCAAGAAGGCGATTTCGAAAAACGAACTCGAAGTTCTGGTCTCGGTTGCTGCCGGCGCCGGGACGGCCATTGAAAACGCCCGCCTGCACTCCGACCTTCGCCGGGTAACAATCCTAGAGGAGCGTGAGAGGATTGGCATGGACCTGCATGATGGCATCATCCAATCCATTTATGGGGTGGGGCTGGCACTTGAGAACGCCCGGGCGGTCTTACGCGAGGATCCTGGGTCTGCCGATAATCGCCTGCAGAAAGCCATGGACGACCTGAACCGCACCATCCGGGACATTCGCAACTACATCCTTGATTTACGCCCACGCCAATTGCGCGGGGAAAGTCTCATCGAAGGCCTGGGAAGGCTGGTCTCAGAGTTCCGGCAGAATACAAAGATCGATGTCAGCTTGGCCGGGCCAAAAGAACCTCTTTCAGATTTGCTGCAGGTTAATGCGATGGCGTTGTTCCACATCTGTCAGGAAGCCCTGGCGAATATTGCCAAACACGCCAATGCCAGCAGGGTCACGATTGACCTGTGGAGCACCTCCGACCGGGCCTTGCTCGAGATCCAGGACGATGGGGATGGTTTCGAGCTGGAAAAGGCCAACAAGACTGTTGGTCACGGGTTGGCAAACATGCAGACACGCGTCGCCAATGTGGGCGGCGATCTGGATATCATCACTGCTCCGGGGGAGGGAACGACCATTCTCGCTTGGGTGCCGCGTGCACCTGCCCAGGAAGCAGCCTGAGCACCATCCTTTCTTTCTGCGAAGCCCAATTTTCTGCGTTTCACGCAACCCCGGCTTGAGGGCTGTTCCAGAAAGCATTATTTAAGGTCGATTAGGAGTTTTCCCACTACACGCAGAAGTGTGCCTGACTCCCCCCCAGATGTGGCGGTCCACCCTTCCGAACCCGAGGCGGTGGGGGGACTCTTTGGAAGGGGTATTATTCTTCCCGCGGGATATCTCAGACTTCTTTTTAAGATTGCACCTGTCTTAAAGATTTTAAAGTTTTTAAGATTGCGTAGGTTACACGTATGGAACAAATCTATTTTTTCTGCTAGAATGTCTCTAAGCAAATGGTTAGTGGGTACTTTCCTCCCCAATTAGGTAGACTGTAAGATTATCAAAAAATTATGGAATGAAGGGCTTTCCCACTGCGCAGGCAGTGGGCTTCTGTCCCTGTACGTAAACGCCGGAAGTTTCTGGAGGAAGAATAGATGGACGCCGAGCACGCCTGGCAGTCAGCCTTGGGTCAACTCCAGATGGAGATGCCAAAGGCATCCTTTGATACCTGGGTTCGTGATACCCGGATCGCCTCTTATGTGGACGGGCTGTTCACCGTTATGGTGCGGAATGCTTATGCGCGAGACTGGCTGGAAAGCCGCCTTTCTAGTACCGTGAAACGTCTCCTTATGGGCATGATGAACCGTTCCGTGGAGGTGGCTTTCGTTATCCATACCACTGAGACCAGCGTGGATGTTCCGGATCCAGAGGGTATCGCCTCAGGAGAAGCCAATGCTGCAACTGACGAGATCCCGGCTTTCCGTCCAAGAAATAACTCACTGAATCCCCGCTACACCTTCGATAATTTCGTTGTCGGCCCGAACAACCGGCTGGCGCATGCCGCTTCGCAGGCGGTTGCTGAAAATCCAGCCACTGCCTACAATCCCCTTTTCCTCTATGGAGGTGTCGGGCTGGGAAAGACTCATTTATTGCATGCCATCGGGAACTATTGCCAGGAGCACGGGCAGAATGTCCTCTATGTTTCTTCCGAAGAATTTACCAATGACATGATCGGTGCCATCCGCAGCCATACCACCCAGGCTTTCAGGGAAAAGTACCGCTCGGCAGACGTGTTGCTGGTGGACGATATCCAGTTCATTGCCGGGAAGGAATCCACGCAGGAGGAATTCTTCCACACTTTCAATACCCTGCATGGACAGAACAAGCAGATCATTGTTACATCGGACCGGCCGCCCAAGAGCCTGGTTACGCTCGAAGAGCGCCTGCGCTCGCGTTTCGAATGGGGCCTGACGGCCGATATCCAGTTGCCTGATCTGGAAACACGCCTTGCGATCCTGGGCTCCAAAGCCGAACGCCTGGGGCGGGTGGTGCCTGGAGAAATCATGGAGTTGATCGCCCGCCGGGTCCAATCCAATATCCGCGAGTTGGAAGGGGCTTTGAACCGTATCGTGGCTTTTGCCGACCTGAGCGGCATGGATCTGACGCCGCAATTGGCGGAGGTGGCCCTGGCCGACTTGCTGCCCCAGCGCGGGGATGTGAAACCTGGAGCAGTGGTGGATATGGTTGCCAAAACCTTCAACCTGTCCGTTGAGCGGCTGGTCTCCCCTGACCGCTCGCATGAAGTGGCACTGCCGCGACAGATTGCCATGTACCTGATGCGTGAGACAAACGTTTCACTGCCGCAAATTGGGCAGGCTTTGGGTGGCCGCGACCACACTACAGTCATGTATGCCTGTGAGAAGGTGGCAGATTTATTGGAGCGGGATGACCGGCTGCGTACGCAGGTTGGGCAGATCCGGCGGCAATTGTACGCCTAGGGGCTATGCCAGCAGATGGGCCAGCAAAATCCTGACGCCCATCAGTATCAAAATTATTCCCCCAATTATTTCCATCCGTTTCCCGAATTTTTGTCCCAGACGGTTCCCCAGGAAGATCCCGAGCCAGGAGATCAGCCCGGTTACTAGACCAATGACGACCGCTGGATACCAGATGATCAATCCGATCATCCCCAGGCTGAAGCCGATTGCCAGTGCGTCGATGCTGGTGGCAAAGGCCAGGAGGACCAACGTCCAACCGCGCGAGGGATCATTCTTTTGTTCCCCGACTTTGGAATCAATGCCGGAGCGAATCATCCGTAGACCAACAAATGCGAGCAGGCCAAAGGCCACCCAATGGTCGTATGCAGAGATGTACTGCAGGATGGTCGTCCCGGCGAACCAGCCGATGATAGGCATCAGAAATTGGAACAACCCGAAGTGAAACGCCAATCGGAAAACCGGACGCGGGCCGGATGTGCGCACCTGGGTTCCTGCTCCAAGGCAGACGGCAAAGGCGTCCATGGACATGCTGAGCGCAATAAGGAAGATCTCGTAAAAGGTCACTCGGTCTCTTGCAGGGATGACCCGTTGCAATCACGAAGCGGGGTTTTGAATATCAAAAAGGGTCGCTTGAAAACAATTATGCTTTCCAAATGGTAAAATCTTTTAAGATGGATCCCCCCACGAATTCGCGTAGAATGGAGTTATCCGGGATTAAATCCAACTCGACCGGAAGGAACCATTCCAGGAAAGCCAGCAGTCGTTTGGCTTCAATATATTCGGGAGTGCCGTGCGGTACTTGGCGCAGGATGGGTTCGGCCAATGGTTTCAGGGCTGAAAGCTCGTATACCAGCGCCGAGTTGAACATGGCATCGGCGTTTTCCTGATAGGGGAAGATATATTTTTTTTCGCCGGCAGTCACCGATTCCCAGCGGCTGATGGTCTGCGCAGCCGTGTAGCCGCGTTCTTGCGTATCCCGGACGATGCGCCGGATCAGTCGGGTATCGGTTGTGGAGACACGGTTGTGGCGGTCCAGGTTGAGTTGCGTCAGGGCGGAGACATAGACCCGGTAGGCACGTTCCGCCACCGGTCCGGGCACGAGACGCGGATCCAGGCCATGGATGCCTTCCAGAAGGATAATATGCTCTGATCCCAGTTGTATGGTCTCGCCACTCTCGCGTTTCCCGGTTTTGAAGTTGTATTTGGGCAGTTGTACGGCTTCCCCGGCAATCAGGCGGGCCAAATCCTCACCCAGCAGACCCAGGTCGAGGGCTTCCATGGCTTCGAAGTCAAACTGGCCATCCTCCCCGATGGGGGTTTTCTCCCGGTCAACAAAGAAATTATCCAGTTCCAGGGCAAAGGGGGAAAGACCCAGGGCAAGTAATTGGACAGCCAGCCGCCGGGAGAAGGTGGTCTTCCCGGAAGAGGATGGCCCGGCAATCAGCACCACGCGCGCTTGTTGGCCGCGACCGGAAATCTGACGGGCGATTTCGGCAATGTTCTGCTCATGTAGTGCTTCCGAGACGAGGATGACCTCTCGGCTGCGTTCATCCCGAATGGCATCATTTAATGCCCCGACCGACCCGATACCCAGGCGCGCCAACCATTGGCCATATTGGCGAAAGGCTGCCAGCAGCTTTGGATACTCGGGCAGGGGCAGGAGGTTTGTAGGTGAGCGGCGCAGGGGATAGTGCAGGATGAAACCATCCCCTGCAGGAACGAGGTCAAACCACTTCAGGTAGCCTGTGGAAGGTACCATGTAGCCCTGGTGGTAATCGCGATAATCGTCCAGTCGATAAAGCGTGACATACCCTTTCTGGCGAAAGGACAACAATTGGACTTTGTCGTGATAGCCTTTGCTTTCGAAGTATGCATTGGCTTCTTCCAGAGAGACTTCCTGGCGTCGGAATAACTCATCCTTGCTTACCCAATCTTGCATGTACCTCTTGAGCGAGCCCAGTTCGTCATTGCTGAGAGGAGGCCGGTCAGTGACCCGGCAAAAATAACCACCCGAAGAGACTGAATGGTCGATTGTCATGTGATTTTTGGGGAATAGGTTGGCGAAAGCAGCACTGACCAGGAACGTCAAGGAACGGCGATAAATAAGCGCACCATCCGCCTCAGCCATTGTGACCGGTGCGAGCCGGGCTTCCATCTGGACGGGATAAGTGAGCTCGCGCAGATCCCCATTGACAATGGCTGCGACCAATGGCGCGGCATTGGGCAGATAGTCTGTCCCAAGAAACTCGCTTGCGCTCGTTCCGCGCGGCCCGGAAAGGACGCGTCCGTCCGGAAGGTGTACTTCCACGGTATCACTTGCAGAGATGGTTTGGATACGATTGTTCATAATAATTTAACTCATCCTATTGGAAGGACTTCAAGGCGTTTTAATTTCACTGATTGCTTTTCAACTTTGCCAGCAATTTCTCGGGCTGGCCCCTGAACTCTGTGAGCGGAATTTCACCAAGTGTCAGGGACAATAATATCCCGGTTAGCTGTTTGTTGATAGGCGTTGGCACGCCGAACTTTAGCCCATAGCGGACAACTGCGCCATTGAGCCACTCGACCTCGGATTTGCCGTGACGCAGGAAGGTGATATGGTAGACAGACTTATCGGTCATGGGAACGTATTTTACCATTATAGAATGCCGCCCGGAGTCTCGAGACTCCGGGCGGAGGGTTATGAAGATCAAAAGCGGGTAAAGTAATCTTTATTTCATTCCATACACTATTCCGTCCGCCAGGCGTTGGACAACAGAAAGTTTGCAGGCGGACTTAACTTCTTGATAAGTCGCTTGATACGATCTCTTGATCGTATTGAAATATACCAATATGGCTCTGTTCTCCATGATATCTTTGCACATGGCTCCAATCTCTGCAGTGTAGCTTGGGTTTACCAGTAGAGTTGTTGGAGACTTATTTTTCGGGACTGATAGCGCCTGGTTTTCAGTCAAAAAACCTATTACACCTGAACCATTGGAGTATATCTTCACATCCTTCGCAAGCGACTTAACAAACGCGATGGTTTCAAACTCTTGCCATTGTATGGATGTGTAACCCAGGCCATTTTTCTGAATGGATTCCGCCGACCGAATTGCATCCGGCGTTTTCATGGATATCGAAAGAATGATAAAGAGTAAGAAAAAACACCATAGCATGGGTTTCTTCAAAGACTGCGCCAGGGTCCAAATTGCTGGGAACCCTCCCACAATTAATAATACAAAGATTGGCGACATTAAACGATCATCTATAGGTGTTGATGCATCAAATAATGAAAGAGATATGAACAGGAATAGTAGGTAGCCAACAATAAATAAAAGACAGGCCGCTGCCATCACGATACCCATCGAACGCCAATGAATTTCTCTGAGATGCAGTTTGAAGATAATCCCGAGTTGGGCGATAAATAAACCTGCCAGCAACCCAAAGAACGCCGGCCACACCCATGATGGAAGGGAAATGGGAGCAATAAAATTCATTCCGCTGCCAATGATTCTACCGATATATTTGAACTCAGACGCTGGATGATACACAAAACTTCGGTCCGAAGCTGCCCCTGTCATTACCAGGTTAATTATTGATAAGACTATAATAGGCGCGCATGCCAGAAGAGCCCAGATAAGGGTATCGCGAAATCTTCGTCTGGGTTGCTGGTCCCCTCTACCAACAAACACAACCACAATTGCGGCTGGGAGGAAGGCAAGACTGATATACCGCGTAATTACCGCAAGTCCCAGGGAAAGAGAGGAGACAATAAGCAGGGACAAAGTTGGTCTTATGACGTACATCGAAAGAAGGATGATACCGGCAAGTGAAAGGGTAATAAAAAGTGGTTCTGAAAGAGCCCATGCATGCATTTCAAGGAGCGGTTCTGATACCAGGAAGAAGATTATGGCGCAGGTTGAATTCAGGAAGCTGCGACCCGTCGATAAATACACTGCCAGCGCAACTAGACCCAGATTTATGCCGAATAGAATGGCGTTTAGATAACGGGCCGCCTGAAGAAGATTGTTTACTATTAGTGTGGCTGCAACCAGAAACAATGAATAGAACGGGGGAAAATGGGTGATTGGATTCCCGCGATTGAGAAATCCCTTTCCTGCCAACAGGCTTTTTGTGCCGTTTAGGTATACGATCGAGTCCGGCTGGACACCGGCGCCACGCGGTGTAATCCATAGTATCAATACAAAACCGGTTATTACAATCAGCCCGAGGTATGGAAAAATAAAACTGAAATTTTTCTTCATGATCATTCCTTGAGTGAGGATTACATTGCTACTGCGCTCCCCAGTATACATCACCTCCCCCCCTGCCCGCAACCACCCGAGGCAGTTGGCGCCGAACAGGACTTTAACAATGAACGAATGTATCAGAATCCGCCTTCCCCACATCCGCCCCGACGGGGAAAAGAGAAGCCCCGGATTTGTGACAGACGCGGCAACACCCAAGGGCGCCCGGGGAATAAAATTATCAAGTAGATTATAATTACACGCAGAAGTTTTAGTACGAGCTAAAAAATTGCAGAGTTCTTATAAAAATGAAAAATAGATGCCCACACCTGGCATTGTCCTTATGGGCATAGTCTTTTGTTCATTGCCAGGGGATTCGATTAACAATCAATCGACCGGTACTTGCCGGTTTGGCGACCCAGTGGTTTGGTGAACTATTCTTTTTCACAAGGAAAGCGTTAGAGATGGGTATTGAATGACCAAGGCTGGTTGATCTTATGACCTTTACTTATCTACTCCGGTTGTTACTACTAGCAACCGGAGGCTATATCAAGTGAGGAACATTGGCTGCTAAAAGCAATAATAAAACCACCCGTTGGCTGGCAAGAATCCAATTCCCAGAGTTGCTTGCATTACTTGGGGTGATTCTATACTTAATACAGGCCGTTGTTTACGCCCATATAAGATTGCCCAATCTTGATGAAGGTTCTTACTTATATAAAGGGTATTTGTTGGCGACTGGTGCATCCAAGCCGTTTCAACCCTATGGATTCTGGATGAACAAAATGTACCTGTCGTTTTTTATATGGGGGTGGGTACAAGCTGTGTTCGCTCCCGGTTTACTGGCACCTCGGTATGTTGCAGTTTTTTTGAGTTTCCTAAGCTTGCTTGGCTTGTGGATTGTGTCTCGCAGGATAGGGAACCGTTGGCTTGCTACCGCCGCGGTTTGGGTTATGGCCCTAAATCCTACATTGATAAGCATCTATAGTACTGCCAGGTCGGAAGTGTTGATTATTTGTATTTTGACCTGGGTGCTTGTGCTATCCCTGGGCGCGGATCGACCGATCTGGCAGATTATTGCCAGCGCGATTCTGGCGGGGGCGATGATATTGACGCGTGAAAATATGGTCTTTATTCTTCCGCTGTTAATCGCTTACATTTTTTGGCAACAAGGACGGAAGCAAGGATTCCTGGCCCTTTCTGCAATTATCATCGTATTGGTGGTCGGGCATATCATTTATTGGCCAGGCATCATGTACCTGTGGGAAAGATGGCTTCCCGCTAACCTGCTTTCCTTCCTTGGGCTCTATACCAAGCCGGATATTGGTAAAGCGGCATTGTCCTTGACCCCAAATTTATCCCTGGTTTCCCGGCTGCATAGCTTGTCTCAGGCAATCCGTATCCACTTTATTCCATTCATCGGTAGTTTTATTGTCTTGTTGTTATGGCCAAAACGAGGATCGTGGCGGACTCCGGCGCATTTTCGCGCGGCGGTATTCCTGGCATTTTCGTTCTTTACACTGCTAATCAGTCATGCCTGGGCATCTCTTGGTGACAACTATTGTGTATACTGTCTCAAAGATTACATAGCTTTCTGGGGGAATGTCGGTTTACTCCTTATTATTGTATCGATAGGTGCCTGGAATAAGACACCTTCGCTTCTACCCAGGGCGGCCATCATTACAACGCTGCTGGTGGTTACAACTGCAATAGGGTATTCGCTCTTTGAGAAAATCGGGAGTAGCCTGCTAAATATTCCTGTTCCCCGCCTTCGAGGTGGGCATTTATTATCCGGTTGGGCGACCCTGTGGCAGGTGCTGAATAACAAGTATCATGTTGATTACTGGGATGCACGGGCATACGTTCCTGCGGTTGCGGGTTTTGTCGTTGGTATTTTGCTACTGATCATTTCGCTAATAATATACCGGCATCATCCTCATCGGAAGATGATGAATTTAGCCAGCTTCAGCGCGTTTGGTTTTCCCATTTTGGGGGTGATCTTGTTGCCCATTTTGGCCTGGACATATGATGAACCCATTTGTAGTACCGATGTGATCAACTCGTACGAGCAGGTTGGAGCTCAATTGGCAAAAATCGCGCCACCTGGCACCAGGATCTATCTGGATGGATCAATTGCATCTGTCCCTCTTTTATACATCCATGATCCAAATATCCTCTTGCCTCAACTTAACGACATTTACTCCTACAGAATAGGCGGGGATCCCGATCAGCTCCTGAAAAATGGATTTTGGAATGAGCAAATTGGGCTTCAGTGGCGTGACACAGCGGATGTTTTTGTGATCGCTGAAGATCGGTTCCCAGAATGGCGGGATTACCTCACCCCGAAGAAATTTGATCAGATACAATTGTCGCCGGACCTGTTCCCCTGTCGTATTAATGCCAATATTCTGCTTTTCAAGAGAAAATGATTTCTTTATCAGGCATATCGCCTTATAAAGCGGAGATAACCTGCTGAAAATCAATCCAGCCAGCCAAAATGAGGTAGTAAAATGAAAGCGTTGGGCACAATAAGGCTGCCAACACCCAAATTACCTCTGAAAGAAGAAATGAAATTATCTCTGGTCATCCCCGTCTATAACGAAGAAAACAACCTGTTGCATCTATATCATGCAATCCATGCAGCCTTGGATTCCATCGAATTGAATTGGAAGATCATCTTTGTGGACGATAGCAGCACAGATGGGAGTCTTGCTGTGTTGAAGGAACTTGCCCAAAAAGACCGCCGCCATGTCCAGGTAATCGTCTTTCGACGCAACTATGGCCAGACGGCCGCAATCGCAGCTGGCATTGATCATTCCGATGGTGATATCGTTCTCTTGATGGATGCAGATTTGCAGAACGACCCCGCCGATATCCCGATCATACTGGCGAAATTGGATGAGGGCTATGATATGGTCAGCGGCTGGCGCAAAAATCGTAAGGATCCTTTTCTGAGCCGCACCATCCCCTCGTGGATTGCCAATGGGTTGATTTCCTGGGTAACAGGAGTTCATCTTCACGATTATGGTTGCACCTTGAAAGCTTATCGTCGCGAGTACTTGAGCGGATTCCGGCTGTATGGCGAAATGCATCGCTTTATTCCGGCCTATGTCCATTCAGCCGGGGCACGCGTTGCCGAGGTCGTTGTCCAACACCACCCACGGAAATATGGCAAGTCGAAATATGGGCTTGAACGCACCCTCAAAGTCCTGCTTGACTTGTTCACTGTCAAGTTCTTACTGAGTTTCTCGGTCAGTCCCATTTACATCTTCGGAGGGGTTGGAATTGGCGCGATTTTCATAAGTTCAGTGGTATTACTTTTTTTGGCCGTCCGAAGGATATTCTTTTCTATCTCGGTCCTTGGCTCACCTTTTTTTCAAATAAGTGTAATGGTTTTCGCCCTGGGATTCCAGACCATCTTAATGGGTCTGATAGCCGAGTTGTTAATCCGCACCTATCATGAGACGCTTGGTAAGCCAACTTATACTATACGCGAAGTGATCAATGAAAAGCCGGGGCAAAGATGAGTTATGCGCGTTCTTGTTCTTAATCACGAATACCCTCCGGTTGGAGGTGGCGGTGGTCAGGTTGCTCAGGATATTGCCAAAGAGTTGACCAGGCGGGGACACGAAATAACTATACTTACCGCGCATCTGAAAGGCTTACCGCGGGATGAGTGGGTGGATAATATCCACATCCTGCGCTTACCGTCCCTAAGAAAACGTCCCTATCAAGCAGGATTTCTGGTGATGGGAATCTACATCTTCGCTGCCATCAGAGTTGGTCTCCCTTTGATTCGCCGCTGGCACCCCGATATCATCCATGTCCACTTCGCTGTCCCGGCCGGGGCGGCTGCCTGGGTCCTGGCCCGCCTGACCGGGATTCCTTATGTGCTCACCGCCCATCTAGGCGATATTCCCGGGGGTGTGCCCGAAAAGACTGGCAGGTGGTTCAGGTGGGTTTTCCCTTTTACCATACCCATCTGGCGGGGAGCCGCGCAAATCGTTACAGTTAGCAATTACACCTGCTCGTTGATCCGGAAGCGTTATGATGTAAGTCCGATCGTCATCCCAAATGGTATTAATATGGAGATGCTGAATCCCGAAGAGTTGCTGGTTCACCGCCCCCCGGTGGTTATTTTCGCCGGACGGTTTATGCCTCAAAAAAACCCGATTGAATTGGTTGAAATGCTCGCGCTGGTGCAGGATTTGCCATGGAAGTGCCTCATGCTTGGGGATGGCCCGCTGTTTGATGAAGTTAAACGAAACATTGCCACCCACGGCTTGGAAAAGCGTTTTTATCTGCCCGGTTGGGTGACAACACAGGAAGTTCTAACCTATTTGGCGCAGAGTGACCTGCTTTTCATGCCATCCCTATCGGAGGGATTGCCTGTGGTCGGTCTGCAGGCCCTGGCGATGGGTTTGGCCATCGTCGCCAGCCGTGCCGGCGGTAATGTGGATCTGGTCGAGCCGGGCTCCAACGGCTTCCTCGCTGATCCAGGCGATAGGGAAGCATTTTCCAGCGCGCTGCGTAGCCTCTTGTCAGATCGAAAAGCTCTTCAAAATGCCCGCCAGGCCAGCCTCAATCTGGCACGCCGATTTGATATTAGGACTGTGGTAGATCAGTATGAAACTATTTTTCGGGAAACTGTATCCTGACTAGAGTGAATCCTATATTTGAGTGACAGGAAGGTATTTTGCATGGTGACTCACAAAAGACTCAGGAGGAAGACTGAAATGATCAGGCAAAATACAGAAATCAAAGACGGATTCAACAGGATCGTCAGATATTTGAACAACTGATAGGATTTTTCGCTCATGCAAGTTAAAATGAATAATCCGGTTGTTATCTCCCAGGAGCAGGTTACCATCCGGCAATTCACGCGCGCCTCGCAAGAATTTCTCTCCGATTACTGTTGTAGAGATGACTTTTCCAGACACTGGTTCAAAGTGAACAATTTCCCCACTCGTTGTTTTCAGGTATATGGCTGTACCATCAGTCAATGCTCTCACACTGTGAGCAGGCGCAGTTGCGTTGTTAAATAATAAGCAGGGTTGTACAACTCTTTCCTTTGTAATTCGTAGAACAGCACTATATCCTTTGGCTGGTTGTACAACCAAATCCCCACTATGCCGATTTTTCATCTTCTTCTTAAATATTCTTTGACGCATAATCTTATTTAGTTGAAGAACTTTTTCCCAAGCTCCTTTTCTGGTAAGCCAGTTCTTAATATATAGAAGCCGCATATGACTCAGATTTTTAATTAATCCACATGACACTAGTAGATCCCCATTTTGCATAATGGCTAGACTATTAACATGGGACGAATCACTAAAGACTTCATCGTGTGTGCGTGGATCACGAAAGTCGATTTCACCGTTTTTGATCTGAGTATTGGTCAGAAATGGCTTAGGTTGCCATTTGGAGAGATTAAGCAGGGATGCGAAAGTTCGTGCATCATAAAACTCCAGTGGCTTTCCATTCAGATCAAAACACATCAGCAGGTCATTGCGGGACCCGCTGACCCATATTTTGTCATCCAATAAGGCAATATCATGTATTCCAGCGCAACTTGGGTGCCAAATACAATTGATCGGATTCCATTTTTCGTCATAAAAGAAAATTGATGAGAAGTTTGCAAGCGCGATCCGATTTTCATGAATACTAATGCCCTTTAGACCACGCAGACCTCCACGAGGATTGGGGTTTTCCTCCCGATAAGGCGGCTCCATAATCTCACAGATTCTTTCCACTTTTTGATCTTCAAGGTCATAGACCATCAAGTGACCGGAGGGTTGATCGACAGGAGTGTGCCTTCTGTCAAGTGACACTAAAACTTTTATCATTGAACTGCTCCTTATATATTTTTATAAATCTGTACATGTTGATCCATCACATAATCTAGAGCGAATTTCTCATTTACAAAGTTATATCCTTTTTCCCCGAGCTCTTTCCAAAGATCGTTCTTCAAAAGGATTTCCAAGCCATATGAGAAATCATCCCCAGGAGCGTAATGCCCAAACTGTGACGCAAAATTGTCGGGATCGACTGAACTTAAGATCGCGCAGCGATGCGAACAGGCTTCAAGGAAAGACTCAGGCAGCCCTTCCCGCGCAGCAGTATTGACAAAGATCCAGCTTTTCGAAAGCACCTGCGCTAATTTATCCGTCTCAAATTGATTAACGAAACCCAATAATTCAACATTCTGAAAAGCAGCCAGCTGGTCCCTGATTTTACGATCATATCGTGGATCCCGGCTGGCTCCCGCAATGATAAATTTCACATCCGGGAATGATTTTACTAAGGAAATTAGAAATTCAGGTCTTTTTCTACGATCCCATCGGGCGATATAACAGACGGTTGGTACCTTCGATTTTTCAACTCTTACAGGTATTTCAACAGGTGTTGGTAAGAAACCCGGCGTGCATTCAAGTCTGTATTTTGTTTTAGCTTTATCAACCAATAGTCGAGCTGCAGCAAAATGCTTATCTGCTTCTCGAACCGCTCTGCTGAACTAGGAGATTATCTTCGTACAGCCAATTAAATAATACTTGCGCTCTGTTTAATGAAGGGTACTTAAGCTCAGTGATCCAATCTGTAAAAAGGCGTGTATCCCTGAAGGTTACAATATGCTTCTTATCCGGGTGGGTCTTTTGTGCGATATATGTTCCCATGGATGGTTCCTGGGAATGAAAAATATCTGCATCACAATCCCGGAAGATCCGTAGCATTTCGAAGGGTTTGCGATAATCGAAACCTACAACCTTGATCCCGTCCAGTTCTTCGACTTCCTTCTGACCACCACGCCGGGGAACAATCGCACTAACCTGTATACCACGTTTAACCAGCTCCCTGCCGATGGTCCTGGTGGCTTTCCCGAACCCGCCATATTTACCCCAGGCAAAGATCTCAACTGAAATCAGGCAAACATGCATTCGCAATTCCTTTTATAGATGGATAACAAATATCCGTTTCTTTGGATTTTATGAAATATTGGTTTATCATTTCGTTGATGTGCCTCGGGGGAAGTCAGCACTCAATTTTGACCTTGATTAGGCCTGAAAACCGGGGATATTATACCCACAATCTGGCCACTCCCAGCGTTATTTGACCATTGGATAAAATCCACAGATGATATAATAATTCGTTCCAAAACATTCTGGAATCATAGATGTGACGAATTTGCATGAACTGTCTTGCTGAAGCAATAACAAGCCCTCAGAGAACCATCCAGATGTTACCTGAAATTCTCCAACTGTCGTGAATTGGTTCTGTTTTTCACCTACAACCACGGATTGGTCCCGCGGTAATATTCACAAGCACAGCCCGAGGCTATTAACTCGGAAAGTTATGATGACTGTCGGGCTTCAACAATTGCCGTCCTTGACGAAACCATCTGTAAATGAATAAGGATAAACCTTAAATTGATGATTGAAACTACTGATAAGAAAACTCTCCGCCGGACGGTCATCCAACCGGTTCGTAATTGGTTCGGCATCAACCTCAAAGAATTATGGGACTATCGGGAGCTTTTTTGGATCCTGGCATTGAGAGAGGTGCAGCTCCGTTACCGCCAAACGATCCTGGGAGTGGCCTGGGTGATTCTTCAACCTCTGCTCACCACTGCGATCTTCACTGTTGTCTTTGGGATGTTGATGAAAACCCAATCGGACAATGTCAACTACGTTTTGTTTGCTTTTGTCGGTCTTCTGCCCTGGAGTGTATTTTCACAGTCGCTCCAACGCGCTGGCATAAGTCTGACGCGGGAAGTTCGCCTGATCACCAGGATCTTTTTTCCTCGAATAATCATCCCGGTTTCGAGTGCGGCCTCCACCTTGGTGGATTTTCTCGTATCCTTTTTGCTAATGTTCATCCTATTGTGGATCTACAAAATTCACCTATCCATAAATATGCTTACTCTTCCTATACTGCTTTTCTTCACCATGCTGCTATCTATCGGCGTCGGGATTGTTTTCGCTGCCTTGAATGTCTACTATCGGGATTTCACTTACGTTCTCCCATTTGTAATCCAGGTCTGGATGTATGCATCCCCGCTGGCGTATTCTTCCAAATTGATCCCCAAAAGCTGGACCTGGGTCTATGATATCAACCCTTTGGTGGGTATTATCAATGGCTTTCGGTGGGCAGTTCTTGGCACGACGGATTTTCCTTTGAGGTCTTTGATATATTCAATCACGGCCAGTATCCTCATCTTAATCATTGGGCTGACTCTTTTTCGACGGCTGGAACGAAGTTTTGCGGATGTAATTTGATGTCTGATTATATTTTACGTGTTGAAAACCTTTCGAAACGTTACCGGATCCTCCCGACGACGGGAAAGGGGTGGCGCGGAAATCAGCGTGTCCTGGTGGATGATATCGCCCGGATTACGAATCAGGTCTTCGGGCGGAAATATTCGGAAAAGAAAATCTCTTTTTGGGCGCTCAAGAATGTTTCGTTTGAAGCCGGGCAAGGGGACGTTATAGGGATTATTGGCAGGAACGGAGCCGGAAAAAGCACCTTATTGAAATTATTGGGCCGTGTGACCGAGCCCACTTCGGGTCGGGCTATTATCTATGGCAGAGTTGGTTCTTTGCTCGAAGTGGGCACGGGGTTTCATTCCGAATTGACTGGGCGTGAAAATATCTTTATTAGCGGGGCCATCATTGGCATGTCAACCGCCGAGATCAGAAGGAAGTTTGATGAGATCGTGACCTTCTCAGGAGTGGAAGAATTTCTCGATACTCCTGTAAAGCGATATTCCTCTGGGATGGAAGTGCGTCTGGCGTTTTCAGTAGCAGCCCATTTGAACCCACAAGTCTTATTGGTGGATGAAGTTTTATCTGTGGGGGATGCTTCTTTCCAGGAAAAGAGCCTGAAAAAGATCAAGGAAGTATCAGAAGGTGGCGGAACGATCCTGTTTATTAGCCATAATATGACGACGGTCTCATCCTTATGTAACAAGGCTTTGGTTCTGGAACATGGAAAGACCATTTTCCCACTCGGCCCTGTTCGGGATGCAATCGCTTGTTATCTTTCCGAGGTAGGGAAGAGTCGAAAGGTACAATTGGAGGAAGGTCGTCAGAGAATGGGAACTGGATCGGTAAAAATTTCGGGATTTAGTATTCGCGGGGTTGATAACACCATTCTCGAAACGATGACGAGTGGATTACCGGTGAATTTCCAGGTTGAGTATCTGGCGGAACAATTCGGACCTCTCAAGGATATTAATATTTCCATCTTGATAAAGAATTTTTATGGGGAAGTAATTGCCAACTTGAACAGCCTGGCGACGCTTGGTCCACTGACGCTCTCCTCCCACCGGGGGCAGGTCATTTGCCACATTGAAAAACTCCCGCTCGCTGCAGGAAATATTAGTATTTCATTGATGCTTGAGCAAGGAGGTCAAGTCGTCGATATAATAGAGGATGCGTTTGTCGGCGCTGTGGACAGGGGCGGACATTTTGAGAGGAAGGTACCTAGAGAACGTCGTGGGTGGGTATTGATTGACCAGGATTGGTTGGTCCAGTGATCCTTGCGCTTCTCTTCTGAAAAAACGACCTCATAACCTGACCCCATGCCGGTCAGCCAGGATTCCGAGGGTACGCCTCACTTCGGCTTTCTTCTGAGCATCGTCCCAACCGAGGCTTTCGCCGAGGGTATTCGCCAATTCCTCAATCATTGGACGGGTCAATTGGCCCAGGCAAGCCAGCAGGGTGCGGCGCAGAACCAAATCGTCAAGATGGACGATTTTCTCGCGTTTTGCCATATAGGCGATCTCGGTCGGCGTGTAATCCGGGTCAGTCTTTAGGGCGGGTGCTTCTTTTCCTGCGCCAATGGGCAGCGACCTGGTGTCGAATTTACGCGGTAAACCGAGGAAGGCCAACGTACGATCAGTCACTTGCTCGGAGAAGGCTCGGAAACTGGTCCATTTGCCACCAACCATCGAATAAACGGGGATCCCGCCCAAGTTGTCGGCCTGAATGTGGTGGGCGCGTGTGATCTGACCGGGATTTTTGGTCTTGGTATATGCCAAAGGGCGGACACCCGAAAAGCGAAAGACGATCTGCTCATGGTCGACTTGGATGCCGGGGAAGACGCGCCCGACCATGT
The DNA here is from genome assembly GCA_963806575.1 of uncultured Chloroflexia bacterium. Classification (GTDB taxonomy): domain Bacteria; phylum Chloroflexota; class Anaerolineae; order Anaerolineales; family Villigracilaceae; genus UBA877. The sequence continues at coordinate 44,354 of CAWDYX010000002.1, read as the reverse complement.
CGATGAAATAGTCCACTTCCTGGTCGGTGCAGCGGACGGAGTCTGGATCTTCGATCGGGATGTCGGATGTACCGATCATGACCTTGTCGAAGAGCGGGAAGATGAGCACAATGCGCCCATCCTTGTTTTCGAAAAAGAATTCGTGATCGCCAATGGCCCGGCGTAGTTCAGGGTTATCGAGCACGAGGTGCGAGCCTTTGGTCGGGCCCAGATAATGCGTCGACAGGCCCAGGTTCCGGTTCGTTCCGTCAATCCAGGGACCGGCAGCATTGATGATCAGGCGCGGGGCAATTTCAAATGTCTGGCCGGTCGTTTCGTCCTTCAACGTGATGTCAGCTCCGGACGCGCTGACGAGGGAGACGTAGTTCAGGGATCGGGCGTGACCGCCTTCCCTTTCCGCCTCGAGCAGGAGCTCGAGGGTCAGGCGTTCGGGTGAGAGGATGATGCCGTCATAGTAAGTGGCAGTGTAGCGTACCGCCGGGTTGATACGGGGGTATTTTTTTAATGAGGTGGAATGGTTGTCGAAGACGTGACGCGGCACGCTGCGGTTCTTACCGGTTAAGGCGTCGTAGAGGATGAGTCCGACCTTGATGATCAGTCCGCCGCGTTCGGACGGTTTCTCCAACCAGCCCAGGAACTTGAGCGGGGCATTGAACAGGCCGGAGAAGGTTTTGAAAATAGGGATGGTGGTGGGCAGCGGCTTGACCAGGCTGGATGCATTACGGATCAGGCGGTTGCGTTCCTGGACAGCTTCGCGCACGAGACGGAATTCCCCATTTTCCAGGTAACGGATACCGCCATGCGCCATGCGTGAGGAGGCGGCAGAGGCGCCGGAGCAGAAGTCAGCCCGGTCAATGATAAGAGTGTCCACACCTTGCAGGGTCAGGTCGCGGAAAGTACCAACACCATTGATACCCCCGCCGACGATCAGCACCGTGGGGAAATGGGATTTGAGGGAGGCGAGGGTGTCTTGCCTATTCACGATTGCATCTCTTCGTACAAATCATTCCATTCTGGGTTGAGACCATTTACAAAATCAATTTTCTTTTGTCGCGAGCCGCTTTTGATTTGTTTTTCTCTTGCAATGGCAAGATTGATATTTTCATAGGACGCGTAATAAACAAGTTTATTCACTCGATAACGGCTGGTAAATGTTGAGCCGAAGCCTTCTTTGTGTTCCCATGCACGGCGCATGAGGTTGTTCGTGACACCAGTATAGAGAACCGTGTTGTATTTGTTTGTCATGATATAGACGAAATATTCTTTGCTCATCGAACAACCTCATTGTGTCGTTGCGAGGTGGTGTTCTTCCACCGAAGCAATCCCCTCGCGGGAGTGGAGATTGCTCACCTGCAATCGCACCCGCTGCTCGTGCAGGTGCGAGTGTCGCCGCTAGAAGCAGGCGGCGCGCAACGACACATATCTTCCTTTACTCTATCCAATCAAATGTGCGCGTGACGGCTTTCTTCCAGCCATTATAGAGCGTGGCACGCTTTTGCGCGGGCATGGATGGGCTCCACTCCTTATCCTTGCCCCAATTGGCCCGCAGCTCGGCAAGGTCTTTCCAGAACCCGACGGCCAGCCCGGCAGCATAAGCTGCACCCAAAGCGGTCGTCTCTGAAACTTTCGGGCGGATGACAGGTACATTCAGAATATCCGCCTGGAATTGCATCAGCAATTCGTTGAAGACCATCCCGCCGTCCACTTTCAGGGCAGTCAACCTGACACCAGAGTCTTTCTCCATCGCATCCAACACTTCGCGTGTCTGGAAGGCAGTCGCCTCCAGTACAGCCCGGGCAATGTGTCCCTTGTTGACGTAGCGCGTCATGCCAACGATCGCGCCGCGCGCATCTGAGCGCCAGTAGGGTGCGAATAACCCGGAAAAGGCCGGAACGAAGTAGATGCCGCCATTATCCTCCACCGAACCGGCCAGCTTTTCCACATCAGCGGATTTTTCGATCAGTCCCAGGTTGTCGCGCAGCCATTGGACCAGCGCTCCTGTGATGGCAATCGAGCCTTCCAGGGCATAAACGGCGGGTCTAGCTCCCAAGCTTGTAACCTAACGTGGTCAATAATCCGTTTTTGGAAAGGACGGGGGCTTCGCCGGTGTTCATGAGCATGAAACAACCCGTGCCGTAGGTATTCTTGGCTTCACCAGGGTTATAGCAAGTCTGGCCGAAGAGGGCCGCCTGCTGGTCACCCAGGTCGCCTGCCAGCGGCACGCCGCCCAATCCGCCTTTGGCATAGCCGTAAACTTCCGACGATGAGCGGATCTCGGGCAGCATGGCACGCGGAATGCCAAGGATTCTGAGAATTTCTTCATCCCAATCCAGCGTTTTCAGGTCCATCAGGAGTGTGCGGGAAGCGTTGGTCACGTCGGTAACGTGCACGCCGGTCATGTTCCAAAGCACCCAGGTATCCATATTGCCGAAGACCAGTTCGCCTTTTTCGGCGCGTTGGCGTGCTCCCGGCACGTTGTCCAGGATCCACTTGATTTTTGGCCCGGAGAAATACGTCGCCAGCGGCAGGCCGGTGCTGGCCCGGAAGCGGTCTTGCCCGCCTTCCTTCGCCAGATCATTGCAGATGGCATCCGTGCGGGTATCCTGCCAGACGATGGCGTTATGGACCGGGCGTCCGGTCGCGCGCTCCCAGACGAGGGTGGTCTCGCGCTGGTTGGTGACCCCGATGGCGGCGATATCGATCACAGCCGCGCCGGATTTATCCACTGCCCCGTGTACCACCTGTTGGGTGTGCTCCCAGATCTCCAGGGCATCATGTTCCACCCAGCCAGGCCTGGGATAGATCTGCTGGTGTTCCTTCTGATCCGAGGCGATAATGTGCCCGCCATGGTCGAATAGAATACAGCGGGTGCTGGTTGTGCCCTGGTCTATGGCTGCGATGTATTTAGGCATAGAATTTCCTCACCACGAATATCACGAATAAACGAATGGCACGAACAAGACAATCATTCGTGATACTCCCAACCCCGCGCGCCGGCTAGAAAAGCCTTTCCTGGCATGGGCTTTTTACCGGCCGGTTGTACTTCCTCAAGGATGAAGATGCCTTCACCAGTCCCCATCGCGGGGTACCCCTCGACTATGAGTCTCCTTTCCACGCCGGGGCTTTTCTCGACACTGACCCTGGCGCGCAGGACTTTCAGCAGCCCGGCGTTCCAATGAAACCAGGTCCCCGGCCATGGATTAAGGGCCCGCACACGGCGTTCCAGCGTAATGGCAGGTTGGGTGAAGTCCAGCCGGCCATCTTCTTTCTTGAGCATGGGAGCGTACGTAATGCCCTCTGCAGGTTGGGGCTGAGGCAGGAGCTCGCCGGAAAGATAGCGCGGCAGCGTCTCGAGAAGCAGGTTCGCAGCAATGGGAGCAAGTTTGGCAAAAAGTGTCCCAGCAGTGTCTTCAGGGGCTATCGGTATGTAGCGGCGACTGAGAATCGCACCGGTATCCACGCCGGGATCCATTTTCATGATGGTAACGCCGGTCTCTCGATCTCCGGCCAGGATGGCAGCCTGGACGGGCGCGGCTCCGCGCCAGCGCGGCAGCAGCGAACCGTGGAGGTTGATACAGCCAAATTTCGGCAGGTCAAGCAGCTCGGGACGCAGGATCTGTCCGAAAGCGGCCACAACGATTAGATTGGGCGCCCAGGCGCGCAATTGGTCCATGGCCTCAGGCAGACGCAGTTTTTCCGGTTGGATGATGGGCAGGCCGAGACGGAGTGCCGCTTCCTTGACAGAGGACGATTTTAAGACCTTGCCCCGCCCCGCCGGGCGGTCCGGTTGGGTCACCACTCCAACGACCGGGTAATTAGTCGTCAGCGCTTCCAAAGCCGGAACAGCGAAGTCCGGTGAACCCATGAAGACGATGCGCGGTTGGACTGTCATGGCATGATTTTAGCACACTCTATATTTCACCTTGGATTAGGAGAAAAGTCGCATATAAATCGGTTGCTTTTTGTCCGAATTTGTTGTAAAATATTTACAACATATTCTAATGTTCAGACGCTCAGGAGGCGCAAATGGCACAACAACCAATGAATACCGATATTACGAGTGATGACAAACTATGGGCTGCTTTGGGCTATCCAATTTTCATCATTGCTCTCATCATGCTTTTTATGGAAGGGAAGAAGGATAGGCCATTTATAAAATTCCACGCCGTCCAGGCTCTTGCGCTGAACTTGGTCCTATGGATAGTCATTATCATCCTCTCGGTTACCGTCATCCTGGCCATCTGCGACCCAGTACTCTGGTTGCTCATGATCTGGCCCGCAGTCCTTGCTTATCAAGGGAAGTATTTTGAGGTCCCGCTCGTCACCAAATTCCTGCGCGGCCAGCACTGGATTTCATAATCCATTCCTTAACCCAGGCACTTAATCAAAATCCGAGGAGACACCGATGAATCAAGGAATGAATACCGAGATCACCCAGGACGACAAACTCTGGGCACTATTAAGCTGGCTCTTATGGCCGGTTGCAGTTATTGTGTTATTTATGGAGGACAAGAAGAGCCGTCCTTTCATAAAATATAATGCAGTCCTCGGCTTGGCCTTTGCTGTCGTCTTGTACGTTTTGGGGACCATTACGGTAGGATGCCTGTTCTTGGTCGGCGGCATATACGCCATAGTCCTTGCCATCCAGGCCTTCCAGGGCCAATGGGTGAAGGTTCCGCTTCTAACCGATTTTATCAAGAACCAGCACTGGGTGTAGAACATGGTTGTTATTAAAGAAGCCCGCCTTGCGGCGGGCTTTTGGTTTACTGATGCAACTCTTGTTCATACAAATCGTAATATGTTATAGATTAAGAACCCATCCAAAAATTCAGGAGGAGTCCGCATTTTGAGGGCGTGCGGCTTCACCACACGCCCTCAAAATGCAATCCTTCTTAATCTTCGGAAGATACTGAATTCATTGTGAATAAATGCTAAGGAGATCAATATCATGACTGATAAGAAAACCCCCCCTACTGTCGAACCGGCAGCTCCGGCTCCGCCGCACGTACCGCCAGTTCCCGCGGTGCCGTACCCGCCCCAGCCAATGGCCCCCGGAGACGAGCGCACCTGGGGAATGCTTTCGCACTTGAGCGTGCTGCTGAATCTTGTTACCGGCTTCGCCGGTCCAATCGCTGCACTGGTCGTCTATTTGATTTATAAGGATCGCTCAAGGTTTGTGGCGTACCACGCCCTGCAATCCATGCTCTTCCAGTTGATCTGGTGGTACGGTGGAGGATTGCTGATTGGCGGAATGTGGGCGGTTGTCGGCGCCCTTTCAGCCATCGTGATAGGAGTTGTGCTGATCCCGATAGCGATTCCGATGACTTGCGTTCTGGCACTCCTGCCGGCGGGCGCAGTCATTTACGGCATCGTTGGTGCGGTGCAAACCAGTCAGGGCCAGGATTTCAAATACTGGCTGGTGGGTGATTGGGTGCGTGGCACGCTGACTGGTCGATAGAATACACACTTCCATTTTTGCCGGCATCCTTCGATGCCGGTTTTTTTACATTAATCTGAATAGTTTTTATTCACTTGACTCCTGCCCCGCTTGCCCTTACAATGCACACCACAATTCAAACAGCAACAGGGAAGAGACTCTTGCATAAAATGCAAAACTGAGCGCCGAAGGTGCAAATCCAGGATTGGCAAGTCCGGATGAAACTCTCAGGCAAAAAGGACCCTGTTGCTTGTATCTCTGGAAAGTCCCTGCGGAAAAACCATTCCCAAAGGGACACCGACGGGGCAATCCTTCAGCTGTGGTCTGTCACTTCGATTATTGTCCAGACCTCCGCCAGGGAGAATCTCTCAGGTCGATAACAGAGGACGCACATCCTGTCCACGTGCGCCCTTTTTTATTTTGCCATATTTGGTTTTATTGGAGACGAAAAATGAATATTCCCGCCAATCTGAAATTTTCCAAAACTGACGAATGGTTCGACCCTGTCACCGGCAAGATCGGGCTGACCGATTACGCCCAGAGCCAGCTCTCAGACATCGTCTTCGTGGAGGTCGTCGTCGCAGTTGGCGATGCACTCCAGGCTGGCAAACCGGTTGCCTCAGTTGAGTCGGTCAAAGCAGCCGCAGAATTGTACGCCCCCGTGAAGGGAAAAGTGTCGGCCATCAACGAGGAACTGGCAAAAAATCCCGAAGTGCTCAACAGCGACCCGTACGGAAAGGGTTGGATGATCCGGGTAGAGGAAGCGGAGACTGCCAGCCTGATGGATTCCGCCGCATATACAAAGTATTGCGAAGAGAGATCACACTGATTTGAAAGGCTGATGGTCCGGAGTTTTATAGTCGGATGGAGACGATGAGACGATTTGACCATCCGTCGATTTGACCGGAGTATTCCATGACCTATATTCCGCATAGTTCCAAAGAACGCGACGCCATGCTGGATACCATCGGGGTGAAAAGCCTCGAAGATTTATTCAACGATGTCCCCAAAAAACATCGTTTCCCAACCCTGCAGCTTCCCCCAGCCCTGACTGAAATGGAAGCCGCCACCGAACTTGGTGAACTCTCCCTCGGCAACGAAAATATTCGCACCGACCTGGTCTCCTTCCTGGGTGCCGGGGCTTACAACCACTACATACCGGCAGCCGTGGATGCCATCCTGCGGCGCGGCGAATTCTCCACCGCCTATACCCCCTACCAGCCAGAAATCTCACAGGGTACGCTGCAAGCGATTTTTGAGTACCAGTCGCTCATCGCCGCGTTGACCGGCATGCAGGTCTCGAACGCCTCGCACTACGATGGAGCCACCGCAGTGGCTGAAGCTGTAGCCATGGCTTATGCCCAATTCCGCGGCAAGCGCACGAAGATCGTGCTTTCACCAGCCGTGAATCCGCAATATCGGGCTGTCCTGCGGACCTACACCCAGGATTTAAGTCTGACCATCCAGGGCGATAATCTATCTGACGATCTTGTCTCTGATGCCCGATCCCTGATCACCTTTATCGACGACAACACTGCCCTGGTGATCATACAGTACCCGGATTTTTTCGGGCGCATCGATGACTTCAACACTTTGATCGAGACAGCCCACGCCCGGGGCGCCCTGGTCTGTGTGGCTGCCTACCCGATCGCGCTGGGCCTGCTCAAAACTCCCGGCGAAATGGGGGCGGATATTGTTGCCGGCGAGGGCCAGCCGCTGGGAATCCCGCTTTCATTCGGGGGGCCTTACCTGGGTTTCTTCGCCACCCGCAAACAGTATATCCACAAGATGGCCGGGCGCCTGGTAGGCGAGACAGCAGATAACCGTGGCCAACGTGCCTATGTGCTGACGCTGACTGCGCGCGAACAGCACATCAAGCGCGAACACGCCACTTCCAACATATGTACCAACCAGGGCTTGATGGCTCTGGCTGCCGCAGTCTACCTGTCTTTGCTTGGGAGAACCGGTCTGCGTCAGGTGGCCGATCTTTGTTATCAAAAAGCGCACTACGCCGCCGAAAAAATCGCCCGCATCCCCGGCTATCGCTTGTCCTTCGATGCACCCTTCTTCCACGAGTTTTCGGTCGGCTGCCCGATTCCGTTGGCGGAGATCAACGCCTCCCTGCTAGAGCACGGTATTTTGGGCGGTTACGATTTAGGTCAGGATTATCCTGCGCTTAAGAATAGCATGCTGCTCGCCGTCACCGAAATGAACACGAAGGATGAAATAGATGCTCTGGCCGATGTGCTGGCGGAGGTGATCCATGCCTGAGACACCCGCGTTAAGTATCCTCGAACCTACCATCTATGAGCTCTCCTCCCCCGGACGCACCGGAGTTACCTTCCCATCCCCGGATGTCCCGCGCACCGAACTGCCTGTTTCCCTTGTGCGGGAGGACCTGCCGCTCCCCGAACTCGCCGAAGTGGATGTTGTCCGCCATTACACCAACTTGTCGAAATTCAACTACAGCGTGGATGGGGGTCTCTACCCGCTGGGTTCCTGCACAATGAAGTATAACCCGAAGATCAATGAGGATGTCGCCCGTCTGCCCGGCTTCACCTGCACCCACCCACTCCAGCCAGTCGAGACGGTGCAGGGAAATCTGCTTCTGATGTACCAGTTGCAGGAATGGATTAAGGAAATCACCGGTTTCGCAGCGGTAACCCTGCAACCCGCCGCAGGAGCCCATGGAGAACTAACCGGTGTGCTCATCATGCGCGCCTACCATAAGTCTCGTGGCGATACCAAGCGTATCAGGATGCTCATTCCTGATTCCGCACATGGCACTAACCCGGCCTCCTCGTCCATGAGCGGTCTGGAAGTGCAGCAGATTCTCTCCGATGAACGCGGCAACCTGGATCTGGCTGCCCTGAAGGAAGCCTGTGACGAAAGCGTTGTCGGGTTGATGCTGACCAACCCTAATACCCTCGGGCTTTTTGATGAACACCTCGAAGAAGCCATCCAGGCCGTTCACGCTTGCGGCGGGCTGGTCTACGGAGACGGGGCCAACCTGAACGCCCTGTTGGGCGTGTTGCGTCCTGGCGATGTTGGCTTCGATTTGATGCACCTCAACCTGCATAAGACTTTCTCCACCCCGCACGGAGGCGGCGGACCAGGCTCGGGGCCGGTGGGTGTCTCGGAGAAACTGGCGGATTTTCTACCTGGTCCGCTGGTCGGGATCGTCGAAGAAGGTCAGGAAGGCCAGCCGTCATTGTTAGGCTACCTCACACCGGCGAAGAGCATCGGTCGTGTCAAGGCCTTCAATGGTCATTTCGGTATGTTTGTGCGGGCCTATACCTACATCGCCATGCACGGCGCGGATGGTCTGCGGCAGATTGCTGAATACGCCGTCCTGAATGCCAACTACGTCAAGGCACGCCTGAAGGATATCTATACCGTCCCATTCGCGCGTACCTGCATGCACGAGTTCGTGGCAGAAGGCCAGTGGACAGATGCCCCCACAATCCGCGCTTTGGATGTGGCCAAGCGGCTGATGGATTACGATTTCCATCCACCGACCAACTATTTCCCGCTCATCGTCCATGAGGCACTGATGATTGAGCCGACTGAGACTGAGAACAAGGATACGTTGGATGCCTTTGCGGATGCGTTGATCAAGATTGCCGAAGAAGCGAAGACCCATCCGGAGTTGCTCAAGGAGGCCCCGCACCCTCTATCGAGGGCAGGCAAGACGCTTTTCGGGCGCATGGATGAAGTCAAGGCCGCGCGTGAATTGGTGCTATGTTGCTGGCTCCCCGAGAATTACGATAATCAAAAATAATAAGAAGGAGAAAAAATGACAAGCGATAAAAAAGCAGATCTTGCCGGTCCGGGCATCAGCACTTACGAGGAGGTCGAAAAAATCCTCCCCAGCGATTACGATGCACTTCAGTCTCCACTGGAAAGAATGAAAGCCGTCTTTGCGGTGAAGGAATATATCGAGAAAAACCTCTGCAGGGAACTTAACTTGACGATGGTCCAGGTCCCGTTGATTGTGGATCGGGACAGCGGTGTGAACGATTATCTGGACCGGGATGGCTCACGCACTCCCGTGGAATTTCCATGTGGCCTGGGCATCGATCCCCGTATCACAGCCCAGGTAGTGCAGGCTGCCACCAAGTGGAAGCGCATGGCACTCAAACAGTTCGCCTGCAAGGTCGGCGAGGGCATCTGCACAGACATGCGGGCCGTGCGCAAGGACTATTTCCTCGACCACGACCACAGCTCCTATGTGGACCAGTGGGACTGGGAGCGGGTCATCACGGCCGATCAGCGCAACCTGGAGTTCCTCAAGGATGTCGTCCGGAAGATCTGGAAGGTCATTTACGGTGCCGGCAAACACGCCCAGGAATTGTTCCCGGAATTGAAATCGGGCAAGTATCCGGATTTCCCCGAAGAACTGACTTTCATCCATGCGGAAGACTTGCTGGCCATGTACCCAAATCTGCCGCGCAAGCAGCGCGAGACTGCCATTTTGCAGAAGTACCCGGCGGTGTTCATCATCGGGATCGGCTGGGTGTTGAAGGATGGCTACCCACACGAGATGCGCGCCGCGGATTACGATGACTGGGTCACGTCAACCAGCCAGGAGACCGGCAAGGACACCCACGGCATCAACGGTGATATCCTGGTCTGGAATCCGGTCACCAAACGGCGCCACGAACTGTCCTCGATGGGTATCCGTGTTACCAAAGACACTCTCGTCCAGCAGCTCGAGATTTCCGGACAGACAGACTTCCTGAAGCTCCCTTACCACCAGGCCATCCAACATGACCAGATCCCGCTGTCGATCGGCGGCGGCATCGGCCAGGCGCGCACATTCATGTATCTCCTGCGCACTGCCCATCTCGGCGAGGTGACAGTTTCCGTTTGGCCCAGGCAGCTCAAGGAGATCTGCGCCCGGAAAAATATTTTCGTGCTCGAGTAGAACCGGAGCAGGTCACGCTGGAAACCTGCCCAGCCGGATTGCATATGAAGGTCGAAGAAGCAAAGACCCATCCGGAGCTCCGTAAAGAAATTCTCCACAGGATGCCCTGCCAGTGCAGAGCCGAAAGTATGGTAGTGCGCAAGGTGGAGCTTCGAAGGTGGCTGCCGCAGGATTAATTTCCAAGCGAAGCATGAGCTGTGACCTACCAAATGGTACGTGATTCCCCGGTGTTATCTTCCTGGGGAATTCTTTTTTTTGTTCTCCTGAGTATTGAAAATTGCCAATACCCATCTGCTCCGACGGTAAATTGCAGCCGCTATATGTAAGAATTAATAGACTTGGCCAGTCCACCTGTGGGGGGTACCAAAGACTTATGTAATTACGGCTATTTTGACTTGTTATATCTATATTACTCTGCTATACTTTGCTTCTTATTACCTAACTTATGCAAACAGAAATAATATGCTGTCCAAAATCCTTGCAAGGCAAATATACCTCGGAGACTATGGCTGGCATGTCGGCCGTTTCCACTTCTCCTTTGCTGATTACGATGACCCGGCGAATATCTGCTTCGGGGACCTGATAACATTTAATGATTTTACCTTGCAGCCTCATTCCGGATTTGAAACACACGCCCACCAGGAGATCGAGATCATTTCGTATTGCGTGAACGGGGAACTCACTCATGAGGATAGCATGGGGAATAATGAAATAATCAAGCGGGGAGAAATGCAATATACTTGCGCCGGTTCTGGGATTACCCACAGCGAAAAGAACAATTCTCAGAATGAACCTCTCCGATTCATACAAATCTGGATACGCCCAAATGCGGCTGGGTTGCCACCCCTTTACAGCGCCACGCATTTCAAACAGTCAGATCGTCTCAACAAGCTCCTGCAGATTGTCTCCGGACAGTCGATGGAGAATGTAACCCGGATCAACCAGGACGCGAATATATTCATATCTGAATTGAAGGCTGGCCGGCAATTGGGTGTAAGGCAGCTTCCTGGTCGCCAAATGTATCTGGCATGCTTGGAAGGTTCCCTGAACATAAATAACCTGCCCCTGGAAAGCGGCGATGCGATTAAGGTGTGGGATGAAATGGCAGTGACCCTGACGGCTTTGGAAGATTGTCATCTGGTGATGGTTGAAATGCCCAGAATCTTCCAATAGGATGGAAGATTGTCCCGCGAATAAATCAACAAGCTTCAAGTATGACCAAGTGAGCAGGCATGGATATGATTGAGCAATTTGGCGCCTCGGTCGGTCCGAAAGAGAAAACAATTCTCCAGGATGTCGAGGATTACATCAAATGGGAGACCCAGCTTGGAGAGGATGAATTCACTCCCCAGGCCTCTGACGACGTTGCCATACGCACTTACTTGCTGGACTGCCGGATCAGAGGCGTAGGCCGCTCAAATCTGAACCGGATTGCCTCCTCTCTGGAACATTTTTATGCCTGGCTCAGGACCAGTAGGCGGATCGCTGAAAGCCCTTTCGAGAAATTTGACTTGAAACGGGCTTTTTTTGACTATAAATATCTTTTGCCCAGACACGATGCCTTCCCGGGTCTGCCTGACGAACGCGAGATCGCCCGTCTGCGTGCCCTCAATCGTCTGGCCGAGTCAACCAACCAGGCTCCCGACGTACAATCCCTGCTCAATGTGACCTTGGAGACGATGCTCGGGGTGATGACTCTAAATACTGCCTGGATTTCTCTCAAGGCGGACAATGGCCTAATAGGCCAATCCACGGATCCGCCGCCTCCCCACGGGTATATCCTTGCAGCCGCCCATAACCTGCCACCCAGCCTGCAGAAAAATGATCGTTATTACCTGACCCGGCCGCCGGAATGTCACTGCCAGCAGTTACTACGGACTGGTCAACTGAAGCGGGGAGTCAATGTGGTCGAGTGCAGTCGTCTTCAGGACGCCATGGAAGAGAAGGAAGACAATCGCGGCCTGATGTTCCATGCCAGCGTGCCACTCGCGCTTAACAACCAGACCATAGGAGTAATGAACTTTGCGGCTAAAGAATGGCAATTGCTGTCGGCCTCCGACCTGCAATTCCTGACCGCTGGTGCCAAACTACTCGGCTCTGCCCTTGAACGGGCCCACCTGTATGACCTCATCCGGATTGAGCATACCCGCCTGGAACAGGAGCTCGATCTGGCGCGCAAGATGCAGATCAGTCTGTTTCCGGATGAACTTCCGGAGATTGCCGGTTACAGCCTGGCGGCTTTCTGGCAGCCGGCGCATGAGACATCCGGAGATTATTACAATGTTTATAAGCTGCCCGGCGGCCGTTGGGGCTTCATCGTCGCTGACGTATGCGGCAAAGGCGCTCCAGCCGCACTGCGGATGGCCATGGCACATAGCCTGATTCGCGAACGGGTGGAGCATGAAACTTCGCCAGCCGCTTTGCTGACCCAGGTAAATCGGGCCCTGTGCGAACAGGACATGGATATGCAGTTCGTCACGTCATTTTATGCCATCCTGGATCCTGAAACCGGCAATCTGAAGTACGCCCTTGCCGGCCACCCCCCGCCCTTCCTGCGAGAGGCCTCCGGTCAGGTGAAGAAAATTACCGGCCGTGGCATCGCCTTGGGGGTGGACCTCGAAGCAAAATATCAAGATGTGGATCTGGCGCTGGCGCGCGGTGACAGCCTGGTTGCTTTCACAGATGGAGTTACGGATGCCAACAGCCCAGCGAGTAAATCATATGATCTGACGCAACTGAAATTGGCTATCGGGTCAGCGCCTGCACACGCTGTGGATCTGTTGAAGCATTTACGGAGTACTCTTGTGGATTGGGTCAGAGAAACGCCGAATTACGACGATATAACCCTTTTGGCGATTGCCCGCAAGTGATCATTAATCCAAACAGATGAGAATGATTTATGCTAAACTAGTCCCGGCACAGACTGATCTGGCTGGGATTTTTCGTGCAAAGGCACTATTGAAATTAGCCCCCAACCCGGAAAAGGCTTTATGGCACCCGCTGCCCAAGCGTTGAACAAAACCGATCTCCGAAGACAATTAACTGAAGAATTGACGGGCAATATCCTGCCGTTCTGGATGGCTTACAGCGTGGATAAAGTCAACGGCGGCTTTTATGGCGCTTTAACTAATGACCTGGTAATCCACAATGAGGTGCCACGCTCCGCGATTCTATGTGCGCGCATTCTCTGGACGTATGCCGCCGCGTTCCGCAAGTTGGGCGATCAAAAATATCTCGCCACGGCGCGTTGGGCCTATGATTATCTAAAAGGCGTTTTTTGGGATCCGGAATATGGCGGCCTCTATTGGACCGTCGATGCCACAGGCAGGCCCGTTTTTGACCGCAAGCATCATTATGCCCAGGCATTTGGAATATATGGTTTGGCAGAATATTACCGGGCCACCAGGAAGCCGCAAAGTCTTGCTTTGGCACAGGCATTATTTCAATTATTGGAAAAGCACGCATATGATCCGGTCAACGGAGGCTATATCGAAGGCAGCAGCCGTAAATGGCAGGCGTTGACGGATATGCGTTTGAGTGAACGGGATCTCGATTGCCGAAAATCCATGAACACCATGCTGCACGTTCTGGAAGCATATACCAACCTGTTACGGGTATGGGATGACGCCACCCTTAAAGCTCAACACAAGGCCCTGCTCGAAATGTTCCAGCAGCATATCGTTGATCATTCGACGGGCCATTTCAAGCTCTTTTTTGATGACCAGTGGAACTCGCTATTGGACAACAAGTCCTTTGGACATGACATCGAGGGCAGTTGGCTGCTTTTCGAAGCTGCCGAAGTACAGGGCGACCCGGCATTGGCGGAACGTGTGCGTGAGACGGCGATCCAAATCGCCTCAGCGGTCTACCAGGATGGGCTGGAGCCGGATGGCAGTCTGCCCTACGAAGCCGGCCCGCACGGGCTGGTGGATAGCGATAAAAGCTGGTGGGTGCAAGCCGAGGCCATGCTGGGATTCTACAATGCCTACCAGCTTTCCGGGCAGGAGCGTTTTGCGCAGGCAGCCTGCCAGAGTTGGGACTATATTCAGGATAAAATCATTGACCGGACACACGGGGATTGGTTTAAACGGCTCCACCGGGATGGCACACCGGATAACAGCAGCTACAAAGTGGGACCGTGGGAATGCCCGTACCATCACAGCCGGGCTTGCTTTGAAATGATCGACCGGTTGAGAAGCTGATAACCCGAACAAAATAATGGTTTATCCCAAAAATTAATCTTTGGGCGATAATAACCGTAAATGATCCTTCCCCATACCCCTTCGGGGCACTTTCCTCCCGTCCCCCTTCCCATGTGTGGGAAGGGGGTGTGAATTTGATCAAAATCCCCGGGGCTGTCTAAAAAGTAGACAGTCCATTTTTCATCACCCACTTATGGGCTATCCGTGAGGTTTTTTGGGTCATAGCTCCTTATATTCGAGCTTATCCATAATATTATCTCCCACTTCAGGCTGACTAAAAAGAAAAAAGTGGACTTTTGGGACAGCCCCTCGCGTAGCACATCGTACTCGTAGGGTATCCCGTAGCGCAGCGGAGGGAGGGCGGGGGTGGGGGTATTGTTAGACGCTCTACAGGACAACTCCCAAGATCGCCCCCGCCATCGCACAACCCAAATTAACCATGTCGTTGTTCAGCCATTTCCAGCCACGCATGCGGATCGTTTTCGTCCCGCAGGTATGCAGGGGGTGTTTCTCGGTCTCTTTGTTGCAGAGCGGGCAGCGGTAGATGGCTTGGACGGTCGCACCGAGGAAAGAATCGAACATCGAGCCGAACAAGCCGCCCAGGATCGCCAGGCCGGCAACCATCCAAAAAGACCCTGACACACGCACCAGCCCGGCCAGGACGGCAATCAACGCCGCACCGCCGGCCGCTGCCAGCGTGCCATATACTGAAATGGCCCCCGAAGTCCCGCGTTCGACCGGTTTCCAACTTGTGATCAGCCTCGGCAGGGTCGGGTTCAGCACACCCAGTTCGGTGGCCCAGGTATCCGCGTTGACAGCGGCCAGGGAGGCCGCGAACCCCGTCCAGGTCCATGAGGCGTGCGGGAAGAAGAAATACAAACCGGCGAAGATGGCAGCAATCCCTCCATTGGCCAGAACCTGACCAATGTCGCGTTGTCCGCCTTTTTCGAATTTCTCGCTCAAGGCGGCTTTCCGTTTGGCAAAAGTGCGGGTGAGGGCGCTCGAAGAGACAAAGAATGCCAGCAGGAGCACCGCCCAGCGCCAGCCTCCCAGGCCGAAAATGATCGTCCCTTCCAGCAAGGCCCCCCACGCCCCCGACCGACTCAGGCTGCGGGCGCGGTAGGCTGCATAGGCGATGAAAGCCGCGCAGAGGAAACCAAGAAAAAGTTGAAGAGCAGGTTGAAGCATATCTTTTCCCATGGGCAAAGGATATCCGTCCTTTTTATGCAGGCGTTATGACAATCAGCAGTACTGCCATCAGGAATAACAGGGCCGAAACCACGCCGCTGGTCCAGAGGATGAACGCCAACGGACGCCGGTCCTCGCGCCGATAGATCATCAGGCCAGCCAGCCATCCAACCAAAAATAAGAAGATGCTGACGATGGGTAGCAGGATCAGGGAATATCCCGGGGAAGGTGGGCGCGCCGCGCCAGTGGGAAGGAAGCCCAGTGAAATATGTCCCAGTGAGGGTGTCATCAGGCTGACCCAGGCCAGCAGGCCGATGTTCGCAAAAAAACCGGCCAGCCAGAGAAAACGCGCCGCCCGGCTATCCCAGGCCTGTGCCACAACAAAGGACGGGTAGACCGATTTTGGCACCGCCGGTGCAAGCGACCCCATCTCGATGGCATGCTGGATGTCCTGGAGAAAAGCGGCCGTGTCTTCCGGTGAAATCGCAAAGATCTTCCGGGAGGTGGCCACCATCAGCAGGGTTTTCTCATCCGAGGCCAGGAACTCGACCGGGCCGAGGTCCGGGTGGGTGCGCGCGCCAACCACCGCGCCGGGCAGGCGAAAGAATGGCTTCCGGATGGACTGCGACATGGTCGCCAGTGGGCGCACCCATTCAATGTCCGAAACCGGAATCTGCTCGACGCGCAAGCCCCAGGTGAGGGTCAGGTGGTCGCGGTCGACGTTGTAATTGGCGCGCGCCAAGGAGTACAGTCGATAAGCCAGGATGGGGATGGGGAAAAAGGCCAGAACAGCCAGCAGTACGTAACCCGTAAAAACCAGGTCAAGCGGCTGCCGCGCCATCAAAATCGCCAGGAGCACCACAATTGCGGTCAGAACCAAAATAAGTAATAAAAGGAGAGTCCGCCCGCGCTGGCGGAGAGGCGGAAAATCGCCAGGTTTCATGGCTGCGGTTCGGCCTGATCACCCTGAGGAGCGCCATCAGCCGGGCTGGGGGCGTCCTGATCGAGATCCACCGCATCCTCCATGCGGATCTGGCCGCGCAGGAATGCGCCTTCCTCCGTGGCGAAAGCGGTCGTGACGATATCGCCCCAGACGCGTCCGGTGGAGCGGATCTCGACCTTCTGGGCGGTGATATTGCCCTTGACCGCCCCGGCCACAATGACATTGGCGGCGAGCACATTTTCGCAGGTCACTTTGCCGGTCTCACCGACGACGAGCAATCCTTTCAGGGTGATCTGCCCCTCGAACATGCCTTCGATGCGCACGCCGCCTGAGCCGCTCAGGCTGCCCTGCCAGATGATCCCCGCGCCAAGCACCGAGGTGATACGTTCCACCGACTGTACGGAGGCGGGGATGGGTGTTGTGTCATTCCGTTTGAACATGGTTATTCTCGATTGCACAAATGTGCGCCCTATTTTATCATCTCCATGCACTGTTATGTTCGGAGGGGAGTTATAGGGAGGATGTCCGAAATCGCCAGGGGATCGATTTCCAGGGCTCCGGGACGGTATACAGCCCCACGCGCGGGCCAGTGATCATATCACTCTCCGCGATGGCTGCACCCGCTTCGATCCACAGGCCCGAGGCCGGGTCACACAGGTCAGCGCCGTTCAACGCCCCGTCAACACCCAGGGCCTGGGTCAACTTGGCCGGGCCGAGGGTATCCCGACCCCGGCGGCGGGCGGAGATAATTTCCACGCCCTCCACCGGCCGGATGGCCCGGATCAGAACGGCCGCCGGGAAGCCTGCCGGCTCCGTCACCACATTCAACATCCAATGCATTCCATAGGTAAAGTAGACGTAGGCAAAACCCGGCGGGCCATACATGACGGCATTACGGCGGGTTTTGCCGGAGCTGGCATGACAACCCAGGTCTTCTTCGCCAATATAAGCTTCTGTTTCGGAAATGAGGCCGGCAAGCTGGACGCCATCCAGAGACCGCATCAGGCGCATCCCGAGCAGCGCGCGGGCGATGGTCAGGGTGGGCCGGCGATAGAATTCATGCGGGAGGCAGGAGGAGGATGGCATAACCACCACAGGTGACCACGGGAACGGTACCCTATTTGTTGTTCCGCGTGGTTTGTTCTTTCGTCACCTCGAAACGCGCATCCCTCTGCAAAGTCAATCGCAGACCGTCTTCCAGCCGGATGGCTGGCCGGTAGTTGAGTTTCTGCTCCGCGAGGGTCAGGTCGGAACACAGCCGCGAGACACCCCCGGAGGTCTGGGCGTTGTAGACCACATTTGCATGGCTGCCGGTCACGTCCAGGACCAGTTTTGCCAGGGCGCGCAGACTCGTTTCGACCCCGGAACCCACATTGATCACCAGCCCGTTGAGATTCGGAGCAGTTGCCGCAGCCACCATGGCACAGACCACATCGTCCACGTAGACATAGTCGCGCGTCTGGTTCCCGTCGGCGTGGATGATCAAAGTACCATCACGCGTAGCCTGATGCAGAAAGTAAGGCACCACTGGCGGGTGCGAGGCCGGTAAATGCTGCCCGGGGCCATAAGCATTGAAGATGCGCAAGGCCACCGTTTCGATGCCCCACAACTTGCCAATGGTGGAGACGTAATATTCCGCTGCCAGTTTGCTGACCGCGTAAGGAGAACGGGGACGCGGCGTCAGCCCCTCAGTCAGTGGTTGAATGTCCTGCTCGCCATAGATGGCCCCCGAGGAGGCCAGCACCACGCGCCGGATGCCAACATCCCGCATGGCTTCCATCAGGCTGACGGTCCCGCCGACATTCGAGATGTTGTATTCACGCGGGTAGAGCATCGACTCTGGCACGGAGATGCGCGCCGCCAGGTGGTAAACACAGTCCACTTCCTGGAGCAGGGTCCACAGCTTTGGGCGGTCATTCACATCCCCGCGTGTGAAATGGACATCCGGATCCAGTACATGCGGATCGCCGGTCGAGAGATCGTCCAGTCCGCGCACCATGTGGCCTTCCCGGGCGAGCTGGTTGGCAAGATGCGAACCGAGAAATCCGGCGGCACCGGTGATGAGAAAATTCATCCTAGGATTATACCCTCACTATGAAAAAAGCCCGACTCGAAAAGAGGCGGGCAGCACGACTTTCACAGAGTCTGAAAGTCATGTGGTTCCCACCCCCATGACTGGGGGCTTCCCCCTGACCCTCCCCAAAGAGCGGGGACAGGTGCCCAAAGGCGGGAGAAAAGAAGATTTTGGGGTGTTTGCGGTCGGCTTCGCCGACCGCAAACACCCCAAACCCCAACTTTGTGAAAGCGTGAGGCAGGCTCGGCTTCTCAAAGTTTGTTTCTTTTCCCTATTTTTCAAGTGACTTTCGGGCAAATTCGGCGCCCCGGCTGAGCGCTTCCACGTTCTTGGGCAGCAAATTCTTATGCCGGCCCGGCATGTGGTTGTTCAAAGCCGTTTCCATGTCCGCCAGGGTGAGCACGTTCATGCAGGCCAGCAGTGCGCCGATCGCGACCATGTTCGCCAGGCGCGGATTGCCAAGCTCTTCGGCAATTTCATTGCAGGGGAGGGACACTGCGGTGATGTCCGTACGCTTGGCAGGGCGGTCCACCATCGAGGCATTGATGACCAGCGCGCCACCGGGTTTGACCAGTGGTTCGTATTTGTCCAGCGAGGGCAGGTTCATGACCAACGCCGCGTCCGGGTTTTTCACGACCGGTGAACCGATCTCCTCGTCGGCAATGACGACCGTGCAATTGGCCGTGCCGCCGCGCATTTCCGGACCGTAGGACGGGATCCAAGTCACCTCCCTGCCGGAGTCCATGGCGGCATATGACATGATCTGGCCGGCAAACATGATGCCCTGTCCACCGAAACCGGAAAGAATGATCTCAGTTTGCATATTTTTCTCCTGGCGTCATTGCGAGACGCCGCTCTTTGGCGGCGAAGAAATCCGTAACTCTCAGGGAGATTGCTCCACCGAAGAGCGGCTCGCACTTGTGCCTGCCCCTGTTCGGTCCCGGGCCAGGGACGGGGTGGCCCAGTGCAGGCAATGACACATGAAACTAAACCTTCGCTGCCGTGACGGACGGAGCGACCTTGTAATCGCCCAGCGGATAGAACGGGAGCATGTGCTCTTCCAGCCATTTCAGCGATTCGACCGGGGTCAGGTTCCAGTTGGACGGGCAGGTGGAGAGCAGTTCAACCAGCGAGAAGCCCAAGCCGCGCACCTGCGTTTCAAAGGCGGTGCGGATGGCTTTCTTGGCCTTGCGGATGTTGGTCGGGTCGTGCAGGCTGCGCCGGACAACGTAACCGGCACCGTCCAGTGTGGATAGCATCTCGGCCACGCGGATGGGATAGCCCTGCAGCTCCACGTCACGGCCATTCGGCGAGGAAGTGGTTTTCTGGCCGGGTAATGTCGTGGGGGCCATCTGGCCGCCGGTCATACCATAGTTGGTATTGTTGATGAAGATAACGGTGATATTCTCGCCGCGCGCCGCGGCATGGACGATCTCACCCGTGCCGATGGAGGCCAGGTCGCCATCCCCCTGATAGGTGAAGACTATCCGGTCCGGCAGGACGCGCTTGATGCCGGTCGCCATGGCAGGCGCCCGGCCATGTGGAGCTTCCACGAAGTCTGTCGCAAAATAGTTATAAGCGAAGACCGCGCAGCCCACCGGCGCAACGCCAATGGTGCGGCCGGTCAAACCCATCTCGTCCAGCACTTCAGCGATCAGACGATGCGCAGTGCCGTGTGTACAACCGGGACAGTAATGGGTGGGGGCGTCCGTAAAGGACAGGGGACGTTCGTAAACCAGGTTTTCAGGAGTCATCGTAACCATATCTACCTCTATTTTTTCACCACAGCGTCCATGCGCCCCAGCCAGGCTTTGGCCGGGTCGTCCACCACTTTGGGAGTCTCCAGGGCAACGCGCTGGATTTCGCCCAGGATCTCATCTGGGAACGGCACCACGCCGCCCAGGCGCCCATAGAATTCAATTGGAGTGCGCCCATTGACAGCCAGGCGGACATCCTCGAGCATCTGGCCGGAGTTCATCTCGACTACCAATAAAGTCTTGGCCTTTGAGGCCAGTTCGGCTACGCGGGCATACGGATAAGGCGCGACCGTGACCGGCCGGAACAGGCCCACTTTTATACCCTGCTCGCGGGCGGCCCGGACTGCCGAAAGGGCCACCCGGCCGGCCGTTCCGAAACCAATCACGACAATTTCCGCATCGTCCAGGAGGTATTCCTTAAAGCGCAATTCGTTTTCCTGCACCTCCTGCCAGCGCTTGAGCAGACGGATATTCGTCTTTTCCTCGTCGTATGGTTCCAGGTAGATCGAGGTCAGGATGTGCCTCTGGCGGCCCTGGGCGCCGGTGGTGGCCCAGGGAAATTCCCTGCGCTTGACCTCCCGCATGGCTGGCAGCTCGACCGGCTCCATCATCTGGCCGATGGATCCATCCAGCAGGAGGCAGGCGATGGTCAGGTATTTCTCCGCCAGGTCGAAGGCCAACGGCAAAAGATCCACCGCTTCCTGGACCGAGGCGGGCGCCAGCACGATCGGATGGTAATCGCCGTGCCCACCGCCCTTGCAGATCTGGTTGTAGTCACCCTGCGAGGGGGCGATGTTACCCAGGCCTGGTCCGCCGCGCATCACGTTGACCAGCACCATCGGGATTTCCGTGCCAGCGATATATGACAAGCCTTCCTGCATCAGGCTGATCCCGGGGCTGGAGGAGGAGGTCATCACACGCGCGCCCGTGCAGGCCGCGCCGTAGACCATATTGATCGCGCCCAGTTCCGCTTCGGCCTGGACAAACGCACGGCCGAGTTCCGGCATGCGGCGCGCCAGCCATTCCAGGATCTCATTTTGCGGAGTTATCGGATAGCCGAAATATGCTTCCAGTCCAACGCGGACGGCGGCTTCGGCGATGGCCTGGTTGCCTTCCCAGAGTTCACGCGCCATGTCAGCCTCCCACCGCAGCGGCCTGGGCGGCGGATTTGGTCACCTCGCGGTAGACCGTGATGGCCGCATCCGGGCAGACGATGGCACAGATGGCACACCCGGTGCAGCCATCTTTGAAGACGTGCGCCGGGTGGTAACCTTTGGGCGTCAGGCGCTCTTTATTGAGCGCCATCACTTGCGGAGGGCAGGCTGTGATGCACAGTTCACAACCTTTACAGTAGAGATCATTGACTTCAATCCAACCCTTTGCAGGCATCGATCGAGCCTCCTTGTTGGCAAATTGGACAATTCTCGCCTTGATGGTAGATTGTACCATCCCAGTAAAGGGAAGAGCGAAAAGATACTTCTCAGTAGATTATGCTGTTGTCTGACAAGGGCGGGTAGTGCCATGCGTCATAATTCATAGGCTACGAACATCCTATCCAACTTATTATACACGTGCCATGCGCATTCCTTGTCCATGACAATTGTTCGACAATTTATGCAAGTAGAAGTAGAATGATGGAGAGAATCCAGTTACGACAGGAGAAATCTATGGTTGATACTGTTTTTCCTTATCTGGTTGTTTTCTTGACGCAACACTATTTCGTCTCGGGCGGGCTCTTCCTGCACGAACAGCGGCTTTCGGACTTTTTAAATGACCGGCGCGATACAAGCATCCTGTTGCGCAACACCAGCGTTGCGCGCCTGGAGCAACCCGCCAAAATTATCGAGAAAACGGTCAGTTCCATCATCCCCAAAGCCGGGATCATTCTGGCATTCGAGCCGCCTCAAAAGACGAGCCCATTGAGCATGAGGTATATCAAGTATCCAAAACAAAAATATCCTGTCTTCCTGGCGTTGGACGGCGTGGGAGTCCACGGCGAGTTGAACCAATCCGGCCCGCTCGATCTGCGGCAGGCCATCACCAACCTGTCCGAGTCCTTCCTGCCGATCACGCAGGCCACCGTCACGCTGGATGTCAACCCAACCTTTATCATCAAGCGGGAGGCGGTGCTGGTGAACGTTCAGCACATCCGCTTCCTGGGAGATATGGAAGTTCCGACGCCTCCGGAAGAAGAGCCATAGGGCTGGCGATGCAAGGGGTTTGCCTATTAATACACTGGCGTTTTTAAATTGGAGATTCCATGCCTGTCCCTGTCATTATTGATGCCATCCGGACGCCGGTCGGGGCCCTCGGCGGTGTATTGGCGGCTGTCCGCCCGGACGACCTGGCCGCCCTGGTGATAAAGACGATCATCGAACGCAACCATCTGGATCCGGCCCTGGTGGAAGAGGTTTATCTGGGCTGCGCCAACCAGGCCGGAGAGGATAACCGGGACGTAGCCCGCATGGCGCTGCTGCTGGCGGGACTGCCCACCAGCGTGGCAGGAGTGACCATCAACCGGCTGTGCGCCTCCGGTCTGAATGCCGTCAACCAGGCGGGGCGCGCCATCCGCGCCGGTGAAGGGGAGGTATATGTCGCCGGGGGCGTGGAATCGATGAGCCGGGCGCCCTATTCGCTGCCCAAAGCCGAGTCTGGCTTCCCCTTCGGCAACCTGACCGCCTATGACACCGCACTGGGCTGGCGATACCCCAATCCCAGGATGCAGGAACTGTATGGTACAGAGTCAATGGGTGAGACGGCTGAGAACATCGCAGCAGAGCGCCCACACCTCACCCGCCAGAAGCAGGATGAATTTGCCGTGCGCTCGCACCAGCGTGCCATCGCGGCAATCGATTCCGGAAAATTCAGCGAGGAGATCGTCCCGGTTACTATCCTGCAGCGCAAGGGGGAACCGAAAGTGGTGGATACGGATGAACGCCCGCGCCGGGATACTTCGTTGGAGGCGCTGGCAAAACTCAAGCCATCTTTCCGGGCAGGCGGGACGGTCACAGCCGGGAACTCCTCCGGCCTGAACGATGGAGCGGCCGCCCTGCTGGTGATGAGCGAAGAAAAAGCCCAGGCGCTCGGGTTGAAACCAATGGCCCGGCTGCTCTCGTCCGCGGCCGCCGGGGTCCCGCCGCGCACGATGGGGCTGGGGCCCGTCCCGGCAGTGAAGAAAGCCCTGGCGCGGGCCGGATTGAAAATCGAAGATATCGGTCTGGTCGAACTGAACGAGGCCTTTGCCGTCCAGTCGCTGGCGGTCATCGAAGATCTCGGCCTCGACCCGGAAATCGTCAACGTCAACGGCGGGGCGATCGCCCTGGGGCATCCGCTGGGCTGCTCGGGGGCGCGCATCCTGACCACGCTGCTGCACGAAATGCGGCGGCGGGGAAATTTGAAATACGGCCTGGCGACGCTGTGCGTGGGGGTGGGCCAGGGCGAAGCCAGCATAGTCGAGTGGATCACCTAGTTTGAAGTCCTGAAAGAACCGCAGCGCCGGGAACTTTCCCGGCTTTATTTTCGTCAGAAATGATATGCCCCGTTCACCCCCTTGTTCGACTGTGGGAGGCGGGCTTACAATTTTGAACGTTTCCTTTTTTCCCCACCAATCAAAGGAGTTTTTTATGCATATCAATTCGGTTAAAAACCCTGTTCGGCGGACTGGCTGCCCTGCTGGTCATGCTGGCCTGTAGCACTATTTCACCGGCCCTCCCCACTCTCGCGACTCTCCCGCCTGTCCCGGCCGCCACGGAAACGGCCTCCCCGGTCCCGGCTGCCACGGACACCTCCACCCCGACCAATCTACCCCTCCCGGTCGCGGCCTCTCCATCCATCCATGTCCTGGATATGCTGGATATAAATAATGGCTGGGCATTGACAGATACAGGTGCGGTACGCACCATTGACGGCGGCGACACCTGGTACGACGTCACTCCCGCCGGCCTGAACGGTGCTCCGGTCGCGCCTTTCTTCCAGGATGCCGCCACCGCCTGGCTGGCCGCGATGGGAGCAGACCCAACCAGCGGGACGCTCTATCACACGACCGACGGCGGGGCCACGTGGACTTCCGTGGCGGTACCCTTTGGCGGCGGCTCGCTGAAATTCGTTGATTCGATGCATGGCTGGGAGCTGGTCGGGTTGAGCGCCGGCATGAGCCACGAAGCCGTAGCCATCTACCAGACCAGCGATGGTGGGAATACCTGGTCCATAGTCTTTACCGATGACCCGGGTACGCCCGGTTCCAGTGACAGCCTGCCGTTGGTGGGTGACAAGAATGGCATCACCGCCCTGGACGCCAAGCGCGCCTGGGTCACCGGCGCGCAGCCCTCGGACAATTTTATTTACATTTATGCTTCCCGGGATGGCGGGATTACCTGGGCCCACCAGGATCTCAGCCTGCCGGCTGGCTATAGCGGGGCCATGACGGGCCCCAGCCTGCCGCTCTTCTTCGGCGCAAACGAGGCGGTCCTGCCGGTGCAGCTGTTCGCCAACAACAACGGTGCAGACTTTTACGTCAGCCATGATGGCGGCCAAACCTGGTCCGCCACCACGCCGGTGGCCCAGGGCGGCTACCTGGCTGTCGCCTCCCCGGTCGATTTCTTCGTCTGGGACGGCAGTGCGCCGTTGACCGTCAGTCACGACGCCGGAGCCACCTGGTCAACCATCACGCCGAATGTCAACATCAAGGACAATATGGATTTCATGCAGTTCATCAACGCCACCACCGGCTGGGCGCTCACTGCCGACGCCAACGGCCACTGCATGCTGTATAAGACCAGCGATGGCGGCGCCACCTGGAAAATCTTGATCCCCTGAACCAAGCCTGCCTCGGAAAACCCGGTGATTCGAAGATCCTCCCTGCCTGTTTTGGCACTTACCCTGATCCTGGTGGCCTGTTCCGCACAGGCTGGTTCGGCCACGCCGTCTTTGTCTCCTGTCACCGCGGCTCCAGTTGGTGCTGGCCCTTCCACACTCATACCATCCCTCACCGACACGCTCATTCCATCGGCTACCAACAATCCGATTCCGCCGCTGCTGTCGGTGCTTGCCTCACCGGTGCTTTCACAGATCGATTTCCAGGATGAAAATAACGGCTGGGGCATCGCCGTCAATGGAAATGGCTATATTCTGCGTACCTTTGATGGTGGGAGTACCTGGTTGAATGCCACCCCGCCAGGGAACGTCTCCATCGGCTACTCAGCCAGCCTGACCGTCTTGAATAAGAACACAGCCTGGGTGCTGGTGCCCGGGGCGGACTTTTTCTCCGGCACACTCTACCGGACCGGCGATGGCGGAATCACGTGGAGCTCTAACCCGGTCCCGTTTGGAGGCGGTTTTCTCCAGTTCCTGGACGCCGGCACCGGGCGCGCCCTGGCCGACCGGGGAGCCAGGGGCGGCTCCGAAGCGGTCGAATTATTCCAGACCTCCGACGGTGGCCTGACCTGGCTCAGCGTCTTCCATAACGACGCAATCCAGCCGGGTGCCTCCGACAGCCTGCCCCTGGATGGCATTAAGAATGGCATGACTTTTCTCGACGACAATACCGGCTGGGTGACCGGTTCCACCCTGGCAGCTGGGGAGGTTTACCTGTATGTCACCCACGATGGCGGCGTTACCTGGTCACGGCAAAGCCTGCCTCTTCCGCCTGCCTATGCGGGCTTCCAGTATGTGCCGCAGGCGCCGGTTTTCTTTGGAAAAGACGGCTTTTTGCCTTTGACCATCGCTATGCAACCGGCCTGGCAGAGTTCACCTTCTACGTCACGCACGACGGCGGGCTCTCCTGGAACGGTGATCCGACCGGCGCCAACAAAGTCTTCAAGCCGGGCCTGACCGCTTTTGCGGACGCGCTTCACGGCTGGTCCTGGGATGGATCCATCGGCCTGATGTCAACCAACGACGGTGCCCAAACATGGATGGCCTTAAAAACCAATCTGAGCTTGCGCGGACGCCTGGCCGGGTTGGAGTTTGTCTCCGGGCCTTCCGACCATTTTACCGGCTGGGCGCTTAGCCGCGTAGACGAGACCGGTCAAAGCCAGCTCTACCGTACCATCGACGGCTCCACCTGGACGTCGTTAATCCCATGAAAAGAAAGGGTAACATGAACCGTAAAATCATCCTGCCTCTTCTCGCCATTATGCTGGCTGTCGTGGCCTGCACCCTCCGGCCCGTTCAACCAACATCAACCATCCCCATCCCGGCAGCCTCCACGGACACGTCTCTACCACCCGCGCCGACCTTGACTGTCGCCGCACCCGCCACGGAGATTCCACTCCCGCCTGCACCCACCAGCACAATCGCACCGGCGCCTTCCGTGCCTGGCGGCCTGACAATGGATATGCTGAAAAACGGCACCTACCATACCCCGGCTTATGACCGGACCGTTAAGCTGGTGAATGGATCCTATTCGGATGGCTCGGGTGCGAGCGCGTTCTCGGTCCAAATGCTGGGCGTTTTCGCCTTTGGCGACTTGAATGGAGACGGCAAGGCCGATGCAGCCGTCCTCCTGGCGGAGAGCGGCGGCGGCAGCGGGGAATTTGAATCCGTGATTGCCGTCCTCAATCAGGGCAGCGCGCCACATCAGGCGAGCCAGGCACAATTGGGGGACCGGGTTCAGATCAAGTCAGTTGACATATCTTCCGGTGTCATCCACCTGGATATGCTCGTCCAAGGCCCGAATGACCCGATGTGCTGCCCGAGCCTGCCGCAAAAACAAAACTACTGGCTGATCGACAACCGGCTCTGGCTGATGCGGGTGAATTCCACCATCGGCGGAACACAACACATCATCGTCGTCGAAACGCCCGCCATCTGGGCTTCGGTAAGCAATCCATTCACGGTCAAAGGCAGCCTGACCGTCCTGCCTTTCGAAAACACGCTGGCTTACCGGATTTACACAACGGATGGCACGAAAATCAATGAATCCTCCCTGACGGTCACACCATCCGAAGGAACTGCGGGTACATTCTCGCATGACTTTAACCTGAGTTCCGCCGGTATCACCGATTGGGTCATCATCCAATTCGTGGATGTCAGCGCCGCAGATGGTTCAACGATCGCGTTGGGATCGGTCATCCTGAAGGCACATTAAGGTTCTTCCCCCATAAGTTGGCAGACCCCATTGAGAGTCTTGTCAAAGTCAGACATCTTTCCGCTCTTTTTTTCTCCCGCGAAGGGCGCAAAGAGCTTTTAAAATCTCCGCGCCCTTCGTGATTCCTGCTGTGGGAAATCTCTTGTCGGTCCTGGTAACACATCAGCCACTCCCGACCCATTTCCGCTGGAAATACAGCTTGTTTCTGTAAAATGAGTAGAATGGAACACTAATTGGAGTATAATTTACATGAGACTCAATTTGTCACAATAAATATAGGAATGACTAAATAACAAGAAGGAGGTGGTCACATTTAGACTGATTCCTTGAATTTAGTTTCGGTTAATTTTCCCCTAATTCTGCAACAAATGTACAAGGAGAATGAGAATGTCAGCCAAAAAGTTAAGTTGGGGCTTCTTCAGCCTCGTGATTGTTGCCGTACTTGTCCTCTCTGCTTGCGGACCGGCTACCCCCGCCGTCCCCACTGCGAAACCTAAAAGCACAGAAGTGGAAGTATTTTCCTGGTGGGTCGGGCCCGGTGAAGCGGACGGCCTGGCCGCCATGGTCAAAGTCTTCAACCAGCAATACCCTGACATTAAATTCGTTAATGCAGCCGTAGCTGGCGGCTCCGGCACGAACGCCAAGGCTGTTCTGGCCACCCGCCTGGCCGCCAACGATGCACCTGATTCCTGGCAGGCCCATGCCGGGCAGGAAACCATCGCCACCTATGTAGCCGCTGGTCAGGTTTCGGGATTGAACTTCCTGTACGATCAGACCGGTTTTGGCAAAGTCCTGCCCCAGACCCTGCTGCCCCTGATCTCGGTGAATGGGGTTCCCTACAGCGTCCCGGTGAACATCCACCGCTCGAATGTGCTGTGGTACAACCCGAAGGTCCTGGCTGCCGCGGGCGTCACCGCCAACCCCAAGACCGATTTCAAGACCCTGGATGACTTCTTCGCCGCTTGTGAATTGGTTAAAAAAGCCGGCAAAATATGTCTGTCCATGGGCCCGGCCTGGACCGCCGTCCACCTGTTCGAGAATATCATGATCGGCACGATGGGAGCAGACAAGTGGAGTGGCCTGTGGACCACACCGCCCACCACTGACTGGGCTGGTGCCGATGTTACCAAGGGTATCGCCAACTACGCCAAGGCGCTTTCCTACACCAACGCCGATGCCTCCACTCTCTCGGACTGGCAGCCTGCTTCCAAGATGATGATTGATGGCGACGCCGCCTTCAACATCATGGGTGACTGGGCGTATGGCTATTTCGCCAACCCGGCCCCCAATGGCCTTCTCCTGAAGCCCCATACCGACTTCGATTGGGCTGTATCGCCGGGCACCTATGGCATCTTCAACTTCCTATCCGACAGCTTTGTATTGCCAAAAAATGCCAAGCACCCGGATGCGGCTCTTGCCTGGTTGACCGTCGCTGCTTCCAAGGCCGGTCAGGAAGCCTTCAACCCGCTCAAGGGCTCCATCTGCGCCCGCACGGACTGCGATCAATCCCTGTTCAGTGAGTATTCGCAGGATGCTGCCAAGGACTGGACCAGCAATGTGGTCGTTGGCAGCCTGTGGCACGGTGTAGTTGCCGCGCCTGCCTGGGTGACCTCGATCGGGACTGCCATCGGCCTGTTCCAGACCGATACCAGCAAGACCGCGGACTTCCAGGCCGCACTGGTGGCCGCCTGCTCAAAAGACGGTACTTGCCCCAAGAAATAAGTACCAGTAATATCGCATAAGGAAGGCAAATGGGCGGCTCTTGACGAGCCGCCCATTTCGAAAGAGAGTTTCTAATGTCCCGAGGGTTGAAACTCAAGTTTCATTTTCGCTTACCGCAATTCATTTTATCCATTGCCTTGATGGTCCTGGGAGTGGTTTTTATTTTAATCCTACGAAACAACCCGCTGGTTATTGCCGACAAAAACCTTACTTCTATCGCTCTTCTAGTCAGTGGGTTGATCTTCTATGCCGGCATGCTGATCATCGTATCCATGTTCGAAAGCGAAACGGTGCTTTCCATTTCGCTGCTTCTGCCATCGATCCTCGCGGTTGCCATCTTTGTCTATGGATTTATCGGCTGGTCCATTCGGGTTTCATTAAGCCAATGGAAGGGTCTGAACCCTGATTTCACCTGGGTCGGCCTGAAGCAATACTACGATCTTTTCCACAACGATCCGCGTTTCGTGATTGATGTGCGCAATACTGTCATGTTCACGATTGGGTTCATCCTGGGCTGCCTGATCCTCGGGTTGGGAATGGCCATCCTGCTCGATCAGAGGCTCAAAGGGGAAGCGATCTTTCGTGGCATTTTCCTGGTCCCCATGTCGATCTCTTTCATCGCCACAGGTGTCATCTGGGGCTGGCTGATGAACCCGGCAACAGGCAATCGCATCACCGGGATCAACCTCATTTTCCAATCGCTCGGTCTCAAGAACCTGATCAGCCTGTGGCATTCCACACCAATGCCCTGGGGCATGGCTTTCACGGTAATCCCGGCGGTCTGGCAGCTTTCCGGTTATACCATGGCGCTCTATCTGGGCGGCATCCGCAGCATCTCAGAAGACCTGCGGGAAGCTGCCCGGGTGGACGGTGCCAGTGAATTCGAAATTTATCGCTACATCATTTTGCCCTTGCTTCAACCGGTCACCCTTAGCGCAGTCATCATTCTGGCGCATATGTCGTTGAAAATCTTCGATTTGATCGTCGCCTTGGGCAATAAAGCCATTAGTCTGGATGTGCCGGGCATCTATATGTGGACAACAACTTTCGATGGTACCAATTATGCCCAGGGGGCCGCGATCGGCATCCTGATGCTGATCAGCGTGGCGATTCTGGTTGTGCCCTACCTGGTCCAAAATATACGCACGGAGACGGAATTATGACCCGCCGGACTCTGACCCACATCCTTTTATATATCATCCTGACCGCCCTTGCAATTGTTTATTTGCTTCCCATCTACCTTATGTTCCTGACGGGATTCAAATCCATCAGCCAGGTCGACCTGAAGACGATGTGGAGCATGCCGATCGGCGGTCTCCATATCGAGAATTTCATTGCAGGTTATAAACAGCTTGCACCGAACCTCATTAACAGCCTGACGATGGTCATCCCGGAGTCGATCCTTTCCGCCCTGCTCGGTTCCCTGAATGGGTACCTGCTTGCAAAATGGAAATTCCGCGGCTCGAACCTGATCTTTTCCTTGATCCTGTTTGGAATGTTCATCCCTTATCAAAGCATCCTGATCCCGCTGGTCAAGTTCATGCAGGCCATCAAACTGTACGGGGATATTCCCGGCCTTATTCTGGTGCACATCATTTACGGTAT
Organism: uncultured Chloroflexia bacterium; assembly: GCA_963806575.1. Taxonomy (GTDB): domain Bacteria; phylum Chloroflexota; class Anaerolineae; order Anaerolineales; family Villigracilaceae; genus UBA877. The sequence continues at coordinate 13,412 of CAWDYX010000002.1, read as the reverse complement.
TCCGATTACCACACTGATCTTCCGCAATTATTATGCAGGGATTGGGACGGAAATGCTTGAGGCCGGTCGGATCGATGGCGCCAGCCTGATGGGCTTATACCGCTATATCATGTTTCCCCTGTCTGCGCCAAGCTTTGCGGTCGTGATCATCTGGCAGTTCACCCAGGCCTGGAATGAATTCCTTTTCGCCGTTGTCCTGACTAATCAATCCCACTGGCCTGTGACGGTGGCTCTAAATAACCTGGCAGGCAGCCAACTTGTTCGTTGGAACGTTCTGATGGCAGCCACGTTATTGGCGGCCTTGCCAACCCTGCTGGTATACATCTTCCTTGGCCGCTATTTCCTGCGCGGGCTGATGGCCGGCTCACTCAAAGGCTAAAAACCGCACAAGCAAGTCTCCTTTTCTATACAATCGAACAGGCTGGGGACTTTGCGGTACCAGCCTGTTCGATTCCTGACGAGTTTCCGGGAAAGCCACTCCGGCCTTGAAAACTGCGAGAATTATTTTATCTTCGCCTGTATTCGTGCGAGAAACCGGGCCTCATCCACCACAAAACGTTCGTGTCCGGCTTCCCCGATCAGTTCGATCTCATCCCAGGCCTGTATCTTGAAAACCAGCTTGCGGCCATCGACGGCAGTCAACTCCGCCCGGGCACGCACCTGCATGCTGACCGGGGTGGCAGCCAGATGACGCACGTCAATATGCGCTCCGACGGTTGTCTGACCAGGAGACAGGTGCCCGCTCAGTGCGGTAACGGCGGCACTCTCCATCAAGCCGACCAGGGCTGGAGTTGAAAAAACGGGTACCAGACCGCTACCCCATTTGGAGGCCGTATCGGCGTCCGTTACGGTGTGTTCAAGCTCGGCATTCAATCCGGGGGTGAGTTCGCTCATTCAAAACACCTCTATATGGTTTTTTTTAATTAATCTACAATATTATATCTCCGGATCACCCTGACCATTCCGGATCACCTGCGGTTTTCTGCAGATCGCCGTGATGGATAGGAAAATTGCGGGTGCCACCAAACGCCTCTCTTTGGCTGGTCCTCCTATAACCCAAAAAACATTTTCTATGGCACAATAGGGATATGACCACACCTACCCTTGATCCTGAAAAGCAAAAACAAGCCAGAGAATATGCCCGCATCCGGCGGCGGTTATGGCTTCTTGAGACTCTCACCAGCGCGGTCTATCTCTTGGTCTGGCTGTTCTTCGGTTGGGCAAAAAGCCTGGCGGGATGGCTGAGGACCTTCATTGCCAATGAATGGCTGCTCGTGCTCGGTTTTATCGTCGTCTTCGGCGGGATCGCCTCCCTGCTCGAACTGCCGCTTGGCTATTACTCCGGCTATGTCCTCCCGCATCGTTTCGGCCAGTCCACCCAGAATTTCAAGGGCTGGTTGGTGGACCAGTTGAAAGGCCTCCTGATCGGCGCTCCGCTGGGACTGATTCTGCTGGAACTGGTCTACCTGGCTCTGCGGCTGACGGGCGGCTGGTGGTGGCTGTGGACGGGCGCCGGCATTCTGGTCTTTTCCGTCATCCTGTCCAACCTGGCTCCCATCCTGATCATGCCGTTGTTCAACAAATTCGTTCCGCTGGGCGATGAGCACGCCGATCTGGCCGAGCGATTGTTGAAACTGGCTGAACGCACCCACACAAAAGTGCGCGGCGTATACAAGTTCGATATGTCCAGGCGGACAAAGGCTGCCAATGCCGCGCTGACCGGCCTTGGCAGTACACGCCGCATCGTGCTGGGCGATACCCTGATCAACGAGTTCTCGCCGGATGAGATCGAAACTGTCCTGGCCCACGAGCTGGGGCATCATGTCCACAAGGATATACCCATCCTGATGGCCTTCGGAACGATCATGACCATGGGCGGGCTGTATCTGGCCTCCCTGGCGTTGCATTGGGCAGCCGGCTATTTTGGCTTCGCCGGTCCGGCGGATATCGCCGGTCTGCCGGCTCTGGGAGCGGTGCTGGGCGCCTTCGGCTTGCTCACCCAGCCTCTCGACAACGCCTTCTCGCGCTGGCGCGAGCGTATGGCGGATGAATACGCCCTTAAGAGTACCGGAAAGGCTCAGGCCTTTGCCACCGCTTTCGTCCGCCTGGCGAACCAGAACCTGGGGGAAGTGGATCCGGAAAAGTGGGTGGTGTTCATGTTCTATGACCACCCCACTCTGAGGGAACGCATCCAGATGGCCTCGGAAGCGCCTGGAAAATAAATTCAAGTGCTTTTCCAGGACCGGTTTATTACCGGTCTGATCGCAGGAAAACTAACCTTATCACCCATCCCCGTAGCATGGGAGGTCGTCCCTTGGGCTAAGGGCCTTTGACCACAAAAAGGTTAAACAGGACATCGATGCCTGGTGTTCCGCTGCTCCCGGTCCGCACGATCAACCCGGCGCCGCCAGTGGTATAGGTAGAATCCTCCACTTGCATGAGCGGCTCGCCGTTCAAGAGCAGCGTCAGAGTCGATCCGTCACAGACGCCCTCGATGTGGTTTGTTCCCATGGCGTTGACCGTGTTCGGGTCGAGCATATTCTCGTCCAGCGCGTCCGGACTGCCCTGCGTGTATTTGTAGATCCCAACCGTGCCGTCTTTTGCAAATTCAAAACCATAGCCGCCAGCGCCTTGCGTGAACCGGCAAGAAACGCCGATCATCGCATCATCCGGACCGGCGGTCTGGTCTGCAGCCACCTCCACGCTCACGTTGCTGTAATTGTCGCCGAGCCAGACAGACTCTCCGCCAGCCTGTTTTCCAACAACGACATGATATGAGTCATTTTTATACTCCAGGGTGTAATCCGTCTCGTGGATCTGGTCCCAGCCGGTCGAAGTCGAGGAGAAATCGTCGTGAAAGAGGATATTGGTAAAAGGAACCGGGGTAGGGAAGAATGTGGGTGTCGGTAATGGTGTGGGGGAAGGGACAGTGGTTGCGCTGGGGACCTCAGTGGGGAGCGCAAGAGGGATCGCCGCGGCAGGCTTCGTCGCCGGATTATTGGTGGTCTTGCCGGCCAAGTGGAGGCCCGAAGACGCAAATACCAGGATGATGCCCACCACGCATAAAATTACAACAGTGATAACAAGCGGCAGGATTATGCTGGAGAGTGCAATCCCGGCAGTCACCTTCCCGACCGTACCTAATTCCTGAGCAGTCTGTTCATCAATTTTAAATTGATATTGCGGAGACTCTGGAGTGGAGTTTTCGTGCTCGCTGACGACGATGGAACTGCCGCAATAGGCACATTTGACCCTGGTATCCCCGGGTTTGACCTCCAGAGGCGATCCGCAGTTGGGACAAGTTGAACTCTGAATTTCTGTCATTCCGCCTCCTTATACAGACAACTCTGACAAGTTTGCCACAATATACCATACTTGTCATGTGGTATTATCCCTCTTAGGGCTTCAGGCAGGCAGATCAATAACGCCTGAACCAAAATCCGCGTGGTCGCGAACATTTTGGTAAACCGGAGTCCGAGGAGGTTCTGAAATGGCCCGCGACGATTATAGTGGCAAGAAGGAGACCACAATATGAATGTCGTTATTACAGGAGCCTCATCAGGAATTGGCAGGGCGCTGGTTAGAACCTTTGCCCGGAATGGGCACGCGGTCCTGGCGGTTGCAAGACGGGAGGAACGCCTCCAGACACTCTGCCAGGAAATTGGGGAAGAGCATGAAGCCACCATCAACTGCCTGGCCCTGGATCTCACCTCCGAGGCTGCACCCCGGACCGTTTACGAGGAAGCCATCCGGGTTTTCGGGAAGGTTCACGTGCTCATCAACACCGCCGGGATGAGCCCTTATCAGGAATTTCATGAGATGAATTACAGCCTCATTCGCCAGACCCTTTCGCTGAACATTCTGGCCCTCACGGAACTTTGTTACCTGTTCCTGCCTCATATGCTGGCCCATGGGGAACCCAGCCATCTGGTGAATGTGGGCTCCGTGGGCGGTTACGCACCCCTGCCCAGATTTTCGGTCTACACGGGCTCCAAGCACTACGTGCGGGCTTTCACCAACCTGCTTTACCACGAGTACCGCCGCAGCAACATTCAGGTCAGCGCCCTTCATCCCGGAGGGACCCTGACGGAGTTCCAGGTACTTGCCGGCCAGCGGCTTAAAAAGATCGCCGTGAAAAGCATCATGACACCGGAACAGGTGGCGGAGAAAGCCTATCCGGCCATCCTCAAGGGAAAAAGGGTGATCGTCCCGGGAATCACCAATAAACTGGCTGTTCTGATGGGGAAACTGCTGCCTTTCCCGTGGGCCATTGGCGTGATGGAGTTCATTTATGACCAGAGCATGGATCAAACAGCTCCCACCTATCCCCTGTAAGTTTCCGGTGAAAAAACCGCGAAAGGCAGGTGACTGATGAAGGTCCTCATGGTGGGCTGCGGAGCCGTGGGACAGGTATTCGGCCTGGCCCTGCAAAAGGCCGGCGCCGAGTTGGGTTGTTACGACCGGCCGGCCGCGGCGGAACGATTGAAACAGGCGCTGGAGCATGGGGGCATGCCGCTTTTCCAAATCTCCAATGCGCGTGGACGGCCTCCCCGCCCTGACCGCCTGGAGAATTACCAAGTGCTGGCGGATGTGGTGGAATGCCAGCGCTTCAAACCTGACCAGATCTGGCTCGCCCTGCCCTCCACCGTTTACTACACGGCCTGGCTGCGGGAATTTCTGGGACATGTCCCCTCCGAACGGGTGGTGTGTTTTGCTCCGGAGGGCAGGCGAAAGGAATTCTTCCCGCAAGTCGCGGCGGACCGGCTGGTCTTTGGAGGGATCACTTTCATGGCCTGGCAGGGGGACCTGGAGGGAGGCGGAGGGCGGCCGGAGGGGGTGAATTTCTGGCGGCCTCCATTGCTCGGCATCCCCCTGACCGGGACGGAAGAAGCCTGCCGCGCGGTGGAACGGCTCCTGAAGAAAGCCGGCTTCCGGGCTGCGCTGGGAAAGCCGGATTCTCCCATGCAGGCCTGTGTGACCGCAGTGATGGAGGCTTTTGTGGCGGGGCTGGAACTGGCCGGATGGTCGCTGGGGAGTTTTCGCAGAGTTCCTGGCTCAACCGGGCTGCCGGCGGCGCGCGTGAGGCGGTCTTGAGCCAGCTTTCCAGGACCGGCATGTTTCCAAGGGCGCTGCTTGGGATCCTTCTCTCCCCGCCGGGGTTCCGGCTGGCCACCTTGCTCCTGCCCCGGCTGATCCCTTTCGATCTCGAAAAGTATCTCAAGTTCCATTACCTGAAAACCAGGGATCAGACCCTCAACCTACTGGAAGTCTTCGCAAGCGATGGAGAAAAGCGCGCGCTTCCGGTGAAAAATATCCGGCGGCTCCTGGAAGGGCTGCTTAATCCTGAATGATGGGGAGAAATGGCGAGGCAGAACGCATCGCCAGCCAGGCCACAGGGGCAGGGAGGTGACTCACTATTCGTTCCTCGTATCGAAAAAAAAACGAATATGAGGATCGAAAGGGTATAGAGGAACAGGAGCGAGGATCCTGCAAGAATGGCGAAGGATCCCTGACACCTATAACCGGGTGCAGGCGGGGACAAGTTTTGTTGCCGAGGAACAAAGGAGGAACAATCAAGGGCAGGTTCATTTTCTAAGGAGAATGGCTAATATTGCATGGGCTGGCGATGCAGGGAAAATCAAATCACCTAGGATGGGAATTATAGAACTAATGTTCTATTTTGTCAAGAGGCATGGACTCTTTTTGCATCCTACGCCGGGGGATCGAATCCCCCGGCTCACTGTGGAAGCCGCCTAAAGGCGGCTGGAAAGGCGTCCACTTCAGTGGACTCTGGGCCCTGAGCCGGGGATCTTAATCCCCGGCGAATCTACCGCCGGGACTGAGCCTGGAGCAAATCGAATGGGGGTAATCCTTTGAGCCCGGTTAAAAAGCGATGTATAATAATAATGTATATCGGAGGTCAAAATGAGTGAAATGATGGTGCGCAAGCAAATCTACCTCCCCAAACGGCAGAATCAGGTCTTGAAACGGCTGGCAAAACAACGCGGTGTCAGCGAGGCGGAAGTGCTCCGCCAGGCGCTCGAGCGTGAGGCAGAGATGGCCGCGCCTGTAGTTCCTGACAGCAAGACGGAACTGGATGAAATCATCGCCTTTCCGCGTTCCCTACGTGACCGTCCTGAATTGATGCAAGGGAAACCTGTCCGGTGGAACCGCCAGGAACTCTACGAAGAGCGGGAAAATCGCTGGTTCAGGACAAAGGAAGGGAAATAGGCCATGTCAATGATCATGATGGATACCAATATTCTCGTATACACCTATGATCCGCGCGACCTGGAACGCCAGGAAAAAGCAATTTCACTTTTACTCAAGCTGGAAGAAAAAGGAGTGGGATGTTTGAGCGTACAATGCCTGTCGGAGTTTGTCAATGCTGCCGCTACAAAAAGGCGTCTTCCCATTGACCAAGCCATGGCGCAGGTGGAAAAATGGATTTATTCATTCCCCATATTTAATTTAACCCCGCAGATCGTGCTGGAAGCCACGCGTGGCGTGCGTGATCATGGGCTTTCCTACTACGATGCACAGATGTGGGCAGCCGCGCGTCTCAACCAGATCCCGGTTCTTTTTAGCGAAGATTTCCAGGATGGACAGGTTCTGGAAGGTGTGCGCTTCATCGACCCATTCGCCGTGAGCTTTGATGCGGAGGCATGGTTGTAGCCGCCATATAAAATCCCAAACGTTTTGGGCATTATACGGAACGCCGAAAATCTATTGTCCGATCCACTTATACGCGTGTCAGGCGGCTACGCAAAGCCGAAGGATGAACCTATGAGACATGTCCTTGAATTTCTTTTCAGGATTGCCCTTTTAGCGTTACTCTTTTTTATCTGGTGGTTGGCTATAAATGCGCCACTTTCAAATGTCGTAAATCTATCCATCATTGTGGGAGGGGTATTGCTGGTATTCCCACTCGTCCGGCTCGGGAGAATGATTCTTGACAGACAGCCAACAACGAACCGCGCCGCCTGGATAACCACGTTCGTCCATTATAGCCTGGGGATTCTGTTTGGCGTGCCCATTATACGAGCGGTTATCACCCATCCAGATTGGTCTGACTGGAAGATTCCCATACCAGTTGGAATCGGCTGGCTGTTGGTAATTGTCACAGCGGCAGCCACACTGTTGACCGTGGTAAACCTTGCCTTGAAAGGGCTCGGTGCACCCTTTGCGATCGCACTCAGTCGAAAATTGACGGCAGATTGGCTGTATGCCTGGACGCGTAATCCCATGGTGCTTGCAGCTCTGGCTTTTTTCCTGTCATTAGGGATCTGGTTTCAGTCGGCGTGGTTTGTGATCTGGGTGCTCAGCCTGTTTGCACCGGCATTGCTATTCTTCGTGAAAGTGTATGAAGAACGAGAACTAGAGCTGCGTTTTGGGGCATCATATTTAGAATACAAATCCGGGACGCCAATGTTGTGGCCAAGAAAACCAAGGGATTGAACAAAACGCCGCCCAACACCCCCATAGCTGGGGGCAAGCCGACTCCCCCTGGAAAAGCACCAAGGGCAGGCACCCCGTTCGGGCCGAGAGACTCGGCCCGCCGGGGCGAAACGGCCTGACCGGCGGCGCCGCTGCCCCTTCGCTTCGCTCAGGACAGGCGCTGAGTTAAACCGCCAGATCGCTTTTTCGGAAGAATGGTCAACTATGACAGGACAAACACAGAAATCGTCGGATTGGCCGCCTAAAATTACAGCATGCGTGGGCGCCGTAGTTCTTCAAGGCAGACGGGCATTGTTCGTGCGCCAAGCAAAAGGCCAATCTCTCGAAAGACAATGGAGCATTCCCTGGGGGATTATCGAAACCGGTGAATCGCCAGAAGCCGCGGCCCTGCGCGAGACGCGCGAGGAAGCGGGTATCGAAGCCAAAATCGAGGGTTTACTTGGAATTCAGAACTTACCACAGCAAGGCTGGCTAGGCATTATTTTTCTATGCCAGCATGTCAGCGGAGTTCCCATTTCAGATGGCGGCATTGAAACAGACCGAGCTGCTTACTTCACCCTCAAGGAAATGAGCAATTTTGGTGAGCCTTTTGAAAGTTGGTGTGAATGGTTGGCGCGGCGGGTACTACAAGGAAAATATCGTATCATACCGGCAGAGTCGAATAATCCCTATCAGCCTCGCCTCGCTTTCCTGTAAAATGTTGGCATCAAAGAAACATTGGCCATTCTGCCAGACCAGTACGCAGCACAATAAAAAGCGGCCTAACACCCCCATGTCTGGGGGCAGGCTGGCGCAAGAGAACACTTTGCTTCGCCCGGTGCAGGCAGCGGCCCGCAGCCTACCGCACTCACGCTCAAAATCAAAGGCGTTTGGGCTGGTGCCGCTTCGCTCAACGCCCTTGATTTTGAGCCTCTGGCGAACGTGGTAAAACGGCTGCAGGCGGACGGCTAAGGGTAGTGACGAGCGGCGGATTGCACTTGCCATTTCATCAATGCAGATGTAATATAAGAAATAATTGAATAGATGATGCTTTATGCAGGTAAATAGCCCAGGTATGTGCCTTAGTTGATTTAACAGAAAAGTGAAGATCCTTTATGGGGATAAACTATGAAACTAAGACTACAAACTTTTTCCTTTCGTTTCGCAGAGCAAGTATTGAATAGTAAACTAGCCATTAAACAAGAGATCGAATCGGTACTATTAGATCCTGATATAGATTTGGCTGTTCTATCCAGACCTAGGTTTAACGAGATCCTTGATGAACTATTCCCTGCAAAAGGTTGGGAACGGCAACCAGCCGTATTTGATGAGCCTGGGGACCCATCAGCAAAAATGGATTTCCTAAAAGATCGTGTTGGAATGGAGGTAGAATTTGGGCACTCTTCCTTTATAGGAATTGATTTGCTTAAATTTCAAGTCGCATCTTATTCCGTGATAAACAAAATCGACATAGGAGTCTATGTGGTAACAACAAAAGCATTTCAAAAAATAATGCTGAAAGAGTTCCACCAAAACTGGGGAGGTGGAAGTTTAAATTATGAGAAAGTAACTAAATATCTTCCACATTTTAAAAGCGCCATCCAAGTCCCAATATTTGTGATAGGCATAGATTTGTGATAATTTCAATTTATAGTAATCATGCCTCATTATATTTTGAAAATCTAGCCGCAATAATGACGTAGAACAAAAAGGTAAGGGTATGAAAAAATTCAGCATAATAACAAGTATTTTAATTACCACTCTTGTCATCCTGATTATTTTTTGGACTACAATCTGGAAACTTTTTAATTTTCAATGGTGGTTTTTTTGGATTTTATTAGGCCTAAATGCAATCGTGGTTTTTGCATTACTAATGATAATCATAGAAAAACTAACTAATGTTAGATCTAAGGGATTCGAGCTAAATTTAGTCTCGAGCAAAGATGCAATAGACAGGTTAGCAAACGCAGATCCCGCTCATGTACAAGAAGTTGCGGCCTCACAGATTCAGCTTCTAACAACCTATCATAATTTGGTATTAGATCAAGCAAAAAAGAGTTTCTTGTGGGCGTTAATAGCGGCAGCAATAGGATTACTCTTTTTTATCGCGGCTGTAAGCTCCATTATTTTTCTTAATCTTCAAAACGCGGCTATTATCGGTGTAATAAGCGGCGCATTAGTTGAAGTTATCTCCGGCATCAATTTCTATCTTTATAATCAAACATCTAAACAATTAAGCGACTTTCAAAGCCGACTAGATACAACACAGCGGTTCCTTCTAGCAAACAGCATATGTGAGGGCCTCGAAGGGCTCTCTAAACAGCAAGCCAGGTCAGATTTTAATAAAAGCAATTGCCCCAACCCAAGAACAAAAAACAGAAGTAAAAACTGAATAACACATAATTAATTATTCTAATTACCATGACATACCATCTTATCGAATTTTTACCTCTCTAGGATTTAAGCCTCAAACCGCTATGTTAAGATAATTACGATTATAAAATCCACATCTACGCGAGTTGGCTAGCTCTCTAATTAAAAAATAGGATTCAACGATGAGACTAAAACAATACTCGAGGTCACAATCTTGTTATTTTTGTGGCGCTCCTGGACCCAGTAAACGTGAGCACGTTCCTCCACAAATGATATTCAACGATTCTAGTTGCGATAAAATTACTGTTCCATCCTGTGAAAAACATAATAACGATAAAAGCCCTAATGATCACACTATCATAACCGCTATTATCATGAGCGCATCACAGACACTTAAAGAACTCGATAAAAAAAGTGACTATTTGACGCCAAACGTTATTAACGCAATTAAGCTTACAGAGCCAAATTTTTGTAAAGCCAAAAACAAGATCAATCTTCGAAATATTCTTATTAATCCACCGGAAGGCTTAAATATACCCCTTCCTTACACAAACTTGGGCACATCCTTAGACGAATGGATTAAACAACTTACGGCTGCCTTGGTTTGGAGCGCGATTGGACAGCATGAACCAGAGATAGATTGGGAAAATGCCCAGGCATGGAGTCCAGGTTTATTTAGAATTCCAGAACAAAATACTATAGAGAAACTCGCGGTTTTGGAATTGGAGCATCGCAAAAAAGAACAGCGATATGATGAAATGACTTGGCATTCTGGTTGGTCAGCTGCTCCCATAAAATACCCATCTGATATCTACTCGTTTGAATTAAGTTTCCTAAAAGAACCCAACAACCGTGCTGATTCTACAATTATTTTCCGCCATCACTTTTATAATAATATATCAGTTTGGTACCTGACTTTCAAAGCGCCACAAAAAGTCATAGAAACTATTATTAAATACCTATGATAAAATGTATCTCAGTAGGAATTGAACCTATAACCGCCAGGTTCACAACTGCTTTCCAATCAAAGGTGCAAATGTATCCTCACTGGGATTGAGCCTGAATACGTTTGGTCACAGGTCCCCTTGAAGGGGATGATATCCGACTGCCCCTGGCGGGGTACACGTCCTGCCGGGCCCACAAACCTTAACAAATCCCACGAGGGATTTTTATTACTGAAGAATATTAAGAATGGATACAATACGTGATCGCCAAATTCAATTGGGAATAAAAGTTGAGATTCTCTCCATCCTGTGGATGGTAATTGAGATGGGTATTTCGATAGGCGCAGGCATCGCTGCTAGAAGCATCCTTCTGACTGCGTTTGGCGTTGATAGCCTGATTGAATTATTCAGCGCAGGTCTTCTGCTTTGGCGTCTCCGCGTGGAAAGCCAGGAGAAAAACACCACACAAGGGATGGATGCTGAACATAAGGCAACTTGGGGTGTTGCTATTGCCTTAGGGCTCTTGTGTGTTTATGTGCTGGTTACGGCCGTCTTTGGCTTGCTGACACGATCAAAACCTGAGATATCCATCTTGGGAATTGGAATATCTGCTGCAGCAGTATTAGTCATGCCTCTACTCGCCATCAGCAAACGCCGCATATCGAATCAAATCCACAGCGATGCACTCGCAGGGGATGCAGTGAGTTCGATCACTTGTGCTTACATGGCTGGAACTGTCCTAATTGGCCTGCTTTTGAACTTTCTGCTGAGTTGGTGGTGGATCGAAGATATCGCCGCACTTGTGTTCCTGATCTGGTTGGGGCGAGAAACCTGGGAGGCATTTGAAGAGGCCCACTCTAGCTAGATCTTAAAACTCCTAGAAGACAGATGCCCGGATCATAATCGCTTGGTTGCAGGTCCCCTTATGGGGATGTGTCCGACTACCCCGAGCGGGGTACACGTCCGTCCCGGCTCACAAGTCATAAAAAAAACCCTTGTGGGGTTTTTTTCGGTCCACCGACTAATTCGATTGTCTGCTTAACCGCCTGGGTTTGTCACGGGTTGGCGAGCGGCTGGGATGGCTTTATCAACAGGCTTTGCAGCTTGACCTGGGCCAGCGCCAACGGGATGGAAAGGGAGAATTCCCACTCACCGAGCAGCGAATCAGAGGCCTGTTTCAGGACAAGTCTATCATTATCGTTGAGCGTTTTTCCATACTGAAAGAACGACAGGTCACGGACTACCCGGCAACAGGATTTGGCTTTTCCGTCCTTCAATTCTTCCACCAGGTACGTCTTCCGTTCAAGCCGGTCGTCCGGCAGGGTTCCGCCGGGTTCGTTCAAGATGGAGAACAGCCTGGGAAACTCACCCTGCGGTGTTGGGGAACGCAGGCGGCTCATCACCTGCGCATCCGCTGGAACCCAGATAGTCATGTCCCGGACCTGGACCACGTAGTAGAGCGTCTTCTTACCCGAGAAGGTCTGCTCCTCCAACCGGACGATTCTCCCGAGACCATACGTACCGTGAATGACCGTATCGCCGATTTTGAAGTCCATGATCGCCTCCTGGTTCAACCTGTTGGAAAATGATACAAAAAAGCCAGGCCTATAAAGGACTGGCGTTTTCGAACCACTATCCTAGGATAAGTGGACTAATTATATCATAATTCCCCTGCCGTGAGATTATGGTTATTCAGGAATTGGACCTGTAACCGCCAGGTTCACAACTGCTTTCCAACTCAAGGATATTATGTAGCCGGACTGGATTAGAGCCTGAATACGTTTGGTCGCAGGTTCGACTGCCCCTGGCGGGGTACACGTCCTACCGGGCCCATTGATTTCAGATAAATCCCCGTAAGGGGATTTTCTTTTTAATTTGCCGGGATAGATGAAGTGGTTCCGATAAGGCCCAAAACATCTCGCCATTAGGAACGCGGGCCGCGTAAATGACCGCAGGTCTCCGGTGATCGGGAGACCTGCGTTTTTTCCTTATATTTATTGATACAAGTAGGTTCTACATTTTTGGCATGGAAGCGCCAAGTTGAGACAAAACCCCCGCCACGCCTCCGCCTACCACCCTGGCTGACTTTATCCGGGTGATTTTTTCATTTTTTATCGTGAAAGTCATACCTTCTTTCGGCAGCGAAACATGCTTTCCGCTGGCTGGAAACTTCGTGAAACCCGGTATGGGCAGATTCAATTCGGCTGTCTGCGTTCCGCTGATCTGGAACGTGGCAGTTACTGTATCGCCATCTTGTTTGAAATCTTTCCCGTTGAATCTCCAGTCTGGCATGGCGGCCACCATGGCGCTCTGTATGCCCACGAATTCGCGTTTGCCTACGGGTTGAGGTAACGGCCCGGCAAATACCATATCCTCAGATAACCAGTCAGCAAACTTGCCAGGTTGTCCGGATTCAGAGGTGGCTAATCCGGCTTTAACTATCTCTATTGCATTCATATGTAACTCCTTAGGATTATGAAAAACTGTGTGGTGGATTTTCCACCTGCACTACAATCATTATACCACCAATTATGATAATATTTGTCATATTAATTAACTGATCCATTGTATTTACCAGGAGGATTGCCAGATTTACGGCCTCCGCTGACAGGCCCAGCAGGGTGGCCTGGTGGGCTTGGAGGAGCGCCTTGACCAGAT
>CAWDYX010000001.1:0-215030 GCA_963806575.1 uncultured Chloroflexia bacterium | reverse complement strand
GGCTGGGCAACATCTATACAGACGAAGCCTTGCACATGGCAAGGCTCCATCCATTGACACCATCCGATTCAGTCACGGAGAACGAGGCTGAAATCCTTTGGATGGCCGTCCGGGAGGTGTTGATGGAAGGAATCCGCCGGAACGGTGCCAGCATCGACTGGGTCTACCGCGGCGGGGATTTCCAGAACCATTTCCGGGTCTATGGCCGTCAAGGCGAGCCCTGCCCGGTTTGCGGGACGAAAATCGAGCGCATTGTCGTCGGCCAGCGCGGAACGCATTTTTGCCCGACCTGCCAGGCATTTACGAAAGTTCAAAATCCGGTAAAATAAGCTAATTGTGTTCTGCGCTATAGGATGCGAGGAGTAGAGTCCATGAATACATCAGCCAACATTTTTCTATATTTTATCATCTTGATGATCGGGGCAGCCATCGGTGGATTAATTGAACGTGCACTGAAAAGGCGTCCCAGTGCACGCCCGACTCCACCGACCACAAAGAACAACCTCGCTGAAGATAACGATGTCGAAATTTTTGGTGCCTGGCGGACAGGTGGTAATAAAGTCTGGCTGGAAATGGATGGAAAGCGACTGGACAACAAAGAGGCGCTCCAGCCAGAGCAGCGCCAGCGCCTGGTCAGCCTGGTGCTGGATCTGCGCCCTTGGCTGGAAACGACCCGACCAGCCGCGTCAGGGCAGGGAACTGCGCCTGAGCCGATCCAGTCTACCGCGCCAGAGCCGGAAGTGGCTGCGCAGCCGGTCCAGGCTGCCGCGCCAGAGGCCGCAGTTGCTGCGCAACCGGTTCAGACCAAAAATAATCAGGGTAACCTCGCCGGTGAGGAAAACCCGCCTGTGCCAGTTCTCGACAGTATCATCGAGCAAATAAATAAAGTATTGCAGGATAAACTTGCGACCAGCATGTTCAAAGACCGCGACATCCGGTTGATCGAAGGACCGGGCGGCATTGTCATTATAAAGGATGGGTTAAACAGGTATGAAGGGGTTGAGAAGATACCAGACCCGCAGGTCAAGGCGTTCATCCAGCAGGCAGTCACAGACTGGGAAAAGGGCGCAAAGTAGATGCCCCAGTCGGGACTGGTTCCGCCGAAATGACTTTAGGTGGTTTTCACCAGATATAGTTCCCCCCGCTCAAAGCCGCGTTCGAGGTAATATTGGCGAGTTCCCACCGCCGCGATGACCGCCATCCGGCGGTATCCTTTTGCCCTGGCAATCCGGCCGCCCTCGGCCAGCAGGCGTGTGCCGAGACCCGCGTGTTGTGCTGCGCCACTCTGCTCGGCACCCACTGCCAACGATTGCCCGTATACATGCACCTCGCGGATGATAGCCGCCTCGTCCAGTTCAGCCAAGCCAGTAACAGGTGAATCCGGGCCAGGCAGGGAAAGCCGCAGGAAACCGGCAATCTTATCCTCCGGGGTGATGAAAGACAGGAAGTGCTCCTCAGCGCCCTCCGGATGGTAAACCAGATCGTCGAGACGGAGGGAAGCCGCCTCCACATTACCTCCACGCACTTCACGACAGCGAATGCAGTCACAATGGGTACCGCGCCGGACCATTTCCGCATGCACGTCCTGCCTCAGGCTGCTGCGTTTGTTCCCGGCCACAACGTGAGGTGAGGGGATGTCGCGGATGACGCGGTTGACGCGGCAGTAGCGCGGGATGGTGGGCTTTACGTCTGCCAACAGGTTGACCAATTCCCCCGTGGTATATGGATGATATTCTCCCCGGAGCCAGTAATCGTAGAGGGGAGCGGTCTCAAGAAGCTGCGTGGGATAAATCTTGATCTCGTCCGGGCAGAGGCCCTTCCAGAGACGGGGAAAATCGAGGCGGTCGGAATCGGGCGTTGCACCCAGCAGGTTGGGCATCCAATGCAGGACTATTTTAAACCCGGCAGCACGCAGCAGGGCGGTGGCTCGCTGCGCCTCAGCCACAGTGTGACCGCGCTGATTCAGTTCAAGGATACGGTCATCCAGACTCTGTACGCCCATCTGAACTTTGGTCACACCCAGGGACCGGAACCAGGCCAGCTCATCCGGGCTGACCTCGTCGGGCCGGGTCTCAACCGAGAGGCCTACGTTGCGGTGTGGAGCAGATTCATTGAAGAGGTGAACATCCCTCAGCGCTTGCCGCTCTCCCGAGGGGAGAGGGGATGGTGTGACGAGCTGGGTTTCAGTTGCCCCCAACCGCTCCCACGAACGGGGAGAGGCTGGGGGGAGGGCGTTCATTGCCTCAAAACAGCGACGGACGAACCACTCCTGATAATCCCGCCGGTACGCGGAGAATGTTCCACCCAGGATGAGCAACTCCACCTTGTCGGTTGGGTGGCCGACGGCTGTCAGGGATTCCAGGCGTGCTTTGACCTGCGCATACGGGTCAAAACCGTGCTCAAGGGCACGCATCGCCCCCGGCTCATCGGGCAGGTATGATTTTGGCATGCGTATGTCATCAGGGCAAAAGATGCACGTCCCGGGGCATGGATATGGCTTGGTCAGCACCGTAACGGTGGTCACTCCGGAGAGCGTCCGCACCGGTTTCAGACGGATGGCTGCCAGCATCGCCTCATCAGCCTCCCACCCGCCGCTCTCAACCAATTGGTGGTAGGCAGCCACCAGTGCAGATTTGTTGACATACCCAGCCTCCACGGGATGTCTCCGGACTGCCTCCATTACCGGAAATCCAGCGCGCACATCCTCCAGGATGAGACGGGCCAGGGCCAGTTTCTCGGGTGTCAGGGCACGAAGTTGCTGAAAGGAACTTTTTTTAACCACTGTTTCCCACAGTATAATGAGACTGATCATGAAAAGCCAAACAGCTGCGCGGCTGCTCGCACTGAATAAACAATTCTACCAGACCTTCGGGCACGAGTTCTCTTCCACGCGGCTGCGCCTCCAGCCAGGAGTGCTACAGGTGCTGGATAGTCTTGCAGATGACGAATGCATACTCGACCTGGGCTGCGGTAACGGGGAGTTGGCACGCGAACTGATGCGACGCGGACACCGCGGCTTGTACGTCGGGGTGGATTTCAGCCCTCCGTTGTTGGAAGTTGCCAGGCATGGTTGGGAAGACGCACCGGCGACATTCATACGTGCCGACCTGACAAGCCCGGATTGGGATAAAAAGATCGTAGCTTCCCTCACCCAACCTTTTGACCTGGTAACTGCTTTTGCAACCCTTCACCACATCCCCGGTCAGGAATTACGCTTGAACATCCTGAACAAAGTGCATGCCCTGCTGCGGACTGGCGGACGGTTCATCCATTCCGAGTGGCAATTCTTGAATAATGAAAAACTCAAGGATCGCATCCAGCCCTGGGAGGATGCCGGGCTTTCACCGGAAGAAGTCGAAGACGGTGATTACCTGCTCGACTGGCGCAGCGGGGGGCGCGGATTGCGTTACGTGCACCATTTCGACGAGACAGAATTGGAGGCCCTGGCCGCGACCAGCCGGTTCCGGGTCCGCCAAACGTTCCACTCGG
Organism: uncultured Chloroflexia bacterium; assembly: GCA_963806575.1. Classification (GTDB taxonomy): domain Bacteria; phylum Chloroflexota; class Anaerolineae; order Anaerolineales; family Villigracilaceae; genus UBA877. The sequence continues at coordinate 211,541 of CAWDYX010000001.1, read as the reverse complement.
ACGGCACAAACGGGCTTTTGGGGCTCTATCAAGTCTGGGAGAAAATATGAGGACGAAAAAAGAAATCGTCCAGAACTGGCTGCCGCGTTATACCGGCACACCGCTGGAGGATTTTGGCAAATACATCCTGCTGGTCAATTTCAGCAATTATGTCAGCATGTTCGCCGAAATGCACAGCACGCATATCTGCTGTGAAGACAAGCCCATGCCAAATGCGACCGCGAACGGGATCACCATCATCAACTTCGGGATGGGCAGCGCCAATGCCGCCACGGTCATGGACCTGCTTTCAGCCATCCAACCGAAAGCCTGCCTGTTCCTGGGTAAATGCGGGGGATTGAAAGATAGACCCGGCATCGGTGAGTTCATCCTGCCGATCGCGGCCATCCGTGGCGAAGGCGCTTCCAATGATTATTTTCCAGCGGAAGTGCCGGCGCTGCCAGCCTTCAACCTGCAAAAAGCGGTTTCGACCACCATCCGCAACTACCAGCGTGATTACTGGACCGGCACGGTCTACTCGACCAACCGGCGTGTCTGGGAACACGACGAGGAGTTCAAGAGATATTTACGTCGCATCCGCGGACTGGCAATCGACATGGAAACGGCTACACTCTTCATCACCGGGTTCTACAACAAGATCCCCGCCGGCGCACTGCTGCTGGTCTCCGACCAGCCAATGGAGCCGGATGGCATCAAAACTGCCGCGTCCGACCAAAAGGTAACGAAGGATTTTGCCAGTCTGCACCTGCGGATCGGGATCGATTTGCTCAAGGAGATCATCAACGACGGACTGACGGTCAAGCATTTGAAGTTCTAGCAGAGTTTATGGAATTTTCATTTATTCAACCTCCCGCCCGAACGAACCGGCGGGAGTTTTTTATGCAGGATCCATAGAGATGTAAAGGCTCTCTCAGCAAGGATTAATATAGTTTACGATTTTTTTGTCAAAATAGGATAAAATATCCTTCGCATTCCCTGTTCGTGAGACACGGGAATGCATCAAAATTCTTCCTGAGGATCATCATGAAAAACAAAAACATGTATTTCGCTCTTCTCATACTTATGCTGGTGGTATCTGCCTGCGGTTCATCCAAACCGACTCCTGCACCGGCCGCCCCAACCGCCACCTTCACCGAAGCCCCGACCCCAACACCTCAAGCAACTCCAACCTCGCCGGCTGTTGTGAATGTCGGTCAGAATACTACGCTTGGTTCCTTCCTGGTAGATTCCACAGGAATGACCTTGTATATCAGAACCAAGGATACACCGGGTGTAAGTAAATGCCATGACAGTTGCGCTACAAATTGGCCGGCATTATTGACAAATGGAGCCCCAACTGCCGGTACGGGCGTGACAGCCTCCATGCTGGGCACCACTACCCGCACCGATGGCACGGTCCAGGTGACATATAACGGCTGGCCGCTCTATTACTCTACTAAAGATAAGGTCGCTGGCGACACCAACGGCGAGAATGCGAACACAGTGTGGTATGTTATGACGCCTGCGGGGACGCAAAAATAGAAAACAAAACCAAACAACCCCTGCCTCCCTCTGAAACCGCGGATAATATCCTTCCTTGGATGTTCGAACTTCTCCCGCCGGAATGAACCGGCGGGATTTTTTACAGGAATTCCGTTGGCGACTGATACATTGGGGATGGTCCCCATCTCAATCCAAGCCACATGAATTCCAAAGGCAGGGAGTTTTTTTGGGGGTAGAATCCAAGTGAAATCTGACACAAACGAGGCTGATTATAAAACGCTGGAATGGCTGGGGTGATGAAGCAGTCCACTACCTGCTGCCTGACTCTGCTGCTCGTTACCTGGCGGGTCTCGCTGGAGAAGGCGCGCGCCTGGAAGACGTATCGCTCGGGCAAGCCCTGGCGGGTGTTGGAGCTGCGCGCCTGCCTGCGCATCCCTTGATCTCCAGCGATCCCGAAGAGCGACTGCGGCATGCGCGTGGACAGTCGCTGCCGGATTGGATCGCACTCCGCTCCGGGCGCATTGGCACTTTCCCGGATGGTGTAGCCTACCCGGTCAGCGACGAAGAAGTGCGAGAGCTGCTGGGGTTTGCCAAAAAGACCGGCATAAAACTCATCCCCTACGGCGGCGGGACGAGTGTGGTCGGCCACATCAATCCCCCGCCTGGCGAGGCGCCGGTCCTGACCGTCGACCTGTCACGCCTGAACCGGTTGCTGGACTTGGATGAGACTTCCCACCTGGCAACATTCGAGGCCGGTGTATCCGGGCCGGAAATCGAAAGGCAGCTCAATGCACACGGTCTCACACTTGGACATTTCCCACAATCCTTTGAATTCTCCACACTGGGCGGCTGGATCGTCACCCGCTCCAGTGGACAGCAATCCTACCACTACGGGCGCATCGAGAACCTGTTTGCAGGTGGGCATGTCGAGACGCCCATCGGCGCATTGGACCTGCCCGCACATCCGGCCTCGGCGGCCGGGCCGGATCTTAAGCAGGTTTTTCTGGGCTCGGAAGGACGCCTGGGCATTGTAACGCGGGCCACGCTGCGCGTGCGATGTTTACCGGAGTTCGAGGCCTTTTATGGTGTTTTCTTCCACACCTGGGACCAGGGTACGTCGGCCGTGCGATCAATTGTCCAGTCCGGCGTTGGCGTTTCCATGCTGCGCCTGAGCAATGCAATGGAAACGGCTACCACCCTGGCATTGGCCGGAAAAAACGACCTGGTCAAGTGGGCCGGGCGCGGTCTGCGGCTGATCGGATTTGACAATGAGCGCTCGCTGCTGGTCTTCGGTGTGACCGGGACGCGCCGCCAGGCCACCCAGGCGCGCCGCGAAGCGTTGGAGATCATCCGGGCGCATGGCGGCCTGATGATCGGTACGACCATTGGAAAGATCTGGGAGAAATCGCGTTTCTATTCCCCCTATCTGCGCAATTCGCTCTGGGACGCCGGCTATGCCCTGGATACACTCGAAACGGCCGTCCCATGGGTGAGCGTGATGGCAACTGCATTGGAAACTCAGGAAGTCATCCACGCGGGATTGGCAGACGTGGACGAACGCGTTCTGGTTTTTGCCCATCTCTCCCACGTTTACAATGACGGAGCCAGTGTCTATATCACCTACCTCTACCGGCGTGCAAGCGATCCAGAGGAAACGCTTCGACGCTGGCAGGTCCTGAAAGGCGCGGCAAGTCGCGTCATCGTGACGCACGGTGGAACGATCTCTCACCAGCACGGGATTGGATTGGATCACGCCCCTTACCTGGCGGCGGAAAAAGGTCCCTTCGGAATGCAGGCATTGGAAACGCTTGCCAGGCAGTTCGATCCGGACGGGATGATGAATCCGGGCAAGTTACTTAACTCCGACAGAGAGGAACAACATCGTGCTTACCGTTAAAATCCTCAGTCTCGGGGCTCCCGAACGCTATGCTGTGCACCGGATGGTATCGGCCGTTCAACATGAACTCCAATTTCAAATGACCATCACCGAGGTAACTGATGCCTCCGAGATCATCCGGTATGCTTTGGTTTTAGTTTTACCAACCCTTGTCATCAACGAAAAAGTGGTTTGCAGCGGACGATTCCCGACCAAGGAGGAAATTGTCGGCTGGCTCCACGAGGCTGCCATGGATCGATAAGAAGGGAAGCGAAACCATATAAGGCGTTACTATAGAGGCAGATATGTGGTCGCAAGGCTGGCGTGAGAGTGTCTGGTCACAACTCGACGGGGAGTTCGATCTCATCGTGATCGGCGGCGGCATCACCGGCGCAGGGATCCTGCGTGAGGCGGCGAGGGCCGGGCTGAAAGCCGTCCTGTTCGAGCAGGGCGATTTTGCCTCCGGTACTTCAAGCCGCTCCTCCAAACTCGTGCACGGCGGGCTGCGTTACCTCAAGAATGCCCAGGTCAAACTGACCTGGGAATCGGTCCACGAGCGTGAGCACCTGCTCAAGGAAGGGCGCGGACTGGTCACACCCCTGCCATTCGTCATGGCAAACTTCCGCGGCGATAAAACCCCCGGCTGGGTTTTCGGCGTTGGCCTTTCGATGTACGACATCATGGCACTCAAGTGGAACCACGCCTCCTATGACCTGAATGGTCTGCGCAGCCTCGTCCCCCAACTGACCTCTGCGGAACTGGTGTCCGGCTTCCGATATTTCGATGCCCAGACGGATGATGCCCGGCTGGTGTTGCGGGTGGTCGGGGAGGCGGTGAAGGATGGCGCACAGGCCCTCAATTATGCCCGGGTGGAAGGATTGCTAAGGACAAAGAACCGCCTCGCAGGTGTGGCAGTACGGGACCTGGCACCAGGTCCACTCAACGCTGCTCAGGGCAAGAAAACGACCGAGGTGCACGCCCGGGTCGTGGTCAGTGCAACAGGCGCCTGGGCCGATGAAATGCGCAGGCAGGTGGGGGGCGCGCCCGGTTGCGCATCTTGCGCGGCAGTCACATCTTCCTGCCGCAGTCCAAACTCCCACTGACGCGCGCAGTCACCTTCATGCACCCTGCAGACGGCCGGCCGGTCTACATCCTGCCATGGGAAGGCGTGACATTGGTGGGGACCACCGACGTGGATCACGATACAGCCATCTCCACCGATCTACGCATCAGTCGGGCTGAAGCCGATTATCTGATGGAATCCGTGCTGCACGCCTTCCCGGACATGGGCCTGAGGCTGGCCGATGTGCAGTCCAGCCTGGCTGGAGTGCGGGCAGTGGTGGATACAGGCAAGGCTGATCCGTCGAAGGAGTCGCGTGAGTTTGTTTTGTGGAATGAATCCGGGTTGCTGACCGTCAGCGGCGGAAAACTAACCACCTTCCGGCTGATGGCGCAGAAGGCTTTGAGGGCGGTGCGCTCGGTTCTACCCGAGCACCCACGATTGAGGATCGAGGAGCGGGTACTCGATCCACTGCCGCCTGAGACCAGCCTGTGCGATATGCCACCAGAGCTGCGCCTGCGCCTGCTGGGACGCTACGGCGCTGAAGCCTGCAACCTGGTGAACGCCGCACAGACGGGCGAACTGCAAGCCATCGGTTCCAGCCCATCATTGTGGGCCGAATTACGCTGGGCGGCACGCAGTGAGGGGGTCATCCATCTGGATGATCTAATGGCCCGGCGGGTGCGGTTGAATATCAATCTGCCGGGTGGGGGGATGGAAGAGATGGAGAAAATCAGAAAGATCGTCCAGCCGGAGTTGGGCTGGAGCGATGAGCGTTGGGAGCAGGAAGAAAAGACGTACTGTGAAATCTGGTCGGCTTACTATTCACCGGTATGACCTACACATTATATCTGTGGTGAGTCAATCAATCTCATTGCAACGAAAAAACGGGAATGGATAAGCGGGAAAAATCCGAAGATCACCATTTCAGGGTTCCAGGCAGAATGGGATGGAACTCGACTGCCCTTCGGGCGTTTCCGTCCCGCCGTTTTCGTCGTAGATTTTGATCCAGCGAATTTCCGGGAACTGCGCCAGGTTGGCGAAAATCAGGTTGCCGATGGTGTAGGTTGAACCACCCAAATCACACTTCCCGGTCAGGTAGAGGCGCGCAACGCCAGCCTGGATGGTCAATTTGCTGAAGCCGGTCGTTCCGCTCAGGACAACCTCCAATCCCTGTGCCTTTTCCTCTGGTGTCGGCCCCAGGAATAACTGCGATAAAGTCATCTCAGGCAGGGAACCGGTCACCGGGACCAAGCGCGTGACGGGGTCTTCATACGGCTCCGTGCCAGTCGCATAACGGTTTATGTTGGTGAAATAAATGGTTAGTTTTGCTGTCGCCGGTTTCGATGTGCAGTCGGAAATAATCAATAACAATCCGGCCAGTAAGAACAATGAACGTTTCATGGTTTTTCCCATAGAAGGCAAAGTGGGTATCGGTGGATTGACCCGACTACCCGGCATTGCACCGAGAGAAATGCACGATACATAACTTGATTATATACGCGGTACAATTTGGCGAGAGGCTTTTCCCATGCACATTTTGGTTACGAATGATGACGGAGTGCAGGCGCCCGGCCTGCTGGCGTTGGCGCAGGAAATGCGGGGATTGGGCAAGGTGACGGTCTTCGCCCCGGATCACAACTGGTCGGCTTCGGGGCATGTCAAGACGATGGACCGCCCGCTGCGGGCACATGAGGTGCTGCTGGCGGACGGCTCCACAGGATTGACCACCGACGGCGCGCCCTCTGACAGTGTGGCACTTGCCCTGCTGGGGGTGGTCAAAGAGAAGATTGACCTGGTGGTCTCGGGAATCAACCCGCACGAGAACATTGGCCACGACGTGACCTATTCCGGCACGGTGACGGCGGCCATGGAGGCGGTCATCGGCGGTGTGCCGGGTATGGCAGTCTCGCTGCATGCACCGGCGGATTTCCACGGCACGCTGGATTACAGCACAGCCGCGCAGGTCGGGCGACGTGTGGCAGCCAGGGTGCTGGCGGAGGGCCTGCCGGAAGGGGTGTTGTTGAATATTAATGTGCCTTATTTGAAAGAAGATGAACTCAAAGGATTTATGATCACCCGCCAGGGACTGCGCGTCTACCGGGATGCGCTGGACGCCCGTACCGACCCGCGCGGCAAACCCTATTACTGGATTGGCGGGGAGTTCCCGACCGGTGTGGACGAAGAAGGAACTGATTACGGCGCCATCAAGGCCGGCTATGTATCCATAACCCCGCTGCAATTGGACCTGACGGCACGCGAGGCAATGAAAAAACTAAAAAACTGGAGTTGGTAAGCATAAAATATGCCACAAAAATCAGAAAGCAACAAGCCAAAAGAAGCTAAAAGTAAATCGCTCCCTTCCGGAAGGACTCCTGAATTGCGTCTATGGACCACCCATGGAGTGGAGGATGTATATTTGCAACGCGAAGCAGTGGTCAACTTCTGGACAGTGCTGGGTGGCCTTGCCATGGCGGCTCTACTGACCCAGTTGTCTCCGTTGCTGCATGAACTTCAGGAATCCCACTGGTATCTCCTGTTGTTCTTCATAGCTTCTATTCTTACCATTGCCAACTCGTGGGCGCAGACTTCATGGGGCAGCATAGTACTAAAATCGCCCATCTCGATCTTGTTCACGATCATCATGCTTTTCAAATGCTCAGCCAAGCTATTCAATGCCTTTTGGTTACCAACCCATCTGGATGGCTGGCAGCAACAGCCGGGATCATTTTTTGTTCGATGTTCGCCCAGTTATATTTTGCCAGGTCAGGAGCCTGGAAAGTATTCGATCCTGGCTCGATCAAGCAAATCAAATTCATGAACACTATATATTTGTTTCTTATGATAATTTCCCTGGCCGGTGCTTTCCAACTCTATCGGTATCCGTCCAGAATTGTCAATATAGTCTGGGGATTTATCGTCCTACTCTTATCGATTTTGGCGCTTTATCTTAATCATAATGGGATGAAGGCCGAGAAAAAGGAATTGGGTATCCCGTAGGAGAAAAAATGCCATCTTTCACATCCCCTCCCGACCCAATCATTTTCAACCACCAGGTCTGGGATATCGTCCGGCAGGTTCCAGCCGGGAGGGTTGCCACCTATGGGCAGATCGCCCGGATGATGCCACCCCCGGAAGGTGTGGACGAGAAAGCTTACCGGGTCTTCGGTCCGCGCTGGGTGGGGTCGGCCATGGCAAAATGCCCCGAGGATGTGCCCTGGCAGCGGGTGATCAACTCCAAGGGAGAGATCAGTGTTCGCCCGGGAGCAGAGCATCAACGCCAGTGGCTGGAAGGGGAAGGCGTTCAGTTCAATGAACGCGGCAGGATCGATCTACAGGTTTTTGGCTGGCAAAGCTCACCTGGAGAACCCGAACAGCCGGCATTACTCTGATTTCAGGAGGCAAAATGTTTGTCGCATCTGCTAGCCGATACGATAATATGAAATACAACCGCACGGGCCACAGCGGGCTGAAACTGCCTGCCATCTCGTTGGGCTGGTGGTATAACTTCGGCGGCCTGGACGTGATCGAGAACAGCCGCGCCATCGCCCGCTGCGCTTTCGACCACGGTATCACACACTTCGACCTGGCCAATAACTACGGCCCGCCTTCCGGTTCCGCCGAGGAGACCTTCGGCCGGCTTCTGCGGGAGGATTTTGCCCCGTACCGCGATGAACTCATCGTCTCCACCAAGGCCGGCTATGACATGTGGCCCGGTCCGTATGGCGAATGGGGTTCCCGCAAATACATGCTGGCCAGCCTCGACCAGTCGCTCAAGCGCATGGGACTGGAATACGTGGACATTTTTTACAGCCACCGCCCGGATCCGGAAACGCCGTTGGAAGAGACGATGGGAGCACTCGCCAGCGCCGTACGCCAGGGCAAGGCGCTCTACGTTGGCATTTCGAACTACGAACCGGAACAGACCCGCCAGGCGGCCGGGATCCTGCGCGAGCTGGGCACGCCGTGTATTATCCACCAAGCCAGGTACAGTATGCTGGACCGTTGGGTGGAAGAAGGTTTGCTGGACACGCTCGAAAAAGAGCGGATAGGCTGCATCGTTTTTTCGCCGCTTGAACAGGGACAGCTGACCGACCGGTATTTGAATGGCATCCCGGAAGGTGCGCGCGCCACGAAAACCGAACGCGTCTGGTTGACGTCCGAAGACGTGAAGAGAAACCTGCCAAAAACCCTGAAACTAGACGAACTCGCCCGACAGCGCGGGCAATCCCTGGCGCAGATGGCCATAGCCTGGGTGCTGCGAAAACCGCAGGTCACCTCGGCGCTGGTCGGGGCAAGCAGTGTCAAGCAATTGGAGACGAACCTGGCTGCGCTTGACAATCTAACGTTTACTGAAGAAGAATTAAAGGCGATTGAGGTCGTTTTGAAGGGATAGATCCTCCGAACCTCCCATCCCTGAAACGCTCACGCTGCGGGAACAATTCTCTTCGTTCGCGTCAGAATTCACACGAGCTTACCGCTAACCTAGTGTAGAATAGCTCCAATGGACGAACCCACCCTCATCCTTGACGCCCAGCACGGCGACCTCAACGCCTTCAACACCCTCGTGCTTGCCTACCAGGAGACCCTTTTCAACACTGCGCTGCGTATCCTGAGCGACGAGGACCAGGCCGCGGATGCGGTGCAGGAAGCCTTTCTTTCGGCCTTCCGCGCTTTAAACTCCTACCGCGGCGGTTCCTTCCGTGCGTGGTTGCTCCGAACTGTCACCAATGCTTGTTACGACGAGCTGCGTCGCAAGAAACGCCGTCCCACCACGCCTCTCGAGCCCGAAACCGCCGATGGCGAGGAAGTCGAGTCGCCAGGCTGGCTGGCTGACCCGAATGCCTCCCCCGAAGATATCCTGGACCAGGCCGAGCTTGAACATGCCATCCAGCACTGCCTGGAAAATCTGCCAACCGATTTCAGGGCGGTTGTCGTCCTGGCCGACATCCAGGGCCTCGATTACTCTGAAGTCGCCGTTGCGCTAAGGAAACCGCTCGGAACGGTAAAGTCCCGGCTTGCCGCGTGCACGGCTGCGCCTGCGCGAGTGCCTGCGAGGTTTCAGGGAACTTTTACCGGCTGCCTTCCGTCTGGAAGAGGAGAGCAGCGTATGACAACCCCATCCTTCGGCGACATGGAAAACCTTTCGGCATACCTCGACGGGCAGTTGTCGGAATCAGAGAGAACGCACCTGGAAGTGCGTCTCCGAGACAGATTCGGATCTTGCCGAGGCACTGGAAGAGCTCCGCCAGACGCGTGGATTGCTCCAGCGCACACCCAAACGGCGCGCCCCACGCAACTTCACATTGACACCCGGGATGGCGGGGATCCGCCCCCCCGTCCCGCGCCTTGTCCCGGTGTTCTCATGGGCCGCGGCGGTTGCCATGTTGTTGTTCATCTTCACATTGGGCACGAGCCTGGTCGGGCAACTTTCCTTCAACGCGGCCGCCCCAATGCTGGCGGTTGCACCCAGCGGTTTCGGCGGCGGCCCGTCAGCGGCCGAAACCAAGGCGCCCGCCGGGGTGGCACCTGCCCCCATGGCCGCCGCCACCGTGGCTCCAGCCACTTCGGCTCCAGCCACTTTGGCACCTGCCGTGGCCGGACCTGCCCCTATGGCCCCCGCCACTTTGGCCCCCGCCACTTTGGCCCCAGCCACTTTAGCACCTGCCACTTTGGCACCTGCCGTGGCTGCACCTGCTCCCATAGCCTCAGCCACTTTGGCTCCAGCCACTTTGATATCTGCCATGGCTGCACCTCCCCCCATAGCCTCCGCCACTTTGGTCCCAGCCACTTTAGCACCTGCCGTAGCTGCACCTGCCCCCATGGCCTCAGCCACTTTGGCCCCCGCAACTTTGGCTCCCGCCACTTTGGCACCTGCCGCGGTTCCCCAAAACAATGCAGATCATTCCGGGCTGGCAACGCCTACTCCGGAAGCGCTTGTCCTATCGGCTCCTCAAGCGACACCACCCGGTGCAATGCGTGTCATCCAACCGCCAGCCGCCCAAAAAGCGCAGCAAAAAACGTTCAACATCTGGCTGGTCATCTGGCCGGGTCTGGGCGTGCTGCTTGGCAGCCTGGCCCTGCTGCTCTGGTGGTTGAATCAACGCGCATTCCAGCGAAAAAACCCGCCTGGATGAACACCCCCAAGATTAGATTAGTCAGCGGACAGGACAGCTCCCAGCTTGCCAAACTCGCCGGCCAACTGGGCTATCCATCCAGCACGGAGCAAGTGACAACCCGGCTGGCACGAATTCAATCACAACCTGACCAGGCCATTTTTGTAGCCGAAGTGGACGGACGGATCGCCGGGTGGGTACACGTTTACGCCAGCCCAACGGTGGAATCCGATCTATATGCTGAAATTGGCGGCCTGGTAGTGGAAGAAAATCAACGCGGGCAGGGAGTGGGGAAAGCGCTCATGGTTCAGGCGGAGGCCTGGTCACGCGAGCTCGGAATCCACGAGGTGCGATTACGCTCCAATATCATCCGCCAGGAAGCCCACCAATTCTACGAGGCGATCGGTTACAAGAAAATCAAGTCCCAATTCACCTTTCACAAAACCATCAGGTGAAAGAACCTCCCTTCCGTGCTAAAATAAACACGAACAAGGAGTGTCATATGGCAACAATCGCACCTGTTCGTCCATCTGCCTTGGCCGGGACATGGTACGAAGGCAACCCCAAGGCGCTTGCGCGCGCCGTGGACCAGTACCTTGACCAGGCTGAACTGCCTGAACTTCCCGGCGAGGTGGTTGCCGTCATCGCCCCACACGCCGGTCACATCTACTCCGGGCCGGTGGCCGGGTATGCCTTTGCAGCGGTCCGTGGAGCGAAACCTGATCTGGTGGCCGTCCTCTCGCCGATGCATCAGCCCTATTATGAACCATTGCTTACGACCGCCCACTCGGCTTACTCCACCCCGCTGGGCCAGATCCCGGTGGACGAGGAAGCGGTGGCGGCGCTCGATTCTCATTTCAAAGAGACCCTGGGTTACGGCCTGACGCGGGTAGCCTACGACCAGGAGCATTCCCTGGAAATAGAACTGCCTTTCCTCCAGCGTGCCCTGGCGGGCGATTTCAAACTCCTGCCCGTGATGGTACGCGCCCAATCTCCCAGGATTTCACAGCAACTTGGTTCCACCCTGGCTGAGACTCTGCGTGGCAGGCAGGCTTTGCTGGTCGCATCGACTGATCTATCCCACTTTTACACCCAAAAAGAGGCCTTATCCTTCGACACTGAAATGCTACGCCGGATCGAGTCCTTCTCACCGGAGGATGTTTTTTGTGCTGAAGAGGAAGAGAAAGGCTTTGCCTGTGGACTGGGCGCATTGACCGCGGTATTATGGGCTGCCAAAGGATTGGGTGCTGATACCGTCAAGGTGCTTCACCATGCCACTTCCGGAGATGTGACCGGAGATTACAGCCGGGTGGTGGGTTATGGAGCCGCAGTGATATTGAAAACCAAGTAATGAGAGGACAATGTTTATGAAGAATTTCCTTGCACGGACGATCAGGACCGGGCTGAAAATCGTCGACAGGTCATGGTTCTATCCAGTCATTTTATTATTCATTGGCCTGGCCGCTTATGGGATCATTTTCTCCCGCCCGGGCTTCTACTGGGATGATTGGGCGAAAGTCCATCTTTACTATGTGAATAATCCAAGCGTTGCCCTCCATTATTTCCCCACACGGCCAGGTTGGATTTGGATTTATCTCTTCCTGTTCTCTTTTGTCAAAATGACACCAATTGTATGGCAGTTCGTTGCGCTCCTTATTACGCTGGCTTGGGATACTATTCATTTACTTCACTTTAAACGCGGTATGGCCACGGCGTGTCTGGCAGAATAGATGGATCGGCGTATTGATGTTTGTTTTTCCGGGTTTCTTAAGCCAACCTGTCTCCGTTACTTATAGTCCACATCTCATGACCTTCTTGTTGTTTGCGTGCTCACTCTTCCTGACTGTCCTGGCCATGAAGAACAAGAGGCTTTTTTGGCTTTGGATGCCATTATCCGTCGTACTGGGTATCGCCCAGATATTCACGATGGAATACTTCGTCCTGCTTGAATTAATCCGCCCATTTATCATCTGGTTCATTCTTCGATCCCAAAAAGTAGAGAAAAAGAGAGCTTTCTTGAAGACGCTTCTTTACTGGCTGCCATTCATAATTGGACTTGTTATTTGGATGTGGTGGCGGCTTTTTTATATCCCTAAATCAGTAGGATCAGACCCGAATTCACTCGATCTCATAAAAATCATTCTAAGGACACCGATAAGCGGGTTGAAAACCTTGATTGGGATGGTTTATTCAAGATACCGTGCGTTTATTGATGTCTGTATGGGCGGGGACTTTGGCTTTCGATAAGTTTATTATCCTTAATTCGAAAATTGCCAGGATTGCCTGGCCAGTGGGAATTGTGTCAGCAGTTCTTATCGGCCTCTATCTTCGCAGATCAACCCGTGATGAAAACGCTCCTGAGCACCATTCATTTTGTCAGATGCTTGTTCTGGGTTGCGTTGCTTTTATGACTGGGGCATTCCCGGTTTGGGCCACAGGCAGGTTTATTGTTGCCGGAAAGTGGTCCGACCGTTTCACTCTTGGACCAATGTTGGGGGCGGTTATTCTCATGGTTACTATTCTGGATTGGCTGTTCAGAACACGAAACCAGAAACAATGGCTTTTTGCCATCCTGCTGGCCTCTTCGATCTCCCTGCAAGTGACCAATTCAAACTTATTCCGGTTGGATTGGACCAATCAACAAAACCTGTACTGGCAAATGGCCTGGCGTATCCCCAACCTGAAGCCAGGTACGGCGGTCTTTGGGTCTGGGACGTTTACAGATAAAAGTTCATACTATGAGGCAGGTTCCATCGTAAACCTCCTTTTTAGCAACCAGCTTGGAGGAAAAAAGCGAGTATGACTATTTTGATATATGGCATATAACATCCGAAATTACAAGCCGGACGTGTCTCTTGGCAATAACATTGCAGGAAGGTCATTTCACAGGCAATACCTCTCAGGCCATCGGAATGTACTTTTAACATCAACAATCCGAATGAATGCGTGAGAATCCTCGACCGGTTTATAAAGGAGACCCAAAGTTTATTACGGGTGTCAGAAATACTCTTCCCGATCTCAAACGTAAATGAGATCACGGTCGGAGATGGCTCCAAGGTACTCAAATCCCGCCATTTTTGGGTCGGAACCTGCATCGATGGTGTTATTACTTTGAAAAAGCGGACCTGGCCCGCCAAATGAATGACTGGGGAACAATTATACAGCTTGGCGCAGAAGCCGGGGCAAAGGATTTCGCCCCTGTCCTCAGGAGGCGAGTACCTGCCGTTCATCGAGGCATTTGCCCAAACCGGAAAATGGTCGAAGGCCTACGACCTTGGCATTGCCGCCCAAAAAATCACCCCGGGTCTCGAGCCGGAACTATGCAGTAACTGGAAAAGATTTCAACAAATCACCGGCGGACAGGACAGGGACACTTATCTCGCACAAGGGAAAACAGAATTCTGTTCAAAGGCGAAGCCATAACAAAATTCCATTCCTCACCCAAGGCTGAATCCAATAAGGTTTTGCTGACATCCTCAAAGGAATAAAATAGAAGCAGGGTTGGCGGGCGACATTCGTTCAGCAACCCTGTGTTTACCTGCCAATTCCCAACCAACCAAAATTCAGGGCGGATTGATGGGTCACCCCTACGTTATAATGGAATTATGCAACTGTTCGCCCAAATCGCCGTCAACATCCCGTCTGTTACTGGCGTTTTCGACTATTCCGTGCCTTCCGGATTTCAGGGAAAATTAGGTACAGGGCATCTTGTCACGGTACCTTTTGGCAGGCAGACTGCCCAGGGGGTGGTATTGGAGCTGGTCGATCAGCCCTCGGTGGCCGAGACAAAATCCATTCTCGACCTGCTCGACCCACTCCCGGTTTTAACAGATGTGCAGATAGAGCTGGCGAAACAAATGGCCGCCTCCACGCTCAGTCCCCTGGCGGCGATCATTGACATGATGCTGCCATCCGGGTTGAGCCAGCAAGCGGATCAGAGATTCGAGCTCAGGGAGCCGAGAGCAGTGGAAGCGAACCGGCAATGGACCGCCACGCAGACACGCATCATCAAACTCCTGTCTGAAAAAGGCCCGCTGCGCGGCCGCCAGATTGACCGGCATTTCAGCAAGGTGGACTGGCGCAAAACAGCCCAATACCTGGTAAAAAGCGGACTGCTGACCAGCCAGTCGATCCTCCCGCCTCCCACGATCCGCCCAAAGTTCGTGCGGACAGCCCAACTGGCGGTCCCGCCGGAGCAGGCCGAAGCAGCGCTGCCGGACCTGGGGAAAACCGTAGCCACCCGCACACGCCGCCAGTCGGCCCTGCGCTTCCTGATGCGCGCGCCGGAGGCCGTCAACGTTGCGTGGGTCTACGCCGAATCGGGCTGTAATCTCGCCGATCTGCAGGAACTGGATGAACGCGGGCTGATCGTCCTGCGGGAGACGGAAATCTGGCGGGATCCGTTGGAAAAAATAGAAAGTGGTGAGCAGAGACCAGAGAACAGTATCCCGCTTGAATTAACACCTGACCAGCAAAAAGCCTGGCAGGCAATCCAGGCAGAATTCCAATCCTTCCCGCCTCGCCCGTCCCCCTTTCTCCTGCACGGCGTCACCGGCTCCGGCAAGACCGAGCTCTACCTGCGGGCAACCGCCGAAGCCATCCGGCGCGGACGGCAGGCCATCATCCTCGTACCGGAAATCGCCATCACCCCGCAGACAGTGCGGCGTTTCCTGGCGCGTTTCCCGGGCCAGGTGGGACTCATCCACTCACGACTCTCCGAAGGGGAACGCTACGACACCTGGCGGCGGGCCCGCCTGGGCCTGCTGAAAGTGGTCATCGGGCCGCGCTCGGCTCTTTTCGCGCCTCTGCCAAGTGTCGGCTTGATCGTGGCAGATGAGTGCAACGATGGGTCGTACTATCAATCCGAGCCGCCGTTCTATCATGCGGTGGAAGCAGCCAAAGTATATGCACGGCTGTGCGGTGCGGTGTGCATCCTGGGATCGGCTACACCAACCGTCCAGCAACGCTATCAAGCCGAGAGCGGGGAAAGCCTCCGGTTGGTGTTGCCAAAGCGTATCCAAACAACCAGCGGTCAGGTGGACCGCGGCGGGCTGCCGCCTGTCTCGATCATTGATATGCGCGAAGAACTCAAGTCGGGCCGGCGCGGCATTTTCAGCCAGGCGCTGGTGGATGGACTGGAGGGGGTCCTCAAAAAAGGCCAGCAGGCGATTCTCTTTCTCAACCGGCGTGGAACGGCCACCTATGTCTTTTGCCGGAACTGCGGCACGGTGGCGAAGTGCCCGCGCTGTGACACGCCACTCACGTATCATGTTGAGGAAGTGTCTGACTTACGCTGCCACCGCTGCGGTTATACCCGCAAAATGCCGGAGAAATGCCCGCACTGCCAGAGCGCCCAGATGCGCGCCTATGGCCTTGGCAGCGAGAAAGTGGAAGCCGAGGCGGGGAGGCTCTTTCCGTCAGCGCGCATACTGCGCTGGGATTGGGAAACCACCCGCCAGAAGGATGCCCATGAGATCATCCTGAGCCACTTTGCCGCCCACCGCGCAGATGTGCTGGTGGGAACGCAGATGCTGGCGAAGGGCCTCGACCTGCCGCTGGTAACGCTGGTGGGGATAGTGCTGGCGGATGTCGGCCTCAACCTGCCCGACCCCTTCGCCATCGAACGGACCTTCAGCCTGCTGACGCAGGTGGCAGGCCGCGCCGGACGTTCGGCCCTGGGTGGGCGGGTGGTACTGCAGACCTTCCAGCCGGAGCATTACGCAATCCAAGCCGCCTCCCATCACGACTACGACCGTTTCTACGCCCGTGAGCTGGACGAACGCCGCAAGTTGGGTTATCCGCCTTTCAGCCGTCTGGTCCGGCTGGAGTATCGGGCCTTCGACCCGCTCAAAGCCGAGGCGGAGGCGCGGGCGATGGCGGCTCGCATATCAAGGGATATTGAAACAGAAAAACGCATACAGACGGATTTGATCGGGCCGGTGCCGGGTTTCTACTCGAAGGTGGGCGGTTGGTATCGCTGGCAGATCGTGGTGCGCGGGCCGGATCCGGTGGCGTTGTTACGCGGCAAGATGCTGCCAGGTTGGCGTGTGGAAGTCGATCCGGTTTCGTTACTTTGAAATATCTTCTTGTCTAAAGAAAAAAATCAAAACCCCCGCCCGGATCTCATAAGGCGGGGGTTTTAAATACCGTATCTGCTGCTGAGAACAGGATTTTCTACTCGGCAGGCTTGGTAGGGACGACCGGCGCCTGGCTGGTTGGGGCATTCACGACCTGCGTCCCGAAACGGGTCATCAGGACCGCCCCCAGCGCCGCCATGCTCAACAGGAAGGGCACCAGCCAGCCAACGCAGTTCAGGACGGGGATGCCTGTCAGTATTTTGGCTGCGAGCGTCAGAACAAATGTGCCCAGCCCGGCGGAGAATGCCGGATGCCAGTTCTGATGAATGGCTTTGGTAAAACGCTGTCCGACCTCATAGCCAATTGCGATCCAGCCAAAGACACCCGCCACGACCAGTGCAATTACGATAATGGGTGCCAGCGGAATCAGGATCAATGTTACGATGGAGAGGAGGATCGCAATCGGAGCCACAACAATGGTCAGCAGACCGAGGCCGCCGGCGGTCAGCGGCTGGGCGATAATGGCATGGGCCACACGGTCCGCGTGAGGGGCCAGGAAAAGCATTACCAGCATGGCCAACACGGCGATTCCCAGGGACTGTCCGAAACCATTCAGAACGGAAATAAGCGGTTGGAAACCAAATTTAACCTGCGGAATAACCGGCACAATCGGTTTGACCGGCTGAGGGATATTGCTATTCTCACCATTGCTGATCCAGGAAGTGGCTGTGTTATAGATTTGGCCATCCACCTTCGAGCCATTGGCACGATCAAGCGAGGCAGCCACGGTGGTAAGGTTACCCGTGATATGCGCGGCCGGCCCCAGGGAGGCGGAGCCGCCGGTAATTGCCACATCGCCATTTACCGTACCGTTCACCGTCAGGTTGCCGCCAAACAGAACCGTACTGCCGTTGACCGTGGCACCCTCTTCGATCGTGGCGGAACCGCCGAAGACCAGCAGGTCGCCGTTCATGGTTTCGCCGCTTTTCAGCGTGAAGGATTGGCCGAAGATCACCTGACCCTCGGAAGCGCCGCTGGTGGCGCCAGCAGATTGAAGTGGCAGGAAGATCAGTAACACCAATAATAGTACAGGGGCAAATCTTAATATATTTTTCATGGTTATACTCCTTGCGGAAACTTGCTAAATTTGATCAACGAGAAGACCCACAACAGGCTCCAGCCGCAGGCCGCAAACAGGACCACGGTCCAGATATAGGTGGGGATGAAGCCTGGAACGATCCTGAACAACACAAACCCGGCATGCGCCATTGCATCCAGGGATGCCCAGAATGAAAGGAGCGAGCCAAGCCAGGAAGCCAGCAAATCCACCGGCGATTGCAGCAGGCGCGTGATGACCGGCCAGGAAATGAATGTCAGAACGCTCAAGACACTCAAGGTCAGGACCAGGAAACCCCAGAAGTTCCTGCGGCGCAAGGCGTTCTTCTGCGCGGCCAGCCGGACCTGGAATCGGTCTGTAAAACCCGTGGCGGGCGCGGCCATTGTGACCGATTTCAAAGCCAGATTGACTTCAGCCAGCGCACTGCAGGAGGAGCAGCCCTGTAAGTGCGCGTCCAGTTGCCGTTTTTCAGGGACGGACAGGGTCTGGTTATTGAGCAGCCAATCTTCAAAAGGCCGGTGATCCATAAGGTTTCCTTTCATGGCGCATGTGCGTCGTTTTTTCTTTTTCTTCCCACAGGTCTGCCAGTGCCCGGCGTGCCCGGTGCAGGCGGCTCTTGACTGCCGGTACGGTCAACTTGAGCGCCTGAGCGATCTCCACTTCCGAACAGTCCTGCCAGTAACGCATGACGACGGCGGCGCGGTCGGTTGGGTCCAGGGACTGCAGGCAATCCTGCAGGCGTTCCCGGGTCTGCTTACGGACGGTTTCCGTTTCGGGATCCGGGGCGGAATAGTCGGGGATCTCAGTCTGGCCTTCTTCGTCTTCGTCAATTGAAAACGAACTGAATTTTCTCCGACGAAGTCTGTCAATGCAGTGATGGGCAGCGATGGAGAGCAACCAGGTGGGAAAGGAACGCTCGACGTCGTAGCGGGCCAGGTTCTGGTACGCCTTGAGGAAGGTCTCCTGAGCCGCGTCTTCGGCGGCTTCGGGTTCGCCGAGCATCCGATAACACAGGTTGTAGACCGGTTTCTGGTACGTCTCGACCAGGTTGGTAAAGGCAACATCATCGCCTTTTCGGGCCTGGAGAACCCAGGCCTTTTCGTCAGTCACTGTGGTTCCTCGTTGATCGTTCTAAAATGATATACGCAGACTTCCGCCAGCAGTTGCGTACCAGGAATGCCCATCCAGCCCGCTCGAGGCGGCGCCCCCGCTGCCGCTCCACGCCCCTGCGGGGTGCCCTGTAAAGTCCGCAGGACAGGCCCCTGCAAAGTACACAGGACGCCCGTAAGAACCGGGTGCAGGCGGGCAGGCGGGAATGCATCCCGAAGGAGGGGGTCTGGGGTGGTTTTGTCAGGGATTTACCCAAATTCCCCACGCAGACGTGCCGGAAGTTGGTATGCAATGGCAGACATGACGGTTTGCGCAGCTTGATGGTCCTTTTCATCCGGGCTGAGGCCGGGCGGGATCTGGAGCCGGTAGGACCTGCCGAAGCGCAGGCAGAAAGCCCCGGCCTCTTCAAAACAGCCCACCGGCAAAATGGGAAAGCCCTGCTCTGCCAGCAGGAGCACAAAACGTCCTGCACCTGCAGGCGGCCGGTTGAGCAGTCCGCCGGGTTGGTCGCCGCCCTCCGGAGCCAGGCCGAGCAAGGCCTGCGGGTGGGCTTTGGCGAATGCCAGCAATCGGCGCACTGACCGGGCGCTCGCTTCCACATCCTTCGGCCTCGGCGGCATGGGCGGCATGCTGGTGAACCCATAAATGCGTGAAAACCTGCTCAGCAGCCAGCGGCTGCTGGCCATCCCCAGCGGGGCGTACCACTTGCCGGGGTAGGTCAGCTCGCCGGTCATGCCATAATGGATGTCCACCGGCACCGTCGCTGAAAGCGCCAGAGCCATCCACCAGGCGTCGAAGCCGGGACGGTAGTAGTGGTTGAAGGTGATGAGACACGGTCCGCCCTGCGGGATATTCTCCTCACCCAATACACGCAGCGGTGGGACCATCCGCTCCACACATGCCAGCCCATCGCGGCGGAAGGAGCGCCGGCCGCCAAACAAAATATTGGCGATTAGGCCGGGAGCCAGACGGGTGGGATATGAATAGCGAGGATAATCCATATTAATCAAGAAGACCCTAAAGATCCGGGAGACCTTTAGGGTCTTTTCATGGTTACCAGGCGAATGCTTCGGGGGCTGCTCCGCCGGGACCGGGAAAAATCTCATCCAATTTTTTCAGAGCAGCTTCATCCAGTTTTATCTCCAATGCGCGCAGGGAGCCGGTGAGTTGATCGTTCGTGCGCGGGCCGATGATCGGGGCGGTGACGACCGGGTTGTGCAGCAGCCAGGCCAGGGCCACGTCCGCGGGCTGTTCGCCCAGTTCCTTGCAATATTTCTCCCAGGCTTCCAGCTTCGGGCGGTTCTGCTCGATCTCCTTCTTTACCTCATCCGTGGCGCGCCGGCCCTTCTCGATCTTCTCCAGTACGCCACCCAGCAAGCCGCCCCCGAGCGGGCTCCACGGGATGACGCCCAGCCCATAGCCTTGACAGGCCGGCAGCACCTCCAGTTCGACCATGCGGGCATTCAGGTTGTAGAGACACTGCTCACTGACCAGTCCCATGAAATGCCGGGCTTTGGCGATTTCCTGCGCCTGGGTGATATGCCAGCCCGCAAAATTGGACGAACCGACGTAGATCACCTTGCCCTGCTGGACGAGCACTTCCATGGCCTGCCAGATCTCCTCCCAGGGAGTGAGACGGTCGACGTGGTGCATCTGGTACAGGTCGATGTGGTCGGTCTGGAGGCGCTTGAGCGAACCTTCCACGGCCTGGCGGATGTGCAGGGCCGAAAGTCTCTGCTGGTTCGGCCAGTCGCCCATGTGCCCGTAGACTTTGGTGGCGATGACGACTTTCTCACGCCGCCCGCCGCCCCGGGCGAACCAGTGCCCGACTATCTGTTCGGTGACGCCCTCGCCGGTCTTCCAGCCATACACATTGGCGGTATCAAAGAAGTTGATGCCGAGTTCGAGGGCTTTGTCCATGATGGCGAAGGAATCTTTCTCCTCCGTCTGTGGGCCGAAGTTCATCGTCCCCAGGCACAGACGGGAGACTTTCAGACCGGTACGACCAAGTTGTGTGAATTCCATGATCAGCTCCTGATAATTAATACATACAAAGGCACCTTTGTGACCTAGGTGCCCTGTGTGGTTAATGGGTTAATGCCCGCAGAGGGAGCAATCCCCGCCGCCGCATGAATCACAGGATGGCTCGGACATGCCGGATACGGCCTTGCCGCCACTCTCGGCGAAGAAGACCGAGATTTTACGCCGGGTGTGCTGCCCGCCGCACAGGGCGCATGGGATGGGCGCATCGGATTGATCCATGGGGCGGATGGTCTCGAAGGTTTTTTCGCAATCCCGACAGACATATTCGTAAATTGGCATAGGCTCCTCTTGGCTGGTAGTAACTACGCTGCTACTGCATTTTACTCTTTTTTTACGGCTCTTCCGGAATCAATGAGAATATTCAGAACTTGATGCCGCCAAGGCACGAAGACACGAATTATTCAGGTGGAGAATACATAATAAACTTTGCCTTTGCGACTTTGCGGCTAATTTTCCAGCCCGAAAGGCGAAAGGCATTTCTATTTGCGGTTGAAATCGGCGGGGATTTCGCCCCAGGCTTTGGTGTCCCATTTCAGTATGGGATTGGCAAAGGTATGTCCGTCCAGCCAATCTTCGGCGCGGCTGATGAGTTCGAAAAGCGGAGCATTCTCTCCGCTGACGGTCAATTTGGTGTTGCAGCGTTTCCTCTTTACCCAACCAATAGCCGTGGCCGAATCGGAGTAGACGGGCGTGGCAGGCCCGGTTCCCGCACGGGACAAGGAACTGCCGCGCTTCCTGAGCAACATCAGTGCATGGACGATCGCCAAAAATTCGCCGACGTTGTTCGTGCCATACTCATAAGGTCCCTCGTGGAAAATTTCCTTCCCGGTACGCAGGTCAACGCCGCGATATTCCAACCGTCCGGGACTGCCCGAACACGCCGCATCCACGCAAATGCTGGGGGCGATGGGCGGGGTGGGGGAAAAAAGCCACTCTCCACTGGAAACAGGTTTCCCAACCTGGTCAGCGAATTTGCCTCGGAAGGCCTGTTCAGCAGCGAGCCGGCTGGAAAAAGACTTGTAGCGTGCGCCGGCAAAACCCTGCACCTGGGCGGCACATGCCTCCCAAGTGGAGAAAATTCCGGTCTTACGACCTTTCCAGACCACATAATACTTATTCTTCTGATTCATTGCCGTCCTAACCATAGAGAAGAGATGGTGAAATTGGGGTATGCGAGCGCTATGCGCTCGCATACCCCAATTTCACCTAATTCCCCCTTCCCCGCGGGAAGGGGGTAAGGGGGATGGGCACTATGATAAATGTTGAATGCCGCCATAAAATTTATCGCACTCATCACTTCAATTCCTGGGCCATGGAATCCATCTCTTCCAGCACGGAGGGGAGTTTGTCCGCGGGCAGGTTCTCCTGGAAGAGCACCGTCACGCCGTCCTCCAGCACGTAACGGACCTTGCGCCAGGAGGCCATCTGCGGCACTCCCTGCGCCAGGGACAGATAACCAACGGCTGCATCCCATTGCGGCGAAGCCTGGCGGTAAGGCTGGATCATCCCCAGCACGGAATTACGCACCGGAAACAACCCGGTGACCTCGACCCATTGTGACTGGCTCTCGGGCGAGAGCAGCCAGCGGGCAAACAACCAGGCAGCCAGTTGCCTTGCAGGTGTGGTTTTCAATATGCTGTATGAAGGTCCGTACGACACAATAATGCGTCCCAGCGAACCGGGGAACGGGATAACCGTCCACTGGTCAGAGTTTTTCAGGCGCGCCATCGATTCCATTTCCGCCGGGAGCCCGGCCAGATCAGCACTTACAAAGAGGGCAGACCGGCGGGCAAATGAGTCGAAAGGCGTCGGTTCGGTGGAGAGCCATGCGCAGTGGCTGTCAAACAAACCTTTCTCAAACTGCAATGCCGCCAGGTTTGGATCGGTGCGGAACCCATAAGCGCTCCCATCCGCCACCCCGCCGCCGAAAGCCAGCAGCCAGGAATAGGTCGTCTGCCAGTGGGTGTCCACGATCCAGCCACCATATCCGTCGTTCTTCGGATCGGAGTCTTTGCGGAAGGAGTCATTGGCAGCGCAGGCCTGCTTTTGGAAATCCTGCGCTGTGGCTGGCGGACTGTCGAAGCCCAGCTCACGCGCCCAGGTAACGTTGTAGAAGATAAGGCGGGTCGAACGCTGGGCCGGGAGGCCCAACTGCCTACCGTTGAAATCATCCTGCGCCCAGAAAACGGACGGGATGTCTGCGAGGGCACCGGCCGCCAGAGTCCATTGCGGGTCGACGAGATAGGGATTCAGGTCCACCACGGCACCATTTGCATCCCACGTCAGGGTCTGCTCGGGCAAGGCAGCCACCAGGTCGGGAGGTTTGGCGGAATCCAGGGCGGCGCTCGTGGAGTCAAACAGGTTGGTGTAATCACCGTAGCCGGTCGGCTGGACAAGAATGCCCCACTCGTTTTCGGAGGTGAATTGGGCGGCCTGGCGGGTGAACAAATCGCTGGCCGGGCCGGCGAAGGCATGCCAGACCTGGATGGTGAGGCCGCGTAAAGAGCCCGGGTCCACCCCGATGGTGGGAAGCGCTGTGGGCGAAGGCATGGGCGAGGACGTGGCCGAAGGCAGGGGCGAAGGCGTGGGCACCCGCGTGGAGTCTGGGCTGGGAGTGCCGGTAACCGTCGGCAGGCTCAAGGTGGCGACGGGCGCCGGGGAGCCCGGGCTGCAGGCAGAAAAAGTCAGCACGGTTAGAAGGGATAGGGCCAGCAGGCGGGTCAGTCGCATGATCTACTAGAATGATATAAAGGGAACGGGCATCAGGACAAGCAGGAAGATGACCAGCATCAGCACGGCCAGGGTTTTACGACTGGGATCGAGCTGGGTGATCTGGTCGAGCGGCTCGGCGTGTGAGCGCCCCAGGAGAAAGATGAGGAAGGCCCACAGCCACCAACCGCTCCAGAAGAAGCCCAGCAGAACGGTCAGGACGATGATGACCGGCACGATCCGGTTGACACGCCTGCCAAAAACTGCATAGATGACATGACCTCCATCAAGCTGCCCTGCCGGGATGAGGTTCAGGAAGGTGACCAGCAGACCGACCCAGCCGGCCCAGGCAACCTGGCTGATGAAGACA
This sequence comes from uncultured Chloroflexia bacterium, assembly GCA_963806575.1. Lineage (GTDB taxonomy): Bacteria > Chloroflexota > Anaerolineae > Anaerolineales > Villigracilaceae > UBA877. The sequence goes on along the minus strand of CAWDYX010000001.1, from coordinate 187,581 downwards.
TCCGTCGCTCCAACCGGGGATGGACTGCCAACAAAGAAATAACTGATCCAATGGTACAGCAGGGGCAAGCCAGCCAGGTTCCCGGAGGCGGGCAGGAGCTTCCCGAAGACGACGAATTTCGCCAGCAGGTAGAGCAGGGAGTTGCCCTCGGCGAAGCTGCCCGGGAATGTGGTGACCGTTCCCAGGGAGGATTGGGACAACCCCAACATCAGCACCGGAATGGCCACCACCAGGCCGGCCAGCGGACCGGCCACAGCCAGGTCGAAGAGGGCGCGTTTATTCCTGGGGATGGACTTCATCTGGATGAACGCACCCATGGTACCGATCGGCGAGAAGGGTAAGGGGATGAAATACGGCAGCGAGACGGCCGCGCCGCGCGCCCGGCCAACGAAATAATGGCCAAACTCATGTGCCAGCAGGATGGCCAGCAAGCTGACGGCGAAAGGCCAGCCCACCCAGATATGGGTGATCAATGTCCAGATCTGGCCGGCAACATCCTTCGGGATGGGGCCGTTATAATTGGAAGCTGCACCGACAAACAGGACGCTCAGAACCGTCAAGGCGAAAAGCAGGAGGTTGACCCACACTTTGCCTGGCCTTGGATGAATGACGCCGCGCACCAGCATTACAATCTGGCGACCTTGCTCCAGGCGGAAGAGCGGGGTGATATCGTAGGGACGCAGGGTTTCGGCCAATTGTTCGTACGCCTCGACCGAGTCACGTATCAATTCGCCCCGGTAGCGTAGAAAATAGCCCTTGTTCGGATCACCCATGGTGACGTCGTCGTAACGGAAGACCCGGCTGACAAGGCTGTTCAGGATCTCGTAATCGGGTAAAGACATCATTCACCTCTAATTGGCAGGACAATATTCCACAAACTCAAAAACCGTTTATAACACAAAGAATACAAAGGTATGCAAGGGTACACAAAGGATTTCATTTAAAACAGGCGGGAGTGGATGGGGGTCGAACCCACCGCGGCCCGCAACGCGACCCGCCGCCGGTTTTGAAGACCGGGAAGCCCTCCGGGACCTAACCACTCCCGGGGACAAGCATACCCGAATGGGGGAGGTTAAGCAAGGAGAACTTAAGTGGAAGCTTAAAGTTGGGGAAATTTTCCAGCGGCGTCCATTACCACCGGCCCATGCCCGGAGCAGAGGATGCGCGCTCCGAGGGCGGCCTGCTTCCGCACGGACTCGTCCGACTTGGCCTGGTCCCAGTTATTGGCGCCGCGCGAGCCGCGCAGCCCGCTCTCCCCCGAGACGATCGAATCGCCGCAGAACAAGACTCCGGAGGAAGGCAGGAATAGCGAAATATGTCCGGGGGTGTGGCCGGGGGTTTCCACCACGCCCAGCCCACCCAGGATTGGGAGAATCTGCCCGTCTGAGAGCAGTTCATCCACCTGGATGGAGGCAGGCTTGAACAGTCTGGTCATCAGATCGAAGAGCAGTTTGGTGACCCTGCGGCGGGGTTTGAGCGGGCGGGAAGAGTGCCCTTCCACCATGGCCTGCGCTTCGACCGGGCTGGCGAAAATGCGCGCCCCGGTGGCTGCTTTCAGGGCCGCCAGCCCGCCGATGTGGTCGAAGTCGGCGTGGGTGATGAGGATGCGTTTCAAATCCGTCGGCGCGTATCCCAAGTCTGACATATAGCGCAGGATCTTCCTGTGGCTGCCGGGCAGACCGGCGTCGATCAGGGTCAGCCCGTCCTGGTCGATGAGCAGGTAGGGGTTGGCGACGATATTGGGGATGAGGTGGACATTCGGGAGGATCTCCATGACAGCCTCTTTTTGACTGGGTTTTGCTGGAATGACCTTTTCGAGTATAGCACAGAGTAAAAGCGCGGGCAGCATATGATTGGCATAAAGAATGATTAATTCATCTATAATTGTAGAGACGTTGCAATGCCACATCTCTACATGTTATCGAAGGATGTGTAAACCAACAAAAGTGCTACAATACTATTAGGCAAAGGCGTTCGGATACATTTCGGCATCTTTGAGCGCCTCAGATGAAGAGATTTCTCAATAATCCGAGGAATGGGGGGAGTTCGGGTGGTCGAGCCGCCCGAACTCCCCCCACCTCCCCATTTTTGAAATGAAATCAGGAGAGCGACATATGAGTAAAAGTAATGAAGATGACCTGCGGGATGTCCTTGATAAAACCGCGCTGGAAATCACGCAAATGTACAGCAACCCGCGTTCCTGGCAATCCTGGATGGTCTATTTTTTGGGGCGCCTGGAGGCCCAGGCCGCGCCAAACCCTGCCTACATGGAAGCCTTCAAAGAAATGCTTGTCTCCCTGCAGGATGAATTGAGGAACCGGCTGAAAACGGGCGGATGGTAACACCAAGTATGCAGCCTGGGTGGATAGGATCCAATGGCCCTCTATAAACTCAGCCCATCCGACCTGACCTTCAGTTGGGATGAATGCAAGTATTGTTTCTACCTGAAGGTCAAGCATGGCATTGTCCTGCGGACCGCATTTCCCGGTATGTTTGGGAAAATGGCGAACCTGACCAGCGAGTTCTACCTGGGCAGGCCGGCCAGAGAGATCTCCCCAGACCTGCCGCCAGGAGTAGTGAAATATCGGGAAAAGTTCGTAAAGTCGGTGCCCATTTCCATCCCCGGAGCGGCCTCGCAGTGTTACCTCAACGGGCGTTTCGATGCGGTGATCGAATTCGCAGACGGTTCCTATGGCATCGTGGATTACAAGACCTCCGAAGCAAGGGATGAACACGTCGCCTTTTACAGCCGGCAACTCTCGGCGTATGCCTACGCACTGGAAAACCCGGCACCCAATGCCCTGGGCCTGAGCCCCATCAGCCGGCTTGGCCTGTTCGTCATCACCCCGCATCGTTTTGAACGAACCCCGGCGGATGAGATGATCTTCGTCAACCAGACGACCTGGATGGACGTGCCGCGGGATGAGCAGGCTTTCCTGGCATTGCTGGGGGAGGTGCTGGCGGTATTGGATGCGCCAAATCCGCCAGAACCTTCGGAAGAGTGCGGGGTGTGCACTTACCGGAAGGATCACAGTGCATTGAAATTAAACGCGCTGGATTAAGGCAGCAGTACGTATGAAGAAACCCTGGAAATAGATCACAAGACTCCGCAAAGAAGCGGAGTCTTTCGTGTCGGGGCGCCGGGAAGGTGAAGTGAATATTATTCGTCATTTGCTCAAGGATCTGGGTGAAAAGGCCGGAGTAAAGAATTGCCATCCCCACCGCTTACGTCATACCTTTGTGATTGAATATCTCCGCAACGATGGCGACGTTTTTAAATTACAGATGACCCTTGGGCATGGCTCTCTGGATATGGTCCAGCATTACGACCAAATGGTTAACGATGATTTGCTCCAGGCGCACCAGGCGCATTCCCCAATCGATAATCTATCACGACTTAGGAAAATATTCCTTATTCCTCTCCATATTTCAAATGGGTGTCTGGAATCGTCAATGGTTTCATCGTTGTTTGGTTCTCATAGTCCATTCCATTTTACGCGGACCAACCTTTCCAACCGGAGCAAGGTAGATTACAAATTCGTTTTTTCCATCCAGCCCGAGAAATTTATCCAAAGCATCCTGTTCATATGCACCAACTCCGCATGTGCCGCAACCTATCGACTCGCAGGCTAGATACAAATTTTGACAGACATGTCCAACATCTATAAGTATTACTTTCGCCGAGGCTAAACCGTACCGCCATTCCATCCGATAAGGTATCGAACTCCAGATAAAGCAGACAGCAGAATCTCCGACGAAGGGTTGGTCAGAAGCCAGGGCGGTCATCTTTTCTGGAAGATTTTCCGTTGTAAAGAGATAGACAATCTTGTTATCAAATGGCAGGTAGCGGTAGACACCTGGTTTCAGCCCTTTCACATGTTGAATAACCAGGTAAGTTTCGAAGGAATGGCGCGAGCCAGCCGATGGAACCGTCCGGTAATGGCGCCCGGAAGGAAGAACGTTCCGTACACCCTGGGTCGCCCAGAGCAGATAAGCAAGTTCGTTAAGGGTCAGATTCTCTTCGCTATATCTGCGTCGACTTTTCCGGTTGGCGATGCAATCTTGGATATTCCGGATTTTTCAGGATGGATTTATCTAGGGCTGGGACGGGAATCAACTAGAGACCAAATCATACGCTTTTTGAGACGGGGGCATCGCCAAGCCCTTCATCTGGTCCGAAACCCATTCGGGTGGGAAGGTCAATTTTTCTTTCATAAAGTCACGGTAAGACCGGATGGATTCCTCATATTTATTCTCTGCGCCTTTGCTTCGTGGTTGGCTTTCGCTCCAGTATAAATGGGCTCCATAGCATTGACGGCAGGCAGAAAAACTTTCGTGCACATATCGTTATATGCAGAGACCTTACAGATAAGGACTACCATATAGGTCCATTTCCCGACTTGCGCCAAAGCTGCATCGATAACCAAGGCTTCTTCCGTCCTTTTCTTGGTTTCTAAATGATAAATATCCCATTGTAAAGAGGCCGTCATGTGCAATTCCGTTGGTTCTTGTAGCCTTGGTAATCCGTATTCCGGGAGTAAACCCACCTTGACCTGCTCAGCCGTTATGTTCGGTATGCCGCGGTGATAGAACATGGATTGGTCACTGCGGCGTATCCAGAGACCGATGCCTTGCTTGGCCCAGCCTCCTGGCTCTAAACCGGTGATGCCTGCCTGGTAATCGGTGAATGGCTTCATACCCATGTGTTGCTCCTCGTACGCTGTTTCATATTTCTTAACGTAGCAATTAAAAGTTTACCAGATTTTTCAGAACAGGTTGCGGCACGATTCGTTCGCCAGAATGGAAAAGTTAAGCCTTTGCATCATGCTTTTAGTTGTGGATTATCTTCGCAATGACGGCAATATATTCACTTTACAAATGATACTTGGGCATAGCTCTCTGGATATGGTCAGGCACTATCTACAACTGGTGAAGGCAGATGCGAAGAATGCTCACTGGTGAGCATCGCCGGCTGATAAGTGGAGACTTTAGAATAATTTAGGCCAGCAACTTTGCTGGCCTAAATCTTGATTCTTGCTCGGGAAGCGAAGGGAGCGGTGAGGATGATGATGCGTTCATTTACGTGGCCCTTCAGGGCAGGCTACTTACACTCCGGATGGATTTATTTGATAACAGTGTAAATGTTCTGCGATTTTTTATTTTGTTCCATTGATCTATTTTGTGTTGAATAAAGTATCTAAGATTAACGTACCTCCCCAGATTAAGATTATCCATCCTAATAAAAACCACCAATATTTCTTATTTTTTCTCGCGATTTTATAAATGAAGAATATAGGTGTACCCGGGGCGCCGGGAATTGAACCCGGGACCTCTTGCACCCCATGCAAGCGCGCTAGCCGGACTGCGCCACGCCCCGTCAACCTGTCCCCGGGATCGTTATCCAGGGAGCAAGGCGGTATTATAGCTGCAATCGGGGAATCTGGCAATCAATCAGGGATTACACCTGTCCCAATGGTGCCGTTTTGCAGGCCATTCAGAACGTCCTGCACCAGGCGCATTTTCCCGGCGCTGAGCAGGTCGGGGTTGACGTCGGTCAGGAAAAGCGGGGTGGGGAGGACCTTGCCGCCATGACCGGCGATCAATTCCGGGAAGATATTCTTGATGGCGGAGACTGTGTCCGGCTGAATGCTGGCAATCCAATGGGGGCGCACTTCTTCCCCGGGACGACTCTGGCCGATGAGCAGCATTTTATTCTGGCTCATGTAGCCCAGAAGTTCCGAGGTGGCAACCTCCGGATAGACGTAGGCTACTTTAACAGCGTTGTGGAGTAAAAGATCGGCATAAGCAGTATATTCGCCCGGCTTGGCATCGGTCGGGATGCGCACAATGACCGGGTAGATACCGGCCGGCTGGGGGAAAAGAGGATTGCGGCAGGAACCGCAGTAGAATGTGAAACCATTCCCAAAGGCGGTCACGGCAGCATCCCCGCCGGGAGTATCCTTGCGGGACAGAATGCCGACCTTCCACTCGGGGGCGACCAGTCCGGCGATGTACCCGGCCAGAAAGGCCTGCTGGTCCATCGGCAGGCCGGTACCTCCTATGCTGGACAAGTTGGAGGCCGCGGGAAGGCCGGGAATGCCAACAGCCAGGAACTGCACGTCCGGGGCGGCGGCCGATAAAGCAGCCAGGCCGGGATCCGGGGGCAGGGCGATGACGACTTTCAGGCCCGGACCGACGAGCGCCAGATCCTCCGGATCTAGTGCGTTGAGGACCTGCCAGCGCATGCCGTTGGCCTGTGTCAGGTCATAGACGAGAGTCTGGTAGCTGTCTTTGTCCTTCTGGGGCATGTCAGCCGGCAGGACGAGGATGGCGAGCGGCGTGGAAGCAGTCGGGCTGACGGTAGGGTTCGGGGTGGGTGTGGGGGTCGCCGCAGGTGCAGCCGTTAACGTTGGGCTGGCGCCGCAGGCGGTCAGCAGGATGGGGACGAGCAGTAAAATAAAACATTTCGTTCGCACTAAATATCTCCTGGGGAGGATGCAAGTATTTTACCTGATATTCTCTGCTGCAGAAAAACCACAAAGGCTGTTCCTAAAGTCGTGAAATCCTTTTATATGTCGTTGCGAGAACGGCGTTATTGCCTGCCTGCACCTGTACCTGCGGTACTGGCGCAGGCAGGGAAGGACGCCTCGCAATGACACATGATTCTCTGTAAAATTTCAGAGCGCCTTTGGGGCGCTCTGATAGGGGAGGATGGGAAGGTTCCTGGGGATGTTTTTACTTGACGGCGACCTTGATGGTGCGGGGACGGGCCGATTCGGCTTTGACCAGGCGCAGGGTCAGTACGCCATCCGTGATACGGGCCTCGGCCTGGCTGGCGTCCAGGGCAACCGGCAGACGCAGAGTCCGGCTGAAGGAGCCATGCGGCAGTTCGCGCACCAGGTACCCGGACTCGTCAGCCTGGAACTCGCCAGTAATGGTGACCACGTCATCCAGGATCTGGATATTCAGGTCATCGGCTTTCAGGCCGGGAACCAGCGCGTTCAGAATGTAGGCATCGTCCTCTTCCCGGACATCCACAGACAGGGTGAAATCGCGGGAAGGTTCAAAGCCAGCCATGCGTGCCCAGCGGCGGGCCATGCGGTAGGGATTGGGGGCAATAAAGTATGTCATTTGGAACTCCTTTCGGAAATTGGTTTTCATTGGTTTTTCCCAATCATAGCCAGGCCGCGTAAGAAATGCGAAGAAGAAAGGTAGATTTTATGTAAGAAACCTTCAACCCCGCCCCATTCCTGGGGCGGGGAGAAGACGCCCTCTTCCCCATCAAGGCGAGAGTATAATCACCGCATGGGTAATCTTGCGGATAAAGTCATCCTGGTGACGGGGGCGGGAAAAGGGACGGGGCGCGAGGTGGCGGAAGCCTGCGCGGCGCAGGGTGCGCAGGTGGCCGCCAACGACGTTTCACCCGTCAACCTGGACGAGACGGTCAGGCACATCACGGCAGAAGGGGGCAAGGTCAAAGCTTACGTGGAAGACATTGCCAAGAAGATGCCGGTCCAGACGCTGCTCAACGCAGTGCTGGATGATTTTGGTCGGATCGACATACTGGTCAACTGCGCCGAGGTGGAGCCGCAGAAAAGTGTGCTCGAAATGGATGACTGGGACTGGCAACGCACCCTGGATGTGAACTTGAACGGAGCCTTCCTGCTGACCCAGTCTGCCGGGCGGATCATGAAAGAAAACGTCGGCGGGGTCATCGTGCATGTGGGCGAACGGGCCAAAGGACCGGAAAAACGGGCGGCTTACTTTACCAGCAAGGCCGGGCTGGCGGCGTTATCCGCGCTGGCAGCCTATGAGTTTTCCGAGTTCAACATCCGCGTCTACTGCGTCCAGCCGGAAGAGACCAGCGACGTGGTCAGGCATATCCTGGAGTTGTGCGCGTAAAATGCCGCTGCGCCTGCGGGACCTGTTGCTGGGTTTGCGTGATCTGCGGCTGGGAAATGCTCCGGTCATCGTCCATTCGTCGCTAAAATCGTTCGGGCAGGTGGAAGGAGGCGCACAGACGGTGGCGAATGCCCTGGCGACCGCCTTTCCGTGCATACTTCTGCCAACGTTCACCTACCGGACGATGGTCACACCGTTAACCGGGCCTGCGAATAACGCCATCACCTACGGTTCCGGCGAAAGCCAGAACCGCATGGCCGAATTCTTCACCCCCCGGATGCGGGCTGACCCATTGATGGGCATCATCCCGGAGGCTTTCCGAAAGCATCCAAGAGCCGTCCGCTCAAGTCACCCAATCCTGTCATTTGCCGGGATTAATGCCGGAAAGGCCCTGGAAGCGCAGAGTCTGGAGGATCCGCTGGGTCCGCTCGGCGCACTGGGAAGACGGGACGGCTGGGCTGTGCTGCTGGGCGTGGATCACACGGTCAACACCAGCATTCATTATGCCGAAAAACTGGCCGGGCGCCGGCAGTTCGTTCGCTGGGCGTTGACGCCGAAGGGTGTGGTGGAATGTCCGGGTTTCCCGGGTTGTTCGGCCGGCTTCCAGGCGATTGCGCCGGAAATGGAAAAGTTCACCCGCAAAGTACAGATCGGCGGGGCGCTGGTGCAGGCCATGCCGTTGAGCATGTTGTTCAAAGTTGTCATCGGCTGGATAAAAAGGGACCCGCTGGCGCTGTTATGCCAGCAGGAAGATTGCGAAAGGTGCAACCAAATCCGTAATTTACAGAAATAAAAGCCGGCCGGCCACCCACATGGATTATTGGTACAGAATTGGCTCCACGCGCAGATTCTCTTCGCCAACCGCATCCTTAAGCCTGCTCATCAGGTCGGCGCACAGGTGGGTGGTGTCATTGGGGAATTCGATCAAATGGCCGCGGCCTTCCTCGAAAATCTGGAAGGCGAAACGGTCCTTGCCCGGGTATGAAATGAAAGTGCCGTGCAGACGGCTGATGCGCCGGATATCGCGCTGGGCGTCACCCGTGGGCCGCAGAATAACCGTCAGCATTTGAGGGGCGTGGTCGTCATCCAGCCTGGAGGGAAGCGCGGCAGCCGGGAGTTTCGGCGTCATAACCGCCGGAGGCGCGGCGAACGGAGCCGGCATTACCGCCGACTGAACAGGCGGTGGATTTTCAACCTTCGATGGAGCAACCGGCTCTCCCTCCTGTAAATTCTGAACATGCAAGACCGGGTCAAGGGCAGGAGGTTGTGCGCTGCCGCGCAAGTCATTTTCCCAATCGGGCGGGTCTTCGGGCGGAGGAGGTTCTTCGGCGGGTTTGGCAGGCCGAGGCGCGGCTGGCTTCGGATGAGATGGAATGGACTCTTCCGCGACGCGTTTCTGGTTTGGAACAGGCTGCTTGGCAGTGGCAGGTCTGCGGTCCGCCTGTGCCTGCTCCGCCCCGTCCTGGCCCGCCTGTGCCTGCGCCATAGGTGCAGGCGAATGGGGCACGGCTGGTGCAGTTGGCCGGGACTGTGCAGGCTCGTTGACCTTGATCTCGGTGTGAATGTTGTCCGCCAGCACCTTGGGAGGATTGGACTGGGCGTCCACTTTGCCATCCGCCAGGATCACCCCACCGACTTCCAGCGCAAACTGGAACTTCTCCCAGGTGCGCGGGAAAACTACCAGTTCAATCGTGCCGGTCAGGTCCTCGATGGTGACCCAGGCCATCATCTTGCCGGTCTTGGTCTGGTACGGGCGGATGCCGGTGACCATGCCTGCCACACGGACCTTCTCCTCGTGGGCCGCTTCACCCAGATTGCTGGAGAAATAGTTGACCGAACGGCGGATCTCGTTCATATAGGGCGTAAGCGGATGCTCACCAATGTACATGCCGATCAGTTCGCGTTCCCAGTTTAAGGTTTCCCGGCGGTCGGCATCCGGGACAACCGGCAGGGTGACGCTTTCGGTGACACCCGTATGCGCCCCAAAGAGCGACAACTGCCCGGCCTCAATGGCGCGGAAGTGGGAGGAACTGACCGCTACAACGCGTTCAAGGGCTTCGAGCATGGCGCTGCGCGAGCCCAAGCTGTCCAGCGCGCCGACCTTGATGAGACTTTCCAGGGCGCGTTTGCCGGCCGTGCGCAGGTCCACGCGGGCTGCGAAATCGTTGAGATCCTTGAAGGCGCCGCCCTGCGTCCGCGCCCGGCTGATGAGTTCCACCGGTCCCTGGCCGACGTTCTTTATGGCACCCAGGCCAAACCGGATGGCCGGCTTTTGTCCCTGGCGGTCCTCGATGGTAAAGTCCCAGCCGCTGGCGTTCACGTCCGGGGGCAGGACATCCACCCTCATGTTGCGGGCGTCGTTGACATAAAGAGCCATCTTATCGGTCTCGTGTTTGGTGACCGAGAGCAGGGCGGTCATATACTCGACCGGGTAATGCAATTTCAGGAAGCCGGTTTCGACCGCCAGCACACCATAATCTGCCGCATGGCCTTTCGGGAAGCCATACCGGGCGAAAGCCTCCCAGTCATCAAAGATCAGGTTGGCGATATCTTTCGTGACACCTCGTTGGGTGGCCCCTGACACGAAGGTTTCGCGATGCTTGCTCAAATCTTCGGCTTTCTTTTTGGCGACTGTCTTGCGCAGGTTATCTGCTTCAGATGCCGTGTAACCCGCCAGGTTCATGGCTGTGTACATGATCTGTTCCTGGTAAACGGTTATGCCATAAGTACTCTTGAGGATTGGTTCAAGTAATGGATGGCGGTACTCTACTTTCGTCTCGCCATGCATGCGACTGATGTAGTCGGGGATGAACTCCATCGGACCAGGCCGGAAGAGCGCCACCATGGCAACAATGTTATCGAGGGTCTGCGGCTTCATCTGCACCAGCCACTTGGTCATGCCCGAGCCTTCCAACTGGAAGACGCCCAGGGTATTGCCCTCACCCAGGAACCGGTAGGTATCCGGGTCGTCGGTGGGGATATTCTCGAGGGTGTATTTCACACCGTGGCGCTGCTCGATCAGGTCGCAGGCGCGCGCCATGATGGTGAGGGTGGCCAGGCCGAGGAAATCCACCTTGAGCATCTTAAGCTTTTCGAGGATGCCCATCTCGAACTGTGTGACCGTCTTGATCGGCGTCTCATCGGAATTGCTGGTGGCGCGGTGGAGCGGCAGGTACTCGACCAGGGGCCTGTCCGAGATAACCACCCCGGCGGCATGCGTCCCGGCGTTGCGGACCACGCCCTCCATTTTCGAGGCGGTGTCGATCAGCTCGCGCAGGTGGTCTTCGGACTGGTAGGCGTCCTTCAAGCCCGGCAGGCCGGTGAAGTCATCTGCGATGATGTCCCGTAATGGGACTGCCTTGGAAGGCACGTTCGGGACGATCTTGGCCACACGGTCCACTTCAGGGAGCGGTATGTCCATCACCCGGCCGACGTCCCGCAGGGCGGCCCGTGCCCCCAGCGTTCCGAAGGTGATGATCTGGGCGACCTTGTCGTTCCCATACTTCTTGACGGTATACTCGAGCACATCCGCGCGGCAGTCGTCGCGGAAGTCCAGGTCGATATCGGGCATCGAGATGCGGCCGGGGTTCAGAAACCGCTCGAATAGCAGTTCATGGCGAATGGGGTCCACCAGGGTGATCTCAAGCGTGTAGGCCACAATGGAACCGGCTGCCGAACCGCGTGCGTTATACCAGATACCCTGCTCGCGGGAGTAGCGGCACAGATCCCAAACGATCAGAAAATATGCATCGAAGCCCATCTTATGGATGACGGACAGCTCGTAATCGAGGCGGGTCTGGACCTCTTCGCTGTCGGCACGTTCGCCATAGCGGCGTTTGGCGCCTTGGTCGCATAAATCGCGCAGGTAAGAGTCGGCGGTCTGTCCCTCCGGGACTTCAAACCGGGGCAGGCGGTAATCATGAACCTCCAGGTCGAGGTTGCAGCGCTCGGCGATCAGAAGGGTATTCGAAAGCGACTCGGGCACTTCAGCGAACAGGCGCGCCATCTCCTCCGAGGAGCGGAGATAGTAGGTTGGGTCGGCCATGCGCATCCGGTCGGGATCGGAGAGCAGAGTCCCGGTCTGGATGGCAAGCAGGATGTCTTGGTATTTGGCTTCTTCGGGGTTGATGTAATGGGCGTCGTTGGTGGCGACGTACCGGGCCTGGTAATGCGGCCCCAACTCCATCAGGGTGCGGTTCACCGTCTCCAGGTCGGGCACGTCGTGCTGTTGGAGTTCGAAGAAAAAGTTGTCCTTGCCGAACAGGTCGTAATACCAGTCCAGGCTCCGGCGGGCGGCCTCAACCTGGCCCTGACGGATCAGCCGCGGCACTTCAGCCGACAGGCAACCGGTTGTACAGATCAAGCCTGCAGCGTGTTTTGTGAGGAATTCCTTGTCAATGCGGGGATAATAATAGAATCCTTCCAACTGCGCCGCCGAAGCAATCTGAAGCAGGTTCTTGTAGCCGGTCTCGTTCTCGGCCAGGAGCAACAGGTGGGAGGAGCGGCGGTCTTCCTTGGCGTCATGTTCCTTCATCGAGCGGGCAGAGAGATATGCTTCCAGCCCGATAATGGGTTTAATACCGGCCTCGTTGGCGGTATGGTAGAACTCGATCACGCCGAACATGGTGCCATGATCAGTGATTGCCAGGGCCGGCATGTTCAGCTCTTTGGCACGCATTACCAGCTTCTGAATGTTCGAGAAGCCATCGAGCAGCGAATACTCTGTGTGGACATGCAGGTGGGCGAAGGACATGGGTACCGTTAGTGGGCTAGATCTTTATGATGTTAGTACACCTTACCATTCAAGCATGCCTGCTCATGATCAGCAGAACCAGCGCGATTATAGCACGCATGTTTGGCTTAAAAATTGGGAGACCTCCGGGTTCTCAGAGAACTCGGAGGTCTGGTGATGGATGCTTCATTGCAAATTATTCAGGAAGGATGAATCTCGGGTTTATAATAAGGCCAGATAAACCATCAGGAGAACTCCATGCTGCGCGTCTACAATACCCTCACCCGCAAAAAGGAAGAATTCCAGACCCTCGAGCCGAACGTGGTCAAGATGTATGTTTGCGGTGTAACTGTTTATTCTGACGCCCACATCGGGCATGCCATGTTCGCCCTGGTTTTTGACATTGTCCGACGATACCTGACCTATCGCGGCTATGAGGTCCGCCAGGTGATCAATTACACCGACGTGGATGATAAGATCATCAATCGCGCCAACGCCCTGGGTGTGGATGCCTCCGAACTGGCTGAAAAATACATCCGGGATTTCCGCCGCGAGATCGAACTCCTGAACATCCTGCCAGCCACAGTCAACCCACGCGCCACACAGGAGATGCCCCAGATCATCCGCATGATCGAGGGACTGATCGGGAAAGGCTTTGCGTATCCTGCCAGGAATGGGGACGTTTACTTCCGCGTCATGAAAGACCCGGATTATGGCAAATTATCAGGGCGAAGAATTGAAGACATGCAGGCCGGGATCACGCATCGAGATCGGGGAGGAAAAAGAGCACCCGATGGATTTCGCCGTCTGGAAGGCTTCCAAGCCGGGGGAACCCGCCTGGGATAGCCCGTGGGGCAAGGGTCGCCCTGGCTGGCACATCGAGTGCTCGGCCATGAACCTGAGTCACTTGGGCGAGCAGATCGACATCCACGGCGGCGGCAACGACCTGATTTTCCCGCATCACGAAAACGAGATCGCCCAGACCGAATCCTTCACCGGCAAACCATTTGCACGCTACTGGATGCACAACGGCATGCTGCAGTTGCAGGGCGAGAAGATGTCAAAGAGCCTCGGCAACTTGGTAACGATCGACGATTTCCTTAGCCGGCACGAAGCCGATGCCCTGCGGATGATGATCCTGAACGGTTCCTACCGCGCCCCGCTTTCTTATTCAGATGATATTGTGGAGGCGGCCGAACGCGGGTTGGACCGCTTACGCTCTGCGCTTAAACCGGCCCCCGCGAGCGCCCCGGGTGTAAATGCAGAGGTACGGGCGGCGCTCGACCAGCAAACCGAGACGGCACAGCAATCCTTTGTGGAGGCCATGGATGACGACTTCAACACCTCCGGCGGGTTGGCGGCACTCTTCGAACTGGTGCGCGCGATCAACACCGCCCGGGATGCCGGAGCCAGCGCTGCCCAACTCAAACCTGCCCAGGACACAATCTGCATGCTGACGGGCGTGCTCGGCCTGCGCCTGGGCGAAAAGAAAGCCTCCGGCGGCGATGCGGATAAATTCATCGCCCTGCTGGTGGAGGTGCGCAGCGAGGCCCGCAAGCAGAAGAACTGGGCATTGTCGGATCTGATCCGTGACAAGTTAAATGAGCTGGGGGTGGCGATCGAAGATGGGAAGGATGGAACGAGCTGGAGGTGGGGATAAGAACATGATTCAAGCTACATTCGAAAGGTATAGGGTACTTGTACCGTAATAGTCATATGAATTAATCGAATCTTCCGGGAAAAGAACCTCGGAAGGTTTGCTTTTCCAGCCTGCCGCCGGAAACAGGCGCTCGCGTTGACAGCCCCCCTCCCAAACGGTACAATCAAAACACACCCTCTAAAGGAGAATGATATGTGAAAGAGTTCAAAGCGTTCATCATGCGCGGCAATGTCATGGATTTGGCTGCCGCTGTCATCATCGGCGGCGCTTTCGGTAAGATCGTCGCCTCGCTGGTCAGCGATATCCTGATGCCTCTGATCGGCCTGATCATCGGCGGGATCGATTTCTCCGGCCTGGCATTCACTCTCGGAAGCGCTAAGGTGACTTACGGCAATTTCATCAATAACGTGATTGATTTCCTGATCATCGCCTTGGTCATTTTCTTGATGATCAAGGGTATTGACAGCCTCAAGAAGAAGCCCGCACCCGTCGCAGCCGAGCCAACCACCAAGGAATGCCCGTATTGCTTCTCGACCATTTCCATCAAGGCCACCCGCTGCCCGAACTGCACGTCGGAACTAAAATAATCAATCGGTAGAGACGTAGCAATGCTACGTCTCGACAATAAACCCATCATGGATTTTCTCGATAAACTCAACCCCCAGCAGCGCCAGGCTGTGACGGCTGGTGCCGGTCCCATTCTGGTGCTGGCAGGACCCGGCTCCGGCAAGACGCGCGTCCTGACCCAGCGCGTGGCGTATTTGATTGCCAACGCAGGCGTACGCCCCTATCAGATGCTGGCAGTTACCTTCACCAACAAGGCCGCGCGTGAAATGGAAAAACGTGTGCGCGACATGCTGGGGGAACTGGCCTCCGACGGTCTATGGCTGGGGACGTTCCATTCCATTTGCGCCCGCCTGCTCCGGCGCGAATCCGAACACCTGCCCTTCGATGCCAGTTTCGTCATTTATGATGATGACGACCAGCAACGCGTGGTCAAAGGTGCCATCCGCGACCTGAACCTGGATGAGAAGACCTATCGCCCGCTGCCGGTACACGCGGCAATCTCGCGCGCCAAGAATGAATTGATCTTCCCGGAAGAGTATCCCGTCCAGACGTATCGCGACGAGGTGGTCAAGCGGGTCTACAAACGCTACCAGGAATTGTTGAAGCAGAACAACGCTGTGGACTTCGATGACCTGCTGTTATGGACGGCGCACCTGCTTTCTGAATTCCCACCCGTGCGCGAGAAGTATGCCAGGCGTTTCAGGCATGTGCTGGTGGATGAGTTCCAGGATACCAATTTTGCCCAGTACATATTACTGAAACATTTGGCATCCGCGCATGGAAACATTTTCTGCGTCGGGGATCCGGACCAGTCGATCTACCGCTGGCGCGGCGCGGATTATCGCAACGTCCAGCGTTTCGAACAGGATTTCCCGGAAGCGCAGGTCATCCTGCTGGAACAGAACTACCGCTCGAAACAGACCATTCTCAACGCCGCCATGGCAGTGATCGACCGCAACCCGCACCGCCGGCGCAAGAACCTTTTCAGCGAACGCGGGGCGGGCGACAAAGTGACTTATTATGAGGCGCTCGACGATTACAGCGAGGCGGCCTTCGTGGTGGATACCATCACCAATCTCGTCGCCGGCAGGAAGGTTGAGCCGGGGGATTGCGCAGTCATGTACCGCACAAACGCCCAATCCCGCCTGCTGGAAGAGGCCTTCCTGCAAGCGCGCCTGCCCTACCGGCTGGTCGGGGCGCAGCGGTTCTATGGACGGCGGGAAGTCAAGGATATCATTGCCTATCTCCGGCTGGTGCACAATCCGGCCGATGAAATCTCACTCGACCGCGTGATCAACCTTCCGCCGCGCGGCATTGGAGAAAAGACCATCCTGGCACTGCAAACGGCCGCAGGCGGGGTGGGTACTTCCCCTTCGGCCGTGCTGATGGACCTGGCACACGGGGATGCCAGCCCATTCTGGTCTCAGTTCAGCGGGCGGGCGGCGCTGCCGCTGGCTGACTTCGGTGCGCTTCTATCGAACTGGCGCGCTCGAGGCACCCCGCCTTACCGTCAGCGAACTTTTCGACCGCATTGCCAAGGATATCAACTACAAGGAATACATTGACGACGGTACCGAAGAAGGCGCCGAACGCTGGGAAAACGTCGAGGAGCTGCGCCGGCTGACAACTGAGTACGAGGACCGCACCCTGACCGACTTCCTTGAAACGGTGGCGCTCATCTCCGACCAGGATACCCTGTCGGAAGGCAAGAACGCCCCGACCCTGCTGACCCTGCACGCCGCCAAAGGCCTCGAATTCGGCGCCGTCTTCATCATCGGTCTGGATGACGGCATCCTGCCGCACAGTCGGTCTTTTGACGACCCGGAAGCGATGGAAGAGGAACGCCGCCTGTTCTACGTGGGCATCACACGCACCGAAGACCGCCTTTACCTGCTGCGGGCCCTGCGACGCGGCGGGCGCGGCTTCAGCGAGGAGACCCTCCCATCCCGTTATCTGGACGATATCCCGCCCGAACTGTTGGCCGGCAGGTCACGCAGCGGAGATTCCTTCCGGACGACCAGGCGGGTGTCGACCCCGGCATGGCTTACGAGCGAACCGGTGTCTGGCAGCGCGCCCGAGGCGAAGTTCCGGGCCGGGATGCGGGTGAATCACCCCACCTGGGGTGAGGGTATGGTCTTGAACAGCCGTCTCCAGGATAACGATGAGACCGTGGACGTGGTGTTCGAATCGGTTGGGATCAAACGATTGGCGGCAAGCCTGGCAAATTTGTCCATTTTGAAAAGTCCTAGGTAGGAAAGGAATCCCCATGCTCAAGAACCTTCCCATTACGCCCGAAGCCTTGATTGCCTGGAGCTGGCCTGAAATCGAGTCCTATTATCAAGAACTCGAATCCCGCTCCGTCAATGCTGCAAATGTGGCTGCCTGGCTGGCGGACTGGTCGAGCGTCGGCGAACGCATCGATGAACTGTACGCACGCCTGTCGGTGGGAACTTCAACAAACACTGCCGACAAGGAAGCCGAAGAACGCATGATTAAATTCCTGGACGGCATCTTCCGCAACGTGATGTCCACCGAGCAGAAGCTCAAGGAAAAACTGCTCGCCAGCGAGCTCGAACCGCGCGGTTTCGATATTCCTCTGCGCAACATGCGTGCTGAAGCGGACCTGTTCCGCGCATCCAACCTGCCCCTGTTGGCCGAGCAGCAGAAACTTGCGCTCAAGTTCGACAAGATCTGCGGCGCACAGACCGTCCAATGGGAAGGCGAGGAAGTCACCCTGACGCGCCTGGCCATGAATTTCCAGCAGCCCGACCGGGAACGTCGGGAAAAAGCCTGGAAGCTCAAGGCTGCGCGCCAACTGGCGGATGTGCAGACCATCAACGAATTGTGGGTGAAATTCATGGATGTCCGTGCCAGGATCGCCAAGAATGCCGGCAAACCCTCCTATCGTGAATATGCCTGGCAGCAGAAACTCCGCTTCGATTACACCCCAGCAGACTGCAAATCCTTCGCCAGGGCCATAGAGCAGGTGGTCGTCCCGGCGGCAACCAGGATCTATGAAAGACGAAAGAAAGCCATGGGACTCGACTCGCTCCGTCCATGGGACCTGGTGGATGGCTGGTTCAACCGCCCCTCCCCTCCAGCCGGCGCACCAACCCTCAAACCGTTCAACTCGATTGACGAACTCAAGCAGGGTGCCTCAACCATCTTCCACAAGGTGGACCCGGTGCTGGGCGGCTATTTCGATACCCTGCTCGCCGAGGGTCTCACCGATCTGGCAAACCGCAAAAACAAGGCTCCCGGTGCCTATTGCACATCCTATACCTCCATTCGCAAACCGTTTATCTTCGTCAACGCTGTCGGCATCCACGATGATGTAATGACGACACTGCATAAATCCGGTCACGCTTTTCATGTTTTCGAGACGGCCGGAATTCCCTACATCCAACAACTGGCTGTTCCGATGGAATTTGCCGAAGTGGCCTCGATAGGCATGGAACTGCTGGCTTCGACCTACCTGACCAAACAGAATGGCGGCTTCTATTCGGAAGATGAGGCTGCGTACGCCCGCATCGAACATCTCGAGAGCATGATCCTTTTCTGGCCCTTCATGGCCGTGGTGGACGCGTTCCAGCAATGGGTATACGAGAACCCCTTGCAGGGGGCGAACCCGGCCGCCTGCAATGCCAGATGGGGCGAACTTTGGGACCGTTTCCTGCCGGGAGTGGATTGGAACGGTCTCGAAGAGGTCAAGGAGACCGGCTGGCATCGCAAACTTCACATCCACACGGCACCTTTTTATTATGTAGAATACGGTCTGGCGCAGTTGGGGGCGGTCCAGATCTTCGGAAATGCGCTGAAGGACCAGGCTGGAGCGGTGGCAGCCTATCGCAAGGCACTTTCCTTGGGAGGCACGGTAACCCTGCCTCAGTTGTTCGCCACCGCCGGGGCCAGATTCGCTTTCGACTCCGCCGTCCTGAAAACTGCCGTTGAACTGATGGAAAAGGTAATTGGCGAATTGGAAGAAGAGATTTGACAGCTGCATCCAGGAATAACCTGGATAATTCCTTCTTTAATAAACGAGATTCGATAAAAGCATTATTGTTTTGGAGGCGGCATGGAATATACCAACCTCGGGAAAAGCGGACTCAAAGTCTCACGCCTGTGCCTGGGCATGATGACCTACGGCTCGTCCAAGTGGCGGAAGTGGGTACTGGATGAAGAGCAGGCATTGCCGTTCGTCAAACGCGCCCTGGAGGCTGGGATCAACTTCTTCGATACAGCGGACGCATATTCACTCGGCGGGAGCGAGGAAGTGCTCGGCAGCACGCTCAGGGCCTGCGGGGTCAACCGCGAGAGCGTCGTCATTGCCACCAAAGTCTTCAACCCGATGAGTGACGAAGTCAACGACCGGGGCCTTTCGCGCAAGCACATCCTGGATTCGATCGACCGGTCGCTGCGCCGCCTGAAAATGGAGTATGTGGACCTGTACCAGATCCATCGCTGGGATGACTCCACACCCATTGAAGAGACCATGGAGGCACTAAACGACGTGGTCAAGTCGGGCAAGGCGCGCTATATCGGGGCTTCGTCCATGTTCGCCTGGCAATTTGCCAAGGCCCAGTACACCGCCGACCTGCACGGCTGGAGGCGTTTCGTCTCGATGCAGAACCACTACAACCTGGTCTATCGAGAAGAAGAGCGAGAGATGATCCCGCTTTGCAAAGACCAGGGCATCGGGTTGATACCGTGGAGCCCAATGGCACGTGGCTTCTTCGGTGGCAACCGCTACAAGCAGGGCGGCGGCGAGACGGTGCGCGCCCAGGAGGACGAGTTTGCCAGAATGCTGTATTACCGCCCGGAGGATTTCAATGTTGCCGGGCGTGCCTGGGAGGTGGCCAAGGCGCATAACGCCAGCGGTTCGCAGATCGCGCTGGCCTGGATCCTCAGCAAATCCTACGTGACTGCACCCATCATCGGCGCGAGCAAGCTGGAACATCTCGACCAGTCCATCGCGGCACTGGAAATCAAGCTTGCACCCGAGCAGATCAAGCATCTTGAAGAACCATACCAGCCGCATCCCGTGCTGGGGCATTCCTAGAAACAGAAGGTGTTTTCCAAGCACATGAAAAAGGCTGTAAAATAGAGATATGTCTACCAGTTTGAAAATTTTCATCCCGACTGCAGGATGGGCCACCCGGGTGCGCCCTCAAACGTGGTCCAAGCCCAAACCATTGGTCGGCGTGGCTGGCCGGACAACCCTTGACCATCTGCTGGATACCTTCCGGAGCGTGCCAAGCCCGGAGACTGCGGAGTATGTGATCATCCTGGGTCCCCATCTGGGCGAAGCGCAAATCCCGCCCTACATGAAAGAGCACTACCCCGATTACAGAGTCCATTACGTGGTTCAGTCGGTCATGCGCGGTCAATCAGATGCGCTCTGGCAGGCGCGCGAATATCTTGCCGGTCCAATGATCATGTGCTTCTCGGACACCCTGATCGAGACCGATTTCTCCTTCCTGGCAAATGAAAATGCGGATGGTGTGGCTTGGGTCAAAGCTGTCCCGGACCCGCGCCGGTTTGGGGTGGTCGAGGTGGATAAGAACGGTTGGGTAACCCGGCTGATCGAAAAACCGGCCAGCCTTGAGAACAACCGGGTGGTCGTGGGTTGTTATTATTTTCGCGAAGGTCGCGAGCTTGCCTCGGCCATCGAAGAACAGTTGAAACGAAGGAAATCCTTGAAAGGTGAATACTTCCTCACCAATGCAATCAATATTATGATCGAGCGCGGGGCCAAAATACGCACACAGTCCATTGAGGTATGGTTGGATTTGGGTACGATCGAGACCACGCTGGAGACCAACCGCTATCTGCTTGAACACGGGCGTGATAACACAAAAAGCATAGACCGGAAAAATGTAAGGATCCTGCCGCCTGTTTTTATCCACGAAAGCGCCACAATTAAAAATTCCACGATTGGTCCAAATGCATCCATTGGCGCAGATTGCAGGATCACCAACAGCCGCGTGGAAGACAGCATCCTGGAGACTGGAGTGGTATTGGACGCAGCCGCGTTGAAGGGCTCATTCATAGGCCGGCAGGCACGGGTACAGGGGCGCGCCGCCGAATCAACGCCCATGGTATTGAATATAGGTGATAATAGTTCTGTTGTTCTTATGTAACTCCATTACATGTATGGGATAAGACTCCCAAGAGCATGGTCGAGCTTGTCCTATCGGATTTTTACAGGATGATTCTACATGGGAGAACGTGTCGAATGCCAATCCGGGTTCACTTATGCGGACCGGCCAGTTGCCCTGACCTGGGAAGGCCAGCGTCTGGAGATCACCCGGATCCTGGCCGAATGGCGGACGCCGGAGAATGATCATTTCCGGGTATGTACTGCCGACGGCAGGGAATTCGAACTGGCATACAGCCAGTCATTGGACGAGTGGCAGATTAAAACCTTTAGGAGGTTGGATGCAGGAAATTTCTGATCAGCGCTATCTCTCGAAACGAGTGGTTGGATTGAAACCTTCCGGGATCCGGAAATTTTTTGACATCGCCGCAACGATGAAGAACGTCATTTCGCTTGGGGTCGGCGAGCCGGACTTCATCACCCCCAAGCCGATCCTAGAAGCAGGCATCCGCTCTTTGCTCGCCGGTGAAACCCATTACACTTCCAACGCCGGGAAACTGGAACTTCGCCAGGCTGTCGCTGATCATCTCAAACGCCTGTATGCTGTCCAATACGATCCCGCCCGCGAAATCCTCATCACGGTGGGAGTGTCGGAGGCGCTTTACCTGGCGATGAATGCCCTGCTCGACCCGGGCGACGAGGTGATCATCCCGACGCCCTGTTTTGTCTCCTACCAGGCAGAAGTCCTCCTGGCAGGCGGCGTACCGGTGGAGGTTCCCAGCCCCGTTGAAGACAATTTTCAATTGGACCCGACGAAGATCCGCTCGGCCATTACGCCGCGGACGAAAGCCATCTTTATCGGTTACCCCAACAACCCGACCGGAGCAGTCGCATCCCGCCAGGTCCTGACCGAAGTGGCGAAAATCGCCGAAGAACACAACCTGCTGATCATCTCGGACGAGATCTACGACCGCCTGGTGTATAACCACACTCACGTGTGTGTCCCTGCACTGGACGAGGCGACCCGGCGCCGGACGATCCTGTTGGGCGGTTTTTCGAAAGACTACGCCATGACCGGCTGGCGAATCGGTTACGCCTGCGGTCCGAGTGATATCATCAAGGGCATGGTACGCATCCACCAGTACACAATCATGTCTGCCCCAACGACAGCCCAGGATGCCGCCTTGATTGCCCTGTCGGACGGTGAAGTACACGTCCAGGCGATGCTGGCAGAATACGACCGGAGACGCAGATTGATTGTGAATGGCTTCAACAAGCTTGGTCTGACCACTTTCGAGCCGCATGGTGCTTTCTACGTTTTCCCCAATGTGACCGCCTCCGGCATGGACGATGAAGCTTTTGCCGAGACGTTGCTGCGCGAAGAAAAGGTGGCAGTGGTACCGGGAAACGCTTTTGGGCCCGGCGGGGAAGGATTCGCCCGCTGCTGTTATGCAACGGCCTACGAGCAGATCGAGGAAGCTCTGCACCGGATGGAAAGGTTCATGAACCGGCATGGTTAATCCTGGCGGGAAGACGGCAGGTTTTCCTCGCATTTATGGAGGCACAACATGATTTTTCAGGTTGGAGTAGAAAATAATAATGAAGGACGATCCATCGCCTGGGCGCTGGAACATCCCGGCTGCTTTGCCTATGGGATTAACGCCGAAGGGGCTGTCCTGAATTTGGAAAGTGCGCTCAGTAAATATGCCGGCTGGATCCTGCACCACGACACGCGAACCTGGCTCAGCTTTTCCGACGCTGAAATTGAGATCGTCATCAACGGGACATGGGATGTGTACTACATCAACGACGATCTGGATAAAGCCACCGAGGCGGATGGCTACAGTGTCGACTCCTTCTTCCCCTACGACTGGAAACCTTTGACTACCCTGGAGATCAGGCATGGACTTGCAATGCTGACCTGGAGCCGCGATGATCTACTGAAATCCGTTCAGGGATTAAGTCCGGAAAAACTGGAAGAGACATATCCGGGAGAACGTTGGAGTATCAACGGGATACTCGGACACGTCGGTGGAGCCGAATGGTGGTATTTGGACCGGCTTGGCCTGGCTTTTCCTCGTGAACAGATGCCGGAAGCGCCTCTGCTGCGTTTGGAAAAAGTTCGCAAGCATTTCGCCTCCGCACTCTTTAGATTGGAAGGGGTGAAACAGGTCATCGGAGTGGACGGCGAATTCTGGTCTCCACGCAAGGTATTGCGCCGGGCTTTGTGGCACGAGCGGGACCATACCGAGCATATTCGCAAATTGTATTAATCCCGCGCCTTCTCCGTTCATTCGCCTTCGCTCAAGGAGAATAATATGCAACTTCATTTGCTAGTCGCCCAGTTGCGCTTCAGCCGGAGTGAATTCGCGCGAGGTCTCGAGGGTGTTACCGATCAGGAGGCCCTGCTCCGGCTGATGCCGATGAACTCCATCAGCTGGATGGTGGGCCATCTTGCCGACCAGGAGCACCGTTACTGGGTCATCTTTGCACAGCAAAAGAATGTTGTTCCCGAACTCCATGAACTGGTCGGTTACGGGAAACCTGCCAGCACGCCTGCGCTGGGAGAAATGTGGGCAGCCTGGCGGAAAGTGACTGCCGTTGCGGACGAGTACTTGGATACTCTGACGCCTGCGATCATGCAAACTTATCTGATGCGGGACGGGAAACCAGCTGACGAGAGCGTCGGGACTTTGCTGATGCGAAATATCTACCACTACTGGTACCACACCGGCGAGGCTGCGGCTGTCCGGCAGATGTTGGGGCACACCGATCTCCCGGAGTTTGTGGGCGAGATTAATACGGCCGCCTATCGGCCGGAAAAATGATGACCGGAAAGACATTATCCCTAAATGCTTGAGAAATTAAGCGCTTTCACCAGAAACGACGCCATCCGCCGTACCTTCGGTTATTACTCCCTTTTTATCTGCCTGGGCCTCGACTCGGCCATCCTGGGTCCAACCCTGCCAGCCCTGGCCGGCCAGACAGCCTCCCGCTTGGGGCAGATGGGCTTGCTTTTTTTGGCTGGCGCCATTGGCTATACCCTGGGGACGATGATCGGAGGACGGGTATTCGACCGGGTGCGCGGGCATCCGGTATTGGGGATTGCCCAGCTCGTCGCGGCTGCACTCACCTTCCTTATACCATTGGCACCCTTGTTCTGGTTGTTAGTGGCGATATTGGTTTGCAAAGGTTTGGCTGAAGGTATCATAAATACAGGCGCAAATGCCCTGCTGCTCTGGACACATGCTGAAAAAGTCGGTCCTTTCATGAATGGGCTGCATTTCTGCTTTGGGTTGGGTGCGTTTCTTTCACCATTCCTCGTCGCACAGGTGGTGGGAACGGCAGGCGGCTATCGCTGGGCGTTCTGGGCCTTGGCGGTCTTTGCGGCGCTGGTCGGCCTGCGCATGCTGACCTTGCCGGGAAGTCCCCGGCCCGTTCATATGCGCAGTGCTGAAAAGGCCAAGGCTGTCCATGGTCCGGTGCCATATGCCCTGATCGTCTCAGCCATGCTGTTCCTGTTCTTCTACGTTGGCGCTGAGATCACCTTTGGGGGTTGGATCTACACGTACGCCGTCACACTCAAGCTGGCCAGCGCGGCCGGGGCCGCTTATCTGACCTCGGCATTCTGGCTGGCCTTCACCGTCGGTCGGCTGATTTCCATCCCGGCCGCGACCCGTTTCACTCCAAAACAGGTGATCCTGGCAGCTTCATTCGGCTGTCTGTCCGTCCTGGCGTTGGGAATTATATTTTCGGGTTCGAGCTCAGCCCTGTGGATGTTGGCGATCGGGCTGGGCTTCTGCATGGCGCCCGTCTGGCCGACCGGATTCACACTGGCCGGACAATCCATTCCCATGACCGGCAATATCACCGGTGTGATCCTGCTGGGAGATAGTTTCGGCGGTATGGTACTGCCGACTCTGATGGGCAAGGTCATCGAAGTCAGCGGTCCGCGCACCATGGTTTATCTGGTTCTTGGCAGCCTGGTATTGAATTTGCTGGCTTTTACAGGCATGTTGCGCTTGCGTCCGGCAAGACAGCCGATTATTGTGTAAGGAGTGTTTCAGAGGAAACGACATGCAGGACTGGTTGGAGAAGGCCGTATTTTACGAGATCTATCCTCAATCGTTTTTTGACTCAAACGGCGACGGGATTGGCGACCTGCCGGGTATCCTGCAAAAACTGGAATATCTCCAATATCTGGGCATCAACGCCGTGTGGCTTAATCCTTGCTTTGCCTCGCCGTTCCAGGACGCCGGGTATGACGTGAGCGATTTTTACCGGGTGGCTCCCCGCTATGGAACAAATGAAGACCTGCGAACCCTGTTCGCTGAGGCGCACCGGCTCGGCATTCGCATCCTGCTGGACCTGGTACCGGGTCACACATCCACCGAGAATGCCTGGTTCAAGGAATCCTGCAAAGCTGATCGCAATGCCTATTCGGATTGGTATATCTGGACAGACAGCGTCTGGACTTGGAAGGCAAAGGGCGTGCAGACAGTCATCGGGTACTCCGAACGGGACGGTAACTACATCACGAATTTCTTCTATTTCCAGCCTGCTCTTAACTACGGGTTTGCCAAACCTGACCCAAACCATGCCTGGCAGCAGCCGGTGGATGCTCCCGGTCCGAAAGCGGTACGTCAGGAATTGAAAAATATCATGAAGTTCTGGCTGGACCTGGGGGCAAGCGGTTTCCGGGTGGATATGGCCGGGTCCCTGGTCAAGAACGACCCCGGTAGTCATCAGACCGCGCGGCTCTGGCAGGAGATCCGCGCCTGGCTGGAGGCGGCGTACCCCGAAGCGCGCCTCGTCTCCGAGTGGTCCGACCCGCCCGTGGCGATCCCGGCCGGCTTCCACATGGACTTCCTGTTGCCGTTTGCCAGCCCGGCTTATCAGACCCTTTTCCAAATGGCAAACATCCCCGGTTCGTCCCACGAGCCTTCGGGTGTATGTTTCTTTAATCCTGACAGGTCAGGGGACATCCAACCGTTCCTGGATAATTATCTGCCCCTTTATCAAGCTACGCTGGGAAAAGGGTTCATCGTCATTCCAAGCGGCAACCACGATACCACGCCGCGCCTGGGCAATGGGCGCTCGCCGCGCGACCTGGAATTGGTTTTCCTGTTCCTGTTGACCATTCCGGGTGTGCCATTCATTTACTATGGTGATGAGATCGGGATGCGCTCCCCGGAAGGGATAAAATCAAAAGAAGGCGGCTATGGCCGTACCGGTGCACGTACACCCATGCAATGGGACACCACCCCAGGCGCCGGTTTTTCCAGCGCGCCCAAAGAACGGCTTTATCTGCCGGTTGAGGAATCCAAGGACAGGCCAAACGTAGCCTCGCAGCGTGCGAACGCCGACTCTTTGTTGAATCATGTGCACCAGCTTATTGCCCTGAGACAGGCTCATTCGGCGTTGTGTGCCAGCGGTTCGTTTGTTGTGGTATATGCCGAGGCCGGCAAACTTCCGTTCGTTTACACGAGGCAATCGGCGGATGAAAAACTGATCGTGGCACTCAATCCAGCCAATCAGCCCTGTGAAGTAACGCTTGACGGTTCATTGTCTGCACAAATACCTGAGAAGTTGTATGGCGAACCGGATGCCTTTGAACGCGCAGGCCCTCGATGGCGATTGCGCCTGCCGGAGGTCTCGGGTGGCTTGTATCGATTATCCGGATGATTGAAACAAGACGACCATTATGGAAAAAGAAAAACAGACACTCTCTGACAGCCACAAACCATCCCAATTCCTCGATTATGCCCTGTTCGCCTTTGCGGCGGCATACCTGGTTATCTACCTGTGGATCGTGTACCAGCGTATTCGTTATCCTTTTGAGCTGGAATGGATCGAAGGCGGGATGGTGGACCAGGTGCAACGGCTGATCCATGGTCAAAGCATGTATGTTGCGCCAAGTATTAACTTTGTCCCTTTTTTGTACCCCCCAGTGTATTTCTACGTTTCAGCGGCCGCCTCCCTGATTTTTGGTGGCGGATTGTTTCCGCTCAGGTTTGTTTCATTTACAGCCTCCCTGGTTTCCTTCGTGGTAATTTTCTTGATCGTACGCGCAGAGACAGGTAATTGGCGGATAGCATTCTTATCCACAGGTTTATTCGCGACTGCCTTTCGGGTGACCGGCGCGTGGTTGGATATTGCCAGGGTGGATTCACTATTTCTGGCTTTATGGCTGTTATTCATCTACTTCGTCAGGGGTAGGAAATCTTTAGGGTTTTCCGTGCTTACCGGAATATTGGCAGCATTGGCATATCTGACCAAACAAACCGCCTTGATCGCGTGTTTACCGGTCCTGGCTTATCTCTTCTGGTGCAATTGGAAATACGCGCTGTCTTTTCTGGCCGTTGCAGCACTCACCATTGGAATAACCACACTGGTGTTCAACCAGACCAGCGCAGGTTGGTACGGTTATTATGTTTTTGGGCTTTTGTCCCAGCAAACGGAATGGGTGCCAGTGGAATTCGTGACCTTTTGGAAGGACGACCTGCTGGTTTATTTACCGGTTGCATTCCTTCTGAATATTTTCTTCCTGGCAGGCAGGCTAAAACGGGACCGGCTCCTCCTTGTGCAGTGGTCGGCAATATTGGTGGGTGGCTTGGCAGCGGCATTTATAACCCGGGTGAAAATAGGCGGTTACGATAATGTCCTGTTGCCCGCTTATGCAGTGATCTCCATCCTGTTTGGATTGGGACTAAGCGAATTATTGAAATTAACCAGACAATTGCATGTTGATTTCAGAGGCAGGCTGGAAGGCATGATCCAGATTGCCTGCCTGATCCAACTGGTGATACTGGCCTATAATCCATATGCCCAGGTCCCGACGAAAGTAAACCTGGAGGCTGGCCAGAAATTTGTAGAACTCCTTGCAGACGTGAAAGGAGAAGTGTTTCTCCCTGATCACGGCTATATCTCCACACTGGCCGGCAAGCGAACCTATGCTCACGAGTCCGCCATCTGGGATGTTTTACGAGGAAACCAGCAGACGAAGGGCAAGGCATTGCTGACGGAAGATCTCCATAATGCGATCAGCCGGCAGACCTTTGATGAAATAATCCTTGACTCGGAACTGGATCTACAATGGTGCTGCGTTAACATCGATCAAACCTATACCAGGGTGGGCGAGGTTTTTCAGGATCAGGCGTCTTTTTACACGGTCACAGGCGATAAAAAGCAACCCACATTTATTTATTTGGCAAATCGTTTGAAATAATGGTCTTTTCCATGCCACGCTCACCGGTCCGGGCCGCATCTGGGTGCATTAGATGACCGTCAGCAGGATGGCCCAGCGCTTAATGGATTATACGTGCCTGCAAAATCCCGGGGCTAGAAAAGGTCCTCAAAAATATCACGAGGATTAAAGCAAAGAGGGCAGCGTAGTTGTGTCGCTGCTCTCTTTTTATCCCATCAGGCCAGTTTACCATAGTGGGCAGCTCTGAATATTCAAGTCAATCCCGTAAGTGCCTATAATCTCGAAACTTAATTGCCATAACCGGGTAAAATTACCTTCGCACAATCATTTTCCCGCGGTCATTGAGATGGATACCAAAACCCTCACCGTGCTCGAATATCCCAAGATCCTTGCCCGCCTGGCGGACTTTTGCGATTTCTCCGGCTCGGCGGACCTGGCGCGGTTGCTGACACCCACGCCGGATTTTATCGAAGCCTCAGATCGCCTGGCTGAGACCAGCGAAGCGCGCAAATTGCTCGTCACCAGCGACCTGAGCATCGGCGGCGCACACGACATCCGCGAACAGGTGGAGCTTGCAGAACACGGCGGCATACTCGATCCGAAAGAACTGCTGGAAGTGCAGTCCACATTGATATCTATGCGCAGCCTGCGACGCTTTTTTGAAAAACACGCCGATGCCTCGCCTCATTTGGCGGATATCGCCTGCCGTCTTCCAGCCCCGCTGGGGTTGATCGAAGCCATCGCACGCTGCATCACTGATAACGCCGAAGTGGCCGACAACGCCTCACCCAGGTTGTATGACCTGCGCCGTCAGGTTCGGGTGGCGCACGACCGGCTGATGGCCCGCTTGCAGCGTTTCCTGACAGACGCCTCCACTGCCTCGAAGTTGCAGGACAGCCTCATCACCCAGAGGGATGGGCGCTATGTCATTCCATTGCGGGCTGAATTCAAGGGCCAGGTTAAGGCCATCATTCACGATAGCTCCTCTACGGGAGCGACCCTGTTTGTCGAGCCACTGGCGGTGGTGGAACTCAACAATGCTTTCCGCGAAGCCCAGATTGCCGAACGGGACGAAGTCCGCCGGGTTCTGGTCGAACTCTCTGCCCAGATCGGAGGACTGGCTGGGGAGATCGTCCCCGGTGTGGCGGCTCTGGCCTTGCTCGATCTGGCATTTGCCAAAGCCAAGTACGCCGATGCGATCGGGGCGAACGAACCTATCCTGAAAGCTTGGCCGAAGGGCAACCCCGCCAAAGAACGACGGACAATCGGCCGCCCCGCAGAAGGACATGGGACAAGCGGGACAGGCGGGGCAGGCAGTCAAAAGTCGGACAATCCTGACCAGCGCACTTCGAATTCTGACATGCCGACTGTCAGACTGGTCCACGCCCGTCACCCGCTGCTGGACCCGGAAACGGTCGTGCCAACGGACATCGACCCGCTACCCGGAACGTTTGCAGTGGTCATCACCGGCCCCAACACAGGCGGCAAGACGGTCACGCTCAAGACAGTCGGCCTGCTGGCGGTCATGGCACAAAGCGGATTGCACATCCCGGCCCAATCCGGCTCGGAACTGCCTTGCTTCGCGGCCATCTACGCCGACATCGGCGACGAGCAGTCCATCGAACAATCGCTCTCCACCTTTTCCGGGCATATCACCAACATCGTACACATTCTGAGGAAAGCGGACCAACATTCGCTGGTGATCCTGGATGAACTCGGCGCAGGCACTGACCCGCAGGAGGGCGCCGCGCTGGCACGCGCCATCCTTTCGAATCTGCTCCGAAGCCGCATCACCACTTACGTGGCCACCCACTATCCGGAGTTGAAGACCTTTGCCCATACCACTCCCGGCGTGGTCAATGCCTCGCTGGAGTTCAACGTACAGACGCTGCGGCCAACCTTCAAACTGACCCTGGGCCTGCCGGGTCGTTCGAATGCGTTGGCAATCGCCCAGCGCCTGGGAATGCCGCAGGAAATCATCGAGGCAGCCAGGAGCGAGATCAATCCGGATGATCTGCGCGCCGACAAACTCATCGGTGATATCCACCGCCAGCGCAAGATTGCTTTCAAGGAAAGCGAAAAAGCCGAACGGGCCCGCTCCGAAGCCCGCCGCCTGGAACGCGATCTGGCCGAGCGTCTGGAAAAGATCGGCGAGGAACGCCAGAAAGTGCTCGAACAGGCGCGCGCCGAGGGCGAATTGGAAATCGAGGTATTGAAGACCCAACTTAAAATGTTGAAAGACGAATTGAAGAAGGCCCACCAACCGCTGGAAGCGCTTCAGGCAATCGAGGAAAAAATTGAGGTTGTGGAAGAGCAGGTTCAGACGCCTGTAAAACGCAAGCAGCAGGATGGCAGGCCTGCAGGGACATTGAAACCGGGCGATCAGGTGGTATTGCGAAGCCTCGGCACGGAAGGTGTCATCTCCTCGATCGATGGAAACGAGGCTGAAGTCCAGGCGGGCTCACTCAGGCTGCGGGTCCAATTGGAGGAGTTGAAGCGGAAGATCGAAGTGGCAGCAACGGGTGACGGGAAACAGGAAACAGGTAAGCAGGCAAAGAGTGGGGCAGATGCCTCGCCGGGCTATCATACGGTGATGGCAGCCTCCCCGGGGATGGAACTCGACCTGCGCGGCCAGCGCGCCGAGGACGCCCTGGATATGCTGGATCGTTATCTGGAGAAAGCCTATATGGCCGGCTTGCCGTTCGTCCGGATCATCCACGGCAAAGGGACCGGCAAGCTGCGCCAGGAAGTCCGCGCGGCGCTGAAAGACCACCCCCACGTGGATTCGTTCGAGCAGGGTGGGCCAAAGGAGGGCGGCGAGGGTGTGACGGTGGCGAAGCTGGCGGGAGGCTAGACGAAACCTCCGGGTTCTCAAAGAACTCGGAGGTTTTTTATTCGATTCCCTGCCAGGCGCGTGCAAAACGCAGGATCCGGCTGCGGATGTAAAAGACGTCCGGATCGGCGATGGGACGCTGCAGCTTGATCAATTCGATGGCCTCATCCGGGTCGTATCCCAGGGCGATCAGGATGGAGGCTCCCATGGCCGGGCCGCGGTGCCGGCCTTTCTGGCAGTGGACATATACCTTGCCGCCTGACTGGATGGTTTCCAAGGCGGCCCGCACACCCCGAATCAGGAACCGGATGGGAATGACCAGTCCGGGGGTATCCACGGTCGGCAGCCACAGGAAATCCAGCGGCGGGTCGTGCAGGTCGATGATCGGGCGTTTCTCGAAACGCATATTGATGACCAGACGGATGCCCAGTTCGCGTAAAAGGTCGTAATCGTCCAGATGGGGAGTATCCCCGATGAAAAGACAATCGGTGATCTGGGAAAAATTCATAGGCGCAATCTTACCACAAGGGCTGTGAATTGAACATTTCAATTGCCCTGTATATGCTTCGGCGTAAATGCACCCGGCAACAACCCGGCAACGGTGGTTTCCTGAACCAGATGGCCCTGACCGTCGGCGATCAGGACAATCGTCTCGAGACCAAACTCTGCCAGCACTTGGCGACAGCCGCCGCACGGTGACCCACCATTGGAGGTGGCAACCGCGATCACTTCAAACTCCCGCTCACCCTCCGAAACAGCCTTGAACACGGCCACGCGCTCCGCACACATACCGGTCGGGTAGGCCGCATTCTCAACATTACAGCCGGTAAAGATGCGCCCGCTTTTTGTGCGCAGGGCTGCGCCGACCTGATAATTGGAATAGGGTGCATAGGCACGCCGCCGGGCTTCATTGGCCAGTTCGATCAGGGCCCGGCGTTCCTCATCGCTTAGCTTGCTCATCTTTTCCCTCTTTCAACTTGCGAATTGGCCTGGCAGGAACACCCACCACGAGGGTATCCGCTTCGACGTCTTTCGTGACAACGGCTCCGGCGCCGGTCTTGGCGCGCGCTCCCACCTTCACAGGCGCGACCAGCATCGTATCCGAACCGATGAACGCCCCCTCCCCGATCTCTGTCGGGTTTTTGTTCACACCATCGTAATTGCAGGTGATCGTCCCCGCGCCAATATTGACATCCGGACCAACCATCGCATTGCCTAGATATGAGAAATGGCCCATCCTGGTGCCGGGTCCGAGCGTGGAATCCTTCACTTCCCCAAAGTTGCCCATGTGGACACCCTTGCAAAGGTGCGCACCCTTACGCAGGCGGGCAAACGGTCCGATCCTGACATTATCTTCAACCTGCGCCTTTTCCATCACAGCCGCCAGGATTTCACAACCATCCCCGATGGTTGTATCATCCGCCAGGGTGTTGGGGCCAATGGTGCAGCCTTCGCCGATGGAGGTCCTGCCACGCAGATAAGTATTCGGCCAGATGACCGTGTCCCGGCCAATGGATACTCCTGCTTCGATGTAAGTCATGTTGGGATCCACGATCGTCACACCTGCCAGCATGTGCGCATGGTTGATGCGTGCCCGCATGGCTGCTTCCGCTTCGGCCAGATGAACACGCGTATTAATCCCGATGACCTCCGACAAATCGCCGCAGACCAGTGCCTGGACCGCTAGCCCGGCCTTCACCGCCAGACCAACCGTTTCTGTCAGGTAGTATTCCCTTTTCTTCGAAAGCGGGATCTGGCTCAGAGCTTCCCACAACCAATCTGCTGAGAAACAATACGCACCGGCATTCAACTCCCGGATGGACAACTGCTCCGGCGTGGCAGCAGCCTCCTCGACGATGGCCTGTACGTCCCCACCCGGGTTCCGAACAACCCGCCCAAACCCGCGCGGGTCCGTGGTGATGACGGTCAGCATGGTCATTGGGCCGGGATTCTTCTTTTGGGTCTCGACGAGTCTTGTGAGAGTCTCGGGACGCAGAAGCGGCATATCCGCGTAGGTGACCAGCACCAGGTCGGTTTTCCCGGGCAGACCGGCTTGGGCCTGCTGGACAGCGTGCCCGGTGCCCATTGGCGGGTCCTGCAAGACACAACGGGCGGAATCGCCCAGAAAATCACGCAGCGCCTGCCCATCCTTCCCGATGACAACCACCGGCTCCTCGGTACTGGCAGAGCAGGCAGCCTCAAGGGCATAGGCGAGCATGGGCTTCCCGCAGACGGGGTGCAAAACTTTCGGAAATTGGGTTTTCATGCGTGTGCCCTGCCCGGCAGCCAGAATAACAGCAGTAACTTTCATGGGCATCTCCTGCCTCCCCTGCACCTCTCCTTTGAAGGTTCCCCCAAAAAACCTTGGCTGGAGGATTGGGGAAAGTGTAAACTAAAATGAGCCGGCGCTGCCAGCAGGGCGGCGCGAGGCCCATTTCCGGAAAAAAAGCCCCGCTGGAAAGAGCGGGATAGACCCCGCTTGCAGGCGGGAAATTCAGGCTGGGGCGCCTGGATTCGAACCAAGATAATCAGCTCCAAAGGCTGACGTGCTGCCATTGCACAACGCCCCAAAGCGGCCCAAATTGTATCACAGGCACTACGGAGGGACAATCCCTGCCAGCCTGGTCGGGGTACCTTCTAGGTTTCATCTTCTGGAGCCAGGCCGAGTTCCTTCGCCTGGTCATAAGACAGCATGTCTGGTTTGGTTGGGGCTTTGTGTTTATCCGCGGCCTTATCCCAAAAAGCGTTTACTTCGGCGGATCTAAGTTTCTTTTTGGCCTCTTTTAACAAAGGTGCCATTTCCTGCGGACTCATCTCAACGATTTCCACCGGTTTTGTGGGTGGTTCCTGGGTTGCCGGAATACCTGGGGAAATTTCATCAAGCGCCGGTTCAATGGCCTTGCGCGCAACCGAGAAAATATCGATGTTTTTCAATACATGCTCTTCATCAGCCAGCCCTTTCCCAATGACCAGCATGGCATGCGTCATCCCAACCGGGGCAAAGATCAAATCATATTGATCGCCGTTGAAGATGTACCAATTCGAGGCGACTTTCTGGCCGATCAGATGCGAGATTTTCTGCCCGGCGCTGTGAATTGATAGCAATGAGGAAAGCAGGGATATTTCATTATTCCTGTCTGGTAAGTCCCCGGCCCGCTCAAGAACACGTCCATTCTCATTAACAAGAGGACAGCCATCGCCTCCATATCCTGGCGCAATTGGACCAGAAGGTCTGGTATGTTGGTTTGGAGTTCATCAGTTTTACCGGTCGCGATCGGTTCTGGCGTGAGGACGGTCTCCACCAGTCCCAGAAGACGTTCGACCGAATCCAGGAAATCAGCAATGGGCACAGGTTTGATGAAGAAAGCATCCGCCCCCGCTTCGGCAACCCGCTCCCGTATTTTCGGATCTGTCTGACCGGTGATGAGGATCACTTTTACCTTGGGACGATAGCTGCGCACCTTGCGCATCAACTCGATGCCTGTGATCCCCGGCAAACGAAAATCGCTGATCAGAAGGTCGATCGAATTTCGGGAACTGTCCAGGATCGCCTCTTCGCCTGATGGGATCTCGACGATTTCCAGTTCATATTCCAACGTGGCCAGCGCCGAATGCAGGAGCCGGCTGACTTCACGTTGATCATCGACAATCAAAATACGATAAGAGGGCATTTGCCTCCGGAGAAAAAGCTTTTACCGAAAGAAACTCGGCTCTGCTGAAAAACGCCACGCAAATAACGCGGGACAGGCGGGGCAATCTAAAACAAAGAACCTACCGAAGAAAGATGCCGAAGGTCTACTGGTAAAAAACTCTTGAGATTCTCTTGCAATGAACTCATTATAGCAAAGAATCTGGCAACTGCTGACCCTTGCAAAGGTTTTGCCATGACCTGATAGACTTTTTCAGCAGGAATCCGGCTTTTCTTCATGATTTTCCCAGGGATGGTACCTTCGCAAGGTCGTTCAGGACAGATAAAAAACCGTTCCCTCCCGGATCAGCGTTAAACCGTAACCGCCAGACCTGGAGGGAACAATGAAAAGGATCCGGAAAATGTACGCAGACTGGTTTAGGTCTTCCCGCGCATGCGGGGATCAAGCACATCCCGCAAGGCATCTCCGACCAGGTTCCAACCCATGACGAAGAACACCAGCGTCATGCCGGGGTAGACAATGATGTACCAATACGTGTTGAGACTTGTGATCCAGTTACGGGCAAAACTGAGCACCTGGCCCCAGTCCGCATACCCGACCTGTGTACCAATGCCCAGGAAGGACAGGGCTGCAAAGGAAAGCACCACATCGCCAATGGCCAGGGAGGCCAGCACCAGGGTGGGGAAAATGGCATTGGGCAGAATATGCCGGAGCAGGATGCGCCCATCTTTCACGCCGATCACGCGCGCGGCCATGATATAGTCGCGCTCCTTAATGGATAGAATATCGCCGCGGATAATGCGCGAATATCCCATCCAGCCAAAGGTGATCAAGGCGATCATCGTCGGCAGCACGCTTGCGCCGATCTTGGGGACCAGGACGGCGGCGAGGATCAGGGCGGCCAGGATGCTCGGCAGGATCAGCAGGATATCCACAATGCGCATCATGACGTTATCCACGACCCCGCCATAATAAGCTGAAATGGAACCATAGATGATGCCGATCAGGAATGTTGCGAAAGTGACCACCAGGCCGGTCTTGAAAGCCGTGCGGGTCCCCCAGATGATGCCGTAGTAAATGTCATACTGGCCTTCGGAGGTACCCAGCAGGTGCACCCATTTATCCTTGCCGGTAACTGCTTTATACCAGAACGGCACCGGTATGGTCTGGCGGGTCCAGGCCGTGCCGGGGGGTACCGGTTTCGAGGCGTATCCATCCCGTGGGATCATGTATGGGTCACCGTTCGGTCTTGGCGGGGCCAGCACCGGCGCGGCCAGTGCAATGAAAATAAAAAGTATGATCAAAACAAATCCACCGATGGAGGCGGGTGTTTTGAGCAGGCCGGTCAGGATGCGATAGTTTTCGGGGCCGAGAAAACGTTCCAACCAGCCGATCTTGCGCATCGGTATGGCGTCTTTAAGCAGGGTATTATCACCAACAGGGATGGAAGTCTGGGCCATGGGAAGCTCCTCAGGATAGACGCACGCGTGGATCCACGAAGGCGTACGTGATATCCACGATCAGGTTGGCAACGATCAGGATCAAACCATCAAACAGGGCAAAGCCAAGCACCGTGACCACATCCAGGTTAACAGCGGCGCGTGCCGCGGCCGCTCCAATCCCAGGATAGTTGAAGACGGTTTCGGTGATGATCACGCCGCCCAGCAGGCCGATCACCTGGAAGCCCGCCAGGGTCACCACCGGGAGCATGGCATTGGGGCGGGCATGTTTGTTGATGACATCCCGTTCACGCACGCCTTTGGCACGCGCCGTGGTGACGTACTCCATGCGCAGGGTTTCCAGCATCGACGAGCGTGTGACCCGCACGAAGGTGGCCCAACTGATGTAGGAAAGCGTCAGGATGGGCAGGAACATGTGCCGGATGGCATCCACGAAAATATCGAACCTGCCGTTCAGCAGGGAATCAAATGTCAGCAGGGAGGTGTAGTGGTGAAAGCCAGAAGAATTCACCACACGCGCTAAGGCGTCCGAAATCCGCCCGGGTTCGAACCAGTGCAGGTTGGCATAAAAGAGCATCAGCATGAGCAAACCAAATACAAAGGTGGGGAAGGAGGTGCCGACGATGCTGAATATGCGCGCCGCCTGGTCGATGAAACCATTTTGATGCACGGCGGCCTGCACTCCCATCCATATCCCCACCAGGATGATCGGAGCCACCGCCCAGATCGTCAGGTCGAGGGTATTGGGAAAGCGATCCTTGATCAATTTCGCCACGGTTTCAGAGGCAGACCGGGAATACCCAAAATCGCCAAAGAGAATGCCGCCACTCCGGACATGCGTGAATGGATCGACCGTGCCGACCATCCAGCGCCAGTATTGTTCGTACCAGGGGCGATCCAGCCCATAGCGTTTGATCAGAGCCGGCACCGCCGCGTCGTTTTTAGGGAAGTCACGCACATATAGCGCCGAGCGCTCCACCGGGGAAAGCAACTGCATCATTAAAAATATCAATACGGTCACGCCAACCAGTAAAAGCGGCACCAGCAATAAGACGACGGATGATGAAGGTGGTCATGGTTACCTCATAACCTCAAAGTTTTTTATTCTCCAGATTGCTTTGAAAATTTCATACTTCTATACATCTTTCCAAATCAGCTTGCTTTATCACGAATGAAACGAATATACCGAATTTCACGAATATTTTTTTGATATTCGTGTTATTCGTGACATTCGCGCTTAATTATGTCCGGCAAAAAAGAAAATTTCTTCAGAGCAATCCGCAAAATAAAAAGAGGAACGGTGGGGGCTTGTTGCCAAGCCCCCACACACATGCTAACTAGCCTGATCTGCGGATTTAATCCTTATACATCTCGTAATAGTGGAATCCGGGGAAGATCGGGTTCATAACTTCGCCTTCCACCCAGCGCTGGCGGAAGCCGTGGCCGGTGGCAAGCACGATCGGCACACCCACAGCCTGATCGTAATACAGCTGGTTGGCTTGCTTGTAGATCTCACCGCGCTTGACCGGGTCGGTCTCGGCCACACCCTGGTTCAGGATGGCGTCGAACTGGCCGGACAGGGAAGCCGGCAGGCCTTCACGGCCGCTGTAGGCACCCACACTGGAGGTGTAGGGCTGCAGCCAGTTATGCGGGTCATGAATGTCTTCCAGCCAGCCGCCGGT
Source organism: uncultured Chloroflexia bacterium (assembly GCA_963806575.1). GTDB lineage: Bacteria > Chloroflexota > Anaerolineae > Anaerolineales > Villigracilaceae > UBA877. The sequence goes on along the minus strand of CAWDYX010000001.1, from coordinate 149,791 downwards.
CATGATCGGGATCTGGTGGGCACGCTGGGCAGTCAGGTAAGCCGCCCATGGGATGCCCAGGATCTCAACATCGAACTTTGGGTTGACCGAGTTCAGGTTGCTGGCCAGGATCTGCGCCAGGGTCTGGCGGGTGGTATTGCCCTGGTTGAAGAGCATCTGGACGCGGAAACCAACATCCATCACGCCCTTGCCATCCGCGGATTTGAGGGTGGAGGCCTGGAAGGCTGCTTTGCACTTATCCAGATCCATGGTGTAGTGCGGGGTATCCGTGAAGTAGCCGGGCATGCCGGGCAGCTCCAGGCTGATCGATTGAACAGCTTCGCCGGTATATACATCCGTAATAAAGGTGTCCCAGTCGAAGCAGTAGGCAAACGCCTTGCGGATATTGACATCCGCGAAGAAGTCAGGCGGGATGCCCTTGCCATCCAGTTTGCCGGAGCCGATGTACGGGTTCGGGCTGGCCGCGGAAGTGGCGACCTGGAAATTGAACAGGATCACATCCTGCGCGATCGGCGGCAAGCCCAGGTAAACGCGGAACGGTTGTTTCGGGTCGGTCACCGTGCACGGGTCGAAATCGCTATTGGCAGTATTGTAGATGCACTTCTCGCCGACCAGTGCATCCATCTGCGAGCGGTTCGCCGGCGGGACCATGGCGACATCGGCGTCACCGGCCTGCATCATGGCAAAGCGGGTGCCCCATTCGCCAACGGCCTTGGCAACGATGTGCTTCAGCTTGGCTTCGCCCCTGAAGTAATCGGGGAAGGCATCCATGGTGTACTGCTCGCCCTGCTTGAGGCTGGTAAGCACGAAGGGGCCGGTGCCGTTCTCAATGGCCGAGAAGGGATCATCGGCGGAGATCATGCCATAGAAGTTCTGCCAGGTATCGCAGGAGCCATCCCAACCCTTTTGGGCGGCTACCCATTTCTTATCCATGATGGAGCCCCAACTCTGGGCAACGGTAGCCAGGAACGGGCCCCAGGGTTGCGCTAGGGTCATGGTGACAGTGCCGGCGGTATCGTCTGCAACGATGGCGTTCTGAACCTGTGTACAAACAGCCTTGAGCTTGGCGGGATCCACTTTGCTCAGGCCTTCGCGGTCATCCTGCAGGGCGCCGGAGGGGTCGAGCACGGAGGCAACATCCTGGTTGCCAACGCCAAAGAACGGCTCGGAGAGCAGCCACTGCGGGCTGGCGCTGCCGGCTTGCAGCAGGCCGCGCTGGAACGAGAAGGCTACATCATCAGGGGTCATCACATCGCCATTATGGAACTTGACACCCGAATGAATCTTGAAGGTGTAGGTCTTGCCATCCGTTGAGATGGTCCAGGAATCGGCCAGCAGGGGCACGAAGCTGCTCAGCTTGGTTCCATCGTAGAAGATCAGGGTGTCATAAGAGTTCTGGATGATCTCGCCGGAGGCGGTATCGTACGCCAGGGCCGGGTCGAGGGTATCAATGCTGACATCCATATCAGCCAGAGTCAGGGTCGTCGGATCCTTGGACTTTGGACCAGTTGGGGCCGGGGCAGCCGTGGCCGGGGCGGCGGTCGCCGGAGCCGGGGCGGCAGTCGCCGGAGCCGGGGCAGCGGTCGCCGGAGCCGGGGCTTGGGTTGCCGGGGCACCGCAGGCCGAGAGCACCATGCTCGCGACCATTAGAAAGCTTAGTACAGTCAAAAACTTACGCATAATCTTCTCCTCTCAAATTTGAGTAAACATGGATACGAAATGGTATTTACACAAGACTGGTCAATTTGTAGAACAACCACCTCCTTCCAATTTTTGAGAATTGTTATGGCTAATTGGTAATCCCCGGGATATCCGGGTAAGATATGGGGTGTTGGGCGGGCTTCGCCCACCCGACACCCCTATCTATTCCATCATCCGGCGGCTTCCGGAGAATAATTGGTCTCTTTGACCATGTGGCAGGCGACATAGTGGTCACGCGTAATTTGGCGGAATTCCGGACGCTGCTCCTCGCAGATCTTTTCGGTCAGCCAGCAGCGCGTGCGGAAGCGGCAGCCCGAGGGCGGGTTCACCGGTGATGGCACATCCCCTTCCAGGACTCTGCGCTTGCGCTTGGCATCCGTGACCGGATCGGGGATCGGAACCGCAGAAAGCAGCGCCTGTGTGTAAGGATGCAAAGGATTATCATACAGATCCACCCGGTCGGCAATCTCAACGATGACGCCCAGGTACATGACGGCCACGCGGTCGCTGATGTGACGCACCATGGACAAGTCATGCGCAATGAACAGGTACGTCAAATGGAATTCCTTTTGCAAATCCTCGAGTAAATTAACCACCTGGGCCTGGATGGATACATCCAGGGCCGAGATCGGTTCATCACAGATGATCAGGGAGGGCTGCAAGGCCAGGGCACGCGCCACTCCAATGCGCTGGCGCTGACCTCCGGAAAACTCATGCGGGTAGCGGCTGCCAAAGGCCGGGTTCAATTTGACCACGTCCAACAGGTGTTCCACGTGCTCCTGGATCTCTTTTCCGCTGGCCACACTGTGGACTGCCAGAGGCTCACCGATGATATCACTGACCGTCATACGCGGGTTCAGGCTGGCATACGGATCCTGGAAGATCATCTGCATTTCACGGCGCATTTTGCGCATTTCTTCACGCTTGAGAATGGTCAGATCCGTCCCATTATAATAGACATGTCCGGATGTGGGTTTATAGAGCTGCAGGATTGTACGCCCCGTGGTTGATTTTCCGCAGCCCGACTCGCCCACCAGCCCCATGGTTTCACCACGCTTGATATCAAAGGAGACGCCATCCACGGCATGGACCGCACCGACCTGCCGGCGGATCACGCCGCGGTAGATCGGGAAATGCATGAAGAGATCTTCCACGTGCAGCAGTACATTATTCTCGTTGCTCATGCCTGCACCTTTGCCGCGGGCGCAGGTGCGCGGCTTCTTCCGGTTTGAATATCAACCCAGCAGGCCACGCGATGATCAGTGCCAACCGTCTCGAGAACCGGATTCTCCTTCCAGCATTGTTCCATCGCCCATTTGCAGCGCGGTGCAAAGGGACAGGTATGTGGTTTTTCATAAAGGACCGGGGGTGAACCTTCAATTGAGAACAAGCGTTGATGCGTTTTACTATCAAGACGAGGCAGACTGCCAAGCAGCCCTATGGTATAAGGGTGCTGCGGATCGGCGTAAAGGGACTTGACGGGTGCTTCTTCAACGATACAGCCGCCGTACATCACGGAAACCCGCCGCGCCAGTCCGGCGATTATTCCCAAATCATGGGTGATCCAGATGATGGCCATCCCCAGTTCATCGCGCAGGCGTTTGACTAACTCGGTGATTTGCGCCTGGATGGTCACATCCAGGGCTGTGGTTGGTTCATCGGCGATCAGGATCTGCGGGTCGCAGGACAAAGCCATGGCGATCATCACACGCTGGCGCATGCCGCCTGAAAATTGGTGAGGGTAATCTGGCAGGCGATCCTTTGCTTTCGGTATGCCCACCATGGAAAGCAATTCAGCCGAGCGTGCCCTGGCCTGTTTCTTGTTCATGCCCAAATGGAGCATCAAAGGTTCCTCCATTTGGGCTCCGATGGTCAGGACGGGATTTAAGGAAGTCATGGGGTCTTGAAAGATCATGGCAATCTGCGCGCCACGCACAAAGCGGATTTCCTCTCCTGACATCTTCAAGAGATCCATGCCACGGAACATTGCCTCTCCGGCAACAATTCTTCCAGGTGGCACTGCAATCAGGCGGAGGACCGAGAGCATTGTCACACTTTTGCCGCAACCACTCTCCCCCACGAGACCCAGGGTCTCCCCCTCTTCCAGTGAAAAGGAGACCCCGTTGACTGCATGAACAATTCCTTCGGGGGTTTTAAACTGTGTCTCGAGCCCTTTAACATCCAGTAAGGGATCAGGCATACACGGCATCCTTCGCTACATTAAATTCAATGACCCGAACCCTATCTTTAATTGTCCTAAAATCCAGGTCAAAGCAGTGAGATTATACACGATTTTAAGCACAAGAGGGTACTTCCCAATAAGTGGGGAAAACGGCGGGTGTATGAAATTGTCAGGTCGAGAATTGGATAATCTTCACTCTCTTTATGGAGGATGATGGCAATCCATCTATTGGCCGCAGGAAATTCCGGAATCGAACATTTCAATATTCCACAAGGAACTGGAGGCGGTCGGATCGAGCGAGAAATGGCATACTCCCGGGCGGGCTGCGGCGACCTTTACGCGCCAGTATAAAGGAAGCACTGGCAGGTCCTGCGCAAAAATGGATTGGGCTTGCTGGTAGGCATCTATATGAGTCTGCTCATCGGCCAGGGATTCCTGGACAGCCTGGCAGGCCGCCTCGAAAGCCGGACTGCTGTAACCGCTGACATTCGTCCCCACCCAGTAATTGGAAGCGTTCGGGATCTCGGAACTGGTGAACCACTCACAGGGCGGTTCCACGCCTGTGCTGCCCATTGCAAACTCAGCCAGTTCGAAGTTGCGCCCAAAAAGTGGTCCACCCGGCCCGGCAGCATATAGAACAGTCTGATCGAGGTATTGGACATCCACCTTGATGCCGCATTGCGCCAGCGAGTTTGCCACAATGGTGCTGACCTGCACTCTTTGGGCAGCACCGGTCGTTATGTAATTCAATTCCAGGAGCGTACCATTCGGGACATTTTGGACTCCCCAGGCCTGTCGGGGTGTCAAAGGGTTGTTATCGACATCCTTCCAGCCAGCCTTTTCGAGCAGCGCATTGGCGGCTTTGACATCATAGGAATAGGTCGTCGCACCGGAATTGTAAAGGGGGTAATCTGCCGGTACAAAAGAAGCTGGGACCGACGAAAGATCTTGGAGCACCGAATCAACCACTTTCTGGCGATCAATGCACATGGCCACTGCCTGACGGAGGCGCGCATCGCCCAGGAAGTCCGGGCGGTCATGACCTGCGTTATAACCATTATCATACACGGCGGGACGGATGCCAAACGCCAATTGTTCCATGACCGGCGGGTTTGAGAACAGCACCTGGAGTTGCTTCTGCTCCGCCATGGATTTTAACAGATTCACCTGCCCGTCCAGGTTAATGCTGGGGTCGAGGATATCACAGGTACCACCGATCAAATCACTCACGGCTGTTGAAGGATCCGGTACGAACTTGAAAGTGAGGTCGGTAAATTTTGGCAGACCTTCTCCCGCACGGAAGTAATGCGGGTTCTTGGTCAATGAGATATGGTCTCCGGCCACCCATTCCTGAATGACATAGGGACCCCAACCAATTGGAGAGCGGGAGCTTTCGGGATTTGTTTCCAGCTGGTCGATGGGGATCTGGCTCCAAAGGTGTTTGGGGAGGGGCATCCAGAAGTTCGTTAAATACGTGGTATCGATGAAGCCGGGCTTGCCCCACCATTGGACAGTTACATCGTCGGCCGCCTCATATGACTCGGTGCGATCCACCAGAAATTTGGAACCGGAAGAATTTGGCTCGGCAGCAAGGCCGTATGCAAAAATAGAATCGGCGGAAGTGAGAGGCAACCCGTCCGACCAGGTGAGTCCGGGCAGCAGGCGGAAGGTGACCTGCATCTGGTCCATCTGGATTGATCCTTTGCCATCGTAAGCGACGGCACAACTATCACTGCGGCATCCAGCCGGGCGTATCTTCACCCCCACCGCCAGCGTAACCGGGGTATTGGTGGCATCCACCACCTCGTCTCCCACGTAAACTGATTTCTTGAAGACTTGCGCATCCCCATTGGCCAGGCTGGGCAGACTCTTCAGAATAACCGGTTGGTAACCGTAAGAATTCGTGTCAATCGGACCGTCATAAACAGCCGCCAGGACTGCCTGCGCCGCCGACGAAGGATTGTCGACCGGGAACAGGCTGGAGGGTTCCTGACCCAGACAAATGGTCAGCGGACGTGATGGAATGACAGTCGGTGTGGGAGTAACAGGCTCAGGAGTAACCGGCGCGGATGTGGCGGTTGGGGTTGGCCCACTGCAGGCTGCCAGCATGGCCAGGACAAGCAGCAGGCCGGCAAGGCTGGGTGCACATCGGTGCAGGGACATGTAGGTCCTCTCTGGAATGAACTTCATAAGGGCATTATACAACAGACCACACCGCATTGATAAAATCCGCCAGCAGGCCATAGGCGGTGCAGGCAGGTGTCGGATCCGTTTCCGTAATGGAAAGGTCACCCAATACATCGGTCTTGAACTCGACGAGCGAAGTCGCACCATCAATGCGGTACAGCGAGGAGGTTCGTGAGACCAGCTCCGGGGCAACGCGCCCCTTGGCCAGGGAGCCGGCTCGTTCGGCTGAACAGACCAGCTTCCAGCGCTTCCCCTGCGGATTTGCCTGTGCGACCATTTCCGGCGTGATCAGCCGGATACCGGTACGTTCCACCTGTTGGGGGGTGAAGGGAATATCCATCAGCACAGTAATCAATATCGCCACCTTGATGGCCGCGTCCCACCCGTCCACATCCGCGGCTGGGTCGGTCTCGGCCAGACCTGCAGATTGGGCAACCTTGATGGCTTCATCGAACGACTCACCTTTTTCCATGCGGCCCAGAATAAGGTTGGTGGTGGAGTTGAGAATGCCGCGGAACCCCAGCAGTTGGACAGCCGGCAGGGCGGTACGGAAGAGGCTGAATATGGGCACCCCATCCATCACAGTGGAATCGAAGAAGAATTTTTTGTTCTTTGCCTTTGCGAGCTCTGTAAGTTCCCGATATGCATGCACAACCGGTCCCTTATTGGCCGTAATGGCATGCATGCCGAGTTCGAGTGCTAGGTGCAGGTGGTCGATGGCGGGCTGGCCGGTCTGATGGTTGACGGGTGTATTTTCGAACAACACATCTGCTCCACAATTGCGCAGGAATTGGAGATTGTCCTGGACGTGAATCTTCGATAACGACTCGAGTGATTTGCCGCTTTCGACCTGCCCAATCGCCCTGACGGTATCCAGCCCGTCCGGGTTGATGGCTGCGCCGTGGTGGCGGGTGGCTATGCCGGTCACGCGGAAGGTGATGCCATAGCGGTTCTGAAGCTCGGTTTCCTTGTGCTGGAGCAGATGGGCAAGTGCGCGTCCAACGTTGCCGAATCCGAGCAGGGCCAGGTTGTAGTTGGGCATTTGTTCTCCTTTTCTAGGACCTTCCGCTCTCATGTTGCCCTGGATCAATGGAATACATCATATTGGCGGATAAGGAAAGGAACGCCGGCCTTCAGGTGGAGGCGGGAACTCCCCGTCCGACAAAAGCGCCTCGGTACGCAGCCGCAGAGCGGTCAGTTCCTCCGGGTTGAGATATGCTCCGAGCGTCGCCGGCAGGTCGTCAGGCTGCATGAGACCTGCGTGGAAATCGGAGAGGGTTGATTGCAAGTCGTGCGGGATGGGTTCGCCGGCAAAATCCCACACCACCGTGCGAAGTTTATCCTCCGCATGAAAACACAGGCCGTGGTCGATCAGGTAGAGTCTGCGGGTGCGCTTCTGAACCAGGATGTGGCTGCCCTTGCGGTCTGCATTGTTGACCAGCAGGTCAAAGAGGACCACCGGGCGCAGCCGGTCAAGCTCGGCCGGTTTGAAGGTGAAATAATGATAATTTGGGTTATGGTCAATATATTGCTGGAGCGAGCCGGGGCCGAGTGGTCCATCCCTCAGGATGGTAATCGGAACCATGCCAAAGCCAAGCGCCTGGCTGACCAGATAGGCGCATACCTCCCGCCTTGCCAGTGTGTTCTCGGGAAAATCCCAGAGCGGTTGTTCTCCCCGTCCAGGCTTGTAGACAGCCGGAATTTCACTGCCCTGGTAGCAGACGTTTACCAGAAAGGTGTAGTTGAAGCCTCGCGTGAACTGACCCTTGAGTTCGATCTCTCCGTTTTCAAGGATGGCTTGCAGTGTGCCGGTCTGGGTGGTCATGATTTAATGCTTGTGGCCGTTTTTCTTTGGGCAGAAGTGGCCCTCGGGCTCCATCGGCTGACCGCACTGTGTACAAATGGGTCGACCGCGCTGGATCACTTCCTTGCTCCAGCCCGCCAGCCAGCTGGCCTGCTGGCGGCTGCACCAGAATCGCACGACCGAGGCTTCCTCCGGATCTCCCTCTTCCACGATGATCTCGCGCACCAGGATGACAATCTGATCCTGTTCGGCATCATACCCCAGACCCATCTCGCCGGCACGGAAGAGCGGGTCCACTGGCGGAATGATGTGCATTTTATCTTCGTCGTATTCCGCTGAAAACCCGGCCAAGGCAGGGTTCTGTTGGGAAATTTCGGCCAGCATTTGCTCCAAGCCGGTCGCGAGGGTTTGGAGCTGAACCTTTTCAATAATAATCGTCACAGGTTGAATATCGATCTCGCGCCAGCCCTGGAGGTAAAAAACACGCTGTCCGGGCTTGCCTATGGCATCCGAGGTGATATGCTGGATGGGGTTGAGATCAAGTTCGGAACGCGGCATGGTCAGCCTTCTTGTTTAATGGGGAATATATCAAAATCGCGTGCCACGCGCACGTTTGGAAAGATCACCTGAGCTTCATCCAGGACATCCTTTTCGCGGTAACGGCGCGAGAGATGGGTCAGGATCAACTGCCCGACACCCGCCTTGACCGCCAGTTGCGCGGCCATTCTTGCCGTCAGGTGGGAAAATTTCTTCGCCATTTCAGCCTCTTCCTCCAGGTAGGTAGCCTCGATCACCAGCGCATCCACCCCCTGGCAGGGATCCACCAAATCCTCGATCCGGCCCGCATCGCCGATATGCGCCAGGCGGACTCCGGGCTTCACCGGACCAAGCACGTCCTCCGGTCCAACCTCACGCCCGTCTGCCAGAGTGACGGTCTTGCCATCCACAAGGTCGCGCCGAATGGGGCCAACCGGAACACCTAATCCTTCCGCCTTATCGGGCAGGAATGGCCGGTGCGAACGTTCCTCGAACCTGAATCCGAGACTGTCAGAGCCCCGGTGGAAGACAGGGAAAGCCGTGATGGTAAAATCCTCCGCTTCGAAGAAGACTCCCGGCTTGAGCTCGTGCAGGTTAAGGGTCATCGGTGCCTCTCCTCCGCGCAGGACCACGTCATACAGCAGGTCATGGATGCGGTCGAGGGCCCACCTGCCACTGTAGATGTTCATTTCATCGATGGTTTCCCAGCGCATGAATGTGGAGAGCAAACCTGCCAGCCCGAGGATATGGTCGAGGTGTCCATGGGTGATGAGGATATGCCTCAGATTCTTGAACCCAATTCCGGATTGCAGGATCTGGCGCTGCGTACCCTCGCCGCAGTCGATCAGGAAGCGAAACTCGTCATGCTTGACGACTTGGGCCGAGAGCCCGCGTTTGGCGGAGGGAGCGGAGGCGGATGTGCCGAGGAAGATGATTTCAAACATTCCAGTAATTGTACCTCATTCAAAAAGCAGGCCGTTCTCACCCCGCCACTGCTGTGATGGGAGTTTCCATGAATATAAATGAATGATATGGGATGCTCCAACCATGACGGGCAACCAGATGGGCTGCGTCACGCAGGTGGAGCGGGTTCGAGGAGATTTCTATCCCAACAGAAAACGGGCGAGCCTGCCGGCGATCAGATGCAAATGGAGGTGATGTATCGTTTGTCCGCCATGCACCCCCGTGTTGATCATAAGCCGGTAACCGTTTTCGGAAACCCCCTCCTGCGCGGCCAGTTCTTTTGCCACCATGACCATATGCCCGATCAAAACCTCATCCGCAACCTCCAACTCGTTGACGGATTCGATGTGCCGGTTGGTTATGATCAGGATATGCGTGTGGGCGATCGGGTGAATATCACGAAAGGCCGTCACCTGGCCATCGCGGTAGATTATGGTGGCGGGGGCTTCACCGGTGAGAATTTTGCAAAAAACGCAGGACATACGCGTTTCTCAACAATCAGCGCTCAGCGGAGCGCTCCGTAGGCGGGGGAACAGACCGTATCATAATAATCCAATTCGGTGGATTTGTTGGCCTGTGCATACGCGGCGGCATCCTTTCCAATTTGCATCACATCGTCCAGGTGCAGGATGGCATCCGTGTCCCAATAACGCGGCAAAACCATGAGCGGGTCGTTGACGGGACCTTCCGGGATCCAGGTGGGGCGCATTGGATCGCCGCCGTCTGCCAGCGGTACCCAGTTGAACATCAGCGGACCACGCGGATTGATCGTGAACCCCAGCCGGTAACCGACCTGGCGCGCCATCCCAACCGCGTGCGGCGTAAACCCGCCACCCGGCCAGATGAAGGCGACAGGCATTTTGTTGAAATGCTGTTGGAATATTTCGATCGAGCCTTTCAACTCGCCGAGGATGGTATCGTCCGTGGAATCCTGTGTGATCGGAATGGAAGCCACTCCGTGGGCCTGGTAGTCCACCCAGCCTTCGGCATTCAGGTCTTCCTGTTGTTTCCATAGATCAGCAGTGGTCAGATCGTCGCTGATCCAGGCATTGACCACCGGCCAGCTGTATTCGATCCAGTATTGATGGAAGAGCACATTGAAGTATGTGGCTGGATGTTTGTCATCGGTCACAAGCAGAACCGAACGCTCGGGGATTTTGGAGTTATGTTCCATGAATCCGGCCAGTTGCAAAGTGGTGATCGCCTGGAAGCCGTCCTGGTGGAGGGTGTTCATCAACCGGCGAAAATTGTATTCCGAGATCTGGTTGGGTTCGGTGATGGTCTCATCCGTAATTTTGTGGAACATGATGACCATCACGACTGTGCCGGGCGCGCTATTCGCCGGGGACCATTTGTCGTGCAGCGACTGGCAGGGATCCTGAATGTAAACGTGAGGCTTATCGAGCAGGTTCAGGAGCGAGGTCTGGTAAGGGACTGGGAGCGCCGGGCGTGCGATTGTCGGTATCAATGTTGGCGTGGAGGTACTCTTCGACGCCGGCGCCACGGCCGGTTTGGCTGCGGCACTCGCCGTCGGAGTCCCGGTGGGAGACACCATCGTGAGAGAAGACACGGGGGTGCAGGCAGACGTCAAAATGACCAACGCGATCATTTTCGTAAGGAAAGAGTGTCTCAACATGATCCAATAATTGGCAATAATTGGATGGATGGTCAATTCCATTCCTCAAGGGATTGGCCCGAGGGTCGGAGCGCAAACGATGTTGTAGTATTCCAACTCCGTTGCTTTATTCTGCGCGGCGTAGGCGGCCGCCTCCTGCGAGATCTTAAGGATGATCATCCAGGTGCGTGAGCGCATCCGTATCCCAGAAGCGCGGCAGGAGCATCAGCGGATCATTGATTGGGGCCCTCCGGAACTGCCATCCTCCATGCACCGGAGTCACTTGGTCTCCCAAGCGGCACCCAATTGAACATCAACGGCCCGCGCGTTCGATCGTGAATCCCAGCCGGTAACCCAGCTGGCGGGCGATTTCGACTGAATGACTTGTCCACCATCCACCCGGCCAGATGATGGCAATCGGGACTTTGTTGAAATGCAACTTGAATGCATCGATTGAGCCCTGCAGTTCGCTCATGATATAGGCATCCGAGACGCCCGGCCACATCGGACTATATTGTGAACGACCCCGTGCGCCTGGTAGTCCACCCAGCCTTCGGCTTCCAGACTTCCCTGCTCCTGCCATATGCTCAGCGGTATTCAAGGGTGCGCTGATCCAGGCACTGACTACCGGCCATTGATATTTCTCCCAATACGGGCGGAAATATTGATTGAAATAATCCGCATCATGCCGATCATCCACGATCAGCAATGACGGAAAGTGGCGGTATCCTGGCATTATGGTACAGAAAGCCTCCGCCTGCGCATGTTGATGGCTTGGAAGCCTTTGTCATGGAGCGCCCATCAGTTGTGAAATCGGTATTGCGAGATCTGGTTGGAGCTGATCGGACTATCGCCTTCCCCTAATGGAGTGAAACATGATCGGGATGATCACTGTCCCGGGCACACTATTCTGCGAGGACCATTTATCCTGCAGGTATTGGCAGGTGTCTGAAATGTAGGTATGCGGCGGATCAACTGGATTCTGGAGGGAGGTCTGGAATAGCCCAGGGAGTGCCGGAGGCGTCCGGATGGCTGTCGCCGTAGGAGTGAGGTTCCCGTCGGCGTCAGGGTAACCGTCGGGGTGAGGGTGAATGTTGCACTGGGGGCAAGCGTAGCAGTATCCGTCGGAAAGATCGCAGGTGATACTGTACCGGCACAACCCGCCAGGAAAAACAAAGTGAAAAGGAAAATCAGTGTTTGTCGCATGGTTACCTGTCTACTTCTTGGGAGCAAGTGCATAAATACAGTAATAGGCGTCTTTATACACAACTTGCAGGGAATCATACTGCGTGGGGCGATAATTCCTCTCAGTCACCACATGGGTTACGCCGTATTGGGCGGAGATCTGACCGAGTAATCGAAACGGATTGGGATCGCCCTGATAGAACCAACTGACCCACTGGAGACGTTCATACCGTTTCATCACATCCGCGTCGCGGTTCGGGGCGGATTTAAAGTCCACCAGGATCGGCGCCCCGGTCACTAATTCGGAAATTTTCCATTTTGGATGGGGTTGGGGAGGATTGAGGTGTGCGAGCATTTTCGTACCCTTGGGGCATGCTTCGCGAGCGCTCGCATACCCTCCATTTATTGAGAAGACACAATGGAAGTGCGCAAAAACGCTGAACTGGTATTATTCCTTGCCCTGGATGAAGGCTTCGGTCTTCTCGCGGCAGACGTCATCCCGGAATTGCTTGGGCGGGGTCTTGAAGAAGTATGACGAGGGTCCAATGATCGGTCCGGAAAGGCCGCGGTCGAGTGCCAACTTGGCGCAGCGAATGGCATCGATTACAACTCCGGCGGAGTTGGGGCTGTCCCACACCTCCAGCTTGATCTCGACATTAAGTGGCACATCGCCAAAGGTGGTCCCTTCCTGGCGGATATAGCACCACTTGCGATCAGTCAGCCACGGCACATAGTCCGATGGACCGACATGGATATTGCCCGGATCCAGTTGGTATGGGATCATGCTTGTGACGGCGCCGGTCTTGGAGATCTTCTTGGATTCCAGACGCTCCCGTTCCAGCATATTAAGAAAATCAGTGTTGCCGCCAAAATTAAGCTGGTAAGTGCGGTCGATGCGCACGCCGCGATCCACGAACAGGCTGGCCAGGGCGCGATGCAAAATCGTTGCCCCAACCTGGGATTTGATGTCATCTCCCAGGATGGGCAGGCCGGCATCCTTGAAGCGTTTCCCCCAATACTCGGAGCTGGCAATAAAAACCGGGATGCAGTTGACGAATGCACATCCAGCTTCGAGGACCTGCTCCACATACCATTTGGTCGCCATCTCCGAACCGACCGGCAGGTAAGAGACAACCACGTCAGTTTGCGTTTCCTTCAGCAGTTTGACGATATCCGCAGTCGGGCCGGGCGCCTTGGTGATCACCTGTGAGAGGTATTTCCCCAGACCGTCGTGAGTCATGCCGCGCACCACCGGGACGTTCAGTTTTGGCACATCGCAGAACTTAAAGGTGTTATTTGGCTCCGCGTAGATGGCCTCGGCCAGGTCCTTGCCAACTTTGGTGACATTGATGTCTATCCCCATCGTGAATTCTATATCCCGAATATGGTAGCCGCCCAGGTTGACATGCATGATGCCTGGCACACTGGCATCCTCGCTGGCATTTTTGTAATATTCAACTCCCTGGACGAGCGAAGAGGCGCAATTGCCCACACCGATAATCGCCACACGGACTTTCTTTTCACTCATATTTTCTCCTTCATTCATGATGCAAATTATAAACTCACTGGCCACGCTGATTCCCCGGGAACCCGAACCCTTTTTTACACTGTTCTATACAGGTTATTTTAGGCATTGGAGTAAGTGTACTACACCTGTTGCAGTATAATCGATTCACCTATGGATTCGGAAGTGACACTGCCCTCGACTGAACGTATCCAGCGTACGGAACGCCTTCTCGAAATCAGCCGTACTCTGAGCGCCTCCTTGGACCTGGAACCGTTCCTGCACAGCCTCATCGTGGCTGCCAGCGATCTGACCGGCTGTGAGACAGCCTCAATTCTCGAACCCGAAGAAGGCGGAGAGCAGTTGCACTTCCTGGCTGTGCCAGGGCGCCATCGTGACTTGTTGAAATCCGTAAAAGTTCCGGTGCGGTCAAGTGTGGCTGGATGGGTATTCGAGAACGGCCAACCCGCAGTCGTCCCGGACGTGGCGGCAGATCCCCGTCACTTCAAAGGCGCCGACAAGGCCGCCGATTTCATCACACGTTCACTGATGGCAGTCCCCATCACTTTTCAAGGCGAAAAGCTGGGGGTACTGGAAGTGGTCAACAAGACCGACAAAGCCCATTATACCGAAGAGGACCATACAATTCTAGAGACTCTGGCCTCACAGGCCGCAATTGCCATCCGAATTATACGTCTCTCAGATGAGGTAAAGAAGTCGCAGGAACAAATGGCCCGATTGGATCTTATGAAGACTGACTTCATAGCCATTACATCCCATGAACTGCGTACCCCACTCGGCCTCATTCTTGGTCATGCCACTTTCCTGCGGGAAGTCGTCCAACCCGATTACCACGCCGAGTTGGATACCATTGTCCGTAGTGCCATGCGACTTAAAGAAATCATAGACAGCATTGCGAACATGGACAATGCCCAGAGCGGCCTGGCCAGATTGCGCGCCCGCATGGTCTCGATCAGGAGCGTTGTCGAAGATGTGATGGCATCCTGCAGCCCGGAGGCGCAGAAGAAAGACATTACGATCCGTGCCGATATGGGTCAGGGTGATCTGCTGGTGGAGGGAGATGTTTCCAAGATTTCCATTGCCATCGGTAATGTGGTCAAGAACGCGCTCGACTTTACCAACCCGGGCGGACATGTTCACATCGTTGCATCGCAGATTCCTGGATACGTCAAAATTACGGTCAAGGATGATGGGATCGGGATTCCTGCAAAAGATCTTGTGCATATTTTCGAGCGGTTCTACCAGGTGGAATCGCATCTCACCCGTAAACACGGGGGCATGGGGCTGGGTTTGTCTGTCGCCAAAGTCATGACGGAAATGCACGGCGGGCGGGTCTGGGCGGAAAGTGTGGAAGGCCAGGGTAGCATTTTCACCTTCATCCTGCCTGTGACCCCGGGCCAGTCTGACGCTGGCAGCCTTGATTTTGTAACCTGAGCAAATGGAACCGAAATTCGTCATTGTCGGTCGGCTGCGCCGTGATTATCTGCTGCCCCCTGAAGGCCATCCGCTGATTGATGTGCCGGGGGGCAATCTGCTGTATGCAGCCGCCGGTTTGGGGGTCTGGGACAGCCACCTCGGGTTGCTGGCGCGCGTCGGTGAAGATTACCCGCATGAATGGTTACTTTCCTTTAAAAAACGTGATTGGGATACGCGTGGGATCCACATCCTGGCCGGAGCCCTCGATTTGCGTTATTTCCAGGCCCGGCTTAACCCTGAGACTTTCGAGCATACCAACCCGGTAACCCACTTCGCCCGCATGAACCTGCCCTTTCCCAAATCCTTGCTCGGCTACCAACCCCCGGCCGATGTTGACGACCGCAAGGCCGCCCACCCCGCCTCGCCTCGTCCGAGTGACATTCCCTCAGACTATCTGAATGCGCACGCTGCACACTTATGTCCGCTGGACTATTTGACCACCGGCCGCATGCTCTCCACCTTCCGGCAGGCAAACGTAACCTTCCTGACCATGGATCCGTACGCTGCTTACATGACCAGCACGGCCTTTGACGATGTACGCATCCTGCTCCAGGGGCTGACGGCCTTTCTGCCCTCGGAGGAAAAACTACGCGCCCTTTTCTGGGGCCGCACCAACGATCTGTGGCAGATGGCTGAAACCCTCGGAAACTTTGGGTGTGAATTTATCGTGGTTAAACGCGGGGCGCACGGTCAAATGCTCTACGATAGCGCTTCCAAAAAACGTTGGGAAATCCCCGCCTACCCGGCTCACCTGGTGGATCTGACGGGGGCAGGCGATTCCTTTTGCGGCGGCTTTTCAGCCGGCTACCTGAAAACCTTCGATCCCCTGCGCGCAGTGTTGCATGGGAGTGTCTCCGCTTCCTTGACCATTGAGGGCACCGGCGCGTTCCACGCCCTAGATGCCCTGCCCGGTCTGGCCCAGGCTCGCCTGGACTCGCTCTCCGATCTTGTAAGGCAGGTATAAACCTATGGGGAGGCAGGCTCTCTGCCTCCCGATTTGCTATGGATCATTTCATCCCACGCCTTCTTGACCTGGCGGTCGCCATCCAGCAAATTCCTGCTCCCAGCTTCCACGAAGCAGAACGGGCCGGGTTCGTTCGCGACCGCTTCGCGGAAGAAGATCTTCAGGACGTTGAGATTGATTCCACGGGGAATGTCTATGCCTGCCTTGGCGCCAACCAACGCCCGCCGGCCGGTAAACGCCAGCCGCTGATTGTTTCCGCTCATCTGGATACGGTCTTTCCTCTTGATGTTGACTTAAGTGTAAAACGCGCTCAGGAGAGCCTCCTGGCACCCGGCATCGGTGACAACTCGCTGGGTGTGGCCGGATTGTTTGGCCTGGTCTGGGCATTGCAGGCGCGCGAGCTATCCCTGCCCGGCGACCTGTGGCTGGTGGCGGATGTCTGCGAGGAGGGGCTGGGAAATTTGCGCGGCATGAAAGCGGTGGTTGACCGCTTTGAGCCCCATCCTGGGCGATCAGCCAGGCGGCCCGGGCCGCTGGCTTATATCATCGTCGAAGGAATGGCATTGGGGCAGGTCTACCATCAAGGGCTGGGCGTCCGCCGGTATCGTCTCAGTGTACGGACCGCCGGCGGCCATTCATGGAAGGACTATGGCCAGCCTTCCGCCATTCACGAGTTGACGGCGCTTTCCACCCGGATCACTTCCCTGGAGCTGCCGGTTTCACCCCGTACCACGGTTAACGTGGGCGTCATTTCCGGCGGATCGTCAATCAACACCATCGCCGCCGAAGCCATGCTGGAGCTTGACCTGCGCTCGGAAAGCACCGCAACGCTGGAAGATGTGGTCAGGCAGGTGGAGCAGATCGTCGGCCTGGCGCACAAGCCGGGTGTTGCGATCGAATTGGAAGCCATCGGCCTGCGACCGGCGGGGGAAATCCCGGCAAACCACCGGCTGGTGAGACTTGCGCAGGATTGTCTGCGGGAGGTGGGTCTGGAGCCGCATCTGAATATCGGCTCCACTGATGCCAACCTGCCGCTCAGTCTTGGTCTCCCGGCAATAACGATCGGCCTGACGACCGGTGGCCGGGGACACACGCTGCTCGAATTCATAAATATTCCACCGCTGGAAAAAGGCTTGGAGCAACTTGTCAAACTGGTCTCCCGGGCTTGGGATTAAGACCGGATAACAAAATCTGCTCCCGTTGCACCGGAAGCAGATTCTTTGTTTTAAACCTGCTGTAAAAAAAAGAAATCTACATGTGGTTGATGATCGCGTTGCCAAATTCCGAGCACTTGACCTCGATGGCACCCTCCATCAGGCGGGCAAAGTCATACGTGACGGTTTTCGTCGCCACCGCCCCTTCCATGCCTTTGACGATCAGGTCAGCCGCTTCCGTCCAGCCCATGTAGCGCAGCATCATCTCGCCCGAGAGGATGACCGAGCCTGGATTGACTTTGTCCAGGTCGGCGTACTTCGGGGCGGTGCCGTGGGTGGCCTCGAAGATGGCATGGCCGGTCTCGTAGTTGATGTTCGCACCGGGGGCAATGCCAACCCCACCGACCTGCGCAGCCAGTGCATCCGAGAGATAATCGCCATTCAAATTCAGCGTGGCAATCACATCATAATCGCGCGGACGGATGAGGGTAAACTGCAGGGTGACATCCGCGATGGAATCCTTGATCAGGAGCATCTTCTTCCACTTGCCATCGCCGTGCGTTGGCCACAATTTGAGCGCTTCCTCGACTTCATGTTTGATGCTATTCTGCTGGTCAGGGGACATCATGTCAAAGCCTGGATCGATCATCCTGGCGTTTTCCTCAACCGTCAAGCCGGGCTTGGATTCTTTGTTGCCCAGGATCCAGGTCTCACGTTCGGTGACTATGGCGTCACGGAATTCACGCTTGGCCAGTTTGTAGCCCCAGTCCTTGAAGGCGCCTTCGGTGAACTTCATGATGTTGCCCTTGTGGACAAAGTTCACGCTCCTGCGCTTGTTCTCGAGCGACCAGCGGATGGCGGCGCGCACCAGCCGCTCGGTACCTTCCACGGAAACCGGCTTGATACCGATCCCGGCCGTGTCTGGAAAGCGTATTTTCTTGTATTCCGTAGGGAAGTTTTCCTTGAATAATTGCTTGAACTTCAAATTGTCTTCCGTTCCATTGGCGAATTCGATGCCGGTGTAGATATCCTCGGTGTTCTCGCGGAAGATGACCATATCCACGTACTCGGGGTGCTTGACCGGCGATGGGACACCGTTGTAGTAGCGCACCGGGCGCTGGCAGACGTACAGGTCAAGCAGTTTACGCAAGGCTACGTTGAGCGAACGGATGCCGCCGCCGATGGGTGTGGTCAGGGGACCTTTAATGCCTACCATGAATTCGGTGAAGGCTTGCACGGTCTCATCCGGAAGCCAGGCCTTGAACTGCCTGAAGGCTTTCTCTCCGGCGTAGACTTCCATCCAATGGATCAACCGTTTGCCGCCGTAGGCTTTCTGAACGGCTGCATTAAAAACGCGCACCGATGCACGCCAGATGTCGCGGCCGGTGCCATCGCCTTCCACGAAGGGGATGATCGGTTCATCAGGTACCCGGAGCCTGCCGCCCTTGATCGTTATTTTCTGCCCGCCTGTGGGGATTTTCACTTGGGTATACGTCATGGCTGCTCTCCTTTGGATTAATCCGGTCTGAATTATAACAAACTGTGCCAAATTAAGACTAGGATTTTCTTTGAGTATCACCAATTCTCTTATGTAAGGATTTCATTCGTGATGTGCAGATGATAAAAAAACCGCGGAAATAAGTTATGATAGCAGGAAAACCATGCCTCTCACCAGATATCGAATCCCTTATGGCAGGTCAACCATCGATTTCAGCCTGCCAGCCGGCATGCAGGCCAAGCTTGCCGTCTCGCGGCCGGTTGAACCGGTTAAGGATGTTTCCGCTGCGATCCAAACCGCTCTTGCCCGTCCCATCAATTCCGAACCTCTCCATACGCTTGCCAGAAATGGACAGCGCGTTTGCATTGTGTTCACCGATATTACCCGCTCCAGTCCCGACCACTTGTTGGTGCCTGCCCTGCTGGCCGAACTTGAAAAAACCGGGGTGCAAGACAAAGACATCACGCTCTTGTGCGCCACCGGCATGCACCGCCCATCCACCCACAGTGAAAAAGTCGTGAAATTAGGGGCAGGCGTCGTGGAGCGCTATCGGGTCGTTGACAACGAACCGCAAAACCCGGCCGCGCAGGTGGACCTGGGAGTCACTCCCGGCGGAGTGCCCGTCCTGCTTCAGCGTGCCGTCGTCGAAGCCGACCTGTTGATCGCAACCGGCATCGTCGAGCCGCACCAGTATGCAGGTTACTCCGGTGGGCCCAAAACCGTCGCCATCGGCGCAGCCGGGGAAGCGCTCATCGCCCAAACCCACGGCCCGGCCTTCGTGGACCATCCCGGCACGCGCCTGGGACGCATCGATGGCAACCCCTTCCATGAGGCCGTGAGCGAGGTCGCCCGGCGCGCCAACCTGCGTTTCATCCTGAACGTTGTTCTGGACGATGACAAACGCCTGCTTTGTGTCGCCGCCGGGGATCCGGACCTGGCCTTCCGCAAACTGGTCGGATTTGCGCGCTCCGTTTACGAGGTCCCGATCCCGCACCAGTACGATCTCGCCATTGGCGGCGTTGGCTATCCCAAGGACAGCAACCTGTACCAGGCCAGCCGCGCCCCCTCCTACCTTTTCTTTGCGCCAACCTCGGTCGTCCGCCCGGGCGGTTTCATCATCATCCCGGCGCGCTGCGAGGAAGGCGCGGGGACTGGCGTGGGTGAACAGCGCTTCTTCGCAGCCATGCGGGACGCTCGCAGCGTGCAGTCCATCCTGGAAGACGCCCGCCGAAACGGTTACCCGCCCGGGCAGCAGCGCGCCTTCGTGATGGCCAAAGTGCTGGAGCAGGTTAAAGTGGTTATCGTGGGCAGCGAATGTCCGGACCTGGTGGCCGCCTGTAAAATGATCCCGGCCGCGCGCATGGACGAAGCATTGGACCTCGCCACACAAGAGTTGGGGGCATCCTGCCGTGCCTTGGTCGTGCCGCACGCCATGCTGACCTTGCCTGTCGTCCAGGCAGGGACGGGAAAACAACAAAGATAGCCGTGGAGATGGGGGAAATAAAAACCGGGTCCTTTCCGGGACCCGGCGTCAGTGGAAATGATGAATTATTCGATGGGTTTGACGTTGGTGGCCTGCAGGCCCTTGGGTCCCTGCTCGACCGAGAACTCAACTTTCTGATTCTCCTCCAGGCGTTTATAGCCTTCCATTTCTATGGCTGAAAAATGGACGAATACGTCCTCGCCACCCTCACGGCCGATGAAACCAAAGCCCTTGGTGGCATTGAACCATTTGACGGTACCGACGAAACGTTCTTCTGACATTTTCCATCTCCTGCAAAAATTTTTGGTGCTCCCCCGGCTGTGGTATATCCTGCCGGATGCGCGGGCGAAAGATTATCACGGATAAGGACAGGTGTCAAGGAAAGTCCAGCCAGCCTTTACGGCCTTTCTATAATCCATTCCCCCTCCCCTGCCCCCTTCCCCTCGGGAAGGGGAACAGGCGCGGAAAAACAGGTGCGTTGGTGCTGCGCGCCACCGCACCTGTTTTTCCGCGCAACCTTCTCGGACGAGAAACGGTTACATAAAATCCTTCAGGGCCTCCGGCAGGGCGCGCAAGTCGTGGATGGTCCGCTGCAGGTCGCCGGAGCGTTCTTCGAGGGAGTGCTCGTTGAACCAGATGGCCCGCAGGCCGCAGGCAATCGCGCCCAGCACATCTGCTTCGTAGGAATCGCCCACCATCCAAATGGACCGGGGAGGCAGCTTCAGGTCTTTCAGGATATATTGATAGAACTCGCGGGATGGTTTCCTGTGGCCGGTATTCTTGAAGCAGTAGATCTTGTCCAGCAAGTGGTCGAGGCCAACCCGTTGCAGGGCCTCCCGGATATCCGCCTCGGTGGAGACGTCGGCACTGGTGGCGAGCGCCAGGATCCAATCGCTGCGGAGCGCCGCCAGCGTTTCGGCTGCGCCGGGGATGGCTTCCAGGCGCGGCCAATCCTTCATCGCACCCCGGAACTCCTTGAAGTCCCGCATGAGGGTGTCGCCCCAGTCGAACAGGATGCAGCCTCTGGTGCTATGCTCCATTATCTGCATGCGTCCGGGCGGATGAAGGGCACTTCGACCTCCTGCCTGGTCAGGAGGCCATAGCAGCCCGGCCTGCGGTAGGCGTTCCCCCAGACTTCGTTGAGGCGGTAAGCCCGCAGGCGCTCCAGGTCGAATTCGGCCAGGTAAATTCCTTCATGCCCGTCCGCCTCGACCAGGCACATGTCGCGTGAACCGTGCTCGTCGAAAGCGATCCCGTCAAAAGCGACCGAATGGCCGTTCTCCTGCGGCATGGCATAGTTGGCCATGGCCAGCCCGAGCATGTTCTCGTAGGCGCGCGCCCGGTATTGGCCGATCCGGTTGGCTTCCAGCTCGCAGGCATTCGGGGTCAGGATCAGCTCGGCGCCCTTGAGCATCAGCACCCGCGCGCTCTCGGGGAACTCGCGGTCGAAACAGATCATCGCGCCCACTTTGACCGGTCCGCAGGCGGTATCCAGGTCACCGACAAAGAAGTCCTCGCCGGGTGTCAGGGCAGCCTCCTTGTCCCAGCCGCAGGTGTGGACCTTGGCGTAGGTCAGGCGAATCTCACCATGCCGGTCGATCAGGGAAAGCGTATTGCGCGGGGCGCCTTCCCAGCGCTCCAGGTAGGTCAGCCCGATGGCCAGATCCAGCTCCTTGGCCAGCTGTCTGAAAGAGCTAACAAAAGCGCTGTGCCGGTCGATGGCGTGACTCTGCCAGAGTTCGACCTGCCCGGGTTGGGCCGGGTCGGGCAGTTGGTAGCCGATGTTCCACATCTCGGGGAACAGGGCGATATCCACCCCCATTTCCCTGGCCAGGTGGCAGAACTGCTCGCCCTTGGCCTGGTTGGCGTCCTGGTCATAGTTGAGGGAGAAGAGTTGCAGAAGGGCGACTTTCAATGTGACCATAATCTGATCCTTTATCCAGCACAATCACTCCCCGATCATCTGCACCACCAACTCGCGCCGGCGCGGACGGATGTCGAAATCCACGTAGATGACCTGCTGCCAGGTGCCGAGCGTGAGGGTCTTTTCGACGAAGGGTATGGTCAGGGAGGGGCCAAGCAGGGAAGCGCGCATGTGCGAATGGCCGTTGCCGTCGTCCCAGGTGGCGTTGTGGGCGTAATCCCGGTTGGATGGGACGAGTTCCTCGAACATGCGCTTCAGGTCAGACAACGCGCCGGACTCGAACTCGACCGTGGTCAGGCCGCTGGTGGAGGAGGGGCAGAAAACTGTCAGCGTGCCGTTCTTCAGCCCGGACTGCTCGACCAGGCGTACGAGTTCACGCGTGATATCCTGGATATCGGTGTGGCCGTGCGTGTTGAGGGAAATGCTTCCGGTTTTTACTGTCATAATAGATCTCCAAAGAATTTCTCCACGAAGAGCACCTGTACCTGCCCCTGCCGTCTCGCACCGGCGTCCACAGATCGCTTCGCTGATGCCGCCGATGTTCGCCTGTCCTGCCTGCACTGTGCCGCACCTGTACCTGCGGTACTGGCGCAGGCAGGCACAGGCGGGCCAGGGACGGGGCGGTACTGCCTGCACTAGGCCGCCAGGCACTAGCTGGCGCAGGCACGAATATCACGAAAAATCAAAGAAACAAACCAAATCGGCAATAAATTCCTTTTTTAGCACCTCACCCTATATTTTATTCTGATGGATTTCTGCGATTCAAAGGGTATTGGCGCCGGGTCAGTTCTATTTCAAGGTCTTCCTGATATGCTGGTTCTGGAAAGCCGGAACCAGGTTCGCCCTGCACATCCATCGCCGCGCCCATGATCGCATCCACCTCATCCTTGAGGATCAACTCCATGCAGGCTTCCGGAAAATTCGGGTTCCTTCGCGTTCTTCGTGGATAATGGTTATTCTCTCCAGTCCATCCACTTTCAATCGTGACCCTTTCCCGCGCCGGATGGCTTTCTCGCCAAAACGGGCCTGCAGTTCATCCAGTGTCTGCTGCAGCTTGCGGGACCTTTCGTCGCGCGCCCCCCACAGCTCCATCTGGCGCAAGGGCGGGCCCAGCCCGCTCACGCCGACGCCGATCAGGCGCACGGCCTTGCCTTTTGCCCGGACCTTCGAGAGCAGGTCGAGGGCGGTGGTATAGATCTGCCCGTCCTGGTCGGTGGGCTGGGAGAGCGTCAGCTGGCGCGTCAGGGTGGTGAAATCGGGCCAGCGCAGCTTGAGCTTGACCGTCGTCCCGGCCAGCTCCTTCCTGCGCAGGTGGCGGCCAACCTCCGCCGAGAGCTCCCGCAAAGTATCCGCCAGAACCTTGTCGTCGCTCACATCCCGGGCGAAGGTGGTCTCCTGGCTGATGGATTTGCGCTCGTGTTCGTTTGAGACGGGGCTGTTGTCCTCGCCGCGGGCGCGCCGGGCCAGGTCACGCCCGTTCTCGCCGAACAGGCTCGCCAGGTCCGCGGCCGGGTGGCGGGCGATGTCGCCGATCGTCTGGATGCCCAGGCCGGCCAGCCTGGCGGCGGTCTTGGGCCCCACGCCCCACAGCATCTCCGCCGGCAAAGGCTCCAGAAAGGCGGCTTCCGTGCCGGGCGGGACGACCGTCACGGCGTTGGGCGGCTGGCCCTTTTGGGCGGTCTTCTTGCCCACCTCGGTGGCGATCTTGGCGACCAGTTTGTTGGAGGCCACACCGACCGAGCAGGGCAGGCCCAGCTCGTCATTGACGCGCTTCTGCAGGCGGCGGGCCACCGCCTCCGGCTCCTCGCGCAGGTCGCTGACATCCACGAAGGCCTCGTCGATCGAGATCTGCTCCACCAGCGGCGAGAGATCCCCCAGGCGCTCCATGACCTGCCTGGACATTTCGCCGTAATTGCCGAAATGGTGCGAGATGACCAGCAGGCCCGGGCACTGGCGCAGCGCCCGGCTCATCGGCATGGCCGAGCGGACACCGAAGCGGCGGGCGGCGTAGGAGCAGGAGGCCACCACGCCGCGTTGCTCCGGCCGGCCCCCCACGGCAAAGGCTTTGCCGCGCAGACTCGGGTCGTGCAGTTCTTCGACGGCGCAGAAGAAGGCATCCAGGTCGAGGTGCAGGATGGTGCGTTGCATATCAAAATTATAAACCTTTAGAGCGTTAAATAACTCACCACGCCCCCCACCCCGCACCCTAGAAGGACTGGGGCAGGCAGAGCATGGGGCAAGAAGGTTGGGGCCCCTGCGCCGGCTCTCACGCTTGTCATCCGACCTGGGGAGAAAGGAGCGGGCAAAGGGACGCATCAATTCCGGGAAAGGTGTTGCGTAGAGGGGGCAGAATGTTATATACTGTAGAGGAAATAATCTGTTTGCAGGCTTATGCCGGCATTATTTTCGGTGAATGGACGGTCCCGGCTCACAAACTGTCCAGCCAGCCTGGTATGGCGGGACAAGTGGTCCGGCGACCAAACTATTCACCTGTTCAGGTGGAGGTGAAAGATGAAGCAAAAAAAGCACTGGGTGGTTTTTGCAGGCATTGGAATGGCCTCTGTCTTGGTTTGCGCCCTGCTGGTCATTTCGAGCGCTTTCACGAGCGGAGCCATGGCAGCCGGCGGGCAGGCGGACCCATTAATCGAAACCCCGGATATAGGCTTGGCCTCCAGTCCGCCGAAAAGCGTGACGAAGATCACGTCGGATACGCCCGATCCTTCCTCGCCCGGCCAAACCGTTACGGTGAGCGTCACCGTGAGCGGCGGGGGCGCCACCCCCACCGGAACGGTCGACATCACCGGCTCGGATTCGAACTGCACCATCACGCTCTCCGGCGGAAGCGGCAGTTGCGGCGTGGTCTTCAACACCAAAGGCAGCAAGACCCTGAAGGCTTACTACAGCGGCGATCCGACCTATAATCCCAGCAAGACCACCGCCGCCCACAAAGTGGTCAGGGCCGTCACTTCCACGACCATCACATCCGACACACCCGATCCATCCGATCCTGGTACGTCAGTGGTCGTGGGCGTGACCGTGAACACTGCGGGTGTTAACACCCCGACCGGCAGGGTGGATATCACCGGCGCGAACAGCAACTGCAGCATCTACCTCTCAGGCGGAAGCGGCAGTTGCAGTGTGGTCTTCAACTCCGCCGGGATCAAGACCCTTAAAGCCGCCTACAAGGGCGATGTGTACAATGCGAAAAGTTCGGGTAGCGAGAGCCATACCGTCAACAAGGGCTCCACCACCACGCTCATCACTGCGGATAACCCCGATCCGTCGGTACCCGGCCAAGCGGTCAAAGTGAAATTTACTGTGACCGGCGGTGCTGCCAGCCCGACCGGCACGGTGGTTATCACCGGCGCGGATATCAACTGCAGCGCCACGCTCTCGGGCGGGATGGGCAGCTGCAAGGTGGTCTTCTTGACCATCGGCGATAAGACCCTGACGGCCACCTACAACGGCAATAAAAACTACCTTTCCAGCACGACCACCGCAGCCCATTCGGTAAGAAATGCCACCACCACCATCATCACTGCCGATAATTTCGATCCATCCCTGCCCGGCGAGGCCATCGAGGTGGACGTTACCGTGAGCGGTGCAGGCGGTCCCCCGACCGGTACCGTGGACATCACCGGCGCGAATGTCAACTGCACCATCACTCTCTCGGGTGGAAGCGGTTCTTGTGGTACCGTGCAATTCAATACCGGCGGCACCAAGATCATCACAGCCACTTACAACGGAGATGCCGACTATGTCGGAAGCGTGGGCACCACAACCCATACCGTCCGCAGGGGCAGCACAGCCACGGCCGTCACATCCGACACACCTGATCCATCTCACGTCTATGGGTTGGTCTCGGTGACCGTTACAGTGGCGCCGGCCGCGCCCGGGGTTGTTACGCCCACCGGCTA
This sequence comes from uncultured Chloroflexia bacterium, assembly GCA_963806575.1. Classification (GTDB taxonomy): domain Bacteria; phylum Chloroflexota; class Anaerolineae; order Anaerolineales; family Villigracilaceae; genus UBA877. The sequence goes on along the minus strand of CAWDYX010000001.1, from coordinate 123,676 downwards.
CGTGGGCATCAGCACCGACGGCGGGTCTTCCGTTTGCACCGTCACCCTGGTGGGCGGCACCGGCAGTTGCAACTTATTTTTCAACACAGTCGGGTATTTCACCATCTGGGCCAATTACGGCGGCGATGGGACCTACCTGCCCAGCTCGGTTACCGAGCCGCACACGGTTAATTGAGCCATCCGCTGATTTAAATTCCAAACCGGACTGCGCCATATCGCTGCAGTCCGGTTACTTGTTTGCATGCTTCATTCAGCCTTCTTTAAGGTGAGTGAGCCATCCGGAATTAAGTAGGGCTGCGTTCCGGCGTGGAGTCATCGCAGCCTGGGTCTGTCCCCACCCTACCCCATCCCTCCCCAAATCCTGCGGATTTGGGGAGGGTGGCCGGAGGCCAGGTAGGGTAATTCATAATTCTCCTTCATCCTCTCCCAGGTCAGCCGTAATGCCTTCAAATTGACCCCCTTCTCCAGCGTGGGATGTGAACTCGTCCCCGTAAGGGGATCAGAGTCCTCAAGCGCAGCCTCCCGTAGGGACAATTCCTGCGCACTCTACTCTTGCAGGAGCCTGTCCCCACCCTACCCCATCCCTCCCCAAATCCTGCGGATTTGGGGAGGGTGGCCGGAGGCCAGGTAGGGTAATTCATAATTCTCCTTCATCCTCTCCCAGGTCAGCCGCAATGCCTTCAAATTGACCCCCTTCTCCAGCGTGGGATGTGAACTCGTCCCCATAAGGGGATCAGCGCCCTCAAGCGCAGCCTCCCGTTGGGACAGTTCCTGCGCACTCTACTCTTGCAGGAGGTGCAACTCTGTCCCCACCCTACCCCATCCCTCCCCAAATCCTGCGGATTTGGGGAGGGTGGTCGGAGGCCAGGTAGGGTAATTCATAATTCTCCTTCATCCTCTCCCAGGTCAGGCGGCTGTGCGCCGAATGCCGTTCCATTTGGCTTCCGGATAAATTGCCAATAACCCAAAACCAGATTGCCAAGCAAGCTAAGAATGGCAACTGTGATTGTTCTTATAAGAGTTAGCTTTGCGACTGTAACAGTATCTGAAATTTTTTCTCATATGTCGCTTAGTTTACAACTCTCTCTTAAACATCTTATCGACGATCATCAGCCTCAGCGCTGACAATTACGTTACATTTGCAAACTGCAGCTTCCATAGAATGCTAACCTTTGGTAAAGGTGAACGATACTTACATAACACTAGTAAATATATCTTGAGATTTCCCACTGAGCTTCTCGATTTCATAACCCAATTTACGAGCGATAAAATAACATGCAAAAACTTCATCCAACTCAAATAAATGCTTATTCATATTGGATGAATTTGGTTGATGGTAATTGTGTTTGGCATGATTATGAATATTCTGGCTAAACCATCTTAAGTGATCGTAAATTTCTTTTGGCAAACGGTTGTGGAGTTTGATAGTTAACGATCCGAGAGGCAATCGATCTAGTCCATCTTGGATTTTTTCTAATGGGGATAACTTCACAATGCGTTTGAGCAGGAATTCTAAATAGGCTCCGCAAGATTCAACCATATCGCGTGTTTCTCCAGATAAATATGGAGAATACAACGGCATGGCAAAATAACTTAATGGCCGGTAAACTCCAGGGAGCATTCGTCGTGTCTTGTTTTCCATAAAAATTCCGTAACCACCTATAGTTGCATCGAATTCGCACAACATTTCTAAACAATCTTTATTATTTCCCTCCATTCTCAATTGCGCAGCTTTCATGGCAATTTCGGCTGCTTGTGAGCCTAATAAATCATTTAAGTATGAAAAAATCACTTCACGTAATGCTCGTTGATCGGTACTCATTACAATTCACCTTTACACGCCATATGCAGTATAGGTATCATCAGCGCATCCAGCTCGCGTGCGCTCTCATCTTGCTATGCAAGCAGCCTGGTCAGGCGCTCCTGCAGGTCATCCAGATAGATGACAATGCGTCGTTGTATATCCATTGGAATTAGCCAGCTAAATACTTCTCGGAAATAAAAAGCCCAAAACTCTCGAGTTCATGGCGTTTGAACTCAATTTCTAAATCCAAATCACCATGATCATCACCGAAATAATTCCTGACAATGATACCTGTAAATATTCCGTTAGTATTCACTGGCTGTACATTCTGATGTGCTATTCCATTTCGAATCTTTTTCAATAAGATTTTCAATGTCTTATCATAATACCTTATTGAATTTCCTGATTTTCTTTTAATAGGTTCAAAATTTTGAATTCTCAAATAGGATAGCTCTTGGATATTTTCGACCAGTGTATTCCAAATCGTATTATGTGATTCATCTACTGTTTCACTTGGCAAAACTATTAAACCCAGTGTGCAATTAATAGCATTGCTTAATTTATATTTCCCTCTATATTTTTTAGAATGTGCCGGGTATGTTCTACAAATTTCCTTTCATAATGAGCAATTTCTGACATAATTTCCTCCTTTCATAACTCTCCCTTGAACGCCTTATCAAGGATACTTGGCATCAGCGCGGACATTTCCTTCGCGCTCTCCTCTTGCAGGAGGCGCAACTCTGTCCCCACCCTACCCCATCCCTCCCCAAATCCTGCGGATTTGGGGAGGGTGGCCGGAGGCCAGGTAGGGTAATTCATAATTCTCCTTCATCCTCTCCCAGGTACGCCGTAATGCCTTCAAATTGACTCCCTTCTCCAGCGCGGGATGGGAACTCGTCCCCGTAAGGGGATCAGAGTCCTCAAGCGCAGCATCCCGCAGGGACAATTCCTGCGCACTCTACTCTTGTAAGAGGCGCAACTCTGTCCCCGCCCTACCCACGGATCCCGGCTTGGCTGCTCTGACGGCCGCCGCCCCGGACGTGCAGTTCCTGGCTGTTGGCATCCCGGCCTTCCCGCGGCTTCCAACCTGTCCAGCATAGGGGTTTCCAGTCAGCTCTGGTTCCACCCAGGCCGGGCCCTCTAACAGTGGATCTTCTGTTCCCAATTAATCTTCGACAATGATGAGGAAATAGGCATAAGTATTATAGCAGGGAAGTTAGGGAGGATGAGGATAGGTGAGGAGGTGAAACAAAATAAAGCTAATGTATGAGTGTTCACCCTGTGCACTGACTTGATGTACAATATTTATAGAGGTGGATAATGTCTCAGCGCCAACAACTGGAACGTATTTTTGAAATTGACCGGCAGATTAGAGCAGGGGAATATCCGAACGCGGACAGGCTGGCGGCGGGGCTGGAAGTCAGCCGGCGGGTGATCTTCAAAGACCGTGAGTTCATGGTTAACCGTCTAGGTGCGCCAATCGAATATGATCGGGAAAAAGGCGGCTGGTATTATACCGAGAAGGTCTGGACGTTACCCAATATCATGGTTTCCGAGGGCGAACTGCTTGCTTTTTTCCTTAGTGTAGAGGTAGCCCGACGTTACATTGGGACAGCCCTGGAAACCCCCTTACGCTCGGCGGTTGAGAAGTTCTCAAAGAATATCAGAGGACCGGTGTCCATAGACCTTGAAACCCTGTGGACCCACTATACTTTTGTCGCACCAGTCTTGGCAGCGACTAACGAACAGGCTTTGTTTGATCTGCACCATGCCATCAAGGAGAACCATCGCATATGGATGCGTTACTATACCGCCAGCCGTGATGAGCATACCGAACGGAAAGTCTCGCCGTACCATCTCTATAATGTGCAAGGGGATTGGTACCTGATCGCCTACGATGACAAACGCCAGTCTTTCCGGAATTTCGCGATCGGGCGCATGGAAAACTGGCGGGTAATGAATGAAACTTTCGCTCGCGACCCGTCTTTTTCAGTGGAAACGTACATGGGCAGCGCATTCCATACTGAGCGGGGTGGGGAAGTGGCGGAGGTTGTGATCCGGTTCAATCCGCAGCAAGCCCGTTACATGCGGAGAGACACTGGCACGAGGGCCAGCAGATCGAAGAAATCCCAGGAGGCGGGATGATCCTGCGCTTCAAGACAGGAGGGCTGGAGGAGGTGAAGCGGTGGGTGATGCAGTATGGGGGACATGCAGAAGTTCTGGAGCCGGAATTGTTGAGAAACAAAATGAAACAAGATATTGAAGCTATGAAAAAGATTTATGAAAAGGATGTAATTCATGAATGTTGAAACCTTACTTCGTTTTTGGGGAAAAACCAAAGCCGGTAGTGAAAATCCAAACGAATTTCATCCTGCTCTTTTTCACATGCTGGATGTAGCGCATATTGCTAAAACATTGCTTTGGGAAAATGTAACCTCCCGGTGGAGAAGAGTTTTATCTGCAGCGCTTAATGCTCCTGAAGAAAGCCTGACGAAGTGGGTCCCATGGGTAATCGCTTTACATGATATTGGCAAGATATCCGCACCCTTTCAATATCAGAGCGAACCACAACGCGCACGTATGGTCAGAGAAGGTTTTGACTTTGGGAAAGTAAAGTGGGATAGAAATCCATCTCATGGAGAAGTGGGTGAAATCTTTATAAAATCGCATCTCGGTCTGGATATTTCGGAAAATCTTCGGCGGGCTATGAGAGATCTGGCTGGTGGGCATCATGGTTATTTCACTGCGCCTACACAATTACTAGATAACATCTGTTCACTTAGCAGAGAACCTTCCCAATGGGGTCAATTTCGCAAAGAAGCATCAATGCTATTGGCCGATCTTCTCCTGGAGCCCAATGTGGAATTCCCAAATCCCATGAATGTTTCTGTTGCCGTGATGGCATTGACAGGTTTCACCATTCTCTGCGATTGGCTTGGTTCCAACAGTGATTACTTTTCTCCACAAGCCGGCGCTCCTCTCAGCGAATACATGACAGTTAGCGCAAGGCAAGCCTGGCAGGCTGTCAAAGCAGCTGGCTTTGTGCAGGATATTTTCAGTTCAGCTGCTACACCTTTTTCGGGATTGTTCCCCGGGATATCCTCGCCTCGCCCCTTGCAGATTGCGATTGATAGGATCCCTCAAGAAGTTTTATCACAACCTTGTCTGGCAGTGATCGAGGCTCCAACAGGGGAAGGAAAAACCGAAGCAGCGCTGGCATTGGCACATCGTATTGCCCAGGCCAGCAGATCTGATGAGCTTTATTATGCTCTACCTACCACTGCCACCAGTAATCAAATGTTCGGACGATTACAAAGGTATTTAGCAAGTAACTTGGGCTTGGGTACCCAGATGAAATTGATCCATGGGCAGGCATTCTTGGTCGAAGACGATCTGCGAATTCAGCCGCTAACTAATGGTGATGATGAATTCCGTGCATCTCTGGAATGGTTTGCACCTAGAAAACGCTCCATGCTTTCTCCGTTTGGGGTTGGCACCATTGACCAGGCGGAACTGGCTGTTTTGAACGTAAAGCATGTTCCCCTGCGCATGATGGGACTGGCCGGTAAAGTCTTGATCTTGGACGAGGTCCATGCCTACGACGTATATATGACCACCATCGTGGAGCAATTATTACGTTGGCTTTCTCTAATGGGAACATCGGTAATTTTACTTTCTGCAACTCTTCCCAAGGAACGCCGTCAAAAACTTGTCAATGCCTACTGCGGCGGCGAAATACCTGAACCGGCTCAGGGGAATGAATATCCGTGCATCTGGGTAGTAAATACGACTGGCGCCTCTTTCATCGATACACCGCCTGCGCAGCAACCCGATCGCCAGATTACCCTCCACCCAGATGCCCTGCACTTTGATGATGACCAGGTTGATGACAAGGCAAACTGGTTATTGAACGTAGTGGCTGACGGAGGCTGTGCTTGCTGGATGGTCAATACCGTCGCACGGGCACAGAAATTGTTTATGACAGTGAAAGAGCTTGCTCCAGATGAACTTGACTGCATGATCCTGCATTCTCAATTTCCCCTTGATGATAGACAGCAATTGGAACAGGAAATCAGTCGGAAATATGGTCCGGGGGATGCCAGCCGTCCTAAACGCGGAATTCTAATTGGCACACAGGTGCTCGAGCAAAGTCTTGATATTGATTTTGATGTGATGGTTTCCGACCTTGCCCCGGTCGACCTTCTGCTCCAGCGTGCTGGTCGTTTGCACCGTCACAAGCGCTCCCGTCCCGGCCAGCACAAAGAACCGCATCTGTGGATCAATACAGGGAAGGAAAATGGAGATTTGCGATTGGGCATCGATAAATATATCTATGATGAATACATCTTGCGTCAAAGCTGGAATGTTGTCAGGACCCGTACCTCTTTAATTCTTCCCACAGATTATCGTCCGATGATCGAAACTGTATATAGCTTGGAATGTCCTGCAAAGGATAGTGCACTCTTGGGTGCATGGGACAAGCTTCTGGAAAAGAAAGCAAATGAAGAGGACCAGGCCCGGCAGAGATTGCTGCCAAACCCGAACCCCGAAGATGCTTTTCATCAAACTTAGCCTCTGAGAGGCCGATTTGAGGATAGCGAAACGGATACCCGTTGGTTTGTTGCACGACCTCGCCTCGGTGAGGAAAGCCTTACCGTGATCCCGCTGGAACGGACCGGCAACATAGCCAGGTTCGAAGTGGATGGCAAACCCTGTGAGGTCGATTTATCCAGTGAGATAGACCGTGAAATGCAGTTAAGCTTATCGCAAGAGCGTGTACGTGAGCAATCGCCATGCAGTTGATGTACTAAAAGAATATGCAAAAGAAGGAACCCCAAAAGGGTGGGATATCACCTTACTAAAAGATTGCATCCCCTTATGGCTGGAAGGTGGCAAGTTAGAATTGGTACAAGTAAAGAGTGCAATCCGATTTTCGCTTGACCCGCAAATTGGGTTGGCGATTTCTGTTTCAAGTGGAGGATGATCTATGCCAGATAAAACAGTACCTGCTTTCAACTTATGGACGGAACCATGGATTTCGGTGGAAAAACCAGACGGAGGGATCGAGCAAGGGAGCATCCAGCAAGTCCTTCTCAATGCAGAGGAATTTCCCGCGATTTATGATCCTTCACCATTGACTGTTGTGGGGATCCATCGCCTGCTTGTAGCGATCCTGCAGTTCGTGATCCAGCCCCAAAAGGATGCTGACATAAAAAACCTTTGGAAGGCTGGTACATTTCCGCATGATCCAATCGAGGCCTTTGGCAGACAATATGCCAGCCGCTTTGACCTGTTCTCTGAGAATGAGCCTTTCCTGCAAAGCGCCGATATTCCTTTGAAGGCTGACAAGAACGCCAAGCCAGTGGCGTATCTTGCCCCGGAGGATCCCGGCTGGCACAGGTATTACGCACTATAGGCATGGTGATGAGGATGAACAAATCTTTTGTCCTGTATGTGCAGCCCACGGCCTGGTCGCGATCCCTGCTTTTGCAACCTCTGGTGGCGCCGGCATCAAACCATCCATCAATGGTGTGCCGCCTATCTACATCCTTCCCGGAGGAAAGACACTCTTTGAAAGCCTGGTTGCATCTTTGACCACGTACAGATTTTCAACCAGCAGTTGCTTCCCGTAAAAAGGATGATGTTTGGTGGCTGCGGCAACCAGTGGTGAAGAAAAGCTCCACGGTGTACGAGGTCGGTTATCTTCACAGCCTCACTTTCCCGGCGCGGCGTGTACGCCTGCATCCCGAAGCATTGCCAATTCAATGCTCCAGGTGTAATGGGGAGAGCGAATGGGCAGTGCGCCAGATGGTCTTCGAGATGGGGGAAAGCCGCGAAAAATATGCCGAGTTTTGGTTTGATCCATTTGCCGCCTACAAGATTGATAAGGAAAAACCCATTCCAATCCGCCCGGTGGAAGGCAAGGTTACCTGACGTTAATTTGCTTCTTTGTTTCTTCACACCAAAGATGATGGAAAATCCAACACAAGGCGACCCTCAATTTCAGAACAGATCGCCTGGTTGGATCTTGTCTCGGATCAGCCCGTTTACCCATTCCGGTGCATTGGCTTGCGCACGGATATGAAAGCCAAGGTTTTCGAATGGATGGATGCTGGATTTGATGCCACCATGCTTGGGGATGTCGACGCCGGTCTTGAAGTGCGTGAAGCTACTGATTTTGCCACAGAATGTGCCCACATTATTGGCAGGCAGTTCCACCAGTGTTTTGGCGGCAAGTCAAAAAAGTCAGAACGCAATAAAGGCTTGCGGGCAGGCGTCTGGAAACCGGCTATTGGTCAGTCCTGGCAGAACCCTTCCGGCATTTCATTTTGAAAACGGCTTCGCTTGAAGAACACGACAAGGCACGCAAAGAATGGGCAAATATCGTCCAGAAGCAACCGCGGTTTGCATTTGTAACGATGGTTGAAACGTTGGGGGACGATGCTGAAACCCTCAGCCAGGGGGCAATTGCAGAGAAATGGTGCAACATAAATCTTGCCAAGAAAAGAAAGGAGTATCTCAATGAGTGAATTTCAACCTGATCCGAAAATCGTGTATTTCATCAGCCGGTTGGAACGGCTTGATCCCGGCGGAGCAAAACTCAAACGCTCCGCAGGCGAGATGCTCGGGGAAGCTCGCGAGGTCGCTTTCTTTTATAGCCTTCTTCCCAATGGAGTTCAGGAAAAACATGAAGGAATATATTTCCTGGCAGCAACACTGTTCCCACTTGCAGAGGGAGGTGGAGGTGGAGATATGGGAGCATCTGTTCGCCGCGCCAGAAATGACAAAAATGCCAAGGGTCTCGATCGCCGCGTACAAGCATTGCTGGATGCCGACGAAGCACAATTGCCCTATCGCCTGCGCCGCGCCATCTTCATTTTGAAATCCAACCACGTTTCGCGTAAATTGGGAATGTCTGCTTCAAGACCTGCTGCAGTGGAATGCTTCCACTCACTTTGTTCAGCGCCAATGGGCGCGTTCCTATTTTGGGGAATAACCCCCATCAATGAAAGGAGAATTAGCCATGTTGATTCAATTCCATATCCTACAGAACTATGCCCCTTCCAGCCTCAATCGGGACGATACCGGTGCACCCAAAGACGCCATGTTCGGTGGTTTCCGCCGTGGGCGGGTTTTGTAATACCTCAAGCGCAGTATTCGACGGTCGGAGGCATTCAAGGAAGCCTTTGAAAAGGATAAACTGCTTGGTTACCGTACCCGGCAATTGCCCGACCTCTTGAAGAAAGAACTTCAGGCTCTCGGAGTGGAAACAGACAATATCAACACCATTCTGACGCCAGTGGCGAAATTTGGTCGCGAGGTGGCAAGAAATCAGCCGAGGAAGATGGAGAAGAAGAAGGCGGTAAGGAAGCGGAAGTCGAGACTACTGTCAAGCAGCTCATTTTTATAGGACGCGATGAACTACGACCGATGGCAGAGAAATTGCTGGCACTGTATAAAAAGACCGATAAGACTAAATGGGCGAAACTTGAGGCCAGGGAGATCACAAAGAAACTTGGCCCGAGTGCGCCATCGTCGGTGGATATCGCCATGTTTGGGCGCATGACCACATCGGCAGCATTTGAAGATGTGCAGGCAGCTGTGCAGGTGGCGCATGCCATTTCCACCAATGCAATAACCCAGGAGTTTGATTATTACACGGCCATGGACGATTTGAAACCTGACGGTGAGCCTGGCGCGGACATGATCGGTGATGTCGAGTTCAACAGTTCCACCTACTACAAGTACATCAATATCCACTGGGAAGGACTGAAAGCCAACCTGGGTGGAGATGCAGAGATCGCCCGCAAAGCTGTTCTGGCTTTGCTCAGGGCGGCTGCAACCGCCCAGCCCAGTGGCAAGCAGAATACCTTCGCGGCGCAGAACCTGCCCGACTTGATCTTGGTGGAAGTTTCTCAGAAAAATTTGCCAGTGAGTTATGCAAATGCCTTCGTAAAACCTGCCAGCAAGTTTGGATAAATCCCTGATGGATGACGCGGTGGAAAAATTGGCAGATTATATGGGACGCATGGGCAAGACTTATGCCATTGAAAACAAACGTGCGTTTGCCGCCACCCAGGAGTATGATCTGCCCGGCGCCATGAACCAGGAGAATTTACCCGCTTTGCAAAAGTGGCTTGCAGCCCAGATTGCGGGGTAGGCATGTCTGCAAATACCCTTTTCTTACGCCTTGAAGGGCCCTTACAATCGTGGGGGGAGCGGGGGCGCTGGAGCATCCGCGACACCGCTTCCGAACCCACCAAGTCTGGCGTGGTGGGTTTGCTGGCATGTGCACTTGGTTTGAGTGCGGATGATGATTTGCATAACCTCTCCCGGAGTATTCACATCGGCATTCGTTGTGACCGTGCTGGCTCCGTTTTACGTGACTTTCATACCGTTGTGGGAGGCGTGATGTCAGCAGAAGGAAAGGTCAAGGTCAATGCAACCACCAAAGAACCGGAGACGGTTGTGTCTGAAAGATATTATCTTTCTGATGCATCCTTTCTGGTGGCTGTGCAGGCAGACCCGCAGTTGGTTTCCCGATTGCGTGGAGCTCTCCACGATCCAACCTGGCCTTTCTTTCTCGGTCGCAAATCCTGCCCGCCGTCCATTCCTGTTTTTGAAGGAGAAGGCGATTTTCCATCCCTCGAAGCTGCACTGAAGTCCATACCTGTTGCACTTCGAAGGTCGGATGGTTTGAAGCAAATTCAATTGCGTGCCGTATTGGAATGCAGGTCAGATGAAAAGAATGCCATCCGGCGCCTGGATGAGATTGCCTCGCACGCCCGCCGCACATTTCAACCCCGCTATGTGTGTGAAAGAATGCCGGAATTTGACGTTCAACAGGAGGTAGTCTGATGTATCTTTCGCGGTTGACCATAAACGCCTCCCGCATGGCCATGCTCTGGATCTCAAACCCTTATCGTGTTCACCAGCGGCTACGTATGGCTTGCCGGGATGATCCGCATTTACTCTTTCGGATTGAAGAGAATTTGCAAGGAGTTACCCACATCCTGGTGCAATCGCAGAACGAGCCGGACTGGAAGAAGGCATTTACTGAATTCCCAGTGTTGTCGCAACTCCCCGAATGCAAGCTTTTCCAGCCAATAATTAGTGCTGGCGGTTCTTACCGCTTCCGCTTGCTGGCGAACCCAACCATGAAGAAAACGATTGACAGGGACAGCGGACAGAAAAAAGCGCGGCTCGGCTTGCTAAAGGAAGAAGCGCAACAAAAGTGGCTTCAGCGTAAATTCGAAGCAGCGGGAACTATGGTGCTTGCTTGCCGTACCTTGCCGCGCGGCTTTCAACATAGCCGCAAGAACCCCGCCAAGGAGATGACCGATCAAACACACCTGGCTGTGTTGTTTGAGGGGATTTTGCAAGTGATCGATGTATCACTTTTGCAAATCGCGCTTGAAACTGGCATTGGTTCTGCCAAAGGATATGGCTTCGGTCTTCTGTCACTCGCTCCAGCACACGGGTAGCATGAATTGCTGAGAGGCTGCTTAAGGGAACGTTCCGCCGGAGACGCGGAGACCACCCAGAGGCAGGCTCTGTCTCCATCCGTACCTTAACAACCGAATAGTATTGGAAAGGAAGTAAGAGATGCAGGATTTACACGAGTTACCCAAACTGCGTGACAGCCTTAGTTACCTCTATGTGGAAATTTTCCCCACACACGTGGGGGTGAACCGTCTACCTGGCGCTGGTGGTGATCAGCCTGATCATTTTCCCCACACACGTGAGGGTGAACCGATCAGTGGGACAATCCGAAACGCTGGAGTGAATTTTCCCCACACACGTGGGGGTGAACCGAACTGCCCGATCAAATCCTGCCCACGATACAGATTTTCCCCACACACGTGGGGGTTAACCGAGAGTAAAGCGAGGTGCGCTATGGCGACACGAATTTTCCCCACGCACGTGTGGGTGAACCGTAGACCGCACTTTGAATTCCGTCGCTATTGCAATTTTCCCCACACACGTGGGGGTGAACCGCCGATCGTGGCGGTGGCAAATTACACGATGGCATTTTCCCCACACACGTGGGGGTGAACCGTTTTTATCCGGCCTGATAGGTTGGATTATCATTAATTTTCCCCACACACGTGGGGGTGAACCGGTCGTATCCATTGCGCCTGCGGTATCCTTGCATTTTCCCCACACACGTGGGGGTGAACCGTATGGAAATGGGAGTTTGTGTCAGGTCGTTATCATTTTCCCCACACACGTGGGGGTGAACCGGGATTTCGCAGAAGATCACGAACCGTTTGAGGAATTTTCCCCACACACGTGGGGGTGAACCGTATACCACCTATCAGCCAGAAGTCAAGTACATTATTTTCCCCACACACGTGGGGGTGAACCGCAGATGACGCCGGAGGAATATATCAAGGAGTATATTTTCCCCACACATGTGGGGGTGAACCGAATCCTGTTATAAGGATGACGATAATCCAACCATTTTCCCCACACACGTGGGGGTGAACCGAGCGGCCACAGGCTGTTGATGATCTGGAAGGCAATTTTCCCCACACACGTGGGGGTGAACCGGTATTGTCATCTGAGCGTGACGGTATGTTTGTCATTTTCCCCACACACGTGGGGGTGAACCGAGTGCGCGGATCGCGTCGAGTGCGTTCTGATAAATTTTCCCCACACACGTGGGGGTGAACCGACCAACTGGCGCAGGTCTTCCCGGATGAGGACAATTTTCCCCACACACGTGGGGGTGAACCGTATTGACCCGGCTGGTCAAGACGCTCTACCACATTTTCCCCACACACGTGGGGGTGAACCGGCGTCACACAATCGACCATCAGCCAGGATTACATTTTCCCCACACACGTGGGGGTGAACCGTACATTGGCGTCCAGGGAGTGCTGGCCTTCATCATTTTCCCCACACACGTGGGGGTGAACCGGCTCTTTCGGCAGGCCAGACCGCCGTAAATACATTTTCCCCACACACGTGGGGGTGAACCGAAGATGGGCCGTAGCATTGCACGCGAACGATCATTTTCCCCACACACGTGGGGGTGAACCGGCCGAGGATGCGGTTGCCGCCAGTGGCGATACATTTTCCCCACACTCGTGGGGGTGAACCGTCCATTGCCGTTGACCGTTGGTACTGATAGACATTTTCCCCACACACGTGGGGGTGAACCGGCTATTGAAACAGTCGACGTGACCTGCTTCGGCATTTTCCCCACACACGTGGGGGTGAACCGAGTGCGCGGATCGCGTCGAGTGCGTTCTGATAAATTTTCCCCACACACGTGGGGGTGAACCGGCTCTTTCGGCAGACCAGACCGCCGTAAATACATTTTCCCCACACACGTGGGGGTGAACCAAATTGTGCAACTCTTTTCAATATGGCTGAAAGATTTTCCCCACACACGTGGGGGTGAACCGTAGATGGCGGCCAGGAAAACGCAGGATAGAATATTTTCCCCACACACGTGGGGGTGAACCGGATGGCGACAACCTGCACGTGGCGCTGTTCCATTTTCCCCACACACGTGGGGGTGAACCGGGTATTCGGGAGGACGCCGTAAATAGAGGGAACATTTTCCCCACACACGTGGGGGTGAACCGGCCAACAGTCTTAGCGCGGGGGTCGACCAGAAAATTTTCCCCACACACGTGGGGGTGAACCGTTCTGCAAAGTGCAGTAACCGTTTGTAATACCATTTTCCCCACACACGTGGGGGTGAATCGCCAAACTGCATGAAGCGGACGAGCGGCTGTTCATTTTCCCCACACACGTGGGGGTGAACCGGCATCTACACCTACGATCCATACACCGCCACAATTTTCCCCACACACGTGGGGGTGAACCGAACTGGCTGCTGACGGTGCGGATCAACGGGCTGCATTTTCCCCACACACGTGGGGGTGAACCGCTGGCGAATTCCTACGGGATTCTGCTTAAGGCATTTTCCCCACACACGGGGGGGTGAACCGCAGATCCGGCTTACCCTAAGATAGGCAAAAAGAGGCACGAAAATCGTGCCTCCTGAGACTTGCCATCCAGACAGGAACGAGATCTTTCCCCCTGTCTACGGATCCACGACGAAGAGAAAGGCTGGAGATCCGGTCACGCGCCCGGTATTCCCGGCAGTATCCGTGTAAAATCCGCGCACATACACTCTTATGTAAGCATACCCGCCGACCCGTGGGGTTAACAGCCAGGTAAGCGTGCAATGGCTCCCGGCACCCAGCAGGTCCGGGCAATCACTGTATGTGTCGTTCACATCCCACTTGTAGGGAGCGGTCAGGTTGGCGAGGATTTGTAAAGATACGTTGCCGTTATTGTAGACAGTGATCTGGTAAGTGATTTGTGCGCCGACATAGGACGTTGACGAGTAGTAGTTGTTGCCAACATGCGGTGTTGCGAGCAGATTTGGATAATAAAAGTGCGAAGCCGCTTGATAGGTTGGTGGATAGACAATTCCGTATGGCGGCGGGGCCACATATCCGTATCCGCCGGGGATGTTCAGCACCTGCCCGGGGTAGATATAGCGCTGGTAAGCCAGGCCGGGATTGGCGGCGTACAGCGCCGCCAGCGTGACGCCGCAGCGGTTGGCGATCTTGACCAGCCAGTCACCCCTCTGCACAATATAGGTGCTTCCACACGGGCTCGCAGCCGAGGCGCTGCGCGGGATTGTCAGGCATGCCGCCAGCACAGCCATGATCAGGGCGATTTGGAGTAAACGTTTTGCAGCCATTGTCTCAACCTCCTTGTCCGGGAAAGGACGGGAATCCAATCTCATTATATGACTCAATGGGCATATAATGCAACAGGTTGTTGGATTATTATTATTAAAATCTCTTTAGAAGCCCGCCTGCACGCCTTCCCAACCGGGGCAAATGCGGTAAGATACCGTTTAACCCCTTTTATGAAGAAACTTTGCTATTCCCTCGTGCTCCTTTCCTTGACAATCTCTGCCTGTGGGCAGTCACGCACGCTCGCTCCCACCCCCGGCGCCACTGTCATCACCACTCCTTCAGGGACCGCAACGCCGTCCCTCTCCTCAACCTCGGCCGTCACCGAAACCTCCACGCCGCTTCCCACCGCCACCCCCACCTTGATGCAGGAGCTGGGTTATACGCCCGAAAGCTATGGCCCGGCGGGCTTCCCGGCCGGCGTGGACCCTCTCACCGGCCTGCAGGTGGCTGACCCGGCCTTGCTGAAGCGCCGTCCCCTGCTCGTCAAGGTTTCCAACCTGCCGCGCGAGGTCCGCCCGCAATGGGGGCTTTCCCTGGCCGATCTCGTTTTTGAATATTACACCGAGGAAGGCGGCACGCGTTTTGCGGCCATTTTTTACGGCAACGACGCCAAAATGGTCGGCCCGATCCGCTCGGGGCGCTTCATCGACGCCTATCTGGTGGACGGCTACAAGGCCGTCTTTGCCTTTGGCGGCGCCTACGCGGCCGAGATGGACACCTTCCTCCGCTCCGATTTCGCCAACCGGATGGTGACCGAGGCGCCGTTCATGCCGCTGAAACGCTACGATCCGAACGGTTTGAACTACCTGGTGGCCAATACCGCCGATCTGACCGCCTACGCCACCAGGCGGGGTATCAACGGGGTCCAGAATTTGAACAACATGCTCTTTAACTCCGCTGCGCCCGCCGCAGGCCAGCCCGCCCCGCAGCTCTATGTGCATTATTCCGGCGCCACCTACAGCCGCTGGGACTACGATCCGTCCAGCGGCAAATACCTGCGCTTCTCCGACACCGCCGCTGTCACCTCGGTCGGCCAGACCGAGCAGTTCGCCGCGTTGACCGACCGCCTGACCGGCCAGCCGGTGGCCTTCGACAACGTGGTCGTCCTGTACGTGAATCACAAAGTGTATTCCACCGACAGCAACGGTACTAGCATTTACGATATTTTCTTAAGCGGCTCGGGGGATGCGTACGCTTTCCGCGACGGTCAGGCTTACCAGGTCAAATGGCAGCGCCGCGCCGCTGACGTTGTCTCGCTGACTTACGCCGACGGCAGCCCCTTCCCCTTCAAGCCCGGCACCACCTGTTTCGAGGTGATCGGCTTGAAATCCACGCTCAGCCAGACCGGCCAGACCTGGCGCTTCGTCCATCTGATGCCGTAATAACTCCAGCCCCCTTGCATGCCTCCAACCCGGGCATGTTTCCGTCTATAGATCGAACTGGCTAATCACCACATGGCGTGACAGTCGCCGAAACCCTGGGCGACACGCCATAGTCATTGAAGGCTTCCAATTTGTACACCAGATCCACCATCAGCGGCGCTGAATTATCCTGGTAGGTTTTTACGGTCGGTCCAAGTCCTGCCAGCAGGCTGCCATTCCGGTAGAGGTGGTACCCTGTTATGTTGCGTACCGGCGCCCACTCCAATACTACTATCAGGGAGCGCAGCTTGGGATCGCATGTGTATGTGGCCGCGAATGCGGACGGCGTCTGCGGTAGAGGCGGGGCGGGAAGGATCGAGACCTGCCATACCGGCCCCAGCAGGACCGAAGTCGGGTCGCCCACCCAGCAGGTGATGTTCCCCTTGAGCTGGACCAGCCACCATGTGTTCCGGCCGTCCTGGCCGATGACAATGTAATTGGTCCCGGCCTGCAGGAATGTGACCGCATTGTAGTTCGTCCCTGGGCCTTTCCGGCAATAGGCATTCCATCCCGGGTTCACCTGTGGGGTCAGCTCCTCGGTGGGAGTGGCTGGTTCGGTGGCTGTGGGTGTCAGGCTGGCTGTGGGGATCGGCGCGGCGGTTTCCGTCTCAGACGGAACGGCCGTGAACGTTGCGCTGGGCGCAATCGGGGTCAGGCTGGCCATCGGGCTGGCAGTCGCGACCGTGGGCGTGGCAGCGTTGCACCCTGCCAGGATGAAGGCCGCCGCCAGCCAGCCTCCGATAAGTTTATCAAACTGGTTTTTATGACTCATCCTCCACCTGCCTGCTTTATATAAAAAACGATCTGCAGCTTTATCGTATCATACCGGCAATCGGTGGTCAACCAATCGGGAACCGGCTCTTAAGATCTCTTAAAATCCATCGGAAATTCATCCCTTACCGCGGCCCCATTTTCCCTTTTTACCCGCTTCCGGTAGTTTTTCCCCTCATTGTTCCTCGTTGTTTTCAACTGACGGTCGATCGCAAGCCTGAAATCCGCCCATTCGGACCTCTGAGGCCTGTTTTACGGTAGCGAAAGCCGGAGGTGGATCTGCTTCGCCGTCTGCGCGTCCGGCTGGCTGATCAGGCTGCGTGCGACGTCGATCTCGAACGGGACAGCCCGGGCGAAGCGTACGCCCTGCGAATCGAGCGTCACCAGCACCAGGGCCGACTGGCGCGTATCCGCAAGGCCGGGCTGGTCGAACAGGGCGTTGCCCAGGCTGTAGAGCACCAGCATCTTCCCGTGGGCAGTCGGGAGCCATTCAGCCGGCTGGAGCACGTGTGGGTGGGTCCCGACGATCAGCGCTGCGCCGAGGTCGGCAAACTGCTGCGCCAGGGCCTTCTGCCGGTCGCTGGCGCCGGACTGGTACTCGACGCCCCAGTGGACCGAGACGACCACCAGTGCCCCCTCCGCCCGCGCCGAATGGATGGCCTGCGCGGCGGCAGCCATGTCGATGGGTGCGAGGATGTCGTCGAATGCCAGGAAAGCCAGTTTCAGGCCGTGGCTCTCCCGGTAGACCGGTGCCGGGCCGGGGCCGATGGGCGTAAGGCCGCCAGTTGTGAGGATGCTGGTGGTTTCATTTGCCCCATCCGGGCCGCAGTCGTGTTGATGGTTGTTGGCGAGGGAAAGCAGGTCCAGGCCCCAGGCGGAGAGTAATTGGACGCTCCCAGCCGGGGCGCACAGGTCGTAGCCAGGTTCCGATGTGGCGGCAGGAGGAACAGCAGCCAACGGGCTTTCCAAATTGGCCAGCCGCAGATCGGCGGACTGCAGTGCGGGGACAAGGTAGGCGAGCGAGGCTGGGGTCGGGCGGGTGCCGCGCCCTAGCATGAGGTCTCCGAGCAGGGCCAGGGTGACGGTCCTGCTCGAGGTGTTACAGGAAACCAACAGAATGAGGATGAGAGTGCGGAAAATGGGCTGCGGGTGACGCAAAGCGCCCCCGCAGCCCATTTTCCGCGGCTTGATACCGATCTTTATCACGGTGTGATGAAGAGCTTGGTCCAGTCGGGCTGGGCGGGGTTGGTGCCGGCAGCCAACTGGGCCTGCCAGGCCTCGTCGGTCAGGCGGCCAGCGGCGGGAACGCTGAACTCGTAGTATGAGTAGACCGCGCCGAGGGCCACCCGCCAGGGCGAATCGGGCAGGATCACATAGATGCGGGTGGGCTGGCCGACGGCCTCCTCGAGCGCAACCAGCGTTTGCAGGTCATTGGTGCCGGTGGCCACATCCGCCACCAGGGCAGCCTTCTGGTCCGACAGGTCACGCGCATTATCGCCAGTAGTGTCGGCGGCCTTCAAGGTGAACTGCTCGAGCGTGCCGCCCCAGTACTGGATGTGCCAGTACTCATCGTCGGTAAGGGTCCCGCCGGTTAATTCACGCTGCGAAATGTCCTGCAGGAACTTGAGCTGGGAGACCAGGTTGTCGAGGTTGCCGCGCGTCAGGTCGCTGAGCAGGTTGCGGGACTGCAGCCCGGCCTCGGTCATCTGCGCCAGGGCCAGCAGGCGGGCATAGGCTTCGGGGTTTGGCTCCACATAGCCGTGGGGCGGCTGATCCGGCCCGCCACCGCCCATCTCTGCCATGACCTGCTTGGCATACAGGATGGTGTCATGCTTCAGTTCGGTCCAGGAGCCCAGGGCGGTCTGCAGGTCCTTGCGCGTCCAAGCCTGGGTCTGCATGAAGGGCGGGTAGGCGCTGCCCTTGGGGGCAATGATGGGTTGGAAGGAATACAGCCAGGACCAGTACAGGTTCTGGGTCCAGGAGTCGATCCCGAGAGCAGCCACCTGGCTTTTCACCTTGGCCGACTGGGTATCGAAGTTGACATATTTATCCTCGCCCATGTCCTTCAGGATGGCGGAGGCTTCATCGGAACCCATGGCGGCGAAGAAATCCAGTCCCTTGGGCAGGCCGCGCGGGTTTTCCATGGTGCCAACATTGCGCCAGATGACCTGGCCAAAGACATACTCGTCGAGGGTGAAGCGCTGACCCATGAAACGGAAGCCCTTGGTAACCTTCTGTTTATCCTGCTCGATCCAGACCCACATGGAGTTGATCTGGGGCGGCGGGAGGGATTTGGCGAGCTCCTGGAACTGGCCAAAAAGGGTCGGGTCTGCGAACTTGCCCAGCTCGGGGTTGTTCCCAAAGACCTTGTCCGAGAGGGCGCCGTATTCGATATATCCCAGATCATCGGCCTTGCCGACGATGAAGACAGTCGGTTCGTAGATGTTCTCCCACAGGCTGACGGCGGACGTGCCATCCGAGGCGGTGGCCGAACGCAGCGCCTGGACCAGGAGCAGGGCCCGGCGGGTTTCGAAATCATCCACCTGGCGGAAGGTCAGCCGCCCGTACCACATCATGGCCTTGAAATACATTTTCAAGTCTTCACTGCGGGTGTAGTGGCCGCGCGGGATGTACTGGCTGTAATCTTCGATCAGGCGCATATCCTGTGACAGGTCAGGCCGGTCCCAGATGGGAGAGAAGGTGGCGGCACTGCCGGCATTGATCAAGGCCAGCTCGGCCTTGACCATGGCGTCCGCTTCGGTGGGAAACGGGTCCGAAAGCCCGAGCAGCCGGTCAGCGACCGCAAAATAGGCGGCGTTGCGCAAGGCCGGATCTTCCAGGGGTGTGCCTTTCAGGGACTGGTACTGGTCCGCACTGGCTGCCAGCATGGTGGTCGTCAGTGACTTGAGATCAGAGATGAAGTAGCCCGTCTCCAGATCACGCAGCATTTTGTCGAAGATCAGGTGGTAGACATGGTAGACCGAGTCGGTGGTGATGAACATCGGCATTTCGCCATACCGGCCGCCCTCGTAGATCTGGTAGAACTCGCGGAATTCTCCCGCCACTGGTGGGGTGACCGCGAAACCGTTCTTGGAAAGCAGGCTGCGCTGAGGGCCGGTCAACTCGGTCAAATCGAGACCCTGGACCTTGCTCAAGTCAAGCGGCAGGGTATAGCCCCCGCCGCTGAAGGTCTGCGGCAGGCTGACGGCCGCCTCGGTATAGGCGGCGAAGGGTGCCGGGTATATTCCAGCCGGAGGTGGCCCGGCCGGTGTGGCTGCCTCAGTTGGATTGGAAGTCGGCGCGGCTGGAGAGGCGATGGTGGGTGTGGGTGTGCTGAGCAGGCTGGGCAGCCCGCAGAGACAGGCCGCCTGTGCCAAGACAAGAGCCAGGAATACCAACAAAACCTTGCGAAAATTGCTTTTCATATTGCCTCCTCATGGGACCAGAATCAAAATATGACCATTACCGGCCCTGACCAGGGCCAATTTATCAAATGTCCCTTCAATAACAGAGACGACGGAGAACCCGAATCCGTTCCATTCCCAGACCTTTAATGCGCGTGCCGGCGCGTAGCGGGGTTCGGCGTAACTGCCATCGAGCGTCACCAACTCCTGGCTTTTATCCCCATTCAAGTCTGCGGCGGCAAACGAGCGCACCGGTTCGGCCAGGGCAGAGCCGGCCCACAATTCACCATATTGGCGGCCACGCCAGCCAACCAGGATGATATGGCAGGAATAGCCTTGGCCATCCTTGAAACTGGCGATGCGGCCGCCGTGCGGCAACCACTGGTCCACCGGCCAGGGGCGGAAGGGCCTCCAAACCAGCAGGGTTGCCTCGGGCGTGCCATCGTGATTCAGGTCCGTGATCTGCGCCTGGACGACCAGCCAGCCCGTGGGGCTCTGCCAGACGGTCCCGCTGCTGGAGATAATTGTCAAGCGATCGTTTGCGAGCACCAGGCGCTCAGGCAGCCCATCACGGTTGAAATCGGCCTGTGCCAGTGGTTTTACCGGAATGGTCCCGGTGGGGAGAGTTGCCGGAACAAGCCCGGCCGGACCCAGATCCCAAACGCGCAGGGGGGCGGGCGAAGTTTGGACGAGCAGGCCGAGAGCCAACACGACCAGAGGCATGAATTTTCGCAGCATATTTTCCCGTATATATTGTACAACTCCGGAATGGGAATCTCAAGAAGGTTTTATCCGTGCCTTTACCATGAAAATACGGTATGCACATTTTTCAATTTTGCGCTATCATATAGGGAGGAACAATCCTGTGGCATGATTCGTCTGTATTTAATCGCAGGCGCGGCCCATGCCTATGGCATGTTTGTGCGCCGTCCGACCAGACTCAAGGAGGTTAAGATGTTCTTACGAAGAGTTTCAATTCCAATTGCTTTGGTTCTGACCCTGTTGCTGCAATTCTTACCAGGGACGGCGCTCGCCCCCCAACCGGTGGCGGCCGCGGCCTGTAATGTGGCACAGTTCGTCGCCGATGTAACCATACCGGATGGAACCAACATTGGTCCAGGGACAACGTTTGTTAAAACGTGGCGGCTGAAGAACATCGGCAGCTGCACCTGGACAACCTCCTACGCTGCGGTATTCACGGGCGGCGATCCAATGGGCGCTCCTTCAGTGGTCAACCTGCCATACAGCGTGACCCCCGGCGCGACCGTGGACATCTCGGTCAATATGACCGCCCCCACCGGACTTGGACACTACCGCAGCAACTGGAAACTGCGCAACGCATCGGGAGTTCTATTTGGCGTTGGCGGTTCAGGCGCCTATGTATTTTGGGCGGATATCTATGTTAATTCTTCTTACACCTCCGGCACCACCTACGATTTTGTCGCCAATTACTGCACGGCGTTATGGGCCAGCGGGGCAGGTGGATTGGCCTGTCCTGGTACAGACGGGAATGCCAGCGGCTTTGTGCTGCAGTCGGCTGCCCCACAACTGGAGACTGGTAGTACTTCTTCAACGCCCGGACTGGTGGTAAACCCGCAGCAAGTGACGGGAGGCTATATCAAGGGATACTACCCGGCTTACACGGTCCAAGCAGGTGACCATTTCCAAAGCCTCGTTAACTGCGCATATGGTGCTTCCAGCTGTTACGTTAACTTCCGGCTGGATTACCAGATCGGCGGCGGTACTGTGAAGACCTTCTGGACCTTCAATGAACGCTACGATGGTCTCTATTACCCCGTCAACCTTGACCTGAGCAGCCTGGCCGGTCAAAGTGTCAATTTCATCTTATATGTGGCAGATGTCAGCGGACACGGCACCCCATCCGGTGACCGGGCTGTCTGGGTGGGACCGAGAATTACCGGCTCCAGCTCCACACCCCTGCCCCCGATCCCTCCCTCGTCCGTTTGCGATAGAGGCTCCTTCGTTCAAGACGTGACCATCCCGGATGGAACCGTCCTGGCTCCTGGAACGGCTTTCACCAAGACCTGGCGGGTCAGAAATGTCGGTTCCTGCACCTGGACGACCGATTATGCGCTGGTGTATGTCTTTGGTTATCAACTGGGAGCTTATTCGCCAACCAATCTGCCCTCCGGTGTGGCCCCGGTGGTTCCGGGCGCGACGGCCGATTTCTCGGTCAATATGGTCGCGCCGAGCACGCCTGGTCATTATCGCAGCTACTGGCGGTTCCGGAATGCCTCGGGTGCACAGTTCGGCGTGGGAAGCGGCATGGTCACCTTCTTCGCGGATATCTGGGTCAGCACTTCAGGCGGAAGTTCAACCACTACGACCATCACGGCAGATACGCCTGATCCTTCCTCGCCCGGACAATCCGTTTCAGTCAGTGCCGTTGTGGCTGGAGGTAGTTACACGCCCACTGGATCAGTGTCCATCACCGGAGCGGATAGCAATTGCACCATCACGCTCTCCGGTGGAAGCGGCAGTTGTAATGTGATCTTCAATTCCGCCGGCAGCAAGACTCTGTCAGCCACGTATAGCGGCGATTCATACAATGCGAGCAGCTCGGATACCGAGAGCCATACCGTATCATCTGCCTCGGTTTCCTCCAGTACGACGAGCATCACGGCGGATTCGCCTGACTCATCCAACCTTGGCCAATCGGTTGCAGTGAGCGTCACCGTGAGCGGTGCCTATGCCACCCCGACCGGAACAGTTGCGATCACCGGCGCAAACACCAATTGCACCCTTACACTCTCAGGTGGAAGCGGTAGCTGTAATGTGATCTTCACCTCCGCTGGCGCAAAGACTCTCACAGCCACATATAGTGGTGATGCGAACTATACAAGCAGTTCGGACACAGAGAGCCACACAGTGACGAACCGCAATTCTTCAACCACAAAAATCACAGCCGACACACCTGATCCGTCCACACCCGGCGCTGTGGTTGATGTGGACGTCGCCGTGACCGGAGGAGGCACTTACCCAACCGGAACGGTCGATATCACCGGCGCAGACACCAACTGCACAATCACGCTCTCAGCAGATGCGACCGGCAGTTGTACTGTGATCTTCAATTCTGGTGGCTCCAAGACTCTCACAGCTACATACAATGGTAACTCGAACTATGGAATTAGTTCGGATACCGAGAGCCACACCGTGTCGGCGGGATCGACCGCCAGCGCGACGACCATCACCAGCAGCGTACCTGATCCATCCATACCCGGTCAGGCGGTCGTAGTGAGCGTTACTGTGAGCGGAGCTGGTCTGCCTGTGCCGACCGGCAATGTGGACATCACCGGTGCGCATACCAACTGCAGCATTCTGCTCGCAGGCGGAAGCGGCAGTTGCAGTGTGGTCTTCAACACCACGGGCCACAAGACCCTGACGGCTACTTACGGCGGGGATGGGAAATATGCAGGCAGTTCGGGTACCGCCGGCCATACCGTTATCCAGGCCTCCAGTACCACCACCATCACTGCCATAACGCCCGAACCGTCCATGCCCGGTCAGGCAGTTGAGGTGGAATTTACCGTAACCGGAGGCGGGGCTATACCGACCGGCACGGTCTCCGTTACCGGAGCGGATGTCAATTGCAGCATCAAACTCTCCGGCGCAAGTGGCAGTTGTAACGTGATCTTCAATACCATTGGCGTCAAGCCCGTTACTGCTTCGTACAGCGGCGATGCAAACTACCTGCCAAGCACGTCTCCCTCGGTGGACCATACCGTTAAGAATGCCACCACGACCATCATCACCGTCGACAACCCTGATCCATCCGTTCCCGGTGAAACCATCGAAGTGGACGTTACCGTGAGCGGGGCAGGCGCTGCGCCGACCGGTACGGTAACCATCACCGGCGCGGATGTCAATTGCACCATAACGCTTGCGGGCGGAACCGGTTCTTGCGCCACTGTACAATTCAATACAGCTGGTACCAAGATCATCACGGCTACTTACAACGGTGAAGATCCAAACTATACTGGAAGTGTGGGCACCACAACCCATACCGTCAGTAAGGGAGCCACACTGACGACCATCACTACCGACACGCCCGATTCATCTCTGCCCAATGCGTCGATCCTGGTGACGGTTACGGTGGCGCCGGTAGCCCCCGGAGTTGTTCTCCCAACCGGGTCGGTAGGCATCAGCATCAGCGGCGTGCCATCCTCATGCACCATCACCCTCGTGGGCGGAACCGGCAGCTGTAGTGTGGTTATCACCACCGCCGGCAGCTATACAATCACTGCCACATACAACGGGGATGGAAACTATTTGAACAGCGTGGATACCGAGCTGCATACCGTCAGTTGATATCCCGACCTAATAAATAATAAACCGGACTGCCGATATATGGCAGTCCGGTTTATTCTTTAACGATATCAGCCTTGCTACTCTATTCTTCCTTATGCCCATGGGCAATGATCTTGATGGGCGTCCCGATGAAGCCATACGTTGCGCGGAATTGGTTTTCCAGGTAGCGCATATAGGAGAAATGGAACAGCTTTGGATCGTTGACATGCAGGACAAAGGTCGGCGGATCCACCCTGACCTGGGAACCATAGTAGATCTTCAACTGGCGTCCGGCGTGGGACGGGGCGGGGTGGGCGTCCTGGGCATCCCGTAAGACCCGGTTCAACATGGCGGTAGTAATGCGGGCCATGCGCTCCTCCTGGACGCGCAAGGCCATGGGCAGCACCTGGTCCACACGCTGGCCGGTTTTAGCCGAGATGAACAAGAGGGGAACGTAATCCATGAAATTGAGTTCCTGGCGCACGTGGCGGGTGTAATCCTCCATTGTATAAGTGTCTTTTTCAATGGCATCCCATTTATTGACCAATACGACGGTACTCTTCCAGGCCTCCAGGATGAAGCCGGCGATGTGGGTATCCTGGGCAGTGATCCCGGCTTCGGCGTCCACGATCAACAAGGCAACGTCCGCCCGTTCAATGGCTTTGAATGAGCGCAGCACACTGTATTTCTCAACACCCTGCTCGATCTTGCCACGCCGCCGGATCCCGGCGGTGTCTATCAATGTGACAGGCAGGCCGGCAACTTCGATACGGGTATCCACCGCGTCACGTGTGGTACCCGGGATGGGACTGACGATGGCGCGCTCCTTGCCGACCAGCTTGTTGAGCAGGGAGGATTTCCCGGCATTTGGCTTGCCTACAATGGCGATCTTGACTGAATTGTCCTCCACGGCTTCGACCTGGGTCGGGAACGCAGCCACCAGCGCATCCAGAAGATCACCGGTACCGGTGCCATGAATGGCCGAAACAGGATACGGTTCACCCAGGCCCAATTCATAAAATTCGATCGAATTGGTACGCACACGCTCATTCTCGCATTTGTTCACGACGACAAATATGGGAGGCCTGGGCTGCCCATTTGCCGTTTTCTGATAACGCCGCAGGATCCCGGCCACTTCCCGGTCAGGTGAAGTGACCCCGGCACTGCCATCCGTGATGAACAGCACCGCGTCAGCTTCATTAACCGCCATCAAGGCCTGCTCACGGATCTCCTGGATAAAATCTGACGAACCGACCGAGAGCGGTGTCTTGCCGCCATGCGTGGGGTCGATTCCGCCCGTATCGATTATATTGAAAACCACATCGTTCCACTCAGCCTCGGCCACGAGACGGTCGCGCGTAGTTCCGGGAATATCATCCACGATGGCAAGGCGTTCCCCTGCCAGGCGATTGAAGAGCGTGCTTTTTCCCACATTGGGGCGCCCGACCAAGGCAACAACAGGTTTAGGCATACAGATCCGAATCTACAGCGACTGCATGGGGGAAGTCATGGAGCTGGCGTTGGGGTCGGCGCAAGGGTCGGAACATGGGTCGGTCTTGGGGTTGGAGTTGAGGTCAGCTTTGGAGTGGGCGTGGAGGTCAGCGTAGTGGCCGATTCCTTGGAGATGGTCACTTCCACTGTCCCAGGAAGGATGGACTGAACGGTCACCCCCGCCTGCGTGACCAGGATAACAGGGGTCAATTGGTATGTCCCGACGGTCAGACCGGTCAGGTCGATCCGGACGTGAACATCTGAAGGCTGGAGCGAGTTTAGAACAGGCAATGGGCCGGCGAGGATCACATCCACTGTAGTGGGTGAGAGCTGGGCATCCAGGCCGGGACTCAAGCCGATCACCTCCACCTGGCGGAAAGACACCTGGCGACTATCCTCGATAGGCACAATCTCGATCAGGACGGAAACAGTCTGGTCTCCGATCAACAAGACACCGCCGGGCAGGTCCAGGGGTAAATGGGTCTCGATGTTATTGGATGCACCCGAAAGATCAAGCGGGGTAGTCTCCACATAACCGGGCAGGCTTTCAATCAATGGAAGGTTCTCGGAATACACAGTCACGACAAGCGGTGCGGCGGTTATATTCTTCAGGCGGTAACCGCTGGCGAGTTTACCGGAGATCATGACCTTGACCGCCAGGTCGCGATAACCGCCTTGCTGGGCGATTGGCAGGCTCACCTGGACTTTATCAGGTTGGACGGAAACACCATCCACTAGCGAACCACTTTCATTTACCGCTCCAATGGAAAGTGACGTCTCAATACTTTGGCGGGCATTGATCAAATCCAGGCTGGCACGGACATGCTTAACCTGAGCTACGAACGATTCCGGACCGGAGACGAGCGCTTCCGCAGGATCCAAAATGACATCGCCGGCTTTGTACCCTATGGCCGGCTCGCCATTAATGGTCAATTCGACCGGCAGGGTGATTGTAACCAGCCGTTCGAGGGACAAATCAAATTTCTGCGGTGTGATGGAAACCAGGCGCACAGGGCGGGTTGATATCTGAATCTGCACCTCCACCGCCTGGGTTCCCGCCGTGAGTCCGGTCAAGTCAACTACGGCACGGATCGGGGCATCACCGGAGAGCAGCTTGTCCCAAATTGAGCGTGGAGCCCGGAGAGTCACCTGAACTTGCCGCGGGACCGTTCCTGTCATCACCAGACCGGGATCCTGACCGATGAATTCGATAGGAATAGGATTGGGGTAGGCTTGAGTCACATCCGGATTGGAGGCTGTAACAGCCGTCACCCAAACAGCCAGAGCCAGGGCAAATGCCAGCAAGAAGGTGCGCAGGTTGGTCGATAACCAGCGAAGCATATCACTCGTCCTTATGCGGAAAAAGGTAAGGAAAATGCCGCTGGAAGAAATTTTCCTTGCGGGATTTTTCCGGGTTGTAGAAGGCAGCCAGGATGTTTTCCAAACGTTCCACATCCAGGCGGCGGATCATCCGCCCGGCATGGGCGATGGAGATAGCGCCTGTCTCCTCGGAGACGACCACTGCAATGGAATCGGAAACTTCCGTAATGCCCACAGCAGCGCGGTGACGAAGTCCCATTTTCCGTTCGGGGGAATGGGCCAGGATTCCGCTGGAAGATAACGGCATGACACAAGCCGCGGCGATAATCTTCTTGCCTGAAATAATCACCGCACCATCATGGAGAGGTGTATTGGGATAGAAAATCTGCATCAGCATTTCGGGCGTAACTTCGCTCTTTACGGATACGCCGGTACGGATATATTCGTCAAGGCGGTCGAAGCGTTCGAGGATGATCAGAGCACCATGCTGCCGGGCAGAGAGGCGCGCGGCGGCCGCCACCACGGACTGGATGGTCTGCTGGATCTCCTGGCTGGCACTTTTGCTGGATACGCGGAAGAATGTGCCGGCTCGTCCGATTCTCTCGAGGGCGCGACGAATTTCAGGCGCAAAAATGACCGGGATGGCAAACACCATGGCAGGCAGCACGGTTCGGAAAAGCCAGGAAAGCGCTGGTAAATTAAGCAGGCTGGTCAGCAGGCCAAACAGGATCAGGATGAAGATAATGCCACGCAGCAAGATCATGGCCTGGGTATCCCGAACGAGATAGAGCACGCCAAAGAAAACCAACGTGACCAGCAGGATATCAACTATCCCCAACCAGTTAAGGCGTTGAAAGATAAAAAGGGCGTTGTTTAGAAATTCTGTCACGGCAATCTACGGAGCAATCAGGCGACCAAGAATCAGGGTACCATGGCTTTGGTGCTCTCATTACCACGATACCCGGTGGCACGGTTAAATCGGACGCAGGATGCGTTCCTGACGAAGTTGCTTGAAGAGCAGGATGGTATTGGGTGGCTGCGATTCTATGGCAGCGTCCCGCCAGGCTTGAACTCCAAGAGTTTGCAGGGTGCGGCGTGAATAACCCAATCCCTGCCAGACCGGCTCCTGCCCGGTCACCTGTGCCGGCAGGAAGAACAGGCAAGCCTCGCATTGCAGATCCTGTGAGGCGCGTTCAACCTCAGTAGCCAGGATGATTAATGCTTTCTGGATAGGGATACTGGAGTCAATAAAGAAGTCGGTGATGCGGGCAACGAGGTTCTCCACCTGCCAACCGACCAGCCCGACCAGTCTTTTTTCAGCCGTGAGCAACAGAAAAGCCTTTTCGCCAAAAGCAGCCATGATGTCTTCCTGGGAATGCGGATGAGTTCCACCGCTGAGGCGGGTCATCAAAGCTGCAATATCAAAAGAATTGCGCGGGCGACCACGCTGGACCGACAGCTCGCCATCGGCGGCTTTATGGATGACAACCGGTTTGGTATCAGAAACCGGCGAGATGACCTTCCAGGCGGCAACCACCTGTTTCCAGGTATCCTCGAAAGCACCAGTATTCTGAATAACCACGTTCGCGGCGGCGGTTTTCACTTCCTGAGGCGACTGGGCACGGATACGTTGAAGTGCATCCTGTTCGCTCATACCCCGTTTCTGCATCAGGCGGGCTTTCTGAACAGCTTCCGGAGCGTACGTGGTCCAGACCGCGTCACATGCTCCAACCAGGTTGCTTTCGAGTAATTTAACGGCCTCAACCACGACGACCCGCTGATTGGCGCGCTGCACCATCAAATCCACGGCTTGTTCGACCAACGGGTGGACGATGAATTCCAATTGCTGGAGGGCTTCCGGGTCATTGAAGACAAGACGTCCGAGTTTACCCCGGTCAATCTCACCAATACCATCCACGATCCATCGGCCAAAGGTATCTATCACCTTCTGGTAGCCAGGTGCACCTCTGGCTATGGCCCGGTGCGAAAGAGAATCCGCGTCAATGCTATAAGCACCCAAGTGTTCGAGCATCTTGCGAACAACACTTTTCCCAGTGGCTATATTGCCGGTCAGGCCAATCACATATTTCCCGGGCCAGTTGTTCACGGTATCTCCTCAAAATCGTTGAAATACTCTTTGTAATTCATTTTACTGCCTATGTTGTGAATCTGTAAACCATGAAACTCCCATTAACACCCAGACTTATCAGCAGAACTCATGGCAAATAGCCGTGGCATAGAAAAATCTTCGAGGCGACAAGAAAAAGTCCGGTTTCCTTGAGACCGGACTTTTGGTTCGCACTTTACGGTTTGGGAGTGGCGGTTGGGGTCGGTGTGAAGGTCGATGCTTTCGTCGGAACCGCGGTAACCAGATTGATGGGCACAATGAGCTTTTCTCCAGGGTAGATAATAGAACTCGTGCCCTTCGTCAGAAGGGTCTTATTGGCGAGCACGATCTGGTCCACAGTGCTGAGGAACTTGTTGGCAATACTGCCCAGACTATCGCCCGGCATGACAAGATAGGTGATGCGCGACCCGGGAGCCAGACCAGTGGGAAGAGGCGTGGAGGTTGGTATTGGATAATTGGGTGGAGGCAGCTTGATGGTCTGTCCGACGGTGATAAAACCGGTGGCAGGGTCGATGGTCGGGTTGAGGATGTAGATCAGGATCAACCCGTTATCGCCAAGGTTCTTGGCTTTGACGATCGTAGTCAGGTTGTCGCCTTCCTGCACTACATAATCATAGATACTGGATGGCGTGGCGGTCGGCGTTATGGTGGGAGTGAATGTAATGGTGGGTGTTTCGGTAAGCGTAGGGGTATCGGTCGGCAAGGGTGTAATGGTCGGCGTGGGAGTCTTGGTGGCGATGATTTTTGTAAGGCCACCTCCACGCAGGGAGGTCACAACAATAATGATCCCGACAATTACCAGCAGAATTGCCAGACCGCCAAGAATCAAAGGCGTAAGTTGATTACGCCGCTTGCGGTATGACGTGATAGTTTCATTAATTGTCATCGGTTTACCCATCCGTTTCCAAGCGACCGTATCGAAAGACCGTCTCGATGCGAGTTGACAATCTTATTCTACCTGAACTTATGGGATTTTGCGAGTGCAAGAACCTGCGTATAGGTATTCTCAAGACCGAATACGTTTTCCCCCATCCCCTTCCCCAAAAGGAAGGGAAAAAGAGGCAAGAAACAGCACAATTCTCACCTGATTGAGCCGGTGATAGGTGTTCGTTGGGCCGGTCGGTTCTTCATATGCCCTTTTAGGAACGCGCCGGTATAAGAACCCGGGGCGGTCAGGATCTGCTCCGGAGTTCCCTCGGCGACGAGTTCGCCTCCCCGGTCACCGCCTTCGGGACCCAGGTCGATGATCCAATCGGAAACTTTGATGATTTCTAGGTTATGTTCGATGATAAGCACGCTGTTGCCCGCCTCAACGAGACGCTGCAGAACCTCGATCAGTTTGTGCACATCCGCGGCGTGCAAACCCACCGAAGGTTCATCGAGCACATACAGGGTCCGGCCGGTGGCACGGCGGGAAAGTTCCTTGGCCAGCTTGACACGCTGGGCTTCGCCGCCTGAAAGCGTATTGCCGGGCTGTCCGATCTTGATGTAACCCAGGCCTACATCCTGAAGAACGGTGAGTTTGTTCAACATGTGCGGAAAGGCGGAAAACTTTTCCAGGGCCTGGTCCACGGTCATATCGAGCACGTCTGCGATGCTGTGACCCTTGAAGTGGACCTGCAGGGTCTCACGGTTGAAACGGCTGCCATGACAGACATCGCACGGGACGTAAATATCCGGCAGGAATTGCATTTCAATGCGCAGTTCGCCCTGGCCCTGGCAGGCCTCGCAACGCCCGCCGTGAACGTTGAACGAGAAACGGCCGGGTTTATATCCACGGACCTTGCTCTCGGGGAGTTCGGCGAACAGTTTGCGGATCTCCTCGAACAGGCTGGTGTAGGTTCCGGGGTTGGAACGAGGTGTGCGCCCGATGGGCGACTGGTCAATGCTGACGATCTTATCGAGATGTTCGAGACCATCAATGCGGTTGTACTCACCCGGCTGGGTGTGGGCTCCGTTCAACTTTGCTGCCAGTGCGTTGTAAAGCACATCACTCATCAGGGAGGATTTCCCTGAACCGGAAACGCCGGTAATGCAAACGAACATGCCGAGAGGGATTTTGACAGTAATATCCTTGAGGTTGTTGGCGCGTGCCCCGACGACAGTCAGGATCTTTCCGTTGCCGGCGCGGCGCTTCTTCGGCACCGGGATATGCCGGCGGCCCGAAAGGTACGCGCCAGTCAAGGATTTCGGGTGGGCGATGATCTGTCCGGGGGTGCCTTCGGCGATGATCTTGCCACCATGCTCGCCGGCGCCGGGACCCAGGTCGATCACCCAGTCGGCGGTGCGGATGGTGTCATCGTCATGCTCCACCACCAGGACCGTGTTGCCAATATCGCGCAGACCTTTAAGGGTGTTGAGCAGGCGGGTGTTGTCGCGCGCGTGCAATCCGATGGAAGGCTCGTCCAGCACATACAGTACACCCACCAGGCGCGAGCCGACCTGCGTGGCCAGGCGGATACGCTGGGCTTCACCGCCTGAGAGCGACCCGGCCGAGCGGTGCAGCGTGAGGTACTCGAGGCCGACATTCACCAGAAAGCCCAGTCGCGAGATGATCTCTTTCAAGAGGCGATCAGAAATGGCCTGCTGGCGGGAGGTAAGCGGGGTTCTCGGTCCGGCCAACTGCCTGGCCCATTCGAGCGAGCGCAGCACCGGCCATTCGGTGATCTGCAGGATGTTGACCCCATTGACCGTCACCGCCAGCGCTTCGGGGCGCAGGCGTTTACCCTGGCAGGTTGGGCAGGGCCGGTCACTCATGTATTCCGTAATTTTTTCACGGATATATTCCGAATTCGTCTCGCGGTAACGGCGCTCCAGGTTGCCAATCACGCCCTCAAAAGCAGTATCGAACGTCGCCTGGCGCCCGTCCCGATTGTGGTAATGCAGGCGGACTTTTTCACCCTGCGTGCCATGCAAGACAAGCTCCTGGTGCTCGGCAGATAAATCCTTGAAGGGTGTGTTCATGTCAATGTGGTAGTGCTGCGCCATGGCTTCCAGCATCTGCCAGTAATAGCCAGGATTCCCGTCCTCGCGGACGTTGTTCCATTCCATGGCAATCAAGGCGCCGTCACACAGGGCTTTTTCCGGGTCGATCACGCGATCGGGATCAATTTCAAGCTTATTGCCCAGCCCCTGGCAATCCGGGCAGGCGCCATGCGGGGTATTGAAGGAGAAGGTGCGCGGCTCGATCTCCGGGATGCTGATACCGTGTTCCGGACAGGCCAAATGCTCGGAGAAATGTAAATCATGATTCTCGGCAGGTTTTTCCGCCATCACCTGGGTTGTAAGATAGCCATCCCCGAACTTGAGGGCGGTCTCGACCGAATCCGTCAAGCGTGAAAGATTGGATTGCCGCTCCTGTTCGGACCCGGCGGCGGATATTACCAAACGATCCACAACCGCTTCGATGGTGTGGATCTTATAGCGGTCCAGGCTGATCTCCTCATCCAGATTGAAGACGGTCCCGTCCACGCGGGCGCGCACAAAACCCGCCTTGCGGATCTCCTCGAAAACCGCCTGGTAGGTGCCTTTGCGGCCGCGCACCACCGGAGCCAGCACCAGGATGCGGGTCCCGTCCGGCAAGGCTGAGACGGCATCGACAATTTCCTGGGCGGATTGCTTGACCACCTCCCGTCCGCAGATGGGGCAATGCGGAATGCCAACTCGTGCGAAAAGCAGCCTCAGGTAATCATAAATTTCGGTGACCGTGCCAACGGTCGAGCGCGGGTTGTGGGAGGTGCCTTTCTGGTCGATCGAGACGGCCGGGGAGAGCCCTTCGATGTAGTCCACATCCGGCTTCTGCATCTGGCCGAGGAACTGTCGGGCGTACGCTGAGAGCGACTCGACGTAACGGCGCTGGCCTTCGGCAAAGATGGTATCGAAAGCCAGGGAGGACTTGCCGGAACCGGAGAGCCCGGTAATGACCACCAGCTTGTCACGCGGAATCTCGACGGTGATGTTCTTCAG
Organism: uncultured Chloroflexia bacterium; assembly: GCA_963806575.1. Taxonomy (GTDB): domain Bacteria; phylum Chloroflexota; class Anaerolineae; order Anaerolineales; family Villigracilaceae; genus UBA877. The sequence goes on along the minus strand of CAWDYX010000001.1, from coordinate 90,332 downwards.
GTTGTGTTCGCGTGCTCCAACGACGCGGATAACGTTAGATGACATGCTTCCCTCTGGGTGAGATGGGGTTATTATAGCACAAATGTTTTATTTTTGCGCGAAATAGCGCAACTGGTAATTATACCAGCCGTGTCAAATGGCCCCGTTTTTTTTTGTTCTTTGACGCATGGTGGGATTCCACCCGGTCCCGGGAGGCTAGTATCTTGGGAGACCTACGGTCAGTTTCTCGGCGGGTTCAGCCCCCATAAAGAATACCCTGACAAAGAAAGTCAGGGCAAGTGGGGCAGGGAGACCGCCTCCGAGCGAGCTTTGCTAGGCATGCCTCTACCTCATTATCTTTCTACAAGATCCCTCGCTTTATTGCTTCTTCCAGGATCTCCCGGGTGGCGGTGGCTCCAATACGGGTCACTCCCAATTCACGAACCCGCAGCAGATCATCCAGGGTACGCACACCTCCGGCAGCTTTAACCTGTACACCGGCAGCAGAATGCGCGCGCATCAAGCGCAAGGCGTGATCCGTCGCTCCGGCATAAGCATAAAATCCATTGGGTTGTTTCACGAACCCGTATCCGGTGGAGGTTTTCACAAAAGCGACGGCGTGTTCCGAGCAGATTTCGCACAACCGGATGATCTGGGCATCCTCGAGGTAGTCATTCTCGAAGATGACTTTCAGGATGGCCCCGGCGTGCGTGACCGCCGCGTTGGCCGCCTTGATCTCGTCAGATACGTAAGCCCAATCCCCACCGAGGGCCTTGCCAATGTTGACCACCATATCGATCTCCACTGCTCCGGCTGCGACAGCCTCTTCCGCTTCGCGCACCTTGATGGTGGTCATGCTGTTGCCATGCGGGAAGGCAATGACGGCGCATACGCCCACCTCTGAACCGTCCAATATACTTTTGGCCAACGGGATGGCGTACGGTTTGATGCAGGCTGTAGCCACATTGTATTCGCGGGCCAGTTCACAGCCGGCGGCAATGGCCTGGTCTGTCAGGGTCGGGTGGAGCAGGGAATGGTCGATCATTTTGGCCAGCGTTTTCAGGCTGATCCCATTTTCCATATTACCTTTTCCTTTGAACGCATAATAAAACAGCTCCACCCGCCGACCCAGGCGGCGGGGACGCCACCTGGAGCAAGGTTGCGTTAGGGATTTTTAAAGTGTAGTTTCTCCATATGCCAATACGTAGAAACTGCGACCTTTATCATGGACAAAATCGGTGACCAGATAGCCGGCTGCAAAGGCCTTCTCGAAGACCTCACGGGTATAAAAGCGCCAGTCGCGTGCCAGGGAAAGATCGATGACTTTCAGAGCCAGGAAATCGGAGGGAATTTCGACGAGCAACAAGGTACCTGTGAGCGAAGGAACCTCTTCCGGTGGGCGAAGCGTGGGTTCGCGCTCCGGAGGCGCTTCGAGCAGGGTCGCTTCAGCGAGGCGGTAATGTGCCAGGGTCAGAGCCGGGCGTGAGCGTCGGCTGAGGCGCCGTTCCACACGTTTCGTATTCAGCCACCAGTCCACCTGGAAGCGGTCGGAAGGCAGGCCGGCGTTCAGGCCATCCTGCATTTCGCCATATTCGGAAGGCAGGTAGGTGTTGCAGACCGCACCCAGGCGGGCAATATTGAGATGGGCATTGAGGCTGAACAAAGGGTCATAGGTCCAGGTGATGCGATCCAGACCTTGCTTGCGGACGATCTGCCATTGGGCGCGTTTGAGGGCAAAGCCAATCCCTTTCGAGCGCCAATCCGGATGGACTGCCAGGAGGTGCGAGTGGTGCTTCAGGCGCGGGCCGTCTGGAGTGGTATAGAAACCGGGAAAGCCGAAAGCCACACCCACCAGTTCAGTCCCCGCAAATGCGCCGACCGCCAACCCGCCATTATGAACAACCGCCAGAAGCAGATCCTTCGGGACGATCTCGATATCGGGGCTTCGCCAGACCAGCCGCTGCAGGTCCTCCAGGGCGGTCATTTCTTCAGGCGTCTCGAGAATGTGGATGTTCCACTCAGGCATGGCGGGTAAGCAAGGTGCGGAACATTTGACGGGTCCAGTGACCGCCGCGCAGGTAATCCAGGCGGGAGGCAAAACGGGCCGGCATCAAACCGAAAATACGCGGGACGGTATCAACCGGGCAGGTGCGATTAACCGCCAGGTAGTCCATCCAGAAGATCGAGGCGGGGAAACGTGGATAAATGAATTCCATGATGATCGTCAGGGCACGCATGGACTGTGTCGGCCAATTGACCAGCAGACGCGGCTGGTGGGTGATATCCATGATCGCGCCGACCACCTGGCGCAGGCTGAGGTATTCGCTCCCGCCGATCTCATAAGTCCGGTTGAGTGTTTCGGGATTATCCAGCGCCCAGATGAGACAGGTGACCGCGTCCTCAACCCACAACGGCTGGACGAGCGTCTGGCCTTTCGATGGCAAAGGCAGAAAGCCGGGAGAAGCCGCCAGTAACATGGCCAGGCCGGTGGTGAATTCATCCCCCGGACCGAACAGGATCGAGCCGCGCAGGATCGTGTAAGGGACCCCGGATTTGCGGATATATTCCTCGGCGATCCCCTTGGCTTTGAGCACCGGGAAACCAGCCGCCCGATCCGCACCGAGATGGCTCAAGTAGAAGAGACGTCCGACCCGGGCGTCCGTGACAGCCTGACACAGGTTGCGGGTGCCTTCAATATCCACGGCTTGCAGGTTGGCGCGCCCGCCTTCGCCTTCCCCTCCGGCCAGATGGTAGACCGCCTGCACGTCCTTCATGGCAGCGCGCAGTCCGCGTACATCGTTCAGGCTGGAGACGGCCACTTCGACCGGCACGCCGACCGGCAGGCGGGGTGTGTGCGGAGATGGCCGCAGTAATATGCGAACCTGGTGGCCATTCTCGACCAGTTGGCGGGTGAGGGATCGGCCGATGAAGCCGGTCCCGCCGGTGAGCAGGATCATCGGGGGAATTATAACTGCATCCGCAATGCCTGTCTGCAGGCCGGTTCGCCCAGGGGAGATTTCCTGCTCCAAAACCCTTGACAAAAATCCCGGGCCGCCTATAATTCCGCCCGATATGGAGAGATTCCTTCACTTCAAAGATTTTCTCTATCGAACCCGTTGCGTTTCATGTTTCTTTTTCCCTTGAGAGAGCCGTTATCGGCTCTCTTTTTTTGTCCACGTATTGCAAAAAGCGGCTTTCTAGCACTATGAGACTTCCCGGATTGATCGATCCTCATGTTCACCTGCGCGAACCCGGCCAGACCCACAAAGAAGACTGGGACACCGGCACCTGCGCGGCACTGGCGGGGGGCGTGACCCTGGTTCTGGCGATGCCAAACACCAAGCCACCCATCTTCGACGCCGGAACGCTCGAACTGGCGCTCAAAGCTGCGGATTCCAAGGCCCGCTGTGACTTCGCCCAGTACCTCGGAGCAGGTCCGTATAATACGGATTGGAAAAATCATGCAAGCCTGCCGCAAAGTGCCGCAGGATTGAAGATGTACCTTGACAGCACCTTTGGAGAACTGCGCCTGGATGATATGACGCTCTGGCAGGAACATTTCCAAAACTGGCCGAAGGAACTGCCTATTGTGGCGCATTCCGAGAGCCGCAGCATGGCAGCCGTCATCCTGATGGCAGCCATCTACGACCGGCCGGTCCACATCGCCCACATTTCGCTGAAAGAGGAAGTCCTGCTGATCAAGGCAGCCAAGGAGCGCGGGATTAAGGTCACCTGTGAGGTCTGCCCCCACCATCTGTTCCTGACCAGGGAGGATATTCCCTCACTCCTGCACCCCTCTCCCAATGGGAGAGGGGGTGGGAATGAGGGTCGGTTATCAGTGCGCCCCCGGCTGGCATCGAAGGGTGATATGCAGGCTTTGTGGGCCAACCTGGATGTGATCGACTGCTTCGCCACCGACCATGCCCCGCATACGCTGGCCGAAAAGGATGGCGAGAACCCGCCGCCCGGCTTCCCAGGCCTGGAGACCATCCTCCCGCTGCTGCTTAACGCTGTCCGTGAAAGACGATTGACCATTGACGACATCCTCTCCCGCATGGTCACCAACCCGCGCCGCATCTTCCGCCTGCCCGAACAGCCGGAAACCTGGGTTGAAGTTGATGAGAACGCCAATTATGCTATCCACGCCGATGAAATGCACTCCCGCTGTGGCTGGACGCCCTTCGAGGGCTGGAAGGTGCATGGGCGCGTGCGGAAAGTGGTACTGCGCGGTAGGACCGCTTTCGAGGATGGCAAGGTGCTGGTCGAGCCGGGTTACGGAAGAAATGTCCACTAAAAAGAAAAGAGCACAGCGTCAGACACTGTGCTCCCAGAATGGAAGGATGAACCTTCTATCTCTCAGTCAGCGTGCCGGAGATGTACTTGTGCAGTACGCTGGAAATTAAAGTTTGATATGGAATTCCCTCACGAAGGGCTCGCTTTTGCAAGTCAAGCAGGTCTTTTTCGGAAATGCGGATGTTGACGCGCCTGTCCTTGCGGAGGGTAGCGCGGGCATAGGCTTGGTACTGGGTTGCCTGTTCTTTAACATTTTTGGTCGACTGCCACTCCTCGTTTTCGTAGGAGGCCAGCAGGTCGAGTTCATCCGGTTGGAATTTCAAGGTGTTCATTTTGCACTTCCTTTCAGGTACTTCCGGGTCGCTTTGCGGCTCGGGATGACGGTCTTCAGAAATATTTCTCTTTCGGATTCGACAAATGGAACAAGATAAACATAATCATCAACTTGCACCACAAATATCTTTTGTCCATGGTACTCTACCTGGTTGGGATGTTCCAACACATCGAGCAGGAATCCCATCCCGATATAAAGGACAATCTCTTCAAAGGAGACTCTCCTATCGGTTTTCAGTAATGCGTTCTTTTCGTTATTCCACGAAAAGGTCTTCACGTACCAATTATAGCCGCTTGTGTGCCTTTTGGCAACATATCAGGATTCAGTTTTTCCGCCTAGGCGCATAATCTGCAATTCTCAATCTTCAATCGTATTTAAGGAGTAAATATGCCCACCAAACACAACATGTCCCACCTGCCCTTCGGCGACCACAAGACCGCGCCCTGGTATGGCAAGGATATTCTCTCGGTCAAGCAGTTCGAACGCGAAAATCTGGAGTACATCTTCGCCGTGTCTCACGAAATGCACGACATGGTTGACCACATTGGCACCTTTGACCTGCTCAAAGGCAAGATCCTGGCCAACCTGTTCTACGAGCCATCCACCCGCACTTCCTCGTCGTTCACTGCGGCCATGGAACGGCTGGGCGGATCGGTCATCCCGATAAATGATGTAAAGTACTCATCCGTGGCGAAGGGTGAAAACCTGGCGGACACTGTGCGCACCCTGGAGTGCTATGCGGACGTAATCGTGCTCCGCCACCCGGAGGTCGGTTCGGCGGCCATCGCCGCAAAAGCCGCACGCAAGCCGGTCATCAACGCCGGCGATGGGATTGGCGAGCACCCCACCCAGGCTCTACTGGATGCCTTCACGATCCGGGAGGAGCTCGGCCGCCTGGACGGCCTGACCGTCACCCTACTGGGCGACCTTAAACACGGCCGCACAGTCCATTCGCTGGCGCGACTGCTTTCCCTCTACAAAGTAAAATTGAATTATGTTGCACCCGACATCCTGCGCATGCCCACCGAACTGATCGATGAACTCAAGGCAAAGAAGATCGAACAGGCTGAGTACAGCAATCTCGACGCCTGTCTGCCTGAGACCGATGTGCTGTACGTCACGCGTGTCCAGAAGGAACGTTTCACTGACGAAGCTGCATACGAGTTTGTCAAGAGCGCCTACGTGATTGACCCCAAGGTTTTGAAATCAGCCAAGGAACGCATGATCGTAATGCACCCTCTGCCACGTGTGGGCGAGATTTCAATGGAAGTGGATGACGATCCACGCGCCGCATATTTCAGGCAGATGGAATATGGCCTGTACGTGAGAATGGCGCTGCTCGCGATGGTGCTTGGAAAAGCCTAAAAGTGTCGCGCGTCAAGTGCTCCAGTTTCAGGTAAAATCCTGCACTGAGCCAAATTGGACACTTGACACGGGAACACTTGATACCGGAACACTTGGCACGGTGCTCATGGAAACCTTCTTTTCTTTGCTCGCCAAACGGGTGGACGATTGCAGCTCCCTGCTGTGCATTGGACTGGACCCGCATCCATCCGATCTACCTGCTCCCACGGCCGGAGCGGCGCGGGAATTCTGCCTGCGTCTGATCAGAGCGACGGCTCCCTTCGCGGCGGCCTTCAAGCCCAACGCAGCCTTCTTCGAGCTTTACGGACCGGACGGCTGGGCTGCATTGAAAGATGTCATCGCCGCCGTACAGGCCGAGTCCGACCGGCTGGGTTCGATGATACCGGTCATTCTGGATGCCAAACGCGGCGATATCGCCTCGACCGCCGATGCCTATGCGAAGTCCGCCTTCGAGAATCTCGGCGTCCACGCCATCACGCTCAACCCATATCTCGGCAAAGACTCGATCGACCCATTCCTGGCATACAAGGAGAAAGGTGTTTTCCTGCTTTGTAAAACCTCGAATCCGGGAGCGGCAGATTTACAGGATTTACCCCTCACTCCTTGCCCCTCCCCCTCCGGGAGAGGGGTTGGGGAGAGGGCGTTATACGAACAAATCGCCCAACTAGCCCAGACCTGGAACACCGGCAACAACATCGGCCTGGTGGTCGGTGCCAACCAACTGGATGCTCTGAGACGCGCCCGGGCTGCCGCGCCCGACCTGTGGTTTCTCGCACCAGGTGTGGGGACCCAGGGCGGCGACCTGAAGTCCGCACTTAGAGCTGGTCTGCGGGCCGATGGACGGGGTATGTTGATCAACGTTTCACGCAACCTCGCCGCGCGGGTGACCCTGCAATAGCTGCGGCGGTATTGCGGGATGAGATGGCGAGCATACAATCCCAGATGAGCAAAGAAAAAACCAGAGAACGGGGGCAGGCGAGAACGGTGAGCAGGAAGACGACCCTCCACTCTTCCTTGCTTTCTACTCTCGCCGATGGTCTACTCGAAGCCGGCTGTGTCAAGTTCGGTGAATTTACGCTCAAATCCGGACTGAAATCCCCCATTTATATTGACCTGCGCCGCCTGGTCACCTACCCCGGCTTGCTGGCCCGGGTGGCTGCCGCCTATCTGCCCGTGTTGAAAAAACTGGAATTCGATCGTCTGGCAGGATTGCCTTACGCCGCCATCCCCATCGTGACAGCCATCAGCCTGCAGGCCGGGTATCCGGTCATCTACCCGCGCAAGGAAATCAAAACCTACGGCACACGTGCCGAGATTGAGGGGGAGTATCAGAGCGGAGAAACCGCCGTAGTGGTCGATGACGTCACCACCACGGGCGGGAGCAAGTTTGAGGGCATCGAAAAGTTGACTGGTGCCGGGTTGAAGGTAAAAGACGTGGTCGTGTTGATAGACCGACAATCCGGGGCGAAGGAAGCCCTGGCCAAGGCAGGTTTCCGCCTCCATTCAGTACTGACCATCAACGAACTGCTGGATTATTGGGAAAAGACGGGCAAGGTGGATGAGGAAAAGATCGCAGCCACGCGCGTATTCCTAAAAAAGAACAAATAGCAGCTGTTCTTCGCATATAAGGTTTTCAATGCTGCCTGCCATCGCTTTCCCTTGCCACCATCCATGTTTGCAGATGTTCCCGCATTCAATAACCCTCCTGCCCGACTTGAAAACCAATTTTGGGCGTGCTTTTATTTGCCCACCGTACATAGCAGCCAGCAGGCTGCCCTGATGGACTGGCTTGCCAAGGAGGATCCATTCATCATGGCACGCGATCCCGTAGACGTACACACGAAAGAGAAAACTTTCCTCAAGAGACCTAAAAAAGGCTTTCGTAAGGTGTACCGATGGTTGAAGCAATGGTCCAATATGCGTTGCAACAAACGGGAAATAGTGTGGTACAACCATATTAAGGCTTTTCCCGTCCAAGGAGAACGAGGTGAAAAAGACTGAGTTTGAGAATATGGTAGACAAGGCTTTTTGGGGCTTGGAAGCCAAATATGGGTTCAAAAAAACCGCAACAAATTATGTGGACCGTACCTGCACCGTTCAATTTAAAAATGCGACCACCGAAATCATCTTGAATTATGAACTTGGAAATGCACCCTGGCTGGAGATCTCTGATGTTCGTGACGCCGAGAAGAAGACCACGCTTGGGTGGCTGCTGGTCGAGCTGGGCCAGGACAAGGCGCCGAAACCGGAACAGGCATTCCGTCCGACCACGTTGAGCGAAGGTACACTCGATCCCATCCTGCAAAAAATGGGCCAGCAGTTATTGGATTTCGGTTCAGACCTCTTGAAAGGCGATTTTTTGATTTTACCGAAATTGCAGGCGCGTGCCAAGAAATACGACCTGGAATGTCGGCGTTACCTTTCCATCCATAAATCCTGACCCTCAATGTACGCTCTTTTTCGCCCACTTCTTTTCAGACTTGACCCCGAGACCGCCCACAACCTGACCCTGCAATTGGTCCGGCTGGCTGGCATCCTCCCGCCGGCGCGCTGGCTATTGCAGGCGATGTACGCCGTTCCGGAGAAACCGGTGGACGTGTTTGGATTGAAATTCAAGAATCCTGTTGGACTGGCAGCGGGCTACGACAAGGACGGTATCGCCATACGAGGACTGGCAGGGCTGGGCTTTGGCCATCTCGAAATCGGGACGGTCACACCACGTCCGCAACCGGGCAACCCCAGGCCACGTGTTTTTCGTCTGATCGAAGATCAGGCTGTCATCAATCGCATGGGATTTCCAGGCGCTGGAGCATCAAAGGTTGAACGCCGTTTGTTTTCCCTGGCTCATCATGCCCGGTCAGCAATCATCGGACTGAATCTGGGAATGAATAAAGATACGCCGCTCGAAGAAGCCGCAAATGATTATTTATCTCTGGTGAATACATTTTCAGCCTTGGTAGATTATCTTGCGATCAACGTCTCCTCACCCAATACCAATGGACTGCGCCGCTTGCAGGGACGGGATATGCTGGAAAACCTGCTCGGTGCAATTGCAAAAGAGCGCCAGACAATCTCCCTTAAAGGCGGCGTACATGCGCCCATACTTGTCAAACTTGCGCCCGATCTGTCGGACGATGAACTCGACGATGCCATCGAAGTCATCCTGCAGACCGGCATGGACGGCGTCATTGCCACCAATACCACCCTCGGGCGCGAAGGCTTGCACTCTCGCCACCAGGATGAAACCGGTGGTTTAAGTGGCAGGCCTTTGCGGGTCCGCAGTGAAATAGTTCTGAGGCAGGTGCTGAAAAGGCTGGATGGTCGCATCCCGGTCATCAGCGTGGGCGGAATCATGGTTCCCGAAGACGCCAAACGCCGCCTGGAAATGGGGGCGGCGCTGGTGCAAGTCTATACCGGGCTGGTCTATGCCGGACCGGGGCTGGTGCAAAAAATCATCCGGGCGGTTTGACCGCCCGGAGTTTGTTTACTTGACCGGACGCAGGACCGGGTCCGGATGGTCAGCCGCGTTGGTGAGAACGTTATCCGGAAGAGGCAACGGGGTATATTTTGCGCCTGTCCCCAAACTCCCATAAGGGATGAAATACAATTGCGTCCTGGAGAGATTTCCCTTGCTGATATCCTGATATGCGATCAGGAAATTGGAACCGTCCGGAGTCCAGCGTGCGTCGGTGTAGCAGCATTGGCTGCCGAGTGGATCGAGCAGTTGGCCGTGCTGATTGGAAGCGTTATAGGAATACAGGTAGCCGTAATATCCATTTCGGACGATACTGTTAAGCAGGAAGAGCGACTCCCCATCCCAACTGAAGGATGGGATGATTGAACTTTTTCCGCCGCCGATGCCATAACCCTGCATGGTAAAACGGCTGGCCGGGAAGTTATCCTTATAATACATGGTGCTGTTGCAGGGCGCTGTGCTTTTGCAGCTCGAAATGTCGTATATTACAATCACATCCAGGAATTGACCGCTATTGGGAGTAAGCACGACAGCCGCAATTTTCTTGCCATCACTCGACCACCGAACACCCTTTATGGCCACCTGACCGCCCAGCTTCGGGTCCCAAGTAAAGATGGTACCTTTCATATTCATTAATTGGTTCCAATTGGTGGCAGCCTTTAACGCAGCCAGGTCATACGGCACAATATAAAGGTAGCGATTGAGGCTGATGGCCACCAGCGACCCGTCCGGCGAAATCTCGAAAGTATCCAGGTATTCTGCAGCGTTAAAGCAGGTAATTTTGCCCACAGAACCATCCGGAACCGTCACGTTCTGGATGCATTTGCCACTGATGTAAAACAGGCTCTTGCCATCCGGCGCCCACTGCAGGTCATGTTTCTCGGCACCATCTTTGGTGAGTTGGAGCAAATCCGTTCCGTCCACGTTTACCACCCAGACGTCCCTGCTGCTCAGGAAAGCAATCAAGTCTGCCCCGCCGATGACAGGTTGCTGGGCAACGGTCGGAGTGGGGCTGGGGGCAGGGGTATCAGTGGCAGCTGGCAGACTAATCACTGCAGTGGTCGCGGTCGGGGTAACGGCCGGTAATGTCTGGGTAGCCTGAATGAGGGATTGCGTTTGTGTTGGGGAGGAAGCAGCCAGGAATGGGATCTTATCTCTAAAGGCAAATATTCCGACAACTCCGCCGAGGCACAGGACCAGGACGACCGCGCCAAGGCCAATCCATAATCCAGTCTTTCTGCGAGGTGCAGCCTGCGCTTGAACCGGCTCAACCACCTGGGGCGCTTGCCCCCGTTTGGCGACCACCGTTCCCGTTGTAGGCTGGGAGGGGGGTTTGGTGGCTGCGATAGTCTTGGAAGCTGCCACCATTGTAGCGTCGGCAGATCCCAGGCTCAAACTTTCGCCACGAGCTACTGCGTTCAGCGCATTTGCCAGAGACTTCACATCCTGAAAACGTTCGTTGCGATCCTTGGCCATGGCCTTTTCGATAATGATTTCGATATCAGGTGGCAAGTCTGCTCTGACATCCAGGATGTGCGGTACCGGGTCGGTGATGTGTTTGACGACCACGCTCATGGGGGTATCACCATGGTAGGGCTGTTGTCCGGTCAGCATTTCAAACAAGATTACACCCAACCCATAGATATCACTGCGACCGTCAATGCCCTCCCCTTGCGCCTGTTCAGGACTCATATACGCCGGCGTGCCAACGATGGCGCTGCCAGTGACGTTGGACTTTGCTGCGGAGAGTTTGGCAATGCCGAAATCAGAGATATACGGCTCGTCAAATTGATCGAAGAGGATATTACCGGGTTTCAGGTCACGGTGGATGATGCCCTTGGCATGCGCTTCGTCAAGGGCGGGGGCGATTGTCGTCATGAGGCGGGCGGCATCTTGGACTGTCATCGGTCCTTTTTTCATCCTGTCAGAAAGTGAGCCACCAGTCATGTAGCGCATGACGAAATAAGGCTGGCCTTCCTCCTCGCCGAAATCGTAGACCGGTACAATGGCCGGATGTTCAAGCATGGCAATGGTCTTGGCTTCGCGCTCGAAGCGGGTCCGGAACTGCAACTCGTGTAACATCTCACGCGGAGAACCTTAAGCGCCACCTCGCGCTCGAAGCGCGGGTCGTAGGCGTGGTAGACAGTGGCCATGCCGCCGCGACCAATCTCGGCTTTGATTTCGTAACGTCCAAATTTTTTGGGCTCCATTGGCTCCATTGCTCTTTGCTCCTTGTGCGTATTTATTAACCTGCCTGTTTAGGGTGGCTCTTGATTAAGAGGATTTTAGTCCACTTATTCAGATAATACCCTGTAGTATAGCCATTGTTAAGAGGAAACGCAAGAATTTGGTATAATTTCCTCATTGCCCCAGTAGCTCAAATGGACAGAGCAGAGCACTCCTAAGGCTAAGGTTGTGGGTTCAATTCCCGCCTGGGGCATATAATTCGGATAGAACCAGTCAGAATTCCGTAGATATAAAGGAGTTTCCGACTGGTTTGCGTTTTGAGCAGAGGGGAAAACTTGATGAGCTAACCAAAGAGCTTCATTGGATCAACTATTAGCTTTGTTCATTCTTCCGATCTGTGATATCCTAGATCCCGCAGGGTGGAACAAGTAATGAAGCTTTATTCATCCCGGCAAATGTAAGCCCGATGAGATTATCGTCAGTCATTGGTTTCTAACGGAAAAAAGCCGGAGCACAGTTTTGAGCACGGGTACGGTTAAATAATCAATACTATAATTACCTGGTGAAATCCCTGCGGTCGTAATCCATTTCTTGAGGGGCGAATTTGTTTACATCTTCTCCACATCTTCTTCATCCTCAATTACCAACATTTTGATATATTACCTTTGGATAACAATCTCAAAATAACGGATAGAGGTACTGGATGATTGCGTTCAACCAGTTGATCGCAATCACTGCAACATCTCCACCAACCCACCACTCCCGGCTCAACGATACACCTGTCTTGACTGCCAACCGCTGACAAAATACATTTTATTGTCCGCTTTTATGGTATATCTCCCAGCTATCTCTAACATAACTTATGTATTTATATCCTTCTTCATTTCCATTAATCCCTCATCAATTTTCAAAATGCTTGTAATTCTCCCAGCCCATATAGTTGGTAAAAGCCTCATCAAGGGTATCCCCAACATTTCCCATGGTCATGGCAACATGATGTTCGAAGCCGTTCTTACAGATAAACTTCAGCAGTTTCTGCAAATCCGGCACGTGTAGACCACTGCGCGGTGTACCAAAGGTATCCAGCGGGTCGTTGGTGAGTTCGCCTTCACCGGTATAGGCGCGGATAATGCCGCTGGTATCATCGGTGCTCACGCGGGCATAAGTCATCGGCCCGGCGGCGGCGCGTCCAGCCATGGCTCCGTAGGTGTTTTCCTCGCCTAGGGTGGTACCCAGAATCGGCGCGGTCTTGATTTCGATATCGGGGAGGAAGGATTTGGCCCAGTTGCCGCAGTGGAACAAGACACAGCGGTCGGGATCGTCGGCGTAGTTGTTGTTCCAATCCACCAGCGCGCCGGGGAAGTTGGATGCCAGTTGCAGGGCATACATCGAGACCACGCCGGTGATATCCATTTCGCAGGCGGAGGGCATGAGTTGGTTGCTCATCATGCTCATCAGCGTGCAGGCGTTGATGCCGTAGTTCTTCTGGATGGATGTCCAGCATTGGAGGGCGGTTGCCTGCAAATCGTTGGCTTCCATCCAGTCTGAAATGACCACGCCCAGCTTTGCCATGCGCACCATGGCGGGCGAGGGGACGGTGTCGTGCTTGGCGTAGGCGTTGATTTCCTCCAGCTTGGCTTTGACTTTTGGCGCGTCATCGCTCAGGCGGGCGGAATCGCCCAGGATTTCGGATAAGTCCACCGTGGTGACGGTGATGCCGGACAGCCTGCAGGATTTTTTCGCTGTAGCGAACAGTGTTGAAGGAACCGGGGCGGGCGCCGATGGCTCCCAACCGGGCGGAGCGCAGCCCTTTGACAACCCGGCAAACGCTCGAGGAATTTCTGCAAATCCTTCTTGAACAGTTCCGAAGTCGGATGGCTGGTATGCAGGCTGGTCAGCGAAAAGTGATAGCCATACTGGCGCAGGTTGTTGCAAACCGAGACCTTGCCGCAGAATGCATCGCGGCGGCGCTCGACATTGAATGCTCGTACAAGTCGTCGGGATAGGCTTGCACCAAAATCGGGACGTTCAGATCCAGAAAGTTTGATGGTATCCGCCACGCCTTTTTCGTCGCCGAAATTGGGCAGGACGACCAGCACACCTTCGATGCGGTCACGGTTGGCTTTGAACAATTCAGCGCAGGCTTTGGAATGGGCATAGGTTTCGACGGAGCCGAGTTTGGTTTCGTTTTCGCCAAGCATCACGCCTTCGATATTCATTTCCTGAAACAGCGCCAGAATATCCTTGCGCGCCTCGCTGACGAGGTGGTCAGGGAAAAAATCGCGGTTGCCGAAAATAACTCCCAGTGTGGTTTTCATGTTTATTCTCCTAAGTGATGAAGTAATCTCTAAAACTGCCAATTTATAATTTAAAGCCCCAGGCTCCAGCCACAAGGATGACATTGGCAAAGGGCGTAAATTCTGCGGTGCGGATGATGGCTTTGGTCGAGCCGGTCAGTTTTTTGAATTCGAGGTGCGGCATGGTTTCGATGGGCACGTCACCCAGCAATTTTTTCATGCCTTCATAAATGTGCGGACTTTTGGTCAAGATATCCTCGGATACGTAGGCTTTCTCAACAAACATTTCAGTCAGCACCACTTCGAGGGTCTCCAAAAAGCCGGGGACGCCGGGTTTGAGCGCCAGGTCGATGCGCTGGGTTGTGGAAGGGACAGGCAACCCAGCATCGGCGACGGTCAGCATGTCAGAATGTTCGAGGTGGGCAATCACCGTGGAGATGGGCGCATTGATAATTCCTATTTTTTTCATTTGGATTTGCTCCTTTCATTCATAAACTGTAAGACTTCCTCGCGGCGGGGAAGGGAAGGCTGCGCCCCATCGCGGGTGACTGAAATAGCCGCCGCCGCGCTGGCAAATTCGGCGGCGGATAATAACGATTTTCCTTCACAAAGTCCCACTGCCAGCGCGCCGACAAAACAATCGCCGGCGGCAGTAGTGTCAACAGCCTGCACCGGGCAGGCTGGAATTATCATCCCTGTTATTTTTCCATCGAAAAGCATTGCACCCTGGCTGCCCATCGTCACCATCAGATTTTTCACTCCCAGGAGAGCAGTTTTTCAGCAGCGCTGCGGATATCGGCCGCGGATTGCAACGGAAGTCCGGTCATCAAGGCAATTTCGTATTCGTTGGGTAATAACACATCCACCAGTTCAAGCAGGTCTGATTTCAAAACTTGGGCAGGAGCTGGGTTGAGGAGAACTTTTGCGCCGCGTTGGGATGCGATTTTTGCGGCGGTATAAATTGTTTCAAGCGGAGTTTCCAGCGGCATCACCAGCACATCGAACTCCCCGATGGATTGCATGGCTTTTTCGACATCGGCGCTGGTCAGTCGAAAATTGGCGCCGGAGGCCACAGCAATGCTGTTTTGCCCCTGCGCATCCACCTGAATCAGCGCCACGCCGGTGGCTGCATCCGGGTGAACGAGAACATGGGTGGTGTCGATTCCTTCCCTAGCAAGGTGGCGCGCATTTCCTGACCGAAGGCATCGTCACCCACACAGCCAATCATCGTGACTGGTCTCCCAAGCGCGCCGCAGCAACCGCCTGGTTTGCGCCTTTTCCCCCCGGAAAGGTTTTGAAAACGCCGCCGAGCAAGGTTTCACCTGGTCGCGGAATTTGTGGCATCCGCACCACCAAATCCATGTTGAGACTGCCAACCACAACAATTTTCATATTACCACTTCTTAGTTACATAATTGAATTATAAGACTTATAATTATACACTGGGTCCCCATGAGTTTTCCGTGAATGGATCCAGGTGGGGGCCCTTTTGGAGGCGGTGGGTTAGCAGTCATGATGCCGCGTGCCACCGCCTCCCGTGTTTACGATCCTTATGTTAAAAAGCGATCTATCAAGAACGTTCCTAGGG
This sequence comes from uncultured Chloroflexia bacterium, assembly GCA_963806575.1. GTDB lineage: Bacteria > Chloroflexota > Anaerolineae > Anaerolineales > Villigracilaceae > UBA877. The sequence continues at coordinate 74,814 of CAWDYX010000001.1, read as the reverse complement.
ACTGACGGGCAACTGGTTTTGCCGTTGGGGAGGGCGCAAACTGTGTACTGGCAGGCATTTTGCGGGGTGAGCAGCACCATGTCGATGGTCTGCTTTTCGGGTTTGCCAGTGCTGCCAGTCCGGATGTACAGGTCAGCCTGGATGGCAGCCTGGGTTGGCCATTTCAGCCACGGGCTGCAGCGCGCAACTTCAATTTCGCCATGCCGATCGAGGATGGCATCATCGGAGCCATCGAAGCCGACCACAATCACATCCTTACGCCGGCGGCGAGCAGAGCAGCCTGAGCGCCGAGCGCCATGGTGTCGTTACCGCAGATGACGCCCTTGACATCGGGATTCGCCTGGAGGATTTCCATCACACTCAAGGCTTCGGTCTGGCTCCAGTTGGCGGTCTGCTGGGCAACCATCTTCATGCCGGAGAAGGCATCGAGCACATCGTGATAACCCTTGGAGCGGACATGGGCGTTGGTGTCGGTGTCCTTCCGGTCAGTTCGATGTAGTTGCCCTTTTCACCCATCAACTTGGCGAAGTATTCAGCCAGGATGGTCGCGCCCTGGTAGTTGTTGGAGACGATCTGGGAAGACTGCGACGCCTTCCTTGGTGATTTCACGGTCAATGAGGAAGGTGGGGATGCCCGCATCCTTGGCTTTCTGAACAGCGGCGACAGTCGCATCCGCGCCAGCGTTGTCGAGGATGATCGCGGCGCTTTCTTGCGATGCAGCTTTCAACAGTTCCTCTGCTTGTTGGCATCGTCGTCATGGACGAGTTTGAGCGTGTGTAACCCAGTTCCTCAGCCTTCTTGGCGGCAATTTCCTGCAGGGAGCCAAAGAACGGATTTTCCACCGGCGGCACGATCACGCAGATCAATTTGTCAGCGGCGGTGCAACAACGGCCGGGAGCTGGCAGGTGCGTTGCCGTTGGGGGCAAAGCTTGTACTGGCAGGCGTTTTCGGGGGTGAGCAGAACCATATCGATGGACTGCTTCTCGGGTTTGCCGGTGTTGCCAGTCTTGATGTATCAGGTCAGCCTGGATGGCAGCCTGGGTTGCCATTTCAGCCACGGGCTGCAGCGCGCCAGCATCGATTTCGCCATTGCCGATGGATGATGACATCATCGGAACCATCAAAGCCAACCACAATCACATCCTTACGCCAGCCGCGATCAGAGCAGCCTGCGCGCCCAGCGCCATGGTGTCGTTACCGCAGATAACACCCTTGACATCGGGGTGCGCCTGCAGGATGTTCCATCACACTGAAGGCTTCGGTCTGGCTCCAGTTGGCGGTCTGCTGGGCAACCATCTTCATGCCGGAGACTTTATCGAGCACATCGTGATAACCCTCGAGCGGACATGGGCGTTGGTGTCGGTGTCCTTACCGGTCAGTTCGATGTAGTTGCCTTTTTCGCCCATCAGCCTGGCAAAGTATTCAGCCAGGATGGTCGCGCCCTGGTAGTTATTGGAGACGATCTGGGAGACTGCCACGCCTTCCTTGGTGATTTCGCGGTCGATGAGGAAGGTTGGGATGCCCGCATCCTTGGCCTTCTGCACGGCGGCGACAGTTGCGTCCGCGCCGGCGTTATCCAGGATGATTGCGGCAGCTTTTTGAGCGATGCAGCTTTCAATTCCCCATCTGTTTGTTGGCATCATCGTCATGGACCAGTTTGAGCGTTTCATAGCCTAATTCTTCGGCCTTCTTGGCTGCGATCTCCTGCATGGAACCGAAGAACGGGTTCTAGACCGGAGGCACAATCACGCAGATTAATTTACCTCCGGTGCTTGGAGCGGCAGTAGCCGGTGCGGTTGTAGCTTGTGCGCGGCCGGTCCACAAGCGCTTAGTAGCATCAACAAGACCACTACGCCTGAGAACAATTTGAAAATCTTTTGATCCTTCATCTTCATTCTCCTTTTTTCATATATGCTCTAATAAAGGTTTTTTTCACGTGCAGTCGTTTTTCGACATGAAACAAATAATCTTCCAACGCCACCTCCTTTCTTCGCAGTAAAATCATCGAGGTTTGGCAACATGTTCAGTCCATGTGGGTCACTAATCTTCCGTCTGTTGCTGTAGAGCAATACGCACTTGCATAGACCGTGACTTGATCGATGATCACCGCCACAACTATTACTACCCCGATGACTACCATTTGCCAAAACGATGAAATGCCTACCATTACCAAACCATCCACCAGCAAGCCGATGACAAATGCTCCAATAAGCGTCCCACCGATGCTACCACGTCCGCCCATCAGAGAAGTACCTCCCAGAACCACGGCGGCAATCGGGGGTTAGTTCATAGCCCTGGCCGGTTGCAGGATGTGCTATTACGAGTTTGCGAAGCGATGATCAGGCCGACCATAGCAGCGCAGAAGCCGCTGATCATATACACAATCACTTTTGTGAATTTGACGCGTACACCGGAAAGTTCAGCGGAATGTTCGTTCCCACCGATGGCGTAGACATGTCGCCCGAAAGGAAGCCGGGTAGCAATGAAATAGGCTACCACGGCAAAAAGCGCCATGATCCAGATGGAGTAGTTCATTCCCAACACCTTGGTTGCACCCAGTATTTCAAAGCCTGTGTTTCCAAATTTTGAGTTCCCGACGATGTTTGGAAAAGTGTACCCATTATTGATTATTCCCGCGAAACCACACGCGATATTAAGCGTACCGAGAGTGGCAATAAATGGAGCAACGCCATAACGGGTGATAATCAACCCACTGACGGCGCCCATCAATGCGCCGGCAGCCAGCGAGATCACCAAGATTGTCCAAGTATGGGGGTATATGATCACTCCTAACTGGGGAATCCGAATGCCTACGTTGATGCAAGCACCAGCGATCATGGCTGTCAGACCGACGATCGAACCAACTCCAAGATCGATGCCCTTCCAGTGAGGATGACAAAGGTCTGGCCGATCGCCAGGATGGCCCAAATTGCCACGTGCTTCGACATGATCTCCACATTCTGGGGGCTTAGATATGTTGGCGAGATGAGAGCAAATACTACGATCACCAGAATGAGAGCGATAAATGCACAACACCGCAAGATCAACTGCCTTAGGTCGGCTCTTCTGACAGGATGCTTCTTTGCATTCTCAGGGGTTATGCCTTTATCGGTCATGCTTATCTTCTCCATTATGGTTACCTCCGGTTGTCGGTTTATGGCAAACAGCTGACGCCATGACAAGCTTTTCGTCTGTAGCTTCCTCATGGGTAATTCACCGGTAATGGCACCTTTTGACATTACGATGATATGGTCAGACATGGCCAAGATTTCTTTTAGTTCGGATGATACAAAGAGTATCCCGTATCCTTCGATGACTAGCTTGCTCATAAGTTCAAAGATTTCTGATTTTGCTCCTACATCGATGCCCCGGGTGGGGTCATCCATCATCAGTATCTTGGGCGTGGTGAGCAAACCTTTGGCGACGATTACTTTTTGTTGATTTCCGCCGCTGAACGACGTAATCAGTTGCTGAGGGTTGCTACGTGGATGGAGTCATGCGGATCTGGTTCCGACGGCAGTTCTTTCTTTCCCCGGAGCAGGAAGCGAAAACGGTTGAGATATTGCGTTAAACTGGCGAGGAGTATGTTGTTGGCCACCGAAAGAGTGGGCACGAGGCCGTTCTGTTGGCGATCTTCCGGAACCAAAACGAATCCGGACTGAATCCGCCCTCTGAAATTGCTGGCTTTGACCTCCTGCCCGTTCAGCCAAATTCGCCCCGTGACTCGGGTTGCCCGCCAGCCAGGCAATCCAGCAATCCGAGCGGCCAGCACCCATCAGCCCGTAGAAGCCAAGGATTTCTCCCTGGTGGAGTTCAAATGAAACGTGGTCCACTACGAAGCCACCCCCCACCCGTGGCAGAGTCATGTCTCTACTTTGAGTATGACTTCGCCATACTGATGCTCTTTGCGAATGAAGAATGAAGCGGGGTTTTTCCGACCATCTTCTCGATGGTCCAGGAAATATCGATGTTCTCCACTAATTCTTCCGCAATCAGCCTCCCGTCGCGGAAAACTGTTATGGTATCGCCGATTTGCATTATTTCTTCCAACTTGTGAGAAATGTAAATAATCGAAACGCCGTGCGCCTTCAGCTCATGGATGACTCGGAAGAGAACGGCCACCTCGGCAGCACTCAAAGCAGAGGTCGGCTCGTCCATGATCAAGATGCGCACATCCTGGGCCAGAGCCTTGGCGATTTCAACAATTTGCTGCTGCCCAATGCGCAGATCGCCGACTTTTGCATCCAAGTCGATTTTTTGCTCCAAACGTCGTATGAGATCTGAGGCAACCTGCTTTTGGTTTTTCCGGTCGATAATGCCGTGCTGCACAACTTCGCGCGCCATGAAAATATTGTCTGTGACGGATAAATTGGGGCATAGATTTAGCTCTTGGAATATGATGCCAATCCCTTGACGTTTTGCATCCAATGGTGAACGAATGCGAATCTCCTCACTGTCGAGCAGCAGACGCCCGTGAGTAGGCTGTTCCACGCCAGCTATAATTTTCATTAAGGTAGATTTTCCTGCTCCATTTTCGCCGACCAGCACATTCACTTTTCCTTGGTGAACGTTGAAATTCACACGATCCAAAGCAACAGTGCCAGGAAAGATCTTGGTAATATTCTCAGCTCGTAAAATTACATCGGATTCCAAATCATCCAATGGCTTCTTGACTTTAAATTCTGGTCGGGTTTGGTCGCTCATCTACTGCTCCACAGTAATCATGATCGGTACTATATTAATTTCGCTTATATCGATAACCACCATATTAAAGGTGCGGATGGTAAACGCACCTGTAAAGGAAATGGTTTTCCCTTGCAAGTTCTTCCCATTGAGTGGTGAGAGCACGTCTTTAATGACGCGATCGTTAATCTCAGCACCCACTTTCCCGTATTGGGTCTGATCTTGGAAATCTCCAAAATTGATTAACCCTACTGCATCTCTTATAGAAGTATCATCAGCCGGAATGATGGGACCAGTGTAAAGCCTCACTTTGATTGGTCCGCTATAGCCTTCCAGTTGGATTTCCATGGTGCCAATGTTGGAACTGGTATCCACATTGACTACCTGACCCGTCCCCTTCACCATATACTCATGAGCTTCACCGACCGTGATCAGTCCATAACTTTTTGCAATTGGAATCAACTTATCTTTCGTCACATGGCCGTTCGCATCCGGCTGCATTTCAGACAGGATTTTGGGGAGGTCCACTGCCTTTTCATTGAAAGTCGGTAGTATTTTGGACGACCATAGTCCATCCACATACGCAACAGGATCGAATGTTTCACTCTGGATGACTTTCTGAACATCTTTGATTTTGACCACGGTGAAACCATAGCGCCCTACCAGCACCAGGAATATGAGAACTACCATCACAACCAGGAGTGTTATTATTTTTTGTTTCATGCCTTCATCCTTGTTTGGGTTGATACAAAACCTGCTGCACGGCGGCTTGCCAGCCTGCGAACAGGTTGTGTGCACGGATAGCGTCCAGCGAAGATGTATATTCGGCAAAACCAAAGGGAAGTTTTTGCAAATCTTCCAGTGAAGTATATATTTCCAATCCGAGATCACCATTAAAGACCGCACCTAGCGCCGAAAGTTCGGGAGATTGAGCAGCGCATACTTTCAACTGATTCATATCTGCTACGAATTGCATCAGGAAAGCATTACGGACAGCTCCACCATCGGCGTATATCATGCTGAGTTTCACTCCGGCATCCTCACCCATCGCCTTGAGCACATCGGTGACAATATAGCCGATGGATTCCAGCGCGGCTCGAACAATATGAGCACGGGTTGTGGAAGGTGTCATCCCCAGAATGGCGGCGCGGGCATCGGCACGCCAATAGGGTGCGCTGAGCCCCACAAATGCGGGAATAAAATAAACCCCGTCACTGTCGGAAACCGACTGTGCCAGTGTTTCTGTTTCGGCGGGATTGGCAATCAATTGCAACTGGTCACGCAGCCAGGCAATGGTTGCCCCGGTGAAATTGATGATGCCTTCAAAGGCATAGGTGGGCTGCCCCTGTAAGACCCATCCAAGCGCCGTTACCGTACCATGCGCTGAAAGAAGTTTTTCGTGACCAATGTTCAGCAGAACCGAGGAACCGGTGCCGAAGGTCACTTTGGCGCTGCCCGGTGTGAAACAACGCTGAGCAAACAAAGCGGCCTGTGAATCGCCCATCACTCCACAGATGGGAATACGCCGGTTGAGAAAGCCTGCCAGGTCGGTATCGCCATACCAGGCGGCGCTTTCACGCACATCCGGCAGTACACCGAATTCCAACCCGAATGCTTTACATAATTCCTGGCTCCAGGCCAGTTTCCCGATATCGTATAGAAGCGTGCGGGAAGCGTTAGTGTGATCGGTTGCATAAACCTTGCCGCCCGTCAGGCGATAGATTAGGTAGGTATCAATCGTGCCGAATAGCGCCGTACCTTTCTTTAGGCGGGCCCGCAAATCAGGGCGGGCATCCAGCAGCCAGCGCAATTTGCTGGCCGGGAAGTAGGTATCGATTTTCAGCCCCGTCAGTTCGTGGACAATACTCTCCTTGCCAGCATTCACCAGTTGTTTGCAAAAATCATCTCCCCGGCGGCATTGCCAGACGATGGCGTTATATAACGGCTGGCCGGTTTCTCGGTCAAAGAAGACAAAGGTCTCGCGCTGGTTGGTGATGCTGAGCGCCAGCAGGCTATTCCATTGGTCTGAATGGCGCTGCAACAAGGCAACAGTCACTTTCAACACATTGTTGAAAATATCCTCGGCGTCATGTTCCACCCAACCAGCGCGGGGGTAAATCTGGCGATGAGAGAGTGATTCCTGGTCCAGAAGGCCACCATCGGAGGTAAAAAGCATTGCCTTCGTGGCTGAAGTACTCTGGTCTATGGCGAGGAACAACCCGGAGGGGTTTTTCATTCTGCTTCCTTATCCAAGAGTTGCAAAGCAGTTTGTGAGAGAGCCTGTGGTGAAATACCGTAGTGATTGAAAATTTCAACCTGGTTGCCGGTGATGATATGCTCGTCAGGAATACCAACGATTCGTAACATCCGAAAAATACCGGCCTGCATCAGGAACGTAGCCACCCGGCTGCCTAAACCGCCATTGACACTATGCTCTTCGACGGTTATCACCACACGGGAACGCGCCGACGCCTGCTCCACTGCTTCCTCATCAAAGGGGCGGATGCTGTGCAGACTCAAGACACAACATGTAATTTCCTGTTCCGCCAGGATTTGGCTGGCCAAAAAGGCCGGAGCAACCGTTTCACCTGTAGCAATAAATGTGACATCATATTTTTCACACGTCGGGGTGAGTTGAATGGCTTTGCCAATCTTAAAATAGGTCTCAAGGGCATGCAAGGTCGGCATGGGTTTCTTACCGAAACGGATGTAGATGGGGCGGGAATAGTGAACAGCGGCCCGGATGGCCTTCTCCGTTTCATAGTTATCTGCTGGAGCAACAATATCGATATTATTGATGGCTTGCAACACAGCAAAATCATGCAGGGAATGATGGGTGGTGCCCAATGCGCCATAACTGACGCCCGCGCTGATTCCGATGATTTTTACCGGCTGATCGGAATAGGCGACATCGTTTTTGATTTGTTCCAAAGCGCGCGCTGTGAGAAAACAGGCCGGGGAAACGACAAACACCTTCTTGCCCGCCGAGGCAAGCCCTGCAGAAACGCCCACCATGTTTTGCTCGGCAATTCCCATCTCCACGATCTGTTTGGAGAATTTTTCCGCGAAAGGTGTTACCCTACCCGACCCACGCGAATCGCTCGTGAGGACCAGAATATCGCGGTCATTTGCCGCCAGATCCATCAACGTCTGGGCAAAAACGTCCAGGTTGGTATTGCCGATTGGCAGATTATTCTCGTCCATATGTTTTCTCTAGAGCTTTTTCAGCCTGTTCCAGTTCCAGCAGTGCTGCAGTGTACTCCGCATCCGTTGGTGTGCGATGATGCCATTGCACCTTGTCTTCCATAAAGCTGATGCCTTTCCCTTTGATTGTGTGAGCCAGTACCAGGTTCGGTTTCCCTGGTTCAAAAGGCAGGCTCGAAAACAAAGCGGCCAATTCAGCCACATTGTTACCATCCACATGGCGGACAGTGTAGCCAAACGCGCTGAATTTTTCTTCCAACGGTTCCATCGCCATCACGCTTTCGGTACGTCCGCTGATTTGCAAGGTATTGTGATCAATGATGACAACCAGGTTGTCGAGATGGTAGTTAGCCGCGCTGGCAGAAGCTTCCCAATTAGATCCTTCGGTCAATTCGCCGTCACCCAGAATAGCAAAAAACCGGTCCCTACGGCCATCCATTTTTGCTGCTAAAGCCATACCCACTGAGACTGAGAGTCCATGCCCCAATGCGCCGGTATTTTGCTCGATCCCGGGCACGCTGCGGGTTGGATGGCCAATAAAATCCGAACCATATTTTTCGACAGTATTCAGCGCCTCGGCTGGGAAAAAGCCCTTATCAGCTAGCACCGCATATAACGCTTCCACCGAGTGTCCCTTGCTGTGAATGTAATGGTCACGATTTACTTGGGAAAAGTTTTCCGGGCTAATATTCATGACGTAGTTGTAAAGGACATTAAGAATGTCCACACAAGACAGGCTGCCACCCGTATGACCAGCTTTTGCCATATAAATTATTTGCAAGATGGTTTTGCGGTACAGAATGGATTTGTACTCTAGCATCCTGATTGTTTCACTTGTAAGATGATGGGATGTTTCCGTCGCCAGCATTGAATAATTATTCCTATTTATGATAAAATTCATTCTATGCAATAGTATACAAAGAAAGTGAACAAATCAATAGAAAATGAATAAATATTCAAGTAATGTCAATTATTCAAGGATGGGATTATGCCACGCATTGACGAACTACGATTAATTGCACGTGTGGCACGCATGTATTACGAATGGGACATGCGTCAGTCGGAAATTGCCAAACAGCTTGGCCTCTCTCAGACAACCGTCTCGCGGTTGCTCAACCGCTCAAAGGAAGAAGGAATTATCCGTATTTCGGTCAACCTGCCCAATGGGGTTTATACCGAACTGGAAGAAATCATAGTAAAGAAATTTGGCTTGCGCGATGCAATTGTAGTGGATAGTCTAGAAGACAACGAAAAATTGATCCTGCGTGATTTGGGTGCTGCAGCTGCCTATTATATGGAATTGGCGATTCGCCCAAACGAGGTGATTGGGATTTCTTCCTGGAGCGCCACCCTGCTGGCGCTGGTAGATGCCCTACACCCCCTACCACGCAAATCCGGCGTGAAGGTTGTTCAGATCCTGGGCGGAGTTGGCAACCCGGCTGTGGAGGCGCATGCCACCCGCCTGACATCGCGTATGGCGCAACTGGTCAATGGAGACGCGGTGTACTTACCAATAACAGGTATACTTTCTACTGAGGCAGCGCGAGACATTCTGATGGCAGACGAGGTTGCTCAACAGGCAATCAGGTTGTTCGACCATGTTACAACTGCACTGGTAGGGATCGGAGCAATTGACCCATCCCCTTTGCTAGCGCAGAGTGGCAATATCTTTGCCCCCAATGAACTGGATCTATTGCGTCATGAAAATGCTGTAGGTGATATATTGTATCGCTTTTTCGATCAAAACGGGAATTTAGTGAAAACAGGATTGGAAAAGCGTGTTATTTCAATGAGTTTGGAACAATTAAGCAAAGTGAGTTGTGCTATTGGTGTGGCAGGCGGCTCCCGGAAATATGCCGCCATCTTAGGGGCTTTACGTGGGAATTGGATTAACATTCTGGTCACCGATCATTTCACTGCCAATCGGCTGGCGAAGGAGTAATTAGACAGAATTCAGATTGGACCCTATCCAAAACGAATTTTTGAAGTTTCAGATCAGAACGCATCGCATACCCTAATAAAACAAAAGAACTCCGGCTATTCCAGAGTTTCCTTTTGTCTATCATCTTTTTCAGTGAGCCCGGCAGGATTTGGACCTGCGACCACGTAATTATGAGTTAACAAGAAAATCAGTGAGGTTAGGAATTAGGTAACGCTGGCATTCCTTGACGAATTGTACAATTCCCATTACATTCTAGAATAAGGTAATGCTGATAATCTGTATATTCCCCTTATTTCAGGGAAGGGTGTGGTTCGGAACAGGTCCGCTTGGGGCACCAATATATCTTTATCGTATTATAACAAATTGGTACTTGCTTTTTTCATCCATTTCATGTAATATTAACTCACGAACGGTTGGGTGCCCCCCTCACCCAGCCGTTCGTGCTTAAATGATCTGCTCCCACCATATGGTGGGAGTTCTATTTTTCGCTAGGAGACTCCCATGGAAATCTGCTTGGCCATTATCAGCTTGTGGGCTGAAGACGTTTCCGCCGCCGCGCACTTCTACGGTGTTGTTCCAAGATCCGGCAGGAAATTTGATCGAATTGGTTGAATTTACCCAGTAAAACCAATAATTCCGTTTCGGAAAAACGGAGGTGTCGGCAAGGTTTTCACAAAGTATGAAAACGCTTGAATCACCACCTACTACCCCTCCCCAAAGAACGGGGACATGTGCCCCATGACGGGGGAAAAGATTCCTGAGGACCCCGAGATTGTGCAAGTCGTGAGGCTGCCTGCACAGGTAAATAATAAAACATACCATGGACTATAATTGATTTTACTAAAGCTCTGTTTCGGTTCTGGAGGCCGATATATGACTCTTGACCTGACCGTCATCCGAAGCCAGTTTCCCTCCCTTAATCGACCGGCTATTTACTTCGACAATCCTGGCGGTACTCAAATCGCCAGGCAGTCGCTCGAACGCCTCAACAAGTACCTGTTGGAATGCAATGCCAACCATGAGGGAGCCTTCGACACAAGTATTGCTTCCGATCAAATATTGCATGAAGCCCATCTAGCCATGGCGGATTTCTATAATGCCGCCAGTCCGGAGGAGATCGTTTTCGGCAACAACATGACCACGCTCACATTTCATATCAGCCGCTCGATCTCACGAGGCTGGCAGGAAGGAGATGAAATTGTGGTGACCCGGCTTGACCACGACGCCAACGTAACGCCCTGGGTGTTGGCGGCGCAGGACCGTGGCTGCAAGGTTATCTGGGTGGACTTTGATGTGGAAGACGGAACACTCAAATTGGATGAGTTGCATAAGGCTCTTGAACACAAACCGCGCCTTTTGGCAGTGGGATATGCCTCAAACGCACTTGGAACGATTAACCCGGTTGCGAAAATCACCCGAATGGCTCACGACATGGGAACAACGGTGTATGTCGATGCTGTCCAATATGCTCCACATGGACCCATCGACGTGCAAAAGCTGGATTGTGATTTCCTGGTTACCTCAGCCTATAAATTCTTTGGAACGCATTCAGGCATCCTTTATGGCAAGCGTGAATTGTTGGAGCAATTGTTCGCCTACAAAGTGCGTCCAGCCTCGGACCGTTTACCGGGCAAATTTGAAACGGGCACACAAAATCACGAAGGCATTGCCGGTGTGCTCGGAGCGATTGAATATCTTGAATGGATCGGCAAAGAATACGGGGACGAGCAGACCGAGGGGTTGATGGAGGCAGGTTACAAGGATCGCCGTTTGGAACTCAAGAAGGCACTGGTTGCCATTCGCGCTTACGAGTTCGAACTCAGCCGGGCGTTGCTCACTGCTTTACAGTCCATTCCCGGCATAAGAATCTTTGGCCTCACCGATATTCTCCGTTTGGATGAGCGCGTCCCCACCTTTTCCTTCCGGTTGGACGGATTGCACCCGCGAGTTGTGGCCGAGAAACTGGCCCAGGATGGTATTTATAGTTGGGACGGGAACTACTATGCCATTAACGTGACCGAGCGTCTGGGTGTGGAAAACGACGGTGGGATGATACGTGTGGGTGCCACTCACTACAACACACTTGGAGAAGTGAAGCTACTCAAAACCGCATTGTTGAAAATCGCTGAGGGGCAGACGCCTGTGAATGGTGTGCTCGCGCAACATCCTTAATAAACATACCGGTTGTAAATTCCTTCCCTTGACGATAGAATATAATCAGCGGTTCGGAACCTGTGGATTGTATCGGTTTCACCTGACGCCATTGGAATATTCTGAGGGAGATAATTCATGGAAAACACTCCACCTCCTGCCTCACCGCGCTGGGGTTCTATGAGTAAACTTGTGGTATCCCTGACGCTGGTGGTTGTCCTGGGCGCGTTGCTGGTGCGCTTTAAATTTGTCATCGCCCCCGTGCTGATGGCATTCGTTGTAACCTATCTCTTATTCCCGCTGGCTTCCCTGTTGAGCCGTAAGGTGCACTTCTCCTGGGCATTGGCGGTCAATCTTATCTATCTGGTGTTTATTCTGATCCTGCTGGCTTTGTTGACCTGGGGCGGAGTGGGTTTAATCGGGCAGGTGCAAAACCTGATCACTGCCATTCAGAACTATACCAACGAGTTACCGGCTTTCATCGCAAGCCTTTCGCACACCATTTATACGATCGGGCCGTTCCACCTTGACTTTTCGACGTTTGACTGGCAAGCCATTGGGAAGGAAATCCTGACCTACGTCGAGTCTGCTCTTGGGAAAATCGGCAGTCTGGTCGGGACCCTGGCAGGCAGCGCCGCCTCCACGCTGGGATGGACCGCCTTCATAGTGATCGTCTCGTACTTCTTTCTGCTGGAGAGCGGAGGTTTCCGTACCCGCATTTTCCGGGTTGATATCCCCGGGTATGCCGAGGACATGCACCGCTTAAGCCAGAAACTGGCCCACATCTGGAACGCTTTCCTGCGCGGGCAGATCATCATCTTTTTTTCGAAGATCATTGCTTATGCGATTTTCATGAGCATCCTGGGGGTACATTTCGCCATCGGGGTGGCGCTCATTGCCGGGTTTGCCAGTTTCCTTCCTTATATTGGTCCGGCCATTAATTATATTGTGCTCGGCCTGGTCACTTATTTCCAGGGGAGCAATCTATTCGGGCTGGCGCCACTGACATATACCATAATTGCCATCATTGTTGGCCTCGTCATTGACCAGGTGTTCGACAACCTGGTGTCCCCACGCATCATGGCCAGTAGCTTGAAAGTCCATCCGGCTTTCGTGCTGATCGCTGCCATCATTTCCGCCAACCTGATCGGCCTCATGGGAATTATCATTGCGGCTCCCCTGCTGGCGACCCTGCAACTGGTCGGTCGGTACACCATGCGCAAGTTATTGGATAGAGACCCATGGCCGCCGGAAGAAAACTTACCGCCATCCCCGTCCACGCCGAAGTGGCTGCGCAGAGTCAGCAAATGGTGGCGAAAACGTTGGAATAAAAGTGCACACCCGGTAAAAGCGGAACTGCCAGACCTCAAAGGCAGCACGAAAACGAAATAAGACCGGTTTTGATAAGCATTATATTTACAAAGTCTGTATAATCGGCATATTGAAAAGGAGCTGACCCATGCCTAAAACTGATCCAGAACCCAAGACCGAGACCCTGGCCGAGACCGAAAGCTACCTGGCCTGGAAGGCTGAAGAACCGGATGGCGAGACCACTTATCACTTGGAACTCAATAACGTCACCATGCACTTTTTCAAAGAAGAGTGGGATGAGTTCCTTGAACTGGTTCGCAGCCTTAAATAGAATCCATAAAATCCCATGAAACGCGACAACGCCATTACCGATGTTCCGGGGATCGAAGTCGGCCAGGCTCAGGATGATGAAGCCCTCACCGGTTGCACGGTCATCCTCTGCCGCAAGGGGGCGGTTGGCGGAGTGGACGTTCGCGGCAGCGCCCCAGGTACACGTGAGACCGACCTGCTGAACCCGACCAACCTGGTGAACAAAGTCCACGCGGTGGTGCTGGCGGGCGGCTCGGCCTTTGGCCTGGATGCCGCATCCGGTGTGATGAAATACCTGTCCGAACAGAAGATCGGCTATGGATTGGGCGCGAACCGGGTCCCGATCGTCCCGGCGGCGATCCTCTTTGATCTGGGTCTGGGCAAATCCAAACGCCATCCGGACCCGGAGATGGGTTATGCGGCTGTCTCCTCCGCAAACTCCGGACCGGTCAGCGAGGGCAACGCCGGAGCGGGCTGCGGGGCAACAGTGGGTAAGATTTTTGGCATGAACGGGGCGATGAAATCCGGCCTCGGCACGGCCAGTATCGAGATCGGCGGAGGTGTGATCATCGGCGCCATCGTGGCGGTCAACGCCTTCGGTGACGTGGTGGACCCGGCCACCGGCCAGATCCTCGCCGGGGCGCGTCCGGCGAAAATCGGTCCTGTTAAACTGGGGGGAAACGGTCCATTTGCGGATACCCTGGAAGTCATGAAATCCTTCACCGGGCGGACGATCCTAAGCCTGGCCACCGGCAGCAACACCGTCATCGCGGTGGTGGCCACGAATGCCAGATTCGACAAAGCCCAGGCCACCAAAGTGGCCCAGATGTCCCAGGACGGCCTGGCGCGCACGATCCGCCCGGCGCACAGCATGTTGGACGGGGATACGGTCTTTGCACTCGCCACCGGACAGAAAAAAGCCGATGTCAGCACCGTGGGGGCTTTTGCCGCCGAAGCGCTGGCACAGGCGATTGTGAGGGCAGTGAAAACCGCGAAACCGGCTGGAGGGCTGCCGGCAATTGGTATGATGGAACAATCACCTGGCAGGTAACTGTTCCTTAACCTTCCCCGCTGACGGATTTCGGTGAAGTCCAGGGCTAAAAGCACGTCAAGCGCGTCACAGAAGTGGCTGCCTCCGGTAGGCATAATCTGCTCGTTTTATAGACGACATACACCGATATTTTTCTATCCTCTTGGATTTGCATTAGTTTGAGGTGCATTATGACAGACGAAACCGAAAACAAACCCCATGGCGAAGAAGATTATAAGGCGCTGGTTGACAGGCTTCAAAAGGAAATCAAGAAACTCCAAAAAGAGAATGAGTCTCTCCAAAAGGATTTAAACTCTAAACTTGAATATATAGAGGAATTAATCACATCCATTGGAAATCCGAAGGATAGACTGACAGAAGATGCAGTGAAATATATTCATGATAAATACATGCTTGAGGTCTATCACGAAAGCAAAACCAAACCCATAAAAAAGAGGTGAATGCTGCCATGCATTCGGTGCGGGCATATGGTATTTATTATATAGACATCAGACACCTGCATTTTCCTTATCACTTGCAATAGATGAAATAATATGAACCTTAGAGACCATTACAATAATAAGGAAATGGAGTCTCTATAAACGAAAATCTGCTCGCCATTTCGCCAATGTTTTTTATCCTGTTTTCCCCTGGGAGGATCCCACAGTTCTCCTGGGATAGTGGAGAAAGAATTTAATAAAGACTCACCTACTTTTCATTGCATAGGACATATATGAATCCTCAAATCCTTGCCTTGCTCACCGCCATGGCCTGGGGCATCGGCGGCTACTTCGAAAAGAAAGGCCTGCATCTGGGAGGACTTTCACCACAAATGGGTATCTTCATCCGCACGGCGGTGGCACTCATCATCCTGGGAGCGGTCTCCTTCCCGTATTGGAAGAGCCTACCACAGGCCGGGACGAAAGCCATCTTGATGATAGTCATCGGTGGTGGAATCGTCGCCGGGTCGATTGGCATGTTATGCTACTATGCCGCTATAAACGGCGCCCCACTCAGCAAGGTCATGCCTATTGCGTTCACCTCCCCGTTATTCGGCGTGCTGATGGGAGTCATCTTCGGCGCCGAGCCTCTGACCTGGAAGACCGGCATCGGCGCCTTGCTGACCATCGCCGGAATCGTAGTGCTGACCGTCTAATAGTTACCAGTTTCGTCAAAACCTGAATTCGCTCCTCAATGGTAATAACCAACTGCCAGAAGGACGCCCTTGAATTGGCCCCTGTTGAACCACATATTGTGTTCATGTTATCGACACCAGACGCCAGCATTTTCCCTAACGATTGCAATTGATAAATAAGTGAAGATATTTGAAGTGGTTACAAATGACCCATTAATTATTTTTACCCGATTTGGCTCCCTAAGGTATTAGCCCATTCGTTATTAGAATTTGATTTTGTGCATTAACAACAAGCTCTTGTTCCGATCTGGCAATTGGCACCCCCCGATCATAGAACCAAACGACTAATTCCTGAACTGCTGTGACCTCAAGCAGATAGCAACCTGGGTGAGCTGGAGGGGTAATATAAATGGACTTTATAAACCTTTGGCCTGGAAGAACATCAAAATCCAGATATTCTCTTGTGTCAAAGCCTGATAAAGGATTGCGGTTTTGAAAATCAACGAATCGCCATGACAATCCAACAAAATTTCCGGTTGATGATAGAGCAGGAAGTGTCATGGAAGAATCATTTGTTATTTCAACCTGAGCGCTCACTAGATTATTAATACTCTTAATCATTAGAACCTTCAGAGCAAGACCCGCAAATATTCCTTTCGGCAAAGGTCCGGCAAAAGACGAGATATGCGGCATTTCAGTCCACCAGCCCGGATCACAATCGGTGAAACCGATCGGCACCGCTCTTTTCATCATATCGAAATAGTATGAGGTGGATGTAATTTTAGCAAAATTCATAAAAGCAAGGATTCTTTTCGGCAGGCTGCTACAATTAGTTGTTGGCCCATAGCCAGGTGGCAGGTACCCAGTATATCCATTCAAGGTCGGCCATCCCAGTTGCTGGGAAAGTAACATCCCATCGACCTCGGTCAGATTCCATGGATCTCCGTTTTTATTTGCGACAATCAGGATTGGTTGATCTGGAATGGTCACTGGAATTTGATCATTCAGCTCTGTCAAACGAGCCTGGGATGCAGCTTTATTGAAAGTGAAATGATCGAACAATACCGCCTCTGCCATTAACAATCCTACTAAAATATAGGCCACTCCAACACCAAGCAAATTGTAATGATTTCTTTCCTGGAGTAATTTCTCAAATCCCGTAGAAATCAGGAGAGCAATAGGCCACATTAGAACTAATATGATCCGTGTAATGGCCCGAAGGCTGTTGATGCCAGGCAAAATCCATAAATATCGAAATAATGAATATCCATTAATCGAAAAAGTGAACGCAGCCAGTACCAAAGTTGCCCAGAAATGGGGTTTGACAAGCATTGTTGTTTTCGAGTTGCCACGCAAAAATAAGCCGATCATGACCAGAGCCACTGCCAAACCCCCGGGAAATAGTTGGTGCTCCCAACGCATGGGCACGCCGGTAATTCGAGTTGAGATAAATCTCCAGAGTTGAGACCCGTCAGCCAGTAAATAGCTCTGCCAGGTTGGAAGCATTTTCGCAACTTCGCTCCAGTTTCTAGAGAAACCATAGATGCGGGTGACTTGATAATACGGCCATAATTGAATACCCATACACAATCCCAAAAAAATGGTTGCCAGTATTACGATGAGTTGTTCAGTTTTAGGCGTGAGGAGCCAAGCTGATTTTATTCGATGAGGCCAAAACCTAAAGAACCTCCAAAATGGCTGAGAAGGCATGCATAATGGCAATAATAAAGCAAACACTATTAGGAACATGACCAGAAAGACACCAAGATAAATGCTTAGATAAAACTGCCATACGGTCCATAGGATTATGGCTGCGAACGTTCGAAGTTTGGGCGCCTCCTGCATCCTCCACAAGGCAAAACAAGCTAATGGAACACCGAACCGGTACAGGAGAGCTACATGGTTTTCCTGACCCAATAAAGGTAACCCGAAGGTGAAGAAAAATGCTCCTGCTCCTATAGCCAACGGCTTGAAATTTAGCCTGGATAAAACATAGGCTGCTGAAAGAAAATTGAGGCAATAGCCCAGAATGTACCAACCCTGAAATGCAGACTCCCGATTAAATCCAAACCACCTGAATATTATGTAAAAAGGTGCCGAGCCTAAAAAATTATCACTGAACGCAACAGTATTTTGATATGGATATGCAAAAGAGGCTGTCCAAAAACTCTTATCCAATCCGGAAATCCAGCGAAAAAAATGTTCAAGAAGATAGATATCTAGACGATTATCAACAAGTTCTCCTGGGAGAAGACTCAAATTTGGTCCAAGCGGTTTAATCACAATCAACCATAACCCTATCATTAAAATTAGAACGATAATTAACCAATCGAAAACCAGTGAAGATCTTTTTATCATTTCCTCTCCTTCTCTTTATTTAGCATCTCTGTAATCATATGATTCAAAAGGATTTGTTCAAATCACCGGTGACAGTCAAGATCTACGTATGGCTTATAACATCCTGACCAGCCCCCAAAGTATGTACCAATTATGGCATACCTGGCATCATGATCGGCGCGGTTTAGAACGACCAAGGCTGTGGTGCAGGGGGATGATACCCTATAACATGCCAATAATTCCCTCAACTCTGTAATTTATTCTTGGCATTTAGAACAATCCTTTCTCTAGATCTTATTGTAAGGCAAGATCTGTTGTCGGGGGAAGTACATTAAGCTACCTTGAAGTTGACAGAATTAATCAATAAATCTGCCCGAATTAAAGAACGATTACCGGTTGACTTCCGTTCCATTCTTATCTATACTTTATCCATGCTCGCGCGTGTCTATTCGTGTGCCGTCATTGGCTTGGACGGGGTGGTGGTCGAAGTTGAAGTGGACTACACCTCCGGCTTCCCGGGCATGACCATCGTTGGTCTACCGGATGCCGCCATCCAGGAGAGCCGTGAACGCGTCCAGGCAGCCGTGCGCAATGCCGGGGTGCCCTACCCGCGCAAGCGTTTGGTCGTCAACCTGGCCCCAGCCTCGGTCCGCAAGGAGGGCCCGGCCTACGACCTGCCGATCGCCCTGGGTGTGCTGATCTATACCGGCATGTTACCCGCCGGAGCTGCCGAAGGTATGCTGGTGGTGGGCGAACTCTCGCTGGATGGAACGGTCCGGCATGCACGTGGGATGCTTCCGATGGCCGCCACTGCCCGACAGGCCGGTTTCACGCGAATCGTAGTTCCAGAAACGGACGCGGCAGAAGCCGCCCTGATCCCCGACCTGGAAGTCATCCCGGTTGATTCCCTGGCGGCATTGTACAACCACCTGGCTGGACGCAAACCCATCCCGGCCTATGTTCGGGTCGCAATGGAAGATGCCCCGCTTTTCCCGCTGACAGACTTCGGTGAGGTCAAAGGCCAGGAACACGTCAAGCGCGCCCTCGAAGTGGCTGCCTCCGGCGGGCATAACGTATTGATGATCGGGCCGCCTGGCGCCGGCAAGACCCTGCTGGCACGTGCTCTCCCGGGCATCCTGCCGAAGATGTCCATCGACGAATCGCTGGACGTAACCCGCATCTATTCCGTTGCGGATCAGCTGCCGCCTGAGACACCCTTGTTGCGCAGCCGGCCTTTCCGATCCCCTCACCACACCATCAGCCACGCCGGCCTGGTAGGCGGTGGCAACTGGCCGCATCCGGGTGAGATCTCGCTGGCCCATCACGGGGTGCTATTCCTGGACGAACTGCCCGAATTCGGCATGCGCGTATTGGAAGTGCTGCGCCAGCCTCTCGAAGATAAAGTGGTGACCATCAGCCGGGCACAGGGCTCGCTGACCTTTCCGGCCAGCTTCCAACTGGTGGCCGCAATGAACCCATGAACGTGCAGTATTTGACTACGGAAGATTAGAGATTACTAGAAAGTGGGGGAAAAATGACTAAATTGGCTATAAATTTTGACCTAGTGCATATAAGTATAAATCCAATAGTGTAATAAGCTTGTATTTATTTTATATTTAGGACCAATATTTTATCGAGTTGATTTCGAATATCTGCATATAAGTTACCTGTATTATATAAATATCTCTTTAAACGTTTATGCTCTTTTTTTGTGTCAATTTTTTTGGCGTGATAAAAATAATCGGTCAATCTGGTAAACTCACTAGTTTCATTAAAGATGCACTCTATGTATTGGGAGGCACTTTTCTGTATATCAGAGCCAGGAGTATTTTTATAAGCATTTACAATACCTATAACCGCTAATTGATCACTAAAGTTATTAATACTGGAAAGAACTTCTTTTAGGGTTTCTGTGGATTCTTCCAACAAATTCATAGTTAATTTTAGAAATATCTTTTGTTTTTCCAGGGTTGTTTCTTGTTCTTCAGAATTGTTTACCCTCAAATCTTTTAAGGACTGAATACTTGTATTCAACCTTGAATTATCAATTTTAAAATTGGGAATTCCATCCTTATATAGTAAGTTTAGATCATTATGTTTAATAACAGCTAGTAATTTTTCTTCCATAACAAATAATTTCTTGGCGCATCCAGATGCTTGATTTAGGAATATCTCTACATCACTTACTCGAGTTTTTAAAATTGATGTTTCTAGATTTCGTTTAATGTCATCAATCTGCCACTTTCGTGTTTTGCTATCTCGTATTAATTGAAAAATACTTGTTACTATTATGGTAATAATTGACGCTACTAAACCAATACCTGCGCCAATAATTAATGTAGATATACCTGATTGCATATGATTCCTCCTAAAAATTTATTTCTTGTTACGTCGTTTATTCATCATTTCAATTGTTGCTTTTTCTTCTTCCGCCTTTGTTCAATGATTTCTTGTAATTTTGTTTCGTTTTCTGCTTCGGTTAAAGTAAAATCTAATGCATTTAAAAGTGTTTGAGTGGGGTCAAAATCAGAGATTGCTACGATTTCTTTTGTGGGCATTATTTTCCTGAACGTGCAGTATTTGACTATGGAAGATTAGAGATAACCAGAAAGTGGGGAAAATTAAATGAATTGGAAATGAGCTTTTAACCTAGCGGTTAAAGGTTCAATTCCTATACACAAACATTTTTCAACACCCAGACAAGGTCACCATCTGTTAGGTGGTAACCTTGCCTTTTATATAGTTTGTATTATTCAGCTTGTTACCTTGCAATCTGAATCAGGCCAATTATCCGATTTATATCTATTATTTTCCCATTGAAGCGGTTGTAAATTGGAAATAAAATCAGTACCACCTTTTGCAACTGGCTTTATGTGGTCTATTTCCCAACCCCATTTTTCAGTTTTGCCATAATTGCTTCGTTGCATTGATGCGCCGCATTTATCTTTTCTGAATGATGGATATTCTGGTTCTATTTTGCCTTTCTGCCAAACAGCTTCTATTGTTGCTTCATCCCATGAACTCCCATCGGTTTTTGTTCCCCAATTTCTAGCCATTTTAATTCTCCTTTCCTAATCTTAATACAATAAGACTGCTCATTTGTTCTAAGAATGATTATAACACAAATTTAATGTTTCAAAATCTGGATTCTGGATGGGAAAAAAGGAACTATAACCCGCCGGATATAGTTAAGGACAGTATCATCCCTAACTAAATTAACAATTCTACTAAAATGAAGTTGCTAATTTTCTTCTTGTGTAAATTGTCCTAGAGGCAGTGGTGGATATAATTTAAAATCCCGGTTGAGAATGTTTTTTTATAAGCGTTGTTATCTTGAACGTGCAGTATTTGACTATGAAAGATTAGAGGAAACTAGAAAGTGGGGAAAAATGAATGAATGAAAATGAATCTATTACATAGCGGTCATAAATTCAATTTTTATTAGAAATGATATGTTAATGATTATTCAGTAATATGTTTTCGATAATTCTCTAATTCTTCTAAGGATAGTTGATTGGCTAAAACTAGTTTAAAATGTCTTTCGTGAATTATGCGTACGCCATCAGAAACTTGAGCGAATTCAAATAGTGCGATCGTGTTTTGATCAGTGAATTGTGCAGATATAGGTCGAGCTATTAGGGAAGGAAAAGTTTTCTCACAAACCATAAAATCTTGAAGAACTTGGACAGCACCTATCTTATCTTTTCCGCCTTTACCTTGAATTGGGAACACATAATGAATACCATGTTTATCAAGGCCAACATATATTTCATCCGTTTCTATTTGGCCTGAGCCGACTGTTGTTCTAAGATGGTTTTGCAGAGAATAGCATGTAATTCCAGTAAAAATATCAATGAGCCTGTTATAACGAATTTTTGCGAGTAATGCCTGTTCATCACCTTGTGCATATTTATTTACTATACCAGGTGTAAAGTCTGGAATTTTTATCTCTAAATAATCAGGGTTTGGTAAGAAATTTGCTTGCTTAACAAGATAGAATTTATATCGTGATCTGCCATTTGGTAAAATTATCCATTCAAATCCTTCCGGCTCTTTACTTGTAATGCTTTCTGGTAAATTAGCTCTGTATCTAAAAGAATAGACAATATCCCCTAAATTATCAGGAAGTTTAATTCCTAACTCACTAGCTGTTCTGCTGAATTCATCCCTATCAAAAGGGACTTCACGTTGTCCGGGCTGATAATGATCTAAGAATATTTTTTCGATTATTTGAACATATCGGCTTTTCTTTGGAGGCATATTAAACCTTTCTGGCTAATCAGCCTGGCCATCTTAAGACTACGACTTCTTCCCGTAATTCTTTTCTGGTAGCAGTCGAAAATCTTGTGCGGAACAAATCTGTTCTTATCACTTCATACCCCAAAGCTCTTGATATATCAGAAAGTATTTGACCGGTTCTTATCATAACTTGAAGATATGAAGCTTGATCGCCAACTACATAAGCCAATTTTGCACCAGGGCGCAAAACTGTTTTTAAAGATTCTAAGTGGCGTGTCATACCTCCAAAGTATAGCTTTGTTACTTTACTATATAATCTTTCAAATCCAGAAGTTTTACCTAATTCAATACGACGATTTTCAATTTCAGAAGCTATCCGTTGAATTTCTGGAAAACCTTCAATCCATTTGCTATCATCATCATCTTTATAAACATTGCGGGTATTTGATCTAATCAAACCTTTTTTCAATTCACGTAATTCTTCTCTTGTATTAATTAATCCAAGAATAACAAATTCAAGTCTTGTTGTTCTTGTATAATCTTTTTCATTAGGGTATGGCGGAGAAGTTATTATTGCATCAATGGAGAGTGGTTCGAGGATTTTATCGACTTGTCTTAAATCGGCTAAAAATACAAGTGATTTGCATTGAGGATGACCAGATACCTTTTCTAGATCATTACACATTTCTATAATTTGATTTAGCCAAATTCTAATTACAGCAGCATCTTTTTTAGGTTTACCTATTCCAACTTCTGGACCGAAACGTAGGTTACTAATAGTAAAGACTAATGCATTAGCAAGTGCAAGTAACTGATGGTTGTAAAAAGGTTCGTTCTTGTACTCCTTTAAAATATCCATTAGTACAAGCGTTTTATGAAGGGGAAGAGGGCTAATAGAATTTGTAAGGATTAATTTCTCCTGCACAGGAGGTAATTTGAGTAAAAGATGATTTTCTATATTCTGATCAAAAACACCTTCATCAAAAATACATTGTGCTTCAAGAGTTCTAATTGCTTTTTTTGCTATTATTTTTGAGGTAAAAAGAAGCTTATTAGTATCAATATCCCAATTTGTTTTTACCTGGCTAGCAAAATGAGCAAATGTATTTGCTTCAATACCGACAGATGGTATATCATTAAGTTTAGCTTCTACAATAGTTGTACCAGTTCCGCAAAAAGGGTCTAGTACAACACTTCTTTTATCAAGTTTAAAATCATTTATATAATCCCGGACCAAATGCGGCGGAAAAGAGAGAACAAATCTATACCAACTATGAATACCTTTATCTAGTGGTTCGATCTAATTCATTGTTCCATTGGACTTCTTCGCTAAAGTCATAGTAATATCTTTTTTCAATTGTTTTTTTTCTTTCGCCTTCGTTCTATGATCTTTTGTAACTTCGCTTCGTTTTCTTTTTCAGTTAATGTTAAATCTACTGCATCTAAAAGTGTCTGAGTGGGGTCAAAATCAGATATTGCTTCAACCTGGTGAATAGCTACTCGCTGTAAATGTTCGTCCCAAATTTTACGAAAATAAATCAATAGTTCAAATTCGAGCGCTGTTAGGTCTTCTTGTTTGATTTCTTTATAAATAAAAGCGGGGAAAAAATAACTTAGAGGTCTTTCAAGCTTGTGAGCTAAATTGGCTAATGTGAATGCGTCTGGTTCGGTTTTCCCATTTTCCATATCTGATAATGTTGCGCGACGTGTATCTATGAGCTTTGCTAGATTAACCTGACTTATCCCTTTTTCTTCGCGAGCTTTTCTAATTGCTTCCCCTAAATCACGTGTGAACTTATTAGGGCGGCTTCCTTTTTCGAGCGTCATATTAGATGCTCCCATATCTTGACAAGATTGAACGAATTCCGTACAATGCATTACGATATGCGCGCAATACATTGTTTCACTGTTATTTACCCATGATACTGTGTTCCCATGTTCTTTACAAGTCTAGTTGCCGCCCGTTATAGCCTGAGCCGTCCGTCTGCAGCCATTCTTTCCGCACTCGCCGGGTCCCGTTGTCAAGGCTGGTGAGCGAAGCGGCAAAAGCCAGGAAGCCTTGACTACGGGAGCGAGTGCGGTAGGCTGCGAAGGACGGGCGGCGAGGATAAATAGGTTAAGGAGTATTTTAAATGTATAAACAAATAATAAAAACAAAGCGTGGTTTATATGGGCGAGTAAATATTACTCTGCCCTTACCTGTTAAAGTTTCATTGTTTGATCTGCAAAAAAGAACGGGGCTAAAAAAGAGTGAGTTTTTGCGCTTGGTTCTTACTACTGGGTTAGTCGAGCTATCAAAAGGGTTATCACGCCCGGAGGACAGCCTGCCCGGACGTGAGGAGGACAGCCTGCCCGCACGGGCGTGATGGTTCTTCGGGCTTGTCTTAATTACAACAAAGTTTAGACATAGTGAGGTGAAACACATATCGTCCATTTACGGTTATTTATAACCACGGTCTTAAGAAGGTAATGATATTAGACGTTTTCAAAGTTCGTTATAACCGGATGAGAAAGCGAATTTCTGATTGGGTCAATATTGTGAATACCTTATCTGATTTTAAATTTATTATGATCTCTTTGACATATGCACCTGAGCATGATTGGGAAGTGAACCATATCAGGGAATTTATGCTCTCACTTAAGGAATTATTAAGAGAAAATTTGTTAGGCTATGCTTGGGTTGCCGAATTGCAAAAAAGAGGAGCAATTCATTATCACATTATGATAGCTGTTCCACTTGATGTAATGATAGGAGATGATTTACCTTATCCAGATGAGGCAGGATTGTGGCGATATGGCTCTACTACTACAGAGTATGCAAGAACTCCATTCTACCTAATTACAGTATCTTGGAAAAGAATATCAGAAAGATTTTTCAAGATTTCCAAAAGGAATAAGGGTGTTTGGGGTCTATATACGTGATAAGTCGTTAAAGCAGTTATTAAGATATAGATCATTGAAGGATTATCAAAAAGAGATCGTAGATAATTATGGATGGGAAGGGTTGAATTACCATACGTCTGTAAGAAAGCTATCACAAATAACTTCCGGGGAAAATTGGGAATTATGCTCATTTGAAAAAGATAAAGAGTCGGCAGTAAAACAAGCTACATGGTTGGAAGAAGATGGGTATAGCTGGATGGGGCGCAAGATGTTTGTACAGGAAAAAGTTGAGGGTTAATGTATTAGTTGTTCTATTGATCTGATAAAAAGGAGTATGAGACTGCAAATAAAAGACCAAGTAAGAAGAAAGAAAAAGAAGTAAAGCAGGAATATATATTGATAGTTCGTCGGTATGAGCCTGTTGAATTCAAGGTTCTGATGAAAAAACTATTTCCTATATATTCAACCTGGCTTGTTGGTCCAGAGCAAAAGAAACAGGAATGAGTTTCTTAGCATGGAGTATAAGATATGAATAAAGCTGGTGCGATTGTTCGAGTTTCTACAGTCAAGCAGTTGGACGGTACAAGTCCAGATAAACAACTTGCGGCTATTCAATCCTTTGCAGATGAACAAGGATACTCTATAGAGTCTGAGAATATTTGGAAGCTGGCAGAATCGGGAAATATCTCTGATCGTGAGGGCTTTCGTAGTGCGTTAGATGCGGCTTCAATGGGAAAAGTATCAAGGGTGTATGTGTTTAATGTAGATCGATTGGGGAGAAATTCATTAGAAATGCTGCTCTTTCTTAGAGACATGAATGATTTGAGTATAGAGTGTTGGGCTGCGGAAAATAAAAAGGCTCTTAGGGGGGATGATTTCATTCTTCAAATAGAAGCGGCTGTAGCTTCAAAAGAACGTCAAGAAATAATTAAGCGAACATCTGACGGTATGGAGAGGGCGATTAGACGGGGGCAATTTTCCGGCGGGGTTATTGCGTATGGCTATAATTACAACCGTGAAAGTAAAAAACTTGAAGTAGATGAAGAAGAAGCAAAAATAATCAAGCTAATGTTTTCTTGGACGATAGAAGATCGTTTATCTACAGTAAAGATAGCTGAAAAACTTAATGACTTAGGAATTCCGACAAGATATAAAAAGAATGGACGAAAAATCAACTATAAAGGGAAAAGGAAAGAAGAGTTTACCGCTGGCATTTGGCGAGCTGGGCGGGTTTTGAATATGATAAAAAATCCGGCATATATGGGTGTATGGGAATGGGGAAAGAGATCAAAGAAAAGGAAAATGGATAATAGAATACCAGGGTACTGCCCCGCGATTGTATCAGTTGAAGAATTTAATAATGCTAAAGAAGTGATTAATGGTCATCGAATATTTCAAAAGAATTTAGCTAACAGGGAATATTTGCTAAGGGGTTTGATTAAGTGTGAGTTATGCGGGCTCACTTATTCGGGGGTTTATTCAAGGGCTGGAAAGAATAAGGAAAGTGAGAAGCGGTATTATGTTTGTAATGGACGTCATTCTTATAAAAAACTTGGAAAACCAAAATGCTTGAGTTCTTATTTAAATGCAGATGAGATAGAAAAAGAGGTTTGGGAAACCGTAAAATATTATTGTCAAAACCCAGAAGTGGTAATTTATCAATTGAGAAATGATTACACTTCTAAAGATGAAAATATTCTTCTTATGATTGAAGATATTGAGAAACAAATACAAGAGCTAAAAGAGGCAAAGAAATAACCTTATTGAATTATCTATAAAGAGCAAAGAACTTGATACAGAAACATTAGATCATTATCTTGCAGAAAACAAGCGTGCATTAAGTGATTTGATTGCCTATAAAGAAAAGTTGAAAAATCAAGAACGAGGTCAAGAACTATTAGAAGATGAAATTCAATCTGTGGCTATTCGATTAGAGCGCATAAAAAAGAATATTGAAAATGCAGCATTTGAAGAGAGGTTTAAGGCTGTTTCGGAATTAGTAAAGAATATAACTGTTAACAAGATGGAGGTAGCCGGCAAAGTAAAGCCAGTAGTAACGATTACTTATCGGTTTGATGAGCCTAAGGACTATAATATACATAGTGTAGGTGAAAACTACACGCCTGCCCGTGCGGCTACTTCGGCGACCCGGTCAAACCCTGCACCTGCTCGAACATGGTCGTGACCAAATACCAAAAGCGCATCTCCGGTCCGTTGCTGGACCGCATCGACATCCACGTGGAGGTGCCACGCGTGGAGTATGAAAAACTATCAGATTCCCGCTTCGGGGAGTCCAGCACGACGGTAAGGGCAAGGGTGGAGGCAGCACGTGAAAAACAGCGCCTCCGCTTCGCAGGGAAGGATGGCCTCACCGCCAACGCGGATATGCGCCCGGCCGAAGTGCGCAAGTTTTGCACCCTCGATGAGACCGGCAAGACCCTGATGCAAACGGCCATGAGCCAGCTGCAATTATCCGCCAGGGGCTATCACCGGGTGCTAAAGCTGGCGCGCACGATCGCCGACCTGGCGGGGAGTGAGAGCATCCAACCGAGTCACCTGGCGGAGGCACTCCAGTACCGGCCGAGGATGAACTTGCTTTCTTAAGTATTGCACCGTCGCCGGATGCGCCGGTGTGGTCGGGGCAGGCAGAGGACCCTTGGAAGAACACCAAGTGCGGGCAGCGGCTTCGCCGCTCGGTCGGCAGAGCTTTTAAAATGGCAATGAAACCCACTGATTACACTCTCTATCGTTTGCCAAGGATATTCTTTTTGTTGAACAGATCATTTCGCAGCAAGAACAGGAGGAAAAATGTTTGATGACCCCAAAGGACCAATAGAACATTTCTCATGGGGCAGATATATTATTTGTGGAGTTGAGCACTCTGCTTCGGAGCAGGGAAAAATCGGTGTCGGTAAGGATATTCGCCTGATTAACCGAGAGGTGACGGAATGGCACGAGCGGAAAGGGCATCAACTCACCGATTCAATGATCACAGGGGTCTATGACCAGGGGATTAAAAGTGCTGATCATTGGAATAGGAGTGAATGGAGCAGTGGAATGCCCTAAAAAGGTGAGGAATGGAATTCAGGCAAAAGGAATCAGCGAAGTGATATTGGAGCGCACCCCGGATGCCTGTGCGTTATATAACTCATTATTTCATCAGGGAAAACAGGTGGCCCTTTTAGCTCATGGTACGTGCTAGATTGCATCATTTGCCTAGAAGCGGTGCAGCGATTCACCTCACAAAAAAAGGTAACAATTCTCTAAGCAGGCTCGATATTTCTTTCAATATAGAGTGGCATCAGTTTTCTTCTCGCCTCCTCAATATTGACCTTAATCTTTTTTCTTAACTGGCTGCGAAACGTGGGCTATCTCATCACCTGGATCTGGTTTATATGTGCAGCCGGCGCAAATGCACCACGCAGGCCATTGTGAGGCATTCCATCGCCAACAGCATTGGCTGATCCAGTTCGTCGTCGGCGCATTGGGATTGTTCAAATGAAGTTTGGTGGGATCATGCCGTGTTCATGATGTCTCTTCTTTATTCTTTGGTGGTGCTTGTCGCCTTGTGCCTTTGCACCTGGCTGGCAAGCATCATTGCTGTTCTTATTACTTCAGTCCCCATGGATCCCTGGCGCAACCAAACCACGCCAGCAGAGGGCGAGTACATCCGGGCCAGCGATGGGATACAATTATTTGTCCGGAGCTGGCTTCCTGGGAGTGAGCCTGGAGAGGTCATTCTGGCCTTGCATGGTCTGGGCCAACACAGCGGATATCATGCTCGTTTTGGAGAAGCCCTGGCAAGGCACGGCAGCGCTTATTACGCACTCGATCTTCGCGGCAATGGCTTCACTCAGACCGCCCATGGGGATATTCCCTCCGTTATACGCCTGTATTCCGATCTGGATGAACTATGCAGCCTGCTGCACGACCGCCATCCCCAATCCCCTTTTTACGTTCTTGGTCATAGCATGGGCGCCGCGATGGCAGCTTGTTGGGCGGCTGAGCACAACCCAAAGATCAATGGCTTGCTGCTCCTAGCACCAGCCATGACTGCGGCAGCCACTCCCGTCCCCTGGTCCAACTATCTGAAAGGGCCGGCAGCCTGGCTGTTCTTCCGGCACCGGTCGGTTTTGGGAATAGGCAAGACGGCCTATGCCAGGGAAAGGCTGGAGAAGGTGGTCAACTTACCAGATCAGGTTGATTTCATCGTGCACGACCCCCTCCAACTGAAAGGCATGTCGATGGAATTTGCACTGGCAGCCAACCAGTTCCGAAAAAACGCTATTCCATTGGCCTCATTAGTTCATGTTCCAACTCTGACGCTGGTTGGCGACCAGGATTTGAGTCGTGTCGGGGCAAAGCAATTCCACGCTGGGCAGAAGATAGCCGATAAAGACTTCTATCTGATCCCGAATGCAACTCACATGCTGTTCCAAATCCAGGAGATGGATGGCGTCGTCATGAGGGTAAAGGAATGGTTGCTTGCACGCCATCCACAGCCATGAGGATAATTCCATTCCCTTCTGTCATGCTGAGTGGTCGCTGAAGCACATCCCGCAGGCGGAGCTGTTCGAGTCTGGTTGTACCGGCCACTTTTTCTGGGTCGGCCTGGAATATGGGCGCATCAGCGAGCGATTGGTGGCCTTCCTCAAAAAGGATTAGAGGAAAGCCATGATTTATCAATTAAAGGTTAAAGGCAAGTTGGACCAAAGCTGGTCAGATTGGCTGGGCAGCATAAGGATATCATCAGATAAACAGGCTGATGGCTCTGTGATCACCACCCTGACCGTGGATGCCATCGACCAGTCCAACCTGTTTGGCATCTTGGACCGCATCCGGGACCTCAATATCTTCCTGATCTCGGTAACCAAGGATGGTATGGAAATATGATAAGCAAAGCTCACAAAAGAGTAAGGAATACCATGAACGAAAAGTAATCAATGATCCCTAGCTAGGAGTCCGCCATGTCCACTATCCTGCACCTGGAAACCGCCCGCCTTATTCTTCGACCCTTCGAGCAACGAGACATTCAACCGTTCAGCGCCTACCGGTCTGACCCCTACGTGGCAAAATATCAAGGCTGGCAGGCACCCTTCAGCCTGGAACAGGCGACCCGGTTTGTGGATGAGATGATGACCAGGACGCCTGGCGAGCCGGGGCAGTGGTATCAATTCGCATTAGAGCTGAAGAAGAGCGGAGAGATGATCGGCGATTGCGCCTTTCAACGCCTGGCTGAGGATCACGCCCAGGCCGAGATCGGATTCACCCTGGCGTCTCCCTTTCAGGGACAGGGGTACGGTACAGAAGCCGTAAGACGCTTGATTGATTACCTTTTTGGCGACCTAGGTTTACACCGCCTGCGGGCAAACTGCGATCCCGACAACCTGGCTTCGTCACGGCTCCTGGAGAAGGTGGGGATGAGGCATGAAGGACATTTTGTGGAAAGCTTATGGTTCAAGGGCGTCTGGGCTGACGAAGAGTGGTATGCCATATTGCAAAGGGAATGGACCGCTAAAAAATTGGATTAAATCAATTCCGATAAGTTCAACACGCCAGGAAGGGGATTGCTTACAATAATTGATCCAGCAAATCAATCATTTCCTTGTCGCCGCCCGCCGGGGGTTTCCAATCAACCTGGACCACCTCCACCTTCTGCTCCTCCAGGCTCTTGGCAAATTGACTCAACCCGATATTGATGACAACAATCGGCTCCAATAGCAATTTCTCGATTTTTGGTTCCACAGCGTTCCTACACTTTCTCCAATAGCCGGCAGCAGGCAGCCGAAGCCTGGGCATTGCTGCGATAAACCAGTACGCCAGCTTCCCGAAGCATCATTTCCTGCAATTTCAAATCCTGCGGGTCGTCCTCCGTTCCACAGATCGACGCCAGAACAGTCAGTGCACCACCGCGTTGTCTGGAGATTCGTTTGGCTTCCCGGATGGCGTCCACCAATTCCCCGACCGGATCCATCGAGGCATTGAATCCAAGGATGAAGTCCAGGAACAGGATTGCCATTTGGGGATCCTGACTCTCCGCCAGGATTCGGCGCTTTCGCATCGTCCCATCGATCATTGGGTGCGGCTTCCCCACCATGTAGAAATCATCCCCCATGTCCACGATGGTGTGCTCGAGACTTCGGTCCGGATGGTCCAATTTATACTTTGGTTCGAGTGGGCTATTGGAATGGACGCCGATCCCGGCTTCGCGCAGGATCTGCTGGGACTGGAAACAGAATGTGCCACCTGCCAGTATGCCACGCAAGTATTTCTGTTCAGGTGACCAAGCGGATTTTTCTTCGGAGAGACTCTTTAGATCCGCGGGAGTCAGATCACCTGTTGAAACATTCTGTTTTCCTGAGGCGATCTGAACTGCGAGCCGGGAAGCCTCGTCAATGGTGTGGCCGAACTGCAAATTGGTCCGTCCTATAAACCGACGCGTATCCGTGCCGAGAAAGCAGCCGATGACTGGTTTTCGGCAAATCTCGATCCTTTTTAGAAGGCGATCCAAGGTATCAGCTGCGGGCGGTTTGGAGACCAGGCCGATCACCAGTGTCTTGGAATCTGCTTCCAAAGCATCCAGGGCAGCGAAGGTGGTCAGACCGCCGATGCGGTCGGATAGGTCGTGGCTGCCGGTCCCGATGGCATGTGAGATGCCGAACCCGGCGTTATGGATCTGACTGGTAAATTCCTGCAGACCGGTACCAGCCGCCCCAATCGCTCCAATCGATCCTTTGCGAACCGCGTTGGCAAAACCAATCCCCACCCCGCCAATCAGACTGGTACCGCAATCGGGGCCCATCACCAGCAGCCCTTGGCGTGTGGCTATTTGCTTTAACTCGAGTTCATCATCGATCGATACGTTGTCGCTAAACAGGAATACATTCAAGCCGGCATCCAGGGCTTTTCGAGCCTCACGTGCAGCATATTCTCCAGGCACAGAGATCACAGCCAGGTTTGCATCTGGCTTGATGGCCAAACCTTCTTCGAGTGTGTGAATCCGGCTGGAGGCCGGGAGGATTTCCTCGACTGTATTCAACCACTCGTCCAGACGTCCCAAGACATCTTCCACGATCTCCGGCGTTTCGGCAATAGCCGCCACGATCAAGTCGTTGGGCTGGGCAGCGTCGATCTGGACATCCTGTACGCCGATATCCACCAACAGCTGTTTGTTTGCCGGACTGCCCATTAAGACGGCAGTTTGCAGGACGCCCTTCACTTCCGAGATGCGCCGGTTGACGCCCATCAGGAAGACCGAATCGTAGTACTGGTTTTTTCGGATGACGAACCCGGTAGCCATAAGGAAGCCTCTATCTCTCCAAATCAATTACGGACATCATATTTTCGGCTGAAGGCGATCAACGCCTGCTTGAAGCATTCCAGTGGGGCACGTACCAGCCCGGCACCAATCTTCGGGTAGCCGGGATCCTTGTGGGCGATGGCGGTATCAATGATCGGCGTGATGCTGGTCTGCACCACCTTGCGAATATCGATGCCAATCGAAGTCCCGATAAAGCCCAGCGCCGGCATTCGGTAGGTCGGATGAACGGACACGGTGATCTTCCTCATCTCCCGGGAGTAGGCCAGCGCATCCTCGGGGGTTCCACCGACCAGGCTGAGAATCCCGGGCGCTCCGCCCAGGGTGAAGGCCCCCCACCCCACCGTCTCCGTAATGGCCGAATCGCCCATATCGAGACCGGCATCCTCGGCAGTGTAACCCGGCAAATAAAGGCCGTCGACTTTCGGGGATGGGGCGGTGAACCATTCATCCCCCAACCCGCTGACGCGGATCCCAAACTCGATCCCATTGCGACACATGGCGGTCACAACCGTGCTGTACTCAATCCCCATCGCCGGGTCGGCAATCGCCTTTCCGGAGGCCATTGCCAGACCAAGAAAGATCAAGTCATGGTGTGTAACATAGCCCATTGTGCTGAGCAGGTCATCTTTCGGCAACTCGGTTCTTATCATGGCCATCGCCATTTCATTGGCGAACAGGCTGGAGGAAGCGGAATGCCGGTTATGCAGTTCATCACCCATCTGGAGCGCCCTGGTAATGATCGGCTTAAGCTCCAACCCGCCGATGGTCTGCAGAGCCTTACGCAGGGTCGGTGCCCAGACATCCCGCCACAGTTCGAGCCCCTTCAGAGCCTGGGCACTGGTATCGCCAAACTGTTGGTTCCCCTCCACTTGACGGCAGAAAGCGCGGTTACCAAAGGCGCGGTTCTCGACCACCCAGACTGGGGCGGTAGGCGAGATTGTCCCGGCCATCGGTCCAACCGCCTGGTGGTTGTGATTAGGTTCCAGACGGATATCGCCTCTTTCCAAAATGGCAGTCGCATCTTCAACACTCTTGGCCCAGCCCTCGAAAAGCACCTGTCCGATGATTGCGCCCCTTTGGGCACCACACATGCGCTTCCACTCGATTGGTGGCCCGGAATGGAGGATCATTTTCCCTGCCAGCCCGGGGATAACCTCCCCGGCGGGAGCTATGTCAACCAGAACCGGGTCGCCCTGGTTCAACCGGTTGGCAGCTTCCTCATTAGCTTTTTCGATCTTCTGTTTGATATCCATGTGTACTCCTCTCACAATGAAATCCTTCCAATCATTTCCATCTGTGGAGCCCCTTGTGCAAACCGATCTGTCTCCTGGCGGGTCCAAAGCAGCCCCACCAGAAGGCCAGTCATTACATCCCAGCCGGTGGAATGGCCGATTGAGGCCAGCCTCCGGGCGACCTGAAAAGCGGGTTCGGAGCTTTCCTCCGCCACGAGAAGGCGGAACAAGTCATGGATCGTCTCCAGACCTTGACCTCTGACCAGGTCTTTGAGGACCGTACTGCTAATCAAATTCGTCCGGTCAGTGATTAGCCCCAATTCCTTTTCGACAATATCCATATCCAGACCTGGTTCAATGAGGGATAAGTTCATTCAAAGCGTGCAATCCAAAGAACAATCCACCCAGAAAATCATCCCCGGAGGGAGTCAAGCCTTCGCCCAGACCGATCATATTCTTCATTTGGGGAAGGATTGCCACCAAGTCCCGGCAGATCGATGCTTGGGCAATCGCCAGGACTGCCGGCCATGCTGATTGCAAAACATGATCTGAGAATTGGGGCGTACCCGGCAGGTTCCCTCGTCCTGCCAAAGCAAGGATGTGTTCAATGAACCTCCCGAAACCGGTGCGCGGAATTCCGAGCAGATGCGAATATAATCGCTGGCTCTTTTTATTGATTTCGTTTGGTGTAAATCGGCAATCGGAGGGTAATTCGTGGGGTTTCCAAGCGTCCGCGTTCGCTGCATTCACCCAAATGCCGGCAGGAAAGGCAAGCGCCCGGCCTTTGACCTGAAAAGGATCTCCAGGAAGCAAGTCCGGCAACTCACCAGCCAACTGGATCGAACGAGCATGCATTGGTACGCTTTCGTTGACCATCCAAAAAAGCTGATCGTCAGGTTCGACCAGATAGATGCAATTGGAGACGATTGCAAAGACCTTCCCAGCCCCGCTGGAGCAGGAAAGTACATGACCGGCAGTGGCGCCGATCCGCAGTGCATTGAAATGCTGAATGTGGTTTGAAGCAACCGTCATATAACAAACCCAAGTCTCTGGCAGGCAGCTCACCTGCCAGAGATCCTGGTTGACACGCGAACAAATGAATCTTACTTTGGCTTTCCAATAACCCCTGGGACAAACCAGTCCAGGGAACCCATATCGTCCTCGGACAGGGTCTTCCCGGCAGGAACTTTCACAACGCCTGCCTGGTCCGTGAGGGGGCCCTTGAAGGCAACGATCTTCCCGCTGTCAAGATCGGCCAGGGTTTGCTTGACCTTATCCTGCACAGTCTGTGGGACCTTGGGGCCAAACGGTGCAAGCGCCATGCAGCCATCGCTCATCTTGCAACGCAGGAAAATGGGTTTCCAGGTTTTATCGATCACCGACTGGGTCAGGAAAGTCACCGTGCCCCCCAGGGTGAAGCCGGTTCCGGTGATCCAGTACTGTGGGGCGAATTGCTGCGCCGCCAGGTCCTGAAAGCCAATGCTGTAAACCCCGCGCGATTCGGCTGTCGAAATGACGGTGGAGGGTGAATTGACATGCATGGTTATTACGTCCACACCCTGGTTGATCAGGGAGTTTGTGGCGTCGGCTTCCTTGGCATGATCACCCCATGCGAAAGTGAAGGCAACGGTCGTTGTAACCTTGGGGTTTACGGATTTGGCACCCAATTCAAAGGCGTTTACAAAAGTGACCGTCCAACCTATCGGGAACGAAGCCACAAAGCCCAGCTTGTTGGACTTGGTCATACTCGCCGCCGCCACGCCCATTGCATACCAGGAGTCCGGCACATCTGCATAGTAATTGGCGTAATTGTCACCCATCAGCCAGCCGCCAGCGTTTTCGAAGATGACGCCCGGGTTCGTTTTGGCCAGGTCGACCATCGGATTCTGGTGGGTGGAAGCCGTGGCAAAGATCAATTTGGCGCCTTCATTGATCATATTCTGCATGGTGGTTTTGGCGCCGGCTTCGTCAGGCACATTCTCGGCTTCTATCAACTTGACGCATGGGATATTCTTGGCCATCGCCGCCACGCTTTCGTGCATGGCCTGGTTGTAACCGGCGTCATTCATCGGCCCGCCGTACAGGGCTCCCACGATCAAACATGGCGGGGTTGGGGTGGGAGCCGCGGTGGGTGGTGGCAGGGTGGGCAGCAGGACGGGTACCTCGGCTGTCGGCGGGACCGGGGTCGCAGGTGCGGGTGGTGGTGGGGCGGCCGTGGTGGCGGCAGGTCCGCAGGCGCTGAGCATGAACATCGCACAAACTAATACCGCCAATAGGGTGTAAGGCAAATTGTGTTTCATAGGCATCTCCTTGAATTTTGAGTCAATAAGAGGGTAGGATGGGAAGAAAAACAAACTCTTTTTAATCAGGTCACCTCCTCTCGCTGCTTTCCAACTACTCCGTTCCATGGTATATCCGGCCGAGACTGGCCGGGGCGGATTGCTTCCGATTGCCGCCCCAGGCGATCAGGACCAGGATGGTTAACAGATAGGGGATTGTGTTCAACAGGAACGCGGAAACCTGCACGCCGCTGGACTGTAGAAGGAGTTGAAACGCAACCGCCGCGCTGAACAGGAGCGCTCCGGCGATGGCGCGCAGTGGATCCCACTTCGAGAAGATCACCAAAGCAACCGCGATGAAGCCCCGCCCGGCGGTCATATATTGCGACCAGTCCATGGTATAAGCGATTGCCAGATGGGCGGCACCCAGCCCAGCCAGCAAGCCCCCCACAAAAAGCGCCTGGTAGCGAATCGTGTGCGGATTGCGACCGGAGGCAAAGGCGGTGTCTGCGTTCTCCCCGACGGCGCGCACCCCGAGTCCCCAGCGGGTGCGATAAAGCAACCACCAGATCAGGAATGCCATCGGGACGACCAGAAAGATCAGGAAATCAAATTTGAACAAGGAAGTGTAGATCAGCGGCAGGTGTGAAAGCCCCGGCAGGACATAGCGGGGGAGCGGATTGATCTTCGCCCCGACGTAGGGATTGCCGATCAGGGCGCTCAGACCATACCCAAAGAACATCATTGCCAATCCGGATGCAAGCTGATTAGCTTTACGCGTGATGACAAGATAGCCAAATACCATATTCATCATCCCCCCAGCCAGGGCGGCGGCCAGAATGCCAATGTATGGATTGCCGGTTCGCTTGGTCACTGCAAATCCAAGGGAGGCACTGACCAGCAGCACCCCCTCCAGCCCGAGGTTGACGATGCCGGCGCGCTCGCCGACAACTTCCCCAAGAGTCGTATAGAGCAGGGAGGTGCCGGAATAGATGGCGCTCGAGATGACGCCGAGAATCGCGAGCAGGCTCATGTTCGTTTCTCCTTGGAGAAAAAGTTTGGACGGGCGAGAACGATGAACAGGGTAAAGGCCAGCAGGATGTTGATGACGGCGTATGGCAGCCCCTGGGTCAGCTGCAGCAGGTTTCCGCCGGTGGTGATGACAGCCACCACAAAGGCGATCAGGAGGATGCCCA
Source organism: uncultured Chloroflexia bacterium (assembly GCA_963806575.1). Lineage (GTDB taxonomy): Bacteria > Chloroflexota > Anaerolineae > Anaerolineales > Villigracilaceae > UBA877. Next base: position 37,562 of record CAWDYX010000001.1, on the reverse strand, counting down.
ACGGATCACCCCCGGCGAGCCAACTGATCAGGAAGCCCATGAAGCCCAGGCCGTTCGAAAAATTGGCCAGAAGCAGGCCATAATACCCGGAGACCTGCGCCATGCCAGCCAAGCCGCCAATCGCCCCGCCGCTGAGCATGATGACAACGATGTAGATCTGGAGCGGGATGCCGTTGCGCCGGGCAGACTGGGGGTTGCCGCCGATGGCGCGCATCTCCAACCCCCAGCGCGTGTATTTCATGAACAGCCAGATGAGGGCCAACAATCCGAGCGCGAACAGGAAGCTCAGGTCGACCCGCGTGCCGAAGAAGGTCGGAAGTCGTGCGGCCGGGACGAATTTGGAGGTGATATTGGTATCCCTGGGCGCATGCCAGAAACCAAAGATGAAGAATGAAACGATCGAGGGGGCGACAGAGTTCAACAGCAAGGAGGTGATGGTCTCGTTCACCAGCCCGATGGATTTGAGGTAGCCTGGGATGAATGCCCACAAACCGCCGCCGAGCATTCCCAGCAGCATCATTATGGGCAGCAGTAACCAGGCAGGCAGGCTGGAAAAGGTCAGGGCACCCCAGGTGGCGAAAAGGGCTCCCATATAAAGTTGACCTTCCACGCCCACATTGATCAGCCCAACCCGGGAGGGAAGGGCAACCGCCACGGCTGTGATCAGCATGGGGGTCATGGCGACCAGAACCTCCGAAAAGCCGTAAGCGCTGCCCAGGGCAAACCGAAAAATATCACGATAGGATTGGAGCGGGTTTTTCCCGGTGAGCAACAGGATGACCCCAAAGAGCAGGAAAGCCATCAACATCATCCCGAGGTAGCGTGTGACAACATTAAAGATCTTCCGGTTGAAGAAATCGGTTTTGGAAGGAGTATCAACGATTTGAGTCATGGAAGCCTTTTGACCCTGTCATGAGTAGGCCGATAGCATAGACGTCTGTTTCTTCAGGCCGGAATTCTCCGACGATCCGGCCGCCGAATAAGACAAGCAAACGATTGCTCAAGCTGAACAGTTCTTCCAGGTCTTCCGAAATGAACAGAACGCCAGCCCCCGACTGGCGGGCGTCCAGCAAGGCCTGCCGGGCCGACAGTGTACTTTGCACGTCCAGGCCACGCGTGAGGTAGGATGCCACGATCAATTTGGGGGAGAGAGCCAATTCCCTGGTGACGGTCATGCGCTGCAGGTTGCCACCTGAAAGCGACCTGGCCTGTACGTAGAGGGAGGGAATTGAGAAACCAAACCGGTCGAAGGCATTCTGGGCGTCCTCCCGGGCGGCCTGCCAGTCCATCCGGAGCCCTCCCAGGCGGGAATACAAGCGGGTGCGGGTCAGCGTCATATTCTCCAGGACCGGCAGCCAGGGGGTGACTGCCATCTGGAGCGGATTTTCCGGGATGAAGGCCACCCCACTGCGCCGCACCCTGCCAATGGACCAGCGGGTTGCCTCCTGGCCGAAAAGTTCTTTGCGTCCCTGGACACATTTTTCAAGACCCAGGACCACATCCCCCAATTCCTTCTGCCCATTGCCCGACACACCTGCCACACCGACGATTTCGCCCGGGTAAATATCCAGGCAGATGTCCTGCAGGCTGACCACAGCCCCCTGGCCATGCGTAACAACGTTTTCCAACCGCAGGAGCGGCTGTTGGGCTGCTTTCGTCCCGCCTCGTTCCGGCCGGTTCAGTCCAGCTAAAGATTTATCGAACATCATGGCGATCAGTTTCTGCTCGCTGGCCTCGCTGCGCAGCATGCTGCCTGCCAGGCGACCGCCGCGCAGCACGCTGATGCGGTCCGCGGTCTCGAGCACTTCCTTGAGCTTATGGGTGATCAACAGGATGGCATAGCCATCTTTACGAAGATTTTTCAACACAGCGAAGAGGGCTTTGACCTCATGCGGGGCGAGCACACGGGTCGGTTCATCCAGGATGAAGAGACGGGCGTTCGAGAGCAGCAGTTTAAGGATCTCGACCTTCTGTTGTTCGCCAATCGACAACTGAGAGACGAGCGCGTGCGGGTTTGCCTGCAACTCATAGCGCGCCGAGATCTCCTCGATGCGCCGATCAATTTCCTTCGGGTTAAGTACTGCCTTCAAGTCGGGTAGAAAGAGGGCGATATTTTCGGCGACAGTGAAGGCGGGTATGAGATTGAAATCCTGAAAAACCATGCCGATTTGGAACTGGCGGGCGTCGGCCGGGGATTGAATTCGGACAGGTTGACCGTTCAACAGGAGGCTGCCCGAATCCGCGCGGTAGAAGCCGTACAGGATCTTCACAAGCGTGCTTTTACCGGCGCCGTTTTCGCCGAGAAGGGCATGCACCTCGGATGGGTATATATCCAGATCAATGGCATCGTTGGCCAGCACCCCTGGAAAGGCCTTGGTAATACCGCACATGGAGATCAGGGGTTTCTGTGTTGTTCCTGGTTCGCTGGGTTGAGGCACGCAACTCTCTCCTTCAAGAATGATCGGAAAATGCAAAATGTTCGATGACAACTTTTCCCATCAAAATCCTCAGGCTACACAATATCATATAAAAATCAGGAACCCTTGGAAAGCGTATTAATCAGGGGTTTTATTTCCTGGACGGATAAGGGGATAATACGTAAACCGACCCCGTGGAATTTACGGGGTCGGCAGGTGCCAACAAATTCACTCTATTCGATCAGGCCATGGTCGCGGGCATAACGGACCAATTCGACCCGGCTGTGCAATCCCAGTTTATCCGAGATATTGGCCCGATGACCTTCGACGGTACGGATGCTGATGGTGAGGTGCTCACCGATCTGGCGATTGGTGTATCCATCAACTATCAGTTTAAGAATCTCTTCTCGCGCGAGGTCAGAGTTTCCACCGAAGTTGATTGGAGCGAGGCGGCATGTCCGGGCTCTCCAAGCAGGGTCCGAACCATGGAAGGATCCACATACAAATCGCCACGCAAAATGACCTGGATGGCCGAGATCAATTCCGCCTCGGCTGCCCGCTTGAGAATGTAACCGACCGCCCCGGCCTTGATCGCTTCTTTAAGCAAGGCCTCGTCCTCGTGCAGGGTCAGGACCAGGATGCGCAGGTCTGGGAACCTGGGCTTGATATTCCGCGTGACCGAAATCCCGTCCAGGTCCGGCATGCTGAGATCAAGAACGAGGATATCCGGTCGTTCTTTTTCGACCAGGGCAATGGCTTCGTACCCACCAGCCGCCTCACCAACCAGTTCCAGCCCTGCTTCCGCTCCGATGAGTGCACGCAGACCGGCCCGTACGATTGCATGGTCATCCGCGATCAATACTTTAGTCATTGCAAGGAACCTCTGCTTTTACCGTTGTGCCTTTTCCAGGTGAACTTTCGATCACGAAACTACCGCCTAGCATTTCGATGCGTTCACGCATTCCAAACAACCCCAGATGATCTTCCAGGCCAGGGGAACCGGGCAAGAATCCAATTCCGTCGTCCTCGACAATCATGACCACATGATGGTTATGCTGGTTGAGCAGCACATCCACACGACCGGCCTGGGCGTGCAGCACCACGTTCGTCAGGGATTCCTGGACGATTCGAAAGAAGGCTGTTTCCACCTCGATGGGCAGCCGTTTGCCCTCCATGCCGACCGCTTCAAAGTCGACCGGGATTCCGTATTGCCGGTTAAACTCGGCGATGAACTGCCGCAAGGTCATCACCAGACCAAGGTGATCCAGGCTGGCCGGCCTCAAGTTGACCGCCAATTTGTGAAGGTTATCCTGTATCTTGTTGGCCGTAGCCTTCAGTTCTTCCGTTCTTTCGCGCAGCATACCCGGTTGGTCCAGGCTGCGTTCCAGGAGCCCCAATTGGACAGTCAGCGCGGTTAGAAGCTGGCCGGATTCATCATGCAGCTCACGCGAAAGGTGCAGGCGCTCTTCCTCCTGTGCTTTCATCAAACGCTGGGAAAGTCCATGTAACTGCCTGTTACTGCGCCTGACCTCATCGAATAACAGGGTGTTTTGAATGGCTACCGCAGCCAGGTTTGCGTAGGATTGTAGAAGAATCTGGTTATCGTTTGTGAAGAAATCTTTCTGCTGGCTGAGAAGCCGTAGGGTACCAATCAGCCTGTTGCTGAAGAGCAGTGGGAAAACCGCGTACGCTTTGTATTCCTTTTCCTTGAGCACATCAGGTGGTGTGATGGCATCAAGTTCCCGGATAACGGGAGAGCCCGGGGTTTGCATGGAATCGAGCGCTGGCCATTTTTCTTTCAGGTTTTCGATCGAACTTGGCGAAGCACCATATACGATGATCCGGCCCTCCCCAACATCATATTGTTCCCGAGTTTCGATCCAGGCAATGTCCAAACCCAAGCGCGTGACCGCTAGCCGGCAGATGGTTTGGAAGATGTTCGTGATCTCGAAATTGTCCAGGAATGATTTGGAGGAGTCGTTCAAAGTTGCCAGGTCATCGGCGCGCTGGCGAAGGGCATCGGTCGCCTTTCGCCGTTCGATGGTGGCAGCCGCTAGAATGAGGGCGGCCAGAGTGACGACGGCCATGAAGGTTTGCAGCAGTACGAGGCTATCGTTCTTCGACTCCAGGGAGAATGGTCCCATACCTTGTGAAGTGCCCCAGATCGCAATCCCGGAAACGATGGCGATCGCCAGCGTGGCGCCGCGTTGGCCAAAACGCAGTGCCGCCCAAATCACGAATGGGAAGATCACATAGATCATCGCCTGGTGGAATATACCGATGGGCGGCAAACTGCTGAACACAAACCACGTGACGGCGGACACTAGCACCAACAGAAGAACCCCTTCGATATAAACGCGTCGATTCCAACGGGCTGTTGGGAACGATTTCCAGGTCAACAGCAGGGGTGCGACTACCAGCGCCCCGAGCAGATCCCCGATCCACCAGGTGATCCAGATCGCCCAGAAGTTTTGCCAATTCCCGTTCCCCGTAAGCATCAGGGTCATCGTCCCAATAGTGGCACCGATGGTCGTGCAGATAAATGAGACCAGCAACAGGCCGACCACATCCCGGATGCGATCAATTTCTCGATGAAAACCAACAATCTTACCCAGGCAATAGACCAGTGCCACCGCCTCCAAGGTATTTCCAAGCGACATTCCTGCTGCGAGGTTGAGGGGGGCATTGGTAAGTAAAGAGCCCAGTAAGACTCCCAGAGTGATCCCGGGCCACATATCCGGACCTAAAATGAGCAGAGCAGCCACCGCGATTCCGGCGGGAGGCCAAACCGGTGAAGTGTTGGCCTGTACATATGCCATCTTCAACCCCAGCCGGGCGGCAAGATGATATATCACCGCCAATATTAAAACCTTGATCACATAAACCAGGACAGGTTTAATTCGAATCTGGTGGGTTTTCAGGAATGCGGTCATAACGAAAAAAAAGGAATTTAGCTGTTTGGATTATCGATAATTGATTATACTATCTTAGGTTCCAACCTCTTTAAAGCGGTTCTTTGGGGGGTTGCTGGGACAAGAGAATAGTTATGGAGACAAGCATGTCCTTATTCATCCTTCAACTTTCAGATCCCCTGGCGACCCTCGAAAACGTGGGCGGCAAGGGCATGTCATTGAGTAAACTTTCCCGGGCCGGGCTGCCTGTCCCGGGTGGTTTCCACATAACGACCGAGGCCTACCGCCGTTTCGTTTCAGAGAATGACCTCCAGTCTTCCATTTTTGCTGCGCTAGATGGAACCGATGCTACGAAACCAGCCAGCCTGGAAGCGGCATCGCAACGGATCGGGGAACTCTTTGCCGCCGCTCAGATCCCGGCAGAGATCGCCGGGGCGATCATCGGAGCGTATATGGATCTGAAGGAGGCTCCCGTGGCGGTACGCTCCTCCGCCACGGCTGAGGACCTGCCGGAGGCCTCTTTCGCCGGACAGCAGGAAACCTACCTGAACATTCGAGGAAAGGAGGCCGTACTGCAGGCCGTCACACGCTGCTGGGCCTCCTTGTGGACCGGGCGTGCCATCGGTTACCGCCTCAACCATGGCATTGACCAGGCGAGCGTCGCACTGGCGGTCGTGATCCAGGAAGTGGTTCCGGCTGAGGCGGCCGGGGTCATGTTTACCGCCAACCCGTTCAACGGCCATCGGAACGAGATCGTCATCAACGCCGCCTGGGGGCTGGGGGAAGCAGTCGTCTCCGGGGCGGTCACACCCGACACAATGGCGGTCGATAAAGCCACAGGCCGTACATTGTGGCGTGAGACCGCTGCAAAGCAGGTCATGACGGTCCGCACAGAAACAGGCACCGACGAGCGGCCTGTTCCCGATTCCAGAAAAAATACCCCCGTACTGAGCGACGGTCAAATAGTTGAGCTGACCCGTTACGGCGTCCAGATCGAGACATTATATGGGGTGCCGATGGATATTGAGTGGGCGCTGGCCGGAGGAAAGTTCGCCATTCTCCAGGCACGCCCGGTCACCGCGCTTCCCGAAGAACAGGATGAATCCGCTGCGGAATGGAAGCTGCCTGATCCAAAGGGGATTTACTTCCGCGCCAGCATCATCGAGCAGCTTCCCGGGCCGCTCACACCTTTGTTCTCCACCCTGGGAGGGCCGATTATCGATGAGGCCACCCGCCGCCTGTTTGCCTGGATGGCGGGTGGCAAGGAACTAAAGCGGGAAATCAGGCTTTTCGAAACGATCAACGGGTATGGGTATATGAATATCAATTTCGGCCGCTGGAATACAGTCCTAATGGGAGTGGCCCAGCTTTTTAAATTGAATTGGATATTTAAACAATCCGAACCGCGCTGGCGGCAGGCGCACGACCATTATGTCGAGGTGATCCGGCACTGGCAGGCGAAACCGTTGGAGGAATACACCGCCATCGAGCTGCTCGACGGAGCACGCGCCCTGATCGGCGAGACGATGCAGATGTACACGGTGCTGCAAACCGGGCCGGTCGCCACCGCGTTGGGCAGTGAAACCTTGTTCACCCAGCTCTACAATCGCCTGATCAAGAAAAAGGATGATCCGGATGCGCCAATCTTCGTAATGGGTTTCGAATCCATGCCCATCCGTGCCGAACTGGCGCTCTACGACCTGGCGGGATGGGTGCGCAGCCATGCCGGGCTGGCGGCCCACCTTACTTCAACCCCGGCGGCCCAACTGGCCTCCGAATTGGAAAGCACCAATCCGCCGACCGGCTTGAATCTGGAGGAATGGGACGAGTGGCAGCGCCGCTTCCGGGAACATCTGGCAAAGTATGGGCACTTCACCTACGACCTGGATTTCTCGAAGGCGGTGGCAGCGGACGATCCTGCCCCGCTGCTGGAGACCTGCCGCATGTACCTGCAAGGGAAGGCCGGCAGTCCGTATGACCGCGTGCAGGCCCTCGCCGGGCAGCGCCAGCAGGCGGTCCAGGCCATGCTGAAAAGGCTGCACGGACCAAAGTTGTGGATCTTCCGCAGCCAGGTGCACAGCGCGCAGAAATATGCCCCGCTGCGGGAAGACGGGCTGTCGGACCTGGGGCTGGGATATCCGCTGCTCCGAAAGATGCTGCGCGAGCTTGGAATCAGGTTGGTCCGGTCAGGTGCACTCGAGCAGCCGGAGGACGTGTTCTGGCTGAACGAGCAGGAGGTCGAACGGGCTGCGGGAGCGCTGGATCGGGGGCAGCCCTTGGCCTCCATGAAGGCAGTCGTCCGGGATCGCCGGGCGGTTTGGATTACCGAGCAGCGGCTGACCCCGCCGGTGGTTCTGCCGGTCGGTTCAAAATACATGGGGATGGATGTTGAAAAGCTCACCAGCGGAGGTTTGAGCGATGACGGGCAGGTGATCAAAGGCTTTGGCTCCAGCCAGGGCAGGGTGACCGCCACAGCGCGGGTTCTGCTTGGTCCGCAGGACTTCGACCAGATGCGCCCGGGGGATGTGCTGGTGGCCCCGATCACCACACCTGCCTGGACGCCCCTCTTTACCATGGCCTGCGCCATCGTCACGGATATTGGAGGTCCCTTGAGCCACAGTTCGATCGTGGCGCGTGAATACGGCATTCCGGCTGTGCTCGGTACCGGTGTGGCCACCCGCCGCATCCACAGTGGACAAACCATCACTGTGGATGGTACGCTTGGGCGGGTGACGATCAATTCAAATGAAGTGCATGGATAATGCCAGGGATTATAAAAAAGAAGTGATCCATGCCTAAATCCACCTCGGAACAGATAAAACACTCACCCAGGAAAGTCTCAATGATTTCGTTGCTGCCTAATCTTCTGGCGGTGATGCTTGGTTTGGCAGCCATTTTGTTCATTTCGGCGGGGAGGCTGGATTGGATCCAGGCTTGGGCCTTCGTACTGGCTTTTGGCGGTTTCCTGATTTTCTACGGCCTGTGGGTGTTGCATAACGATCCTGGACAATTAAACGAGCGTAGTCGGGTTGGACAGAATACCAAGAGTTGGGACAAGGTCATCCTCGCCGCATATACCATTTTCCTGGTCGGCATGTTGGTTCTGGCGGGCCTGGATGCCGGGCGGTTCAGATGGGCGCCAGCTCCATTGGCTTTTCAGATTCTGGGCTGGCTTGGCGCGGCATTCGCCGGTTTCCTGGTCTTTTGGACCGTTTCGGTGAACACTTTTCTCTCCCGCACCGTACGCATCCAGTACGACCGCGGTCAACGGGTGATTGATAGCGGCCCCTACCGTCGTGTGCGCCACCCGATGTACCTGGGTGTGATTGTACTGATGGTTTCGATCCCCCTCTTGCTCGGTTCTCTTTGGGCATTGATCCCTGGAACCTTGATTGGTATTTTATTCACCATCCGGACGGCACTGGAAGATCGTACGCTGGTGCAAGAATTGCCGGGCTACTCAGAGTACACCAATCGTGTACGCTACCGTTTGATTCCCGGGATCTGGTGAACGGAACCGGCCAATATTGGATTCAATCCCGACCATGGAGTTAAAGCCATGAACACAACCCTTTCTCCTCAAAAACTTCATCTCGGTACGGCCTGGTATCCGGAACACTGGCCGGAGGAACGTTGGACGGAAGATATCCGCCTGATGCAGGCAGCCGGATTGACGGTGGCGCGCATGGCGGAATTTGCCTGGTCAAGCATGGAAGCCTCCGCCGGGAAGTTCACCTTTGACTGGCTGGATCGGGCCATCGACAAACTCGCTGCGGCGGGGATCGTCACCGTGCTGGGTACCCCTACGGCTGCACCCCCCGCCTGGCTGGTCGAGAAATATCCCGATATATTGGCAGTGGATGAAAACGGCCGGCGTGTCCAATTCGGAAACCGCTGCCACTACTGCGTCAATTCTCCCGATTTTCACAGCGCGACATTGCGCATTGTTCGTGCCATGGGGGATCATTTCAGTTCGAACCCGAACGTGATCGGCTGGCAAATCGACAACGAATACAACCGCGTCTGCTATTGCGAGACCTGCCGGACCCAATTCCAGGAATTCCTGGCCGGTAAATATGGTTCGCTGGAAGCGCTTAACCAGCACTGGTCGACAGCCTACTGGAGTCAAACCTATTCAGCCTGGGAGCAAATCCCCCTCCCTGTTGGCCCGCACAACCCTGGATTGATGCTGGAATTCAAGAACTTCATCACAGCCTCCTACCGCAAATTCCAGCAACGTCAACTGAAAACCCTGCGCCCTATCTTGAAGCCTGAAGTCTGGATAACTCATAACTTCATGGGCTGGTATGGCGGTTTTGACCATTATGAAATATCCGCTGACCTGGATATGGCTTCCTGGGATGACTACGTCGGTACAGGTCATCATGAAATCCTCAGACATGGCATCATCCACGACTTGACACGCGGCTTTAAAAGAAAGAATTTCTGGGTGATGGAAACCCAACCAGGAACTGTGAATTGGTCGGCCGTGAACAACTCCCTGAACAAAGGGGAAGCCCGGACGATGGCCTGGCAGGCAGTCGCCCACGGCGCAGACGGAGTTCTCTACTGGCAGTGGCGTTCGGCCATGGGCGGCCAGGAACAATATCACGGTACACTGGTGGATCCAGCCGGGCGGCCGCGTCCATTTTATGCTGAGGTCCAGATGATCGGGCAGGAGTTTGCCAAAGTTTCAGATCTGCTGGCCGGTTCCACGGTCAAAACAGAGGTTGCCCTCTTGAACGACTATGAGAGTCGCTGGTCCATTGATTTCCAACGCCACCACAAGGAATTCGATTACGTTGCGTTCTTCAACCATTTTGCCCGTCCACTGGCGGACCACGGCATTCCCCTGGACGTGATTTCCGCGGACGAACCGCTCAGCGGTTACCAGCTTGTGTTCGCCCCGGCGCTGATTCTATTGGATGAGAAACGAGTTCAAAACTTGAAAGATTTCGTTCGTCTGGGCGGTCACCTTGTGCTGACGGCACGCTGCGGAATGAAAGATCGCACCAATGCTTTCCTGCCCGAGCGGCAACCAGGTCCACTGTCGGGATTGGCTGGCGTGGAAGTGGAAGAATATTTTGCCCTGGATGAAAATGTATCTGTAAAAGGAACGATATTCGCTGGTTTTGCCAAAATATGGGCAGAACGATTGAAGATCCTGGATGAACAAGCCACCGCAGTGATAAGCTGGTACCAGGCCTCCAATGGCTGGTTGGACGACCAGCCAGCCATCACCGTCCGGCCGGAAGGAAACGGTCTGGTTTACTATGTTGGCGCCTGGCTGGATGAAGCCTCCCAGCGAATATTGATAAATCACATCCTGAGTAATGCCAACCTGCGCGGCGTTGAAACTCCTCCTGGCGTCGAATTTCGCACCCGTGTGCGACCCGCTGGACAGGAAATTTATTTCCTGATCAACCACGAACGCACAAACCGATCCATCCACCTACCCTGGAAGACCTACGACCACTTGAGTGGTGAGAACCTGAATGATACATTTACCCTCGCGCCCTACAGCGTCGCCGTTTTATCCCGCCTCGTGGAAGAAGCAGGGCGATAATGGTAAGATCGGAAACTAGTTAAATGGATAACCTTTGCTTGTTTTGGCAAGCCGCCTCTGCCCATCGTCTTTAGTCCCAAGAATACGGACAGGCAAAGTCACCTGGGCAGTCTGCTATAATAGTTTTGAAAGGTTGATTTATTTTATATGGAACTATTCGGCATCGGGCCTCTGGAACTGGTATTCATCATCCTACTGGTCATTATCATTTTTGGTCCAAAAGATATTGTGAATGCCAGCAAAACCCTTGGAAAAAACCTGAATAAATTTATCCGCTCTGACACCTGGAAAACAATTAACCAGACCTCACGCGAACTAAAAAACCTGCCTGCCCGATTAATGCGGGAGACAGGCTTGGAAGAATTGGAAAAATCCACCAAAGAGGAAATGGCCAGGGTCGACACAGCCGTCCACGAGTCGATTAAGCCAGCCTCTTTGCCTGATACACCCCCGGGCGTCATTAAACAAACCGGCGGTCCATCGATTACCGATCCCGGTATCGCACCACCTAAGAAAGATTCCACTGAGTAGAAATCATGCGGAAATTCTTTCAACGCGTCTGGCGCATCATCACCTTCCCATTCCGGGGTTTCTGGTGGCTGATCACTCTGCCGGCCAAAGGCTTCCGGAAAGTTAACGCTTTCCTTCTCACTGAACCGGAAGAGCGTCCCCTTGGCGAGGCACTGGCAGATACCTTTCAACGGCCAGCTGGTCTGCTCGAGCATTTCGAGGCCCTGCGCAAGCACCTGACCCGTATGTTGATTGGCCTGATGATCTGTGTTGCCATCCTGTTTGCCTTTACGCCACGCCTGGTCGACCTCCTGGCCAAACCTATTGGGGGTATATCCGCCTTGCGGGCAATCGAAGTGACCGAATCAATCGGCGTGTTCATGCGCGTGGCGCTGCTGGGCGGTGTGGCGCTCGCTTCGCCATATCTTGCCTTTGAGTTGTGGCTGTTCGCTGCTCCAGGGCTGAAACCTCGTTCCCGTATTCTTGGCCTGGTCAGTATTCCCCTGGTGATCGTTTTCTTTGCCGGAGGGATGGTTTTTGCCTACTTCATTCTTCTTCCACCTGCCCTGCAGTTCCTGCTCCATTTTATGGGCGTTCAGGTGGTTCCCCGCCCATCTTCCTATATTTCCTTCGTGACCGGGATCCTATTTTGGATTGGTGTCACCTTTGAGTTTCCCCTGGTCATTTATGTGCTGACATTGATGGGTATTGTCCAGCCCAAGTCTCTCCTGAAGCATTGGAGGATAGCCGTTGTTATTATCGCCGTCATTGCAGCTGCCGTCACGCCCACTACCGATCCGGTCAACATGTCCCTGGTCATGGGACCAATGATTTTGTTGTACTTTACCAGCATCGGTTTGGGGTATCTAGCCTTGATCGGTCGCACGAAAAGGACCCAGGAAGAGAAGTGAATCCTGCCAGGTCAAAGCCGGAGTACCGGATTTACCACGTTTTTTCGATAAGGAGGAAAAATCATGTTATTTCGATCCTTTGGACTTCCAGAACTGCTGATTATCCTCGTGATCATTATTCTGCTCTTTGGAGTGGGCAGGATCAGCAAGATTGCCGGTGAGTTAGGCAAGGGGATAAAGTCATTCAGAGATGGCCTTCAAGGGGAGAAAAAAGTAGAACCCACCGAAAAGAAGGAGAGCGCTGAAGCTGAAGAGGATAAAACCATTGAGCCCAAATAAGACCATCCATTTTCCAACCATGAAACGGTTGCCGCAAACGAGCAACGGGAGGTATTTTTCCGCATAGAGGCGCCTGTCCTATTCGCGTACTATCCGCGAAAAACGATCTTCAATTAATAGGGAATATTATTTTGCGAGATGTGATTTGAATGGAAAGCATCAAAACGCGTTGTGCTTGTACCCACAGATTTGATTGAATATGGCTGCAGGTTTGAAGACAGGTACTGGCCAAATCCCAGGGAAATCTCTTTACGCCCTCATGGTGTTATAGTTATTAATGAAATGCCCGAATATGGGTTCGGTGTGGTAGGAAAGATTTTCCCCATATGGGATCGGGAAAAAACTGTTGCATACGGCCATGAATCAGGTACAATAGTCACTCTGAACTCTCATCATGTCCTGAAATTGGCAAGCACTTCTGCAACACCGGCCGTGTTTGAACATGCTGGAGCTGAACCGTGAAAGATGAACTGTACCATTTCATCGTGGGAGTGCTGGATTTGTTCCTTTGGGGTGGGGAACTGGTCGGGGAGGAAAACCTGCCCCGACGTGGTCCGGCAGTCTTTATTGCCAACCACCTGGAGGCCACTGGTCCGATTGCAGTTGCTTGCTCAATCCCGTTACGCATGTATGCCTGGTCCGTGGCAGATATGGTGGACGAGGAAAAAGCCGCCGCCTGGTTGAAATGGGACTTCGTCGAACGCACGTTGCATCTGGAACCACCTGCCAGTGCCTGGGTGGCAAAGTGGCTTTCCAAAATTACCGTACCTTTCCTGCGGTCGTTGGGCTGCATACCGATATTCAAGGGAGACTACGACCGGATGGTCGATACCCTGCGGTTGAGCATGGATGTGCTGCGACAAGGCGGGTTCCTGTTGGTCTTTCCGGAAGACAACCTGCTTCTTGAGGATCCGGAGACGCACATGAAACCATTCCAGCGCAGTTTTGCCCGTCTGGGTGAAACGTATTACGAGGAGACCGGCGAGCGGTTGGATTTCTATCCGGTGGCGGCCCACTCGGCCGGCTTCGTGAAGGTCGGGAAACCAGTGACATTTAATCCATTCAATACGGTGGGACTCGAACGGCATCGGTTGAAGGAGCTGTTGGAAAACACTGTCCGGGAGATGTATCTGCAAGTTGAGCACAAAACCGGCAGCGAAGTTGCTGCACTGACACCACTGCACAAGTAAAACCTTCTTCGAGAAATTTCCTTTTTAATGAAAAAATTTTCCACAAAACACCTGGTCCTTGCTGTCATTATTCTTCTAAGCCTCTTGGGAGGCATCCTCGATATCTATGCTACAGCCAAAGGCCCCTGGGGGTACAACGATCCAGTGGAATATATCGCCACCGCTCATAGTCTGGATGCCGGACAGGGATTGGGCTATGTCCAGGGGAATGGAAGATTCTCACCCATCAAAATTCACCCGCCTTTTTACTCATTGGTGCTGGCTGCCATCGGACTTTGTAAAGCAAACCTGATTGTTGCATCCCGTTGGCTGAATATCATCGCCTTTGTGGCCTGCATATTCATGGCCGGATGGATCTTCTACCGGTATAGCCGCGCTCCAGCTATGGGGATCTTGACCAGCGCGCTCCTGCTAGCATTCCCTAACATGATCTGGATGTTCAGTTCAGCCTATTCAGAGCCGCTCTTCATCTTTTTAATCGTGTCAGGGGGATTATGTCTGGTCGCGTATTTGCACAAGGAACGCTTGTCCCTGTTTATCACCAGCGCCTTATTGATCGGCTTGATCCCTGCCACCCGTTATGCCGGAATTGCGATGGTTGCCTCGGCTGCAATAACCGTCTTCCTGCTCTCCTCGGGTAAAACCGGGATTCGCTTCAGTAAAGCGGTCCTGTTCGGTCTCTTGGCCGGTCTGCCGGTGCTGGCTTGGTTGATCTGGATATATTTTTCCAGCGCCCACAGCCTGGGAGGCCGAAGTTTAGGTCTGAATTGGAACGGATTGGCTGACCAGTTCAGAACTTTCCGGGGTTTGTTTATAGATACCGTGGGAAGGTGGGTTCCATTCCAAAATACCAAGCTAGCCCTGACCTATCGCTTCCGGTTCCTCCTGGCGGGAGCCGGACTGGGTGGAATTCTGGCACTTTCCACCTGGGCTATCCTGCGGTTGCGAAAAAAAGCCTCATCGGGTGAAAATCGACCCGATCTGTCCATCTTTGCCTACTTTGGCCTGTCGGCCTTCTTTTTTGTGGCCGTGTTACTTGTCACTTATCTATTCACCCGCCCGAAAATTGATATCGACAATCGCATGCTCCTGCCCCTGTTCGTCTGTTGTGTGATGACCCTTTACGGAGCATTTACCTTATGGCAGGCAGCCTGGTCCAGGGACGGGAACCTCGCTCTTTTGAAAATGGCCTGGTCACAGGGCTGGAAATCTGCTTTAAGGAAGGCAGCCTGGTCCAACGGCTGGAAGATCGTCTTTCTGATTCTGGCCTGGCTGGTGGCTGCCGCCTGCCTGGTTTGGTACATTCCAAAAGCGCAGGATATGCTGACCTTTTATCATAAAGGGGATGGATTAACAGCTTACCACTGGGGGCATTCGAAGATCATCCAGGCCGTGAGCGCTCTCCCGGATGATCAGCCGGTTATTTCCAATGACTGGCAGCTTCTCCTGCTCTGGACCGGTCGCCCGATCTATGGGACCTGGGTCTCGTTCCCGACGACTTCACCGATTCAATCCACCTCTTATGGTACTCTCCAGAGCGACCGTGCCCAGGTCCTCTTTTGTTCCCAGGGAGCCGCGCTGGTGGTTTTCAATGATTTTTCCTCCCAGTTCCCGAGCAAGCTGGGTAAAATATCCGGCGAGCAGGTGAAGAGACTATTTGAAGGGTTGAAAGTCTTTGGGACTTACCCGGACGGAATAATTTATCTTTGCCCTTGAAATAGAAATGGTCACTGGATAATGCGGCGGGACGGCTATTCAGCCGCCCCGCTTCTATTTCAGGCTTCTTTCTCTCCGGAAGAAAGTCCTACTCTTCGGTCAAGTCGGTTATTCCTTCCCGTAAGGCATACAACGCAGCCTGGGTTCGGTTGGCAAGATGGAGTTTATCCAGAATACTGCTGACATATTTCGCAATGGTTCGTTCGTTGACAACGAGTTCCGTAGCGATTTCCTGATTACTGAGGCCGCGCGCAATCAGGCGTATCGTTTCCAATTCGCGTCGAGTGAGGGGATCCGCGGTATAAAGTAGCTCGGAAGGATGATTGATCTCTTGGATCAGCTTGACCGCAATGGAAGGTTGCAGGGATGCCCGCCCTTGCGCCACATCCCGGATGGCCTGTATCAATTGCTCGCGCGTGGCATCTTTAAGGATGTAACCCAATGCCCCCGCCTTGATAGCCTGATACACCCGATCAGACTCGGCGAAACTGGTTACCACCAGGATGCGCGCAGACGGTGCAATTTCCCTGATTTTGGGGATGGTGGTGAGTCCATCCATGCCGGGCATGACCAGGTCGAGCAGGACAACGTTCGGCTTGGCCTGTTTGACAATTTCCAGGGCCTGGTTCCCATCGGATGCCTGGCCGACCACTTCAACTTCCGGATAGTTGGCAAGGATAGCCACCAATCCTTCCCTGACGACAGTCTGATCATCCACGACGAGCAAGCGAATTTTATTCATTGTTTTTCTCTCTTGTACTTGGACGAGGAATTTTGGTCGTGCCAATCTTTACAATTACTTTTGTCCCTTTTCCGGGGGTTGACTTGATGGTTAATTGGCCATCCGCCTTGGTGGCCCTTTCCTGCATAATCCGCAATCCCATACCGCCTTTGCCTGTGGCCTTTGGATCGAAACCATGACCGTCATCCACCACCTCAAGTGTAACAGAAGTTTTCCGATTCTTGAGGAAAATCGTCACAGACTTGGCATCGGCATGTTTCATTATATTATTTAATGCTTCCTGTGCAATATAATACAACATGGTTTCTTTTTCCAAGGATAGATCGATATTATCATCTGCCAGCAACCGGGCCTTGATATCAGCCCGCCCCTCCACGGCAGCCAGTCGATCGTGTAGGGCTGCCACCAACCCTGCATGCTCCAGATCCACGGGCTTCATTTGGAAGAGAAACAGGCGCATCTCCTTAAGGGCTTGCCGGGCATTCTCGCCAATTCGGGATAATTCAGCTGCCTGTACGCTCGACCCGGTCTCTAAATGGGCCTGGGCGGCTTCAGTTAACGTCACCAGGCCATATAGCTTCTGGGATATGGAATCATGTAAATCGTGGAATAGTCTCTGGCGTTCCTCCAGTGCTATGGCCAGTTGGCGTTGCCGGTCACTACGAATGAAAGAAGCCAGCTCCTCGGCAACAATCGTTAAGCGGGTAATCTCGTCCATTCCATAAGCCAAACCACTTTTCCGGATCAAGCCGATCACACCCAAAACCTGCTCTCCAGTGGTCAACGGGAGCAATAATAGGGATTTATTGCCTGATTGTTGCATGGATGCTGGCAGGCGCGAATCTGTCAAGACATCCGGAACGAAGAACGGTTCCTTGCTTTCAATGACTTGTGACACAATCTTGGCCACGCGTGGCGAAGAGGAGAGATGGCCAAGTCTATTCTGGGGAATCCCTTGGTGAGCCGCCAGATAATAACCGGGCGTGCCGGCCTTCGAACTGTTTTCTTCCAGCAGGAAAATCAGGCTGGCCTGGCTTTGAAACGAATACATGATTTGAGAGCTGGTCTCTGCAAAAAAATCCTCCAGGCTCAAAGTTCGAAACGCCGAGCCGGAGATTGAGTGCAAAAGCACGAACATTTCATCTCTGGCCCGTTGTCGGGCGTTATCCGACATTCTACGTTCAGTAATATCGCGCCATAGAACGACCTTGCCCATCAATTGTTCCGGAGGGCGGATCAGGGGCAGGATGCGCACACTCAGATAGCGCAATTCACCTTGCAATCTCACGCTTCCTTTAATTTCCGCTTCTCGAACGGAAGATTCCTGGTCCAGCTTGGGCCAATTCTGTAAGATATCTTCTGCCGGCTTGCCGAAGGCTTGTTCACGCGAGACATTGACGAGTGCCTCTGCGGCCGGGTTCAGATCCACGATCCGGTTATTTAGATCCATTACCATCCAGCCATCGCTCATGCTTTCAATCACATCCTCACGTGCGATGGGGGCGATATCCAGCAATTTGAAATGGTAGATGCTATAAACGAGCAATACTCCCGTAAGGGCAAATGAGACCAGGGGTGGTTCCAGATTAAGAACAAGCGCAAACACGACCAGGCTGAGAATCTTCGTCAGGATCGGGATGAAAACCCCAATGACGGTCGTCATGGACTGGAGTATGTACCGCCTTGATTTGTTGAGAAAAGTCTGGGTTAACAGGATCAGTGCAAGAATAACTAAACCATCGGAATACGTGGCATTCATCCAATACCAGGGACTTGCGGTCAAGACTATTCCCATGTTGGTCAATTTATAACTAGTGGAGAAAAAACCTTGCCAGCGATTCGTCCAGAACAATATCTGCGTTGTCAGAGGTTCCAAACATAAAAGGAAGATACCCCACTTGCCCAACCACTCTGCGTGATTGGTGTAAGCAAGTATGAATGTCAATATGGCGGTCGCCGTGACGGTTGCGCTCAAATAGACCACTGCCAGCCATAATGACCCACCCGAGTGGGTTTCTAAAAGAAAACCATATGCACAGGCCCAGATGATCAGTGCAAATGAAAAGACAATCAAGCTCGCGGCCCCGCGAACTTTTCGCTTGCGGAGTAACAATATCGCGATGGTTACGGCAATTCCTATGACAGAAATAGCAATTCCAATTGCCATGTACAGGTCACTTTCTAAAGAAGGTTGCACTTTGGTACATTACGTCATCACCAGTAGAGGCTTTCCTGGCAGATCACGAGATCTGGGATAATCGCTCAGCCTCAAGTTCCAAAGGATCTATCCTTTGAATTCGGGGCAGCTAGGCCCGGTAATTGTTCAAAACGCGGATCATCTCGGATAAAATCAAGATTGGGGTCGTGACGCACCACATTCGCACTAACCTGCTTCTTCTCAAGGGCTGCTGCCAGCAGTTCAATGGCTTTACCGGTATTTCCACAAACAGACGCGAAGACGGCCCTGTTATATTCTGTCTCATTCTCCATCATCCAATTCGCAAATTTCCTCCGCTTTTCGGCCAGGTCATCCTTCCCCAATAAACGGTAACATGCCACCAATGATGAATTCGCTGGGGAATTTTGTGGATCCAGAAGGATGGCTTGCTTATATGCAATTATAGCATTGGATAAGCGCTTCTCTATGTGGTAGGCATGCCCTAGATTGATCCAGATTTCGACATCCTGGGGATTAAGCCGGATGGCTTTCCGGTAGGCCCGTATGGCTCTGGGCAGTTGATCCAATTCCAGATAGACGGATCCCAAATTCCCCCAGAATTTGGCCAAAACTATCTCTTTTTTCGATTGTTTGGCGATTACGATGCCTTGTTTAAATCGTTGAATGGATTGGTCGTAAGCCTGTTTTGCCTGGTACAGTTTGGCCAACACCGAAAGCAGGTCCAGCCGCTTCAAAATGAACTCCGCTTGGTTGGGAAGCTCACGTATCAATGCTTCATGCACTTCGATCTGTTCGTCAAGGTCTTCAGACTGATTGGGAAATTCCTGCCCGCCTAATGACAATTCGTTGGGTGAAATCGTCGGACGTTCCAATTCCGAAGCGTCATTGAGATCCACCACGCGGTGACGGAAGGCCCAAAAATCTGGTGCATTCCGGGATAGTTCGATCGCTTCGTCTCCAAGCAGCCAGATTATGGTCCGGATGGAATAGTCCACGAAATACTCCCTGCGCATATTGAGGGCGCGGTAAGCATTTGCACCATCTTTCCCTCCCCCCGAGGAAAGTCCGCTGACAGAGTAAACCGTCCGTTCCCGGTCAGGGCGCTTGGAAAGCAACAGGGGGATATCGAAGTGCCTTCCATCCACCTTGATCTGCACTAATTGTTGTCCGATCTTGGTGAGGCGTTCTTCCAAGGCGTGTTCAGCCTTGTTTCGCACAAATTCCGACCCATAGAAAACCAGGAGTATGGAAGGCCGTTGCCACTGGATCGCAAACGAGACCTCATCGAAAAGCAAATCGACCCGCTCTCGGGAGGTTTCAGCGTATACAGACTTCTTGCGGTCGGTTTTGCTTGGCTTGCTCATTAGTTGGATATTTGTATAGACATCCAGAAGGGTGCTTACACATGTCTACAGGCATTAACGAAACTTGGCACTGCATTAGAACAAAATCCTGACTTTTTCAGCAATTTTGTCAGAAATAAGTCCATCTTACCTGTATCGTCCTGCACGAGTGGTCGGTGCACCTGTGCCTGCCCTGTCCCGTACGGGCCTGGACGGGGCGGCACTGGCGCAGGCAGGGCTGCCGCAAGCAAGGCTGCCCTGAGCAGCTACCATTAATTATACACTGGTTCAATCTTCGAGTTTCCGGATATGCCTGGCGTTTTAATATACAATAGGGAAGTGAAAAAGAACTTTCCCCCCCGCTGGTCCCTGCCTTTCTGGTACCTGTTTGGTGCAGTCTTTCTACTGCTGGCAGCCACCTCCTGCGTCCCGTCACCGGTTGACCGTCCCTGGGTCTATGCCGACCTGCGAGCCCTCGGCTCATTGGATGCCCCCAGCCCTGCCACCGATATCCTGGCGGCCTACACCCGTACCACTGACTTGAGCGTGGACATCCGTGTGGACTTGCTGGATATTAATGCCGGAGATAAGTACACCCTCAAACTTGCCCTGTGGGATAACCGGGATTTCTCTCAAAACCCGTTGGTGATCGATATTTCATCCACGGGCATGGTCCAAACCAGCGGGATTCGAGAGGGGATGCCAGCCATCTGGCCGCGCGTCGTCCAAAACCAACAACTGGATACCGTCACGGTGAACCTGAACCGGTCTCTCATTGGCCAAAAGTATCGTGTGGATGTTTCAACGTACACGACTGATCCGGTTAAACTGGCAGACGAAATCCGCAACATTCGTTCGGATGCCCAGCCGCCCGTGAACCGCGCCCCCATCCTGGTGGCATTCTGGGATGCCTTCCCGGTTACTACTCCGGCCCAGGCCCTGCGGCGCTGGGACGGGGCACATACCGGTCCGCTCGGCGACCGCCATGGTCTCTTGCATATCCTGAACGGAGCCGGGCAATATGGTGTTCCAGTGGCGCTGCTCGATATTAAGAATCCTGCCAGCCTGGCTGCCCTGAACTTCATGGGCAATATTCCCAGATTGAAGGATTTATTTGCGCGCGGCCTGCTCATCCTGCCGGATGTAGCTTATGGCGAACCGTCTGACGCAGCCTTGGACTTCAGCCGCCGCGCCTCCGCCGGGTTTGATCTGCCGGCCAGCCAGTTCGTTTACGCAGCTTCCTCGGATCCTTCGGTCCAATCCTCCTCGTTGCCAGGCTATCACGCCCGCTTCTTGTCTCTTGCAGATGATACCCATCTGGCATTCTCTGGCATGACTCGGCTTATTCCCCTCCCGCCGGCTGATGCAGTTCAGGCGACCGAAGAAGGCCCTTCATTGGATGTCCGCCGTGCCATGGTCAAAGCTGCCACCTCTCCGGATCCGGCTGATCTGGTGGTGCTGGGCGGGAGTTTGCCTCATTCCACCTGGGGCGATTCGGATATGATCTATCCCACCTTCGAATGGATAGCGGCCCACCCGTGGATACAACCGCTGACAGGCCAGGATTTATTGACCTTCCCTGCCAAGATGCAGCCTGCTGTATCCGCACCTGGGGCGACCAAACCCGCCTGGTTGGAGGACTTACGATCCGCCCCCAGGAATTCCATCACCCAATCCGCCTGGCAGACGTATCTGACGCTCACTGCACCCACCACAGATACGCAAATGCAAGCCTTGCGCAGCATCTATCTTGGCCAGGTCGGTGAATTACTGTCGGCCGCCAAATGGGCCGGGAACAGGGCATCTCGGGTGGAATGTACCGAAGATTTGAACCGCGATGGGGATGCCGAATGTATTCTGGCAAACCGGAACTTCTTCGCAGTGTTGGAACCTGCCGGTGCGCGTTTGACTCAATTCTTCTATGTAGATGACAACGGTCCTCATCAGGTCGTTGGGCCATCCTTTCAGTTTGCTGTCGGCTTGAGTGATCCGTCTGAATGGCATCCGGAGAATGGCGAGGCAGCCGACCCGAGCGTAATCCCCGGCGCTTTCGCTGATGGCACCGGCACCTGGGCAGATTACACCCCAACCATTACCGCTGATGGGATTGCCTTCACTACTCCGGACGGCAGCCGGGTTAAAACATACCAGCTGACGGATAAGGGCATCCAGGTTCTTTATCAATTCCACAGTCATGTCAGCACCCAAATCCCGCTGGCCTTGGATCCTCAAGCGTTTTATTCCGGCCCTGTGAATTATCAGGGAGCCCTCGTCCCTCATTCGTGGACCTGGTCTCTCTCTGGAGGGGCCAGTGCTGAGGTCCATTCGGATGCGATCCTTTCCGCAGACGGCTTTACCTCCGCAATCCCGTTCCTTTCCTTGCCTGAAGACCCCAATCTGGAGTATCCGAAGGGAAACTATCTCCCGTTCCCGTTGTCTGTAGTTACCATTCAAAGTGACGGAACATTTAGCGCAGAGATAATCCAAAAATGACGAATTGCACAATCGTAATGTTTATGGTAAAGTTTGTTAAGAAAACCAAGTTTGGGAGCAGGCTATGAAAAAGAGAGAAATTCCCGATATCATCGTCAGTCGACTCCCGGTTTACCTGCGTGCACTGAGTCGGATGCAGGCGCAGGACCAACAGACCACATCTTCACAGGAACTGGGCGAGCAGATTCACATCTCGGCAGCGCAAATCCGCAAGGATCTTTCTCAATTCGGAGAGTTCGGCAAGCAGGGTACCGGTTATAACATTCCCTTTCTGGTCGGCAAATTGCGCGAAATCCTCCAGGTGGAACATGCTTGGGATGTAGCCTTGGTTGGCATGGGTGACATGGGTCACGCCCTGGCGCGCTATCAGGGATTTAGGGACCGTGGTTTCCGCGTGGCGATGGTTTTCGATAATGATCCGCAGAAAATTGGCAAACAGGCGGGCGAATATGTCATCCGGGATTCACGCGAACTGGGAAAGACAATTCAGGAAGCCGGCATCAGGGTCGCCATGGTCTGTGTTCCGGCGGCCGAGGCGCAGGAAGTCACCACCCAATTGGTGGAGGCAGGGGTTAGAGCCATCTTGAATTATGCACCCATCAGCCTGAGTGTTCCGGCGGGAGTGCGGGTACAGTACCTTGACCCGTCCATCGGTCTGCAAAGGATGACGTATTACCTGGACTGAGACAAGTCGGTTCTTGGCAGGAATTTTCAAACCAGCGGAGGCCCCTCTTAGGCAGCCTCCGCTTTCTTATGATCCTATACTGCTGAGGCAGGAATCTCTCCTGCCTGGCATTTTTCAGCCATACCTACTTATGAAACCGGGACCGCCGCGAACCCCAGCGCATTCGGGCCGACGTGCGTCCCGATGGCTGTTGTAACATTTACCAGCAAAGGCGGAACAGCCACTCTCGATTTGACTTCATCCATTAATTGCCACGCATCCGATTCAGCATTGGTGTGTAAAACAGCCAATCGCTCTAACATTCCCCAGGAATTCAGCATTCCGATCAGTCGCTCAATACCCTGCAGGTGTGTACGCACATGCCCCAACCGATGGACAATGCCATGGCGCAGGTCAATAATAGGGTGAAGGCGCAGCGCCCCTCCTATCATGGCCGCTGCCCAGGAGACCCGCCCACTGCGACGAACGTAATCGATGCTATCCAGCAGCGCCGTCAACCGCACACGCTTGCGTACACTATCCACCAGGGCCAGCACTTGGTCATAAATGGCCCCTTGTGCTGCTGCTTCTGCTGCCAGAATAACCTGAAAACCAAGACCTAGGCTGATTTGTCCGCTATCCACCACCTTGATGCGCTGGCCGAATGCCTGCGCCGCCAGCCGGGCGGCATTGAAGATGCCGCTTAATTCATTTGGAGGATGGAGTGAGATGATGTGATCTGCACCGGCTTCCAGCAGTTTCTCGTAGCGTTGCTGGAATGCACCAACCGAGGGTGTTGAAGTCGTCGGCAAAGGTTTCAAACCTGGTAGACGGTTATAGAAATCTTCACGGCTGATATCCACTCCATCCACATAACTGGTCCCCATAATATTGATGAGTGCCGGAACAATCTCGATCCCATATTGATCGGCCAGGGCTGCGGGAATATCAGAGGTGCTATCAGCGACAAAACCTGTTTTCAATCCCTCCTCCTATCTGCCGGTTCCATTACAAACAGGCCGATACTGTGTGGCCCCAGCAGCGCAGCCAGGTGCGGATGGACAGGGTGTTCGCTGAATTGAGCCCCGGGAAAAGTATCCTTTACGAACTGGCGTATTGGGGAAGTACGCAGGCTGCCGCGACCCACACTACGCACCAACGCTATCTGGGAAGGGGTTTCGAACTCACCCATAAAATCCTGAAAAGCCTCGAACAAGCGGCGCGTAGTGCGGACCTTTTCCATGGGGACCAGACGCCCCTCCTCAAAAGCAAAGATGGATAACAGCCCCATCATCTCACCAACCACTGCCTGGGAATAGTCCATCAGGCCGTAATAAGCCAAATAGATAAGTTCCGGGATACAAAACTGAACGTAAATGCGCGGGATGTTGACTCGCAGCCGCCGATCGATCTCCTTAAGGGATGCCCCTTCAGAGGCTGCGTCTGCCGCAATCTGGACCAGCATCCCCAATCCAACTCCGGCAGTTTGTGAATCGATCACTTCCACAACTGCCCCATTACGAGGTTGGTATGAAGCCAGGAGGGCATTTTTCAACGTGGGATTAAGAAATGAGGAGAGCGTAAGCACAAGGATTGAGTCGTATTCACTGCTCAACCTGGCATAGAACCGGATGAATTCCTGCGGAGAGGGGGAAATTAACTGCTTTTGAAGCCCGATACCACCTGGGAAGGGCCTGCCTTCCTGAGCGGCGGTCTCCTGGAGTTCGAACGGGATGACATATACACGTTCATGCCCGGGAAAAATGGACTGCGTGAATTGTACAGTACTATCAGTGAGGATGCAGACGTTGGGCATAGTTCTGCTGTTAGGCGGGGATGTCGGCTACCTCCGCCAAACCTGGGATCATTCTACTGAAATGATGAATTGGTAATGTGGTTGGCCGCCGTCCTGTAATTCGATTTCCTGCGCAGGATAGGCCGCCCGGATTACATCCACAATCCGGTTGGCCTCATTTGATGATAAATCCTCACCATAGAACAGGGTTATCAGTTCGTGCTCGGCCGTTCCAGCCTTTTCCAACGCACCCAGGCAGGATTTTTCCACAGAACCCGTTGCGACGGCCAGTCTGCCATTCACCAGCGCAATAACCTGCCCCTTTTCCACTGATACACCATCTATCTCCACTGTTCGTGTCGCGGTCGTTATTTCAATCGCAACAACATCCTCGATCGACTTGTTCATCCTGGCCGCGACTTCCTCCACAGCCCCGTCTGGATTCAGATGCATCATGGCTGCCAATCCCTGTGGAATGTTATGGGTGGGAATAATATAGACTTTCTTGACGGTTACTTCCTGGGCTTGTTGCGCCGCCAGGATGATATTCTTGTTATTGGGAAGGATGATGACTTTATCAGTCGGCAGGTTCTCGAAGGCATCCAGAATGTCCTTCGTGGATGGGTTCATCGTCTGCCCACCCTCGACGATGGCTGCAACGCCCAGGCTGGCAAAGACGCGCGAAATACCTTGACCAGGCGAGACGGACACCACTGCGATCTGTCCCGGCTCGATATTGGCCGGTTCGATGCGGTTCGCAGTGGATTTTTTGTTTATATTTTCCATCTGCGCCACCAGGTTTTCCATCGCAATCTTGGTGATCGTTCCCAGACCCAGGATGTAATCCACCGGTTTGTTGCGATTCTCAGTCGGAACATGGATGTGCATCCGGTACATGCCCTCTCCTTCACCCACCTGGATGGATGTTCCCATCGTTTCCAATTCGGCATAGAAGTTATGCAGGTTAAGTTCTTGATCGGGGACAAAATCAACTACCACTTCAAAATCCTGGCCTGGCTCGATGTCTTCCATGGCATTCTCCAAATTCATCGCCGACAGTGGCTGGACAGTTGCAGTTGGCGTATCCAGCGGCTCACCATTGATGTAGCGCAGCATTCCTTCCAGGATAAAGAATAAACCCTTGCCTCCCGCGTCGACCACACCAGCCTGCTTGAGAACCGGGAGCAGGTCGGGGGTCCTTTCCACTGAAGCGTCTGCCGCCGGGACAACCCGTGCCAGAATTTCGATCGGGTTATCTGTCTCGTGCAGGGCCTCCATCGCGGCAGTCGCAGCATCCTTGGCAACGGTCAGAATGGTCCCTTCCACCGGCCGGACGACGCCTTTATAGGCAGTATCCCGCCCTTCAGCCAAAGCTCTCACCAAACCCGGGCCATCCAGGATCTCCTGGTTATGCAGAGCGCGTGCAAAACCACGCCATAATTGGGAAAGGATCACACCTGAGTTGCCGCGTGCCCCCATTAATGCCCCTTGCGATACGGCCGCCGCCATCTGGCCAACGCCGTGATGGCCGAGGCTGTCAATCTCATTGTAGGCCGATTGCATGGTCAGGACCATGTTCGTACCAGTATCTCCATCAGGGACGGGAAAGACGTTGAGCAGGTTGACCGTCTGCTGATTGGCCCGCAACCAGGTCAACCCTGCTTCGACCAACTTCTTTAGCATCTGCCCGTCGACCGGCGTCGACTTAAAACGCTCCAGCCGCGCTTCTACATCCGGATCCATTCTTATAAATTCTCCTTACATTAATCTGGATTGCTGATGCGCAGGCCCTGAACATGCACGTTTACATGGTGGATCGGCATACCCAGTGCCTTCTCCACCTGATAGCGCACCGAGTTGGCCACGCTTTCGGCCACTGAGGTAATCCGGGTGCCATATTCGATGATGATGTGAACATCAATATCGATTTCTTCGCCATTGTAGTTCACCGAAACACCCCGTGCGGGTTCGTGGGTGATGGTCATGGCCAGACCTTCAGCCAGGTTCCTGGGAGCCAGTCCCACCACGCCGTAGGAGGTCATTGTGGCATGGTAAGCGATTGTTGCCAGGGCACTTGGCGAAATGTGGATGGTGCCCAAGGTGGTCGTTTCTTCGCTCATAGTTTTTATCCTTTGTCTATAAATAACCCTCGACTTGTACTAGGGTTCGTTTCGTGGTAGAATACGCCGCCTGCTCAAAACAGGCAGGTTTTATCAGTTTGGAAAGGAAATTCAAGAAATGGCAAAATGCGCTCATTGTGGTAAGTCCACTACCTTCGGTCACAACGTTTCGTTCTCCAAGCGGGCAACCAATCGCCCGTTCCATCCGAATCTGCAGAAGGTGACGATCATTGAGAACGGTCGGAAAGTACAAAAGACGCTGTGCACCAAATGCATCCGCACGCTGGCGAAGACGGCATAATAAATTTTTAACCTTCTGAGACAAGGTCACGGCTTTCGCCGTGATTTTTGTTTTAAATATAACCTCAAGGATATAGCATACTCTTCAACGCTTGGATACCTGCGGCGATTCCATTCGGATATTCGAAGACCGCCTTCGCCGCGACAAAGGCATCTGCACCAGCGTCCCGGATCTGGGAAATGGTCTCGACCGAGATGCCGCCATCCACCTCCAGCCAGGCAGATGAGCCAATCTCGTCCAATTTATGGCGTAATGCGGCAATCTTCGGCACTTCCTCGACCATGAATTCCTGACCCGAATAACCTGGATGGACGGTCAAAACCAGGACAAGGTCAGCAAATGGCAGGGCTGCTTCCAGGCTGTTGGCAGGCGTGGATGGGGTGAGTGTTACGCCAGCCTTGCATCCCAGCCGTTTGATGAATTTCAAAGTGCTGGCGATCTCCGGACAGGTCTCCACATGCACGATCAGGTGGCTGGCTCCGGCGTGTGCAAAAGCCTCCAGCAGGTTCTCCGGATGTTCAACCATCAGGTGCACGTTCAGCGGCAATTTCGTGGCCCGGCGGCAGGCTTCGACAATGAACGGTCCCATCGTCAGGTTAGGCACGAAATGCCCATCCATTACATCGACATGGATCCAGTCCGCTCCAGCCGCTTCAGCTTCTGCAATTTGCTCGCCCAGGCGGGTAAAATCCGCCGAAAGAATGGATGGGGCGATCACGAACCGTTTTGTCATTTTCTCCGAACACCAGGGCAGGCTTGTATTTCCGTCTCACCGAATGGGCGGATTATACACGAAATAAACCCAAAGCCAGAATGGAACCAGCCCCAGTGTAGCCACAAGCGCAACCAACCCCAGGCCAACCGAAACCCAGTCTATCTCGGGTCCCGTCTCAGGGGAGCGGGTGTCACCAGTTGCCGTGGTGTCGGTGGCTGCGGCCACCGCTTCGGGAGTCAGGCTCAAGGCCGGAGCGGCTCTGGAGTTTCCAAAGTTCATCAGGACGCGTCCGAGTTGATCGGCTGTCCGGTAGCGCTGGGAAGGTTCCTTCGACAGCACCTTCTTCTGGATCTTCTCAAGAACCGGCGGGATTTCCGGGATCATCTCAGAGATCAATATCGGCTCGGCTTCGAGGTGCAAGTGGGCGAGCTCGGTGGAGGAATCCGCATGGAAGGGTAATGAACCGGAGAGCATTTCATACATGATGATGCCAAGCGAATACACATCTGAGGCAGGCGATGGAGCCGCGCCGGCGGCCTGTTCGGGAGAGAAATATTGCGGGCTGCCCCAGATCACCTCGCTCTTCTCGTCGGTCTTAATGGTGGAAAGTGCTCTCGCGATCCCAAAGTCGGTGACCTTTAAACGCATATCCGGTGTGACCAGCATATTTTGCGGCTTCACATCGCAATGCACCAACCCGGCGCGGTGTGCATATCCTATGCCTGCGCAGGCCTGGATGAGCAATGGCACTGCCTCCTCGGGGTTTAACCGGCCGCGCTGATGAATGAGCGTTTTCAGGTCCGTTCCCGGGATGTATTCCATGACGATAAAGATTTGTCCCTTATCCAGCCCAAAGTCGTGGACGGTGACAATGTTCGGATGAGACAGGTTGGCGGCTGCTTTGGCTTCCTGACGGAAACGATCCAAAAAGGCCTTGTCGCGTGAGTAGTCTTCGCGCAGGACTTTTACGGCCACCAATCGTTCCAGCATGGTATCGATGGCACGATACACAATGGCCATGCCGCCTTTTCCAATTTGTTCAAGGATTTGATAGCGATTGTTGAGCAGGCGAGGTTCTTCCATGATAATGCTTGTCGGGATTATAACACGGCACTTTTGTGCTTCATTCTGCCTCCGCCAAAGTATAATACAGGCATGGCCGATGCATTGCTTATCTATAATCCTGCTGCCGGGCGTATTTCAGTCCGTCCGTTCATCGGCGGTGTCATCCGGGTACTGAATGACCACGGCTGGCGTGTGGAAGTGGTTGAATCCGTCAACGGCCGCCATACCACCCAACTGGCACGCATGGCCGCCTTGGAGAACTTCCGCGCCGTCTTTACCATTGGTGGGGATGGCACGGCCGGGCAGGCGGCCAGTGGACTTCTCGGATCACAGACGGCCCTGGGGGTGCTCCCTGCCGGAACGACCAACGTTTGGGCACGTGAGATGGGCATAAATGCCTTTGTCTGGTCGCATATCCGGTCATTACGCCAGAATACCCGCTTGCTGGTCGAGGCTCCGCCTTGTGCAGTGGATGTGGGCCTGTGCAACGGCCAGCCCTTTCTGATGTGGGCCGGTATCGGGCTGGATGCCATGACCGTTAAGAAACTGGACCCCCGCAAGCGTTTCGAAAAATACCTCAACATACCCGAATATTTTGCTACCACTGTTTGGAATGCAACCATCTGGCACGGGATGAATTTGCATGTGACCGCAGACGACAAGCAGGTTGAAGGCCACTACTTGCTGGCAGTTGCCAGCAACATCCGCCATTATGGAGGGCTGCTGCAAATATCCCCGTCTGCCTATCTGGACGATGGCAGGATGGACCTTTGGTTGCTTTCCGGCTCCACCCTGGCAGATGCCTTCCGGCATTTCTTCGATATGCAATCCGGGCGTCACCTGTCTTCGGAGCTGGCGCGCTGTATCCCGTTCCATAAGGTGAACATCGAGTCTGAGACGCCGTTCCCAATCCAGATTGACGGCGAGCCGTTGCTTGGTGCGCAGGCGGCTGTGCTCGAAGTCCTCCCGCAAAAACTGCTTATCTTGATGCCACCACAAGCCAGGTATTTATTGCAGAACGAAAAGGATCAATCTACTGGTGTAGGATGAAGAATATTCTAAATGGCAAAGTCCTGATTGCGATGGTGGTTCTTGCCTCGCTGCTGCTGTGCGGCAGCCTGGTATATATCCTGGTGATGCGTCCTGCCGCCGCTTCAACACCGGGCCTGAATGCGTCTACCTCGGTTCTGACCATTATTCCAGCCCCGTCTTCCACGCCGCTCCCGTTGCCTCCCACCCTGACGCCAGTCCCGCCCACTCCGGCGCCCTCCTCCACCCCTGCGCCGGGCCAGATCGCCATAGGCGTGTACGTGCAGCCCACTACAGGTGGTGTGGGACTGCGGGTGCATAAGCAACCTGCACTGAAGGCTGACTTCTTTTCAGCCTTTGATTCGGAGGCTTTCCTGGTCACGAATGGGCCGGAACAGGCCGACGGGTATACCTGGTGGTATTTGACGGCTACCTACGATACTACCAGGTCCGGCTGGGCCGTCCAGGATTATCTCAAGGCCATTCCCTCCCAATAAGTCCCAAGTAGTCTCAAGAAGTCTATGAAACCTGCTTCCATCACTGCCAGTCGCGCCAGGAAAGAATTGATTGTTCTCTGGGATGACGGGCATGCCAGCCGGTATCCGTTTTCCCTTCTGCGCGCGGGCTGCCCATGTGCGGAATGTCGCGGCGGGCACGATCGTATGGGCGATACCCCCGACCCGGCTGTCTTTGACGTCCCCATCTCCGATTCACCCGCCACCCGCCTGACCACGCTTGTGCCAATTGGTTCCTATGCCATCACGCCGGTTTGGGAGGATGGGCATGATTCGGGAATTTACCAATGGCGCTATCTGCGGGCGCTGTGTCCGTGCGAGGAATGCCGGAAGTAAATATCCTCCAAAGAAGCAATCACTCCCCGGAGGTTGGCGTGGGCGTAAGTGTTTTCGTTGGACTTGGAGTGGGTGATAATGTCTTTGTTAGGCTTGGCGTGAGTGTAAAGGTGGGGGTGATCGTCGGGGTTAACGTCGGGGTATAGGTCGGGGTGATCGTAAGATGCTCGTAGGCTTGGGAGCGCCACTCTGCTGGCATTGCCTGCGCAGGCAGGGCAATCAGTAGGTACCAGGCATTCCTGGCTCCTACTTTGGATAATGGATCGCCAATTTCCTCAAGATAGAGAGCTTCCCAGTAGTAGACTTGTGCCTTCGTCCGGTTTGTTTTCGCCAGCGGGAGGGCTTTCTGATCGATTTGCATATAGGCATCGCCCGGTTTCTTCTCCATCTCAAAGACACGCCCCAGGTCAAGCTGTGAATCAAAGTCACGCGGATCGTAGGCGACCGCCAACCGGAAGTCTGCTTCGGCCAGATTGGCCTTTTGCAGGGTAAAGTACGCGTAGCCGCGCTGGAAATAGGCTTCGGCATTTTTCCGGTCGGCCGCAATGGCTTTGTCGAGGATATTTATTGCGTCCTGAGACTGTCCGGCAGCATTGTATGCCGTCCCCAGTGCGAGAAAAGCGCTGGTATCACCCGGCGCATAGACGTTATACGTCTGCAGCACACTGACGGCTTGTTCGCTCTGACCCGTGGCAATATAAGCCTGCGCCAGTGCCAGATAGACCGGGATGAGCGTGATATCCATCTGGTTGGCACGTTGCGCCGATTCGAGCGCGGCCGCGTTCTCACCCAGGCCCAACTGCGCCTCTGCCAGATAATAGTAGACCAGCGCAGAATCCGGGGTGAGCTCCAGGGCGGCCTCGAAGTCCGCCTCGGCTGCGCTGGGGTTGTCCGGGAGCAGGTACTTGCCGCGTTCAATGTAGGCCTCGGCAAAGTGCGGGTCAAGAATGATGGCTTCGTCCAGGTCCTTGCTCACATCTGCAGTCGGGTTCAGGCTCAGGTTGGCCCGGGCGCGCCCCAGGAATGCCGGGGCGAAATTGGCATCTTTATTAATGGCTTTCTGGTACTCGTCCCGCGCCGTGCGGTAACTGCCCTGTCCGCGGTAAACCTCACCGATGTAATAATCGATGTCCGGAGCACCCGGCTCCAGGCCTTGCGCCTGTTGGAACAAGGCCAGTGCGTTTTTGTAATCCATTGCACCCAGGAAGCGCAGCCCCGCTTCATAGGCGCTGCGGCTGATGATGGGATGCTGGGTGACCACGTAAAGCGGTGTGGGAGTGTAGGTCTTGTCCAGGAACATCCAGAGCGGCGTAGGGCCGTGGAAGGTCGGCGTGGGGGTGCGCAGGCTGGCGATCGGCGTAATGGTGGGGGTATGCGAACTGGTTGCCGTCGGATAGCGGGTGTGGGTGGGGATAATCGGTTTTACAGGTTTCGGCAGCAGCAGATAACCGCCTACGAACAGACCCAGCACGCAGACTGCAATACCCAGCACCATGAACACGCGCGTAACCGGATTTGCCCAGCCGCGCGGCTTTTCCTGAGGTTCTTTGAGCATTGACAGCCTCTGCTCCCACAGGCGCGGCCGGTTGACCGGGAAGGGCGGCACCGAATCGTCCGGCGGGAGTGCTCCCAGCATGATCAGGCCGCGTTTGGCGGCGGCATTCTTCGGATCGATCTGGATGGCGGTCTGCAGACAATACTGGCGTTCCTTTTGTGTTTCCACTGCCGCGCTGAGCCAGACCCAATAGGTGGCATTATTCTGGTCAGCCTTCACCAGACGCTGAAGCAAGTCACGGGCGCGCGGGCGATCACCTGCGCGGAGGGCCTCGATGGCTTGCTGCAGCATGATGTCTACACCGGTTTCGGAGGCGGGTTGTTCCTCATTATCAGCCATGGATGGAGTTTAGCACAGCCTGGAAGATGGGGCAAGTGGAACGGGTATAATCTCCCCATGCGAAGATGCCTGGCGTGTCTGTCTCTTCTTTTGATTCTGGCTGCCTGTAGTCAGAAGGCCGAGGCAACCCCAACTCCGGCAAAAGCCGTACCGTTCCAGACTGCCACCGGCACCCGCACGCCGACCCTATTGCCCGGGCTGACCGAGATCAGCCTGCCCACCCCGACCGTCTTCACCTACACGGTGGTACAGGGTGACACCTTGAGCGGCATTGCCCAGCGCTTCGGAGTCTCACTGGAGGCCCTGCTGGCGGCCAACCCGGGCGTTATGCCGACTGCGCTTTCGGTCGGGGCCAAGCTGGTCATTCCAGCCGGCAACCAGGTCCCGGGCGAGCAGGCGCCCACTCCCGCCCCGCTCCCGGTCACGCAGGCGCGCTGCTGGCCGGAGACGACCGGCGGGCTCTGGTGCCTGGCCCTGGTTCAGAATGGCTTCGCAGAGACGCTCGAAAATCTTTCAGCACGGTTCACCCTGCTGGATTCGAGCGGGCAGGAACTCACCAATCAGGTTGTGTATGGACTGCTCGATATTCTTCCAGCGGGTGCAGCCATGCCGCTGGCAGCCCATTTTGTCCCGCCGGTGCAGGCGGATACCAGCCTGCGCGTCCAGGTGCTGACGGCCATCCGGCTGCTGCCGGGGGATACACGTTACCTGCCGGTCAGCCTGGATAATACGCTGGTCCGTGTGGACGCCTCCGGGCGGACGGCAGAGGGTTCCGGGCGGGTCCTGCTGACCGGCACGGGCAGCGCAACCACGCTGTGGGTGCTGGCCAGCGCTTACGCGGCAGACGGGAACGTGGTGGGGGTGCGGCGCTGGGAATCCGCCTCGGCGTTGACGGCAAATGCCCCGGTATCCTTCGATTTTCAGGTATCCAGCGTGGGGCCGGGGATCGCGAGGGTGGAATTCCTGGCCGAGGCGCGACCATAAACCTAAATTTTCGCCCATCCCCCCGACCCCCTTCCCGCAAGCGGAAAGGGGATGTTTCGAAAACAGGGCAACTGGCGCAGCAGCTCGCCCTGTTTTTCGAGCTAAACCAATTAATGCTGCAACGACAAATAGCGTTCGAGCGGAATGCCGATCGGCGTCAGGACGAAGCCTTTCACATAGGATTTGACCAGCATGTAGGAGACCCCGTGCGAGATGAACAACGCCGGGGCGTCCTGGACGATCATCTGCTCGGCCTGCTGGTAGAGGGCGATGCGCTTGCTGACATCCTGTTCGGTGCGGGCCTGGTCGAGAACGGCGTCCAGGGCCGGGTTGGAGTACTTGCCGGTATTTTGCTGCGCGCCGGTATGGAACAGGACATCGGCAAAGTTCTCGGGGTCGGGGTAATCGGCGCACCAGCCGCCGGAGAAGAGCTGTCCGTGCTGGCCAGCGTAGAGCCGGTCATAATACTTGTCGGGCTCGATGTTCTCGATGGTGATCTTCACACCCAGGTTCTGTTCCCACATTTGCGCCATGGCCGCCACATCCGCCCCGGCGGTGTTGCCAATCCCCGCCGGCAGTGTAGAGGATGGGCGGCAGCCCCTGCGGACCGCCATATTTGGACTGGGCCAGCAGGCTGCGGGCCTGTGCGGGATCATAGGGCAGACCTTTCAGGTTCAGGTCGTAGCCGGGCAGGGCCGGGGGGTAGGGACCCTTGGCCGGAAGGCCGACCCCGTTATCCACCACGTCAATATATTTCTGCCGGTCGAAGGCCATGCTGAAAGCCTGGCGCACTTTGACGTCATCGAAGGGCGGCTGGGTCACATCGAAGACCACGTAATCGGTGCACAGGCTCACGCCGCTGCGCAGATCGGCATGCAGCGGATCGGCCGGATCGAGCACGCGCGCCACGTCCGAAGAAGCGACGCCGGTCATATCGATCTCGCCCGATTCGTACAGGTTGATGCCCACCCCCGTATACAACTCCACCACAATTTGCGGGATGGAGGGTGCACCCAGGTAATAATCGGGGTTGGCGTCATACACCATCAGCTTGAAGCTGTCCCAGCGGGCCAGTTTGTAGGGACCGGTGCCGTTGGGGGTGCGGTACCAGTCCGGGCCGGATTCGACGTTCTTCTGATCCAGCACAAAAGCGACCGGCATGGTCAATTTGAACAGGAAGTAGGGCTTGGCCGCATCGATCGTGACCTGCAGGGTGTGATCGTCGAGGGCCTTCAAGCCGGAGATGTGACTGGCTGCGCCGCTGTGCATCTCCGCCACGCCCAGGATGTCACCCAGGTAGGTCAGCACGGTGTCGGACTGGGTAGAGGGGGCGGCGGCGCGCTCCCAGGAGTAGATCACGTCCCGGGCCAGCACGGGCCGGCCATCGTGGAATTTGGCGTTCGTGCGCAGGTGGAAGGTGTAGACCGTGCCATCCGGCGAGATATCCCAGGATTCCGCCAGGTCGGGCGTCAGGTTCAGGCTGGCGTCGAAGGAGACCAGCCCGCTATAAAGGCGCTTATCGCCGGAATCGTGTTCGGTGGCCGGGTCGTAATCACGCGGGTTGGTGCTTTCCCCGCCCGTCAGGAAGAGGGCCTGGTCCCGGTTGACCCCGTTGATCACGGGAGACTGAAAACTGATCCCGCTCACCAGGCTGCTGATATCCCGGGTGTTGGCATCGTAAAAGGATACCATCCGCGTAGGCCAGCAGGAAATATGCGCGTGCCCCGAAGATGAGCGTGGTCAGGCTGATCTTGAGCTGGGTGCCGTTGCTGGTAGCCGTCACCACCCGGCTCCAGGCAGAGCTGGAATCGGCACGGGTCAGGGCGGCGTCGCTCAGGATGGAGATATCCGTCAGCCCCTGCAGGGCGCTGCCGGCCATCTGGCCGGTGAAGGACTCGGCCGTATCACCTGATTGGAGCGGGAAGACAAAGAGCTCGGCCTGGACGCTCTGGTCCGGGCTGACAAAAACGACCAGGGACTGGCTGCCCTGGGCGGGCGGCTGCGTGATCCAGCCATTTGGGTAATGGACGGTGACACCGTTCTCCTGATTGACGTAGGTGGAAGGCCGCGCCCCGGGCGTGGCGGTGGAAGCATTCGATCCAGAGGGGGCAGCGGTGGAACCGTTCAAGGCGGGCGGGGTGGCTATCCCGGAAACCTGACAGGCCAGCAGGAGCGAGGCCGCGACCAGAAGGAAGGAGAGCAATTTCCCGGCCGGTTTCATTTTGCGCTCCTTGAGGCCTCTTTTTGGCTCCGGACGATCAGGAAGATCGCCAGACCGGCCAGTACCAAGAGGATGACCAGGCAAGCCAGCCCATATTCGAGCAGGGTGGTGAGACTGCCCAGGGTCGAGCCGGGCGCTTTGGCCGGAGCAGCAGCGGCCGCGCTGGGGGACGGAGCCGGCGAGGCGGCCGACGGTGCCGCCGATGGTGCCGCTGAAGCCTGCGCCAGGGTCGCGAGCGGCGTGGAAATGGGCGCGGCAAGCGGGGCGGCGCCGATCGGGACAAAGGTCGGGACTATGGTCGGCGTGGGGAGCGGAGTGGGCTGCGAGCTCCCGGCATGAGCGGCTGCCCCGATGGAGGTACGCCAGGCCGTTTCCAACCCGTCCACATTGAAAGCATAGACGGCCTGCAGGGCCTGATCGGCAGTCTGGCCGTCGCGCAAGTCCAGCAGCAGGGCGGTCATTTTATCGCGGCCGTACGTGGTGAGCATGAAATCGACCACGCTATAGGCCACGTCATATGAAAGCGTGGCACGGCTCAACTCCTCCGAGAAGGCACCCGTGAGCGAACGCAGGGAGGGCAGCGTATCGGCCGTCCTGGCCTGGTCGAGCTGGGCCTGGTCAACCGGCTGCAAGCCGCCCTGCCCATACATGGCCAACCCCTCGTTCAGCCAGGTCGGGATAAAGCCCAGGCACGAGAAGGTCAGGTGACCGACCAGCACGTGGGTGAGCTCATGGGCTTCGGTGCCCTTGCCCCAGTCCAACTGGTCGGGCGGGATGCCGATGATGACGATGTCACTTTCGGGAAAGGCCTGTCCGCCGATCCAGGAGGGTGAATAAAGGACGGCATCCTGCAAGTCGTTGGTGTCGGCATAGATATAGATATCCACGGGGCTGTCCGCCGTCACGCCGACATCCTGCGAAAGCCGGACCAGGGCGGCGGCAGCCGCATCGTGGAGCTGCTGACCAAAGGATGCGCCGCCAGAGTAGTAATGCAGATTGATATTGCCGCCGGAGATGACCTGCCAGGAATGAACATTGTCGAGCCACAGGGTGGTCCTGGTTGGGCTGGTGAACTGGACGCCACCGGCCGCGCTGACCTGCCAGCGCCACCAGACCGAGGCGCCGGGCGGCAGCGAACCGGATTGGCGCATTTCCCAAACCCAATCCACCTTCACATCCGTAGCGGGGGTAAGGGTCGGGAAGGCCTTGGCCTCGACGGTGCCGCAGGTCAACTGGTTGCTGCCATACTCGAGCACCACCGAGGTGATCTGAGCGCCGGACTGGAACTCGGCCTGGAAGTCAATGCTTTCCGGGAAGGTCAGGCTGGCGAGGTTGCGGACGACCTGGACGTTCGCCTGGGCGTGGACGGGCGTGGCCAGGCTGACCAGAAGGAGGAGGAGAAGGATGAAGACGGGGAAACGAAATCTTGTCATGGAGCCCTTTTCTATTAATAGAAAAACAATGTACCATTTTGGTTTAAAGACTTTCACCACAAAGGTCACAACCCCCCTAGACCGGGGGCAGGCGTAGCACTAAGGAAAGAGGAAATATATTGCCTTTCCAGGTAAAGGCGAAGTATAGCATTTTTGCGCGGTTCTGCGGCGTGTTTCTAATGCTGGGTTCATGTTCCACGGTATTCGTTCCTCGTATCGAAAAAAAAACGAA